>NZ_JBHYEM010000002.1:0-498819 GCF_051860145.1 Allobosea sp. | reverse complement strand
TCCATGGTCAGGACCTTGCCGTTGGCGACGACCGTGACGCCGTCGACGATGACGGTCGTAACGGCGCGCTCGCCCGCGGCATAGATCAGGCTGCGGATCGGATCGCGCAGCGGGCGCATCATCGGGTGGGTGACGTCGACCAGCACGATGTCGGCCTTGGCGCCCTTGGCGAGGCGGCCGATGTCGTCGCGGCCGAGCGCCTTGGCGCTGCCCAGCGTCGCGGCGTTGAAGGCGTCCGAGGTGCGCAGGTCGAACACGTCCTCCGCCATCATGCGCGAGCCGATGCAGACGGCGCGCAACTCTTCCAGCATGTGGTGGGGATAGGTGTCGGTGCCGATGCCGACATTGACGCCGGCGGCGACATATTGGCCGAAGCTCTGCATCGCGATGCCGCGGCGCTGGAACACGATCGGGCAATGGGCGACATTCGTGCCGGTCTCGACGAGGCAGCCGAGATCGTCGGTCGCCGGCCATTTCACCGAGGAGTGGTGGTCGAGGAAGATGCCGTGGCCGATGATCGAGAAAGGCCCGAGCACATCGAGCGATTCCAGCCATTCGACCGGCGTCATGCCGTGGCGGCGGGTGATCTCGTGGAACTCGACGACGCTCTGGGCGGCGTGGATCTGCATCGGCAGCTTGCGCGCCTCGGCCTCGGCGAGGCTGGCCTGGATCAGCTCGGGCGTGCAGGTGTCGATCTGCGAGGGCGAGACCATGCCGGAGAGCCGGCCTGAATCGTCGGCTGCGACCGTGTCGAGCAGCTTCATCGCCGCCGCCATCGCAGCCTCGCCGGCCTTGGCGTCCCATTCGTATTTCGCGAGATGGCCATTGTCTGTGTACCAGCGCGCCGAGCGGTACATCGGCGAGAAGACTGCTCGCAGGCCCGAGGCCTTGAAGGTCTCGAGCCAGCCGTCCCAGGCCACCGACATGTCGACCAGCGTGGTGACGCCGGACATCAGCAGCTCGGAATAGGTCACCTGCGCGCAGGACCTGATGCCCTTCGCGTCGCAGCGGAAGAGCGGCATGAACTCGTAGAGCGCGGTGCCATACATCTTGGCGCTGCCGAGCTCGTCGTTCCAGCCCTTCGCCATCGCCTCGGAGGAGGGGTGCGAGTGGATGTTGACGAAGCCGGGCATGACCATCCTGCCGCGACCGTCGACGGTGACATCGGCCTTGCCGCGATAGCCGCCGCCGACATGGACGATGCGGTCGCCGTCATAGGCGACGTCGCCGTCGCGCAAATAGACATGGCCCTTCGCCTTGGCGTCATAGGCGACGATCCAGCTTGCGTTGCGAATGACGGTGACGGGCATGGCAGGCTCCGGTGTGGTGCGAGGCGTCGGGTTTGCCCTTCTCCCCTTGCGGGAGAAGGTGGCTCGGCGAAGCCGAGACGGATGAGGGGTCGTCGTGCCCTCTCCGGATAACGGGGTCGGAGCGCGGAGACGGCGGCGCGACCCCTCACCCCAACCCTCTCCCGCAGGGGGAAAGGGGGTTCTGGTGGCGTTTCCCGCGCCTTACCGCACGAATTTCAGGTCGAGGCCCTTGTAGAGGCCGCAGCCATAGATGTTGTGGGCCTTGAAGGGGGCGAGCTTGGCGGAAGCCGCGATCTTCATCGGCTCGTGATAGAGCGGCAGCCAGACGGCGGCCTCGTGCACCTTCTTCAGCACCTCGCCATAGGCGGCGGCGCGGTCGCCGTCGTTGAGCGCGGTGATACCCTTGGTGAGCAGCTCGTCGGTCTGCGGGTCCTTCCAGTTCATCCGGTTCGGGGTCGGCGCGTTGGTGGACGGGAAATACAGGTTCAGCGCGTCGCCGGCGGAGATGTAGGGAAAGCTCATCCCGAACATGTCGAATTCCTGGGTCGCCATCTTGCCCCAGGCGATGGTGGCGTCGAAGAGCTGGATGCGCAGGTCGACGCCGACCTTGCGCAGGTCGCCCTGGATCGCCTCCATCAGCTTCTGCCAGGTCGAGCCGGTGAAGCCGTAGACGATGGGCGAGAGCTTCTTGCCGTCCTTGGCGCGGAAGCCGTCGGAACCCTTCACCCAGCCGGCGGCGTCGAGGAGCTTGTTGGCTTCAGTGACGTTGGTCTTGATCAGGTTCGGCGTCAGCGCCTTGTCCCAGTCGAGCGCCTCGGTCGAGATGTAGCTATAGGCGGGCTCGACCTCGCCGAAATAGAGATTATCGGCGATCGCCTTCTGGTCGACGGCCATCACCATGGCCTTGCGCACGGCCGGGTCGTTGACGCCCTCCTTGTCGACCTTGAAGCCGACGAAATAGGTCCAGAAGGCCTCCTTCGACTCGACCAGTTTCATGTTCTTGTTGGCGCGCAGCTGCGCCATGCCCGAATAGGGCACATATTGCGTGACCTGGGTCTGGCCGGTCATCGCGGCGGCGAGGCGGGTGTTCTCCTCCGGCACGATGCGCCAGACGATCTCTTCGATATGGGCCGGGCCGGTGTTCTCGTAGATCGGCGGACCCCATTTATAGGCGGCGTGGCGCTTCAGCCGGAACTCGTTGCGCGGCTTCCAGTCGCCCCAGCAATAGGGGCCGGTGCCGTTGAAGCCCTTGACGCCGAAATCGGCGCCGAGCGCCTCGACATTGGCCTTGTCGATGATGACGGCGAAGCTCTGGGTGAGCTGGTAGAGCAGTTCGGAGAAGGGCGCCTTGAGCTTGTATTCGACGGTGGTGTCGTCGGTGGCGACGACGTCCTCGATCTTGCCGGCACGCCAGGCGACCGGCGAGCGGGTGGCCGGGTCGATCCAGCGCTTGATCGAATAGACCACGTCCTGCGCCGTCAGCTTCTTGCCGTCGCAAAAGGAAACGTCGTCGCGCAGCTTGAACGTATAGGTCTTGCCGTCGGGCGAGATCGTCCAGCTCTTGGCGATGCCGGGCTTGATCGTCGACATGTCGTGGTCGAGCGAGACCAGCGTGTCGGCCATCATGAAGAGCACTTCGGAGGCGGCGCGCGCCGTCGAGCGGTGCGGGTCGTAGCGGTCGCTGTCGACCTCACGCACGATGGTGATGCTGGCATTCGAGCCCTGGGCCGAAGCCGGGCCGGCGAAGGCGGCGACGGCGAGCATGCCGGCGACGGCCGTTTTAGCCAGGATCTGTCTGGTCAGGTTCACTGTCACTCTCCCCTTTTCGTTGAACGGAATCGGTCTTGCGTGATGGTGTCTCGCCTCAGGTGTTTCTCAGGCGTGGATCGAGCACGTCGCGCAGGGCGTCGCCGAGCACGTTGGCGCAGAGCACGATGAAGATGATGGCGAGGCTCGGCAGCAGCGAGATATGCGGCGCGAAGAACAGCGCGTCGCGGCCGAGCGAGGCCATCATGCCGAGCTCGGCCTCGGGCGGGCGCACGCCGAGGCCGAGGAAGGAGAGCGCGGCGCCGATCAGGATGATCTGGCCGAAGCGCAGCGTCATGAAGACGAAGACCGAGGACAGGCAGTTCAGCGCGAGATAGCGCCAGATCAGCGTGCGGTCGGGCAGGCCGACGGCGCGGCCGGCCTCCATGTAGTCCTGGCCCATGACGACGACGGCGGCGCTGCGGGTGATGCGTGCGACGTCGGGAATCGTCGCGATCGAGAGCGCGATGACGATGGCGGTGAGTCCCGGCCCGACGACGGCGGCGAGCGCCAGTCCGAGCAGGATCGCCGGGAAGGAGAGCAGGATGTCGGCGAAGCGCATGACATAGGGGTCGATGCGCCGGTAATAGGCCGAGAGCAGGCCGAACACGGCGCCGATGCCGCCGCCGATGATGACGGAGGCGAGCCCCATCACCAGCGTCAGCCGCGTGCCGTAGAGCAGGCGCGAGAGCATGTCGCGGCCCTGGCCGTCGGTGCCGAGCCAGTATTGCGGCAGCGAGCCTTCGCTCCAGAATGGCGGGATGAAGGGGCGGCGCGTCGTCTCGTAGGGGTCGAAGGGCGCAAGCCAGGGCGCAAACAACGCGGCCAGCGCCATCAAGGCGAGAATGAGGGCGGCGGCGAAGGCGAGGCGGTCCTTGAGGATGCGCCGCCAGATCGGCGAGCCGGCGCGGCGCCGTGCGGGAGCGGATACCGGGGCGATGCCGACATCAGCCATGCTTCTGCACCCTCGGGTCGAGCGCGGCATAGAGCATGTCGACGATCAGGTTGATGACGAGGAAGGCGATGGCGAGGACGAGGATAGCGCCCTGGGCCAGCGGAAAATCGCTGGCGAGGATCGCGCCGACCGCGAGCCGCCCGACGCCGGGCCAAGAATAGATCGTCTCGGTGACGACAGCGCCGCCGAGCAGATAGCCGGCCTGCAGGCCGATCAGCGTCACCACGGGGATCAGCGCGTTGCGCAGGACATGGCGGATGATCACCGTGCGTTCCGCCAGCCCCTTGGCGCGGGCGGTGCGGACATGGTCGGCATTGAGGACCTCGAGCGCCGCGGTGCGCGTCATGCGTGCGATCGGGCCGATGAAGATCAGGCCGAGCGTCAGGGCCGGCAGCGCGATCGAGGCGAGGCCGGAGGCGCTCCAGAGCGGGCCGCCGCGGCCGATGAAGGGCAGCAGCTCCCACTGGTAGCCGATATACTGCATCAGGATCAGGCCGATGAAGAAGACCGGGGTCGAGACGCCGGCGACCGAGATCGCGATCACCAGCCGATCGAGGAAGCGGCCGCGATTGACGGCGGCGATGGTGCCGAGCGCGATGCCGACCGGAATCGCCCAGATGAGGCAGGCGAGCATCAGCTCGACCGTCGGGCCGATCGCCTCGGCGAGCTCGTCCGTGACCCGCGTGTTGGAGATCAGCGAGACGCCGAGATCGCCTTGCAGCACGCGCGCCATGTAATAGGCGAACTGCACGAAGATCGGCCGGTCGAGCCCCATATCGGTGCGGATCTGGGCGATGAGCTCCGGGCTTGCCGTCGGCCCGGCGATGATCGCGGCAGGGTCGGCCGGGACGAGCTGGAGCAGCAGGAAGCCGAAGAGCAGGACGCCGAACAGGACCGGCACCGAAAGCGCGAGGCGCGAGGCGACATGGTTCAGCATCGGATCGCGGCTTCCATCATGCATCCGCCTCGTAGACGACCTTGCCGTCGAGGATGGTCAGGTCGCAGCGCGTCTCGTGCAAGAGCTGTTCCGGCGTCGCTTTCGACAGGTCGCGGGAATAGATCGCGACATCGGCCGCCATGCCGGGCAGAAGCCGGCCGCGCCCGGTCTCGCAGCGGTTCACATAGGCGCCGAAATCGGTATAGGCGGCGATGACCTCGTCGATGGTCATTGCCTGGTCGGCGCCGATCACCGTGCCGCGCGAGGTCTTGCGGGTCAGCATCGTGTAGATGTTCGGCCAGATGTTCACGTCGCAGACCGGCGCATCCGAGGAGGCGGCGGGCTTCAGCCCGGCCGCGATCCAGTCGCGCATCGGATAGGCCGGATGGACGCGCTCGGGCTCCATGACGGACAAATAGAGATCGCCGAAATCATAGTGGAAGACCGGCTGCGGCACGGGCTCGATGCCGAGCCTGACCATGCGCGCGATCTGCTCGGGCGTGTTGAAGCCGCAATGCTCGATGCGGTGGCGGCGGTCCGGATCGGGATGGGCCTGGAGCGCCTTTTCCATGGCGTTCAGCGTCTGCTCGATCGCGGCGTCGCCGATCGCGTGGACGGCGAGCTGGTAGCCCTTGGCGTGATAGTCCAGCGTCAGCGCGTCCATCTCTGAATCGGTCAGGCAGAAGATGCCACTGGTCTCCGGCTCGCCGAGATAGGGCTCGCTCATCGCCGCGGTGCGCCCGCCGGCCGAGCCGTCGGTGAAGATCTTGACCGGCCCGACGCTGAGCCAGTCGTCGCCGGCGCCGGTGACCAGTCCATCCTCGAAGCAGTCCTCGACGATGCCGTTATGGCCGCCGAGTAGGCACATATTGGTGCGCACCGGCAGCTGGCCGCTGCGCTGCGCCGTCCGGTAGGCCGCGACCTCGCGATAATGCGAGCGCATGCCGACGGCGGCGTCCATGACGCTGGTGATGCCGAAGGAGTTGCAATAGCGCCCGGCGCGCTCGATCGCGGCGACGAGCTCCTCGTCGGTCGGATCGGGAAGGATCTTCTTGATCGGATCGCGGCCGTTCTCGGCCATCAGCCCGGTCAACGAGCCATTGACCTGCTCGATCGCGCCGCCCGCCGGCACCGGCGTCGTCTCATCGATGCCGGCGAGCTTGAGCGCCAGCGAATTGGCGACGGAGAGATGGCCGCAGGCGCGCACGATATAAACCGGGTTGTCGGGCGCGGCGCGGTCAAGCTCGGTGCGGTGCGGATGCCGCTTCACGTCCAGCTCGAAATGGTCATAGCCGCGCGCCAGGATCCACTGGCCCGGCTTCACCTCGGCGGCGCGCCTGGCGATCATGTCGAGCAGGTCGTCCAGCGTGCGCACGTATCGCGGCCGGATATCGAGCTCCATCATCGCCAGGCCGAGCGGCAGCAAATGCAGATGCGCCTCGTAGAGGCCAGGCGTCGCCATGCGGCCCTTAAGGTCGATGACCTTGGTGGCAGGCCCGATCAGCGGCTCGATCTCGGCGGGCGTCCCGGTCGCCAGAACCTTTCCGGACCAGAGCGCGATGGCGCCGGCATAGCCTTCCTTGAGACCGAGATAGACCGGACCGTTGGTCAGGACGATGTCGGCTTTCGGCAGCACGGCCATGCTTTTGTTCCTCCCGGGACAAAAGCATGGCATGCGGTCGCCGGCTCCTTCAATGCCGGTTTGCATGCAAAACGGGCATGGGACCGCCCGCGCCGCCGCACAAGCGGGCAGGTCGCGCTCCTCGCGCAATCATGTTCTGAAACCGCGGCCAATTCTGCAGAATCTTAGACGAAAGTCGTAAATTTAGGCGTGTTCTGCAGACGGCTTCGCATTCAGATCTCGGCCGCGTCGAGTCGGCGATAGAGCGGGAGGGCGAAGGGCGCGATCCTGCGCACGACATCGCGGAAGGGCTGCGGCTTCGGCTCCGACAGCGGCAGGCCGAGCGTCTCGATCGGCGCGCCTTGCGTCGCACGGGCGAGCTCGCGTCCGAGCGAGATCGAGAGCGCCACCGCCCGGCCGTTGCAGCCGACCCAGGCGAAGCCGTCCGGCCCCAGCCGGTGGATGCGGGGGAAGCCCGGGACCTGTGGCCGAGTCAGCTTGTCCGGCGTCATGCCGACATAACCGGACCAGACATAGTCGAACGTCACGTCGCCGATCTGCGGCCAGAGACGCTTCAGCCGCGCGGCGACCTGCGGGCGGAGATTGGCGCCGCCCTCGCCCGGGAAGATTGCGGCCCCGCCGGTGACCAGCCGGCTGCGCGCGTCCCAGCGAGCGAAATAGAGCTCGCGATGGGTGTCGGACATGGCCTGCCGGTCCGGGATGATGGTCCTGGCGACATTGTCGCTGATCGGCGTCGTCGCCATTTGCCAGGACAGGACCGGAATGACCTCGCTCGCGATCTCCGGGGCGAGGTCGCGCTCGAACTCGCCGGTATAGGCGTTGGTGGCGAGCACCAGGGCGCGCGCCGTGACCGCGCCTTTCGGCGTCTTCACGGTCCAGCGGCCGTTCGCGTGGGTCATGGAGGTCGCCGGCGAGCGGGCATGAATGACGGCGCCGAGTCTTAGGGCGACCTCGGCGAGGCCACGGGTCAGCGCCAGCGGGTTGATATGGCCGCCGGTGCGGTTCCAGAAGCCGCCGAACCAGGCGTCCGAGCCGAGCATCCCGGCGGTGGCTTCACGGTCGAGAAGCTCGACCGGCGCGCCGATCGCCGACCACTCCTTCACCCGCTTCTCGGCGAGCTTGAACCGGCCCGGCGAATGCACCGGCTGGACCCAGCCGGCCTGCTCGGCCTCTGCCGGGATGTCGTATTTGCGGACGAGGTCGAAGAGATACTGGGCGCTGTCGCGCAGCACCGCGTTGAACCGTTCGCCAGCCTCGCCATGACGTTTCACCATGGCGGAGGGATCGTGCCCGGCCAGCGTCGGGATGACCTGCCCGTTATTGCGCCCCGAAGCGCCCCAGCCGGGCTCGGCCGCTTCCAGCACCACGACCTCGACGCCGGCCTCGCGCAAATGGATCGCCGTCGACAGGCCGGTGAAGCCGGCGCCGATCACCACGACATCGGCGCTGATCTCGCCCGCGAGCGCTGCGAGTTCCGGGCCGGGCCGGGCTGTCGCGGCCCAGAGCGAGGGCGGCCAGGTGACGGAGGGCGAGGTGGTCATCAGCGGTCTTTCGGAAGGTTGCCAACGGTCCTGTCAGCGGTCTGCGCGCCATCCTTGCCGCCAGGACGCTCCGGTCGCAAGTAGGCTTGTTCGGCTGGATATGCCGATGAAGAAGGATTTTCTATAAGTTGAAGATAACTCGAGCATAATCTTCCAAATTCGCGCGTCCATTCCCAAGCTATTGAAATGACTATTCTCCCGACGCTATGTGTGCGGTGCAGCGTGGGATGCCGGAATCGTCACGACGAGGCCGTTGCGCCCCGCTCTCCATTCGGATGAACTCACAGGTATCGGGTTCTTGTCACAAGGGGGCGTCATGCCGCTCAAGCATATTCTCGGCCTCGACCATGTGGTCGTCACCGTCCGCGACCTGGACGCCTCGGCCCGGCAATGGCAGAGCCTCGGCTTCACCGTCTCGCCGCGCGGCACGCATTCGCCGATCCTCGGCACCGGCAACTACACGATCATGTTCGGCGAGGATTATCTCGAGCTGCTCGGCGTGCTGACCGAGACCGAGCAGAACAAGCCGACCCGCGACTATCTCAAGAACCGCGAGGGGCTCGAACGCGCCGCCTTCACCACCGACGATGCCGCCGCCGGCGCGGAGGAGCTCAAGAGCCGTGGGCTCGCGGCGCTGGGTCCGGTGCATTTCGGCCGCCCGGTCGAGCTGCCGAACGGCGGTACGGGCGAAGCCAGGTTCAACGTCTTCCGCTGGCCGCTCGACGAGAGCCCCGGGGGCTTGCGCATCTTCGCCTGCCAGCATCTGACCCGCGACACGGTCTGGATTCCCGAGTTGCAAACGCATGCCAATGGCGCGAGCCGCATCATCCGCGTCGAAGTGCTGGCGGCCGATCCGAAGGCGGCGGCCGAGCATCTCGGCCGGCTGATCGACGAGCCGGCGAAGCAGCAGGAGGATGGCTGGCTCGTGCCCTCGGGCGGCAAGCGCGCCGATTTTCTGTTCTATGACGAAGCCGGCTTTGCCGCGCGCTATCCCGCCGCCGTGCGCGACGGCGCCGCGACCGGCGGGGCCGCCGCCGTCGTGCTGGCGAGCTCGGATATCGAGGGCGCGGCCGCGGCGCTTGGCCCGGTCGCCGTCACGCATGGCGAGGCCGTCAGCGCTCCGGCGAGCGCCGGCAACGGCGTGATCGTGAGTTTCCTGCCGCAATAGCGCGGCGCCCCCGTTTCGCGATCGGCCCCGTCGATTTGACGGGGCGTTGCTACGACCACATCGTGCCGGCCATGCAGGCCGGATCAAGGAGATCGTCCATGGACATGACCCGCCGCGCCGCGCTGATGACGAGCGCCGCCATCGCCTCCAGCGTGCTGTTCCCGATGCGCTCCTTCGCCCAGAAGACGCCGCGCAAGGGCGGCGTCTTCACGGTCCATTACGGGGCCGAGCAGCGCCAGCTCAATCCCAGCCTCCAGGCCTCGACCGGCGTCTACATCATCGGCGGCAAGATCCAGGAGCAGCTCGTCGACCTCGACGCCAATGGCCAGCCGGTCGGCGTGCTCGCCGAAAGCTGGGAGGCCTCGCCCGACGGCAAGACCATCACCTTCAAGCTGCGCCAGGGCGTGACCTGGCATGACGGCAAGCCCTTCACCTCCGCCGACGTGCAGTTCACGACGATGGAGATGTGGAAGAAGATCCTGAACTACGGCACGACGCTGCAGCTCTTCCTCACCGCCGTCGACACGCCCGACCCGCTCACCGCGGTCTTCCGCTATGAGCGCCCGATGCCGCTGAACCTGCTGCTGCGGGCACTGCCGGATCTCGGCTATGTCTCGCCGCGCCATCTCTACGAGGGCAAGGGCGACATCCGCCAGAACCCGATCAATCTCGCGCCGATCGGCACCGGCCCGTTCAAGTTCGTGACCTATGAGCGCGGCCAGCACGTCATCGCCGAGCGCAACGAGAATTACTGGCGGCCGAACGCGCCCTATCTCGACCGCATCGTCTGGCGCGTCGTCACCGACCGCGCCGCCGCCGCGGCGCAGATGGAGGCGGGGCAGATCCATTACAGCCCGTTCTCGGGCCTGACGATCTCGGACTCGGCGCGCCTCGGCAAGGATCCGCGCTTCATCGTCTCGACCAAGGGCAACGAGGGCAATGCCCGCACCAACACGGTGGAGTTCAATTTCCGCCGCAAGGAGCTCGCCGATATCCGCGTCCGGCGCGCGATCGCGCATGCGCTGGACATCCCGTTCTTCATCGAGAACTTCCTCGGCGACTTCGCCAAGGTCGGCACCGGCCCGGTCCCTTCCGTCTCGACGGATTTCTATCCGGCCGACAACGGCCCGCAATATCCGTTCGACAAGGCGCTTTCCGCCAAGCTGCTCGACGAGGCCGGCTTCAAGGCCGGTGCGGGCGGCACGCGCTTCTCGCTACGCTTGCTGCCGGCGCCCTGGGGCGAGGACATCTCGCTCTTCGCCACCTTCATCCAGCAGTCGCTCGCCAATGTCGGCATCCGTGTCGAGATCGTGCGCAATGATGGCGGCGGCTTCCTGAAGCAGGTCTATGACGACCATGCCTTCGACCTCGCCACCGGTTGGCACCAGTATCGCAACGATCCGGCCGTCTCGACGACGGTGTGGTATCGTTCGGGCCAACCGAAGGGCGCGCCATGGACCAATCAATGGGACTGGACCGATCCGACGATCGACAAGATCATCGACGACGCGGCGACCGAGGTCGACCCGGCCAAGCGCAAGGCGCTCTATGGCGAGTTCGTGCGCCGCGCCAACACAGAGCTGCCGATCTGGACGCCGATCGAGCAGATCTTCCTGACCGCGATCAGCGCCAAGGCCCGCAACCATTCCAACACGCCGCGCTGGGGCTCGAGCTCATGGCACGATCTCTGGCTGGCGGAGTGAGACTCACGCCCGCCGCTGCAGTTCCATTCGGCCCATTCCCATGCGCGTCCTAGCTCTTGCGGGGCGGCGGCTCGCCGCCTCGATCCCGACGCTGATCCTGATCCTGATCGGCGTGTTCCTGCTGCTGCAATTCGCGCCCGGCGACACGGTCGACGCGATGATGGCGCAAATGGGCGGCGGCGATGCCGAGACCGCCCGGCAATTGCGCGAGTTCTACGGGCTCGACCTCTCGGTCTGGGCCCAGCTCGGCAATTATCTGTGGCGGCTGGTCAGGCTCGATCTCGGCTTCTCAGCGATCTATGGCAAGCCGGTCGCGACCGTGATCGCCGAGCGGCTGCCGGCGACCGTGCTGCTGATGACGGCCTCACTGTCCTTCGCATTCTTCTTCGGGCTGATCCTCGGCGTGGTCGCGGCACGCGGCGTCAACAGATGGCCCGACACCCTGATCTCGACGCTCGGGCTGATCTTCTACGCCATGCCGACCTTCTGGTTCGGGCTGATGGCGATCGTCGTCTTCTCGATCTATCTGCAATGGCTGCCCGCCGGCGGGTTCGAGGACATTACGGTCGCCTATTCGGGGTTCCGCCGCACGCTCGACATCGCGCAGCATCTGGTGCTGCCGACATTGACGCTCGGCCTGTTCTATCTGGCGATCTACTTGCGGATCATGCGCGGCTCGATGCTTGAAGTGCTCAATCTCGATTTCGTCCGCACCGCCCGCGCCAAGGGCATGGACGAGACGCGCGTCGTCGTGCGCCATGTGCTGCGCAACGCGCTCCTGCCGATGGTGACGCTGATCGGCCTGCAGGCCGGCACGATGCTCGGCGGCTCGGTCGTGGTGGAGAGCGTGTTCTCGCTGCCGGGGCTCGGCCGGCTCGCCTATGAATCGGTCGTCCAGCGCGATCTCAACACCTTGCTCGGCATCGTCTTCGTCTCGGCCCTGCTGGTGATCACGGTCAATTTCGTGGTCGACCTGCTCTATGCGCGGCTCGACCCGCGCATCACGACGGGAACCTGAGCATGCAGGTTCTGAAGCTCTATTTCCGCAGCCCGCCGGCGATCATCGGCCTCGTCCTGCTGCTGCTCGTGCTGGCGATGGCGCTGACGGCCGACTGGCTCTATCCGCGCGATCCGCTGGCGCTGGCCGGGCGGCCGCTGATCTGGCCGTTCAGCAATCCGCGCTTCCTGCTCGGCACCGACAATTCCGGCCGCGACATCGCCGCGCAAATCTTCCATGGCGCGCGGATCTCGTTGCTGATCGGGCTGGTCGCGACGGCGATCTCGATCCTGATCGGCATCACCATTGGCGCCTTCGCCGGCTATTACGGCGGCGCGGTCGACACCGCCCTGATGCGGGTCACCGAGGCGTTCCAGACCTTGCCGAACTTCCTGCTGCTGCTCGTGCTCGTCGCGGTCTTCGGCTCGACCATCACCACGGTCACGGTCGCCATCGGCATCGTCTCATGGCCGGCCTCGGCCCGGCTGACACGCGCCGAGTTCCTGTCGCTGCGCAGCCGTGAGTTCGTCCAGGCCGGGCGCACGCTGGGCATGAAGGACGTCAAGCTGATCTTCGGCGAGATCCTGCCCAACGCGCTGCCGCCGGTCATCGTCTATGCCAGCGTCGTGATGGCGATCGCGATCCTGCTCGAGAGCGCGCTCGCCTTCCTCAAGCTCTCCGACCCCAATGTCGCGTCCTGGGGCAACCTGATCGGCGTCGGCCGCGATGTCCTTCGCGTTCAATGGTATGTCTCGGCCATTCCCGGAATCGCGATCCTGATCACGGTGCTCGCCGTCTCGCTGGTCGGGCAGGGGCTCAACGACGCCCTCAATCCGAGGCTGAGGGGCCGATGAGCGCGATCCTGACCCTCGACGGCGTGAGCGTGCGGCTGCCGCCTGGCGCCGACCGCTCGCACGCGATGAAGGAGGTGACGCTCTCGGTCGCCGCCAACGAGATCCTGTGCATCGTCGGCGAATCCGGCTCGGGCAAGTCGATGACCGCCAATGCGATCATGCGGCTTCTGCCGGGCGGCGTCGCGATCGATGGCGGCCGCGTGCTGTTCGAGGGGCGCGACCTCGCCGCGATCAGCGAAGCGGAGATGCGCAAGGTGCGCGGCGCCGGCATCGCCATGATCTTCCAGGAGCCGATGACGGCGCTCAACCCGCTGCGCACGATCGGCGACCAGATCGGCGAGATGTTCGAGATCCATGCCGAGCTGCCCGCCGACGAGGTCAAAGCGCGCGTGCTCGGCCTGCTCGAAGAGGTGCGCATTCCCGAGCCGGCGCTGGCGGCGAAAGCCTATCCGCACGAGCTCTCCGGCGGCCAGCGCCAGCGCGCCATGATCGCCATGGCGCTGGCGCTCGATCCGAAGGTGCTGATCGCCGACGAGCCGACGACCGCGCTCGACGTGACGACGCAGGCGCAGATCCTCGAACTCATTCGCGACCTGCAGAAGCGCAAGGGCACGGCGGTGCTGTTCATCACCCATGATTTCGGGGTGGTGGCCGAGATCGCCGACCGCGTGGCCGTGATGAGCCAGGGCCGCGTCGTCGAGGCGGGCGCCGCGAGCGACGTGCTCGAACATCCCCAGCATGCCTATACGCGGCAGCTGATCGCAGCGGTGCCGCCGCTCAAGGCGCCGCCGCCGCGGCCGCTTTCGCCCGAGCCGATCCTGACCATCGACCACGTCTCGAAGACCTACCGGACCGGCGGCTTCCTCGGGCGCGGGCAGCGCGTCACCCATGCGGTCAAGGACGTGTCGCTGGTGCTGCCCAAGGGCGGCACGCTCGGTATCGTCGGTGAATCGGGCTCGGGGAAATCGACGCTGGCGCGCTGCCTCGTGCGCCTGATCGACCCGGAAAGCGGCGAGATCCGGCTGAACGGCCGCGACCTGGCATGCCTGACGCGCGAGGAGATGCGGGCCGAAACGCGCCATATCCAGATGGTGTTCCAGGATCCCTTCGCCTCGCTCAACCCGCGCCGCAAGGCGGGCGAACTTGTGGCGCAGGGCCTGGTCGTCCACGGCATGCCGCGCGCGCAGGCCCTGGCCCGTGCCAGGGAGCTGTTCACGCTGGTCGGGCTCGATCCGGCCTCGACCGACCGCTACCCGCACGAATTCTCCGGCGGCCAGCGCCAGCGGATCGGCCTTGCCCGGGCACTGGCGCTGGAGCCGGACGTCCTCGTCGCCGACGAGCCGGTCTCGGCGCTTGACGTCTCGGTGCAGGCGCAGGTGCTGAAGCTGCTTGCCGAGCTGCGCCAGCGCCTCGGCCTCTCGATCGTCTTCATCACGCATGACCTGCGCGTCGCGGCCCAGGTCTGCGATCTGGTCGCGGTCATGAAAAGCGGAGAGGTGGTCGAGGCCGGCCCGATCGGCTCGGTCTTTGGCAATCCGCAGCACGCCTATACGCGCGCGCTGCTGTCCTCGATCCCCGGGCGGGAGTTCGGCCTGAAGCGCGAGGCTCTGACGGCCTAGCGAACCGGCCTGATGTCCGGCAGCGACGCTTTGGCGAGGCTGTCGATCTGCGCCGGGCGCTTCTGCTTCAGCTCGGCGAGGAAGGCGCGCGCATCCTGGCTGCCATAGGCGCGATGGCTGATCGCGAATAGCAGCAGCCCCGCGCGTCCGCGGCCGGCATAGCGATAGGCGTTCCATTCGACGATGGTTTCGCCACGCTCGTTCTTCGCACTGACGATGAAATCGAGAAGGACCTCGCCGGTCTTGTCGTTCTTGATGACGCTCATATTGACGAGCGGGTCGTTCGCCTTGCGCTGGTTCAGGCTCTTCATCTGGGCGGAAGCGGCGTCGAGAGGGGTCGTATTGCCGGCCAGTGCCTCGACCATCACCATGCGGGTATAGGTCTGGGGCGACTGGCCCTTCGGCAGATATTCCTGCTTGACGTATCCAGCCCCGGTTCGCGTGCTCCAGGCCAGCTCAAAATCCGTGCCGTCGAACCGGATCGGTCCGGGAACGCCGAGATGGTCGACGATCTTCGTCTGCGCCGAGAGGGGCGTGGCCATGATCGCGGCGAGACAGAGCGCCGCGCAAATGTTCAGGAACAGCCGCAGGGTTGCGCTGGCGCGGTCGGGCATCGCCTCCTCCACGCGCATGGTCGCTCAGACGCGCGCGTAGATGTCCTCGTAGCGGATAATGTCGTCCTCGCCCAGATAGCTGCCGGACTGGACCTCGATGATCTCGAGCGGGATCTTGCCGGGATTGACGAGGCGGTGGACGCAGCCGAGCGGCAGATAGATCGATTCGTTCTCGCGCAGCAGCACGATTTCCGCGTCGCGCGTGACCTCGGCCGTGCCCTGGACGACGACCCAATGCTCGGCGCGGTGGCGATGGCTCTGCAGCGAGAGCTTCTGTCCCGGATCGACGAGGATGCGCTTGACCTGGAAGCGCGTGCCGAGATCGAGCGTCTGGTAATAGCCCCAGGGCCGATAGACGCGGCGGGATGAGACGACGCTGGGATGATGGCGCGCCTTCAGCGCCTCGAAGGCACCCTTGACCGCTTCGGCCTTGCCGCGCTGGGCGACCAGGACGGCGTCGTCCTCGACCACCACGACGACATCCTCCATGCCGACCAGCACCGTCATCGGCCCGCTGGTCTGGGCATAGCTGTTGCGGCTGTCGACGAGCTCGACGGCGCCATGGCTGGCATTGCCCCTGTCGTCCTGCCCGGATGCCTCCCAGACGCTGGACCAGTTGCCGACATCCGACCAGCCGAAGGCGGCGGGCACCACGCTGGCGAGCGCCGTCTTCTCCATCAGCGCATAGTCGATCGATTTCTTCGGCGCCCCGGCGAAGGCTTTTGCGTCCAGCCGCGAGAAGCCGAGATCCTCCTTCGCGCCCGCGACTGCAGCCGAGGCGGCCTGGACGATCTCCGGCTCGAAACCGGCGAGCTCCGCCAGGAAGGCGTCGCTGCGGAACAGGAACATGCCGCTATTCCAGAGATGGCTGTCCTTGATATAGCGCGCCGCCGTCTCTGCATCGGGCTTCTCGACGAAGCGGGTCACTGTCTTGACGCCGGGATGGCTGTCCGGCCCGGCCTCGATATAGCCGTAGCCGGTCGCCGGATGGTCGGGGATCATGCCGAAGGTGACGATCCGGCCATCCTGCGCGGCGACGCTGCCCCGGCTCACGGCGGCGCAGAAGGCGGTCTCGTCCATCACCAGGTGGTCGGAGGGCAGCACCATCATGCTCGCGCCCGGATGATGCGCCTCGACGAAGGCGGCCGCGGCGGCGATGGCGGGGCCGGAATCGCGGCGGGCCGGCTCGAGCAGGATATGGCCCTCGATGCCCAGCTGCATCATCTGGCTGGCGACGAGGAAGCGGAAATCCTCATGCGTGACGACGAGCGGGGCCGCAAAGAGCGGGCCGGTGACGCGCGCCAGCGTCTTCTGGAACATCGACTGCTCGCCGAGCAGCGCGATGAACTGCTTCGGAAAGGATTCGCGCGAGGCCGGCCAGAGGCGCGAGCCCGCGCCGCCGCAAATGATGACGGGAACGATCAGACCGGTCGATGTCAAAGCTCTTCACTCACGCTATTCGGATGAGGCCTTCGGCTCCGTGCCGGCAGGCCGCAATCCCGGGCCGGTCCACCAGTTGCCGAACATTTCGACGGCCATGCGCTCGTTCCGGCCGCAATTGTTGACGCCGCGGTTCAGCGACGCCTTCAGCGAGAGCGGCGTCTCGATCGGCAGGCTGTCGCCCTTGACGACCCAGCGCTCGATGCCGCGCTTGGCCAGGTGCCCCGCGATCCAGACATCGTCGACCCATAGGGCCCGCTCCGGCGCCAGTTCGATCTCGTGGACGTCCTGGTCGAGTACATGCGGGGGCAGCAGATAGCCCCAGGATCCGAGCAGGACATCGACGCGCTGATCGCGCGCGATGGCGCAGGAAAAGGCATGGCGGGTCTCGCGCGAATCCTTGCCGGCCTGGACCTGCCAGCCGCGCAGCCCGACGACGGCAGCGGGGCGCCGGCGATGGGCGGCGAGCAGGGTCTCGACGAAATTGAACGGATAGATGACGTCGTCATCGACGGTGATGATGACGGAATCGGGCTCGGCCTTCAGCGTCGGCAGCAGCTTGGTCGCTGGCCCGATATCCTCGCAGCGCAGGATGTCGATGCCCTTTGGAAGTCCCTTGGGAGCAGGGTAGGGCAGTCCGCTTCGACGCGACGTCTCGGGAAGCGCCAGGATGATCCGGTCGGCCGGGCAGCTCTGGTCGAGCAGGCTGCGCAGGACGGGAACGATGCCCGGCAGACGCTCGGGGATCGTCGAGAGAGTGATGACGATCCGCTCATCGCGCAACGTAACTTGGCGTGTCCGGCCACGCCCGGCGTGAAGTCGCATGACGCGTGCGAAATCACGCAGCAAATGATGCGGCGGAAGCCGGCGGAAACGTCCAAATAGACTTTTGGCTCGCAGATAAGTCAGGCGGCGTTGCGAAACCAGGGCGCGGTCAAGGCCGGTAGACGTCATTCCAGACAACTCAATCCAGAACCACCGCCGGAACGCCTATCCAACTAACCAGTTTTGAGAGCCTGGATATGCTTCGAAGCATCGGCATGGTTAGAAAAATGCTTCGATCTTTATTGCAATAACGAAGAGCCGCCGTTACGACAATCCCAATTCTGCCATGTTTTCGACAAAAGCGATTCGACGATGTATTCCAGCGACGCGAGCCGCGTGCGAGTTGCCAGTGCTTGGCACGCGCGCGTGTTCACGGGGGCCTATTCCATCTTCGGAGTTGCGGCGCCGGTGCGGATCGACCGCTGGTTTTACGCGGTCACCATTGTTCTTGCGCTGGTGTTTCTGGCGATCGCGGGCCTGGTCTGTCTCGTCATCAACGCCGCGACCTTGCCGTTCGGCGTCTTCGTCGAGCCCGTCTGGCGCCGCAATCCGCGGTTCCGCCTGCTGCGCCTGCCGGGAGGCCTGCCGCTTCTCGTCGTGGCCTCGCTGATACTCGGTCTCTACACCGGCTATCGCCATGTCCTGGCATTCGGCCCGGCCATGACCTTCGGCGGCGCCGCCTTCACGCTCATCCTGGGCGTCGTCTGCTTCGCGGTGGTGATCGCCTTCAACGAGATCCGGCAAAGGGGGACGCGGCCGCGCTAGCCGAGGCTGGAGGGGGCCGGACCAATCTGGTGTGGCCGAGGGCGAGAACCGCCCCGGACAGGTCGCGAAAGAGAACCCGGACGGTCGCCTCGTCACCGGAGGGAGAGGTCACTTTCGCGACCTTGCCGGAGAGCCGGAGCGGCTGCTCGACCAAAGCGGGCCGCATGAAGCGCAGTTCGGCCTCCGCGATGAAGACGTCGGGGCGCCAGGCCGCGACCAGGGGCTCGACCCACGCCATCAGCATCATCCCGTGGAGAGGGCGGCCGGGCAGCCCGGCGGCGATCGCGATCCCGTCGTCGAGGTGGAGCGGGTTGTCGTCTCCTGAAAGGCGCGCGTAGTCGCGCACATGCGCTGCGGTCTTCGCCGCGACGAGGCGCTCCGGCAAGAGCTCGCCTTGCGAAAAGGCCTGGCTCATGCCGGCGCGGCCTCCAGCTTGCCGATGGTGGCGATCTCGCTTCGCATCTCCAGGACGCAGGCTCCGTCTTCGGCGAAGACGGAGCCGCGGAGATGCAATTGCCGTCGCGCGCCGCCCCGGTCGAAGATCGAGACGCGGAGGGTCAGCGTCTCGTCGATCAGCAGGCTGCGCCGGTAGTGGAAGCTCTGGGCCTGATGGACCGGAATGCGCCCGGCCAGGGCCGAGACCAGCGCCGCGCGGACGCTACCATGCGTCAGCCAGCGAATGGGATAGGTGAAGGGCAAGGCCTCGCCGGCGGGCGGCAGGTCGAGCGTCGCGCACCATTCGTCGACCTCCTCGCGGCTGGCGCAGACCGCGATCGGCCCGACCGTGGCGAGGGGAACGTCCGCTTGCGGTACCAGGGTCGTGTCGTCGTTCGCCATGCGATGTCCCCGGAGCCTAATGCGCCAGGCTGACGATGAGCGAGGCGTTGATCCCGCCGAAGGCCAGCGAGTTCGACATCACCGCCTTCAGCGGCGCGGGGCGCCGCGCCGTGACGATATCGAGCGGTATCCTCGCATCCGTCATGGTGTGGTTCAGGGTCGGCACGACGGTCTGGTCGGCCAAGGACATGATCGCGACGATCAATTCGAGGGCGCCGCCCGCGCCGAGCGCGTGACCGTGCACCGGTTTCGTCGAGGTCACGGCGATCGCCGGCAGGTCCTCGCCGAAGACCGCGGCCAGCGCCTGGCCCTCGGCAAAGTCGTTGGCGATCGTGCCGGTGCCGTGAGCGTTGACGTGCTGGATGTCGTGGGGCTGCAGGCCCGCATCAGCGAGGGCGAGCCGCATCGCCCGCGCGCCCCCGAGCGGGTCCGGGCGCAGCAGGTCGCCGGCATCGCTGCTGGTGCCGTAGCCCGCGAGCGTCGCCAGCGCCGGGGCCTTCCTCCGCTGGGCCGACGCAGCGGATTCCAGTACGAGGATGCCGGCCCCTTCGCCGAGCACCATGCCGTTCCTGTCCGCCGCAAAGGGGCGGCAGAGCGTCGGCGTCATCACACGCAGGGCTTCCCATGCGTGGAAACCGGCCGGGGTGAGCAGGGCCTCGCTGCCGCCGACAATGGCGATATCGACGGCGCCCGAGCGAATGAGCTGCAGGCCGAGGCCAATGGCCTGGGCGGCCGAGGCGCAAGCGCTCGCCACGCAGAAACAGGGGCCCGTCGCTCCGAAGCGCATGCTGACATGGGAGGCGGCCGCGTTGGGCATCATCTTGGCGACGCTCAGCGGGTCGGGGCGCGCCTGGCTGACATAGAAGCCGTAGGCGCCGCTATCGACGCTCGCAGCGCCCCCGATTCCGGAGCCGATGATCACGGCGGTGCGCTCGCCGAGCGGCGGCTCATGCGAAAGCCCGGCCTGCCCGATGGCCTCGTGCGCCGCCACGAGCGCCAGGGCCGAGAACCGGTCGATCTGGCGCGCCAGGTCGGGACTGACGAGATCGCTGGCGTCGAATTCGGGATCATGAGCGGCGGCATGGATGCGCTGGCGCGGCGAATGCGCGAGGGCGATCGGCTTCACGCCGCTCGTGCCGGACAGGCAGGCGTCCCAAAGCCGGGGGACGCCACGGCCGAGCGCGGTGACGCAGCCCATGCCGGTGATGACGACATCCCGGGCCGCCGGCACTTAGGCCGTCGCAGCGATGCGGGCGGCGACCAGGCTCACCAGTTCCCCGACAGTCTTCACCTCGGAGAGTTCGGAATCGATCGCGATATAGGTGCCGAACTCGTCTTCGATGGCGACGAGGATCATCACCACGTCGGCTGATTTGACGCCGAGCGTGTCAAGTTCAGCATCGAGCTTGACCTTGTCGCGGTCGACCATGCCTTCCTTGGCCACAAGATCAAGCAGCCGCTCCACGATCTCGGGGGCGGGTTTCGATTCGGTCGTCATGATTTTGTAGCGCACTCGGCTGAAACAGGGCTGCTATAAGCATATGCGGAAGACTGTGTCGAGGCGTTGCGCTATTTGCGAGCCGGCATAGTGCCGCAACTGAAAGCAGATCGCCCATCGGGGGGGCAAAGCGTTTCAATGATACTTCCACCGCCGACGCCGAGTGTCATCCTGCGCTCCTATCTCTGTTTCTTCGCTCTGGTCGTGCTCGGCGCACTCTATAGTCCGCTTCTGCCCTTCATCGTCTTGCCGCGACGAATCGTGCGCGCGGTGTTCCACTCCTATCTGCGGACGAGTCTTTGGCTGCTGAAGGTGATTTGCGGCGTGCGCTACGAGGTGATCCGGGCCGAGCCTGCACCGCAGGGGCCCGTGCTCTACGCCAGCAAGCACCAATCGGCCTGGGACAGCGTGGTGCTGCCGATGCTGCTCGGCGGGCCCGCCGCCATCGTCAAGCGCGAGCTGCTGCTGACGCCGATCGTCGGCTGGATCGTCTGGCGCCTGCAGCACATCGCCGTGGCGCGCAAGCGCAGTGCCGAGAGCTTCCTGCGGCTCTCGGCGAGGGCGAGAGAGCGGGTGGCGGCCGGGCAATCGCTGCTGGTCTTCCCCGAGGGGACGCGCCGGCCGCCCGATGCCGGCTTCGGCTTCCGCTACGAGCGCGGCTTCACCGCGCTCTACCAGGCGCTGGGGGTGCCTTGCGTGCCGATCGCGCTCAATTCAGGCTGCTTCTGGCGGCCGCGGCTGATCCGGTATCCCGGAACGATCAAGGTCGAGATCCTGCCGGCGATCCCGCCCGGGCTGCCGCGAAACCAGCTTTTCGACGCGGTCTCGCTGCGCATCGAAACGGCATCGCGCGAGCTGGCGGCCAGGGCCTTCCCCGCAGCGGATCCCGGTGCCGGCAAATGTGCCGAGGACGCGAGCGATCCTATTTCCGATGCAACATCTTGAGGGCGTCGAACAGCACCCTGGGATCGTGCTGGCCCTTGTAGAAGGGTGAGACGGGCCTGGCCAAACCCAGCAGACCGAACACGGCCATCTGTGCGGAGCGAACCGAATATTCGACGGTGAACACCACGTCGTCCGGGACTTCGCAATACTGGCCGATGAAGGCCAGGTTCCGTGAACCCTCCGGAATCACCTTCGGCCTGTCCTTGCCGGTCCGGGGCATGAACTGGCTGGTGATGTAGGGCATCATCGCGGTGATGACCCTGGATGTGCGCAGGATATGCGGCGCCTTCTCGGTGAACCTCAAATGGGACAGCAGCTCGGTGAGGATTTCTTCGCCCGTGCAGTCGGCCATCGGCTTGTGCACGAAGTTGCCGGGGCGATCGGGAAACAGGCCATAGCCCCACCAGACCCAGACATCCTTCGGTTGCTCGTAGTAGTGCGGCTGATGGTTCAGCACGACGGTGAGCAGCCAGTTCGAATCCTTCACGGTGACGAGGCCGCCTTTTCCGGCCAGGCTGCCCGAAAAGGCCTCCAGAAGATCGAAGAAGGTCGAATCCCGGGCGGTGACGGTGAAGGATTCCCATTTCGACTTGTCGATGTCGGAGCAGAATGCCGCGGGACGCCCGAAATCCTCGCTCTTCGCCGCCAGCTTCTCCCAGAGCTTCCATGAACCGCCGGACTTTTCGGTCCGCAGGACGGGCGCGGCGGTGTTGGAGCCGTAGGAGGTGTCCGCCGTCATGCTGCCATTGGTGACGAAAACCAGATCGTCGGGACGCAGTGGCAGGACGTGGCTTTCGCCGCCTTGCGAATAATGGAGGCGCGTGGCGGTCTTCTCGCCGCCCTCGATCGCCACATCGATATCGGTCACCTCGGTGCCCATCACGAGTTTGACCCCGTGGTCGGTCAGCCAGCGGATGATCGGCCTCACCATCGCGTCATACTGGTTGAATTGCGTGCGATAGATCCCGGCCATGGTGTCGATGGTCGAGAACAGGTGGGTGAAGCGTAGGCAGTAACGCTTGAACTCCACCGCGCTGTGCCAGGGCTCGAACGCGAAGGTCGTGCACCAGATGAACCAGAAATTGCTCTTGAAGAAGTCGGGCCTGAACCATTGCTCGATCGTCTTCACCCCGAGCAGGGCTTCCGGCGTCGCGCAGAGTTCGACGAGGTTCAGCCGATCCGTCTCGCTGAAGCCCAGATTCGCCACGTCGACGATCGCCCCCTCGGCCACGAGGCGCGCCTTGTCGTTCCAGAAGAACTCCTGGTGGAACTCCATCAGCTCCTGCTTGGCCGATTTGGCCGGGTCGCTGATCGAGGGGATGAAGGAGAGGAGATCGTAGGTGCAGTTGAATTTTTCTTCGAACATGCGGCCGCCGCGCATGGAATAGCCGTCCTCAGGATCGCCCCTGGCGTCGAGGCTGCCGCCATAGCGCTCGGACTCTTCGAAGATGGTGATGTCGCCGCCCGCAAAGCCTCCCTCCTTGATGAGGTAGGCGGCCGCGGCAAGGGACGCGATGCCGCTGCCAATCAAATAGGCTTTCCGGCCCGATGAAGCCGATCGGGCGTCGTGACCTTCGGCAGGGGACGTGCTGGCGTTCATGTTGGGCTTCCCGTTTCGCGCGCTCGCGCCGCCGCTCCCCGCTTCCGGCCGCGCGAACTGTTACCCACCCGTCCTCGAAACGTGCCACGTTTGGCCCGGTCCCACCACCCTGGGCTGCGAACTCCCCGATGCAACCCCGTCCGTCACGGCCTAACGCAGGACGCCATCCTCGGCCTGCAGCATGCGCTTGGCCCGGACGAAGCGCTGCAGCGCCGTGAAATGCGTCAGGGCGCCGAGCAGGATGAGGATGCCGCTCAGGAGCCATGGCAGGGAATAGGTGCCGAGCAAGGCGACGCAGAGGATCCAGAGGCGCTGCGGCCGCTCGAGAAGATCCGGCCAGGCCTTGTTGTCGATCTCCGTCTCCATGGCGGCGCGAGCCTTGTTGTAGCTCGTCAGCATCGAGCCGGTCGCGGCGAAGAAGACCAGCGGCCAGTTGTCGTTGACATAACCGATGGCGACGAAGGTCACGAGTTCCTGGTAGCGGTCGATCACCGCGTCGAGATAGCCGCCGAAGCGGGTGACGCGGCCCTGCCGGCGGGCGACGACGCCATCCAGCGCATCGAACAGATAGGCGAACATCAGTCCGCTGCCGAGCAGGAAGGGATTGCGGTGCCAGACATACAGGGCGCAGTTGGCGGTGACCAGCACGAGGCCGATGCAGGTGATCTGATTCGGCGTGATCGCCGCGGCGGCGAGGCGGTCGAGCAGTCCCTTTCTGCTCGGCGGCTGCTTCAGCGGAGCAGGGGTTTTGGCGGGACGCCTGTAGAGCAGGCAGAGAAGGATCAACGCGGCGATGAGCGGATAGTAGACCACAAGGAAACGGGCATCGAGATCGTCGATCTGCAATACCTGTCGCAAAAATTCCATGATCAGTCTCGCCGGTATTCTTCACTTGCGGAATTCTGTTGACCGGGGTCAACACATCGGCAGCATAACGTCAAGCCTGCAAGATTTTTACCCAAGGTAACCGAGGCTTGATCGGCCTCGAACACCTCTTTATGAGCGCAAGAAATGGATTGCGACGACGGTCGAACAGCCGGGGAGGAGCCGGCGCGGCGTTTGGGCGCCGAAGGCGGGTCCGAGCCCTCACGAGCGAGCGCCCCGCAGCGCCGGAGGAGCCCGGTCGGCGCCGCGCAGGCGAGCCTGATCGCGAGACGGCGCCGGCTCGGCCATCTCATGCTGCTTCCGATGCATGGCCTCGGCGCGGCGCTGATGCGGCTGGCCGGCGGCTACCGGATCGCGGAGCTGCAGCGTTCGCGGGATGAATTCGCGCGCATCGCCGCGACGCCCGGACCGATCCTGATCTGCGCCAATCACCTGACCTTCATCGATTCCGTGATCATCCTGCGCGCCCTCGGCTCGCCGCTCTGGTACCGGCGCAACAGTTCACGGCTGTCGTGGAATCTTCCGGCGCAGGACGTGTTCGGCCGGCACTGGCTCTATCGCAGCATCGGGGGCCTGTCGAAATGCCTGTTCATCGACCGGCGGGGCGATGCCCGCCACAAGCATGCGATGATCCGGACCTGCAGCGACCTGATCGCCGGCGGCGAGGTCGTGACCATCTTCCCGGAAGGCCGGCGCAGCCGCTCGGGCCGGTTCGAGCCGGAGCGGCTGACCTCCGGCATCGCGCATATCGTCGCCGCCAATCCGCATTGCCGGGTGCTGTGCCTGCATGTTCGCAGCGACCGGCAGGCGAGCTATTCGGATTTCCCGCCGCGCGGCTCCGTTTTCCACGTTTCGATGCAGCTCGTGGAGGTGCCGGCGGAGATGCCGGGCCGGACCGGGCGCCGCGAGCTCGTGGCGCGCGTCGGCGAGACGATCGCGGCATTGGAGACGTGCTTCTTTGCCGGAGCGGGCAGGAGGCCGGGATGACGCAGATGATTTCCCGGCATGCGCAGACCGCGCTGGTGACCGGCGCGTCCTCGGGCATCGGCCGGGCCCTTGCCCAGGAGCTGGCGCGCGCCGGGCACGGTCTCGTCCTGCATGGTCGCGACCGCGAGGCGCTCAGCTCGCTGGCCCGGCAACTCCGTGAGTCCCACGCGATCACCGTCGACGTCGTCACCGGCGACCTGGCGTCGGAAGGCGGCACCGCGGCCCTGATCGCCGACGTGTCGGCGCTCGATCGTCCGATCGGACTCCTGATCAACAATGCCGGCGCGACGCTGCATGGCAGCTTGGCCGAGCTTCCGCTCGAGGATGTCCTGCGCCTGGTTGAACTTCAGATCGGCTCCGTCCTCACGCTCACGCAATGGGCGCTCGGCCCGATGCTCCAGCGCGGCCATGGCCGGATCATGAATGTCGCCTCGGTCTATTCCTTCATCCCGGTCCCGTTCCAGACCGTCTACGGCGCCAGCAAGGCGTTCATGTCCAGCTATTCTGCCGGGCTCGCCGAAGAGTTGCGCGGCAGCGGCGTCAGCGTGACGCTGCTGGCGCCGGGTTCGACCCGCACGGCTTTTCGCGAGCGGGCCGGGCTGGCGGCGCGCGGCGACAGTCGCGGCATGGATCCGGCCGAGGTCGCCCGGGCCGGCTATGCAGGCATGATGCGCGGCGAGACGCTGGTCATTCCGGGGCGCATGAACCGCTTCTTCATCGCCTGCCTGCGTCTCGTGCCGCACCGGCTGGCGGCGCGGCTGATGCTGCGGATCAACGGCCTGCGCGGCCTCAGTGGCGGCGACGGGCGGCGTTAGAGTCCGGCCCTATCGTCCGCTTCGCTGCCGGAGCAGGCCGTGCCTCGCCATCTGCTCGATGACCAGATCCGCCAGTTCCTCGGGGCTCTTGCCCTCCGTCTTCAGCCGGATCTCGGGGTTGGCAGGCTCTTCATAGGGCGAGTCGAAGCCGGTGAAATTCCGGATCTCGCCGCGTTGCGCCTTGGCGTAGAGGCCCTTCGGATCGCGCGAGATGCAGGTCTTGAGCGAGGTCTCGACGAAGACCTCGAGGAAGGCCGTCTCGCCGAGCAGCTCGCGCACCATTTGCCGCTCGCGCGCGAAGGGCGAAATGAAGCAGCAGAGCACGACGAGACCGGCATCGGTCATCAGCTTGGACAATTCGCCGACGCGGCGGATGTTCTCGACGCGGTCGGCCTCGGTGAAGCCGAGATCGCGGTTGAGGCCGTGCCGGATATTGTCGCCGTCGAGCAGATAGGTGAGCTGTCCGGCGGCGTGCAGCCTGCGCTCAACCAGGTCCGCGATCGTCGACTTGCCGGCGCCGGACAGGCCGGTGAACCAGAGCACGGCCGGCTTCTGGCCCAGCAGCCCGGCGCGCGCGGCGCTGTCGATCGTCACCTTCTGCAGATGCAGGTTCGAGGCGCGCCGCAGCGCGACCTCGATCATGCCCGCGCCGACCGTCGCGTTGCTGACGCGGTCTATCAGGATGAAGCCGCCGGTCTGCCGGTTGTGCCTGTAGGCGTCGAAGGCGATCGGGAAGCTCGTGGAGAAATTGCAGAACGCGATCTCGTTGTGCCGGACCTGGGTCGAGGCGAGCTTGTTGAAATGCTCGATATCGACCGTGTGGCGAATGGCGGTCACCGTCGCGGGGACCGTCCTGGTGCCGATCTTCAGGAGATATTCGCGCCCGGCCAGCAGGGGCTGGTCCGCCATCCAGATCAGGTGGGCGGAGAACTGGTCGGCGACCGAGATCTGGTCGCCGGGGCAACACAGGACGTCGCCGCGGCTCAGGTCGATCTGGTCGGCCAGGACCAGGGTGACGACCTCTCCGGCCTGGGCAGCCGAGCGTTCGCCATCGGCGCCGATGATCTGTTCGATGCGGGTGGTGCGGCCGGAGACCGCTTCCATCACCGGGTCGCCGAGCTCGATCTGGCCGCCGCGAATGGTGCCGGAATAGCCCCTGAAATCGGCATCGGGCCGGTTCACCCACTGGACTGGGAAGCGGAAGCTGCTCGTTTCCGACGGAGGCGGCGGCTGGACCGTCTCGAGATGCTCGACCAAAGTCGGGCCGTCATACCAGGGCATGCTCGTGCTGCGCGAGCCGACATTGTCGCCATAGCGCGCCGAGATCGGGATCGCGGTGACGGCAAAGCCGAGATGCTCCGAGAAGGCGGCGAATTCCTGCGCGATCGCACGGAACGTCGCCTCCTTGTCGGGCATCAGGTCGATCTTGTTGACCGCGAGCACCACGCTGTGGATGCCGAGCAGCGAGCAGATGAAGGCGTGCCGGCGCGTCTGCGGCAGGATGCCCTTGCGGGCATCGATCAGGATGATGGCGAGGTCGGCGGTCGAGGCGCCGGTCGCCATGTTGCGGGTGTATTGCTCGTGGCCGGGCGTGTCGGCGACGATGAAGGAGCGGCGACCGGTGCTGAAGAATCGGTAGGCGACGTCGATGGTGATGCCCTGGCTGCGCTCGGCCTCCAGCCCGTCGGTCAGCAGCGCGAAGTCGATCTCGTCGCCGGTCGTGCCGAAGCGGCTCGAATCCCGCTGCAGGGCGGCGAGCTGGTCGTCATAGATCTGCCTTGCGTCGTAGAGCAGGCGCCCGATCAGCGTCGATTTCCCGTCATCGACCGAGCCGCAGGTCAGGAAGCGCAAGGTCTCGGCGCGCTCGACCGGAACGGGCGCCGGCCGCACCGGCTCCGGCGTCTGGTCGGCCTCCGTGAAGGCGGCGGCATAGGCCTGGGCCAGGGCAGGATTGGCCATCAGAAATAGCCCTCGCGCTTCTTGCGCTCCATCGAGGCGCTCTCGTCGCTGTCGATCAGCCGTCCCTGCCGCTCCGAGGTCGTCGTGCCGCTCATCTCGGCAATGACATCCTCGAGTGTCGCGGCCTGCGATTCGATCGCGCCGCTGAGCGGATAGCAGCCGAGCGAACGAAACCGGATCGAGCGCATTTCAGGACGTTCGCCCGGCTCCAGCCGGAAGCGCTCGTCATCGACCATGATCCAGGTGCCCGCGCGCCGCACCACGGGGCGCTCGCGTGCGAGATAGAGCGGCACGACCGGGATGCGCTCGGCCAGGGTGTAACGCCAGATATCGAGCTCGGTCCAGTTCGAGAGCGGGAAGACCCGCATCGTCTCGCCCTGGCGCAGGCGCGTGTTGAAGAGCTGCCAGAGCTCGGGGCGCTGGTTGCGCGGGTCCCAGCCATGGCGTTCATTGCGGAGCGAAAATATCCGCTCCTTGGCGCGGCTTTTCTCTTCGTCGCGCCGCGCGCCGCCGAAGGCCGCGTCGAAACCGTATTGCTCGAGGGCCTGCTTCAGCGCCTCGGTCTTCATGACCTGGGTGTGGAGGGAGGAGCCGGAATCGATCGGGTTGATGCCCTGCGCCAGGCCCTCCTCGTTGATGTGGACGAGGAGGTCGAGCCCGAGCGCCGCGACGAACTTGTCCCTGAAGGCGATCATCTCGCGGAACTTCCAGGTCGTGTCGACATGGAGCAGCGGGAAGGGTGGCTTCGACGGCCAGAACGCCTTGCGCGCGAGATGGGCCAGTACGCCCGAATCCTTGCCAATCGAATAGAGCATCACCGGATTATGGAATTCGGCGGCAACTTCCCGAATGATGTGAATGGATTCGGCTTCTAGCTGTCTAAGATGAAGCATCTGGGCGCGATAATCTAAGGGGCACGGGTCATACAGGCCATTGCTTGGCTTGTGGATCACCGTTTCGCTCGCGGCAAGAAAAAATTGGCTTGCCGCGACACTATCGGGAGAATGATTTTGTGAAGGAGCGCTTGGGGCTAGCCGCTTCATTTCCTCGCCCGAGCAATCGATGCGACTGCGGCGCCGGGCGGCGAATTGCCTATGGTCGTGCAAACCAAGCGTTTCGTTCTGTTTAGTGTCGGGCCATCTCTCCGAGCATCGATTTGCGGAGATGTAGCGCCCTTGGAGTTGCTACAAATTGACGCTGAAGCGCGGCGGCAGCAGCTCTATCTCGAACGCATCGTCGAGCCGCGGGCGGCGGATTACTCGGCGGAGCCGAGACGGCTGCGCAATGTCATCGTCACGTTCTGCGCGACCTTGCTGCTTTTCTTTGTCGGCTGGCTGCTATCGCAGGGGGTCCGCGAACATGCCATCGAGCGCCACTGAGGACAGCGCGGTGCTGAGGCCGACGCGGGCGCCGTCGCTGCGCGCCTCGCTCGCCGTGCAGGCGCGCACCATGAACGCGCTCGTCATCCGCTTCCTGGTCACGCGCTATGGCCGCGAGAATCTCGGCTTCGTCTGGGTCATCCTCGAACCGATGCTGCTCTGCTCCGGCGTGATGCTGATGTGGTCGATCCTGAAGCCGCCTTTCGAGCATGGCCTTCAGGTCGTCGCCATCGTGTTCACGGGCTATCTGCCGCTGACGCTGTGGCGGCACATGACGATGCCGGCCGTCTTCATCCTCCGGTCCAGCCGAAATCTTCTCTACCATCGGAACGTGACCTATCTCGATGCGGTCATTTCACGCCTGGCGCTGGAATTTCTGGGAACGACCGCCGCTCTGCTGATCGTCTATGGCGTGCTCTTTGCCTTCGGCGTGCTTGGGCCAATCTATGATTTCTCGTTGATGCTGGCGGGCTGGCTGCTGATGGCGGGGCTCGGCTTCGGCTTCGGCTGTATGCTGGCGGCGGCGAGCGAGTATTCGGAAATCTTCGAGCGGTTCATGCAGCCGATCCAGTATCTGCTCGTGCCGCTGTCCGGCGCGTTCTTCATGGTCGAATGGTTCTCGGCAAAAGGGCAAAAGGTGATCCTTTATATGCCCATGGTGCATGCTTACGAGGCCTTTCGCGGTGGCTTTTTCGGCCCATCGACCGTGACGCACTATTCGTTGGGGTACGGCGCCGCCTGGGCCCTGGGGGTGACCGGCCTCGGCCTGTGGCTGATCGAGAAGGTGCGCGATCGCGTGCATAGTTGATGCGTTTCAGGGCGGCTGGTCGCCGGATGTCCCGAAACGGGCGGCGAGCGATCATCAGGGGTGTGAGCGGGGGCGGCTGTCTTGGCTGAGAAGAAAGTTCGTGTCGGCATCGTCGGCGTCGGCAACTGCGCCGCGTCCCTCGTGCAGGGCCTGGCGTACTACCGGGATACCACCGGCAACGAACCGGTTCCGGGCGTGATGAATGTCGATCTCGGCGGCTACCGTATCGGCGATGTCGAAATCTCCAGCGCCTTCGACGTCAATGCCGACAAGGTCGGCCGCGACGTCGCGGAAGCGATCTTCGCCCAGCCGAACAATGGGCAGCGCTTCGCCGAGGTGGCTCCAAGCGGAGTGATCGTCCAGCGCGGCCCGACGATGGACGGCATCGGCCGCTACATGAGCGATGAGATCGTCGAATCGGATGCGCGCGTCGTCGACGTCGCCAGGACGCTGGCGGAATCCGGCACGGATGTCCTGGTTTCCTATCTGCCGGTCGGGTCGCAGCTCGCGAGCGAATTCTACGCCGAATGCGCGCTCCAGGCCGGCTGCGCCTATGTCAATTGCATTCCGGTCTTCATCGCCTCCAATCCGGACTGGCGCCGCCGGTTCGAGGAGCGCGGCCTGCCGCTGATCGGCGACGACATCAAGAGCCAGGTCGGAGCGACGATCGTTCACCGGGTGCTGGCCAACCTGTTCCAGGAGCGCGGCGTGCGGCTGGACAGGACCTACCAGCTCAATTTCGGCGGCAACTCCGATTTCCGCAACATGCTGGAGCGCGAGCGGCTGGAATCCAAGAAGCTCTCGAAGACCCGCGCGGTGACGGGGCTGCTCGAAACCCCGTTGCCGCCGGACGACATCCATGTCGGCCCGAGCGATTTCGTGCCCTGGCTCACCGATCGCAAATGGGCGCATATCCGGCTGGAGGGGACGTCCTTCGGCGGGCTGCCGCTCAATCTTGAGCTCAAGCTCGAGGTCTGGGATTCGCCCAATTCGGCGGGCGTCGTGATCGATGCGATCCGCTGCGCCAAGCTCGCCATGGACCGCGGCCTGGCCGGGGCGGTGATCGGGCCCTCCGCCTATTTCATGAAGTCTCCGCCGAAGCAGTTCACCGACGAGGCGAGCCGCGTGCTCACCCAGCAATTCATCGCCGGGCAGGACGAGGTCGTCGGCTGATGGGGGCGGGGCGGCCCTATCAGGCGAAAGTCGCGACCGGCGAGCTGCGCCGGGACTGGTCGTTCTGGCTCGCGACCTGGTTCGGAATCGGCCTGCTCAGGCCGGGCCCGGGGACATTGGCGGCCCTGACGATGCTGCCGGTGGATTGGCTGCTGTTCTCGGTCGATGCGCGTCTCTACGGGCTAGCCGTTGCTGGGCTGGTCGTGATCGGCATTGCGAGTTCCGCCGCCGTCGCGAGATCGACGGGCGAGCAGGACCCCCAGATCATCGTGGTCGACGAGGTCGCCGGCGCCCTGCTGGCGTTGTGGCTAGCCGGCAATGCGTCGCCATGGGCGCCCTTCGTCGCGGTCGCGCTGTTCCGCCTTTTCGATATCTGGAAGCCCTGGCCGATCAACCGGCTCGAGCACCTGAATCCGCCGGGTGTCGGGGTCATGGCGGATGATCTCTGTGCCGGCCTTGCAGCGGGGCTGATCACCTTCGCACTCTTCTGACAGATCGAACTCGCCCGGCATGCGCCCGCACATCGCCTATGACATCAGCAACTATGCCGCCAGGCTGTTCACGGCCACGCCGACGGGCATCGGGCGGATCGACATGGCCTATGGTCAGCATCTCGCGCATCAGCCGGGCGTATTGGCGGCGGGGGTCCGACTCGGACTGCTGGGACCGCGCCTGCACGCGCCGGTCGCGGTGCGCCGTCATATCGATGCCGTGCTCGGGCGCTGGCACGAGGGCGATCCGCAAGGGCCCGACGCCGATTTCATGGCGATCAGCGAGTGGCTGCAAGGCCGCCAGCCGAGCCTGAGGCGGCTCACCTCGGCGCGGCCGCCGATCCGCCATGCCGGCCTGTCGAGCAAGAGCCTGGAAGTCTGGGCGCGGAATGATCGGCGCCTGCGGGTTCCGGAGGGGGCGGTCTATCTCAACGTCGCCTTCGCCAGCCTGCACAAGCCGCAGCTCTTCAACTGGCTCGATGCGAGGCCCGACATCAAGCCGGTCTTCGTGGTCCATGACCTGCTGCCGATCGACTACCCCGAATATTTCTGGCCCCGCCACGACCTGCGCATCCGAAAGGCCTTCGCCACGATCCTGCGGCGCGCGAAGGCGGTCATCGTCTCCAGCAGCGCCGTCCGCGAGCGCTTCGCCCTGCTGGCGGCCGAGGCGGGGCGCAAGGATATCCAGATCCATGTCGCGGCCTTCCCGCCCGGGCCGGAATTCCGGCGCCGCGAGGAGCCCGTCGACCTGCTCGACGCCGCACCCTATTTCGTCATTTGCAGCACCATCGAGCCGCGCAAGAACCATCTGCTCCTGCTGCAGATCTGGCGGGAGATGGCGCTCGGCGGAAAACCCGTGCCCAAGCTGCTCATCGTCGGCAAGCGCGGCTGGGAGAACGAGCAGGTGATCGACCTGCTGGAGCGCTGCGACGCCTTGCGCGGCCATGTGCTGGAAGTCTCCAATCTCTCCTCGCCGACGCTCAACCGTCTGGTCGCGCATGCGCGGGGCTTGCTGATGCCGTCCTTCATGGAGGGTTTCGGGTTGCCGCTGATCGAGGCGCTGGCGCTCGGCACGCCGGTCGTCGCCAGCGATATTCCGGTGTTTCGCGAAGTGACCCAGGGTTGCGGCGCCTTCCATCACCCGCTCGACGGCTTGGGTTGGAAGAACGAGATCGAGCGACTGGCCTTCGACGATGCCTATTGGCGCGAGAGCAGGACGCTCGCCGCACAATTCTCGCCGCGGAGTTGGGACGATTACTTTGCCGGGCTGGATGCTTTCCTGGCGACATTGTGAGGTCCAGGACTACCGGCTGCAGGCAGAACAGCCTCAATATTGGTTCGGCTGCAACCTTCGGAGAGGCGAAGGCATGCGACTTGCGCAGTTCGCCGATATTCTTTACGCGCAAGTTGAAGCCGTGATCCAAATCTGTATATCCCCAATGACGAAGCGCGCCGATCGCCGGATGAGTGAATGAACCGTACCATCTTGCTCACCGGCGCCTGCGGCACACTTGGCTCACAATTGCTCAAGCGGCTTCTTGGGCAGGGGCACAGCGTCGTCTGCCTGGTGAGAGGGCGCGATCAGGCCCATGTCCAGGCGCGGGTGGCCGCCATCATCGGCGCGCGCGTCGATGTCGCCGTCTGGCGCGGCGATCTCCGCGAGCCTCTTTGCGGGCTATCCACCGACGTCATCTCCACGTGGCGGGGCCGGATCGATACGATCCTGCATTGCGCGGCCAGTATCGAGTTTCGCGACAGCCGCGCGGCCCAGGCGACGAATGTCGAAGGCGTCCGGAATATCCTCGTATTGGCGGAGGCCCTTGGCGTCAGCGAGTTCCGCCATGTCTCGACTGCCTATGTGGCCGGCGATTCCGAGCGCTTCGCCGAGGAGGATCTCGATGCCGGCCAAAGCTGGCGCAATGCCTATGAGCATTCCAAATATCTTGGCGAGACGCTGGTCAGGGCCTGGGCGGCGCAGGCTGCGGGGCGCTCCTTTACGGTCCATCGCCCGAGCATCCTGATCGGTTGCCAGGATGGCAGCATTCCGGCGTTCGACGCCTATTACACCTATCTGAAGCCATTCGCCCTCGCCGCAGCCAGCATGCGGCGGCGCGGGCGGGACAGGCTTCCGGACGGCATCCGGATCAGCGGGTTCGACACGGTCGCGCTGCCCGTCGCGGTCCAGATCAGGGACGAGGCGACGCTCAATCTCGTGCCGCTGGACTGGGCGGCGCAGACGGTCGTGCGCCTGCTCGGCAAGCCGTCCCGGAACGCGACCTTCCATGTCGTGCATCCCGAGCCGCCGCGGGTGCGCGACATGCTCGAGACGTCGCTGCGTCTGCTCAGGATCGAGGGCGTGCGCATCGTGCAGAGCACTGTCGAGAAGGAGCGTCTCGCTGCGGCGATGCCGCCCGTCCTGTCGCGCTTGCACCACAATATCGAAAAGGTGCTGCTGTCCTATCTGCCCTATACGACGGGCGAGGCGCGGTTCGGCGACGACGGCTTGAGGCGTGAACTCGCCGATGAGTACGTGGCCGCGCCCGAGATCGACGAGGCCTATCTCGCGCGCCTGCTCGCCTATGCCGAGGCGAAGGACTGGGGCATCGGCGCGGCCGCCCATGCCCCAGCGCCGATGCCCGTCCGGATTCCCGCATGATGGCGGAGGGTCTGCGATGAAGTGGTGGGGGTGGGGCGACGCCGAAAAATCCTTCCCGATGGAGGACAAGCCGGAGCTGTGGCCATGGATCCGCCGCCGTCTCGCGCTTCCCGAGACACGGCTCAGGCCGCCGGTGGCGCGCGACCGGCTCGTCATTCCGCGCCCGGTGGTGAACGCCGCTTTCTGCGAGGCGCTGGAGCAGGGCTTTGCGGCCGCGCGCTACACGAGCGACGACGACGCAAGGCTCCATCGCTGCTTCGGCAAGAGCTATCCCAACCTGCTGGCGGCGCGCGCCGGCGCGCTTCCGCGCGCGACCGACATGGTGGTCTATCCGGCCTCGCATGATGAGGTGGAGCGCCTCGTCGCGCTGGCGCATGAGCATGATGTCTGTCTCATCCCGTTCGGCGGCGGGACGAATATCGTCGGCGGCATCGATCCGCTCGCCTCCGAGACCCGGATGATCGTGACGCTCGACATGCGCGACATGAACCGGCTCGTCAGCGTCGATCCGCATTCGCAGGTCGCGGTCATCCAGGCCGGGATGCGCGGGCCGGAGCTCGAGGCCGCCTTGCAGGCCAAGGGCTTCTCGCTCGGGCATTTCCCCGATTCCTTCGAGTTCTCGACCTTGGGCGGCTGGCTCGCGACCCGCTCCGCCGGAATGCAGTCTGACGCCTATGGCCGGATCGAGGACATGGTCCTCAGCATGAGGATGGTGACGCCGCGCGGCACGATCGAGACGCGCCCGGTTCCTGCCTCCTCGGCGGGGCCGGACCTCAACCGCATGATGTGCGGTTCCGAGGGTGTTCTCGGCGTGATCACCGAAGCGACGATGGGGGTGCATCCGGTGCCGCCGCACAAGGACTATCGCGGCTTCCTCTTCCGCAGCTTCCCGGAGGGCGTCGCCGCCATCCATGCCTGCTGGCGGGCCGGGCATGTGCCGAGCATGATCAGGCTGCAGGACAGCAACGAGACCGAACTCGCCGCCCATATGAAGGCGCCGGCCAAGGGCCTGGCCGGCTTCGTCCAGTCACTGGTCAAGCGGCATCTGAAACGCCGCGGCTACAGCGCGCCCTGCATCATGGTCGTCGGCTTCGAAGGTTCGGCGGAGCAGGTCCGGCAGGAACGCTCCGCGACGCTGCCGATCCTGAAGAAATTCGGCGGTTTCTCGCTCGGCAACAGCATCGGCGACACCTGGTCGAAGGACAAATACAACATCCCCTATCTGCGCGACTACGTCATGGATCGCGGCGTGATGTGCGACGTCGCCGAGACGGCGACAACCTGGGCGGATGTCGTCCCGCTCTATGACAAGACGATCGCCGCGGTGAACGCCAGGTTTGCGGAAGACCGGGGCGCGGGCTTCATCGGTTGCCATATCTCGCATAGCTACGAGACCGGCGCCTGCCTCTATTTCACCTACGCGGCGGCGCAGCAGGCCGGCTCGGAACGAGAGCAGTATTATTCCTACAAGAACCTGATCACCGACGTCTTCATGCAGAACGGCGCCACCCTGACGCATCACCACGCGGTCGGCGTCGAGCACAAGCCCTGGCTGGAGGTCGAGATTTCGCCGACGGGTCTGCGGGCGCTGTCGGCGCTCAAGCGCGAGCTCGATCCCAAGTCGATCCTCAATCCCGGAAAGCTGCTCGGCTGAGCCGGGCGCGGTTACGCGACTTCGGCTCGGCGGCCTAACGTGGCCAGACCGGCCTCGGCTGCGGCGATATCGGTCACGGCATCGCCGCCGCTGACGCCGATGCCGCCCGCGACATCGCCCTCGATCAGGACGGGGTAGCCGCCGGGTAGCGCCGACAGCCGCCCGCCGAGCTGGGTATTGGCGCCGAAGCCGGGCTGGCCGGGCTGGATCACCGCCGCGAGCTCCTGCGTCGCGCGCTGATGCGCGACCGTGGTCCAGGCCTTGTTGCAGGCCATCTCGAGGCTCGTCATCCGCGCCCCGTCGTCGCGCAGGACGACGAGCGGGGTGCCCGTCGCATCGGCGATGCAGACCGTAACGGCGTAGCCGCGCCGGCGCGCTTCCTGCAAGGCGAGATCAGCGGCCGCACGTGCCTCGGCCAGATCGATGCTGGGGATATGCCGCATCGCTCAGCCCGGCTGCGCGATGGCGGCGCCGCTGCCGGCATCGAACCACCTGACGCGGGACGGGCTCGATGGCGAAAGGCCGATCGACTGGCCCGGCTCGCATTGCAGGTCGGGCGGCAGGAAGGCGGTGACGAGCGTCTCGCCGATATCCGCGCGCATCAGGCTGCGCGAGCCGAGGAATTCGACGGTGCGCACCGTGCCTGTCAGTTCCGCGTCCTTCTCCGTGCTGACGACGAGGTCTTCGGGGCGGATGCCGGCGCAAAGGCCGGCCGCGCCCGCCGGCAGGTCCGGCGGCAGCGCGATCGCCACGCCGGGCGAGCGCAGCCGGCCGTCGGCCCTGTCGCCTGCGAAGATGTTCATGCCGGGCTCGCCAAGGAAGCGGGCGACGAAGAGGTTGGCCGGCCGGTCATAGAGTTCCCTGGGCGGCCCGACCTGCTCGATGCGCCCGGCCGACATCACCGCGATGACATCGGACAAGGTCATGGCCTCGCCCTGGTCATGCGTGACGTAGAGCATGGTCGCGCCGAGGCGCTGGTGCAGGTCCTTCAGCTCGGAGCGCATCTGCACCCGCAATTGCTGGTCGAGATTGGAGAGCGGTTCGTCGAGGAGATAGACGGTCGGCGTGCGCACCATGGCGCGGCCGAGCGCGACGCGCTGGCGCTGCCCGCCGGAGATCTCGCGCGGCAAGCGTTCGAGCAGGGCGTCGAGCCCCAGCATGGTCGCAGCGTCGCGGACCTTGCGCGAGACCTCCGCCTCGCTCGTCCGCCGCCGCCGGGCGCGTAGCGGGAAGGCGATGTTCTCGAAGATCGTCAGATGCGGGTAGAGCGCATAGGACTGGAACACCATGGCGATGTCGCGATCCGCCGGCGCCACCGTCGTGACGTCGCGCCCGCCGATCAGGATCTGCCCCTGGCTCGGCAATTCGAGCCCGGCGATCATGCCGAGCGTCGTCGACTTGCCGCAGCCGGACGGCCCGAGCAGCGTGACGAACTGGCCGGGCGCGATGTCGAGATTGACGTCGGCGACCGCGGTGACGGGCCCGAAACGCTTGGCGACATCGATGAACTTCACCGAGCGGGCGCTGGAGCCTGTCTGCGGCGGGGTGGGGCTGAGCATGGAAAGGGTCACCCTTTGACCGAGCCTTCGGCGAAGCCGCCGATCAGGTAGCGGCGATAGACGAGGAACAACGTGACGGGCGGCAGCGTGGCGATGACGACGCCGGCCATCAGCGCCCCCCAATCGCGGCCATGGAAGCCCTGGAAGAAGATCAGCGCGACCGGCAGGGTCCGCAGATCGGGCGATTCGATCATGGTCGTCGCGGTGATGTAGTCGTTCCAGGAATAGAGGAAGCCGAAGGCGGCCGCCGCGATCAAAGCCGGGCGCGCGCCGGGCAGGATGACCTTCCAGACCGCCTCGAACCTTGAATAGCCATCGACCAGCGCGGCCTGTTCCAGCTCGCGCGGCATCGCCGCGAAATGCGCCCGCGTCATCCAGACCGCGAAGGGGATGACATGCGCGGCATAGAGGATCGGCAAAGCCAGCCTGGTGTCGAACAGGCCGAGATTGACGAAGACGATCTGGGTCGGGAGCAGCAGCGCGTAGCTCGGGATCGCCATCACGCCCATGAACAGGACGAGGAGCAGCTTCTTGCCGGGGATCGGATAGCGCACCAGCGCGTAGCCGGCGACGGCGCCGATCGCGACCGCGGCTGCCACGGCGCTCACCGAATAGAGCGCGCTGTTGAGGAAGCTCCAGTGGACGCCTTCGGCGAGCAGCCGGCGGAAATGCTCCAGCGACGGCTCGTCCGGGATCCAGCGCGGCGGTACCGCGAAGATGTGGCTGTTCGATTTCAGCGAGGTCGAGAGCGCCCAGAAGATCGGACCGAGCACGATGACGGCCGCCACAGCGCAGGCGGCGAGCAGCAAGATGCGGCCAGGCGTTTTCATGCCGCGCCTCCGGACTTGCCGCCGAGCAGCCTGACATAGCCGACGATCAGCACGAGATTGATCAGGAACATGATGACGGCGATGGCGTTGCCGCGCCCCTGATCCAGCTCGACGAAGCCGGTGAGGTAGAGCTGGTAGCCGAGCGTCGTGGTCGAGCGGATCGGGCCGCCGGAGGTCAGGCCGATGATGACCTGGACCTCGTTGAAATAGCTGATCGTCAGCATCGACAGCACGATCAGGATCGAGGGCGCGAGCAGCGGCAAGGTGATGCGCTGGAAGCGCTCGAGCACGGTGAGCCCATCGACGGAGGCGGCGCGGTAAAGATCCTTGGGGATCTGCCCGAGCCCGGCGGTCAGGATGATCGCGGCGAAGGCGAAGGTCCGCCAGACCGCGACCGCGATCACGGTCGGCATCGCATAGACCGGGTCGGAGAGCAGATTGACCGGCGCGGCGCCGAAGAGCGCGAGCAGGCTGGCGAAGAGCCCGCCGGGCGAGGGCAGCAGGATCCATTTCCACAATAGCGCGACGACGATCGGGCTCATCGCCCAGGGCACGAGCAGCAGGGTCAGCAGGATGCGCCCGCGCGCGCCGAGTTCGCGCACGGCGAGCGCCGCGAGCAGCGCCAGTGGCACCGCGAGGCCGAGCGCGCCGAAGGTGAAGACGAGCGAGCGGCCGATCGCCTGCCAGGTCAGCGGATCGGCGAAGAGCGCGCTGAAATTGGCGAGGCCGACATAGCCCTCGTCGCCGAAGAAGAAGATCTTCCGCAGGCTCGAATAGAAGCCGAACAGTGCCGGCAGGATGTTGATGGCGACGATCACGGCGACAGCCGGGCCGACGAGCGCCGTCCCGACGCGGCGCGTCGCCCGCGCCGCGTCCTCCACCGAACGCAGCGGGATGCGCTGCGTGCTTGCCGTCATTTCGGTCATGGCTTGATGGTCCTGCTCACCAGCCGAGCGTGGACTTGGCGCGCGCCAGGACGGCAGGAACCGCCTCGTCCGTCCCGATGATCTCCTGCAGCGAGGTGTTGAGCACCGTGAAGATCTTGGTGATGTCCGGCACGCGCTGCGGGAAGACGAAGGCGCCCTTGCCGGAGAGCAGCTTGAAGAACTCCGCGGTGACCGCGGCCGCCGGCGTCTGGAACCAGGGATCGGACATCACCGAGCGCCGGTCCGGGATCAGGCTCGCCTCCTTGGCCCATTTCATCGAGGCCTCGGGGCTGTAGAGCGTCTCCAGGAAGGCGACGGCTGCGGGTTTGTTCTGCGAGGTGGCGGCGAGGCCGACGGTCCAGTACGGGCCGAGCAGGACGGCCGGCGGGCGCCCTTCAAAGGACGGCCAGGCGCAAGGAGCCAGCTCCTTGGGATCATAGGCGGCGGCGATCTTCTGATATTGCTGGAAGCGCGGCGCGAAGGCCTGGGCCATGGCGAAGCGGCCGGCGGCGAACTGGTCCTGGATATCGTCGCCCATGGCGTTGAGCAGCGTCTTCGAGACGGCCCCGCCCGCGACCAGCTTGCGCACCGTCTGGGCAGTCTCGACAGCCTGCGGCCCGGTGAGGTCGAGCTTGCCGGTGGCCGGATCGAAGATCTCCGGCCCGAAACCCGACATGATGTTGATGAAGGCCGAGACGCTGTTGTCGCTGGTCGGCAGGCCGAAGCCGATGCGGTTGCCCTTGCTGAGCTTGGCCGCGGCCTCGACGAAGCCGCCCCATTCGAGCGGCGGTTCGCTGAGGCCGATCTCGCGCAGGGCGTCCTTGCGATAGAAGATGATCTGCGCCGGCGAGGGCCAGAGCGGCAGCGAGACACGCTTGCCGTTGAAGACGGATTTCCGGGTGAAGACGTCGAACATGTCGGGCAGGGCCTGCTGCCGGAATTGCGGCGTCAGCTCCTGGTCGAGGTCGGCGAGCCCGTTGCGGTCGACCACCAGGCTGAGGAAGGTGTCGCGCAGCCAGACGAGGTCGGGCGCGCGGCGCTGCGCCACTGCCGCGACGAACTTGGTCTCGAGTTCCTGGAAGGGCTGGGCCTCGACCACGACGCGCGTCTTGTGCTTGGCTTGGAACTCGTCGATCAGCGCCTTGAAGACCTTCTCGCGCGGCGACTGGCCCTCCGCGCTCATGAAGGTCCAGATCCGGATCGAATCGGCGGACTGGGCAAGGCCGGTGCGGCTGATGAACGGCATCGCGACACCCGCCGCGAGCGCGCCCGTCAGCGCCTGCCTGCGATCGAAATACCTGCCGAGATCCTTCGTCATGGGTCACCCTCCCTGGCTGATTTCTTGTTAAGTTGTCATACTGCCTTGATCGTCAGAGCTTCAGCGAGCTCAGCACGCGGGCCCGCCCGTTGAGGAGATGCCGGCGCACGGCGGCGCGCGCGAGATCGGGCCGCTGCTCGGCGATTGCGGCGATGATCTCGCCATGCTCGACGGCGATGATCTCGCGCCGCTCGGTCAATGTGAGGATGCCGCGCTCGCCGGTGAACTTGCTCCAGCGGAAGATATGGGCGGCAAGCGCACCGACGGCGTCGAGCAGTTTTGGATTGCGGGCGCCGATCGCGATGGCACGGTGGAAGGCCGCATCCTCCGCCTCCGCCTGCCCCGTCGCGAGCTTGCCGAGCAAGGCATCCTGAGCCCGGCGCATCTCCGCAAGATCCTCCTCACGCCGCCTTTCCGCCGACAGGGCCGCGACTTCGCTCTCCAGCGCGACGCGGAACTCGTGCCAGTCGATCAGGTCCTGCACCGAGTCGATCGCCGAGAGCCGCACCATCTCGGCCGAGACGCCCGCGGACACGAAGCTGCCCGAGCCGCGGCGCGAAACCGCGCGACCTTCGGCGCGCAGCCGCGCCAGCGCCTCGCGGATGCTGGTCCGTGACAGGCCGAGACGATCGACGAACTCGCTCTCCGACGGCAGGCGCGCGCCCTCGCCGAGATCCTCGCGCTCGATATAGGCGAGGAGGTGCCGGTAGGCGGCATCCGCCCTGCTTTCCTGATCGTTTGCGCTGTCCATTGACGCGCTCCAAGTTATAGGACTAATTAAATAGTAGTCAGACAACTTTGCGTTGGCAAGCGAATTGATCGCGGAGGAGCCGGAACATGGCGGGTGGGACGGGAACGCGGCCTGGAAGCCGGATCGCGCGGGTCGAGCTGCACGAGTTCGGCTATACGGTGGACAATCTCGGCGTCGACGCGAGCGGCAACCGCTGCGTGATGAAGGGCGCGAAGAGCGAGCTCTCGGCCTTCGCCGTCGTCATCGAGACCGTCGATGGCGAGCGCGGCGAGTATTGCAGCGTCCATAGCGGCAAGAACGGCGTGATGGTCGGGCAGGTGCGCGGGCTCGTGCCGCATCTGCTCGGCGAGGACGCCGAGGCGCGCGAGGCGATCTACAACAAGCTCAAGCGCCTGCACCGGCATTTCATGGCTGTCGGCCATTCGGCGCTCGACATCGCGCTCTGGGATCTGGCGGGCAAGTCCGCAGGCAAGCCGGTCTGGCGCATGCTCGGCGGTTATCGCGAGCGGCTGCCGGTCTATGCCAGCACGCTGAACGGTGGCCGGCACGGCATCCTCGACAGCAAGGAGGCCTATGGCGATTTCGCCGAGCAATGCCTCGCGCTGGGCTATCGCGGCTTCAAGATCCATGGCTGGGGCGAGGGCGACGCCCGCGAGGAGGCCGAGAACCTGCTGCATTGCGCCAGGCAGGTCGGCGGCCGGATGACGCTGATGTACGACGCGGCGAGCGAGCTCAAGACCTTCGCCGACGCCATCCATGTCGGCAAGGCCTGCGACGAGGGCGGCTATTATTGGTACGAGGACCCGTTCATGGATGCCGGCTGGTCGCCCCATGCCGCGCGCCAGCTCAAGGAACATGTCAAGACGCCGCTGCTGCTCACCGAGCATGTCCGGGGCCTGGAGGCGAAGGCGCCCTGGATCACGGAGCGCGCCACCGATTTCACCCGCACCGATCCCGATTACGACATGGGCATCACCGGCGCGATGAAGATCGCCCATCTCTCCGAGGCCTTCGGGCTGGATTGCGAGATCCATGCGGCCGGGCCGGCGCAGCGCCATTGCATGGCCGCGATGCGCAACAGCAACTGGTACGAGCTCTCGCTGGTGGCGCCCGGCGTGCGCAATCCCGTGCCGCCGGTCTTCGGCTCGGGCTATAGCGACGAGCTCGATGCGATCGGCGCCGATGGCTGCTTCCCGGTGCCGACCGATCCCGGCCTCGGCGTCGCCTATGACTGGGATTTCATCAGCCGCAACCGCAAGGCGCTCCAAGTCTTCACGCTGGAAAAATAGCGTCTTCATGCTCGAGAAATAGCGCGAAGGCGGCGGCTTCTTCCGTTCTCAGGAACATCGCTCGGGGATTACGGCATGGCACCCGTATGGGATTTCATCATCGTCGGCGGCGGCTCTGCCGGTTCCGTGCTGGCGAGCCGGTTGTCGGCACGCAGCGCGAACCGCGTGCTTCTGCTGGAGGCGGGACAGGACCATCTGCCCGGCCAGGAGCCGGACGAGATCAAGGACGTCTATCCCTACCGGGCCTCCTTCAACCCGGCCTATCAATGGCAGGGACTCAAGGTCTATTTCGAGCCGCTCTCGCATAACGATCCGCGGCGGCCGGCGTTGAAGAACTATGGCCAGGCCAGGGTGATGGGCGGCGGGTCGAGCATCAATGGCGAACTCGGCAACCGCGGCACGCCCGACGACTACGACGAATGGGCCACGCTTGGCGCCGCCGGCTGGGACTGGGACGGCGTCCTGCCCTATTTCCGCAAGCTCGAATCCGATCTCGACCATGACGGGCCGCTGCATGGCGCCGACGGGCCGATCAAGATCAGCAGGGTCTTTCCCGACCTTTGGCCCGGTTTTACCAGGGCCGCTTCCGATGCCTTCGAGCGGCTCGGCTATCGCAATATCGGCGATCAGAATGCCTGTTTCGACGATGGCTGGTTCCCGATGGCGCTCTCGACCAACCGGCATCAGCGCAGTTCGGCGGCGATGGGCTATCTCGACGCCGCCGTCCGGGCGCGACCGAACCTGACCATCCGGGCGAACGCGGCCGTGTCGCGGATCGTGATCGAGGATGGCCGGGCGGTCGGGGTCGAGTTCGCGGGCGAGGTGCTGCGCGGGCGCGAGATCGTCATTGCGGCCGGCGCGCTGCAATCGCCGGCGATGCTCCTGCGCGCCGGCATCGGCCCGGCAAACGACCTCAAGGGTCTCGGCATCGCGGTGGTTCGCGATCTGCCCGGCGTCGGCGCCAATCTCCAGGAGCATCCGGCGATCTCGATGTCGGCCTGGATCAGGCCGGGCGCCCGCATGGGCGAGACGCCGCGGCGGCATGTACAGATGGCGCTGCGCTACACTTCGAGCGAGGCTGGCAGCCCGGCAAACGACATGTTCACGGTCGTCGTCGCCAAATCGGCCTGGCATCCGATCGGCCGGCGGATCGGCTCGCTGTTCAGCTGGATCAACAAGCCTTATTCGCAGGGCTGGGTTCGGCTGACATCTCCAGAGGCGTCGGCTTACCCGGAAGTGGCCTTCCAGCTCCTTTCGGACGAGCGCGACTTCCGGCGCATGAAGGCGGCCTTCCGTTTCATGGCGACCGCCTTCGCGACGCCGGAGATGCAGAAGGCCGCGCTCGATCCCTTCGCCTCGACCCATGGCGCGATGGCGGCGATGGTCGGCGCGATCAACTGGCGCAACTGGCTTCTCACAATGGCTCCGGCGCTCGGCATGGACGGCCCGGCGGGGTTGCGCCGCCAGATCATCGGGCGCCTGCTCGCTCCCGGCAGCAGGCTGGCCGCAGTCCTCGCCGACGAGGACTTGCTCGATCACACCGTGCGCAAGCACACGATCGGCGGCTGGCACGCTTCGGGCACCTGCCGGATGGGCCCGGCCGAGGACCGGCTTGCCGTCGTCGATCCCGCCACCGCACGGGTCCATGGCGTGCCCGGGCTCAGTGTCGTCGATGCCTCGATCATGCCGAGCGTGCCGCGCGCCAACACCAATCTGCCGACCATCATGCTGGCCGAGAAGATGGCCGACGCGATCCTCGATCGCCGCGCCTAGCGCAGGCGCGAGGCCGGCGGAACGCCGCCGGCTCGCCGCTCAACGCGATATCGCCGACCTTTTCCAGAGCGCGGTCCTGCGGCCGGCGCTGCTCGCCATGCTGCGGCTTGACGCCAATGCATCCTACGAATTATGGTCCATATTAGATAACAATTGATCCATTATATGGATCGATAGGGAGCGAGACGTGCTGCAAGGCATTCTTCCAGTGCTGCCGACGCCGTTCACGGCGGCGGGCGAGATCGATAGGGCGGCGATGGCGCGGGTGACCGATTTCGCGCTCGGCGCCGGCGTCGACGGCGTGGTGTTTCCGGGCTTCGCCAGCGAGGTCGACGAGCTCTCCGCCAGCGAGCGTGCGACGCTGCTGAAGCTCGTCGTCGGACGGGTCGGCGGCCGGGTGCCGATCGTCGCCGGTGCGAGCGCGCCGAGCGCCGTCGAGGCCATCACGCATTGCCGCGAAGCCCTCGCCAACGGCGTCGCGACCGTGATGATCCAGGCGCCGAAGAGCGTCGGCACGACCACCGAAGCGGTGTCGGCCTTCTATCGCGAGATCGCGGCGGCGGTGCCCGGCCTCGAAATCGTGCTGCAGAACGCGCCGGCTCCGCGCGGCTCCGGCCTGAAGCCCGACACCATTCTGGAGATCGTGCGCGGCAATCCGGCGGTCACCTATGTCAAGGAAGAGACGCTGCCCTCCGGGCTGGCGATCTCGGCGCTCGTCGCCGGCAAGCCGGCCCATCTCAAGGGCGTCATCGGCGGCGGCGGGGCGCGCTATTTCATCGACGAGTATAATCGCGGCGCCTGCGGCGCGATGCCGGCGGTCGAGCTGGCGGATGTGCATGTCGCCATGGACCGGGCCTACCGTGCCGGCGATGTCGGGAAGGCGCGCGAGCTCTACATGCGCACGCTGCCGCTGCTGGTCATCCAGGCGAATTTCCGCATGGCCTTCACCAAGCATGTCCTGTCGCGGCGTGGTATTCTCGACAACCGGATGGTGCGCGCGAAGGTGCCGCCGATGGACGACCACGACATCGCCGAGATCGATGCCTGGCTCGATGCGAGCGCCGATCTGATGCGCGAAACGGCGCCGCCGCGGGCGCTCGCCGCCGGAGCGCGCGGATGAGCGAACGGGTCGCCAGGGTCGAGGTCTTCTCGATCACCATTCCGCGCGAGACGCCCTATCTCGGCGCGCTGCGGCCGGGCGAGAGCGTCAACGAGCGCGGCTATATCGTGCGCAAGGGAAACCGGACCGTCTATCCCACCGTGGACCGCACGGTCGTGGTGCGGATCGAGACGACGGGCGGCGCGGTCGGCTGGGGCGAGACCTATGGCATCGTCGCGCCGGGCGCCGCCATGGCGATCATCGACGATCTGCTCGCGCCCTTCGTCGTCGGACGCGACCCGCACGACGTCTGCGTGATCCATGACGATCTCTACGATTTGATGCGGGTTCGCGGCTATATCGGCGGCTTCTATCTCGACGCGCTGGCGGCGATCGACATCGCGCTGTGGGACCTGTGCGGGAAACTGGCGAACCTGCCGCTGGTCAAGCTGCTCGGCGGCCAGCGGCATGAGGCCCTGCCGGCCTATGTCTCGGGCCTGCCGAAGAAGACCCGCGCTGAGCGCGCCGATTTCGCGGCCGAATGGCAGGCAAAGGGCTTCGACAGCTTCAAGTTTGCGGCACCGGTCGCCGATGACGGCAATGTCGCCGAGATCGCGACCTTGCGCGAGCGGCTCGGGCCCGGTGCCCGTATCGCTTGCGACATGCATTGGGTCCATACCGGCGAGGAGGCCGTTGTGGCGATCAAGGCGATGGAGCCGCACGGGCTCTGGTTCGCCGAAGCGCCGGTCAAGCCGGAGGATCTCGACGGGCTCGCCCATGTCGCCGCGCGCGTTTCGACGCCTGTCGCGGCGGGCGAGGAATGGCGCACGGTCTACGATCTCGTGCCACGCGTGGCACGCCGGGCCTGCGCCATCGTCCAGCCCGAGATGGGCCACAAGGGCGTGACGGAGTTCATGCGTATCGGGCTCTATGCGCAGATCCATCATCTGCGGGTGATCCCGCATGCCACGATCGGCATCGGCCTGTTCCTGGCGGCGAGCCTGCATGCGAGCTCGGCGCTCGCCGCGGTGGAATGCCACGAGTTCCAGCACTCGATCTTCGAGCCCAACCGCCGGCTGCTCGTCGGCGACATGGATTGTCGTGACGGAGCCTATTGCCTGCCGAGCGGGCCGGGCCTCGGTGTCGAGCCGTCGGAGGAGGCGCTCGGCCTGCTGCAGAAACACCAATCATAAAAGCGAAAAGGGAGGAAAGACCATGTCTTCCAAGAGCATCTCTTCCAGGAGATTGACCCGCATGGCGGCGGCCGCCGCCTTCGCATTGGCGGCGACGTTCGGCTCCGGCGTGGCCCTTGCCCAGGGCAAGGTGCTGAAATTCGTCTCCTGGCAGAAGGACGAGCGCGGCGTCGGCGACTGGTGGGGCTCGGTGATCAAGGAGTTCGAGGCCACCCATCCCGGCATCAAGATCGAATGGACCAAGGTAGAGCGCGGCGCCTATGCCGACACGATGACGACGCTGTTTGCCGGCGGGAAGCCGCCCGACATCGTCCATCTCGCCTCCTTCGAGTTCCAGAAATTCGCGGATAATGGCTGGCTGGAGCCGCTGGACGGCTACATCAAGGACGCCAAGCTCGACATGAAGGGCTGGGCCGGGCAGGACACCTGCGTCTGGAACAAGCAGACCGTCTGCACCATGATGCTCTATTTCGGCTACATCTTCGCTTACAACGAGGATCTGCTGAAGAAAGAGGGGCTCGAAGTCCCGAAGAACTACGCGGAATTCCTCGCCGCGGCGCGCAAGCTGACCAAGGACATCAACGGCGATGGCATCGTCGACCAGTTCGGTACCGGCCACGAGACCAAGGGCGGCGGCGGCCAGTACATGAGCGAGATGATGAACTACACGCTCGACGCCGGCGGCCGCTGGACCAATGATGCCGGCAAGGTGACGATCAACACGCCGCAAATGGTCGAAGGCCTGTCGCGCTGGAAGACGATCGTCAAGGACAGCCTGACGCCGCGCGACCTCGCGGCCGGCGAGGTCCGCCAGATGTTCGCAGACGGCCGGATCGCGATGAAGAGCGACGGCCCCTGGCTGTACCCGATCATCCAGAAGGGCAAGGCCAAGGACCAGATCAAGCTCGCCATGGTGCCGTTCAACCCGCCGGTCGGCGGTTCGTCGAACGTGCTCGGCATCGCGTCCGAGATCTCGAAGGAGAACAAGAAGCTGGTCTGGGACTTCATCCAGATCGCGACCTCGGACAAGTTCCAGTCGAGCTATGCGACGCTTGGCGCCTCGCCGCCGCCGAGCCCGCGCGCCGACACCTCGGCCGCGACCAAGGACACGCCGCATTTCGACCTGCTGGTGAAGGCGACGAAGGCTGCCGCCGATGCCAAGGTTGACCGTATCCCCAAGGGCCTGGAGCTCGTCTTCAACGAGTTCGCCAAGATGGTCATGGAGGAATCGCAGCGCATGATCATCCAGGACCTCGACCCCAAGGTCGTCGCCGCGACCATGCAGCAAAAGGCCGAGGCGCTGCAGAAGCAGTAGCGCCCTTCCTTCTCCCCTTGCGGGAGAAGGTGCCCCGAAGGGGCGGATGAGGGGTCGCGCTACCTTGCCCGTCAGCGGGTATCGACCTGTCGAACCGGCAGCGTCGCGAGACCCCTCACCCCAACCCTCTCCCGCAAGGGGAGAGGGGGCAGGTCGCAGCCGCGGCGCCCGGTAGGAGAGTTTTGGACCATGCCCCGATCAGCCTTCAGCCTCGATCTCGCGCGCCCGAGCAGGCGGCACTGGCTCGGCTATCTGCTGCTCGCGCCGGCGGTGCTGCTGATCGGGCTGATCATCGTCTACCCGCTTTTCGTCTCGGTCGATCTCTCGTTCCAGAACGTCAATATCGCCCGGCTCGACCAGCCGCGCCGGCCCTTCACCACCGCGAACTATGCCCGCCTCTTCGCGTCGGAGGATTTCTGGAACGCCTGCTGGGTCACCTTCAAGCTCGTCACCATCGTCAGCTTCTTCTGCTTCCTGCTCGGCATGGCGACGGCGCTGCTGGTCAATAACCGCTTCAAGGGGCAGGCGCTGGCCCGGCTTCTCGTCGCCTTACCCTGGGCGGTGCCGGAGGTGATCGCCGTGGTGATCTTCGCCTGGCTGTTCGATTCCTCCTTCGGCCTGATGAACTGGATCTTCATCAAGCTCGGGCTCGTCGACACCACGATCAACTGGTTCTCGTCGCCGACGGCGGCCTTCGTCGTGGTCTGCGTCACCATGGTCTGGAAGGGCTATCCCTTCGTCTCGATCATGATGCTGGCGGGGCTGCAGTCGATCCCCGAGGATTTCTACAACGCCGCCCGCGTCGATGGCGCCAGCGCCTGGCAGCGGCTGCTGCACATCACGATTCCCTCGCTGATGCCGGTGCTCGGCGTGACGCTGGTCCTGGTGATGCTCTGGGTCTTCCGCGACTTCTCGATCATCTACGTTCTGACTGGCGGCGGGCCGCTGAAGGCGACGCAGAGCCTCTCGATCATGACCTATGAGCAGGCCTTCGGCTTCTTCCGCATGGGCTATGCCTCTGCCATCGGCGTCATCACCCTGATCGTTTGCGTCATCGCGAGCCGGCTGATGATCGGCCGCGCGCCGGACAATATCTGAGGAGGATGCCGATGAGACGCAGCCCGCGCCACAGCCTCCTGCTCTATGCCCTGGTGATCCTGACCTGCGCGATGCTGGTCTTCCCGATCTACTGGCTCGTGGTCACCGCGCTCTCCGAACCGGACCAACTGCGCCAGCTGCCGCCGAAATTCTGGCCGGACCAGCCGCGCTGGGGCGTGTTCGGGCAGATCATGGCCGAGCGGCCGATCCTGCTCTGGCTCGGCAATTCGGCATTGGCGGCGATCGGGGCCGTGACCCTTTCCATGGTCGTCTCGGTGCTGGCCGGCTACAGCCTGTCGCGCTTTAGGGTGCGCGGCGGCCAGTCGCTGGGGCTCTTCATTCTGACCGCCAAGATGCTGCCGGCGACGCTGCTGGTCATCCCGCTCTTCGGCATCTTCCGCAATCTCGAACTGATCGGCAGCCTGTGGTCGATCATCCTTGCCCACGCGACGCTGATCATCCCCTTCACCACCTGGATGCTGAAGGGCTATTTCGACACGATCCCGCGCGAGCTGGAGCAGGCGGCGATGGTCGATGGCTGCTCGCCGCTCGGCGCCATGGTCAGGGTGATCCTGCCCGTCTCGGCGCCGGGCCTGGCGGCGACCGCGCTCTACGGTTTCGTGCTGTCCTGGTCGGACTACGCCTATGCACGCACCTTCCTGACCAACGCCCAGGGCAACTGGACCGCCAATCTCGGCATCACGACGATGAAGGGCGAATATGTCAGCAACTGGAGCGAGATCTCGGCCGCCTCCATCCTCGTCGCGCTGCCGATCCTGCTGATCTACCTCTTCCTCGAACGCTATCTGGTCGGTGGCCTGACGGCCGGCGCCGAGAAATAAGCAACAGGACCCACGCATGGCCGGAATCCGCATCGAGCACGTCACCAAATCCTATGGCGGGCTCACCGTCCTCAAGGACTTTTCCCTCGACATCGCCGACGGCGAGTTCGTCGTGCTGGTCGGCCCGTCCGGCTGCGGCAAGTCGACCATGCTGAAGATCCTGGCCGGGCTCGAGGAAGCCTCCTCCGGCAAGGTCACGATCGGCGCGCGCGACGTCACCGACCTTGCGCCGGGCGACCGCGACATCGCCATGGTCTTCCAGAACTACGCGCTCTATCCGCATCTCACGGTCGCCAGGAACATGGGCTTCGGCCTGAAGATGCGCGGCACCGACGCGGCCGAGATCGACAAGCGCGTCACGGAAGCCGCGAAGATCCTCGGCATCGACCATTTGCTCGACCGGCGCCCGCGCGCGCTGTCGGGCGGCCAGCGCCAGCGCGTCGCGCTCGGCCGGGCGATCGTGCGCGAGCCGCAGGCCTTCCTGATGGACGAGCCGCTCTCCAATCTCGACGCCAAGCTGCGCGTCCATACCCGCGCCGAGATCAGCGCCCTGCACAAGCGCCTCGGCGTCACCACGATCTATGTCACGCATGACCAGACCGAGGCGATGACGATGGCCGACCGCATCGTCATCATGAAGGATGGCGAGATCCAGCAGATCGCCCATCCCGACACGATGTTCCGCGAGCCGGCCAATCTCTTCGTCGCCGGCTTCATCGGCTCGCCGGGAATGAACTTCCTGCAATCGCCGGTGGCGCAGTCGGCCGCTGGCGCGCAGGTCCGCCTTTTCGGCCAGGATGTCAGGCTGCCGGTGAACGCGTCCGCGCTTGCCGGCAAGGATGTCGTGGTCGGCCTGCGGCCGGAGCACATTGCCTCGGGCCCGGGTGCGGTGTCCTTCGAGGTCCAGCCGCGCCTCGTCGAGAGCCTCGGCAGCGAGCAATATGTCTATGTCGACCTGCCGCCCGAGAACCGGGTCGAGACGCAGAATGCCGGCGATGATGACGGGCGCAGGCATTCGCTGATCGCGCGGCTGATCAATCCCGACGGGCGGCCGCCCGGCGAGCGGCTGACGCTCTCCTTCGATCCGGCCAGGCTGCATGTCTTCGACGCCGTCACGCAGGAGGCGATCCGGTGAGCGCTGACACCATCCTCGTCACCGGCAGCGCCGGCCGCGTCGGCTCGAAAACCGCCCGCCGCCTGCTCGAATCAGGGCGAAAGGTCACCGGCTTCGACCTGCGCGCGTCCGGGATCGAGCACCCGGCCTATCGCGAGGTGCTCGGCGGGTTCGACGATCGTGCGGCAGCGGCGGAGGCCGTGCGGGACGCCGGCGCCGTCCTGCATCTCGGCGCCTTCATGTCCTGGCTGCCGGCCGATGGCGACAAGCTCTTCCGCGCCAATGTCGAGGGCACGCGTGTCCTGCTCGAGGAGGCGGCGCGGGTGAAGCCGCGCCGCTTCGTCTTCGCCTCGTCGGGCGAGGTCTATCCCGAGAACGTCCCCGACTACCTCCCGCTCGACGAAGACCATCCGCTGAAGCCGCGCTCGACCTATGGCGTGACCAAGCTTCTGGGCGAGGAGCTCGTCCGCTTCTTCGAGCGCAGCGCCGGCATGCCGGCGACCATCCTGCGCTTCTCGCATACGCAGGACGCCGCCGAGCTGCTCGATCCGGCGAGCTTCTTCTCCGGCCCGCGCTTCTTCCTGCGCCCGAAGATCCGGCAGCAGGAAGGCTTCGGCAACGCCGCCGCCGTCGAGGTGCTCAGGCAGGCCGATGATGGCGGCGAGGCGCTGGTGCTGTCGCGCAACGAGGCGGGCCGGCCCTTCCGGATGCACATCACCGACACCCGCGACATGGTCGAGGGCATCCTGCTCGCGCTCGACCATGAGGGGGCGGCCGGGCGGAGCTACAATCTCGGCGCCACCGAGCCCGTCGATTTCGCCGCCGCGCTGCCACGCATGGCCGAGTTGACGAAACTTCCCCTGAAGACCATCGACCTGCCGGGCGGCGGCGTCTTCTACGAGACGTCCAACGCCAAGATTCGGCGCGAACTGGGATATGAGCCGCGATGGACGTTCGACCGCATGATCGACGAGGCGGTGCAGGCGCGGGCGAAACGCGCGTCCTGACCCCGGACGAGCGCGACGTCCCCACTGGCGCCGCGGCCCTCGCCAAGGGCCTCTACCTGCTCGACGTGATCGGCGAGGCGGCGAGCCCGCCGCGCTTCAAGGATCTGCAGGCCGCGACCGGCCTGCCCAAGGGCACGCTGGCGCGCATGCTCAACACGCTGGTGCTGTTCCGCCTGATCCGGCACGAGGAGAGCGACAGCACCTACCGGCTCGGGCACCGCCTGTTCGAGCTGGCGCACCGGGTCTGGGAATCCTTCGATCTGCGCGGGGCCGCCGCCCCGGTGCTCGAGCGCCTCGCCGAGGAGACGCGCGAGACCGCCGCGCTCTGCGCCATCGACAATGACGAGGTGCTCTATATCGACCAGCGCAGCCGTGGCGGTCCCTTCGGCTTCCGCATTGAGATCGGCCGGCGTGCCCCGTTGCACTGCACGGCCGGCGGCAAGACCCTGCTCGCCTTCGCTCCACCGCACGAGCAGCGCGCGATCTTCGACCGGATCGGGCTCGACGGCTTCACCGGCAGCACGTTCACGCAGGAGGATGCGCTTCTCGCCGATCTCGCGCTCGCCCGGGCGCGCGGCTACGCCGTCTCGCTCGAGGAGCATGTCGCGGGCGTCTCCTCGGTCGCCGCGCCGATCTTCGACCATACCGGCCGCGCCGTCGCGGCGATCGGCGTGTTCGGGCCGAGCTCGCGGCTGACCAGCGACAGGCTGCATGTCACCGGGCGCGATCTCATGGCCGCCGCCCGCCAGATTTCCGGCAATGTCGGAGCGACGCCGATGAACATCACGCCCAGCACCCGCTCCGGGCGCGCCGTCGATCCTGAGGTCGAATGCGTGCTGCCCTGGGGCGCGCATCTGGCGGAGGGCCCGTTCTGGTCGGCGCGGGAAAAGCGGCTCTACTGGGTCGATATCCTCGCGCCGTCGGTGAACCGCTTCGATCCGGTGACGCGCAGCAACGAGGAGGTTGTCCTGCCCCGCCTCGTCAGCGCCGTGATGCCGCGCCGGACCGGCGGGCTCGTCGCGCTGACGCAGGCCGGGCTGGAGGCCTTCGATTTCGCCAGCGGTGCCTTGCAGCCGCTCGCCGACCCGGAGGCCGACATCCCCGACAACCGCTTCAACGACGGCAAATGCGACCGGCAGGGGCGCCTCTGGGCCGGCACGATGCGGCTCGACGCCAGCCGGACCAGCGGCTCGCTCTATGCCGTCGCGCCCGATCTGAGCTGGCAGCGGCGCGAGACCGGGCTGACCGTCGCCAACGGTCTCGACTGGAGCCCGGACGGGCGGACCTTCTATTTCGCCGATTCCGCGCCCGGGCGGATCTACGCCTATGATTTCGACATGGGCTCGGGCCTTCTCGACCGGCGCCGCGTCTTTGCCGAGATCGACCCGGCACTCGGACGGCCCGACGGGCTCGCGGTCGACAGCGCGGGTTTCGTCTGGTGCGCGGTCTGGGACGGCTGGTGCCTGCATCGCTACGCGCCGGACGGCAGGCTGGTGCGCGAGGTCAGCCTTCCCGTGCCGCGCCCGACCAGCATCGCCTTTGGCGGCGACGGCCTGAAGACGCTGTTCATCACCTCGGCGCGGATCAGGCTGCCGTCGCGGGTGCTGGCCGAGGCGCCGTTCTCCGGCGGCCTGTTCACGCTCCCCGTCGACGTTCCGGGGCTTCCGGTCTCGGAGTTCGGCGCGTGAGGCCAGAGGCGATCTATCCCGATCTCGCCGGCAGGTCCGCGCTCGTCACCGGCGGAGCGGACGGCATCGGCAAGGCGATCGTCGAGGCCCTCGCCCGCCAGAAGGCGAAGGTCGCCTTTCTCGATCTCGACCGGGAGCGCGGCGAGGCGCTGGCGGCGCGGCTGATCGGGGAGGGCGCAGAGGTCTCCTTCCATCCCGTCGACCTGCGTGACATCGCCGCGACCCAGGCTGCGATCGCGGCGGCGTGTGCGGTCTGCGGCCCTTTCGCGATCGGCGTCAACAATGCCGGCCATGACGAGCGGCATGGTTTCGACGATGTGACGCCGGACTATTGGGACGATCGCTTCGCCGTGAACCTGCGCCCGCTGATGTTCGTCGCCCAGGCGCTGGCGCCGGACATGCGTGGGCTCGGCGGCGGTTCGCTGATCAACCTGAGCTCGACCTCCTGGATGAAGGGAGCGCCCGGCCTGATCGCCTATGCCACGGCGAAATCGGCGGTGCTCGGCTTCACGCGCTCGCTCGCACGCGAGCTGGGGGCGGAGGGCATCCGCGTCAATTGCGTCACGCCCGGCTGGGTCGTGACCGAGCGCCAGCGCCGGCTGTGGATCACGCCGGAGAAATGGGCGGCCGCCCAGCAGGCGCAGGCGATCAAGGGCGAGATCATGTCGGAGGATATCGCGGCCATGGTGCTGTTCCTCGCCTCCGACGTGTCGCGCATGTGCACGGGGCAGAATTTCATCGTCGATGCCGGTACGGTCTGAAACCATGTCAGCGCTCGCCGCCCTCGAAGCCTCGCTCGATCCTTCCTGCGTGCTCGTCGAACCCGAGGCCATGGCGCCGTTCCTCAGGGACTGGCGCGGGCGCCGCCAGGGACAGGCGCAGGCCGTGCTGCGTCCCCGCAGCGTCGAGGACGTTTCCGCGATCCTGCGCTGGGCCTCGGCGACGCGGACGCCGGTCGTGCCGCAGGGCGGTAATACCGGCTTGTCGGGCGGCGCGACGCCCGATGCGAGCGGCGATGCCGTCGTGCTCTCGCTCGGCCGGCTCAACCGGATCCGCTCGCTCGACAGGGCCGGCGACACATTGACGGCCGAGGCGGGCTGCGTCCTCGCGCATGTCCAGCAGGCTGCCGCCGAGGCCGGCCGGCTGTTTCCGCTCAGCCTGGGCAGCGAAGGCTCCTGCCAGGTCGGCGGCATCGTTGCCACCAATGCCGGCGGCATCAACGTGATCCGCTACGGCACGGTGCGCGATCTGGTGCTCGGCCTCGACTATGTGCGCGCCGACGGAGCCGTGATCCACGGCTCGAAGCCGCTGCGCAAGGACAATGCCGGCTATGCGCTGCGCGACCTGCTGATCGGTTCGGAGGGCACGCTCGCCGTGATCACGGCCGCGACCTTCCGGCTGTTTCCGCAGCCCCGGGCAAGCGCCACCGCGCTCTGCGGCCTCGCCAGCCCGAACGCGGCGATCGCGCTTCTGGCCGCGCTGCGGGAGGTGGCCGGAGAGCGCATCTCGAGCTTCGAGCTGATGTGCGACACCGAGCTGGGCCTGACGCTCGAACTGGTCGCGGGCACGGCCCTTCCGCTCGGCGGGCGCCATCCTTGGTATGTCTTCATCGAGCTTGCCGACAGCGATCCAGAAGCGCCAATCGAAGCGACGTTGACGGCCTGCCTTGCCACGGCGCTGGAGCGGGACCTGCTCTCGGACGCGGTCGTCGCCCATAGCGGCGCTCAGGCCCAGGCGATCTGGCATCTGCGCTTCGCCGTCGCCGAGGCGAACCGGCTCGCCGGCCAGAGCGTGCCGCATGACACGAGCGTGGCGACGGCTGACGTACCCGCCTTCATCGCCGGCGTGGGCGCTGTCGCGGCGGCGCGGTTTCCGGCCGCGCGCCCGCTCTTCGTCGGCCATGTCGGCGACGGCAATATCCACGCCAACCTTCTGTTTCCGAAGGCCTTCTTCCCGGATGCGGCGTCTTATGCCGAGACGGCCGAACGGGTGAACGCGGCCGTCTTCGAGATCGCCGCCCGCCTCGGCGGCAGCATCACCGCGGAGCACGGCATCGGCCGCTCCTTCGTCGGCGCGTTGCGCCGCGCCGCGCAGCCCGAGGCGCTGGAGTTGATGCGCGCGGTGAAGCACGCTTTCGACCCGCTCGGCATCCTCAATCCTGGCGCCGTGCTTGGCGACGATTGAGCCGCACTCACAGGCTCAGCGGGCGATGCCGATCTCGTCGGACCAGATGAAGCCCGGCCGCTTGCCGTTGCGCGTCATCTTCATCTGGTACTCGTAGATGTCCGGCCGGTAGAGCGCCTCCAGGAACTCGACGGGGCGCTGGTTCTGGTCGCGCACGACGCGCTTGATGCAGAGCAGCGCCGCGCCGAACTCGACGCCGAGCCGCGGCGCGGTGTTGGTGTCGGCCAGCTTGGCGGTGATGTTCTGATCGGCCTCCGCGACCCTGACGCCGGCCTTCTCCAGGAGCGAGAGCAGCGGTCTTTCGAGGAGGTCGGCCTCGGCATAGGTCCGGCCGATCGCTTCCGGCACATGGGTGGTCAGGAAGGAGAACGGCGTCGCCTCGTAGCTGCGCACGCGCACGACGCGCTGCACCGTCACGCCCGGCTCGAGCTCCAGCCGCGCGGCGACGTCGGCGGAGGCGGGAACATAGTCGAAGGCGAGCAGCTCGACCTGGGTCTTGAGGCCCATGGCCAGCAGGTTCTCGAGCATGCCGCGCAGGTTGGTGTGGATCGGCGGCGGCGTGATCACCGGCTGGGCGAAGGTGCCCTTGCCGTGGCGGCGCACGATCAGGCCTTCCGAGGCGAGCCGGTCGAGCGCGCGCCGGACGGTGATTCGCGAGACGCTGAAGATCTCCTCGAGCTTGTGCTCGGAGGGCATCGCCTCGCCGGTCTTGAAATCCCCGTCCATGATCTGCTGCCGCAGGACGACATAAAGCTGGTGATGCAGGGGCGCTGCGATCTCCTGCCTGTTGTCGATGAGTCGGCTCGCCATCAGCGTGTTTCCCGATTGTCCCAGCATCTCTACTGCGCCCGTGTGCACGCCAAACTGGCAGATAGTCTAAGGTTGCCCGCCGATCTTGTCATGTCAGCATGACAAGATCGGAGGCGCCACTCATGAGGCCGTGACGCCGCCGTCGACGCACAGGATCTGGCCCGTGATGAAGGACGCGGCCGGCGAGATCAGGAAGCGGATCGCGGCCGCCACCTCGCCCGGCTCGCCGAAGCGGCCGAGCGGGATCGAGGCGAGCATGCGTTCCGACCGTCCCGGATCCTCGCGTGCCACCTGCGTCATCGGCGTCGCGATCGGGCCCGGCGCCACGGCATTGACGCGGATCGCGCGCGGCGCGAGTTCGAGAGCCAGCGCCTTGGCGAGGCCGTTCAGCCCGGCCTTCGACGCGGCATAGGCCGCGGCCCTGGCATGGCCGATGATGCCGATCTGGCTCGAGACGAAGACGATGGCGCCGCCGCCCTGCATCGCCCGGCCGCATTCGCGCGCCAGGATGAAGCCGGCGGTGAGATTGATGTCGAGCGTCCGCCGCCAGTCCTCGTCCTCGGTTTCGAGGCCTGCCCGATGCTCGAAGATGCCGGCGCTGGAGACGAACCCGTCGATCGCTCCAAGCCGCTCGATCGCCGTACCTGCGACACGGACGGACTGATCCGTGTCGCTCAGGTCGGCGGCCAGCACGTCGTCGGCAGAAAGCCCGGCCGCTGTTCCGTCGCCAAGCAGCCGCGCCCGTTCCGCCTCGTCGCGGACCAGCGCGACGCAGGTCGCGCCGTCGCTGAGCGCCATCTGCAGGAAGGCGCGCCCGATGCCCGAACCTGCCCCCGAGATCAGCAGGCGACGACCGGCCAGACTTGTATTACTTGTCATATCCGCTTGCCCCTTTCGATCTGCCTGAAGGAGAGTTCAGCCCATGTCCGCCAGCACTGCCATGTCCGACAGCGCCGCCTTGTCCGAACGCCTGTCCGCCGTCCGCGCCAAGCGCGGCTATCTCTTGCCGCATCATGGCCTGATGGCGATCAGCGCGCCGGCCCTGCTCGACGCCTATGACGCGGCCTATACCGCGATCGCGCTGACCGACCGGACGCTGAGCCATCACGACCGCGAATTCGTCTGGCTCGCCATCCTGATCGCCACCGACGAAGCGATCGCGACGCATCATATCGCCAAGTTCAGGGCGGCCGGCGGAAGCGATGCCGAGGTCGAGGTGATCCTGACGCTGACCGCGCTGGCGCTCGGCTTCGAGGCCTATCGCTTCGTCGACAGGCACTGGCTGCCGCATCTGCCGGCCTGCCAGCCGAAGGCGAGCTATCTCGCGGCCTTGCGGCTGGTCGCGCAGGACGTGCCGATGCGCCTCGTGCACATGGCGGCTGCGGCGACCCATGCCTGCAAGGCGAACTGGGATGCGCTCGCGCTGCAGATCGTCGCCGCCTATGAGGACGGCGCCGCCGAGCTCGACCTCGCCGAGGCGCTGTCGCTGGCGATGTTCCCCGGCAGCGTGCCGCATTTCGTCGAGGCGGCGCGGGTCTGGCGGGAGCTGATTGCGGCCGGCAAGGTCGAGGCCTCCGAGCCGTTCCGGACCTGGGCGGCGATGTCGGGGCAGGGCGGCTTCGACGAGGCGGCCGCCGCGCAGAAGCGCTGAGAGGGGCGCCCTCACGACGTACCGAGGATGAAGTCGGCCGCGCGCTCGGCGATCATCATCGTCGGCGCGTGGGTGTTGGAACTGGGCATGCGCGGCATGATCGAGGCGTCGACGACCCTGAGGCCGGTCATGCCGCGAACGCGCAGATGCTGATCGACGACCGCCATCTCGTCCTCGCCCATCCTGCAGCTCCCGACCGGGTGGAAGACCGTGTCGGCAACCGTCCGCAGCCAGGCCTCGATCTCGGCGTCGCTGTTCACCGAGGGGCCGGGTGACAGTTCGGGGCCGCGATAGGCGTCGAAGGCCGGTTGCGCGAAGATGCGGCGCAGCGCCTTCACGCCCTCGCGCAGGACACGCAAATCGGTGGGGTCGGACAGGTAGTTCGGCCGGATGACCGGCGCGGCGAGCGGGTCGTTCGAGCGGATCGAGATCTCGCCGGTGCTGTGCGGCCGCAGCTGGTAGACATTGGCGAAGAAGCCGTGGCCGTCATGAGCGGTGGTGGCGCGCTTGATGAAGGGCAGTCGCAGCGCCGCCGTCGAGAGGCCGGGCAGGAAATGCGATTGCAGGTCGGGCTCGTCGAGCGCCGGGTCCGATTTCAGGAATGCGCCGGCCTCGAGCGGAAAGGACGAGGCCGGGCCGGTCTTGAAGAACAGGGCCTGAAGCAGCGCCAGCGCCGCCTTGTCGCCGCGCAGCGTGCCGTAAAGCGTGACCGGCGCGAGACAGGCATGCTCGACGCGGGCGAGCAAATGGTCCTGCAGGTTGCGGCCGACGCCCTTGAGCTCATGCAGCACCGGGATGCCGTGGCGCGTAAGGAGGTCGGGATCGCCGATGCCGGAATGCATCAGCGTGACGGGGGAATTGACCGCGCCGCTGGAGAGGATGACCTCGCATGTGGCGCGGTAGATGCGGCGCTCGCGCCCGACCAGCGCCTCGACCCCGACTGCGCGGCCGCCCTCGACGACGACGCGCAGCACATGCGCGCGCGGCTGGATCGTCAGGTTCGGCCGCGCCCGCGCGGGGTCGAGAAAGGCGCGCGCCGCGCTCCAGCGCTCGCCGTTGCGGGTGGTGAAGTCATAGCGGCCGACACCTTCCTGGCGGGGGCCGTTGAAATCGGGGTTGAATGGCAGTCCGGCTTCCTGGCCGGCGGCGACGAACGTATCGAACAACGGATTGGGCGTGTTCGGCCGCGAGATCGGCAAGGGACCGTCGCCGCCATGGAATTCGCTGGCGCCGCCCTGATAGGATTCCGAGCGCTTGAAGGCCGGCAGGACCTTGTCGAACGACCAGTCCGGCAGGCCGGCCTGCGCCCATGTGTCGTAGTCGAGCCTGGTGCCGCGGGTATAGACCATGCCGTTGATGGCGGACGAGCCGCCAAGCACCTTGCCGCGTGGCCAGAACAGGCTGCGATTGGCGAGGTTGGGCTCGGGCTCGGTCTTGTAGAACCAGTTCGCATAGCGGTTCCGCAGCAGGACGCCGGTCATCAGCGGGACGCGGAAGAGCGGATTCCAGTCACGCCCGCCGGCCTCGAGCAGCAGGACGCGGCGGCCGGCGGCCGAAAGGCGATTGGCCAGCACACAGCCGGCCGAACCCGCGCCCACGATGATGAACTCGTATTCCAAGCCCGCGCCTCCCAGCCCGCCTTTGACACTCATCTTGTTATTTGTTTATAACAAGAGGAACACTAGGGGAAGCGGCGCAGAAGCGCCGGTCGTGACACCTGAGCGGACGGGGAGTGACGGATGCGAGCGGGCACCGCTGCGCAGGATCTGACGGGGCAGGTCGCCCTCGTGACCGGCGGAGCGAGAGGCATCGGCGCCGCCATCGCGCTTGCGCTGGCCGAGTCCGGCGCCACCGTCTACGCCGCCGACCTGCTGCCGACGGACGAGGTGGTTTCAGAGATCGCGAAAGTCGGCGGCGCGGCGCATGGGCTCGCCCTCGACGTCACCGACCGCGAAGGCTGCGCAACGGCGGTGCGCTCGATCGTCGAAGCGCAGGGGCGCCTCGATATCCTGGTCTGCAATGCTGGCATCTGCCCGCCCGGCGAGGTCGCCGGCGACTGGGCCCAGTGGGACCGGGTCATCGACGTCAATATCAACGGGGTGCAGAGCTGCATCGCCGCCGCCTGGGACCACATGGTCTCGCGGAACTATGGGCGCATCGTGCTGGTGAGCTCGATGGCCTTCTATCAGGGTGGCGTCATCGTCGGCACGGAATATTCCGCATCCAAGGGCGCGGTCGCGGCGATGACCCGCCATATCGCCCGCAATGGCGGGCCCCATGGCATTCTCTGCAACGCCGTGGCGCCGGGCGTCATCGCGACAGAAATGACCTCCTCGTTCTCCAAGCCCGATCTCGGCGCCATCCCGTTGCGCCGGATCGGAACCGCGCATGACGTCGCCGGGCCGGTGCGGTTCCTGTGCGGGCCCGATGCGGCCTACATGACCGGGACCATCCTGAACGTCACTGGCGGGATCGTGCTCGCAGCTTAGGAACCGGGATGACGGCTCACCACATCAGCGCCAAGGCCCTGATCGAAAACGACGAGCGGTTGCTCGCCAGGCTGCCGCTCGACGGCCGGACCCTGCACGATCTCGCGCTGGTGCTGCTGAAGCGTGCGCCGGCTCCGATCTGCGTCAAGATCGTGTTGGGGCGGCGGACCGTCGCGATGCTGGCGCAGGACGGCACGAATGGCGACAATGAGCGCTTCCTCGATCGCAAGCTCAACACCGTGTTCAATTGCGGGCACAGCTCGCTGTGGTGGTTCCACCATCTGCGCGGCACCGGGCGCACCTTGGCCGATGTGAGCTGGGCCGATCCGGCGGAGGTGATCGACATGGGCGGCGGCGTGCCGCTCCTGGCCCATGGCCAGGTCGTCGGCGCAGTCGCGATCTCGGGCCTGCCGCATGAGGACGACCACGCGCTAATCATCGCGGCCGCGGCCGAGGTGGTGGAGGCGGCGCAGCCATAGTTCTCGCCAAGACATTTCTTGCCACGACTCGAAAAGAAAAGGGGATCAGACAATGGAACGGAGCATTTCTCGTCGTAGCGCCCTCAAGGCCGCCGGGGCCCTGACGGCAGCGACCTTCACGCCGAATCTCGTCCATGCGCAGAGCGCGGTGCCGGAGCTGACGACCTTGCGCTCGACATCGAAGTCCTGGCTCTGGGCGGCCGAGGACTACGCCACGGCGGGCGGCTTCTTCACGGAGGCCGGCGTCAAGGTGAACTCGAACGCCTCGAACCGCGGCACCAATATCGCTGCGCTCCAAGGCGGCGGGGTCGACATCGTGCTGGGTGATCCGGGCGAGGCGCTGCGCGCGCGCGGCCAGAACCTGCAGATCCGCGTGATCGTGGCGACGGTGAACCGCTATGCCAGCCATGTCCTGCTGAAGAAGGACATTCTCACCAAGCTCGGCGTCGACGAGAAGTCGCCGATCGAGAAGAAGATCGCCGCGCTCAAGGGCCTGAAGCTGGGCACGACCGGCCCCGGCGCCGCGCCCGACGCGCTGTTCCGCTATCTCGCCTCGCTCGGCGGCCTCGATCCCAACCGCGATTTCCAGCTCGTGCCGATCCAGGGTGGCGGCCCGGGCGTTCTCGCCGCCCTCGAGAAGAACGTCATCGAGGGGTTCTGCCTGTCCTCTCCGACGGCCGACATGGCGGTGCAGCGCCAGAACTGCGACTATCTGTTCCAAATGGCGCTCAACCCGCCGCCGGCCATGGCCGAGGTCCAGTACATCGTCGCCTCGGCGGGCGAGGCCACGATCGCCAGCAAGCGCGACGCGCTCGTGCGCTATTGCCGCGGCATCGCCCTCTCGCTGCGCTCGATCAACAAGGAGCCGGAGAAGTTCAAGGCCTGGGCCAAGGTCTGGTTCGAAGGCCTCGACCCGGCGATCTTCGAGACCGCCTTCGCCAATAACGGCGCGATCTATTTCGGCGACCCGACGCCGAAGCGGGAGCTGTTCGACCGCAATATCCAGTTCATCAACACGGTGAACAGCAAGATGGGCGCCGAGGCGCTGCCCACCTCGCTCACCTTCGAAAACGTCGTCGACCCTTCGCTGGCCGAAGCGGCGCTGAAGGGGCTGTGATGGTCGCTGCCGCCATCAGCGTCGAGGGCGTCGACAAGCGCTATATCGGGCGCGGCCGCGAGGTCGTCGCGCTCGATCGCGTCTCGCTCACCATCGAGGAGGGCGAGTTCGTCGCCTTCGTCGGCCCGTCCGGCTGCGGAAAATCGACGCTGCTCAACATGATCGCGGGCATCATTCCGATGACCTCGGGCGCGATCGTGCATAACGGGCAGCGCGTCACCGCCATCAACCGCAATGTCGGCTACCTGACCCAAGCCGACAGCGTCCTGCCCTGGCGCACCGTCGAGCAGAATATCGGGCTGCCGCTCGAATATCGCGGCGTCGCGATGGCCGAGCGGCGCAAGCGCGTCGAGGAGATGCTCGAGCTCGTCGACCTGAAAGGCTTCGGCAAGGCCTTTCCGAAGGAGTTGTCGGGTGGCATGCGCAAGCGCGTTGCGCTGGCGCAGATGCTCGCCTACGGGCCCGAAACGCTCCTGATGGACGAGCCCTTCGGGGCTCTCGATGCGCAGCTCAAGCTCGTCATGCAGCAGCAATTGCTGCGCATCTGGCAGGAGCAGAAGAAGACCATCGTCTTCGTCACGCACGACCTGGCCGAGGCGATCGCGCTCGCCTCGCGGGTGATCGTCTTCTCCGGCCGCCCCGGCCGGATCAAATATGTCGAGGACATCCCGATTCCCTATCCCAGGGACGTCTTCAAGGTTCGCTTCCTGCCGGCTTTCGAGGCGGCCTATGACAATCTCTGGCGCGAACTCTCCCCCGAGATCGCCAAGGGCGAAGACCTGTGATCGGGGATGACCATGCAAATCGATGAAAGCGCCGTGATGGGCGGACGGGCGCCGGCTTCGCAGGCGGTCAGGGATTTCGAGACGGGGCTGCGCCGGCGCAAGGTCATGGTGATCGTCTCGCAGGTGGCCTTCGGCGTCGTCTTCCTGGCCTTCTGGCAATGGGCCTCGGGGCGGCTGATCGACCCGTTCTTCGTCTCGTCGCCATCGCTGGTGTTCGGCAAGCTCTATACCTGGCTGCTGAACGGCGAGCTCTTCCACCATCTCTCGATCACGCTCTACGCCACCGCCATCGGCTTCGTCATAGGCTCGGCGATCGGCTTCGCGCTCGGCCTGCTGTTCGGCAAATTCGCTTTCCTCGCCGAGGTCATGGATCCCTATATCACGGCGCTCTACAGCATCCCGAAGCTGGCTCTGGCGCCGCTCTTCATCATCTGGTTCGGGATCGGCATCGAATCGAAGATCGCCGTCTCGGCCTCGATCGTCTTCTTCGTGGTCTTCCTCAACACCTATTCGGGGGTGCGCGAGGTCAATCCGCTCTATATCCATGCCACGCAGATCATGGGCGCGTCGCAATGGGCGGTGATGCGGACCGTGATCATCCCCTCCGCCACGGCCTGGGTGATCACCGGCCTCAAGGTTTCGGTGCCTTACGCCCTGGTCGGCACGGTGATCGGCGAGTTCATGTCGTCGAACCGCGGCATCGGCTTCATCATCGCCCAGGCGACCGGCCTGTTCGACACCAATTCGGTCTTTGCCGGCATCCTGGTGCTGGCGGTCGTTGGCGCGGTGATCAACAGCATCCTGAAGCGGGTGGAAGGCTGGCTGCTGCGCTGGCGCGGCTGAGACGAGGATGGATCAGGACGCCGCATGACCGAAATCCGTTCCGACGACGAAGCCGAGCTCCGGGACCTGCGCGAGCGCATCGAGGCGCTGCGCCGCAAGCGCGGCTTCCTGCTGCCGCATCACGGCGCCATGGCGCTTGGCGCGCCGGATCTCCAGGACGCCTATTTCCGCATGTATGCGGCGCTGACCCAGACTGATCGGCATCTGAGCGCCTTCGAGCGCGAGACCGTCTGGCTCGCCGTCCTGATCGCGGCGAAGGAAGCGATCGGCACGCATCATGTCGAGCTGTTCTTCGCCGCCGGCGGAACGCAGGCCCAGGCCCGGCAGATCACGCGTCTCTCTGCGTTTGCCATGGGCTCGCAGGCCTATGCCTTCATGGATTCCCATTGGAGCGGGCCGTTCCCGGAGCTCGCGGGCAACGAAGCCTACAGCGCGGCCTTCGACGCGCTGCTGGACGAGAAGCTATTGCCCGGCGGATTGTGCCATCTGGCGATGGCGGCGCTGCACGCGACGCTCGGCCGGCCATGGGGGCTGGCTGCCCATATCGAGGCGATCTACCGGCGCGGCGTTGCGGAAGATGCGCTGGTCGAGGCGCTGAGCCTGATCATGTGGCCGGTCGGGGTGAACCATTTCCTCGACGCCTGCGGCGTCTGGACGGACCTGATGGCGAGCGGCCGCGTCACGCCCTCGCCGCGCTACCGGATCTGGGCCGAGACCCCGCGCCAGGGCGGGCACAGCTTCGAGACATCCTGAGACGTGGCCCAGGCGGCCTGACGGCTCAGGCGTAGCTCTTGTCGAGATGGCCGAGGTCGCGGCTGGGATCGAGCCGGTCCCTGACGCGCTGCTTCAGCGCCTTCACGTCCGGAAAGCCGCCTTCGTCCTTGCGGTCCCAGATCAGGGCGCCGTCATAATGGATCTGGAAGATGCCGCCCGTGCCGGGGCGAAGCGCGACCTCGCCGAGATCGGCGCCGAAGGTCGAGAGCAGCTCCTGCGCCATCCAGGCCGAGCGCAGAAGCCAGTTGCACTGGGTGCAGTAGGTGATGGCGATGCAAGGCGGCTTGTGATCCGACATGGCTGCGACCTCGTCACGCGAGCAGGAAATTCTGCCCTGCGACGGGATCGCCGCAGGGCACTCGCAGGGGTCTTGCCAAAATAACGTTGCCGGAACAAGCCGCGCGAGGCTGGGCCGCTTGAGCGACCCGCCTCACATCTTCTTGCCGTCCTTGCCGAACTGCTTGAGGTATGCGGTCAGGTCGGCAATTTCCTTCTCATTCTTGATGCCGGCGAAGACCATCTTGGTGCCGGGGATCTTGGCGCGCGGGTCCTTGATGTATTCGGCGAAGACGGCGTCGTCCCAGGTGATGCCGGAGTTCTTGTTGGCGTTGGAGTAGCTGTAGCCCTCGATGGAGCCGGAGTGACGGCCAAAGAGGCCGTTCAGGACCGGCCCGACGCCGTTCTTGGCCGTCTCGCCGAGCTGATGGCAGGCCCGGCACTTGTTGAAGGAGCGCTCGCCGGCCGCGACGTCCTGGGCTTGGGCCGAATGCCCGAACATGACGGCGGTGGTCAGGAGCGTGGCGCAGGCGATGGCTTTCATCATGTTTCCTTCGTCGTCTTAATGCCGCCGCGCGAGATCGGCGGCCAGTCTGAAATCAGAATGCTTCTAACCGGAGATTCCGCCAACCGTGTGAACGATCATGTGAACATGTCGGCGGTGATGCCGGCATACCAGCCGATGTTCTCGGCCTGGGTCTGCTTGCGGACCTCGTCGCTTTCGCCCGGCTGCGAGATGAAGGTCTCGGTGGCCGCGATCTTGCCGTCCTTGGGTTCGTAGCGGCCGCCGACCTTGATCGCGTCGTCGGTGTCGACCAGGCTCCAGCAGGTGTTGACATAGCGCGCCGGGAAGGTGCGGGCATCGGTCAATTCGCCGCGGATGACCATTGCCGCGACCTTGGCGTGGCTATTGGCCGAGAAGGCCGATTTCGGCATCTCGCCGGCGATGCAGGCGTCGCCGAGCACGAAGATGTTGGGGTCGGCGGCCGACTTCATCGTGGCGGGATCGATGGTGCAGTAGCCACCGGCCGGTGCGAGTCCAGCCTCGCGCGCGATCGCCCCGGCCATCTGGGCCGGGATGACATTGACGAAGGCGCAGTTCCTGTAGGTCTCGAAGCCGGTGACGACCGAATTGGTCTTGGGGTCGACCGACTTGATGCCGTCATGCACCTTCGGCCCCAGCCACTCGATCATCGTGCCGTAGCGCTTCTCCCAGTCGGGCTGGAACAGGCCCTGCTTGGAGAAGCTGTCCTTCGGGTCGAGGATGACGATCTTCGCCTGTTTCTTGCCGGCCTTCATCAGCGCATGGGCGAACATCGAGGCGCGTTCATAGGGGCCGGGCGGGCAGCGATAGGGGTTCGGCGGGGCGATCATCACGATCAGGCCGCCATCGGGGACCTGGTCGAGTCGCTCCTTGATCAGCTGGGTCTGCCGGCCGGGCTTCCAGCCATGCGGCATCGCCTCCTCGACCTCCTTCGACCAGCCCGGCACGGAATCGTATTTGAGGTCGATGCCGGGCGAGAGCACGAGCCGGTCATAGGGCAGGCGCTCGCCGGTGGAGAGCACGACCTCCTTCTTGTCGCGGTCGATCGCGGTGGCGCGGGCACGGGCGAGCGTGATGCCGTGGTTCTTCACCAGCGCGTCATAGCCATGGACGATCTCGTCATAGCTCTTGAAACCGCCGACATAGAGGTTGGAATGGAAGCAGGTCTGGTAGCGCTCGTTCTCCTCGACCAGAGTCACGGCGATCGCGCCGTTGGAGTCCTTGGCGATGTAGCGGGCGGCCGTCGCGCCGCCTGCGCCGCCTCCGACGACGACGACGCGCGGCTTGGCTTGGCTGAGGACGGCGGGGGCGCCAAGGGTGGCGGCACCGGCCAGCGTCAGACTGGATAGAACCAGTGAGCGGCGATCGATCAGCATGTCTCTCTCCCCCTTGTTGTCGTTGGAACCGGTGCGAATGATGCCGGCAGGCCTCGCTGGGGCCTATCCGACCTTGATGTAGCCAAAGCCCTTGGCCTGCAGCGCCGCGACGGCGGCCACGCCCGACGGCACGAAGCTGATGAACTCGGCGCTGCGTGCCCTGGCCTTGTCGATCTTCAGGCGGCTGAAGGTGATCTCGCAGAGATGGATCTTGAGGCCGTTCTTGGCGACGTCCTCGATCCTCTCATGGAGCTTCGGCTCCATCGTCTCGCCCTGCCAACTCGTGCCTGTGAAGCTGTCCAGGAAGAACTTGACGCCGGGCCCGTGTGCGACGACGGCGAGCTGCAGGGCGAACGGATCGGCGCCATAGGCCGAATAGTGGTTCGAGATGTTGGTCAGCATCTGTGTGAAACGCTGCGGATCGCCGAAATCGCAATGATAGAGGCAGGCGACATCGGCCTCCTTCTGCAGGTCCGCGAGCTTGAGCTCGCGCGGGCCGGCGAGGGCGGGTGTCGAGGCGGCGGCAGCAAGGCCGGCGGCCGCCGTCAGGAGCATGGCGCGACGGGTGGTCTCGTCAGATGGCTGCGGCATCAAGGCCTCCCTGCATTCCTCGCCGCCTTCGCGGTCTATGGGCTTGGTCGCAGGCTGCCGAAATAGGCAGCGAGCGCCTCGATCTCGTCTTGCGTGAAGCGCCCGGCGATGGCGCGCATCACCGGGTTCTCGCGCTGCTGGTCCTTGTAGGAGCCCATCAGCGCGACGAATTGGTCCGGCGGGACACCGACGATGGCCGGAATCCCACCCGTCACGCGCCCGCTGAGCTGGTGGCAGGCCGTGCATTCCGAGGCGAGGTGCTCGCCCAGCGCCCGGTCGCCGACCGCATGCGCGCCAAGCGTCGAGCCCGCCAGCGCGAGGCCGGCCAGGGCAACCATCGCCATCCGCGACCGGCGGCCCGAGATGGCGCGGCCTCGAGCCATCAATCGACCTTCGGCGCCGTCTTGGAGTCGGGCGTCACGTCGAGCACGGTCGCGCGTCCGGTGATCTTCACCTCGCTCTTGCAGTTCTTCATGCAGGGCTCCTTGCCCCAGAAGGCCTTTTCCGTGGATTCGCGGTCGTCGTCGTAGAAGGCCGCGGCGTTCGGCAGTTTGACGCTGGAGAAATTCTTATCAGAAAGCTCGAATTCCTCGTCCTTCACGATGTCGTTAAGGTAGAGCAGATAGGCCGTGAGCGCGTAGGTGTCGTCCGGCGACAGCGACTGGGCGTTGCCATAGGGCATGGCCCGGCGGATGTAGTCGTAGACCGTCGAGAGATCCGGCCAGAACGAGCCGATCGTCTTCTCCGGCCGGTCGGCGGTCAGGCTGCCCTGGCCGCCCGCCAGCACCGGCCAGCGGCCGTTGCCCTGGCCGAACTCGCCATGGCAGCTCGCGCATTGCGCCTGGAAGAGCTCGTCGCCCTGTTTCACCGTGCCCTTGCCGGGCGGCAGGCCCATGCCGTCGGGCCGCACATCGATGTCCCAGGCCTTGATCTCCTCAGGCAGGGCCTGGCGGCCGAGGCCGAGCTTGGCGTGGCCGGCGGGCGCGGCCGCCTGCTGCTGCGGCTTGGCCGGTGCCTGCTTCTGCGGCTGCGCGATCAGCGGCCCGGCGCAGATGATCGCGAGAGCGGCTGCGAGAGCCGGGAGCGCGACCCGTGCCGTCATCGCGAGCGAAGCGAAGCGATCCAGCCGCTGCGAGCCACGGCCCCTGGATTGCTTCGTCGCTTCCGCTCCTCGCAATGACGTGTACGTCTCAACCGATTTCGACATTCTCGGTCTCCCCGTTCGCACGGACATGCCAGGTCTGAATGCCGTTATTGTGGTAGATGGAATTGACGCCGCGCACCTTGCGCAGCTCGCCCTTGGTCGGCTGGACATAGCCGGTCGAATCCATGGCGCGCGACTGGATCAGCAGCTCCTGCCCGTCCCAGTCGAAATCGACATAGAAGCGGGTCAGGGACTTATCGAGGACCGGCCCGTCGATGCGGGCGCTCTGCCAGTTCCTGCCGCCGTCGAGCGTGACGTCGACGCGCCTGATGGTGCCGCGGCCAGACCAGGCGAGGCCGGAGAGCACGTTGCGGCCCTTGTGCTTCAGCGGCGCCTGCGGTGAGGGGTTCGTCACCACCGATTTGGCATCCATGATGAAGGTGAAGCGCCGCGAGCGGCCATCAGCCAGCAGATCGGTGTATTTCGAGGTCTCCTCGCGTGCCATCCAGGGCTGGTCGCCGACCTCGATGCGCCGCAGCCACTTGACCCAGAGGTTGCCCTCCCAGCCCGGGATGACGGCGCGCAGCGGATAGCCCTGCTCGGGGCGCAACGCTTCGCCGTTCATGGCGAAGGCGATCAGCACGTCACCGAGCGCCTTCTCCAGCGGCAGCGAGCGATTCATGCCGGAGGAATCGGCACCCTCCAGCATCAGCCACTTGGCATTGGGCTTCAGCCCGGCCTCCTCGAGCAGTGCCTTCAGCGGCACGCCCGTATACATGACGTTATGGACCATGCCGTGGGTGAACTGGCAGCCGTTGAGCTGGGCGCCGCGCCACTCCATGCCGGAATTCGCCGCGCATTCGAGGAAATAGACGCGGTTCTGCCGCGGCATGCGCCTGATGTCTTCCATGGTGAAGACCAGCGGCTTGTCGACCAGGCCGTGGATCATCAGCCGGTGCTGGGCCGGCTCGATATCGGCGATGCCGCCATGGTGGCGCTCGAAGCAGAGACCGGACGGAGTGATGATGCCGTCGAGCTCGTGCAGCGGCGTGAAATTGACCGAGGATTCCGGCGAGGCCGTCAGCCAGGAGACGTCGCGGCGGATGACATGCTTCTCGTGGCGCGACGGCGTGCCATAGGGGCGCTTGTCGACGCCTTCGCCGAGATAGCGGCTCCAGTCCTGAACCTCGGTGATCAGCGGGTCGGGTGCTTCCGCGCGGGCGCCGGCGGCCGAGGCGGCCAGCCCCGCGCCAGCCATTCCGGCCGCACTGAGGAAGCGGCGCCGGCTCAGGCTTTCGCGGTTGCGGGGGGAGGTCATGCGGGCGAATTCCTCTTGATTGGGAGCGGTGTTCAGGCAGCCTAGGTCAGGCGCCCGTCACCTTGACGGCGTCGTTCGGCTTGATCGCGATGGTCTTGGCTTGCGCGACATGGTCGCGGACCACGCCCCAGATCGGCGGTCCTTGCGTGCCCTCGTTGACGCTGGCCCAGCCGGCGACGACATATTTGCGGGAGGCGTCGATCGGCTTGCCGGACTTCAGGTGCGTCAGCCCGGAGATGCGGCTGCCCATCGGCTTGCCGATATCGATGGCGTAGCCCATGCCGCCGATGCGGACCATGTCGCCGCCGCCCTGGAAATAGGGGTCGGGGTGGAAGATGTTGTCGGCGACATCCTCGAGGATGTCCTTGAGCTGGGCGCCGGTCATCTCGTTGCGATAGCAGTTGGGATAGGTGATCGCGGTGGCGTTGGTGATCGCCTCCCAGGTGATCGGCTCGCCCGGCAGCAGCGTCCCGCCCCAGCGGAAACCGGGCGAAAGCGCGATCTCGGCATCGCGCTGCTCGAGCATCGCGTCGCAGATCAGGTCGTCGAAGGTGCCGTTGAAATTGCCGCGCCGGTAGAGCAGGGAGTCCGTGCGGCCGATCTCCTTCGCAAGCTCTGCGGCATAGGGCGCGCGCAGCTTGGTCACGAGCGCCGCCATCTCGGCGTCGGGCGCGATCGCGTCGGCGAAGACCGGCATCAGCTTGAAGCGGATATCGGCGACCTTGCCGTCCTTCACCGCGATATCGAGCCGCGACAGGAACTTGCCATGCGAGCCCGAGGCGACGAGTGCCGTCTCACCGACGCGGACGATGCCGGGCATGGCGTCATGGGTGTGGGCGGTCAGGATGACGTCGAGGCCCTTGACCCGCGAGGCCAGCTTCTTGTCGACGTCGAAGCCGTCATGCGAGAGCAGGACGACGATGGCGGCGCCCTCGGCACGTGCCTCCTCGACCTGCTTCTGGATCTCCTCCTCGCGGATGCCGAACTCCCAGTCGGGGAACATCCAGCGCGGATTGGCGACGGCGGTGCGGGGCAGCGCCTGGCCGATCACCGCGACCTTGACGCCGCCCTTCTCGAAGAGCTTGCGCGGCGGGAAGACCGGCTCGTTCCACTCCTTGTCGCGAATGTTCTGGGCGAGGAAGGCGAAGGACGCGCTCTCTGCGATCTCCTTGACGCGCTCGGCGCCGAGCGTGAATTCCCAGTGGCCGACCATCGCGTCGGTCTTCAGCGCCGACATGACGTCGACCATGTCCTGACCCTTGGTCTGGAGCGCGCTCCAGCTGCCCTGCCAGGTGTCGCCGCCGTCGAGCAGCAGCACCTTGTCGTCGCCGCGCTCGGCCCGGACCGCCTTGACCAGGGTCGCGATACGGTCGAGCCCACCCATCCTGCCGTATTGGCGCGCGAGCGTCGTGAAATCGTCGGAGGTCAGCGCGAAGGCGTCGGCCGAGCCGGTCGCGATCCTGAAATGCTTACGAAACTCGGCGTCGGTCAGGTGCGGCGGCTGGCCCTTGGCCTCGCCGACGCCGAGATTGACCGAGGGCTCGCGGAAATGCAGCGGCACGAGCTGGGCGTGGATATCGGTGACATAGAGCAGCGTCACGGTGCCGAGCGGCTCGAAGCGCAGGATGTCGGCCTGGCTCAGCCGCTGCTGCGCGGCTACGCGCCCGAGCGGGCCGAGGCCGGAGGAGGCTACGAGCGCCGCCGCCGCCGAGGTCGCCTGCAGAAAATCACGCCGTGAGATCATGATCCATCCCTAGGGCGGCACGCAGCCGCCCCCGCACGGAGCCGGGACCCCGCCTGATTGCTTCGATTGCGTGTCGCTGGCCGGTGCGCGGCCAGCGCTGTTCAGCCGACCGTCAGCTTGTTCTTGGCGGTGTATTCGGAGCCGTCGTCATCCTTCCAGGTGAAGGTGAACTCGCCCGATTCCGTCGCCTTGAAGAAGAAGGACTGGTAGGGATTCGCCGAGATCGCCGGGTGCCAGTCGGCGGAGAAGACCGGCTTGCCGTTGAAGCTCGCGCTGAACTTGTTGAGGATCTTGCGCGGGATGGTCTCGCCCTTCGCGTCCTTGCGCTGGCCCGATTCCATCTCGTGCGAGATCAGCGTCTTGATCTCGATCATCTCGCCGGCGGCGGCCTTGGCCGGAACGCGGACCCGCGGGGTCGGTTTGGTGCTCATGGGTGTTTCCTCACCTTGATCTTGTCGTCGTCGCGATTCTGGGCGCGACCGTGTCAGCCGCCGCAGCCGCCGATCGTGACCTTCACATTGGCCTTGGCCATGTGCAGCGTGCCGTTCGACATCTCGGCGACGCAGACGATGTTCTGGGTCTGGGCGAGGCGCATGCGGGTGGCGGCCGAAGCCTTGCCGCAGGCCGGGGTGAAGCCGTAGCTGACGATGCCCGGCAGCGGGTTGCCGTCGGCATAGACATGCACGGCCTTGACGTAGTCGGCGTCCGTCATCGGGCTCTCGACTTCGATATTGATCGGGACGACGAGGCCGTTCTCGGCGATCTCGGGCACGTCGAGCTTGATCTTGCCCTCGGCGAAGGCCTTGTCGCCGTAGAGCTTCTTCAGCTCGGCCGCGACGGATTTCTCGTCCGCGAGCGCGAGTTTGGCGCCGAGCAGGCTCGCCATGGCGGCGAAGGCGCCGGCCTTCAGGGCGCTACGCCGCGACAGCCCCACATGCTGAAAATCCATTCCGGCATCCTCCCTGGAATTATTCTGGTTTGCTCTTGACGACGCGACCGTCCGTCGCACATCATTTCGACATATCGTGATATTGTTTTTTGTGAATGTAAAGGCTTTCCAAGCGAGGAAGCCGGAACCGAAAGTCGCACGAAGCGGCTCGCTGGGGAAACGAAAGGGCAGGGCATGAAGTTCTCTGTGATCGGCGCGGCGGTGCTCGCCGCGGCCATGACGCTCGCGGCCGGGCATCTCACCGCGCAAGCGCCGCCGCAGGACGACAGCGAGAAGGAGATCGAGCGCTATCGCCAGATGCTCTCGGACCCGTTCTCGAACCCGGGCTATCTCGCAGTCGACCGCGGCGAACAGCTCTGGGCCGAAGCGCGCGGCACGAAGAACGTCTCGCTGGAGGGCTGCGATCTCGGCGAAGGGCCGGGCAAGCTCGAAGGCGCCTATGCAAGGCTGCCGCGCTATTTCACCGATGCCGACAAGGTCATGGACCTGGAGCAGCGCCTGCTCTGGTGCATGGACAAGGTCCAGGGGCTCGACACCAAGGACGTGCTGACGCGGCGCTTCTCGGGGCCGGGACGCGCCTCGGACCTCGAGGACCTGACCGCCTTCGTCGCCAACAAGTCGAACGGCATGAAGCTCGAGCCGCAGCTCAAGCACGCCAAGGAGATCGAGATGGCGGCTGTCGGCGAGGAGCTGTTCTTCCGCCGCGGCGGCGTCATGGATTTCTCCTGCGCCACCTGCCATGCCGAGGAGGGCAAGCGCATCCGCCTACAGGGCCTGCCGAACCTCTCGGTCAAGGGCGAGACGGCACAGGCGACGATGGCTTCCTGGCCGACCTACCGGGTCTCGCAGAGCGCGCTCCGGACGATGCAGCACCGGCTCTGGGACTGCTATCGCCAGCAGCGCTGGCCGGTGCCGGATTTCGGCTCCGACAGCCTGACTGCGCTCACGCTGTTCCTGAACAAGCAGGCAGCGGGCGGTGAGCTCAACGTGCCTTCGATCAAGCGCTGAGAGGACGGAACCGATGATCAAGTCAGCTTTCGCCTTCCTCCTCCTCGGCTCGGTTGCGCTTTGCGCGCAGGCCCTCGCACAGGACAAGCCCGCCAAGCCGAGCCAGGCGGTGATCGAGGCCTATGTCAAATCGACCTTCGGCAAGGCCTCGCCGGAATGGCAGGCCCGCATCACGCCGGACGAATCGCTGGCGATGTGCAACCTGCATCGCAACCAGGTCTCGTCCGCCGATGCCGACGCGATCCTCAAGCGCGAGCTTGCCCGCGTCAGCTATCCGGCCGACGGCAAGTTCTTGGGCAGCTGGAAAGAGGGCTTCAAGGTCGCCAATAACGGCCGCGGCGGGCAGTTCTCCGATCCGCCGGGAACCGTATCGGGCGGCAACTGCTTCGCCTGCCACCAGCTCGACCCGAAGGAAGTCAGCTACGGCACGCTCGGGCCGAGCCTGGCGGCCTATGGCAAGGATCGCAAATACGATCCCGAGAGCATCAAGGAAGCCTATACCAAGATCTACAACTCGATGGCCGTCGTGCCCTGCTCGAACATGCCGCGCTTCGGCGTCAACAAGGTGCTCGACGAGCAGCAGATCAAGGACGTGATGGCCTATCTGTTCGACCCGGAATCGCCGGTGAACAAGTAGGGCACCTCTTCGTCATTGCGAGGAGCGTAAGCGACGAAGCAATCCAGGGGATGTAGAGCGAAACCCCTGGATTGCTTCGCTGCGCTCGCAATGACGGTTGGCGAGGGACCTGCCTGCCCCTCTCACGCCCCCTGCTTCTTCAGCCAGTCCGGAAACGGCGTGGCCTCGTAGCCCTTCTCGCGCACATAGCGGAACATGGCGAGGAACTCGCGCGGCTCGAGCAGGCCGGGCATGCGGGCGACCTCGCGGGCTTGCGGCTTGCGCTGCGCCAGTCCCGCGGCGCTTTCCGGCATGAACTGGATCGTCGGCGTGAAGCGCACGCCATAGGCTTCGCCGAGCGCCTTCTCGCCGAGCTTGCGCCCGTCGAAATCGGTGACCTCGCGGGCGCCGATATGGTTGAGGTGCAGCACTTCGAAATTCGCCTTGATGTAGCTCTCGATCGCCGGGTCGGCGAGATGCACCTCATGCATGCGGCGGCAGGCCGGGCAGCCCTTCAGTCCCCACATCACGGCGAGCCGCTTGCCGTTGCGCGTCGCGGTCTCGACATCCTCGGTGAGGTCGAGGAAGCTCTCGAGATACCAGTCGAGCTGATAGAGCCCGTCTTCGCCCAGCTTCGCGGCGGCGAGCGCCGGCACCGCGAAGGGAGCGGCGAGGGCGGAGGCGATCAGTGCGCGCCGGTCGAGCATGGGTCTCTCCGTTCAGCCGATCGTGCCGAGAACCGGCATAGTCTGCAGCAGCCAGCCGGCCAGCGCCGGCATCATGCCTGTGATGAACAGCAGGCCGGTGACGACAAGGCCTGCGCCCATCGCCTTCTCGATGACGCCCATGTGCCGGCGAAACCGGGAAAGCCAGCTCAGGAAGGGGCCGGCGAAGACCGCCGCCAGCAGGAAGGGCAGGCCGATGCCGAGCGCATAGGATGCGAGCAGCAGCGCGCCGCGCGAGGCCGAGCCCTCCGCGCCGGCGACCATCAGCACCGTCGCCAGAACCGGGCCGACGCAGGGCGTCCAGCCGAAGGCGAAGGCGAGGCCGACGAGATAGGCGCCGAAAAGGCCGGCGGGCCGGCCGGAGGTCTGGAAGCGGGCCTCCCGGTAGAGGAAGGGGATGCGCAGCCAGCCGAGGAAATGCAGCCCCATGACCAGGATGATCGCGCCCGCGACGATGGCAAGCTTGTCGAAATGGGCCGTGATCCAGGCGCCGATGGTCGAGGCCGTGGCGCCGAGGGCGACGAAGACCGTGGCGAAGCCGAGCACGAAGACGGCCGCCATGGCGACGATGCGGCGGCTCTGCTCCGTGCTCAAGCGGCCGTCCGAACCGGAGAGTTCGCCGATTCCGACGCCGGCGAGGAAGCAGAGATAGGGCGGCACCAAGGGCAGCACGCAGGGACTGAGGAAGGAGAGCAGCCCGGCTGCGAAAGCCCCTGCGATCGAGATGTCGAACAAGGCTCGGCCCGCCAATTGTTTAAACATATGAATACGACTATGTTTGGCCAGTGAAAGCAATCGCGAAATGGTCGGGCCGCCATGCCGGGCTCGCAGCGCTGGCAGTCCTCGCCCTGGCGAGCCTGCCGCTGCGCGCGGCCGAATTGGTGATGTTCGAGCGCGAAGGCTGCATCTGGTGCGCCCGCTGGGACCGGGAGGTCGCGCCTGTCTATGCCAAAACGCCAGAGGGCAAGGCCGCGCCCTTGAGGCGCGTCGATCTCGGGACCACCCGCGCTGATGAGCCTGGGCTCGCTGCACCCGTTCGCTTTACGCCGACCTTCGTCCTGATGGATGATGGGCGCGAGATCGGCCGGATCACCGGCTATATCGGCGAGGATGCATTCTGGGGTTTGCTCGGCAAGATGCTTGCTGGCATGGACAGCCCCGTCCATCGAACCAGCGGCCAGCCCGCGACAATGGAAAGACCATGAGCGCGATTGTCTCCAAGGCCCTCGAGGCCGAGCTGCGCGACGGCGCCGAATTCTCGGCCGAGCTCGACCAGCTGATGCGCAAGGCCCGCAAGGCCAGCGATTTCCTGAAAGCCCTCTCGCATGAGAACCGGCTGCTGCTGCTCTGCCTGCTGGCCGAGCGCGAACGCACCGTCACCGAGCTCGAGAACATCCTCTCTCTGCGCCAGCCCATGGTCTCGCAGCAATTGGCGCGGCTCAGGCTCGACCAGCTGGTGACCACGCGGCGCGACGGCAAGGCGATCTATTACAGCCTCGCCAATGACGATGTCCGCCAGGTCATCTCGGTGATCTACGACATTTTCTGCAATCGGCCCGAGAATCCCGACAACCGGCATGGCTGACCGCCCTGCCATGCCGTGGCGCTGATTGCGATGGAGCCGCTGCCGGCCTGGGCCGTCACACTGATCGGTGTCTTCATTGGCGCAGCCTGCGGCTTCACCGCCCGGCGCGCGCGTCTTTGCTCCTTCGGCGCGATCGAGGATGCCTGGATGGGCGGCGATACGCGCCGGCTGCGCATCTTCGGGCTGGCGCTCGCGGTGGCGCTGGTCGGGACGCAGCTCCTGGTCGTGCTCGGCTGGCTCTCGCCGCAGCTCTCCACCTATGTGCCGGCGGCGCTGCCCTGGCTCTCGATCGCGCTCGGCAGCACGATCTTCGGGATCGGCATGGCGTTGGTCGGCACCTGCGGCTTCGGCTGCCTGGTCAGGCTCGGCAGCGGCGACCTGCGCAGCCTGATCGTGATGATGGTGTTCGGCGCCGTCGCCTACGCGACGCTCCGCGGCATGCTCGCCTCGTTCCGCATCGACGTGCTGGAAGCCCAGGCCCTGCCGATGCCCGGAGGCGTGCAGGGTGACCTGCCTTCGTTGCTCTCCTGGTTCGGCTTCGGCGACTGGCGTCTCGCGATCGTGCTCGTCGCGGCGGTCATCCTGATGCTCGCGGTACTGGCCGACAGGCGGCTGCGGCGCTCGCCCCGGCTGCTGCTGGCCGGGCTGACACTGGGACTCGGTGTCGTCGCCGGCTGGTGGGCGACCGGCGTCGCGATCGACGAGTTCAGCATGATCCCGCGGCCGCAAAGCCTGACCTTCGTCTCGCCGATCGGGCGGGCGCTCTACGCCGTGCTGACGAGCCCCATCGGCTTCCTCGATTTCGGCGTCGGCACGATCTTCGGCGTGACGCTCGGGGCCTTCGCCTCGGCGCTCTATGACCGCGAGTTCCGCTGGGAGGCGTTTGACGACCACCATGAGATGCGCCGGCACCTCACCGGCGGCGCGCTGATGGGTTTTGGCGGCATTCTCGCCGGCGGCTGCACGATCGGGCAGGGCGTCACGGCAGGCTCGCTGATGGCCTTGTCCTGGCCGCTCGCGATCGCCGGCATGATGCTCGGCGCGCGGATCGGCATCGCCTTCCTCGTCGAAGGAACGCTGCGCGAGATGCTGGCCGAGCGCTTAGGCCGAGGCCGCGCCGGAGGCTGATCTCCCGTCGACTCAGGCGCCCGCCGGCACGAAGCGGAAGGCGTTGCTCGTGCGTTCGACGGTGCCGATGCCGCCGCCGGGCAAATGATAGCCGATGACCCGCAGCTTCTCGTCCGCGGCGCGGCCGAGCGCCGTCTTGCGGCTCAGCACCGCGCGATCGGCGTCATGGTCGGATGCCGGCTTCCACTCCGGGTGCGCGAAGGACGCGACGGGATGGGTCGCGGCATCGCCGAGGACGAACAGCCTGTCGCTGCCTTGCCTGAGCTCGAAGGAGACATGCCCCGGGGTATGGCCGGGCGTCGCGACGGCTGCGATCCCCGGCAGGACCTCCTCCCCCGCGGCGAAGGTCTTCAACCCGTCCTGGAGGCCTTTCAGGATGCGCTGGGCTCCTGCGGCGAAGGCGTGGCGGTCCTCGGGCAGGCGCTCATAGACCTTCGCATCGGTCCAGAACGCGACCTCGTCCCTGGCGGCGAGCCATGCCGCGTTGGGGAAGGCCGGACTGTCGAACTCGTCGAGCGCGCCCCAGAGATGGTCCGGGTGCAGATGCGTGAACAGAACATGGGTCACGCTGTCGGGCGCGATGCCGGCGGCGTCCAGGCTCGCCGCCAGCTTGCCGCTGCCGGCGAGGAAATTCGCGCCGGCGCCGCAATCGAACAGGATCGTCTCCTTGCCGCGCTTCAGGCAGGTGACGTTGAGGACGGTCTGCGCCGGGCCCTTGCCGCCGGTCAACGCCTCGATCTGCGGCAGCGGCGTGTCGCGCGCGATCATCGAGAGCGGCAGCTGGAAGCCGCCATCGCTGAGGACCAGGATCTCGGCGTCGCCGAGCTGCGTGCGCGCCATCACCTGCGCGCGCGCCGGGCCGCAAAAAGACGAGGCCAGGGCGCCAGCGGCGCCAAACGTGAAGGTACGGCGGTTCATTCTCGAATCCCTCACATATTCCTATGAATGAATGTGACACTAGCAGAGGCCGGGACCGGTTGTCTTGCCATTTGCGCAGTCAGGCCAAGGGCATGGAGATCAGACGAAATACTGGTGTAATTGACATCCGAAACGTTTCGGAATAGCCGATGAAGCACGGATTAGGACAAGCTTCATGTCCCTTGCCAAACTGGCAAAGACCCTCAATCTCTCCGTGACCACCGTGTCGCGGGCTCTGGGCGGCTTCTCGGACGTGGCCGAGCCGACGCGCCGGCGCGTGCTCGCAGAGGCCGAGCGGATCGGCTATCGGCCGAATTCCTCGGCGCGGCGTCTGCGCAGCGGCTTGAGCGATGCGATCGGCATCGTGCTGCCGACCGGTCCGGGCCAGCTCGACGACCCCTTCTTCCTCAAGATGATCGGCGCGCTCGGTCCGCGCCTGGCCCAGGCGGGGCTCGACCTGATCGTCTGCTGCGCGCGAGCCGGCGCCGAGGAGCTGGCACTTTACCGGCAGCTCGTCACCAACCGACGGGTCGATGGGCTGATCGTGGCGCGCACGCGCCGCCAGGATGAGCGCATCGGCTTCCTCATCGACCATGGCCTGCCCTTCGTGGTGCATGGCCGCACCGAGGAGAGCCGCCCGCACGCCTATGTCGATGTCGACGGCGCGGCGGCTTTTCGCGAGGCGACCGAGCGGCTGATCGGCTTCGGCCATGAGCGCATCGCCTTCATCAACGCGCCTGCCCGCTACAATTTCGCCGCCCATCGCGAGGCGGGCTGGCGCGACGCCATGCGCGATGCCGGGCTCGCCATCGATGCCGCGCTGGAAGGCGAGGCGAGCGAGGAGAACGGCTTTCGGCTAATGCAGTCGCTGCTGCAGCGGCCAATGCGGCCGACGGCGGTGCTCTGCGCCACGGACAGGCTCGCGGTCGGCGCGCTGCATGCGCTCGCCCATGCCGGGCTCAAGGCCGGCAGCGACATGTCGGTGATCGGCTATGACAACCTGCCGGTCGCGACCTATGTCGCGCCGCCATTGACGACCTTCGACCCCGGGGTCGATGCCGCCGTCGCTAGAATGGTCGAGATGATGCTGGCGCAGCTCGGCGGCGCTACGCCCCAAGACATGGCGGAAGTTCGCCGCGCGGCGCTGGTGGCGCGCGCTTCGGACGGCCCCACACCGGAATTCGATGTCCAGAACGGCCAGAGCAAGAGCCGGCGCAAACGGGAGGTTAGCGATGAGAAGGATATCCGCTCTTAAGGCAGGCGCGCTCGCGGCCCTTGGCCTTGTGCTCGGCCTCGGCGCGCCGGCGCGGGCCGAGGTGGTGTTTCTGTCGACGCAGCTTCGCCCGATCGAATCGGCGCAGAAGATGCGCAGCGAGATCCTGAAGGAGTTCCCTGGCGGGGCCGAGTTCGTGACCGAGCAGCCGCCGCAGCTCGGCGTGCATATCCGGGCCGAGCAGGAGGGCGGCAAACACGTCTCCAGCCTGATCGGGGCGCTCCATGGCGAGCTCCAGCCGCTGGTCGGAACCGGCTCGCTGCTGCCGCTCGACGACCTGGTGGCGACGCTGGGCGATCGGCAGATCAACCCGGGCATGCTCGAGGCCGGCAAGCTCGGCACCAAGAACCAGATGTTCATCCCCTGGATGCAGGCGACCTATATCATGGCCGCCAACAAGCAGGCCCTGCCCTTCCTGCCGGAAGGGGCCGACATCAACGCGCTGACCTATGACCAGCTCGCGCAATGGGGCGCAAATATCCAGGCCAAGACCGGCAAGCGCATGCTCGGCTTCCCGGCCGGGCCGACCGGGCTGATGCACCGCTTCTTCGAAGGCTATCTCTACCCGTCCTATACCGGCGGGGTGGTGACCACCTTCCGCTCGCCCGAGGCGGTGGCGATGTGGACCAAGTTCCGCGAGCTCTGGAAGACGGTCAATCCGAACTCGACCAATTACGGCTTCATGCAGGAGCCGCTGCTCTCCGGCGACGTCTGGATCGCCTTCGACCATGTCGCGCGCCTGATCGATGCGCTGTCGCGCAAGCCCGACGAGTTCGTCGCCTTCCCGGCACCGTCCGGCCCGAAGGGCCTCGGCTACATGCCGGTCGTCGCCGGGCTCGCCATCGCCAAGGGCGCGCCGCAAGCGGAGGAGGCGAAGAAGCTGATCGCCTATCTGACGCGGCCGGATGTTCAAGTGAAGACGGCCAAAGCCGTCGCCTTCTTCCCGGTTGCCAAGGTCGACCTGCCGGCCGATCTCGATCCCGGCCTGAAGCTCGAGCTCGACGCGGTTCAGAAGATGACGAGCGCCAAGAACGCGCTGGTCAGCCTGCTGCCGGTCGGTCTCGACCAGCGCGGCGGCGAGTTCGACAAGGTCTATGTCGACACGTTCCAGCGCATCGTGCTGCGCGGCGAGGATCCCAAGGCCGCGCTCGACCGGCAGGTCGAGGCGCTGCGCCGGATCATCACCGAGACCAAGGCGCCGTGCTGGCTTCCCGACAAGCCCAGCGAAGGTCCGTGCCCGATCAACTGAGCTCCGAGTCGAACGCCGATGCGCCGGTCCAACGCTCTGCCCTATCTGCTGATCGCGCCCTCGGTGATCTTCCTCACGGGTCTGTTCCTGATCCCGCTGGGGCAGACCGCCATGCTCGCCTTCCAGCAGAACGGCGCCTGGACGCTCGGCAATTTCGGGCGCATGGCCGACGACCTCAACTTCTCGGACGCGGTCAGGAACACCTTCATGGTGGTGCTGATCGCGGTGCCGCTGCAGGTCGCGCTGGCGCTCGGCATGACGATGATGCTGCGCAAGGTCCGGCGCGGCCGCGACATCCTGGTCTGGATCTGGTCGATCCCGCTCGGGATTTCCGATCTCGCGGCCGGCCTCGTCTGGCTCGCGATCCTGACCGACCAGGGTTGGTTCAACACCATCCTGTTCAAGCTCGGCCTGATTGCGAGCCCGCAGGCCTGGCTGACCTACGAGACGCCGCTCGCGCTGCTCTTCGCCATCGTCGTCGCCGAGATCTGGCGGGCGACCGCGATCGTCTTCGTCATCCTGCTCGCCGGCGTGCAATTGCTGCCGAAGGAGTACGAGGAGGCGGCCGAGGTTTTTGGCGCGACGCCCTGGCAGCGCTTCGTTCGCGTCACGCTGCCGCTGCTGCGGCCGAGCCTGCAGACCGCGCTGATCCTGCGCACCGTGCTCGCCTTCGAGATGTTCGCGATGGCGCTGGCGCTCGGCGGGCGGAACTTCCCGGTCCTGGTGAGCGAAGCCTTCAACTGGCAGTATTTCAGCCAGGATTACGGGGTCGCCGCCGCCTATGCCGTGCTCGTCATGGCGATCTCGATCGCGGCGACGATCGTTTATCTTGTCGCCCTCAACGTCCCGGCGGAGCAGCGCGGATGAGCCCTCGCACCTCCCGCCTCGACCGCTGGCTGTTCCTCGCCGGGCTTGCCGTGCTCTGCGCCTGGACGCTGGTGCCGATCTACCTGCTGGCGCTCGGCGCGCTGGGCGGCCGCGACGTCGTCTCGCAATGGCCTAAGCCGATCCTGCCCTTCGACATCTCGCTGGAGACGCTGCGGACCTTCCTCGCCATCGACGGCGTCTGGCGCGCGACCTGGACGAGCATCAAGGCGGCGGCGATGTGCATGGCGATGGCGCTGCTGATGGGCATCCCGGCCGGCTACGCGCTCGCCCGCTTCCGCTTCCGGGGCTCGGGCGCCTACCGCATCATGATCCTGATGACGCGGGCCTTTCCGGTGGCGATCCTGGCCCTGCCGCTCGCGGTCACCTTCATCCGGCTCGGCGTCTACGACACGCCCTTCGGCGTCGCCCTCGTCCATGCCGTGCTGGCGACGCCGTTCGCGGTGCTGGTCTGCGCCAGCCTGTTCCAGGCGATCCCGCCGGAATTGGAGGAGGCGGCCTGGGTCTTCGGCTGCTCGCGTTTCACCGGCTTCTTCAAGGTGGTGCTGCCGCTCGCCTTTCCGGGCATCGCGGCGGCCTCGATCTTCGCCTTTGTGCTGTCCTGGAACGAGGTCTTCGCGGCCTCCGTCCTCACGGTCCGGCAACGGACGCTGACGGCCTATCTGCTCTCGGTGCTGTCGGAATCGCCGCTGCATCTGCAATTCGCCGGCGGGCTGATCCTGATCGTGCCCTCCGTGCTGTTCATCTTCCTTGTCCGCCGTCGCCTCTTCGCGATGTGGGGCATCGGCAACCGCTAGAGTCAGTATGGCGACGATCGAAATCGACGGCATCACCAAGCGCTTCGGCGAGGTGCAGGCGCTGGCCGAGGTGCGGCTCACCGTCGCCGACGGCGAGTTCCTGGCGCTGCTCGGCCCGTCGGGCTGCGGCAAGACCACCCTGCTGCGCATCATCGCCGGACTGGAAACCCAGAGCGCCGGGCGGGTGCGCATCGGCGAGCGCGACGTCTCCGACCTGCCGCCGCGCAAGCGCGGGCTCGCCATGGTCTTCCAGAACTACGCGGTCTTTCCGCATCTCACCGTGTTCGAGAATGTCGCCTTCGGCCTGCGCATGGCGGGAGCGTCGAAGGAGCGCGTCACGGCGCAGGTCGAGCAGGCGGCGGCGCTGCTGCATATCGAGGCCCTGCTCAAGCGCTATCCGGCCCAGCTCTCGGGCGGGCAGCGCCAGCGCGTCGCCGTCGCCCGCGCGCTCGCGGTCGAGCCGGCCGTGCTCCTGATGGACGAGCCGCTGTCCAATCTCGACGCCCTGCTGCGGCTGGAGATGCGCGCCGAGCTCAAGGCGGTGCTGGAGGCGGCGGGCACGACCACGATCTATGTGACGCATGACCAGACCGAGGCGATGGGGCTGGCCGACCGCATCGCGGTGATGCAGGCCGGCCAGGTCGTCCAGGTCGGCTCGCCGTCGGACATCTACGACCGGCCGAAGACCCGGTTCGTCGGCGGCTTCGTCGGCAGCCCACCAATGAATTTCCTGCGCCTGCTGGTGGAGGACGGGACAGTGACGATCGGCGGGTTGCGCCTCGATGCGCCGGCCGGTGCACCCTCCGAGGTCCTGCTCGGCCTGCGCGCCGAGGACCTGACGATGACGCAGGATGCGGCGCAGGGGCTGCCGTTCGAATTGCGTGTCGCCGAGCTGCTCGGCCCGCATGTGCTGCTCACGGGAACCGTCGCGGGCCAGTCGATGCGGGCCATGGTGCCGGCCGGCACTACAAGTGCCCTGCTCAAGCCCGGAACGGTGCTTCACCTGCGCCCCGATCGGGAGCGGATGAGCTGGATGAATGACGAAGGCATCGCGCTGGAGGCGCGCCCATGACGGCCCATCTGACGGAACGCGTGGCGAAGGCCCGCCGGATCCTCGCTCTCAACGATCGTGGCGGCTACACCGTGCCGACCGACCGGCTCTATCCCTTCCAGTGGAACTGGGATTCGGCCTTCGTCGCGATGGGCTGGGCGACCTTCGATACGGACCGAGCCTGGCGCGAGATCGAGCGGCTGCTGGAAGGGCAATGGGATAACGGGCTGATCCCGCAAATCGTCTTCCATGCCCCCTCGGACGATTATTTCCCGGGCCCGGACGTCTGGGGCACGCAGCAGGACCCGCCGACCTCCGGCATAACCCAGCCGCCGGTCCTGGCGACCGCCGTGCGGCGTGTCCTCGACGCGACGGAGGGCGACGAGTCGCAGGCGCGCGCCGCCGCGCTCTATCCGCGCCTCCTCGCTAATCATCGCTGGTGGGAGCAGGCCCGCGATCCCGGTCGGACGGGCCTCGTGGCGACGCTCCATCCCTGGGAAACCGGGATGGATAACAGCCCAGCCTGGGACGCGGCGCTCGAGCGGGTGCCGACCGAGACCGCGACCCCGATCCGGCGGCGCGACACGACCCATGTCGACGCCGCCTTCCGGCCGCGTGGCGCCGAATATCAGCGCTTCATCCATCTGGTCGATCTCTTCCGGGATGCCGGCTGGAAGCCCGAGCGCATGCTGGCGCTCTCGCCCTTCAAGGTGGCGGATATCGGCACCAACGCGATCCTGCTGCGGGCGGAGCGCGATCTCTTGGCATTGGCCCAACGTTTCGGCTCGCCCGCGGACGTCGCGACCATCGCGGAGCGGATCGAGCGCAAGGAGCGCGCGATCTCCGGTCTGTGGCACGCGCCGAGCGCCTTCTACCTCTCGCGCGACCTGACGGCGGAAGAGCCCATCGCGGTGCGGACCTCGGCCGGCTTCCTGCCGCTCTTCGCCGGGCTTGCCGAGCACGAAGCGGCGTTGGCGGCGCATCTCGCGCGCTGGCGCGGCCAGGGTCATGCGCTGGTGCCCTCGACCGATCCGGAGCACCCCGCCTTTGAGCCGCTGCGCTATTGGCGCGGCCCGGTCTGGGTGGTCGTCAACTGGATGATCGCCGAGGGCTTCCGCCTCGCGGGCAACGCCGTGATGGCCGCCGCGATCGACGATGCGACACGCGATCTGATCGGCGACGCCGGCTGGAGCGAATATTTCGACCCGGTGACGCGGCGCGGCATCGGCGGGACGACCTTCTCCTGGACCGCCGCGATCGACCTGATGCTGTCGAGCAAAGAGGCGACGCGATGACCCGGCCGACCATGGGCGCGATCGATTGCGACATCCATTCGGCGGTGCCGGGGCTTGCGGCGCTGCTGCCCTATCTCGACGAGCATTGGCGCGACGCCGCCAGCCAGCGCGGCGTGCATGATCTGGAATCGACCAGCTATCCGCTGCGGGCGCCGCTGACCTCGCGGCCGGACTGGCGCGTGCCAAACGGCAAGGCCGGCAGCGATATCGAGCAGGTCAGGCGGCAGGCGCTCGACGGCTTCGGCAGCCGGGCCGCGATCCTGAACTGTCTCTACGCGGTGCAGACCCTGTTCAGCGAGGATATGGGGGCGGCCTTCGCGCGCGCCGTCAACGATTGGCTCGCGAAGGAATGGCTCGACCGCGATCCGCGCTTCCGCGCCTCGATCGTGGTGCCGCTCCAGAGCCCGGAATTCGCCGTCGCCGAAATCGAGCGCTGTGCTGCCGACCGGCGCTTCGTCCAGGTGCTGCTGCCCTGCCTCAGCGACACGCCGCTCGGGCGCCGCAGCCATTGGCCGATCTATGCGGCGGCCGAGAAGCACGGCCTGCCGGTCGGCATCCATGCCGGCAGCACCTATCGCCACCCGGTGACGCCGGTGGGCTGGCCGTCCTATCTCACCGAGGATTACGTCAACCAGGCGCAGGGATTCCAGACCCAGCTCACCAGCCTGGTCTGCGAGGGCGTGTTCAACCGCTTTCCGGCGCTCAAGGTGGTCCTGATCGAATCCGGCTTCACCTGGCTGCCGGCCTATCTCTGGCGGCTGAACAAATACTGGCGCGGCCTGCGCATGGAGATTCCTTGGGTCGACCGGCCGCCGATCGATATCGTGCGCGAACAGGTCAGGCTGACGCTGCAGCCCGTCGATGCGCCGGTCGGGACCGACGACCTGATGCGCGTCATCGACCATATGGGCTCCGACGAATTGCTGCTGTTCTCCAGCGACTATCCGCACTGGCAGTTCGAGGGCGACGACGCGCTTCCGCCCGAATTGCCGGACAGCCTCATTCGCAGGATGCTGATCGACAATCCGCTGGCGACCTATGCGAGGATCAGGGAGGACCTGTCATGAACCTTGAGCTTCCGACGCGCCCGAAGCCCGATCAGGCGATCGTCCGTCCGGTGATCGCCGATTGCGACATTCATCCCTGCCTGGCCAAGCCCTCCGACATCCTGCCCTATCTGCCGAAACGCTGGCAGGAACATGCGCAGACCTATGGGATGCTGCCGCGCCATGGCTATCAAAGCGGGCCGGCCTATCCGAAGGGCCAGCCCGATGCGGCCAGGCTCGATTCCTGGCCGCCGGAGGGCCGGCCCGGCAGCGATCTGTCCTTCATGCAGAAGCAGCATCTCGACGCCAACCGGGTCGAGCTCGGCATCATGACCGTGATAGCGCCGGCCGCCGGCGCGGCGCAGAATCTCGACTACAGCGCGGCACTGGCGCGCGCGCTGAACGAATGGCAGGTCGCGGAATGGACCAGCAAGGACAAGCGCCTCAAGGCCTCGATCGTGGTGCCCTACGAGGATGCGGCGGCTGCGGCCGCAGAGATCGACCATTGGGCCGGGCATGACGATTTCCGGCAGGTGCTCCTGCTCAGCCGCACCGCCGAGCCGCTCGGGCAGCGGCGCTACTGGCCGATCTACGAGGCCGCGCAGCGCGCCGGCCTGCCGATCGGAATCCACGCTTTCGGCTATGGCGGCTATCCGGTCACCGGCGGCGGCTGGCCGTCCTATTACATCGAGGAGATGGTCGGGCATTCGCAATGCTGCCAGGCGTTGCTGACCAGCATGGTGATCGAGGGCGTGTTCGAACGCTTCCCGAAGACCCGCATGGTGCTGATCGAGGCGGGCCTGGCCTGGCTGCCCTCGCTGTCCTGGCGGCTCGACAAGCACTGGGCGCGGATGCGGAGCGAAACGCCGCATCTCACGCGCAAGCCGTCGGACTATATCCGCGAGCATGTCTGGCTGACGACGCAGCCGATGGAGGAGCCGGAGAAGCGCAAGCATTTCCGTGACATCGTCGACTGGATCGGTCCCGATCGCCTGCTCTTCGCCACCGATTATCCGCATTGGGATTTCGACGATCCGCTCTGGAGCGTGCCGGTGAAGCTCGATGAGGCGGTCCAGAAGGCGCTGTTCCTCGACAACGCCAAGAGGCTCTACGGAATCGCGTGATGGCCAAGCATGTCGTCGCGCCGGCGAGCGAGCTTTCCCCCGGCGAGCGCCTTGTCACCGAGGTGAACGGCCGCAAGATCGTGATCTTCAATCTCGGCGGCGAGTTCTTCGGCCTGTTCAACCGCTGCCCGCATCAGGGCGGCGATCTCTGCGCCGGCCGCACCACCGGGCTGGTCGAGGCCGGCGACGAGCCGGGCAGCTATCGCTATTCGCGGCGCGGCGAGATCCTGCGCTGCCCCTGGCACGGCTGGGAATTCGATATCCGCACCGGCAAATCACGCTGCGAGCCGGACCGGATTCGCGTCAGGAGCTATCCCGTCGAGGTCAGGCAGGGCGCTGACCTGTTCGACGGCCCCTATGTCGCCGAGACCGTGCCGGTCACGGTCGAGGAGGATTATCTCGTCGTCGAGGCGTGAGCGATCCGTCAGCGCGCGAGCGTCTGGCCGGCCCCCTTAGAGCGAGCTGCCTCGTAGACGCTCGCGGCTACGGCGAGATCGGCCAGCGCGAAGCCGCGGAAGATGAACATGGCGCGCTGCCCGGTGTTCTGGCGCCCCAGCTTCGCACCTCCGGCAAGCTCCGTGAGATCGGCGTCGAAGCTGCCGAGCGGACCGAGATTGGTGGCGAGCGGTGGATTCTCGGCCTGCTGCTGGTGGTCATCGGTCGCGACGATGTCGAGCTGCCGCAAACTGTCCGGCCGCCAGCTTCGCGCGACATCGACGGCCGTGACGAAAGCGCCGGGCCGGAGCCAGGCCGGATCGAGGAACGGCTCGAAGCCGGGCTGCATCGGCACGCTGGTGACGACGACATCGCTCGCACGAACGACGTCGGACGGGTCGTCATAGGCATCCGCCGCAAAACCCTCCTGACGCGCATGGGTGAGGAAGAGGTCGGTGGTGCGGCGGCTGCGGCCATGGGCGCGGACCCGATTCAGCCCGGGGAGCAGCGACTTGAAGGCGGCGAGATGGGCGCGGGCCTGCAAGCCGCAGCCGATGAAGCCGATCGTGCCGCTGTCGCGCCGCGCCAGGAATTCACCCGCCGCGGCCGACATCGCCGCGGTGCGGATCGCGGTGACGAGATTGCCGTCCATCACCGCCAGAAGCTTTCCGGAGGTGAAATCGTTGAGCGCGATCATGGCGTGGATGCCCGGCACGCCGTCGCCGGTCGGCGCCATGCCGAGCCATTTCGTCGCTGCCATGCCGATCGCGGGGGAGGCGGCGCAAAGCGACTGGAAGACATGGCCGGGGCCGATCTCGAGCGCGAGTTTCGGCTTGCTCAGGGTCCGGCCCTGGTGGTGCGCCTGGAAGATCGTGCGGATGGCGGCCCGCGCGAGCGCCGGGTCGAGCCCGAGCCCGGCGATGTCGGCCTCGCCGAGATAGAGGATGGTGTCGGGCATCGTGGCGGGCTCGCGTCAGAGATTTAGCGCGGCTGTTGTAGCGGGGCGGCCGGCTGAACGGAATCGAACTCGCGCCGGAATTTCTCGTCGGCTTCGACCGGCTTGTCGAAACGCGCGATCGAGAAGGGCTCGAGCGGGGTGGGCGTGGCGCCGTCGAGGATCATTTCGCTGAGGCAGAGCCCGACGCCGGGACCGATCTGGAAGCCATGGCCGCAGAAGCCGAAGGCGTGGAAGAGGCCAGGCGTGGTCCGGCTCGGACCGATCACCGGGATCATGTCGGGCAAGTAACCCTCGATGCCGGACCAGACGCGAATGACATGGCAGCTCGCCAGCACGGGCGCGACTTTGGCCAGCGCCCGCATCGCTGCGAGCGTCTTGACTGGGGGCACCGGGGCGCGATTGGCGACGGGATCGGCGGCGCTGCGCGGATAGCCGGCGAGGATGACGTTGCCGCGCGGGATCTGGCGCATGATCACCGAGCCGTCGATGGTCTGGATCGAGGGCTCGATCAGATAGGGAAAAGGCTCAGTGACGAATTGCGGCGGGCCGGCCGGAAACAGCGGCGCGCTCTCGCCGAACTGCTCGGCGATCGCCACCGCCCAGGCGCCGGCGGCGTTGACGACATGGCCTGCGTCGATCGCGACGCCGGTATCGGTCCTCAGGGCAAAGGCATCGCCGGTCCTTGCGACCTCGGTGACACGGCAGTTCTCGACGACCGTGACGCCGAGCGCCTTGGCGGCGCGGGCGACGGCGGGCGTGACCAGGCGCGGATTGGCGGTGGCGTCGCGGGCAGAATAGGTCGCGCCGACGACCCCATCGCCGAGCCAGGGCCAGCGCCGGCGCAAATCGGCCGGGCCGAGATGCTCGATCGCGAGGCCATGGGATTCCGAGACCGCCGCATAGGCTTCGAGCTTCTCGTGTTCCTTCTCGTCGAAGGCGAGATAGAGATGGCCGGTCTGCTCGAACTCGCAGCGCTCGCCGATCAGCGTCGCGATATCCTCCCAGAGCGCCTGAGAGCGCAGCGACAAGGGATATTGGCCGGGAAAGCGGCCCTGAAGGCGCAGATTGCCGAAATTGGTGCCGCTCGACTGCGCGCCGACTACGCCCTTCTCGATCAGTGCGACGCGCTGGTTGCGTTTGGCGAGGAAATAGGCGGTCCAGGCGCCGATCAGCCCGCCGCCAATGATCGCGACATCGACCGCGTGCCGGGTCATGGCGCCTCGCCCACGGCCGATGCGAGCGCGATCGGCTTGACCGGTGCCTGGCCGCGCAGTCGCCCGGCGGCCGCGCCGACCAGGGCGCGCTCGCCGGCGACGATTTCCTGCAAAGCCGGGCCGCAGACCCGGCCCTGGCAGCGACCCATGCCGCAGCGGGTCATCGCCTTGACGCGGTTGACCTCGATCGGCCCCAGCGCTTGCGCCATGGCCTGCCTGATCTCGCCGATGCTGACATTCTCGCAGCGGCACAGGATGACGTCGTCCGGCAAGGCGCGAATCTGTTCGACGGGCCAGGCAAAGGCGCGGGCGAGGCCGGCCTGGAAATTGCGCAGGCGGGTCACGCGACGATGCCGCGCCCGGGTTTCGGCCAGCGGGCGGGCCTGACCGAGATCGGCGAGGACGGCATGGGCGGCAAGCGCGCCGCTCGCCTCGGCAGCATCGGCGCCGCCGATCGCAGCGCCATCGCCGGCGAGATAGAGGCCGGGTGCGGCGCGGCCATAGGCGTCCGTCTGCGGCAGCCACAGGCGGAAGCGCTCGTCATAGCTGAGCTGCGCGCCGGCGAGCTCGGCGAGCTGGGTCTCGGGCTTCAGTCCGTAGCCGAGCGCGACGGCGTCGCAGGCGAAGCGGCGCTCGCGGCCGGAGCGGTCGCGCAGCACCAGCGTCTCGACATGACGATGGCCCTCGATGGCGAGCGGCGTCACGCCATGCAGGACCGGCACGCCGGCCCGCATCGCGTCGCCGAGATAGGCGAGCCCCCGCAGCAGCGTGCGCGGCGCGTTCATCAGCGCGGGCAGGGCCGCGAGCTTGCGCGAAAACGGCGTGGTGTCGGCGATGACGGCGATCTCGGCGCCGAGCTTGCGATATTGGCTGGCGGCGAGCGCGAGCAGCGGCGAGGAGCCCAGGAAGGCGACGCGGCGGCCGATGAAGCAGCCCTGGTCCTTGAGCGCGACCTGCGCGCCGCCGAGCGTGAAGACGCCGGGCAGCGTCCAGCCGGGCAGGGGCGCGATCCGGTCCATCGCCCCGGTCGCGAGGACCAGCATGTCGAAGGATAGCATCGTGGCGACGCCGTCGCGAACCAGGTGAAGCGTCTTGCCGTCGATGCCCCAGGCCAGCGTGCCGGGCCGATAGTCGACTGCCGTGCGCAGCGCCTCGAACCGGGCGTGGAGCGCGGCGTATTTTGCGGCCTCGCTGCCCATCAGCGTCGCCATGTCGAGCGCGAGGCCGGGCGAGGGCCGGCGATAGCCCTGGCCGCCGGCCTGCCGGCCCTCGTCGAGGAGGATCGGGCGATGGCCTCCCGCCAGCAGCAGCTCGGCGGCGTTGATACCGGCGGGGCCGGCGCCGACGATGACGATTGCGGCCATGTCAGCGCAGCGCCGGAGCGGCTGTCAGCAGCGCCATTCCGGCGGCGGCCGGCGTGGTGCAGGCGCGCAGGCGGCCGCCGCCTTCGGTCCAGACCCAGCAATCCTGGCAGGCGCCCATCAGGCAGAAGCCGGCGCGCGGCTCGCCGCCGAATTCGAGGCGGCGCAGAAAGGGGCGGGCGGTGAGCAGGGCTGCGAGCACGCTGTCGCCTTCGGTCGCGGAGATCTCGCTGCCGTCGAGGGTGAGCCTGATCGCAGGGCCATTGCGCCCGATCGCGCGGACGAATTGCCCGGCTTGAGTCATGCCGCTGTGGTCCCCACCCTTGCCGCTCATGGACGGTTCGGCCATCGCTTCTACTTATCGATATGCGATAAATACTAGTGGATTATAGTAAGATACCATCGGGCGCTGTCAAGGCGGAGAACCGAGGGTGATCAGACCCGCGAGATCGCGTGGGCGGCGGCGATGACGAGCGACGAGAAGCGCGAGACGACCTCGTCGCGGCCATAGCGCGAACAGGAGACCGCGACGTTCACCGCCCCTTCCGGCCGGCCGCGATGATCGAGGATCGCGGCCGCGATCGAGGCGTCGCCATGGTAGAATTCCTCGAAGGCGGTGGCGTAGCCCTGCTTCGCCGCCTGGCGGATCTTGGCGAGGAGGTCGGCGCGCTTCCAGGTCGTCGAGGGCGTATGGGCGGTGAGCTCGGAGCGGTCGATGATCGCCGTCGCCTCGGCTTCAGGCATGCGGGACAGCATGGCGATGCCCGGCGCCGTGCAATAGGCCGGCATCCGCGTGCCGACGATGACGTCGGTGTTCAGCACATGCCGGCTGAGGAAGCGCGAGACGAAGATGATCTCCGTGCCTTCCGGCATGGTCAGGTTGACCGTTTCCTCGGTCTCCTTGCTGAGATGCATCAGGTAGGGCATCGCCTTGTCGACGAGCCGGTTGCCGCGCAGGAAATGGTAGCCGAGGTCGAGCGTCTTCGAGCTCAGCTCGAAACGCTTGGTCTCGCGGTCCTTCTTCAGGAAACCCAGCCTGGTCAGCGTGTGCGTGAAGCGCTGCGCCGAGCTCAGGTCCATCTCCGTGACGGAGGCGACCTGGGACAGGCTCATGGTCTGGTGCTGGCGGTCGAAGGCCGAGAGCACGCGAAAGGCCTTTTCCACCGACATCACCATCAGCGGGTCGGCGCTTTTCTCGCGCATCGCCGCGCCTGCCTTGGCGGCTGCGGGCTTTTCCGTCTCGGACATCGACATGCTGGGCACTCCTGGCCGGATCAATGGCTGTGGCGAATCCGGTTGACAAGGGGGCGGTCGCGTTCAATCATCTAATAGAATTTATCGTATGTCGATAAACTTTAATCGGATGGAGCGAGCGGCATGAAGGAATTCGTCTTGAGCGAGGTGCGCGGCAAGGTCGGCATCCTGACCCTCAACCGCCCGGCGCTGCTCAATGCCTGGAACGCCGCGATGCGCGCCCGGCTGGTCGAGGCGCTCGATGAGCTGGAGGCCAACGACGCGGTTCGCGCCGTCATCCTGACCGGTTCCGGCGAGCGCGCCTTCGGGGCCGGGCAGGACCTGAACGAGACCAAGACCTTCGATCCCGACCGGGCCGAGCTCTGGATCGGCGAATGGGAGCGGCTCTATGACCGCCTCCGTTCGCTCTCCAAGCCGATCATCGCGGCGCTGAACGGCGTCGCCGCCGGCTCGGCCTTCCAGGTCGCGTTGCTTTGCGATCTGCGCATCGGCCATCCGGGCGTCACCATGGGCCAGCCTGAGATCAATTCCGGCATCGCCTCGACCACCGGCCCCTGGATCATGCGCGAGCTGATCGGGCTCGGCCGCACCATCGACCTGACCCTGACCGGCCGCATGATGGATGCCGAGGAGTGCTTCCGCATCGGCGTGATCAACCGGCTGGTGCCGCAGGGCGAGGTCATGTCGGCGGCGCTGGCGCTGGCGGAAGAGCTCGCCGGCAAGCCGCCGGTCGCGATGCGGCTGAACCGCGCCCGCTTCCGCGAGGTGACCGAGGCCGGCTTCCGCGATTGCCTCAAGGCGGGCGTGCGCAACCAGCGCGAGGCCTATGCCACCGGCGAGCCGGCCCGGATGATGGAGGAGTTCCTCGCGAAGCGCGCGGCGCGCAAGAGCGCGTGATCAACACGAGCGCCTGATCAAGACGTCCGGACGGGGCGCAAACCGTTCAACCAGGGGATCGCGGAAAACCGCGTCAAGGGAGAGGATCATGACCAGGATTTCGGAGTTCAACCGTCGCAGGCTGCTGCAGCTCTCGGGCGCTGCGGCAGCGACGGGCCTGTTCGCGCCAGCCATCATCGGGCGCGCGGCGGCTGCGACGCAGCTCACGATCGCCGACCCCGGCGGGCCCTTCGGCCCGGCCTGGCGCAAGGCCTTCTACGACCCCTTCGAGAAGGCGACCGGCAACAAGGTCGTCAACGTCGCCCGCGAGGCCGAGCCGACCGCGCAGTTCAAGGCGATCGTCGAGACCAAGTCCTATACCTGGGACGTCTGCACGCTGACGCTCTCGGCGCGCGACATCCTGGCCAAGCAGAACCTGCTGGAGCCGATCGGCTTCGCCCATGCCGACGTCCCCAAGCTGATGCCGGAGGCGATCTCGCAGTTCTGGATGGGCACCGACGTCTATTCGACGGTCCTCGCCTATCGCACCGACAAGCTGAAGGCGGCGCCGGCGAGCTGGACCGATTTCTTCAATGTCGAGAAATTCCCGGGCCGGCGCTCGCTGCGCAAGAACCCGATCGACTCGCTGGAACAGGCGCTGCTCGCCGATGGCGTGGCGCTCGACAAGCTCTATCCGCTCGATGTCGACCGGGCCTTCAAGGTGCTCGACAAGATCAAGCCGCATATCGCGGTCTGGTGGACCGGCGGGGCGCAGTCGACCCAGCTGATCCAGAGCGGCGAGGTCGACATGATCTCGGGCTGGAATGCGCGCTTCCAGGCGGCGATCGACGGCGGCACGCCGGCCAAGATCGTCTGGAACCAGGGTCTCTACTCGATCGAGGGCTGGGCGATCCCGAAGGGCAATCCGAAGGCCGAGGCGGCGCGGCAGTTCATCAAGTTCTGCTCCAATCCCGAGCAGCAGGCGCTGTTCACCGAGGTGCTGGCCTACGGCCCAACCAATCTCGACGCCTACAAGACCGTTCCGGCCGAGCGGGCCAAGGCCCTGCCGACCTCGCCGGAGAACCTGAAGCAGATGGCGATCGCCAACGAGGACTGGTGGAGCGCCAACCGCTCGGCCGTCACCGAGCGCTTCAACAGCTGGCTCCTGAGCTGAGCCGGGTGTCGTTTCGGTGGTGACAATGCCTGGTTCCAGCGGCACGGCGCCGCCGAAGCTCATGGTCGAGGGGCTGTGCAAGCGCTATGGCGCGACCACGGCGCTCGAGCCGACGCAGCTCTCCGTCCAGGAGGGCGAGTTCCTGACGCTGCTCGGGCCTTCGGGCTCGGGCAAGACGACCCTGCTGCAGCTGATCTGCGGATTGGTCGAACTGACGGAGGGCCGCGTCGTCATCGACGGGTGCGACCAGTCGGGCACGCCGGTGCACCAGCGCGATATCGGGCTGGTGTTCCAGCATTATGCGCTGTTCCCGCATCTCACAGTGGCGGAGAACATCGCCTTCCCGCTGAAGATGCGGGGCCGGCCGAGCGCCGAGATCGGCAGGCGCGTCGCCGAGACGCTCGAGATGGTCCATCTCGGGCACCTGGCCGAGCGCTTTCCGCGCGAGCTCTCCGGCGGCCAGCAGCAGCGCGTCGCACTGGCGCGCTGCTTCGTCTACCAGCCCTCGATCATCCTGATGGACGAGCCGCTGGGAGCGCTCGACAAGAAGCTGCGCGAGCATATGCAGATCGAAATCAAGCGGCTGCATCGCGAGAGCGGGTCGACGATCATCTATGTCACGCATGACCAGGAGGAGGCGCTGGCGCTGTCCGACCGGATCTGCCTGATGAACCATGCGAAGATCGAGCAGCTCGGCACGCCGCAGGCGATCTATGAGCGGCCGCGCACCGCCTTCGCCGCCGATTTCATCGGCATCTCCAACATCCTGCGCGGCGAGTTCAGCGGCGTGAACGGCTCGCGCTGCCTCGAGACGAAATTCGGCCGCTTCATGCTGCCGCGCGATTGCGCCTGCGACGGCGAGAGTGGCGCGCTCGTGGTCCGGCCGGAGAACCTGCGCATCGGGCCTGGCGCCGAGAACCGCGTCGAGGGCCGGATCCGCGAGATCGTCTATGCCGGCTCGGAGACGCGGATCATCGCGGCGATCGGCGAGAGCGAGCTGATGACCTTGCGCCTGCCCTCCGGCGACGCGGTGCCGTCGCTCGGCGAAACCATCGCGATCGGCTGGGACAGGGACAAGGCGGTTTTGGTGCCATGAGCGCCGTCGCCGCCCGCTCCAGCGCCCTGCCGACTTGGCTCACGCGGCCGAACCCGCTCTGGCTCGCCGTGCCGGGGCTGCTCTTCCTCGCGGTGTTCTTCGCCTATCCGGTCGCCCAGCTCCTGTCGCTTAGCGTCCGCCATCCCGAGACCGGCGCGTTCAGCCTCGCCGCCTTCCAGCGCATCGCCAACACGGATGTCTATCTCCGCGTCCTCGGCATCACCTTCAAGATCGCCGGCAACACGGCGCTGTGGTCGCTCGTGATCGGCTACCCGCTGGCCTATTGGCTGGCGCGGATGCCCGAGATCTTCCGCGGCCGCATGCTGCTCTTCGTCATGGTGCCGTTCTGGACGAGCTATCTCGTCAAGACCTTCGCCTGGATGATCGTGCTCGGCCGCAGTGGCGTGATCAACAACCTGCTGACCGGCTCCGGCCTGAGCGACCAGCCGCTCGACCTGCTGCACAACGAGTTCGGGGTCATGGTCGGCATGGTCCATGCCATGGTGCCGCTGGCGGTGATGACGATGCTGCCGGTGATGCTCGGCATCGACCGGCGCCTGGTCCAGGCGGCGCAGACGCTCGGCGCCTCGCCGAGCCGCGCCTTCTGGCAGGTCTATTTCAAGCTCTCGCTGCCCGGCGTGACCGCCGCCGGCCTGCTGGTCTTCATCTCGTCGCTGGGCTTCTTCATCGTGCCGGCCTTCCTCGGCGGGCGGCGCGAGACGATGCTGGCGCAGCTCATCATCACGCAGGTGCAGGAGCTGCTGAACTGGGCCTTCGCCGGGGCACTCGCGGCGATGATGCTGGCGACGGCGCTGATCGCCTGCTGGATCTATGACCGGCTCTTCGGGATCTCGACCATCTCCGGCGGCTCGGCACAGGAGGGCAGGGGACGCATCCGCGATGCCGGGCTTGCAGTGCTGAACGGGCTCGCCATCGTGAGCAGCCGCATTGCCGATCTCAGCCGGCGCGTCGTCGGCAAGCGCGGGAACGCGCTGGCGCTGCCGGTCTTCGCCTGGATCGTCATCGCCTTCCTGGTGCTGCCGACGCTGCTGGTGATCCCGCTCGGCTTCACCTCGTCGCAGTTCCTCGAATTCCCGCCGCCGGGATACAGCCTGCGCTGGTTCGAGAGCTATTTCGCCTCGCCGCTCTGGATCTCGGCGACGATCCGCTCCTTCCTGGTGGCGGCGGCGACGGCCTTCCTCGCGACCTGCATCGGCGGCTTCGCGGCGCTGGCGCTGGCCCATAGCCGCACGCGCTGGGGCGGGCTGATCTTCGCCTTCTTCCTGGCGCCGATGATCGTGCCGCGCATCGTCATCGCGGTCGGCATGTTCTACCTGTTCGCGCGGCTCGGCCTCGTCGCGACCGATCTCGGCCTGATCATCGGCCATACGGTGCTGGCGATCCCCTTCACCATGGTCACGGTGGCGGCGATCCTGAAGACCTACGATCAACGGCTCGACCAGGCGGCGGCGACGCTCGGCGCCAACCGGGTCCGGACGCTGGCCTTCGTCACCATCCCGCTGGTCAAGGGCGGGCTGATCGCGGCCTTCCTCTTCGCCTTCATCACCTCCTTCGACGAGCTGACGATCGCGATCTTCGTCAGCGGCGGCATCAAGACGACCCTGCCCAAGCAGATGTGGGACGACATGATCCTGCAACTCAATCCGACGCTTGCCGCGGTCTCCGTCGTGGTCTTCGTCGTGGTGACCTGCCTGTTGCTGCTGGCGGAGCGTTTCCGCCGCGCCTCCTGACCGCGACCCGAGAGATCTGAATGGCCTTCGACGATCATGGCTTTGTCGGCTTGCTGCGCGAGCGCGCAGCAAGCGACCCCGGCAGGACCTATGCCCGCTTCAACGGCGATCCCGTGAGCTATGGCCGGATCGACGGCGAGGCCTCGGCCTTCGCCGCCTATTTGCGGGCGAGCGGCATCGAGGCCGGCGCGACGGTCGCGGTGATGATGCGCAACAGCGTCGCCACGCTCGGTGTCGTCTTCGGCCTCGCCAAGGCGGGGATCGCCTGGGTGCCGGTCAATGCGCAGCAGCGCGGCGAAGGGCTGCGCTATCTGCTGAGCCATTCGAAGCCGCGGCTCGTGGTGGTCGATGCCGAGCTTGCGCCGCTGGTGCGCGAGGCGCTCGACGGCACGGAGGCGCCGGCGATCCTCGTCCATGAACCGGGCGGCGGGCTCGAGGCCGTGCTCGGCTCCGGTCGGGATTTCGACGAGGCCGCGCCGCCGGCCGACGCGCCCTTCGCGATCATGTACACCTCCGGCACGACCGGCCGGCCGAAGGGCGTCATCGTTTCGCACCGCATGCTGCGGCTGGCGGCCGAGGGCGTCGGGCTGGTTTCCGCGACGAAGGCCGGCGACGTGCTCTTCGTCTGGGAGCCGCTCTACCATATCGGCGGGGCGCAGCTCCTGCCGCTGCCGATGATCCGCGACGTCGTGCTGGCGATGGTCGACCGCTTCAGCGCGAGCCGTTTCTGGCAACAGGTGCGGGAGGAGGGCGCGACCCATATCCACTATCTCGGCGGCATCCTGCAGATCCTGCTGAAACAGCCGCCAAGCGAGCTCGACCGCGCGCATGGCGTGCGGATCGCCTGGGGCGGCGGCTGCCCGACCGACATCTGGCCGCAGTTCCAGGCCCGCTTCGGCGTCGAGATCCGCGAATGCTACGGCATGACGGAAGCCTCCAGCATCACCACCTGCAACGACAGCGGCGTCGTCGGCGCCGTCGGCAAGCCGATGCCGTGGTTCACCGTCGAGCTGCTCGACGGCGCAGGCCAGCCGGTGCCCCAGGGTGAGCGCGGCGAGATCGTGGTGCGCAGCAGCAAGCCGGGCGCGATCTTTCCCGGCTATCTCGACAATCCGGAGGCGACGACAAAAGCTTTGCGCAATGGGGCGCTCCATACCGGCGACCTCGGCTCCTTCGATGCCGCCGGCAACCTGATCTTCCATGGCCGCATGACCGACAGCGTGCGCTGCCGCGGCGAGAACGTCTCGGCCTGGGAGGTCGAGCATGTCGCGGCCGAGCACGAGGCGGTCGAGGATTGCGCGATGATCGGCGTCGCCGCCGAGATCGGCGAGCAAGAGATCAAGCTCTTCGTCAAGCCGCGCGAGGGCGCTATCGTCGATCCCGCTGCGCTCTCGACCTGGCTCGGCGAGCGCCTCGCGCCCTATCAGAACCCGCGCTACATCGCGCTCGTCGACGAGTTCGAGCGCACCGCGAGCCAGCGCATCATGAAGCACAAGCTCTCGCCGCGCCGCGACGACTGCTTCGACCGCGCCGCCCAGCAGAGGCAGTAAGCCATGACATGCGACATCCTGCTCTCCGGCACCGGCAGCTTCGCCGCGCGCATCCTGTTCGACATCGCGGCGACGGCGCAGCGGCCGGTCAAGGTCGTGATCGCCGGCCGCAATCGCGAGCGCCTCGACTGGCTCAAGGTCGCGGCGAATGCCCGCGCCTCGATCTTCGGCAGGCCGGCGCGGTTCGAGAGCCATGAGATCGACCTGCTCACGGAGGGCGCGGCGACTACACTGATCGAGGCGACGCGGCCGAAGGTGACCGTGCAGGCTGCCTCGATCCAGACCTCCTCGGTGATCGCGCAGACCGGCAATGCCTGGACACGGCTCGTCGCAGAAGGGGGCTTGAGCGCGACGGCGGTGTTCCAGGCGCTGATCACCAAGCGGGTGGCGGAGGCGATCACGGGGCTCAGCCACGAGACCGCGCTGGTCAATTGCTGCTTCCCCGACGTCGTCAACGGCATGATCGCGGCGCTGGGCCATGAGGTCGCCTGCGGCATGGGCAATGTCGCGATCCTGTCGAATGTCTTTGCCGGTTCGGGCGCGGTGCCGGACGGCAAGCGGCTCAAGGTGCTGGCGCATTACCAGAATCTCGGGGCCTGGCGGCGACCGGCCGCGTCACGCTCCGGGCCGGCGCCCCGCGTCTGGCTCGACGAGGCCGAGATCGGCGACGTCTTCGCGACCTTCGCCTCGGTGAAGCTGACGCCCGAGCCGGTCATCGACATTTCCGGCGCCAGCGGCGTGCCGATGCTGCTGGCGATGGCGCAAGACGGGGGCTGGACCGGGCATGTGCCGGGTCCGGGCGGATTACCGGGTGGTTACCCGGTGTCGCTTGCCGGGCGCCGGCTGGTCCTCGACCTGCCGAAAGGCCTGTCCGAGGCCGAAGCGATCGCCTGGAACGGCGTCTTCGAGGCGCGCGATGGCCTCGTCGCCGAGCGCGATGGGCGGGTCCGCTATACCGGCAAGCTGCATGACGGCTTGCGCGCCCATTCCGCCGAACTGGCCGAAGGCTTCCAGATGCGCGAGATCGAGGATGTTTGCCGCGCCATGCTGGAGTTGCGGACGCGCCTGTCGACGACGGCCTGATCAGGCAGCGTCATCGCTCAGCGATGTCGCGATATCGGCGCCTTCCTTCAGGGTGAGGGTGACCGGCGTCCGTTCGGCGATCTCGGCGAGGCGCGCCCTCTGCTCCGGGGACAGGTCGCCGGTGAGGGTGATCACCCGTTCGATCCGCGAGCGCTTCTCGACCTTGGCGTGATGCAGGGCGATGTCGACCGCCTGCAGGTCCCATTGCTTGCGCTCGGCATACATCCGCAAGGTGATCGCGGTGCAGGCGCCGAGGCTGGCCAGGAGCAGGTCATAGGGGGCGGGACCGGCATCGCGCCCGCCCAAGGCCGCCGGTTCGTCGGAGATCAGAATCCGGTCATCGACCTTGATGGTCGTCGCGAAATTCGTCGTTCCGATATGGGCTGTCGCGCGAGCCATGGCAGCATCCTTCGAGGGGGTTGAAGAGGGGCGATCGAACCCCGCCGGCCTTGCCAGCGCCTGGCGGGCAAAGGCTATGGTGCAAGATAGAAGAACAGGGAGGAAGGCGAATGTCGAACGATGCGGCAAGGCATGGCCTCAAGGCGATCCGGACTCCGACCGGCCACCTGATGGTGCTGCGCGAGGGAGCCGACGTGCTCGCCGAGATCGCGACGCTTGCCGAGCGCGAGGCCATTCCGAGCGCCAGCTTCGTCGGCATGGGCTTCCTGAGCGAGGTCACCTTCGGCTTCTATGATTTCGGCAAGAAAGCCTTCGATCCGAAGAGTTTCCGCAATGTCGAGCTGGCCAGCATGACCGGCACCATCGCCTGGCAGAACGGCAAGCCCTCGATCCATGCCCATGGCGTCGTTGCAGGCGCCGATTTCATCGGGGTCGGCGGGCATCTGCTCGGGCTCACTGTGGGAACCGGCTCGCTGGAGATCACGATCATCCGGCACGAGACGCGGCTTGAGCGCATCGTCGATCCCGGCATCAAGGCGAATATCCTGCAGCTCTAGGCGCCGCTTCAGCCGGGTTCGCCGGCGATGACGCCCTTGCGCAGCAGGAAGCAGCCATAGGGCCGCGGATCGCCGACCTGGATGACGGCGAAGCTGGCCTTGGCGGCCTCGTAGAAGGCGAAGCGCTCGATGCCGAGGCAGGGTGTCGAGCGGCCGGCCGCGAAATCGATCTCGGCCTGCATCTCGGCCTGGACGGCCGGAATCTCGTCCGGGTTGCCGACGACCTCCATCCGGCGCACCGGCCCCGGCTCGAAATCGTCGAGCGGCAGCACGGAGAGGATGGCGCGGGCGGCGCGGGCCATGCTCAGGCCGGGCAATCTGATCAACCGGCCGCTGGTCGTGCCGGCCGCGATGGTCTGCGCCGGATGGTTGGCGTCGACCAGCGCCAGATCGTCGCCATGGCCCATGGCCGCCAGCACCCAGAGCAGATCGGCGCTCAACACCGGGTCGAGACCCTTCAGCATGTCAGTTTCGTCCCCTGTGCGAGAGATAGAGCCGGCGGGCATTGCCGCCCATGACGGCATCGCGTTCGGCTGCCGTGAGATCGGCCAGCAGGTCCGTTGCGGTCTCGAACCAGCGCGAATAGCTGACGCGCAAGGTCACCACGGGCCAGTCGCTGCCCCAGATCAGCCGGTCCGGGCCGAAGACGGCGAGAAGATGCGCGATGACGGGGCGCAAGGTCTCGACCTTCCAGTCTTCGCCCGCCTCGGTGACGAGGCCGGAGAGCTTGCAGAAGACCTGCGGATGCGCCGCGACCGCGCTCATGCCACGGCGCCAGTTCGCGATCTCGCCGCTGGCCAGGTCCGGCTTGGCGGCGTGGTCGACGACGATGGCGAGCGTCGGATGGCGCGCGAGCATCGTCAGCAAGGCGGCGATATGCTGCGGCCGCAGCAGCGCGTCGAAGACGAGATCATGGCCGACCATCGCCTCGAAAGCCGGCGCCAGAGCGGGCCGGGCCAGCCAGCTCTCGTCGGCGACGTCATGCACCATCGGCCGCAGCCCGACGAGCAGCGGATTGCCGCTCAGGCGCGCAATGGCCTCGGGCGCAGCGGCCGCCTCGAAATCGCACCAGCCGACGACGCCGGCGACGCTCGGCGTCCGTGCGGCGATGTCGAGCAGGAAGCCGGTTTCGGCTTCGGTCGGCGCGGCCTGGACCAGGATGGTGCGGTCGATGCCGTGGCGCGCAAGCAGCGGCGCGAGATCGCCCGGGCCGAAATCGCGGTAGATCGGCGCGAGTTCCGGCGTCAGCCAGCCATAATCGCCGCGCGCGAGCGTCCAGAAATGCTGATGGGCGTCGATCCGCATGACCTTCTCCGCCGTGACCGCCTACTCCGGCAGGGGCACTTCTGTGCCCAGCAGGCCCTCGCGCTTGAGTTCTGTCCAGAGGGCGGCGGGGACGGGCGCTGAGATTTCGGCGAGCTGGTCGGCGACCTCGGCGGGCGAGACCGCGCCCATGACCAGGCTGGAGACCGCCGGATGGCCAAGCGGGAACTGGAGAGCGGCCCGCCGCAACGGCACATCATGGCGCCGGCAGACCGCCTCGATCGCGGCGACGCGGGCGAGGATCTCCGGCGGAGCCGGCTTGTAATTGTACTTGGCGCCGGGGACCGGACCGGTCGCCAGGATGCCGGAATTGAAGACGCCGCCGAGCATCAGGCCGATACCTTTCTGCAAGGCCAGCGGCATGAAGGAGGCGAGCGCCGGTTGCTCCAGCAGTGAATAGCGGCCCGCCAGCAGCATCGTGTCGAAATCGCCGGCGCGGGCGAAGCGCTCGCACATCTCGGCTTCGTTGACGCCGACGCCAATCGCGTTGACCGCGCCGGCCGCGCGCAACTCTTCCAGAGCGCGATAGGCGCCGTCCATTGCCTCAGCGAAACGGGCCTCGATCTGTTCCGTCCCATGGGTCCAGATATCGACGTCATGGATCAGGACGATGTCGAGCCGGTCGGTGCCCAGCCTGAGCGCCGATTGCTCCAGCGAGCGCATGGCACCGTCATAGGAATAGTCGAAGCGCATCCCGTGCGGTAGGCCGCCGCGATAGCCGGAGCCGTCGCCGCGCCCGGCGAAGGGCTCGGCGACCCGGCCGACCTTGGTCGAGAGCAGCACGCGGTCACGTCCGATCCGGCGGAGCGCAGCGCCGATGCGGTGCTCCGACAGGCCATGGCCATAGAGCGGGGAGGTGTCGATCAGGCTGGCGCCGCCGGCGACCGCAGCCTCGATCGTCGCGATGGCCTGAGCCTCGTCGAGCAGTCCGTAGAGGTCCCCGAGCGGTGCGCCGCCGAAGCCCAGGACCGGCACCTGCAACGACAGGCGGCCGAGATTTCGCGTTCGGATGGGCAGGCTGGCGAGGGGCATGGATGGCGATCCCGAATAGGCTGCGCTGACTATGTGCACGCCAACATGTCAGCTTGCAACCGGCCTGAAAGCGGATTAGCGTTACGGCCGAATTGAGCAGGCGGCCAGCGTTTTTCGCGGCCGGCCGCGGCCGACAAAGCAACAGGCTCCTGAAGGGGCCGTGGTCGTGTCCACAGGGAGGACAATCATGACGGACAGCATTCTGAAGCCGAGCCGGCGTGCGCTTCTGCGCGGTGCGGCGGCGCTCGGCGCCGCAGGCGCGATCGCCTCGCCGATAGTCATGCGCGAGGCGCGGGCGCAGGCCGCCTTCAACTGGAAGCGCTTCTCCGGCACGACGATCGACGTGCTGCTCGTCAAGAACCCGCGCTCCGACCTGATGCAGGCGGCCGAGAAGGAGTTCACCGAGCTCACCGGCATCAAGGTCTCGGCCGAGCAGGTTCCGGAGCAGCAGCAGCGCCAGAAGGCGGTGATCGAGTTCGCCTCGGGCAAGCCGAGCTTCGACGTCAGCGGCATCTCGCTGCATGTGCAGAAGCGGATGGCGGCGAAGGGCAAGTGGTTCGAGGATCTGACGCCCTATATCAAGGACGCCTCGCTGACCGCGCCCGATTTCAATTTCGAGGATTTCGGCGCCGGCCCGGTGGCTTATGCCCGGCAGGCCGACGGATCGCTCGATACGATCCCGTTCTTCGTCGACTACTGGATGATCTACTACAACAAGGAGCTCTTCGACGCGAAGGGCGTCGCCTATCCCAAGACGATGGAGGAGATCGCCACCGTCGCCGCCAAGCTGCACGATCCGGCCAAGGGCATCGCCGGCTTCGTCTCGCGCGGCCTGAAGAACGCCAATGTCCCGGTCTGGACCAGCCTGGCGCTCGGCCAGGGCATCGAGACGGTTTCGCCGGAAGGCAAGCTGCTGACCGACACGCCCGAGGCGATCTGGGCGGCCGAGCTCTACCGCAAGCTCAACAAGGATACCGGTCCGGTCGGCCAGGTCGGCTTCAACTGGAACGAATGCCAGACCACCTTCATGCAGGGGAGGGCCGCGATGTGGCTCGACGGCATCGGCTTCGCCACGCCGCTGGAGGACCCCTCGAAGTCGCGCATCGTCGGCAAGGTCGGCTATGGCGTCACCCCGCCCGGGCCGAAGGCCCATCATGCCGGCATGTTCGCCGACGGCATGGGCATCTCGCGCGGCTCGCAGAAGAAGCAGGCCGCCTGGTTCTATCTGCAGTTCATGACCAACAAGGCCAACCAGATCGCCATGCTGAAGGCCGGCGCCGGCGCGCCCGGGCGCTCCTCGGCCTATCTCGACCAGGAGACGATCTCGTCTTCGAAATTCGGCAAGCAGTATTTCGATTGCCTGCTGGCCTCGGCCAAGATCGCGCGCGCCGGCCTGCCGCAAATCGTGCCGGTGACCGAGTTCCGCGACGTCTTCGGCGTGGCGCTGACCAATGCGATCGGCGGCGCCGATGTGGCGAGCGAGTTGAAGAAGGCGACCGAGGCCTTCGCGCCGGTGCTCGCCAAGAGCGAGCAGGGCTGAGCGACAACCGATTGGCCGCCGGAGCCGTCATGGTCGGGCTTGTCCCGACCATCCACGTCTTCCTTCGGGCACAGCGGTTTCAAGACGTGGATGCTCGCCACAAGGGCGAGCATGACGGGTGAGTTTCCGGGTAACACATGACCAGCACCACCCTGCCAGCCACCGGCCTCAAGAGCCCGGCTCAAGTCCCTGCCGCGGACTCGGCTGATTTCACGCCGCGCTACTGGCTGTTCTCCCTGCCGGCCGTGCTGGTCATTCTGACCGTGATCGTCTTTCCGTGGCTGTTCACGCTCTACATGTCGGCACATGACTGGAAGATCGGCGGCGGGCCGGAATTCGTCGGCACGCAGAATTTCGCCGAGCTGTTCCGGGATGCGCGCTTCATCGAATCGATGGGGCACACCGCCTATTTCACGATCCTGGCGGTGGTGCTGCCGATCGTGTTCGGAACCGCGGCGGCGCTGGTCTTCCATCGCGAGTTTCCGTTCCGCGGCCTGCTGCGGACGATCTTCGTGATGCCGATGATGGCGACGCCGGTCGCGGTCGCGCTGGTCTGGACGATGATGTTCCACCCCCAGCTCGGCGTGCTCAACTACCTGCTCTCGCTCGTCGGCATCGGCCCGCAGCCCTGGGTCTATGACCCGAACACCGTCATCCCGACATTGATCCTGGTCGAGGTCTGGCACTGGACGCCGCTGGTCATGCTGATCGTGCTCGGCGGCCTGGCCGGGCTGCCGCGCGAGCCTTACGAGTCGGCCCTGATCGATGGCGCCAATGCCTGGCACATGTTCCGCCACATTACGCTGCCGCTGGTCTGGCCCTTCATCATGGTGGCGATCGTGATCCGCACCATCGATGCGCTGAAAGCCTTCGACACGATCTTCGTGATCACCCAGGGCGGGCCTGGCACGGCGTCCGAGACGCTCAACATCTTCCTCTATCTGCAGGCCTTCCAGTTCTACAAGATCGGCTATGCCTCGGCGGTCGTGGTGATCTTCTTCGTGATCATCATCATGCTCTCGCTGCTGCTGCTCTACGCGCGCCAGAAGTCGAAGTGGAACGCGTGATGAAGCGCCTCGCCACCAAGCTCGGCTTCTACGCCTCTGTCTTCGTGCTGGTCTCGCCGGCCGTGCTGGTCTTCCTCTGGATGCTGTCGCTCTCGTTCAAGAACGAGCTCGACAACACCGCCTTCCCGCCGGTCTTCATCCCGAGCCCGCCGACGTTCGCGAACTATCTCGACGTGTTCGAGAAGAACAATTTCGCGCTCTATCTCTGGAACTCGATCCTGGTCACCGGCGGCGCCGTCCTGATCGGCCTCGCCGTCGGCGTGCCGGCCGGCTACGGCATCGCGCGCGGCAAGGCGACGAAATTCGCGATCCTGATCCTGATCGCGCGCATGACGCCGGCGCTGTCCTACCTGATCCCGCTCTTCCTGCTGTTCCAGATGACCGGGCTCGTCGGCTCGATCACCGCGCTGGTGATCACGCATCTGGTCATCACCATCCCGATCATCGTCTGGATCATGATCGGCTATTTCGAGAACGTGCCGATGGAGCTGGAGGATGCGGCGCGGATCGACGGCGCCACCACCTGGCAGGCCTTCCGCCACGTCGCACTGCCGCTGGCGAGGCCCGGCATCGTGGTCGGCGGCATCCTCGCCTTCATCTTCTCCTGGAACAATTTCATCTTCTCGGTCGTGCTCGGCGGCAAGGCGAGCCGGACGCTGCCCTCGGCCGTCTACAACTCGCTAACCTTCGAGCAGATCTCCTGGGGGCCGCTCGCCGCCGCCGCGCTTCTCGTTACCCTCCCCGTCCTCCTCCTCACCGTCCTCGCCCAGCGCCAGATCGTCGCCGGGCTGTCCGCCGGAGGGCTCAAGGATGGTTGAGCCCTCGGGTCGTCACGGCCTTGCGACGCAGCTACGCACATACTAACATGTCAGACGCAAATCCCTCCGGAAAGACCGCTTCCATGGCCACCACCCAAAATCGCTTCGGACTTTCCTGCGCCATCACGACACCGATGCGGGAGGGAGGCGATGTCGATCTGCCCCGCCTGGTTGCGCATGCGCGCCACGTGCTCGCCGAGGGCTGCGACTCGGTCACGCTGTTCGGGACGACGGGCGAGGGGGCCGCACTCGGCCTGCCGGCGCGTACCGCGATGCTGGGGGCACTGGCGGGAGCCGGCATCGAGCCCGCCAGCCGGATCTATGCCGGCATCGCCGCCGCCTCGCTGCATGACTCGCTCGAGCAGGCCAAGGTCGCGCTCGGCATCGGCGCCAAGGGGCTGCTGGTCGCGCCGCCCTTCTACTTCAAGGGCGTCAGCGACGAGGGGCTCTATGCCTGGTTCTCGCAATTCTTCGAGAAGCTCGGTGCGGCAGCGCGCAACACGATCCTCTACCACATCCCGTCCGTGACCGCGGTGGACATCAGCGTCGGCCTGGTCGAGCGGCTGAAGCGGGCCTTCCCGGGCATCGTCATCGGCGTCAAGGATTCCTCGGGCAGCTACGCCAATACCGAGGCGCTGCTGAAGGCGCATGGCGAGCTCGCCATCCTGGTCGGGGACGAGCGTCAGCTCGCCAAGGCGGTGCGGGCGGGTGCACAGGGCACGATCTGCGGCGTCGCCAACCTGGTGCCCGGTCTGCTCCGGCCGATGGTCTATGACGGCACGGAGAGCCCGGCGGTGAATACGCTGGTCGACGAGATCTGCAGCTATCCGGTGCTGCCAGCGGTCAAGGCGCTGGTCGGCCATCTCCATGGCGACCCCGGCTATGGCGCGATGCGGCCGCCGCTGGAGGCTTTGAACGAGGCGCAGCGCCAGCGGCTCTTCGCCGCTTTCGACACGATCACGCGGGCCAAAGCGGCCTGAGCGGCGGCAGGGAAACGGGAGCGCATGAGCGAGGGCGATCAGGAGCGCGAAGGCGAGCCGCTGAAGCTGCGGGAGAAGGCCTATGCCAGCTTCACCGAGCGGCTGCTGGCGCGCGAGATCAAGCCGGGCCAGTTCGTGACCCAGCGCGAGCTCGTCGCCATGACCGGCTTTCCGCTCGGCGCCATCCGCGAGCTGATCCCGCGACTGGAGGCGGAGGGGCTGATCAAGACCGTGCCGCAACGCGGCATGCAGGTCGCCCATGTCGACCTCAACCTGATCCGCAACGCCTTCCAGTTCCGCCTCTTCCTCGAAAAGGAGGCGACGGCGGCCTATGCCCGCAACGCCTCCGACGCCGAGATCGCCGAGCAACGCGAGCGGCACGTGGCGATCGTGCGCCGCGCCGAGGCCGGCGAGGAGGGGCAGGCGCTGATCGAGGAGGCCGAGGATGTCGACCGGCTGATGCACGAGGCGATCATCGACCATCTCGACAATGACATCGTCAGCCAGGCCTTCCGCGTCACCTGGCTGAAGATCAGGCTGATCCGCCAATACGAAACGCGCATCCACAACAGCATCATCGTGCCGGTGATGCAGGACCATCTCAAGATCATCGCGGCGATCGAGTCTCGCGACCCCGAGGCGGCCGCCGCCGCGATGAGCGAGCATATCGGCAACGCCAGGAATCGGGCGCTGCACTACTGACCACGCAACGACAAGGCCGAAAAACGGCCATCGCTAGGGAGAGGACAAAGGCGACCAATCTCCAGCCCTCATCCTGAGGAGCCGCGAAGCGGCGTCTCGAAGGATGGTCCAGATGGCTCCGGCCGCCTCAGGCTGGAGCATCCTTAGAGACGCGATCCTTCGGATCGCTCCTCAGGATGAGGGCTGGGGAAAGGCGCCAGCGTCGCAATCGGGAGGAGACGAACCAATGACGAAGCTCACGAAACGCGATTTCCTTGCCGGCTCCGCTGCAGCGGGTGCCGCGATAGCCATGCCGACCGTTCTTCGCGCGCAGGCGACCGTGCTGCGCTGGGGCGAGATGCTGCCGACCACGCATCCGCAGGTGCAGATGGTCGAGCGCATCGCCAAGGAGGTGAAGGAGAAGACCGGCGGGCGCGTCGACATCCAGTCCTTCCCGGCCGGCCAGCTCGGCTCCGGCAAGGACATGATGGAATCGGTCGCCTCCGGCGCGCTGACCATGACCACGGACGGCGCTGCGGCGCTCGGCTCCTTCCTGCCGCAGCTCTCGGTGATCGAGGCGCCCTATCTCTGGCGCGACCCGGCCCATATGGCCAAGGTCGGCAAGGCACCGGTCTTCGCGCAGATGAATGCCGACCTGGTCAAGAAGCGCGGCCTGCGCATGGCCGCGGTGACCTATTACGGCAAGCGCCACCTCACCACGGGCGCCAAGGCGGTGAAGAGCGCCGCCGATGTCGCCGGCCTCAAGCTGCGGGTGCCGCCGGTCGACACCTTCCGCGCCATGGTCGAGGCCTGGGGCGCCAAGGCGACGCCGGTCAACTTCAACGAGCTCTACCTGGCGTTGAGCCAGGGCGCGGTCGACGGCCAGGAGAACCCGCTGCCGACGATCCACAGCGCCAAGCTGCAGGAGGTGCAGAAGCACCTGATCCTGACCGGCCACATCATCACGCCGCGCCTGATCGTCATCAACGAGGAGTTCTGGAAGGGGCTGAAGGAGGCCGACCGGACGATCGTCGAGGCCGCCATCGCCAATGGGGTGACCTGGCAGGACGCCGAGCTGGCGAACCAGGAGGGCAGTCTGGTCGCGACCCTGAAGGCGGCCGGAATGAGCGTCACCGAGCCTGATCTGGAGAGCTTCAGCAAGCCGGTCCTCGCGAGCCTGCCGAAGCAGTTCGAGAGCAAATGGGGCAAGGGCACCTGGGACGCGCTGATGGCGCTGTGAGCGGGTGCATTCGACGTCACTCGTCATGGTCGGGCTTGTCCCGGCCATCCACGTCTTCGCGCGTCACCTGTGGTGTTGAAGACGTGGATGCTCGCCACAAGGGCGAGCATGACGGCCCGCTTTCCGTTCGAACGGCATCAAGACTGAGGTCGGCTCTCCTGTGAAATCCCTCATCGCCCTGTCCGATCGCCTCGTCCGCGCCGCCGCCGTCGGGCTGTTGCTGGCGCTGCTCGTCGCCGTGCTGCTCGGCGTGCTCTCGCGCCAGCTCAACGCGCCGCTGGCCTGGACCGACGAGCTCGCCCAGTACCTGCTGGTCTGGACCGGCTTCGTCGGCTGGATCATCGCGGCGCGGCGGCGCTCGCATATCCGGATCACGATTATCGCCGAGCGGCTGCCCGGCGCGGCGCAGCGCGTGCTCGAGATCGCGACGCAAGGCTCGATCATCCTCTTCGCCGCCATCCTGACGCACTATTCTTTCGGGCTGATCGAGCGGACCTGGGACGTCGAATCGATCGCGCTGCCGATCACGAGCGCGGCGCTCTATGTCGTGATGCCGCTCGCGGGCGTCGCGCTCATCCTGCAGGCGCTGGCCGAGATCGGCGAGGTCCTGGCCGGGCGCAAGATCGTCGCCGCCGAGCCGGGAGCGCAGCCGCTATGAGCACCCTGATGCTGCAGATCCTGCCGGTCTGGTTCGCGTCGCTCCTGATCGGCGTGCCGCTCTTCGTCTCGATGGGGCTCGCCGCCATCGCCTTCGCCTTTTTCGGCGGCTTCCCGCTCGGCATCGTGCCGCAGAAGATCGCGCAATCGGCCAACTCCTTTCCGCTGCTGGCGGCGCCGCTCTTCATCCTGATGGGCAACATCATGAATTCGGCCGGCATCACCGACCGGATCTTCGCCTTCGCCACGGCCTGCGTCGGCTGGCTGCGCGGCGGGCTCTGCCACGCCAACATCCTCGCCAGCGTGATCTTCGCCGGCATGTCGGGCTCGGCGGTGGCCGATGCCGGCGGCGTCGGCACGCTCGAGATCAAGGCGATGCGGGACGAGGGCTACGACCCGGAGACGGCCGCCGCGATCACAGCGGCCTCGGCGACGATCGGGCCGATCATCCCGCCCTCGCTGCCGATGGTGATCTATGGCGTCTCCGCCGATGTCTCGATCGGCGGGCTGTTCCTGGCCGGCATCATTCCCGGCCTGCTGATGGCGGGCGCCCTGATGGCGATGGTGGTCTATGTCGCCAAGAAGCGCGACCTGCCGCGTCACCCGTTCCCCGGCATGCGCCAGCTCTGGGTCGCCTACAAGGAAGCGCATTGGGCGCTGATGACGCCAGTGATCCTGTTCGGCGGCATGATGGCCGGCATCTTCACGCCGACGGAAGCCGCGGCGGTGGCGACGGCCTATGCGCTGCTGCTCGGCCTCTTCGTCTATCGCAGCTTCGACCTGAAGGAGCTGCCGGAGATCGTGGTCAGCACGGTCGAGACCACCGGCGTCGTCCTGGCGCTGGTGATGGCGGCGGCGGCGCTCGGCTGGTGCCTGTCGATCTCGCGGATTCCGCAAACGGTCGGACCGATGCTGGTCGACCTCGCCGGCAATCCGCTGGTCTTCCTGCTGATCGTCAACCTGCTGCTGCTCTTCGTCGGCTGCTTCATGGAAGCGCTGGCCGCGATGCTGATCCTGATCCCGATCCTGACGCCGGCGGCGGCGCAGTTCGGCATCGACCCGATCCAGTTCGGGCTGATCTTCGTGCTGAACCTGATGATCGGCACGATCACGCCGCCGGTCGGCGTCGTGCTCTTCGTCACCTCGAAGATCGCGAAGATCTCGTTCGAGGCGATGTCGCGCGCGATCGTACCCTGGCTCGTGCCGCTGCTGGCAGTGCTGGTGGCGATCACGCTCTGGCCGCCGCTGACGACCTGGCTGCCCAACCTGGTGATGGGGAAATAGAACTCAGCGGAACTCGCCGACGGCGCAGCTCTGGCCGCCATCGACGGGCAGGCAGACCCCGGTGATGAATTTCGCCTCGTCCGAGGCGAGGAAGACCGCGGCTGCCGCGATGTCCCAGGCGGTGCCCATCTTGCCCATCGGCACGGCGGCGTTGCGGGCGGCGACCATCTCGTCGACCGAGCCATATTGTCCGGAGATCTGCTTGTAGATCAGCGGCGTGTCCATCATGCCGGGCATGATGCAGTTGGCGCGGATGCCTTGCCTCGCATATTGCATGGCGAGCGCCATGGTCGCCTGGTTCACGGCCGCCTTGGTGGCGTAGTAAGCGAAATAGGGATAGCCGGTCCAGCGGATCGCGGCGAGCGAGGAGATGTTGACGATCGCGCCGCCGCCACCCTTCAGCATATGCGGGATGACGGCCTTGGAGGTGCGGTAGACCGGGCCGAGATTGAGATCGATCGCCGCCTTGAACTGCTCCTCGCTCAATTCGACCGGTCCGCCCATATGGGTGAACCCGACATTGTTGTGCAGGATGTCGATGCGACCGAAGCGCTCGACGGCGGCGCTGGCGGCAGCCTCGACGGAGGCCTGGCTGGTGACGTCCGCCGCGATCGCGAGCGCCGCGCCGCCTTCGCCGGCGATGATGGCCGCGGTCTCCTCGGCGGCGGCGAGAACGAGGTCGATGCAGGCGACGCTCGCGCCCTCGCGGGCATAGGCGACGGCGGCGGCCTTGCCGTTGCCCCAGCCCGGGCCGGACGAGCCCGCGCCGAAGACGATCGCGATCTTGCCTTTCAGCCTGTCGGCCATGGCGCAATTCCCTTGTTCAAGCGGCTCGCGTCATTGCGAGGAGCGGAGCGACGAAGCAATCCAGAGGGACTGGTGCCCTGGATTGCTTCGCTTCGCTCGCAATGACGGTCAGGCGGTTTGCCCGACGCCTCAGCTCAGGCTGCCGCCGACGGCCTTCTCGAGGATGGCCCAGGCCTCGTCGCCGTATTTCTTCTTCCACTCGGCGTAGAAGCCGGCCTTGCGCAGCGCTTCGCGGAAGGGCTCGGCCTTGGCCTCGTTATAGGCCATGCCCTTGCCGACGAGCTCGTCCTTCAGCCCGGCATTGAGCTTGGCGACGTCGGCGCGCTCGAGCATGGCGGCGTCGTCGAGGTTCTTGGAGACGATCTTGCGCAGGTCCTCGGGCAGCTTCTCCCAGGCGCGGCGGCTCGCCAGGAACCAGAAGCCGTCCCACATATGGTTGGTGACCGAGAGGTATTTCTGGACCTCGTAGAGCTTGGCGGTCGAGATGATGGCGAGCGGGTTCTCCTGGCCGTCGACAACCTTGGTCTGCAGGGCGGTATAGACCTCGGCGAAGTTGATGCTGGCGGGAGCCGACTGGAAGGCCGTGAACATCGAGGTCCAGAGCGGGGAGACCGGCACGCGGATCTTGAAGCCCTTGAGGTCGTCCGGGCTCGCGATCGGGCCCTTCGAGCTCGTCATCTGGCGGAAGCCGTTGTCCCAGATCTTGTCCATGACGACGAGGTTGGCCTTGCCGATCTGGCCGCGGACATAGGCGCCGAGCTCGCCGTCCATCGCCCTCCAGACGGAGTCGTAGTTCGGGAAGGCGAAGCCGATGCCGCTGACCGAGGCGTTCGGCACCAGCGTCGAGAGGATCAGCGGCGAGAGCGTGAAGAACTCGACGCCGCCGGAGCGGACCTGGCTCAGCATGTCGGTGTCGGAGCCGAGCTGGTTGTTCGGGAAGATCTGGATGACGACGCGACCCTTCGTCTCCTGCTTGATCTTCTCCACCGCCTCGTTGGCGCGAGTGTTCATCGGGTGCGAGATGGGCAGGTTGTTGGCGTATTTATAGGTGAACTCGGCGGTCTGCGCCTCGGCCCGGCCGATATGGAAGGAACCGATCGTGGCGGCTGCGGCGGTGCCCTGCAGCAGAATGCGGCGTGAAATGGTCATGGGCGTTTCTCCTGGCGGTTTCTGGTTTGTTGCAGCGAGTTAGAAGGTTCTGGCGACGGCGGACAATCTCCGGAAACGCTGTGCGGCCTTGCCCTACGGTCACAGCACCCAGGTCGAGAGACCGGGCACGACCGCGATGACGACGAGGCCGACCAGCAGCGCGACGAGATAGGGCCAGATCGCGCCCATCGCCTCGTCGGGCGAGACGTTGCCGATCTTGCAGGCGATGTAGAAGCCGATGCCGATCGGCGGGGTCATCAGGCCGATATTCATCGCGGTGACCACCACCATCGAATAATGCACGTCGTTGATGCCGAGATTCTTGGCGATCGGGAACATCAGCGGCGCCATCAGCACGATCGCGGGCAGGCCTTCCAGCACGCAGCCCAGCACCATGAAGACGACGATGGTGACGGCCATGAAGGTCAGCCAGCCGCCCGGCAATCCGGCCATGAACGTCGCGAGGTCGCGGGCGAAGCCGGTCTGGGTCAAGGCCCAGGCCATGGCGAGCGCGGTGCCGAGGATCATCAGGATCGCGCCCGAGAGCGCCGCCGTCTCGACCAGCATCGCGTAGCATTTGCGCCAGCCGATGCCGCCATAGAGCACGATGCCGATGATGAAGGCGTAGAGCACCGCGATGGTCGAGACCTCGGTCGCGGTGGCGATGCCGCCGCCAACCGCGCCGCGGATCAGGAAGGGCAGGACCAGCGCCGGCCCGGCGATCAGCGCCGTGCGGCCGATCACCTTGAGCGGCGCCCGGCGGACGCCCTTCATGTCCTCGCCGATCGCCTTCCAGCGCGCCAGCAGCGCGAGCGCGACGAGCAGCACCATGGCGATGCCGAAGCCGGCATTGAACAGCCCGGCGATCGAGACGCCGGCGACCGAGCCGAGCACGATCAGGACGATGCTCGGCGGCACCGTGTCGGCCATGGCGGCGCCGGTGGCGAGCAGGGCGATGAGCTCCTTGGGCTGGTAGCCGCGCCGCTTCATCTCGGGGAAGAGGGCGGGCGCCACCGTCGCCATGTCGGAGACCTTCGAGCCCGAGATGCCGGAAACCAGGAAGAGCGAACCGAGCAGCACATAGGACATGCCGGCGCGGACATGGCCGAGCATCGAGGCGAGGAAATCGACGATCGCCTTGCCCATGCCGGTGGCGTCGAGAATGCAGCCGAGCAGGACGAAGATCGGCACCGAGAGCAGGATGATGCTCGACATGCCCTCGTCCATCCGGCCGATCATCACGATCATCGGGACGCTGGTGCTGAAGGCGAGGAAGGCGAGCGTGCCGAGGCCGAAGCAGAAGGCGATGGGCACGCCGGCAACCAGGCAGAGCGCGACCGTGACGACGAGGAAGATCAGGATATTGGCGTAGCCGAGGCCCTTGAAGACCGGCGTCATGGCCCAGCAGGTCGCCGCCAGCGCAGCGACGACGGCAACGGCGAGGATCAGATCGGACAGGCGCGAGGTCCGCACGGCATGGCGCAGGGTCAGCAGGAACATCGCAGCGATGCCGAAGGCGATCGCCGAGACGCGCCAGCTATTGGGGATGTTGAGTGCGGCCGAGGTGACGTAGGATTCCTCGATCGTGTAGTCGATGGCGGGATAGATCATCGCCACGAGGAAGGCTGCGACGACGACCAGCGCCAGGGCGTGCACGAATTCGCGCATGCGCGCCGGCATCATGCCGACGAAGAGCGTCAGCTTGAGATGCTCGTTGCGGTCGATCGCGATGGCCGAGCCGAGCATGGCGAGCCAGAGGAAGGAGATCGAGGCGGCCTCGTCGATCCAGACGACCGGCAGCGAGAAGACGTAGCGCGAGGTGACGCCGAGCAGCAGCAGGGCGACGATCAGGAGAAGCAGCGCGGCGCTGACCATCTCGATCGGCCGCATGATGGCCGAGCCGGCCTGCGCAGGCTCGATATCGACCGGGTTCTCGGAGGGGACGAGGCTCTCGCTGAGCTGGGACATGTCCGGCCGCTCTCAGGCCCGTTCGGGCGTCGGAACACCGGTATCGGCCATAGGGGCCGTGCCCGGCCAGCCGGAAACTCGTGGCATCATCGATCTCCTCCCGCGCGCCGCTGTTATCTGGCTCTCAGGGCCGGGCGCGGTCCATACTATGGATGAAACTTCATCCGGACGGGCGCCAGAATACACAAGCGCCCCCACGTTGCAATCTCGGAAGCGGAGAACTAGGCTTCCCGCAAATAATAAGCAGGTCCACATCATGGACTTGCGCCGAGGCTACGGGATGGAACAGCGCATCGCATCGGCAGGCGATTTTTCCGGCTCGCAAAGCGTCGACCGGGCCCTGCGCTTGCTGGCCCTGATCGGCCGCGAGCCCGCGGGCGGCCTGCCCCTGAGCGAAATCGTCGTGGAAAGCGGGCTCAACAAGCCGACGGCGCGGCGCCTGCTTCTGGCCCTGATCCGGGCCGGGCTGGTCGAGCAGGAGGCGACCACCCGGCATTATTGCCTGGGCCAGGAGGCTTTCGTGCTGGGTGTCCTGGCGGCGCGCCGGCATGGCCTGCTCGAGCTTGCGATGGAGAGCTTGCGCCGGCTGTCCGAGATCACCATGGATACGAGCTTCCTCTCGGTCCGGCGGGACAATTACGCCGTCTGCCTGCACCGGGAGGAGGGGACCTATCCGGTTCGGACTCATGCGCTCCAGGCCGGGCAGCAGCATCCGCTCGGCGTCGGTGCCGGTTCGCTCGCCATGCTGGCGGCGCTGCCCGACGACGAGGTCGAGCGCATCATGGCGGCCAACGAGAAGTCTCTGCTCGCGCAGTATTCGGGCTTCCCGCCCGACGGGGTCCGCGCCGATCTGGCGCTCGCTCGCGAGCGCGGCTTCTCGCTCAATCCAGGTCGGCTGGTCGCCAGTTCCTGGGGCGTCGGTGTCGCCTTCCGCTATCCCGACGGCCGTGTCGCCGGCGCGCTCAGCCTGGCTGCGATCGACAGCCGGATGATGCCCGCGCGCCAGCTCGAGCTGGCGCGGTATCTCTCGGTCGAGGCTGCCCGCATGGAGCGCCTGCTCGGCGAGATGTTCGTTTCGAAAGCACATTCCGGCGAGGCCCCGCAGCGGGCGCGCGCCGTCACAACATCGAGGAGCGCCCTGACGTGATCGAAACCGCCCCAAGCCAGGCCGCGCCGCGCGGCGGGGTCGCGCCGATGACCCGGCGCGTGATGAACCTCGCCCATATCGTCAGCCAGAATGCCCGCCGCTTTGCCGGCAAGCCCGGCTTCATCCAGGGCGAGCGGCAATGGAGCTGGGCCGAGATCGACGCGCAGGTCTCGGCGCTTGCCGCCGCGCTGGCGGAGCGCGGCATCGGACGGGGCGACCGGATCCTGGTTCATTCCAAGAATTGCGAGACGATGTTCGTCTCGATGTTCGCGGCCTTCCGGCTCGGAGCCGTCTGGGTGCCGACCAATTTCCGGCTGCTGCCGGACGAGGTCGCCTATCTCGCGACGGCCTCGGGCGCCAAGGCCTTCCTCTGCCATGGCGATTTTCCGGATCATGCCGCGGCCGTCGCCGCCGCGAGCCCGGCTCCCGCCTTCACCTGGCGTATCGGGCCGGGCGCCTTCGGCGAGGCTGAGGTCGACGAGACGATCGCCGCTCATGGCGGAGCGCAGGTCGCCAACGCCGCCGTCGAGCATGACGATCCCTGCTGGTTCTTCTTCACCTCGGGCACGACCGGGCGTTCCAAGGCGGCCGTGCTGACCCATGGCCAGATGGGCTTCGTCGTCACCAACCATCTCTGCGACCTGCTGCCGGGCACGACGGAACAGGACGCCTCGCTCGTGGTCGCGCCGCTCTCGCATGGCGCGGGCGTGCATCAGCTCGTGGTTTCGGCGCGGGGCGCGCCGACGATCCTGCTGCCGACCGAGCGCTTCGATGTCGACGAGGCCTACCGGCTGATCGCGAAGCACCGGATCACCAACATCTTCACCGTGCCGACGATCCTGAAGATGCTGGTCGAGCATCCGGCGGTCGACGCCCACGATCACTCCTCGCTGCGCCATGTCATCTATGCCGGGGCGCCGATGTATCGCGAGGACCAGAAGGCGGCGCTCGCCAAGCTCGGCCCGGTGATCGTGCAGTATTTCGGGCTCGGCGAGGTCACCGGCAACATCACGGTGCTGCCGCCTGCGCTGCATGACCCGCAGGACGGCCCACATGCGCGGATCGGCACCTGCGGCTTCGAGCGCACCGGCATGCAGGTCCAGATCCAGGACGACGAAGGCCGGGAGCTTGCCTCCGGCGAGCAGGGCGAGATCTGCGTTATCGGCCCGGCCGTCTTCGCGGGCTATTACGACAACCCCGAGGCCAATGCGAAATCCTTCCGCGATGGCTGGTTCCGCACCGGCGATCTCGGCCATATGGACGACGAGGGCTTCCTCTACATCACCGGCCGCGCCTCCGACATGTACATCTCCGGCGGCTCGAACATCTATCCGCGCGAGATCGAGGAGAAGATCCTGACGCATCCGGCCATAGCCGAGGTCGCCGTGGTCGGCGTGCCCGATCCGGTCTGGGGCGAGATCGGCGTCGCCGTCTGCGTCGCGAGGCCGGGCGAGAGCGTGAGCGAGGCCGAGCTCGCGGCCATGCTTTCGGAGAAGATCGCGCGCTACAAGCTGCCAAAACGCTTCTTCTTCTGGGAGGCGCTGCCGAAATCCGGTTACGGCAAGGTGCCGAAACGGCTGGTGAAGGATGAGCTGGAGGCGCGCGGCGAGCTCGACTGGCTGCGGAGCAACGCCTCATGAGGCGGATCGAGCAGCCCGGCTCCGGCCCGGCCGAGCGCATCCAGTGGGTGGAGGCGCATGGGCGGCGCTTCGAGATGGCGCTGGCGACGGGGCTGCCGCTTCTGGAAGCCGTGCGACGCGGTTTGGCGGAAGCGGGCTTCAGCAGCGGCGTCGTCACGGTGGACGGACTGGCGCTCGGCCCCTTCGCCTATGTGATGCCGGCGCTGTCGCAGACGCCGGACCATGCCGCGTTCTACAGCGAGATCTTTCGTCCGGCCGGGGTGAGCCGGATCGAGACCGGGGCCATGACCTTCGGCTCACGTGACGGCGCGCCCTTCTTCCACTGCCATGCGCTCTGGACCGAAGCCGATGGCCGGGTGAATGGCGGGCATATTCTGCCGGACGAGACCATCCTGGCCGAGCCGATCAGCGTGTCCGCGCTCGGGCTCGACGGGGCGGCTTTCGCGGCGGCGCATGATCCCGAGACCAATTTCAAGCTGTTCGGTCCCGTCGCGGCGGCATTCTCCGGTGCTTCGCGCGAGGGGCGCTACTTCGCCCTGCGCGTGCGGCCCAATGTCGATTTCGCAACTGCCCTCGAAGAGTTCTGCGCCGAGCGCGGCATCAGGCGCGCGGTCATCCATGGCGGTGTCGGCAGCACGATCGGCGCGCGTTTCGGTGACGGCCGGATCGTCGAGAATTTCGCGACCGAGGTCGCGATCCAGTCGGGCGTGATCGAGCCTGCAGATGGGCAGCTTGCCGCCGAGATCGATGTCGCGCTCGTCGATTTCACCGGCGCCATGGCACAGGGCCGGTTGCAGCGCGGCGACAACCCGGTGCTGATGACCTTCGAGCTGGTGCTCGAAGCCTTCTAGGCCGAACCGGATACCGGGGACCGTTCGGCCGGGACCGAAGCGTTTCAGGGTGATGGCGCCTCTTCGGCGAGGCAGTCTCCCTCCTCCGCAGTGAGGAGGACGACCAGGATGAACGCGACGGTGATGGAGAGCGTGCCCGCGGCTGCGGCGGGCGCGGTGACACGGCTCACCGGTGGGCCGGGCGAGCCTGCCCTGCTCGTCCGCCACGCGGCGGGGCAGGGCCCGAGCGTCATCTACGTGCATGGCGCGACCTTTCCGTCTGCGCTGTCGGTCGCTTACCGCTTCGGGGGCCATTCCTGGATGGACGATCTGCAGGAGCGTGGCTTCGACGTTTGGAGCTTCGATTTCGCGGGCTATGGCGGTTCGGATCGCCCGGCGAGCTTCACTGGCGGGGCCAGCAGCTTCCCGCCGTCCGGTCGCGCTGCGGAGGCGACCGCTCAGCTCGCGCGCGTGATCGAGCATGTGCTGCGCGCGACGGGGCAACGGCGTGTCTCGCTCATCGCGCATTCCTGGGGGAGCATCGTCGCGGGACGTTACGCCTCGCTGAGGCCCGAGCGGATCAAGCGGCTCGTGCTGTTCGGGCCGATCTGCCGGCGGCAGATGCCGGGCCTGGCCGCGCCGGAGAGCGTCGGCGCCTGGCGCCTGGTCACGGTCGCCGAACAGCTCGCCCGTTTCGTCGAGGATGTGCCGGAAGACCATGCTCCGGTGCTGATCGAGCCCGAGCTAAGCAGCTGGGGGCCGGCCTATCTTGCCAGCGACCCGGGAGCCGCCGCCAGCCGGCCCGCGGCGGTCAGGATTCCCGCCGGGCCGCGTGCCGATATCCTGGCGGCATGGTCGGGCGAGCTCGGCTACGAGCCGGCCGACGTCAGCGCGCCGACCCTGATCGTTCGCGGCGCCTGGGACAGCCTCTGCACCGACGCCGATGCGGACTGGCTGCGGCAGCGGCTCGACTCGGAGGAGGTTCGCGACGTCGTCATTCCCGCCGGCACCCATCTGATGCATCTGGAGCATGCACGCGCCGGGCTGTTCGAGGCGGCGGCGGCCTTCCTGATGAAGGCGTGGCTTTGATCCGCCGGAAGCTGGCTACCGGCCGCCCCGCTTCCGCTCAATCTCCACGTCCCGCAGATCCTTGCGCCGGATCTTGCCGGTCGCGGTCATCGGTAGCTCGGTGACGAACTCGATCTCGCGCGGATATTGGTAGGCAGCGAGCCTGGCCTTGACGAAGTCCTGGATCTCGGCAGCGAGCGCGTCCGAGGGCTGCCTGTCGGGCTTGGGCAGGACGAAGGCCTTGACCACCTCGGTCCGCACCGGATCGGGGCTGCCTACGACCGCGACCATCAGCACGGCCGGGTGGCGGATGATGCAGTCCTCGATATCGCCGGGGCCGATCCGGTAGGAGCCGCTCGATATGATGTCGTCGTCGCGGCCGTGGAACCAGAAATAGCCATCCTCGTCGCGGGCGCCGGTATCGCCGGTGACGAGCCAGTCGCCGACGAACTTGGCCGCCGTCGCCTCGGGCTGGCGCCAATATTCCAGCATCATCACCGGATCGGGCCGCGCGACCGCGATCAGGCCCGGCTCGCCGGCCGGCAGCACTTCGCCGCCGGGCGAGATCACCGCGACGCGGTGGCCCGGCACGGTGCGGCCCATCGAGCCCGGCCTGACCGGGAACAGGCTGGCGCAGTTCGAGACGATCAGGTTCGCCTCGGTCTGGCCGTAGAACTCGTTGACCTCGAAGCCGAAGGTCTCGCGGCTCCAGGCCAGCATGTCGGCGCCGAGCGTCTCGCCGCCGGTGCCGATCGAGCGCATGGCATAGGCGAAGCGCGCCCCTGGGTTCTGCACCTGGCGCATCAGCTTGAGCGCCGTTGGCGGGATGAAGGCGTTGCGGACCCTGTGTCGCGCCATCAGGTCGAAGGCGGCCTCGGGATCGAATTTTCGCGCGCGGGAGGCCAGGACGGGGATGCCGAAATAGAGGCTGGGCAGCAGCACGTCGAGCAGCCCGCCGGCCCAGGCCCAGTCGGCCGGCGTCCAGAACAGGTCGCCGGCCTGCGGGAAGAACTCCTGCGGCAATTGCACGCCCGGCAGATGGCCGAGCAGGACGCGGTGGGCATGCAGCGCGCCCTTCGGCTTTCCGGTCGTGCCGGAGGTGTAGATGATCAGCGCCGGGTCGTCGGCCAAGGTCTCGACGGGAGAGAAGCTGTCGCTGGCCTTCTCGAGCTCGCCCGCGAAATCGAGATGGCCGGTGCCATCGATCAGGAAGATGCGCCGCAACTCGGGCAGGAGATCGCGGATCGCCTCGATCTTGGCGATGTTCTCGCCGTCCGTGATCAGGGCGCTGGCGCCGCTATGTTGCAATCGGTGCTCAAGCGCGTCGGGGCCGAACTGGGTGAAGAGCGGTAGCGCGATCGCGCCCATCTTGTAGATCGCGAGGTGGGCCATCGCGGTCTCGGGCCGCTGCGGCAGCAGGATGCCGACGCGCTCGCCGAGCCTGATGCCATGGGCGCGCAGCATGTTGGCGAGCTGGTTGGTGCGGCGCTTCAACTGGTCGAAGCTGGTCGTCGCGACGCGGCCGTCCTGTTCCTCGTAGATCAGGGCCGGCTTGCCGGAGCCGTCGGCATGGCGGTCGCAGGTGGCGACGCCGATATTGAAGCGCTCGGGGATCTGCCAGCGAAAGCGATCGACGGTGTCGCGATAGGTGCTGCGGCGTTCGAGCATCAGCCCTGCTCCCCGGCGCGGCGCTTCATCAGCAGCTTGAGATGGCCGGTCTGGATGTGCTCGCCGCGCTGGTTGTGGACGTCGAGGCGCAGGGTCAGGACACCGCGATCGGGCTTGCGGCTCGGCACTTTCTCGACCGGGGTCACGACCGCATGGACGGTATCGCCGATCTTCACGGGTCCCGTGAAACTCCAATGCAGGTCGAGCAGGCCCATGGTCGTGCTGTCGATCAGGTTCTGCTGCGACATCAGGCCGATCGCCATGGCGAGCGTCAGCGGGCCGTGGGCGATGCGCTCGCCAAAGGACGTATCGGCGCAGTATTCGGCATCGACATGCAGCGGGTTGAAGTCGCCGGACAGCCCGGCAAACAGGGTGATGTCGCCCTCGCCGACAGTGCGGCCACGGGTCGTGATGCTCCCGGAGAGGTCGAAATCCTCGAAATAGAGCCCCATCGCCTCCTCCCGGCTTTCGCGCATACTAGCGCGCCGACGATGATGGCTGGCAAGCGCGCGGGAGAGAGGATTTGCTCACGGCGGCGTTGCGCCGATGGGCGCCCAGCTGACGTAGCGGGTGATTCATGTTATACGGATTGTACAACGCGGGAGATGTCCGATGAACAAGCCGAGCAAGACGACCAAGGGCGAGCCGGTCGACACCTCGACCGTGCTGCAGATCCGCAAGATCGGCAATTCGGTGGGCATCATCCTGCCGAAGGAGCTGCTGGCGCGGGTACGGCTGGAGGAAGGCGACACGCTGCATGTCGTCGAACAGACCGAAGGCGGTCTCAAGCTTTCGCGTCACGACGCCTTGCATGAGAAGGCGATGAATATCGCACGCAAGGCCATGCGTGATTATGCCAACACGATGCGGGCTCTGGCCAAGTGACTGAACCGCTTTGGCTCAGCCTTGAGATCGTCCAGGATATTCATTCGGAGCAATTGGCCCGGTTTGGCGGCCCTGACGGGATTCGAGATGTGGGTTTGCTCGAATCCGCCCTGGCTCGGCCGCTGAATCGTTTTGCCTATGGCGAAGAGGATCTTGCGGTTCTGGCGGCCTGCTATGCTTTCGGCATCGCTAAGAACCATCCTTTTATCGATGGAAACAAGCGTGTCGCGTTCCTCGCGATGATCACCTTTCTGCGGCTCAACGACATCTGGTTCGCGCCGCCCGAACCGCAGGCGACAGCCGCCATCCTCGCTCTCGCCGCAGGCGAGATCGAGGAGGAAGGCCTCACCCGCTGGATCCGCGACAACTGGCTCAAAGACACCTGACCCGAGGATGACGTTCCGTGAAAACGCCGATCTGGATCGAAGCCGCGATCAATGGGCCATGGGGCCGGGAGCGCCAGCCCGGCATTCCGATCAGCATTCCCGAGATCGTCGCCGACGGCATCGCGGCGGTCGAGGCGGGTGCGGCGATCGTGCATCTGCATGTCTATGACGTTGTGACTGGCCGCCAGCGCGACGACTGGGAGCTTTATGCGCAGGCGATCGAGGGCATTCGGGCGAAGGTCGACGCTATCGTCTATCCGACCATCCCGATCGTCGGCTCGGGCTATGCCGGCGACATCGTCGGCTCCGGCCGGTACTGGCATCTGGAGGAACTGGCGAAGCGCGGCCTCGCCGAATGGGGCGTGCTCGATCCCGGCTCCTGCAACTGGACGACCTTCGCCGGCATTCCGGACGGAGAGGCGGGCTTCATCTACCAGAATCCGGGTGAGCATATCCGCGAGGGCATGGCGGTGGCGCAGCGCCACAAGGTGCATCCGAGCTATGCGATCTATGAGCCCGGCTTCACGCGGCTCGGAGCGGCGCTCGCCAGGGCCTATCCCGGCATGCCGACGCCGATCTATCGGCTGATGTTCTCCGACGCCTTCGCCTGGGGCTTTCCGCCGAAGCCCTATGCGCTCGACGCACATCTCTCCCTGCTCGCCGAGGATGCGCCCGGCGCTCCGGTGATGATCGCCGGTCTCGGCGTCGAGCTCGGCGGGTTGATCCCGCATGCGGTCGCGCGCGGCATCCATGTCCGCGCTGGGTTGGAGGATGCGCCTTTCGGTGACACCCGCGGCAATGCCGAACTGATCACGGAGGCGGTCGCCCGCGTCGAGGCGGCAGGCGGCCGGGCGGCAAGCGCGGCCGAGGTAAGATCCGGGCTCGCCGCAATCGAGGCCGCCCGGCGCTAGCGTCCAGGCCTGTCGTTTTCCCAAGTGTCCAGCAGGAGTTCACGCCATGGCATCGGTCACCGTCGAGCTGCGCAATGTCGAGGGCACGCAGGCCGCCATGGGCTGGGCCGGCGGGCACACGATCATCGTCGACCGGCCGGAGGGCAAGGCGGGCGGCATGGGGCTCGGCTTCAACGGCGCGCAAATGCTGGCGCTCGCGCTCGGCGGCTGCTTCTGCAACGATCTGCGCTATGTCGCGCAGGAGATGGGCGTCGCCATCCGATCGCTCGCGGTCTCGGTCACGGTCGAGCTCGCCGGCCAGCCGTTGCTGACGACGGAAGCGGCCATGGCCGTCGCCTGCGAGCTCGAGGACGGTACCGACCCGGCGGCCCTGATCGAGCGGGCCAAGGCGAGCTGCATGGTCAGCAACTCGCTGCGCAAGGGCATTCCGGTGACGATCGCGGCGGCTTCCTGAACGAGCGGGTGCAGGGCGAGGCATTTCGCGCATTGGCGCTCGGCCCGATCGGACCCTACATGCTGAGCATGATCCAGCCGCCAAGCCCGTGAGCCCCATGTCCGAACGCGACAGCGAAGCCAATCGTTTCTCCGCCCGCGCGGCGCGCTATGCCCGCGTCGGGGCCAATGTCGGCGGGGTCGCCGCGCGGATCGCCGGAACGCGCCTGTTCGGGCTCGACGGGCGCAATGCCAGCAATGCCGAGGCATTGGCCAAGGCGCTGGGCGGCCTGAAGGGGCCGATCATGAAGGTGGCGCAGCTCGTCGCCACCATCCCCGATGTCGTGCCGCCGGAATATGCAGCCGAGCTGCAGAAGCTGCAGTCGCAGGCGCCGCCGATGGGCGCGGCCTTCGTCAAGCGCCGGATGATGGCGGAGCTCGGCCCGCAATGGCGCGAGCGCTTCGGCGAGTTCGACCTCAAGCCGGCGGCGGCGGCCTCGCTCGGACAGGTGCATCGCGCCACGACGCTGGCTGGCGTGCAGCTCGCCTGCAAGCTGCAATATCCCGACATGGAATCGGCGGTCGAAGCCGATATTTCCCAGCTCGACATCCTGTTCGCACTGCACCGGCGCATGGACCCGGTGATCGACACGACCGAGATCGCCAAGGAGATCGGCGCGCGGGTGCGCGAGGAGCTCGATTACCTTCGCGAGGCGAAGCATATCGCGCTCTACCGGGAGATGCTGGCGCAGACGCCGGAGGTGCGCGTGCCGGCGCTCGAAGCCTCGCTGTCGACCAGGCGCCTGCTGACCATGCACTGGCTCGAAGGCGACAGGATCCTCGACCACAAGCAGGACGGGCAGGAGGCCCGCGACCGGATCTCGACGGCGATGTTCAAGGCCTGGTGGCGGCCCTTCAGCCATCACGGCGTCATCCATGGCGACCCGCATCTCGGGAACTATACCGTGTTCTCCGAGGGCGACATGCCGGCCGGCATCAACCTGCTCGACTATGGCTGCATCCGCATCTTCCCGCCCTCCTTCGTCGGCGGTGTCGTCGATCTCTATCGCGGCCTGCTCGAGAACGATCAGGCGCGCGTCGTCCACGCCTATGAGACCTGGGGTTTCCAGGGGCTGACCAAGGATCTCGTCGACACGCTGAACATCTGGGCCCGCTTCATCTACGGGCCGCTGCTGGAGGACCGAACGCGGCGCATCGCCGAAGGCGTCAGCCCGGCCGAATATGGCCGCAAGCAGGCCTTTCAGGTCCATCAGGCGCTGAAGAAGCGCGGGCCGGTGACGGTGCCGCGCGAATTCGTCTTCATGGATCGCGCGGCCATCGGCCTCGGCGGCGTCTTCCTGCATCTCGACGCGGAGCTGAATTTCCACCAGCTCTTCGAGCGCGAGATCGAGAATTTCGCGGTCGAGCAGGTCGCTTCATCCCAGGCGGATGCGCTGAACCGGGCCGGACTCGCCCCGGCTCGCTGAGCGGAAGCGCGATGGCGGTTTCCGCTACGTTCGCAACTTTCCGGAAGCCTGGATCGTCAAGCCCGAGATTGCCCATGAAACAGGCGTTCGTGGCGCGTTGCCGCGTTGCCAGACCCTTCGCTGGTGCGCTACAGGGCAACAGGACCTTTTCAAGCCGGAGCCCTCTTCATGGCCGACCACGGACACAGCGCCGCCGAAACTCCCGACATGGATTATGCCGAGCACGAGCGCACCTATCGCGGCTTCCTCCATTTCGCTGAAGTCGGCACCGTGGCCTGCCTCGCGATCGTGGCGGCGCTCGCCGTCGGCGGCACCAAGCATGCCTGGGGCACGGCGCTGGTCGGGACGCTCCTGACGCTGGTCGGGTCGGTGGTCGGGATCGCGGCTCCCTCGCTCTCCTGGAAGGCCCCGGCGGTGCCGCTGGTGCTGATGCTGCTCGCGCTCCTCCTCATGTAAAGCCGGAAAGGCCCCGCCTGCCATGCGCATTGCTGTCCCAGCCGAAACGCAAGGGGCGGAAACCCGCGTCGCCGTGACGCCGGAAACCGTCCGCAAGTTCATTGGCCTCGGGGCCGACATCGTCGTGGAGAAAGGCGCGGGGCTCGCCTCCGGCATCACCGATGCCGATTACGAGGCTGCCGGCGCGAGCATTGCGAAGAACGCCAAGGAGGCGCTGAAGGGCGCCGCCATCGTGCTGAAGGTGCGCCGTCCGGCCGAGGCCGAACTCGCCAGCCTGCCTGCGGGCGCGCTCGTGATCGGCACCATGGACCCCTATGGCAACGAGGCCGCTCTCGAAGGCCTCGCCAAGGCCAAGGTCGCCGCCTTCGCCATGGAGTTCATGCCGCGCATCACCCGTGCGCAGGTGATGGACGTGCTGTCCTCGCAGGCCAATCTCGCCGGCTACCGGGCGGTGATCGACGGCGCGGCCGAATATGGCCGGGCGCTGCCGATGATGATGACCGCGGCGGGCACGGTTCCGGCGGCGCGCATCTTCATCATGGGCGTCGGCGTCGCCGGCCTGCAGGCGATCGCGACCGCGCGCCGTCTCGGCGCCATCGTCACCGCGACCGACGTGCGGCCCGCCACCAAGGAGCAGGTCGAGTCGCTCGGCGCAAAATTCCTCGCCGTCGAGGACGAGGAATTCAAGCAGGCGCAGACCGCGGGCGGTTACGCCAAGGAAATGTCGAAGGAATACCAGGCGAAGCAGGCCGAGCTGACCGCCGGCCATATCGCCAAGCAGGATATCGTCATCACGACCGCCCTGATCCCGGGCCGCCCGGCGCCGAAGCTGATCTCGGCCGCGATGGTCGAGAGCATGAAGCCCGGCTCGGTGATCGTCGATCTCGCGGTCGAGCGCGGCGGCAATTGCGAGCTCGCCAAGCCGGGCGAGGTCGCGGTCACGCCGAACGGCGTCAAGATCATCGGCCATCTCAACGTGCCGGGACGGCTGCCTGCGACCTCGTCCCAGCTCTACGCCAAGAACCTCTTCGCCTTCGTCGAGACCTTGATCGACAAGGCCGAGAAGAAGCTCGCGGTGAACTGGGACGACGAGCTGGTCAAGGCGACCGCCCTGACCAGGGATGGCGCCGTCATCCATCCGAATTTCGCGGCCAAGCCCGCGCCCGCCACCGAGGGGAGTGTCCAGAATGGCTAATCCGACACCCGAACAGGCCCTCGAGCAGGCGCGCTCGGCAGCAGTGCTGGCGAAACAGGCGGCCGAGCTCGCCGAGCGCTATGCCGAGCAGGCGGCGGTCGCCGCCAGCGTCGCGACCGGCGGCGTCGACCCGACCGTCTACCGGCTGGCGATCTTCGCGCTCGCCGTCTTCGTCGGCTATTACGTGGTCTGGTCGGTGACGCCGGCGCTGCACACGCCGCTGATGTCGGTCACCAACGCGATCTCCTCGGTCATCGTCGTCGGCGCTCTTCTGGCCGTCGGCGTGCAGGCGGCGCCCGCGATGGGGGATGGTCCGCTCTGGGCCAAGATCTTCGGCTTCATCGCATTGGTGCTGGCCTCGGTGAACATTTTCGGCGGCTTCCTCGTCACCGAGCGGATGCTGTCGATGTACAAGAAGAAGGGCTGAGCGCATGGCCGCCAATCTCTCAGCCATCCTCTACCTGGTCGCCGGCGTCCTGTTCATCCTGGCGCTGCGCGGCCTGTCGCATCCGACGACGTCGCGGCAGGGCAACCGCTACGGCATGATCGGCATGGCGATCGCCATCCTGACGACGGTGGTCTTCTTCCCGCCGGCGGGCTTCTCGGGCTGGTTCCTGGTGATCGCGGGCATCGCGGTCGGCGGCGGCATCGGCGCCGTCATGGCCAGGCGCGTGCAGATGACGCAGATGCCGCAGCTCGTCGCCTTCTTCCACTCGCTGGTGGGCCTGGCGGCGGTGCTGGTCGCGGCCGCCGCGCTCTATGCGCCGGAAGCGTTCGGCCTCGGCCGCGTCGGCTCGATCAAGGGCGCGAGCCTGTTCGAGATGGCGCTGGGCTGCGCCATCGGCGCGATCACCTTCACCGGCTCGATCATCGCCTTCCTCAAGCTCGACGGGCGCATGAGCGGCAAGCCGATCATGCTGCCGCAGCGCCACGGCATCAATATCGGGCTCGGCATCGCGCTCGTCGTGCTGCTGCTGATCTTCCTGAAGAGCGAGAGCCATGTCGTCTTCTGGCTGATCGTGCTGGTCTCCTTCGCGCTCGGCGTGCTGCTGATCGTGCCGATCGGCGGCGCCGACATGCCGGTCGTGGTCTCGATGCTCAACTCCTATTCGGGCTGGGCGGCGGCGGGCATCGGCTTCACGCTCGGCAACATGGCGCTGATCATCACCGGCGCGTTGGTCGGCTCGTCCGGCGCGATCCTGTCCTACATCATGTGCAAGGGCATGAACCGGAGCTTCATCTCGGTCATTCTCGGCGGCTTCGGCGGCGAGACGGCGGGTGCGGCCGCGGGCACGGCCGAGGCGCGGCCGGTCAAGCAGGGCTCGGCGGACGATGCCGCCTACATCATGAAGAACGCCGGCAAGGTCATCATCGTGCCGGGCTACGGCATGGCGGTGGCCCAGGCGCAGCATGCGCTGCGCGAGATGGCCGACATGCTCAAGAAGGAAGGCGTCGAGGTCAAATACGCGATCCATCCGGTCGCCGGCCGCATGCCGGGCCACATGAACGTGCTGCTGGCCGAGGCCAATGTGCCCTATGACGAGGTCTTCGAGCTCGAGGACATCAACTCGGAATTCGGCCAGGCCGATGTCGCCTTCGTCATCGGCGCCAATGACGTCACCAACCCGGCCGCCAAGACCGATCCGCAATCGCCGATCTTCGGCATGCCGATCCTCGATGTGGAGAAGGCCAAGACCGTGCTCTTCATCAAGCGCGGCATGGGCTCGGGCTATGCCGGCGTCGAGAACGAGCTGTTCTTCATGCCCAACACGATGATGCTGTTCGGCGACGCCAAGAAGGTCACCGACGACATCGTCAAGGCGATGGCGCACTAACCTTCGTCACCATGATGTCGCGAAGGGCCGGCTTGATGCCGGCCCTTTTCGTTTCGGCGATCGAGCGCCGCACCAGGGAGCAGCCGCCGTGATGCGGTTCGTGAAGATCGTCATCGGCAGCGCCCTATGCGCCTATCTCGCCGTGCTCGGGCTGCTCTACGTGATGCAGCGCGACCTGATGTATCCACGCAATCCGGCCCGCGCCGAGATCACCAGTGCCAACCTGCCCGGCCTCGAGGAGACGACGCTGACCACCGCCGATGGCGAGCGGCTGGTCGCCTGGGTGGTGCCGCCGCGCGAGGGCAAGCCGGTGCTGCTGTTCTTCCACGGCAACGCGGGGAACTTCGCGCGGCCGATCCGGCAGGCGCGTTTCCGCGCCCTGACTGAGGATGGCACGGGGCTCTTCGCCGTGAATTATCGCGGCTATGGCGGCTCGACCGGGTCGCCTTCGGAAGAGGGGCTGACGCGGGATGCCGAGGCCGCCTACGCTGCCGCCGCGGCGCGTTTCGGGCCCGGGCGCCTCGTCGGATACGGGGAATCGCTGGGAACCGGTGTCGCGCTCAAGCTGGCCACCACGCGCCCGCTGCAGGCCGTGATCCTGGAGGCGCCCTATCTCTCGACCGCGTCGGTGGCGCAGCTCGTCTATCCGTTCGTGCCGATCGCGCTGCTGATGAAGGATCAGTTCCGCTCGGACCTGGTGATCGGACAGGTGCGCACGCCGCTGCTCGTGCTGCATGGCGAACGCGACACGGTCATCCCGTTCTCGCAAGGGCAGGCGCTCTATGAGCTCGCCAATCCGCCCAAGCGCTTCGTCCGCTTTCCCGGCGGCGGCCACGAGAACCTGCCGAGGCTCGGTTCGGTGCCGGAGATCCGGCGCTTCCTGGCCGATGTCGCGAGCGGCTCGCTCACGGGAGCGGAGAGCCGCGTCGTCGGGCAGGGCGTCGGCCGTCCCTGATCCTCAGAAGAACCCGCTGCCACCGCCGCCGAGGCGTGCCTGGCCGGAGCGGGCGGTCTCGTTGTTGCGGTCGAGGCTCAGCGCGCGCTGATAGTTCTCGTTGGCTTCGGTCCGCTTGCCGAGCTTCTCGTTGGCGAAGCCCCGGCCGGCCCAGGCCTCGGCATTGCGGTTGTCGACATTCAGGGCGGCGGTGAAATCCTCCAGCGCCGAATCATAGCGGCCGAGCGCATTCAGGCTCTGGCCCCGCGCGATATAGGGCGGCGCGGTATAGGGATTGCGGTCGATCACCGAATCGAAATCGGTCACGGCGTGCTGGTGCTGGCCTTCCCGCTGATAGACGAGGCCGCGCGCATGGAAGGCCTCGGCGGATTCGGGGTTCAGGCGAATGGCGGTGTTGAGGTCGGCCAGAGCCTGCTGGCTGTTGCCCTGCTGGCGCAGCAGATTGGCGCGCCCGATATAGGCTGGCGAGTAGTTCGGGCTCGCCGTCGTGGCGCGGTTGAAATCGGCGAGCGCGGCGTCGTTGCGGCCGCTCTGGCGCAGAGCGAGGGCGCGATTCGTATAGGCCGAGGCCAGGTTGGGGTCGATCTGGATCGCCTTGGTGAAATCCGAGATCGCGTCCGAGAACTGGCCGGTGCGGGCATAGGCCGCACCGCGGGTGTTGTAGGCCTGCGGGTCATTGGGATTGCGCTTGATGACCTCGCTGAGCGAACCGATGTTCACGCTCGCATTGGCCGCCGATTCGGTGTCCATTTCGGCCACGCCGCGCTGGCCGCCCATATTGGAAACGGTGTCGCACCCTGCCAGCGCAACGGCGATGCCGGCCGCGATCAGCCAGCTCTTGCCTCGATACATGCTTTGCCTCATCGGTCCCGGTTTCGTGCCTCGTCTGCCAGTGCGCCCTTCGGCACCCCGACGATCTGGTTGCGCTCCCCCGCCGACAGCGCTCTCGCTGGGAGAACGCCTGAATCCTGCCAAGCTTTGGTTAACGCCGCCGAAAAAGCAACAGCGCCCGGAGAGGGCTCCAGGCGCGGTTCGGGTGTTCACCATGCTTGCTCGCGGGCCGCCGCCGGCCCGATGACGCAAGCTCTCAGGGGCGCTTGGGCTTGACCGGCGCGGGCAGGAGGCCTTCGCGCTGGAGCTTCTTGCGGATCAGCTTGCGGGCGCGGCGGACGGCCTCGGCCTTCTCGCGCGCCTTCTTCTCGGAAGGCTTCTCGTAATGGCCGCGAAGCTTCATCTCGCGGAAGATGCCTTCGCGCTGCATTTTCTTCTTGAGGGCGCGAAGAGCCTGGTCGACGTTATTGTCGCGAACGAGAACCTGCACGTGAGTGTCCGTCTTTAGCGGGTTGGTCTAAGAAGTCGGGTCCGGCGAACTCTGACAGCTCGTCGGAAGGGTTGTGCCGATAACAGAAATCGCTTCGGCTGTCCACGCCGCAAGCGGGGGAAAACATATGCCAAACGCCGCCGGTGATGGTCCGCTCGATTCCGAAACCGAGCGCCGCATCATGCTCGCGGCGGGCGATCTCGCGCAGCCGGTCTGGGAGCGGGTCGAGCAGGCCTATTCCAGGGGCGCGATGCTGGCCGAGGCGAAGCAGGCGGAACTCGAGATCGAGCTGACGCGGCTTGCGGCGCAGGCGGAGGGAGCGGTGCTCGACCGGCTGGTCCAGCTCGTGATGCAGACGCCTCATTCCGGGCTGCGGCCGCAGGCCAGGCAAAAGCACCGCAAGACCGTGCTGACGCGCCTGATCGCGCCCTATCGCGAGGCGGGCAAAGCCGGGCCCGGCGACCTCGCGCTCTGGCTCTACCACCGCTTCGGCATCGTGCCGGGTCCTCTCAGGGCGTTCTGGCGCGAACGTGGAGAGAAGCTCGATCGCGTCCGCTGAGAACGGTCCGGGTTAGCGCTCCGCCTTCAGCCGCGTGACATGGCCCATCTTGCGGCCGGGGCGTGCGTCGCGCTTGCCGTAGAGGTGAAGATGCGCGCCGGGCTCGGCGAGGATCTCGCGCCAGCGCAGGGCCGCCTCGCCAATGAGATTCTCCATCTCGACGATGCCGCGGCGCGTCGTCGAGCCGAGCGGCAGGCCGCAGACGGCGCGCACATGCTGATGGAACTGCGAGGTCTCCGCGCCTTCGCTGGTCCAGTGCCCTGAATTATGGACGCGCGGGGCAATCTCGTTGACGATCACCTCTTCGCGCTCACCCTCGCCGACGACGAACATCTCGACCGCGAAGACGCCGATATAGCCGAGCGCCTCGCCGATCTTGCGGGCAGCCTCGATCGCTGCGGCGGCTGTCGCCGCGCCAAGGCGGGCGGGGACATGGGTGAAGGCGAGGATATGGTCGCGATGCTCGTTCTCGCAGACGTCGAAGGCGGCGAAGGCGCTGTCGGCATTGCGGGCCGCGACGACCGAGACCTCGCGAGAGAACGCGACGAAGCCTTCCAGGATCGCGGGAAAATGGCCGATGGCCTCGTAGGCCTCCGCCAGGTCGGTATCCGGCGCGATCTTGACCTGGCCCTTGCCGTCATAGCCGAAGCGCCGCGTCTTCAGGACGCTGGGGCGACCGAGCTCGGCGACTGCGCGCTCGAGATCGGCGAGCGAATCGACGGCGCGAAAGGGCGCGACGGCGAGGCCGAGCCCGGCGACGAAGCTCTTTTCGCTCAAGCGGTCCTGCGTCAGCGCCAGCGCACGCGCGCCCGGATGCAGCGGCGTGCGGGCGGCGAGGAAGGCCGCCGTCGCGTGCGGCACGTTCTCGAATTCATAGGTCACGAGATCGACCGCATCGGCGAAGCTCGCCAGCGCCGCCTCGTCCTCATAGGCGCCGATCGTGTGCCGCGCGGCGATGTCGAAGGCGGGGCTGTCGGCATCCGGCGCGAAGACATGGGTGCGGATGCCGAGATCGGCGGCGGCGAGCGCCATCATGCGGGCGAGCTGGCCCCCGCCGAGGATGCCGAGCATGGCGCCGGGTCCGAGGCCACGCGGGTCGGGCGTGCTCATGCCTCGTCCTTGGGATATTCGGCGACCGCCTCGGTCTGGTGATGGCGGAAATCGTCCAGCCGCTCGGCGAGCGCGTCGTCCTCCAGCGCGAGCACCGCCGCGGCGAGGAGGGCGGCGTTGATCGCGCCCGCCTTGCCGATCGCCAGCGTGCCGACGGGGATGCCGGCCGGCATCTGGACGATCGAGAGCAGGCTGTCCTGACCGGAGAGCGCCTTCGACTCGATCGGCACGCCGAAGACCGGCAGCGGCGTCATCGAGGCGGTCATGCCGGGAAGGTGGGCGGCGCCGCCGGCGCCGGCGATGATGACCTTGAAGCCATGCGCCTTGGCCTCCTTGGCAAAGACGACCATGCGTTCCGGCGTGCGGTGGGCCGAGACGATCCGGGCCTCGTGGGCGACGCCGAGCGCATCCAGCGTCTCGGCGGCGTGACGCATTGTCGCCCAGTCGGACTGGCTGCCCATGATGATGGCGACGGGAGGGCTGGTCTCGGCCATGAAAGCTCGCTTCCCATGCGGGGGAGGAAGCGCGCGACTTAAACCGCGGGGAGGGCGGCAGGCAAGCGCCGAATCAGGGAAAACCCCGTGTCCTGCGATGTTTCCCGCCTCAGGCGATGATATCGGGCGTCAGCGCATCCTCGATCTGCGAGATGCGGTCCTTGAGATAGAGCTTGCGCTTCTTCAGGCGCTGGACCTGGATCTGGTTGACGGCGCCCATCCGTTCCAGCGCGTCGATCGCGCTGTCGAGGTCGCGGTGCTCTTCACGCAGGCGGGCGAGCTCGGCCGTGAAGGCCTCGATCTCCTCAGGGCTCAGCTCGAATCCCATGAAGCCGTCTCATCATCGCCGCGATCAGGGGCGACTATGCTCAGGCGCAGGCGGCCCGGCAAGTGTGCCGAGGCCGGTGACCGCAGAGACGGTGCATCATATTCGCGCCGCTCGGGAAAGGAGTCGGTCACGATCACAGAATCTCATGGTGCGGTGCATGACTGCCCCCGAGACTTGAAGCCGGCTCTGTGTCAGACTTTCCTTGTCAACTGCTCATCAGGAGAATCCAGATGTCGCTGCAGACCCATCTCGCCGAACTCGAGCGCAAGCATCGTCAGCTCGAGGAAGCCATCGCCCAAGCGGCGGCGGCCCCCTCCTCGGATACACTGAGCGTCGTCGAGTTGAAGCGAAAGAAGCTGCTGCTGAAGGAAGAGATCGAGCGCGTCAGAATGACGATGCCGAAGCCGACCCTGCATTGAGTTGCGTTGCGGGAGCTGCTCCCGCAGTTTGGAATTGCGACCAGGCCGGTCCCTCGCGGGACCGGCCTTTGTTCTGGCCGCGCCCATCGGCGCTTTCCTACAATGGACCAGCCGGCGACAGCCGCAGGACGGATCGAGGAGCGTTGCAGTGAGCCTGGGTGGTATCAGCAATCTCGACTACACGGTCCTGTTGTGCAGCAAACTGGACGAGACGCGCGCGTTCTACCGCGACGTCATGCGGTTTCCGATCGAGACCGACCGCGAGAACTGGGTCAGTTTTCGCATTGGCACCGCGCTTCTGACGCTGCGGCCCCGCGGGCGGTGGAGCGTCTGCGACGATGGGGCCTCCGTGCCCGGGTCGGCGGCGGTACAGCTCGCCTTCCGGGTCGCGCCGCCCGCGGTCGACGCCTGTCATGCGGAATTGCTTGCTCGGGGCGTGCCGATCCTCAGGGGCCCGACCGACCTGCCCGACTGGCGCCACAGGACCCTGTTCTTTCGCGATCCCGAGGGCAACATCATCGAGATCTACGCCGAATACTGAGCCACGCCGGTCGGCGGCGCCGGCTCCGTTCGCTCACAGCCCTCTTGCCATCTCGCGCAGCTTGAATTTCTGGATCTTGCCGGTCGAGGTCTTTGGAATCTCGGCGAAGATCACGGTTTTGGGGCATTTGAACGAGGCCAGGAGCCCCCGGCAGAAGGCGATGATCTCGGCCTCGGTCGCGCTCTGGCCGGGCTTGAGCTCGACGAAGGCGCAAGGGCTCTCGCCCCATTTCTCGTCGGGCCTGGCGACGACGGCGGCGGCCTGCACCGCGGGGTGCTTGTAGAGCGCGTCCTCGACCTCGATCGAGGAGATGTTCTCGCCGCCGGAGATGATGATGTCCTTGGAGCGGTCCTTGAGCTGGATATAGCCGTCGGCATAGCGCACGCCGAGATCGCCGGAATGGAACCAGCCGCCGGCGAAGGCCGCCTTGGTCGCCTTCGGGTTCTTGAGATAGCCCTTCATCACGACATTGCCGCGGAACATCACCTCGCCCAGGCTCGTGCCGTCGCGCGGCACGGGCTCCATGGTCTCGGGATCGAGCACGTCGAGCCCCTCCAGGGCCGGGTAGCGCACGCCCTGGCGGGCCTTCAGCGCCGCCTGTTCCGGGCCGCCTAAGGCGTCCCAGTCGCGCTGCCAGTCATTGACGACGGAGGGGCCGTAGGTCTCGGTCAGGCCGTAGAGATGCGTCACTTCGAAGCCGGCCTGTTTCATCGCGCCGAGCACGGCCTCGGGCGGCGGGGCGGCGGCGGTGAAGAACGAAACCTTCTGGCTGAAGTCGCGCCGCTCCTCCAGGGGAGCGTTCAGCAGCGTCGACATCACGATCGGTGCGCCGCAGAGATGCGTGACGCCGTGGTCGGCGAGCGCGTCATACATCGCCTTGGCGCGGACCTGGCGCAGGCAGACATGGGTGCCGGCCAGGATCGAGATAGACCAGGGAAAGCACCAGCCGTTGCAGTGGAACATCGGCAGCGTCCAGAGATAGACCGGATGCTTGGCCATGCCGCAGGTGACGACGTTCGAGGTCGCGAGCAGGCTGGCGCCGCGATGATGATAGACGACGCCCTTGGGGTCGCCGGTGGTGCCGGAGGTATAGTTGAGCGTGATCGCGTCCCATTCGTCGTCCGGCATCGCCCAGGCGAAGTCCTGGTCGCCCGTGACCAGGAAATCCTCGTATTCGAGGCTGCCTAGCCGCTCGCCCGGCCCGTCATAGACCGGGTCGTCATAGTCGATGACGAGCGGCTTGACCTTGCAGAGTTCGAGCGCTGCCTTGACCGTCTTCGAGAATTCGCGGTCGGCGATCAGGACCTTGGCTTCGCCATGGTCGAGCGAGAAGGCGATGATGGCGGCGTCGAGCCGCGTGTTCAGCGTGTTGAGCACGCCGCCGGTCATCGGCACGCCGTAATGGCATTCGAGCATGGCCGGCGTGTTGGGCAGCATCGCCGCGACCGTGTCGCCCCTGCCGACGCCGTGCCTGGCCAGCGCCGAGGCGAGGCGGCGCGAACGGGCGTAGAATTCGGCATAGCTGCGGCGCAAGGGGCCGTGGATGATCGCGGTGTGATCCGGGAAGACGGCGGCGGCGCGCTCGAGGAAGGTCAGCGGCGTGAGCGGCTGGAAATTGGCCGGGTTGCGGTCGAGATCGGTGTCGTAGGGCGTGGTCTTCATCGGGGCGCCTTCTGCCGTCGCGTCGCCGCTGGATTAGCGGCTCGCGGGCCTGACGGTAATCCAGCCCTTTTTCCGAGGCGGCGCAATCGGCAGGGCGAGGCTTGCCGCGGGATGGCGCAGGTGGCCACCCTGCGCCAACCGCTCAGGCGAACAGGCGCAAGGCGGCCAGCCCCTCGACGACGAGCTTGAGGCCGACCGCGATCAGCAGCCAGTAGATGATCGTATAGAAGCGCTCGGCGGGAACGCGGCGGACGAGCCGGACGCCGACGATGGTCGAGAGGATCGCGACCGGAAACAGCGCGGCCGAGGCGCTCAGATTCTGCGTGGTGAACTGGCCGAGCGCGATATAGGGCGCGACCTTGGCCAGGTTGAGGATCGCGAAGAAGATCGCGCCGGTGCCGACGAAGATTTGCGGCGGCAGGCGCTGCGGCATCACATAGATCTGGAAGGGTGGGCCGCCGGCATGGGCGACCATGCTGGTAAAGCCGCAGATTGCGCCCCAGAAGGTGCCCGGCAGGAATTCGGCGCGCTTGACCGGCGGCGGCGCCTTGCCTGTGCCGAGCAGGCGCCGCGCGGCGAAGCCGATCGAGATCAGGCCGACGGCGAGCCCGACCGCGGCATCGGAGACCCACGCGGCCAGGAGATAGCCGGCGAGGATGCCGAGAGCGGCGCCCGGCAGCAGCATGGCGAGGTTGCGCCGGTCGAACTCGCGGCGATAGGCCCAGACCGAGACGACATCCTGCACGATCAGGATGGGCAGCATGATCGCCGCGGCCTGGACCGGCGAGACGACGAGCGCCATCAGCGGCAGCGAGAGCAGGCCGAGCCCCGCGAAGCCGCCCTTGGACAGCCCCATCAGGATGACGGCCGACACCATCGCGGTGAGATAGGCGGGGTCGAAGGTCATCGCCGGTTCGTGCTTGCGATCCGAAGAGCGGGGAGGGAATCCGGAGGAGATCTTGGGCAGTAGCGAAAGTCTGACGGCGTCGTGCTTGCGCGAGTGCGGGAGAGTGCGCACGATCCCGCGCAAAATCAGCCGACCCCGGCCCGCCGGGTCTAGGCCAGAATCCGCTCAAGAGGAACGCGCCCGATGAATACCCCGCATGCAAGCCGCTATCGCGAGACCTATGCGCGCTGGCAGGCGGACCCGGCCGCGTTCTGGGCCGAGGCGGCGCGCGAGATCGAATGGATCAAGCCGCCGCAGACTATCTTCGACGCTCAGGCCGGCGCCTATGGAAGCTGGTTCCCCGACGCCTCCTGCAATACCTGCTTCAACGCGCTCGACCGCCATGTTCGCGACGGGCGCGGCGACCAGCCGGCGCTGATCCATGACAGCCCGGTCACGAGCACGAAGTCGGTCTTCACCTACGCGCAAGTGCTGGACGAGGTCGCGACGCTCGCCGCCGTGCTCGATGATCTCGGCGTCGGCAAGGGCGACCGCGTCATCATCTACATGCCGATGATCCCGGAGGCGGCCTTCGCCATGCTCGCCTGCGCGCGGATCGGCGCGGTGCACTCGGTGGTGTTCGGCGGCTTCGCGGCCAAGGAGCTGGCGACGCGCATCGACGACGCCAAGCCAAAGGTCATCCTGACCGCCTCCTGCGGCATCGAGCCGGCGCGAGTGGTCGAGTACAAGCCGCTGCTCGACGGGGCGATCGCGCTCGCCGCGCACAAGCCGGAGACCTGCCTCGTGCTGCAGCGGCCGCAGGCCGACGCCTCGATGCAGGTCTCGCGCGACCGGAACTGGCGGGCGCTGGTCGCGGCAGCAAAAGCTGCGGGCCGCAAGGCCGATTGCGCCGAGGTCGCCGCGACCGACCCGCTCTACGTGCTCTACACCTCGGGCACGACGGGGCGGCCGAAGGGCGTCGTGCGCGACAATGGCGGCCATATGGTCGCGCTGAAATGGACGATGGAGAACCTCTATGGCGTGAAGCCGGGCGAGGTCTTCTTCACCGCCTCGGATGTCGGCTGGGTCGTCGGCCATTCCTACATCGTCTACGGGCCGCTGCTGCATGGAGCGACCTCGGTGCTCTACGAGGGCAAGCCGGTCGGCACGCCCGATCCCGGCGCCTTCTGGCGCGTCATCGCCGAGCACAAGGCGGTGGCGATGTTCACCGCGCCGACCGCCTTCCGCGCGATCCGCAAGGAGGATCCGCAGGCGAAGCACCTGGCTGCCCACGACCTTTCGCATTTCCGCACGCTCTTCCTCGCCGGCGAGCGGGCCGATCCCGACACGCTGAAATGGGCGGAGGCGGTCCTGAAGGTCCCGGTCATCGACCATTGGTGGCAGACCGAGACGGGCTCCTGCATCGTCGGCGATCCCGTCGGGCTTGGCCTGCTGCCGGTCAAGCACGGCTCGCCGACCGTGCCGATGCCGGGCTATGACGTGCAATGCCTGGACGAGGCCGGCAAGCCGGTGCCGGCCGGGACGATGGGCGCGATCGTGCTCAAGCTGCCGCTGCCGCCGGGCTGCTTGCCGACGCTGTGGCAGGATGATGCGCGCTTCCGCGAGGCCTATCTCACGGCCTTTCCCGGCTACTACACCACCTCGGATGCCGGCTTCATCGACGCGGACGGCTATGTCTTCATCATGGGTCGCACCGACGACATCATCAATGTCGCTGGCCACCGGCTCTCGACCGGCGGCATGGAGGAGGTGCTGGCCTCGCATCCGGCCGTGGCGGAATGCGCCGTGGTCGGCATCAAGGATGCGCTCAAGGGCGAGCAGCCCTGCGGCTTCGTCGTGCTCAAATCGGGTGTCACGCAAGGTCCGGCTGAGGTCGAGAAGGAGCTGGTCGCCCTGGTGCGCGAGAAGATCGGCCCTGTCGCGGCGTTCAAGCTCGCCGTGACCGTGGCGCGGCTGCCGAAGACGCGGTCCGGCAAGATCCTGCGCGCGACAATGAAGAAGATCGCCGACGGGGAGGAGTATGCGATGCCGGCGACGATCGACGATCCGGCCGTGCTCGACGAGATCGGCGTCGCGCTGAAGGCGAGGGGGCTACCCTGAAGGCAGGGCGCCATCCGAATTCGCAACTTTACATTGAATTTACCAATAAATGTCACGATCCATGAGTGCATATGCGCGTCATGGAAACCCCCTATGGCCAGGCCTGTCGGCAGATCGGTCGCTCTCGTGCTCGGCGCCCTGCTGGCGCCGGTCGTCCTGGTCCTGGCGCCGCGTGATCGGGCCTCCGTCATCGTGCTCGCCGCGAGCAGCGCAGGCGCGGCCGAAGCGGTGACGCTCGCCGAGGGCGCGATCCTGGCGCGGTTCGGCGAATTCGGCCTCGTTGCACGTTCGGATGAGCCCGGCTTCGCCGCGCGCCTCTACGGCGCGGGCGCCATGCTCGTCATCGACGGCGCCGGCCGCGGCGGCTGCCTGCCGCAATCCCAGCCGTCATGAAACACCGTGCGAGGACCAGCCGATGAGCCGCAGCCTTGACGCGATCCGCAGTGCCTTCACGACACCGCTCATGCTCGGGCAATGGGCGCTGGTGCCGCTGGTCGCCATCACGGCCTGGTTCGCGGGCCATCCGGCGGTGATAGCGATCGGCATCGTATCGGCGCTGCTCGCCGGAGCCGGCGCGCTGTCCTGGTCCTGGGACCGGACCGGGCTTTCCACTCGCATCACGTCGACGGTCGTCCTTTGCGGCCAGGTCGCACTGCTGGTCTTCGCCTGCGAAGGCACCCGCTATCAGATCGACATGCATATGGCGTTCTTCGCCGGGCTGGCGATCACCACGGCCTGGTGCTGCTGGCGCGCGATCCTGACGGCGACGGCGGTCGTGGCGGTGCACCATCTCCTCCTCAACATGGTCTATCCCCTCGCGGTGTTTCCGGATGGGGCCGAGTTCTCGCGCGTGGTGGTGCATGCGCTGATTTTGCTGGCCGAGGCGGGCGCGCTGGTCTGGCTGGCGCTGCGCCTTGAATCGGCACTGCGCATCGCGGATTCAGCGACGGATGCGGCGCTGGCGAACGAGGCCCGCGAAAGCGAGGTCCGCCGCGACGCCGCGCAATCCGACGAGCGGCGCGTCCTGGTCGAGGATCAGCTGCTGGCTGCGGTCGAGACCGTCGTCGAGGCGGCCCGGCGCGGCGATTTCTCGGTCCGCGCACCGGAGGCCCTGGAACTCGGTCGTCTGGCCTCGCTGGTTCAGGGCATCGACGAGCTCGCGAGCACCTGCGAGGGCTTCCTGAATGAGACCGACCGAGCCCTTTCCGCCCTTGCCGAGGGCGACCTGACCGCCCGCATGGCGACCGGCTTCGAGGGTCGGCTGGCCGGCGTCGCCGCCAATTTCAACCGCTCGACCGAGACGCTGGGACAGGCGCTCACAGCCGTGGCGCAAAGCGCGGCGGCCACGCATCGGGCGGCGGACGACATCCTGTCCGCGACACGGGATTTGTCCGGCCGGAGCGAGAGCCAGGCCGCGTCGCTGGAGGAAACCTCGGCGACGGTCGAGGAGATCGCCGCCACGGTCCGCCAGACCGCGGAGATGGTCTCGGGCGCGGCCCAAAAGGCTCGCGCCACCGCCGAAAATGCCGATGCCGGCGTCGCGATTGCCGCCCGCGCCGTCGAGGCGATCGACCGCGTCGACGAGCAGGCGAAGAAGATCGCGGATATCGTCGGCGTCATGGACGGGCTGTCGTTCCAGACGAATCTGCTGGCGCTCAACGCCTCGGTCGAGGCTGCGAGAGCCGGCGAGGGCGGGCGCGGTTTCGCCGTCGTCGCGACCGAGGTTCGGCGCCTGGCCCAGCAATCAGCCGATGCGGCCCGCGACGTGCGCGCGCTGATCGGTGACACCAAGCTCCATGTCGACGAGGGCGTGAAGTTCGTGCGCGAGGCAGGCGCCAGCCTGAACGCGATCTCCGGCGATGCGGACGCGGTCGCGCAGGTCTTCGCCGATATCAGCGAGGCGGCGCGCGAGCAGTCGCAGGGCATCGGCGATGTCGAGCGGGCGCTGCAGCAGATGGACGCCCTGACGCAGGACAACGCCCAGGCGGCGGCACGCACGGCGGCGGCCGGCGACGGCATGGCCGAGACCGCAAAGACGCTGGAACAGCTGACGGCGCGGTTCAGGATCGGCAGCGAGATCGGCGAAGCGGCGCAGGCGCCGGTGCGCCGCGCGGCCTGACCGGAGGCGGCGCGGGCGGTTTCAGAAGGCCAGCGTCGCGCCGTTCCAGCTCAGCAGCCGTTCGGGCCAGTCCAGCCGCATCAGGTCCTCGCCGACGATGAGCGGGCCGGCATAGCCCGCCGCTCTGATCTCGCGGGCGAGCGCCGCGGTATCGGCCGCCGGCGGCACCAGATGGGTCAGGGCCAGCGCCCTGGCGCCGGTCCGGGCCGCGAGCTGCGCCACCACGGCGGGCGTCATGTGATAGGCCTGCACCGCCGCGACCGTCTGCGCCGAGCGGACACCGGCGACGATCGGCATCTGGCTGTCGATGAAGACCTCGCAGACCAGCAGGTCGCAGCCTTTCGCCGCCCGCTCGAGCGAGGGCGTCAGCCGGGTGTCGCCCGAAAAGACGATACGGCTCCCCGCCAGCGCGATAGCGAGCCCGAAGGCCGGCTCGACCGGTTTGTGGTCGACCAGGAACGCGTCGATCGCCAGCTCTCCGAGGCCGGCGACGACGCCCTCGCGCAGCTCCTCGAACTGGACGTCGAGGCCGGTCGCGTCCGGGCGCTTCTCGAAGGCGATGCGCAAGGCGCGCTCGCGGGCGAAGGCCTCGTATTGCGCCCGCATGTTGGCGAGCGCCGGCGCCGGCGCCATGACGCGCCAGGGGCGGGCGCGGCCCTGATGCCAGGACGAGACCACGAGCTGGTAGAAATCGACCAGGTGGTCGGAATGCTCATGGGTGACGATGAGCAGGTCGATATCGGCGCCGCGATGTCCAGCCGCGACGAGGCGCTGGCTGACGCCCGAGCCGCAATCGATCAGGACCTTGCGGCCGGCCGCCTCGACGAGATGGGACGGGCCGGCGCGGCGGAGGCTGACCGGCGGGGCGCCGGTCCCGAGGAAGGTGAAGGCTAGACCCGGTGTCACGGCCGCGCTCCCGCTCGGATGGCGCCGGGCAGAGCCGGCTCAGTCCTCGTCGCCATCCTCGTCGGCCGGACGCTTGAGCTGCTTCAGCTTGGCGAAGACCGAATCGACGTCGATCGCCGCTTCCTCCTCGCGCTTCGGCTTGCTCATGTCGGCGAAGGGCTGGCCGCTCGGGGCTGCCTCGGGGGCCGTCGTCTCCTCGGCGGGAAGCAGGGTCGAGCCGGCCTCGGCCAGGGCGGCCGGGCGGTCCTTGGCGGCGCGCGCCACCTCGAAATCGAGATCGATCTGCGAGCTCAGGCCGAGGCTGACCGGGTCGATCGGGGTCAGGGTCTGGGCGTTCCAATGGGTGCGGTCGCGGATCTGGGCGATGGTCGACTTGGTCGTGCCGATCAGCCGGATGATCTGGGCGTCCTTAAGCTCGGGATGGTTGCGCAGCAGCCAGAGGATCGCGTTCGGGCGGTCCTGGCGCTTCGAGACCGGGGTGTAGCGCGGGCCCTTGGTGCGCTTGATCTCCGGCACCTTCACCTTGCGTTCGGCGAGCCTGAGATGGTGGTTCGGGTCCTTGGCGGCGCGCTCGAGCTCCTCGCGGGTGAGCTGGCCGGAGGTGATCGGGTCAAGACCCTTGATGCCGGCCGCGACCTCGCCATCGGCGATGCCGCGCACCTCGAGCGGGTGGAGTTTGCAGAACTCGGCGATCTGCTCGAAGGTCAGGGACGTGTTCTCGACCAGCCAGACCGCGGTGGCCTTCGGCATCAGCGGGGGGGACTGTGACACGGGATATCTCCTGGATCTCGAAGGTCGGCCGTCAAGGCCGGAACAGCGTCGCGGACAATAGCTCTCATGCGCCGACCGGCCTCCCCGGCCGGCCATCCAAATCATCAGCGATGAGCAGGATGGCGCGCGTTATAGGCAAAGCCGTGGTGGCTGTCCAAGGAAAAGCGTCTAATCCTTCTACACCGTCAGCACGATCTTGCCGATATGGGTGTTGCTCTCCATCAGGCGATGGGCCTCGGCGGCCCGGGCGAGGGGAAAGGTCTGGTGGATCACCGGCTTGCAGCGCCCCTGCGCCAGCAGCGGCCAGACCCTGGCCTCCAGCTCGGCGGCGATCGCGGCCTTCTCAGTGATGGTGCGCGGGCGCAAGGTCGAGCCGGTATGGGTCAGCCGCTTCATCATCAGCCGGCGGAAATCGACCTCGGCCTTGGGGCCGTTCAGGAAGGCGATCTGGACGATGCGGCCGCTTTCGGCCGCGGCCTCGTAGTTGCGACCGATATAGTCGCCGCCGACCATGTCGAGGATCAGGTCGACGCCGCGCCCGCCGGTCGCCTGCTTCGCCACGGCGACGAAATCCTGCTCGCGATAGTTGATCGCATGCTCGGCGCCGAGCTCGCGGCAGGCGGCGCATTTCTCGGCCGAGCCGGCGGTTGCGATCACCATCGCGCCGAAGGCCCTGGCGAGCTGGATCGCCGTGGTGCCGATGCCGGACGTGCCGCCATGGACCATGAAGCTCTCGCCGGACTTCAGGGCGCCGCGCTGGAAGACGTTGGTCCAGACGGTGAAATAGGTCTCGGGGATCGCGGCGGCCTCGAGCAGCGACAGCCCGGCGGGAACCGGCAGGGCATTGCTCTCGTGCACGACGGCATATTGGGCATAGCCGCCGCCGGCGACGAGCCCGCAGACTTGGTCGCCGAGCGCAAAGCGCCGTGCCCCGTCGCCCAGCGCCACGACCGTGCCCGCGATCTCGAGGCCGGGAATGTCCGAGGCGCCAGGCGGCGGCGCGTAGCCGCCGAGGCGCTGCAGGACGTCGGGCCGGTTGATGCCGGCAGCCGCTACGGCCACCAGAATCTCACCCGGTCCGGGCTTCGGCACCGGCCGGGTCGTCGCCTGCAGCACGTCGGGGCCGCCCGGAGCCTCGAAGCCGATCGCGGTCATGGTTTCTGGCAGTGCTGGCATGGTGGCTCGCGGTCCTTTTTCGATGAGCGCCGCTCGGCGCGCGACAGGGCTTCATGGCGCCCATCCGGCCGGGATAGTGGCCTTGCGGCCGTGAGACGGCTAGTCTTCCCGTCGTCGGGTTTCGAAAATGAGGCAGCCATGTCGGTGTTTCCAGAGGATGACCGCCCCGCGCCGCAGCCGATTCACCTGATCGGTCAGGATCTCTCGATGCTGTCGCTGGCGGAGATCGACCAGCGTGTCGAGGCGCTCAAGAGCGAGATCGCGCGGCTCATGGAGATCCGGGCGCGCAAGGACGCGTCCCGCTCGGCGGCGGACGCCTTCTTCCGCAAGAGCGGCTGAGGCGCAGCCGCCAGCCGTCTTCGACCGTTCATCACGAAGAGCCCGCCGATCTGCGGGCCAATGCCGATCTTTTGCGCAAAATCGCGAGCGAGACGGCGCGCGTTAACGACCCCTTAACGATTCCAAAGTATGAATCGGATCGTCCAGTTTGTCTGGATGTCGAGTGGCTCCTGCCCACTCTGTTTGACGCCTCCCTGTTGACCTTCGAGCCGCCTTCGAGGCGGCTCTTTTTTGGTCTGGTCGCGGCCGTTAAGGTTAATCACACCTTACCACAGTCTCGCCGCGGCGACGGCGCTATCCTTGCGGCCATGACGGCATCGAACCCGTGTCGCGTCCCGAACGCACACGCATTGTGCCGATTGGAGACGCCGCCATGAACGATATGACGCTGCTGAAGCCGGAACAGGACGACGGGGCGCTCTCCTTCGCGCGCGGCTTCGTCAAGTCGGATGCGTTCATGCTGCTGTTCCGCGAAGGCATGGGGCTGGTCGAGCAGACGGCGAGCTATCTCGACGGCGACGGCCGCGCCGAATCCGCCGCGCTGCCGCGCGAGGTCGCGCTGACCTATGCGACGGAGAGCATGCGGCTGACGACGCGGCTGATGCAGATCGCGTCCTGGCTCCTGGTGCAGCGCGCGGTCGCCGAGGGCGAGATGACGGCCGAGCAGGCTCGCACCGAAAAGAACAAGGTCAAGATCGCCGAACCGCTGCTGTCTCCGGCGCAGGAGGAGGCCCAGCGCCTGCCGCAGGCGCTGCGGGATCTCGTCGCCCATTCGATCCGCCTGCAGGACCGCATCCGTCATCTCGAGGGCCTGATGGCGGGCGAGCGCACGCCGGAACTGGCGGCCAACCCGGTCCAGAGCCAGATCGAGATCCTGCAGGCGCGGCTCGGCCTGCTGCGCTGATCCGCGACCAATCGCCGCCCGAACGCGAAAAAGCCCGGCCGTGATGGCCGGGCTTTTTGTCTGTGAAGGATCCGGCGATCGCTGCGGATCGCCGCCCGATTACTTCTTGCCGAGCGAGCTCAGCGCGCCAAAGCGCGAATTGAAGCGCGAGACGCGGCCGCCACGGTCGAGCAGCTGCTGCGAGCCGCCGGTCCAGGCCGGGTGCGTCTTCGGGTCGATGTCGAGATTGAGGGTGTCGCCCTCCTTGCCGAGCGTCGAACGCGTGAAGTATTCGGTGCCATCGGTCATGACGACCTTGATGGTGTGGTAGTCGGGATGGATGCCGGTCTTCATGGCGAAATCCTCAATCGTAAGCGGGCACGGTCGATAACCAGGCATAGCTGGCCGGCCCGTCGAACAATTCGTATGAGCCTGTCGTGAAGTCGCGTGCACATATCGCAGGCGAGGCGACAGCGCAAGCATGACAGGGCAGGTAAGCGTGGCCGACGACACCGAGAACCAGAAAAACCAGCGGCCCGATTTCCGTTCCTTGTCCTCGTTCTGGCCCTATGCGCTGGCCCAGAAGGGGCGGATCTCGCTCGCCATCCTGGCGCTCATCGTCGCGTCGGCCGCGACGCTGGTGCTGCCGCTGGCGGTCCGGCGCGTCATCGATGTCGGGTTTTCGGGCGGCGACCAGCAGCTCGCCAACAGCTATTTCATCCTGCTGATCGGCGTCGTCGCGGTGCTGGCGCTGGCGAGCTCGGCGCGATTCTACCTGGTCATGACCGTGGGCGAGCGCATCGTCTCCGACCTGCGCAGCGACGTCTTCACGCATCTGACGCGGCTGGAGCCGGCCTTCTTCGATTCGAGCCGGGCGGGAGACCTGGTCTCGCGGCTCACCGCCGACACGACGCAGATCAAATCGACCTTCGGCTCGACCGCCTCGATCGCGTTGCGCAACGGCATCATGTTCCTCGGCGCGCTGGCGCTGATGGTCGTCACCAGCCCGCAGCTCTCGGCCATCGTCATCGCCGCGATCCCGCTGATCGTGCTGCCGCTGGTGCTGTCGGGCCGGTCGGTGCGACGGCGCGCGCGGGCGGCGCAGGACCGGCTCGCGGACGCCTCCGCCTATGCCTCGGAGGCCGTGGGGGCGATCCGCACGATGCAGTCCTTCGGCGCCGAGCGGCAGACGGCGCGGGCTTTCGAGGACGCGTCGAACGACGCCTATGCCGCCTCGCGCGCGGCGAGCGGCTCGCGCGCCTGGCTCTCGGGCGTCGCGATCTTCCTGGTCAGCGCCAGCGTGGTCTGCGTGCTCTGGGTCGGGGCGACCGAAGTCTTCGCCGGGCGGATGACCGGCGGGCGGCTGTCGCAGTTCGTGCTCTATGCGGTGCTGGCGGCGAGCTCGCTCGGGCAGCTCTCCGAGGTCTATGGCGAGATCTCGGCCGCAGCCGGCGCGGCCGGGCGCCTCGGCGAGATCCTGGCGACGAAGCCGGCCATCGCCGCCCCGCCGCATCCGAAAGCGATGCCCGAACCTTCGCTCGGCGAGCTCGCCTTCGCGCATGTCTCCTTCGCCTATCCGGGGCGCACCGCCTCGGCACTGCACGACCTCTCCTTCAGCATCCGGCCGGGGGAGCGTGTCGCGCTGGTCGGACCTTCGGGCGCCGGCAAGAGCACCGTGCTGCAACTCGCCCTGCGCTTTTACGATCCGGCCTCCGGGCGGGTCACGGTCGACGGCGTCGCCGGGACCGAGGCCGATCCGGAGGTCTGGCGCCGGCGCTTCGCGCTGGTGCCGCAGGAGCCGAGCGTGTTCGGCGTCTCGATCCGCGACAACATCGCCTATGGCCGGCCGGGCGCCAGCCTGGCCGAGGTCGAGGAGGCGGCCCGGCTCGCCGCCGCCGACGGTTTCATCCGCAGCCTGCCGCAAGGCTACGACACCGTGGTCGGCGAGCGCGGCGTGACGCTCTCCGGCGGCCAGCGCCAGCGCCTGGCGATCGCGCGCGCCGTGCTGAAGGACGCGCCGATCCTCCTGCTCGACGAGGCGACCTCGGCGCTCGATTCCGAGAGCGAGCGCGCCGTGCAGGATGCGCTCGACCGACTGATGCTGGGCCGCACGACGCTGGTCGTCGCCCACCGCCTCGCCACCATCCTCTCGGCCGACCGCATCCTGGTGCTGGACGAGGGCAGGGTGGTCGAGGAAGGTAGCCATGCCGAGCTCAAGGCGCGCGGTGGGCTCTATGCGCGATTGGCGGCGCTGCAGTTCGGGCTGGAGGCGGCCTGAGGCATAACGAGGGGCGCGGATGCCGGAGCTGCTCTCTGCCTTCGTCTTCTGCGCGCTGCTCAGCGCCAGCGCCGTGTTCGGCGTATTGCTGCGCGGCTGGCTGCCGGAGGAACACCTCACCGAGCGCAACATGGAGGCGCTGCGGCTGGTCACGAGCCTGCTCGTCACCTTCGCGGCCCTGGTGCTCAGCCTGCAATTGTCGAGCGGCAAGGCCGCGTTCGACACGGCCTATCGCGACCGCAACGCCGATGCCGGGCAGCTCGCCCGGCTCGACCAGTGCCTGCGCGAATATGGCGAGGGTGCGGAACGGGCACGCGAGAAACTGCGCAGCTACACGGCCGCCGTGATCGCCAGCACCTGGCCCGACGAAGAGAAGCCGGCCGGCGTCTCCTATCCGGACATGACGGGCATGGCGCGCCAGGGCGAGAGCGCGACCTTGAGCGCGCTGATCCGCGAGATCGGCCGCGAGATCAACGGGCTCGATCCGCAGGACAGCATGCGGCGCAACCTGGCGGCCGATTGCCGCGCCGTCTTCTCCGACTTCCAGCAGCATCGCTGGGCCGTGATCGAGGATGCGCATGGTTCGCTGACACGGCTCTTCCTCAACATCGTGATCTTCTGGCTGATGCTGGTCTTCGTCTCCTTCGGGCTGCAGGTGCCCCGCAAGCTCCTGGCGGCGGTGGTCCTGGCGATCGGCGTCATCTCGATCTCGAGCGTGATGTTCGTGATCTTCGACCTGGAATGGCCCTATGGCGGCGTGTTCGGCATTCCCAGCGACTCGATGCGTAGCGCCCTGGCGACGATGAGCCGGTAGCGTGAGTTCCGGCATTGCTCCCCGGGCAGGGCTCGCCCGAATCCGTCAATTTCGTCGAAAGATCGAAACGCTTTCCTCATTGCGGTGAAGCGCCGCGCCGATATCGCCGTGTTTCGATAAGGAATTGGTTCCGCCCTGTGATGCAGCGTCTGCGGACGGCTCCAGGACCAGCAATGCGCATCCACCGGACGATGCGCTTGCCACTCGCGAAGGCACAGGCGTGAAGCGGCTCCACGTCATCATCATCGCATCGCTGCTGGCGATCATCGGCGCGGCGGTTCCGCTCGCCGCGATGCTGCAGATCTCGCGGACGCTCGCCGAGCAGACCGAGCAGGCGCGGCTGGAACAGGTCGCCAGGCAGGTGATCGCTCGCGCGAACAGCGCCTTCGCCGAGGCGAGCGCGGCGCTGCACGCCATCGCCAGCGCCACGCCGACGCCCTGCTCGGACGAGCATGTCGCCCTGATGCGGAAGCTGACGGTCAATACCCGTGCCATCGACGAGATGGGCTATTTCAGCGGCGGGCAGCTGGCCTGCACCTCCTGGGGACGGACCGAGGAACGGATCGCGCTCACCCCCGGCGACTATGTCACGCGCGACGGCATCATGGTCGATGTCGGCGTGCGGCCGCGGGTGAGCGGCGCCAATGCGCGGCTGGCGCTGCAATACCGCGATCACAATGTCCTGCTCGATCCGGCGCAGCTGGTCGATGTGCTTGCGCCTTCCGGGATGCAGCTCGCGATCGCCAGCGACACGGGCGTGCTGGTCGGTGCGCTGAACGGCCCCGACCCGGAGCTCCTGCGATCGCTGCTCGCCCGTCCACGCATCGGCATGGACGCGACGCATCTGTTCGCGGCGGCGCGGGCGGACGGCTGGATCGCGGTCGCGACCCAGCCGCGCGACCAGATCCAGCCGAGCCTGCAGCGCCAGCGGATGCTGCTCCTGCCGGTCGGCGCCTTCATCGCGGCGCTGATCGTCGGCATCGTGATCTGGCTGTCGCGCAGGCGGCTCTCGCCGCTGGGCGAACTGACGATCGCGGTGCGCAAGCGCGAGTTCGTCGTCCATTACCAGCCGATCATCGATCTCGAGACCGGCATCTGCGTCGGCGCGGAAGCGCTCGTGCGCTGGCGCCGCCCCGACGGCTCGCTGGTCCGGCCGGACCTCTTCATCCCGCTGGCGGAGGAGAGCGGACTGATCATTCCGATCACCGACCAGGTCGTCGCCGCGGTGATCGCCGACCTCGGCGCTCTTTTGGTCGCCGACCGCTCCTTGCATATCGCGATCAATCTCTGCGCCGAGGACATCAAGACGGGCCGCATCCTGGATGTCATCCAGGGCGCGCTCGCGCCTACGGACATCCGTCCGCAGCAGATCTGGCTGGAAGCGACCGAGCGCGGCTTCATCGATATCGACCCCGCCCGGGAGACGATCGCGAAGGCGCGCCGCCTGGGCCATTCGGTCGCGATCGACGATTTCGGGACCGGCTATTCGAGCCTGCAATATCTCCAGGGCCTGCCGCTGGACGCGCTCAAGATCGACAAGTCCTTCATCGACACGATCGGCCGCAACACCGCGACCAGCTCGGTGACCTCGCATATCATCGAGATGGCGAAGACCCTGAACCTGTTCATCGTCGCGGAGGGCGTCGAAACGCGGGAACAGCTCGATTATCTCCGCGCCCACGGTGTTCATTTCGCGCAGGGCTGGTTCTTCGCCAAGCCGCTGCCGGCCGCGGAATTCGCGGTCTTCCATCGGCAGCGCAAGGAGCGCTACGGCTCCGGGCCGGACGTGATCCAGCGGGCGGCGGCTTGAGCGGCGTCAGGACGATCCGCGGAAATTCAAGATTGATCGTATCGTTCGATCGCTTCCACGAGCCAACCAGGCAGCTCTATCTCAGCACTGCGCGGCCTTCTTCCGGGAATATGGACGCCCTTGGCCGACAGGCGCTGCATATGCGAGGCCAAGCGGGCCGAAAAGTCCGGAGCCAGGATCTCGGGCTTCAGGGCAATGACCAAGAGGCCGGCGCCAGGCGAGCGATTGCCTTCCGTGAAGGACGGCGCATCGACGGACCAGTTCGCGCCGGTCACCCCTGCCGCAAGAGTTTCTACCATCAGCGCGATATTGGCGCCGCGGTCGCCGCCGAATGCCAGAAGCGCGCCCTTGAGCGCCTCGCGTGGATCGGTGGTGGGCCGGCCTTCCAAATCGATCGCCCAGCCATCGGGAAGCGGCTCGCCCATTTCCGCCGCCCGCCTGACATTGACGAATGCGGTCGCGCTCGACGCCTGGTCGATGAGCAGCGGCGGGCCGTTTTCCACGGGGGCGGCAAAGGAGAGCGGATTGGTGCCGTAGACCGCATCGCGGCTTTCGCCGGCGGCTACATGGGCGGATCCGTTGGTAGCGGCCAGCGCGACCAACCCGGCTTCGGCAAGGCGACGCGTGTAGTAGCCCAACTCCCCGGCGCTGTAGCTGTTCGACTGCGACAAGAGCGCGATGCCGTAGATGCCGGCGCGCGCTTGCAACTCGCCGAATGCGCGATCGAAGCCGAGCTGGGCAATGCCACCCCCGGCGTCGATCCGGATGACCGCGGCTGCCGGAAAGCTGATATCGGGCTCAGCCGAGCCCAGTATCCGCCCAGCCCGGATGCTCGCCAGATAATCCAGAAGATGCGCGAAACCGACCGAATGACGCCCATGCAATTCGGCAGCGATCGTCGCGTCCGCCAAGGACGTCGCGACCGCATCATTGGCCCCAACGGCGATCAATGTCCGTCGCGCCATCGCTCGCGCGTCGCTTATCTCAAATCGCACGGGTCTCTCACTCGGTTGAAAAAGCTGCGGCCCGTGCGGGCGAGAACAGGCGGCGATATCCGCAAGGTGAGTCCGGCCCTCACCGCTCGGTGATCTTGAACTCGATCCTGCGGTTGCGGCGATAGGCCTCGTCATTGGTGGCGACGTCGAGCGGCTGGAACTCGCCGAAGCCGGTCGCGGCGATGCGGTCGGCCGGCAGGCCGCGCGAGACCAGATACTCGACCACCGCCACGGCGCGCGCCGTCGAGAGGTTCCAGTTGGAGGGGAACTGCGCCGTCTTGATCGGGCGGGCGTCGGTATGGCCGTCGACGCGCAGGATCCAGGGGATGTCCGGCGGCATCTCGCGGCCGAGATCGCCGAGGATGGTGGCGAGCTTGTCGAGCTCGCCCTGGCCTTCCGGCTTGAGCACGGCCTGGCCGGCATCGAAGAAGACCTCCGACTGGAAGACGAAGCGGTCGCCGACGACCCTGATATCGGGCCTGGCGCCGAGCACCTGCCGCAAACGGCCGAAGAAGTCGGAGCGATAGCGCGCCAGCTCCTGCACGCGCTGGGCCAGCGCGACGTTGAGGCGCGAGCCGAGATCGGCGATGCGGGTCTGCGAGTCCTTGTCCTTGGCCTCCGAGGCGGCCAGCGCCTCCTCGAGCGCGGCGAGCTGCCGGCGCATCGCCATGATCTGCTGGTTGACCTGATCGACCGTCGCCTGGGCGCGGGCGGAGAGCTGCTTCTCCTGCTCGAGCGCCTTCTGGGCCTCCGTCAGCTGCGCCGGGCCGTTGCCGGCCTGGGCCTCGAGCGCGCCCTGGAGGCGGCCGCGCTCGCTCTGCTCGCGCGTCAGCGTCGATTGCAGCAGGGTCAGGTTCTCCTGCGCCTGCCGGTTCGAGCTGCGCTCCAGCGCCAGCAGGTCGGTCAGCTCGGAAATCTGGCGGTTGAGGCGTTCGAGCGCGCTGTCCTTGCCGGTCAGCTCCTGCGACAGGAAGAACTGGCCGAGCACGAAGACCGAGAGCAGGAAGACGATGCCGATCAGCATCGTCGAGAGCGCATCGACGAAGCCGGGCCAGAAATTCAGCTGCTCGCGGCGGTAGGTGCGGGACAGGGCCATGGCGCGCCGCGCTCCTCAGTGCTCGAATTTCAACGGGAGCGCTCCGGCATGGATCCCGGGTCTCCCTGCGGTCGCCCGGGATGACGGCGCGACTTTCTGCAGTGGCTCATACGACATCAGCAGGGCTCCGTGGCGCGATCATGGCTCGGCGACGCTGTTGGCGGTCAGGCGCTCGATCAAACGCTTCAGATCCTTCTCGCGGGCGGCCTGGGCCTCGACCCAGTCGCGGATCAGCTGCTGCTCGGTGCGCATGTGCTGGACCAGCCCCTGCACGCCCTCGGCGAGGTTCGAGATCGCCTGGGTGGCGGCGCGGTTATTGGGGCCGTCGGCGAGCGCGGCGCTGAGCGTGTCCAGTTTCTCGCCGAGCCCGTCGACCAGACCGACGCCGGAGACGGGTCCAGAAAGCGCGACCGTGGCGCTGCGCGTTCCGAGCCAGCTTTCGAGCTCGTTGCGGAAGCGGCGCTGCGCCTGGCCGACCTGCAATTCCAGGAAGCCGAGGATCAGCGAGCCGGCGATGCCGAAGAGCGAGGACGAGAAGGACAGGCCCATGCCGGCCAGCGGTGCGGCGAGGCCGGCCTTGAGCTCGTCGAAGAGCACGCCCGCTTCCGCGCCGGTGCGCAGCGAGCGGATGACGTTGCCGACCGAGCTCACGGTTTCGAGCAGGCCCCAGAAGGTGCCGAGCAGGCCGAGGAAGACGAGGAGCCCGGCGAGATAGCGCAGCACCTCTCGGCCGTCATCGAGCCTGACCGCGATCGATTCGAGCACCGAGGCCGCCTGCGCCGGCGCCAGCGTGCGGGTCTCCAGCGCGGGCAGCACGGTGCCGAGCGGCGCGATGACCTGGCCGCGCTCGACGCTGGCGCGCGCGGGGGCGCTGGCAAGCTCGGTCGCGGCGCGGGCCTCGCTGTCGACGCGCCAGAGCTCGCGCAGCGCGATCAGAATGCCGACGAGCAGCGCGCCGAGGATCAGGCCGTTCAGGCCCGGATTGGTCATGAAGGCGGTGACCAGCCCCTGCTGGAGGATGAAGCCCAGGAAGCCGATCAGGGCCAGGAACAGGATCGCGCGGATGGCGTAACGCAGCGGCCGTGAAAAATGGGTTCCGTCCCGCGCCGTCGCGACCGTTTCGGTCGCGGTGTCCTCTGTCGTCATGCCCCGTCTTCCGTTCGCCTGGAGCCGGCCCGGCCCCGATCGGGCCGACAGCCGCCTCTTCAACAGTGGAGCATGATCGGGCGAAAGGCCGGCGTGGCCGTTCGCGATCACGATCCTTGTCGCCGCGCAGGGACTGTCGCCTCCCCTTGCGCCATGATCAAGCGTGAAAGATCAGCGATATAGGATTAGCCGGCCGTCTTGAGCGCGGCGCGCAACGCCTGCTCGCCTACCTCGTTGCCGCAAATGACGTCGCTGGCGCTGGTCGGCTGCTTGCCGTCGAGCGTGCCGAAGGTGCCGCCCGCCTCGCGGATCATCACGGCGCCGGCAGCGAAATCCCAGGTGTGGAGGCCGCGTTCCCAATAGGCGTCCATGCGCCCGGCCGCGACATAGGCGATGTCGAGCGCGGCCGAGCCCATGCGCCGGACATTGGCGAAGCGCGGCATCACCGCGCCGAGCTCGCGCAGGAAGAGCGGGTGGCCGCCCTTGCCGATATGCGGCACGCCCATGCCGATCAGCATCTCGGCTGGCTCGCGCCGGCCCGAGACCCGCATGCGGCGGTTGTTGACATAGGCGCCCTTGCCCTTCTCGGCGACGAAGATCTCATCCTTGGCCGCATCGTAGATCACGCCGGCAATGAACTGGTTGTCGCGTTCGAGCGCGACCGAGATGTTCCAGTGCGGGATGCCGCGCAGGAAGTTATGGGTGCCGTCGAGCGGGTCGATATGCCAGCGGTTGCTTTCGTCGGTGCCGTGGACGACGCCGCTCTCCTCCATGATGAAGCCGTAGCCGGGCCGGGCCTTCTCCAGCGCGGCGCGCAGGATCTCCTCGGCCTTGTGATCGGCCTTCGAGACGAAATCGCCCGGGCCTTTGGCCAGAACCTGCAGGTTCTCGATCTCGCCGAAATCGCGCTTGAGCGAGCGGGACGCCTTCATCACGGCGTCGGTCATCACGGTCATCAGGGGGGAGCGGATCATTCAAAACCTCATGCGCGCGGTTTCCGCGCGGCCGGTAAGGCCGGCAACGTCAGCGCGCCGGCCCTGGAATTCAAGCCGTCACTTGCTCGGCTGGCTCGGCGTAGTCAAGGCCGTGCCTTCGATCCGCTGGGCGGCGAGCCGCGCTGCGCGGTTCAGCTGCTCCGGCGTCAGGCCGTCGACCAGCCGGTCGAGCACCGGGTCGTCGAGCCCCTGCGCGCGGGCCGCGAGATGCCAGGCGGCCGCCTCGGCCTTGTCCGGGGCGATGCCGCGCCCGGCCTGATAGAGCCGCGCCAGCCGGTTCTGGGCGATGGCGTTGCCCTTGTTGGCGGCGCGCAGGAAGAGCCTGGCTGCGGCGACCTCGTCCTTGGTGACGCCGTCGCCGTTGAACAGCATGATGGCGTATTCGATCTCGGCGGCGATCGTGCCGCTCTCGACGGCCTTCGCCATCCATTCCGCCGCCTTGGCGTTGTCCTGGTCGACGCCGCGGCCCTGCTTGTACAGGGAGCCGAGCGCATATTGCGCATCGCCGAGGCCGGCCTTGGCGGCGAGCTCGATACAGGCGACGGCGCGCTGGGCATCGGTGCTGCGCCCGGTCGCCAGCAGCGTGATCGCGAGATTGTAGTTCGCGGCGGGATGGCCGGCGGCCGCGGCGCGCTCGAGCAGGACGCCGGCCCGGGTCGCGTCGTGCTTCGGGTTGCCGTCGTCGAGCAGCGCGATGGCGAGCGCATAGACCGCGTTGATGTCGCCCCGCTCGGCCGCGCGCTCGTACCATTCGGTCGCGGCCTTCTGATCGGGCGCGACGCCGAGACCCTGGCGATAGATCTCGCCGAGCAGGGTCATGGCGGCCGCATCGTTGCTGTTCGCCTCGACCCGCTTCAGCGCCTCTTCCTGCGCGCGGCGGTAATGGCCGGCCTGATAGGCGCCATAGGCCTGGTCCGTCTCGGCCGCGTGCACGCCGCAGGCCAGGCTCGAGGCGAGCCCGGCGAGCATGAGGGCGCGCCGCAGGCGCTTCATCGCCCGGCCTTCCGCGCCGCGAAGGCGGCGATCGCGACATTGGCGCCCTCGACCAGGGCGCGGATGTCCTGGTCTTCGGCGAAAGCCCATTCGCCGAGCGCGACGAATTCGGCGCCGGTCTCGACGAGGGCGGGCAGGGAGGCGGCGTCCGGCGCATAGGCGACGCAAGGCGTCTCGAAGATCTCGGCCCACCAGGCGGCGCGCTCGATCACCGCCGGCAAGGGTGGCATCGAGCCGTCGGGCCGGGGCTCGCCGAACATGACATAGTCGACGCCGGCCTCGCCGACATCCATGGCGTCATGGCGTGCGCGCAGGCCGCCGGCGCCGATGATGCGCTCGTCGCGCAGGCTGGAACGGGCCTCGCGGATCGCCACGGGGCCTTCGGTCAGATGCACGCCGTCGGCGCCGCCGCGCGAGGCGATCAGCGCCGATCCCTCGACCACCAGCGCGACGCTGTTGGACTGCACCGGCCCGCAGAGGCGCTTGACGCGCTCGATCCGGCTGCGGTCGTCGCCCGCGGCGAGGCGCAGCAGCACGGCGGCGACGTCACCGCCGGCGAAGGCCTGCATCAGGCGGAAGGCGATGGCTTCGGCATCCGACACGGGCGGCGTGACGAGCATCAGGCGGGTCTGTGAAGCGGTCATGGTCATGATCTTGCGCGCAAACGGCCTGCGAGAGCGTCCAATGTCAAGACCGCAAGCCCGGCGACCAGGCTCCAGAAGGCCGAGCCGACGCCGAAGAGGGAGAGGCTGGACGCCGCGACCGCGAAGGTGATGACGGCGGCGAAGCGCTCGGAATCCTTGGCCATGGACTGGCCCAGCGCGCCGGTCAGCGAGCCGACGAGGCCCAGGCCCGCGACGGCGACGATCAGCGCCTTGGGCATGGCGATGATGAGCGCGAGCAGGAGGCCCGCGGTAGCGGCGATCGCGAGCCAGAACAGGCCGTAGACGATGCCGGCCTTCCAGCGCTGCTTGGGGTCGGGATGGGTGTCGGCCCCGGTGCAGATCGAGGCGCTGATCGCCGCCATGTTGACCATATGCGCGCCGAGCGGAGCGGCGAGGAAGGAGGTCAACCCGGTGACGAACAGGCAGGATGCCGTCGGCGGATTGTAGCCGGCGGCGCGCAGCACGGCGAAGCCGGGCAGATTCTGCGCCGCCATGGTGACGAGGTAGAGCGGAATGCCGATGCCGATGATCGCCGTCAGGTCGAAGCGCGGCCAGGTCAGGACGAGATCGGTCAGCGCGACGTTTCCGGCAGGGAGGCTCGCCATCCCGGTGCCGAAGGCGAGCGCCAGGCCGGCGACGAGCGCGGCGATGACGCCGAGGAAGGGGTTGATCAGCCGCGCGACGAGGAAGACCGCGAGAAGGGTCAAAACGAGGACGGGCTGCAGCTTCATCTCGTCGAAGACCGCCACGACGAAGCGGAAGATCACGCCGGCGAGCATGGCGGAGGCGATGCCCATCGGAATGCGCTCGATCAGCGCGCCGAGCGGCCGGAAGGTCGCGGTCAGCATCATCAGCGCCGCAGCGGCGAGAAAGCCGCCGATCGCGGCCGCGAGGTCGAAGCCGCTGGCCGCGGCGATCAGGGCGGCGCCCGGCGTCGACCAGGCGCAGATGATCGGCATGCGGTGGCGCCAGGACAGGACGATGCTGGCCAGACCCTTGGCGATCGCCAGCCCGACGATCCAGGACACCGTCTGTCCTTGCGTCGCGCCAATGGCCTGCGCGGCGGCGAGCACGACGGCGACCGAGGCGGCAAAGCCCACAAAGGCCGCGACCAGCGCGGAAAAGACGATCGACATCGGGCGCTCTGCAGCGGTGGCGGAAAGCCGCACCGGGGAGCGCGGCCGAAATGAGCTTTTCCTTCAACCAGAAAAGACCAGGGCTCGAAAGGCCGGGAGCGACGGCGCTGCATGTCGAGGACGCCTGTCACGGACCTGTCAAGCCGCGGGCCTATCTCTCGACTTGGTCGAATGTGAAGCTTGCATGCAAGCGATCGAGCAAGACTGGCGAGGACGATGGGCATGAGCGCCGACGACGATTTCGAAACACCCTTCGGCGCGAGCATGCTCGAGGCGGGCGATGCGCCGCCGCAGAACCCGAGCGACAACCCGACCATGGGCGAGTTGATCGGCCAGCGCTTCTCGCGCCGCGGCCTGCTCAAGGGCGCGCTCGCGGTGTCCGCGATCTCGGCGACGGTCGGCACTGCGGCGCTGGCGACCGCCGAGCAGGCCAGGGCGCAGGCCAAAGGCAACGGCTCGGCCTTCGCCTTCAAGGAGGTCGAGATCGGCGTCGATGCCGATCATCATGTCGCCGAGGGCTACGATGCGCAGGTGCTGCTGCGCTGGGGCGATCCGATCACCACTGACGCGCCGGCCTTCGACCCCGCCAGGCAGACGCCGGAGGCCCAGGCGAAGCAGTTCGGCTATAATAACGACTTCGTCGGCTACACCCCGATGCCGGGCGCTGCCGATCCGTCGGCCCACGGCCTGCTCTTCGTCAATCACGAATACACCAATCCTCACCTGATGTTCCCCGGCGTCGTCGAGATGAAGGACGGCAAGCCGGTGATGAAGAACGCCACGCCCGAGCGCTACGCCGTCGAGGCCATGGCGCATGGCGCGACCGTCGCCGAGATACGGCGCGTCGACGGCAAATGGGAGCTGGTGAAGGATTCCAGGTACAACCGGCGCATCACGGTCGCGACCGAGATGCAGCTCTCCGGCCCGGTCGCCGGCCATGACCGCGTCAAGACCAAGGTCGACCCGAGCGGCCGCAAGGTGCTCGGCACGCTCAACAACTGCTCGGGCGCGCTGACGCCCTGGGGCACCTTCGTCTCCGGCGAGGAGAATTTTCACGGCTATTTCTCCGGCAAGCTGCCGGAGGGCCACCGCGAGGAGGCGAATTACAAGCGCCTGGCGGTGCCGTCCTCGCCTTATGCCTGGGGCCGCTTCGAGGAGCGCTTCGACCTCGGCCGCGAGCCGAACGAGGCCAACCGCTTCGGCTGGGTGGTCGAGGTCGATCCGCTCGATCCGAACTCGGTCCCGAAGAAGCGCACCGCACTCGGCCGCTGCAAGCATGAAGGCGCCGACAACATCGTCGCCAGGGACGGCCGCGTCGTCGCCTATCTCGGCGACGACGAGCGCTTCGACTATGTCTACAAGTTCGTGACCGAAGGTCGCTTCGACCCGGCCAATCGCGCTGCTAACCTCGATCTGCTCGATTCCGGCACGCTCCATGTCGCGAAATTCTCGGCCGATGGCAGCGTCGAATGGCTGCCGCTCGTCTTCGGCCAGGGGCCGCTGACCGCCGCCAACGGCTTCGAGAGCCAGGCCGACGTGCTGATCGAGACCCGCCGCGCCGGCGATCTGCTGGGTGCGACCAAGATGGACCGCCCCGAGGACATCACGCCCAACCCGCAGACCGGCAAGGTCTATGTGATGCTGACCAACAACACGAGCCGCAAGGACGAGCAGGTTGATGCCGCCAATCCGCGGGCCAAGAACGCCTTCGGCCATATCATCGAGATCATCGAGGATGGCGGCGACCACACGGCGACGAAGGGACGCTGGGAGATCCTGCTGAAATGCGGCGATCCGTCCGTCGCCGCTGTCGGCGCGAGCTTCTCGACCGACACGACGAAGAACGGCTGGTTCGGCATGCCCGACAACGCCGTCGTCGATTCCGCCGGCCGCCTCTGGGTCGCGACCGACGGCAACAATATCGAGGAAACCGGCCGCACCGACGGGCTCTGGGCGGTCGATACGGACGGTGAGGCGCGCCGCACCTCCAGGCTGTTCTACCGCGTGCCGCATGGCGCCGAGCTCTGCGGCCCCTGCTTCACGCCCGACGACACCACCGCCTTCGTCGCCGTCCAGCATCCCGGCGATGACGGCCCGGACTGGCCGGCATTCGGCCGCCGCTCCCACTACGAGGACCTCTCGACCCGCTGGCCGGACTTCAAGCCGGACATGCCGGTACGGCCGTCCGTGGTGGCGATCACGAAGAAGGGTGGCGGGAAGATCGGGGTGTGACGCTCTTTCACCCTCATTGTCGGACGCCAGAGCGCGGGGACCTTCTCCTGTAAGGAGAGGGGTCCCTCGCGGCTTACCGGGACAAGAAAGGCGCCTTACGCCGCCTTCTTGGCGCCGAAGCTCGGGTCGAGCTCGCCCTTTGCGTAGCGCTTGGCCATCAAGGCAAAAACCGGCCAACCTTGTTTTCGAGCAGCCGCACGAGCACTGGGTCCATGAATTCGTAATCGTCCGGAATGTCGAGGCAGACCAGCCGGGCCTTCAGCTGCCGCTTGAAGCGACGCTGCAGCTTGTTGCGGTGTTCCTTCTCCATCACGAAGATCAGGTCGGCCCAGGCCACGATCTCGGCAGTCAGAGGCGTTTCAGCATCATGATTGGTTCCAGCCGACATCACTTCAAGATCAGGCCGCGCTGAGAAGATCTGTTCAGCCGTTGGGCTGCGCAAACGATTTTGACTGCAGACGAACAATACCCGCTTCATGAGTAGGTGCCGTCCCGGTTGCAATGATCGAAGCACCGGGACGGCATGTCCTGCTCAGGCCGCCTTCTTCGCGCCGAAGGTCGGGTCGAGCTCGCCCTTGGCATAGCGCTTGGCCATCTCGGCGGTGGTGAGCACGCGCTTGATCTTCGAGGCTTGGCCGGCGGTGTTGAACTCTTCCAGGCGCTGCCGGCAGAGCTTGGTCATCGCTTCCATGGCCGGCTTCAGATATTTGCGCGGGTCGAACTCGCCGGGGTTCTCGGAGAGGATCTTGCGGATCTGGCCGGTCATCGCCATGCGGTTGTCGGTGTCGATATTGATCTTGCGCACACCGTGCTTGATGCCGCGCTGGATCTCCTCGACCGGCACGCCCCAGGTCTGGGGCATCTTGCCGCCATACTGGTTGATGATGTCCTGCAGGTCCTGCGGCACCGAGGAGGAGCCGTGCATGACGAGATGCATGTTCGGCAGCTTCTTGTGGATCTCCTCGATGACATGCATGGCGAGGATCGCGCCGTCGGGCTTGCGGGTGAACTTGTAGGCGCCGTGCGAGGTGCCCATGGCGATGGCGAGCGCATCGACCTTGGTCTCGGCGACGAATTTCACAGCCTCGTCGGGATTGGTCAGGAGCTGGTCGTGGCTGAGCTTGCCCTCGAAGCCGTGACCGTCCTCCTTCTCGCCTTCGCCGCTCTCCAGCGAGCCGAGCACGCCAAGCTCGCCCTCCACCGAGATGCCGCCGAGATGGGCCATGTCGGTGACGGTCTTGGTGACGCCGACATTGTAGTCCCAGTCGCCCGGGGTCTTGCCGTCGGCCTTGAGCGAGCCGTCCATCATCACCGAGGTGAAGCCGGCCTGGATCGCGGTCATGCAGGTCGCGGGCTCGTTGCCGTGGTCGAGATGGACGCAGACCGGGATCTGCGGGTGGATCTCGGTCACCGCGTCCATCATGTGCTTGAGCATGACGTCGTTGGCGTAGCTGCGCGCGCCGCGCGAGGCCTGGATGATGACCGGGGAATCCGTGGCCGCAGCCGCCTCCATGATCGCGAGCGCCTGCTCCATGTTGTTGATGTTGAAGGCGGGCACGCCATAGTCGTTCTCGGCGGCGTGGTCGAGCAATTGGCGGAGCGTGATACGGGCCACTTCGGTCCTCCCGGTGCGTTGCAAGGTGTCTGGAAGGATTTAGTGCGACGGGCGCGATTTCGCAAAGCGAAAGCGGCCGACGGCGTGAAAACGGATCAGCGGCCGCGCGCTTCCAGCACGCGCACGCGCTCCTCGATCGCGGCGACCTGCTCGGCGAAATCGCCGGTCACGGCCTTGGCCATGACGAGGAGGCCGGCCGTGTCGCGGCGCTGCTTGCGGACGAGGTCCTCCAGCGTGTCGAAACGCTTGTCGTGATCGGCAAGCTGCGCCTGAATCTTCTTCAGGATCTCGAACATCGCTATCTGCGCGTTCTCGCTCATGGTGAGAACATAGCATAAACATGGGCTGCCGCAAGGGCAGTCCAGGCTGGTCCGTCAGCCCTGCCGCAGCGCCTCGACGCCCGGCAACGGCTTGCCCTCCATCCATTCGAGGAAGGCGCCACCCGCCGTCGAGACATAGGTCAGGTCATCGGCGACGCCGGCATGGTTCATCGCCGCGACGGTGTCGCCGCCGCCGGCGACCGCGACCAGCCTGCCGGCCTTGACGCGCTCGGCCGCCGCCTTGGCGACCGTCACCGTGGCGGTGTCGAAGGGCTTGAGCTCGAAGGCGCCGAAGGGGCCGTTCCAGACCAGTGTCCTGACGGTGTCGAGCTTGAGCACGACCTCGGCGACGCTGAGCGGGCCGGCGTCGAGAATCATCTCGCCCGCCTCGACCTCGCCGATCGGCACGACGCGGTGGCCGGGATTGGCCCTGAACTCGCGCGCCACCAGCGCATCGACCGGCAGCATGATCTCGCAGCCGGCTTCCTTCGCCTTCGCCTCGATCTCGCGGGCGGTGGCGGCGAGATCATGCTCGCAAAGCGACTTGCCGACATCGATGCCGCGCGCCGCCAGGAAGGTGTTGGCCATGCCGCCGCCGATGACGAGGACATCGACTTGTCTCACCAGATTGCCGAGCAGCTCGAGCTTGGTCGAGACCTTGGCGCCGCCGACGATCGCCATCACCGGCCGGGCGGGGTTGTCGAGACCGGCAGAGAGCGCCTCGAGCTCGGCCTGCATGGTGCGGCCGGCATAGGCGGGCAGGGCATGCGCCAGCCCTTCGGTCGAGGCATGGGCGCGGTGGGCGGCCGAGAAGGCGTCGTTGACGAAAAGGTCGCCATTGGCGGCGAGCGCCCGGACGAAAGCCGCGTCGTTCTTCTCGTCGCCAGCATGGAAGCGGGTGTTCTCGAGCAGCAGGACCTCGCCGTTCTTCGCGGCAGCGACGGCCTTGGCGACGTCATCGCCGATGCAGTCCTCGACGAAGGTCACCGGCTGGCCGAGCGCGTGGGCGAGCGCGGGGACGACCTGCTTCAGGCTGTCCTTGGCGTCGCGCCCCTTCGGCCGTCCGAAATGCGCGAGTAGGATGGCCTTGCCGCCCTTCTGCGCAATCTCGCGGATGGTCGGCAGGATGCGGTCGATCCGGGTCGTGTCGGTGACCTTGCCGTCTTCCATCGGCACGTTGAGATCGACGCGGACAAGCACGCGCTTGCCGGCGAGATCGGCGTCGTCGAGCGTCCGGAAGGCTGTCACGGCAGCAGGCTCGGGACCAGGCCGGGGACGCCGAATTTCAGGACGAGGACGGTGAGCAGCACGGTCAGGAGCGCCGTGACGATCGCGGTCACGAAGAGCGTGCCGGCGCGCGGCGTCGAATCGACGCGGTAGCGCAGGGCCGTGACCTCCTGGCGGATGCCGGCGAAGTCCATTGCGCCGGTGGCGGTCTCGACCTTCTGGGCGCTGCGCTCGAGCGAGGCTTCGGCGCGGGTCAGGATGGCCTCGTAGCGGGCGAATTTCTCCTCGATCCGCGCGGCCTTCTCCTCGATGCGGGAGAGCTGGTCGAGCTTGCGGGGCTCCGTGACCGGCGCAACCTCGCTTGCCGAAACGGGGACCGAGACCGGAACCGGCGAGGCCTGGCTGAACACGGGCGGGGGCGACTGCGTCGTCACCGGCTCGACGGCGGCCGGCTCGGCTGGCTTGGCGGGCGCGGTGACGGTCGGCTCGATCTTGCTCATGTGCTTTCCGTTCATTCCAGGAGGATCGGGGCCGCGCGACGGCGCAGCCCCTCGGGCTGAGAGGTCAGATGAGCTTCGCCATGGCGACAGCGGTGTCGCTCATGCGGTTCGAGAAGCCCCACTCGTTGTCGTACCAGGACAGGACGCGGACGAACTTGTCGTCCATGACCTTGGTCTGATCGAGTGCGAAGGTCGAGGAGGCCGGGTCGTGGTTGAAGTCCATCGAGACGTTGGGCTGGTCGGTGACCGCGAGGATGCCCTTCAGCGGCCCGCGCTTGCTGGCCTTCAGGATCGCCTCGTTGATCTTCTCGACCGTGGTCTTGCGCTTCGAGATGAACTTGAAATCAACAACCGAGACGTTGGGCGTCGGCACGCGGATCGAGGTGCCGTCGAGACGGCCCTTGAGCTCGGGAATGACGAGGCCGATCGCCTTGGCGGCGCCGGTCGAGGTCGGGATCATCGAGAGCGCCGCGGCGCGGCCCCGGTAGAGATCCTTGTGCATGGTGTCGAGCGTCGGCTGGTCGCCGGTATAGGCATGGATCGTGGTCATGAAGCCCTTGTCGATGCCGACCGCGTCCTGCAGCACCCGGACGACCGGGGCGAGGCAGTTCGTGGTGCAGGAGGCGTTCGAGACGACGAGATGGTCCTTGGTCAGGGCGCCGTCGTTGACGCCGAACACCACCGTCAGGTCGGCGCCGTCGCAGGGGGCCGAGACGAGGACGCGCTTGGCGCCGGCGGCGAGATGGGCCGCGGCCTTCTCGCGGGTGGTGAAGATGCCGGTGCATTCCAGCGCGATGTCGACGCCGAGCGCCTTGTGCGGCAGATCCTTGGGATCGCGCACGGCGGTGACCTTGATCGGGCCGCGGCCGACATCGATCGTGTCGCCGGAGACCGTCACGGTGCCGGGGAAGCGGCCATGGACGGAGTCGAAGCGGAAGAGATGGGCATTGGTCTCGACCGGGCCGAGATCGTTGATCGCCACGACCTCGATATCCTTGCGCTTCGACTCGATGATCGCACGCAGGACGTTGCGCCCGATGCGGCCGAAGCCGTTGATCGCCACCTTGACCGTCATCTCAATCCTCTCCTTCGCCGGGTTTCGGCGTTGCTACCCTCTTTCACGCGGGCAAATCGACCAAACTAGGGCCGAACGCAAGTGCGCCGCGTGAATCTCAGGCGTTATGACGCTTCATAGCGGCTTCGACCACTGCGTCGGGCGTAATGCCGAAATGCTTGTAGACGTCCTTATAGGGGCCGCTGGCGCCGAAGGAGGCCATGCCGACGAAGAGGCCGTCATGGCCGATCACCGCGTCCCAGCCGAAGCGCACCGCCGCCTCGACGGCGATCCTGATCGGCGCGTCGCCGATGATCTTGTCCTGCGTCGCCTCGTCCTGGGCGAGCAGCAGTTCGAGCGAGGGCACGGAGACGACGCGAGCACGCACGCCCTTCTCGGCCAGTTGCTTGCGGGCCGCGACCGCGATCTCGAGCTCGGAGCCCGAGGCGAAGAGCGAGACCTGGGCCTTGCCGCCTTCGGCCGGCAGCAATTCATAGGCGCCCTTGGCCGAACGGTTGGTGGCGGTGCCGTCGGTGCGCAGCGGCGCGAGATTCTGGCGCGAGAGCGCGAGCACGGTCGGGCCGTCCGTGCGCTCCAGCGCGATCTGCCAGGCTTCCGCCGTTTCGATCGCGTCGGCCGGGCGCAGCACGCGCATGTTCGGCATGGCGCGCAGGCTGGCGATCTGCTCGACGGGCTGATGGGTCGGGCCGTCCTCGCCGAGACCGATCGAGTCATGGGTCATGACATAGACCACCGGCAGGCCCATCAGGGCGGCGAGCCGCATCGAGGGGCGAGCATAGTCGGCGAAGACCAGGAAGGTGCCGCCGGCGGTGCGGAAGCCGCCATGCAAGGTGATGCCGTTCATCGCGGCGGCCATGCCGTGCTCGCGGATGCCGTAGCGGACATAGCGGCCCTTCGGCGTCTTCGGCGTGAAATCGTCGAGGCCCTTGGCCTTGGTGTTGTTCGAGGGCGTCAGGTCGGCGGAGCCCGAGACCAGCTCGGGCATCACCGGGACGATGACGTCGAGCGCGAGCTCGGAGGCCTTGCGGGTCGCGACGGTGACCGGATTGGCGGCGAGCGCCTTCTTGTGCGCGACGATCGCCTTGTCGAGCTTGGCCGGGACGGTGTGGGCGAGGCGGCGCTCGAATTCGGCGCGCTTGCGCGACGAGAGCGCATCATAGCGGCCCTGCCACTCCTTGCGCGCGGCGCTGCCTGCGGCGCCGAAGCCGCGCCAAACCTTGAGCAGGTCGGGAGCGATCTCGAAGGCGCCGCCGGTGATGCCGAGCGCCTTCTTGGCGGCGGCGAGCTCCTCAGTGCCGAGCGGCTCGCCATGGGCCTTGGAGGTGCCGGCCTTCTTCGGCGCGCCGAAACCGATCACCGTCTTGCAGGCGATCATGGTCGGCTTGCTCGACTTCTGGGCGCGGCGGATCGCGGCCTCGATCGCGTCGGGATCATGGCCGTCGACGCGCTCCGAGCGCCAGCCGCAGGCCTTGAAGCGCGCGACCTGGTCGACCGAATCGGAGATCGAGAGCGGGCCGTCGATCGAGATGCCGTTATCGTCCCAGAACACGATCAGCTTGTTGAGCTTCTGATGGCCGGCGAGCGCGATCGCCTCCTGGCTGATGCCCTCCATCAGGTCGCCGTCGGAGGCGAGGACATAGGTGTGGTGATCGACGACCTTCTTGCCGAATTCGGCGGCGAGCATGCGCTCCGCCATCGCCATGCCGACCGAGGTTGCGAGGCCCTGGCCGAGCGGGCCCGTCGTGGTCTCGACGCCGAGCGTCATGAAATTCTCAGGGTGCCCGGGCGTCTTCGATTCGAGCTGGCGGAACTTCTTCAGGTCGTCGAGGGCCATGCCGGGCGTGCCGGTGAGATAGAGCAGGGCGTAGAGCAGCATCGAGCCGTGCCCGGCCGAGAGCACGAAGCGGTCGCGGTCGGGCCAGCGCGGTTCGGCCGCGTCATAGGTCATGATGCGCGTGAACAGCACGGTCGCGACGTCGGCAGCGCCCATCGGCAGGCCGGGATGGCCGGACTTGGCCTGCTCGACCCCGTCCATCGCCAGGGCGCGAATGGCGTTGGCGAGCTTGTCGTGCTGGGCGCGGTCGATCGTGGTCATGGCGTCCTGGGCTCCGGCGTGCGGAAGATGTGCGGCCGTGGCCGAGCCTGTCCGTGCGGCAGGCCGACGACGGCCCGATGGGCTTTTCGGGGCACCGTTTCGTGCCGGTGCTCGATAGGATGCCCGCTCTCCCCGAGTCAATTCACTTGGCCGATCAGATGGCTGATCGTGCGGCCCCGGATGGCGGAGCCGCCGCGTTCGCCAGAAAACCCGTTCCCACTTTTCCGGCACATGCTCTAGGCTCGCGAATCGCAGAGCCGGCTTCGATGTTAAGAGGAGGACGACGGTGGCGAGCTTGATGCTGGACAATGCGCTGGCGCGCCTCGACGGTGCACTTGCGCAACTGGAGGCTTCGGCGAGGCGGCGCATCGAGGCGGAGCGCGGACACGCCAATCTCGAAACCGAGCTGACGCTGATGCAGGATGACAGGGCGCGGCTCGCTGCCGAGCTCGACGGAGCGATCGCCCGCGTCGGCCAGGTGGAGAGTGCTGCCAACGATGTCGACAGCCGACTCGAGAAGGCCATGGGCGCAGTCGGCGAAGTGATCGCCCGGTCCCAGGCGCGGGCATGATGACAAGGGGCGTACAATGCCGCAGGTGAATGTCACGATCGCCGGCAAGGCCTATCGGATGGCATGCGGAGAGGGCGAGGAAGCCCATCTGGAAGGTCTCGCCAGCCTCTATGACGGCAAAATCGACGAGATGCGCCAGGCCTTCGGCGAGATCGGCGACATGCGATTGCATGTCATGGCCGCGCTGATGGTGGCCGACGAGGTCTCCGAGCTGAAGCAACGGGTCGCGACGCTGGAGACCACGCTCGCAGCGATCAAGGGCGATGCCGGCTCGGCCGACCAGCGCCTCGGCGAGGTCGAGGAGCGGGCGGCGGAGGCGCTGGTCGCCGCGGCCGAGCGGATCGAGAGCGTGGCCCGCAGTTTGATTCCGAGCCCGGCGGGGTGACATGCTGCGCCTGGCCGCGCTCCAGCCGCGGCCGTCTCGGAGACTGTCGGGGGCTTGGATGCCGGCTGAAATGAACCGCGCGGTGAGCTTCACCCTGACGGCTGAGGACTATGCGGCCGCGAACAAGCTGTACGTGCTGAAGTCCTACAAGGGCGGCGTCGGGATCATCGCCGTCGCCGGGATGCTGCTGCTTTACGGGCTATTCTTTCGCTCCGAATATGCCGGCGACGGGTCGTATCGGTGGCTCGCCACCGTCTTCTACGGAGCCGCGATCGGGCTGCTGGCGCTGCCTCTCCTGTCATATTTCGTGCTCGCGCCGCGCTCGGCGCGCAAGACCTATCGGCAGCAGAAATCGTTGCAGCAGCCCCTCACGTTTTCCTGGTCCCAGGCGGGCCTCAAGGTGACGAGCGAGGCCGGCGAGTGGCTGACGCCCTGGGACCATTATCTCAAGCGGGCGGAGAACGACGAGACGCTGCTGTTCTATCAAGCGCCGCGCCTGTTCCAGATGCTGCCGAAGCGCGTGCTGTCGCCCGAGCAAGTAGCTGATCTGCGCGAATGCGCCATCGGCGTGAAGGGATGAAAGGGGACAAGCGACAGGTTCGCCTTCCCCTTCTCAGTTGGGCTCAACCCGATTCTGCCGTAGGGCATGGCACCCCGGCAAGGTAAACCGTTTCTTAGCGGAGATGCGCCCCAATGCGGGGCCTGCCGCAACAGGCCCATACAGAAAGCACAGCGATGACCGACCGACTCCGCGTCGCCATTCTCCTCGGCGGGCAGTCCGCCGAGCATGAGGTCTCCCTCCTCTCCGCCGGCAATGTGGTGAAGGCGATCGACAAGGCGAAATACGATGTCGTGCCGATCCTGATCAGCAAGAGCGGGCAGTGGCACCTGCTCGAGCTGCAGAACGGCGTCCTGCCCGATCCGATCCCCGAGACCGGCGCAGAGATCTGCCTCCTGCCAGGCGGCCGCGGCCGGCTGCTCAGCCTGACGCAGGGCGGCGCGCCGGAAGAGCTGAAGGCGATCGACGTCCTGTTCCCCGTCCTGCACGGGCTGAATGGCGAGGACGGTTCGATCCAGGGGTTGGCTCAGGTGGCGGGCGTGCCGCTGGCGGGCTGCGGCATCCTCGGCTCGGCGACGGCGATCGACAAGGACATCGCCAAGCGGCTCCTGCGCGAGGCCGGGCTCCTGGTCGCGCGCTCGATCACCGTGCGGCATGGAGATGCCCCGTCGTTCGAGGCGGCTAGCGCGGCGCTCGGCCTGCCGCTTTTCGTCAAGCCGGCCCGGCAGGGTTCCTCGGTCGGCGTCAGCAAGGCGACGACGGCCGAGGAATTCGCCGCCGCACTGACCGAGGGCTTTAAATACGACCGCAAGCTGCTGGTTGAGGAGTTTATCGCCGGGCGCGAGATCGAGTGCAGTGTGCTCGAACAGGCCGATGGCGAGACCATCGTTTCCGTCCCCGGCGAGATCGTCACGGCGGCGAGCCACGGCTTCTATACCTATGAGGCCAAATATCTCGACGAAACCGGCGCCGAGGTCGTCGTGCCCGCCGATCTGCCGGACGAGGTGGCGGACAGGATCAGGGCGCTGGCGAAACAGGCCTTCCAGGCGCTGGGCTGCGACGGCATGGCGCGCGTCGATTTCTTCCTGCGCCCGGACATGAGCGCGGTGGTGAACGAGGTCAACACGATCCCCGGCTTCACCGATATCAGCATGTATCCGAAGGCGCTGGCGGCGAGCGGGATCGCCTATCCCGACCTGATCGACAGGGTGATCCGGCACGGGCTGGCGCGGGGAACGGGGGTGTGAGTCGCCCCCGTCATTGCGAGCGCAGCGAAGCAATCCAGAGGGATTGCTTGAGGCCCCTGGATTGCTTCGTCGCTACGCTCCTCGCAATGACGGGGTGGTCGCAATCCCACTGGCGCTTTGTCGGCGCCCGTCTTACATAGCTCTGGCGGGGCTGCCCGGTGCGTGAGAATATGTATTCCCGGGCCCATACGATCTCCTCGGGAGCTGTCCCTGACCGGGTCCCTGGACCCGGACATATGGCGCCCACCTACTCAGTAGGTGTCCCGGGATCGAAAATTCCACGGCCATGGTGGCTCCGCACTCTTCATGAAACCTGATCTTTCGACCGCCGCCTCCCGCATCAAGAGCGAGCTGCGAGCGCAGGCGCTGGAGCGCCGCGACGGCCTCGACCTCGACGAGCGGCTGGAATGGGACCAGGCGATCGTCACACGCGCGCTGGCGCTGCCGGCGCTCGACGGTCCCGGCCCGGTCTCGGCCTATTGGCCGATGCGCTCGGAGGCCGATCCGCGGCCGATCCTGGAGGCCCTGCACGCTCGCGGCATCCCGCTCTGCCTGCCCGCGATCGTCCGCGGCGCCATGCTGTTCCGGCGCTGGGCGCCGTGGGAGCCGATCGTGCCCGGCGGCTTCGGCACGCTGGTTCCCGAGCTGCAGCAGCCCGGGGTGAAGCCGAGGCTGCTGATCGTGCCGCTCGCGGCCTTCGACCGGCGCGGCTATCGCATCGGCTATGGCAAGGGCTATTACGACCGGGCGCTGAGCGAGCTCGGCCCGGTGGTCTCGGTGGGCATCGGCTATGGCGCACAGGAGATCGCCGAAGTGCCCGACGAGCCGCATGATCGCAGGCTCGACTGGATCGTGACCGAGCGCGAGACGATCCGCTGCGGTTGATTCATCGCCGGGTTCGGGCCAGTGAAGGCGTTTGCAGCCCGCCCATCAGGTCCTTGCCATGCGTTTCCTCTTTCTCGGCGATGTCGTCGGCCGCCCCGGGCGTGTCGCGGTGCAGGAAAAGCTGCCGGGCCTGCGCGAGCGTTGGAAGCTCGATTGCGTCGTGATCAACGGCGAGAATTCGGCGGGCGGCTTCGGCATCACCGAGACGATCTGCGACGAGCTGATCGCGGCCGGCGCCGATGTCGTCACGCTCGGCAACCATTCCTGGGACCAGCGCGAGGCGCTGGTCTTCATCGAACGCCAGCCGCGTATGATCCGGCCCGCCAATTATCCAACCGGCACGCCCGGCCGCGGCGCGGCCGTGATCGAGGCGCGTAACGGGGCGCGGGTGCTTGTCGTCAACGTCATGGGCCGGCTCTTCATGGACCCGCTCGACGATCCCTTCGGCGCGGTCGAGCGCGAGCTTTCGGCCTGCCCGCTCGGCGAGGTTGCCGATGCGGTGATCGTCGACGTCCATGCCGAGGCGACGAGCGAGAAGCAGGCGATGGCCTATTTCCTCGACGGCCGCGCCAGCCTCGTCGTCGGCACCCATACCCATGCGCCGACCTCGGACACCCGCATCCTGCCCGGCGGCACGGCCTATCAGTCCGATGCCGGCATGTGCGGCGACTACGATTCGATCCTCGGCATGCATCGCGAGGAGCCGGTGCGGCGCTTCCTGCAGAAGACGCCGGGCGCGCGGCTGGAGCCGGCGACCGGGCCCGGCACGCTGTCGGGCGTCGCGGTCGAGATCGACGACGCGACCGGGCTCGCCAGCGCGGTCTGGGCGGTCAGGGTCGGGCCGCATCTCAGCGAGGCGCTGCCGGAGGCCTGGGAGCGCGGCTGAGCGGCCTGCGGGTCAGGCGGCGCGGCTCTGCTTCGCCAGACTGGCGAAGGCCGTGGTCAGCGAGGCGGCCTGTTTCGCCAGCGCTTCCGCGACGCTGAGGACGTCGGCGACATTGCTGCCGGCCGTCTGCGCCATGTCGCTGACGCCGCTGACAGCCTGAGCGACTTCCTGGGTGCCGAGCGCGGCGAGATTGACGCTGCGGGCGATCTCCTGCGTCGCGGCGCGCTGCTCGTCGATCGAGCCGGCGATCATCACCGTCGTCCGGTCCATCTGGGTGACGAAGGCGACGATGCTCTCGATCGCCGAAACCGCCTCGCGGGTCGCCGCCTGCATCGCCGGGACCTGGGCGGCGATCTCGTCGGTCGCTTGCGCGGTCCGCGCCGAAAGCTGTTTGACCTCGTTGGCGACGACGGCAAAGCCGCGCCCGCTCTCGCCGGCGCGCGCGGCCTCGATCGTGGCGTTGAGCGCGAGCATGTTGGTCTGCGCCGCGATCGTCTTGATCATCTCGACCACGGAGCCGATCGTCTCGGCCGAATGGGCCAGGCTCTTGACGATGATGTCGGTCTTGAGCGCCGCGGCATTGGCGTCATGGGCCATGTTTGCCGCGCGTGAAATCTCGGAGGACACGTCGTTGAGCGAGATCGAGAGCTCCTCGGTGGCACTGGCGACATGCTGCACGTTGAGCGAAGCCTCGTCCGATGCCTGGGCGGCGACGACCGCCTGGGTGCCCGTGTCCTGGACCACGCCGCTCACGGCGCGGGCCATGATCTCGACCTTGTCGGCGCCGGTGCTCACGGTCTCGACGACACCGCGCACAGTGACCTCGAAGGCCTCGAGCTCCTTGCTCCGGCGCGCCCGGTTCTGGCGCTGTACATCGGCATAGGTTTCCAGCAGCAGCTCGAGGTCGAACTGGACCGCCTTGTTCAGGGCGGCGCGCATCGCGATGCTGCGCATGAAGCGCTTGCGCTGCCAGAAGCCGTTGAGCTTCTGCAGGCCGGCGCGGTCGAGCCCGAGTTCCTTGCCGATCTGGTTGGAGACGATGGCGTGGCAGATCGCGACTGCATAGACCGGGACGCCATGGCGATAGAAGGCGGCGGCCAGGCGATGCGCGGATTCGACGAAGCCGTCATCGATCTGTCCCGAGGCGAGCCTGACCCAGTGGGCCAGCCGCAATTCGTGGACCTCGGGGGTGCGCAAGGCCCGGCCGGTCTCGGGCCAGGCGTCGAACTCGCCATGCAGCTCCTCGAGCAGCGCCGGCAGCCGGGTGCTGGCGAAGTCCGAAAGCCGGTGCAACAGCGCAAGGTCGGCGGGGCCAATCTGAAACGCGCGAAAGCGCACGTCCTGCTGCGCGATGCCTATAGGGGACACGGTCGTCATGGAACTCAACGGGAAACGGAATTCGGAAGGGCAGGCGATCAGCGCGGTCTCGGTCGGCACAATCTGAAGCGTTTCGGCAAAGAATGGCTTAACAGGCGGACGGCGGCGCGCGGTTGTCCGCGGCTTGCCTGCCGGCAAAGGGCGCGCCTATAAGGCCGCTTCACCGGCCGGGATGGTTCCAGCCCGCCGGAAACCTGTCGACAGCGGCAATAGAGGCTGAAACCCATGGCCGGGCATTCCCAGTTCAAGAACATCATGCACCGCAAGGGCAAGCAGGACGCGGTGCGCTCCAAGCTGTTCTCGAAACTGGCCCGCGAAATCACCGTCGCCGCCAAGATGGGCATGCCCGACCCGAACATGAATCCGCGCCTGCGCATGGCGGTGCTCGCGGCGCGCGCGGAAAACATGCCGAAGGACAATATCGAGCGGGCGATCAAGAAGGCGATCGGCGGTGAGGGCGAGAATTATGACGAGGTTCGCTACGAGGGCTACGGCCCGGGCGGAGCCGCCGTCATCGTCGAGGCGCTGACCGACAACCGCAACCGCACCGCGTCTGCCGTACGCTCCTATTTCACCAAGTCCGGCGGCGCGATGGGCGAGAGCAACTCGGTCTCGTTCATGTTCAACCGGGTCGGCGAGGTCAGCTATCCGCCGGAGGCCGGCGATGCCGACACGGTGATGGAGGCGGCGATCGAGGCCGGCGCCGACGACGTGATCAGCGACGAGAACGGCCATGTCATCCTGTGCGCCTTCGATTCGCTCAACGAAGTCTCGAAGGCGCTGGAGGCCGCGCTCGGCGCGCCGGCCTCGGCCAAGCCGGTCTGGCGCCCGACCACGACCGCGCCCCTCGACGAGGACAAGGCCGCCTCGATGATGCGGCTGATGGAGGCGCTCGACAATGACGACGACGTGCAGAACGTCTTCGCCAATTTCGAGATCGCCGACGAGGTGATGGCGAAGCTGAGCGCCTGAGTTTCAAGCGTCATTCCCGGGCGGAGCGTGGCGGTGTGTCCGCCGTCATGCTCGGGCTTGACCCGAGCATCTCCGGACGGTGGGAGCCTTGGCGTTTGCGAGATTCTCGGGCCTGCGCTGCGCTCCGCCCGGGTATGACGGCTTATCTCCCCAGCAACCCATCCCAGAGCGGCAGGCTGATCAGGGCGCTGAGGAAAATCACCAGATAGGCGATCCGGCGGAAGGTCTGCTCGGAGGCGATCCGGAAGGCGTGGGTGCCGACCCAGAGGCCAGCCCCGTAGATCGCGAAAAGCGGCAGCGCCATCATGAGCGAGGCCGCGGTGATGATGCTCTTCAGCCAGAGCAATGTGCCGCTGACGACCGTCGACAAGCCGAAATAGGTCTGCAGGTTGGCGCGGGCCTTGTGCCGATCGTTGCGCTGGGCCCCGAGCCAGAACACCGCCAGCGGCATGCCGCCGATGCTGGAGAGCCCGTTGAACAGGCCCGAGAGCGCGCCGACGCCGAGCGAGAGCGGCAGGCCGGGCTTGCCGTGATAGCGCCAGCCCGAGGCCATCAGGCTGACGGCGGCCAGGACGAGCAGGGCGACGATCCAGCGCATGGTCCTCGGTTCGAGCCAGGTCAGCAGCCAGAGCCCGAGCGGCAGGGTCACTGTGGCCGCAATCAGCAGGGGGATGACTTCGCTCCACTCGGCGCGCTTGGCCGAGCGGGCGGCGATCGGCAGCGCGAAGGGCAGGTCGATCACCCAGATCAGCCCGAGCGCCGCGACCGGGCCGAGCACCAGGCTCGCCAGTGGCATGAAGACCATGGCGAAGCCGAAGCCGGTGAAGCCGCGCACCAGCCCGCCGAGCAGGGTGGCGCCGAGCAGCGTGGCGATGCTTGATGCAGTCAGGCCGGGGAAGAGCAGGGCGAGGATGTCGGCCATCGAACCAGTCGGGCGGAGAATAATCTCCTCACCAACGGGAAAGACGCAATGCGATCAACCCCCGTTGTTGTGATGGCATCGATGAGCGGGGGACATCGGTCGGGCGATGAGGACAAATCCTGCCCACAGGTTAGGGTACAAACCATGACCATCCCGATTCGCATCCTCGGTCTCGATCCCGGTTTGAGGAAGACCGGCTGGGGCATCGTCGTCAGCGAGGGCACGAAGCTCTCCTTCGTCGCCTGCGGCTGCATCGAGAGCGACGAGAAGCGCCCGCTGGCCGAGCGGCTGATGCAGTTGCACGAGGGCATCGCCGGGGTGATCGCGTCCTTCGCGCCGGACGAGGCGGCGGTCGAGGAGACCTTCGTCAACCGCGATCCGCAATCGGCGCTGAAGCTCGGCCAGGCGCGCGGCATCGCGCTGGTGGTGCCGGCGATCGCTGGCCTCAGCGTCGGCGAATATGCCGCCAACCTGGTCAAGAAGACGGTGGTCGGCGTCGGCCATGCCGACAAGAAGCAGGTGCAGGCGATGATCCGGGTGCTGCTGCCGAAGGCGGAGGCGAAGAGTGCCGACGCGGCAGATGCGCTGGCGGTCGCGATCTGCCACGCGCAGCACCGCGGCATCAGGACGCTGGCGGCGCAGATGCGGGCGGTCTCGTGACCGGCTACGGGTTGGGCATGACGGGGCGGCGAGGACGATGATCGGCAAGCTCAAAGGGCTGATCGATTCCTATGGCGAGGATCATGTCATCCTCGACGTGCAGGGCGTCGGCTATGTCGTGCAATGCTCGGCGCGGACCTTGCAGCGGCTGCCGAAGCCCGGCGAGGCGGCGGCGCTCGCGATCGAGACCCATGTCCGCGAGGATGCGATCCGGCTCTACGGCTTCCTCTCCGACAATGAGCGCGACTGGTTCCGGCTGATGCAGGTGGTGCAGGGCGTCGGCGCCAAGGTGGCGCTCGCCATCCTGTCGACGCTGGAGCCCGGCGCGCTGGCCACCGCGATCGCGACCAACGACAAGGCGGCGGTAGCGCGTGCGCCCGGCGTCGGGCCCAAGCTGGCGCAGCGGCTCTGCGCCGAGCTCAAGGACAAGGCGCCGGCCTTCGGCCATATCGACCCCGGCGTGGCGCAGCTCGCCGGCGCGCTGGAGGACCGCAAGCTGCCGCAGCCGGTGGCGGACGCGGTCTCGGCGCTGAGCAATCTCGGCTATCCCCAGGCGCAGGCCGTGGCGGCCGTGGCAGCAGCGGCGAGGGAGGCGGGAGAGGGGGCCGGCACGGCGCAGCTCATCAAGCTGGGGCTGAAGGAGCTGGCGAAGTGAAGGTGGTGGATGAACTCATCCTGCGCGAGGTCGAGGATAAATCCGAGCTGCTGGCGGTGATGATGCGGGCCTGGGGCTCGCACAGGATGATGATCGGAATCCACACCTATGACTGCGCCGAGATCGACGCGCTCGGCTTGTACACGGCAAGCGGCGAGACCGTGGCGCTGGCGAGCTGGACGATGCGCGGCGACACGGCGCTGCTCTGCGCGCTGCATGCGCTGAGGCCGGGCCAGGGCGCGGCCATAGAGCTGCTCGAAGCGGTCAAGTCGGCGGCCAGGGCGAAAGGCGCGGTCAGGCTGCGGGCCATGCTGACCAACGACAACATGCCGGGGCTCGGCTTCTATCAGAAATGCGGCTTCCGCTTTTCGGGGCTTTATGTCGAGGCCATCGACGCCTATCGCTCCGTGGTCCCGACCATCATCAAGACGGGCTATCAGGACATCCCCGTGCGCGACGCGCTCGAACTGGAGATCGCATTGTGAGTGAGCCGCGCCGTCTCGTGACCGGCGAACGCCGCGACGACGACAGCGAGACCTCGCTGCGGCCGCTTTCGCTCGCCGATTTCACCGGCCAGGCGGCGGCGCGCGCCAATCTGCAGGTCTTCATCAATGCGGCCCGCACCCGCGGCGATGCGCTCGACCATGTCCTCTTCGTCGGGCCTCCGGGCTTGGGCAAGACGACGCTGGCGCAGATCGTGGCGCGCGAGCTCGGCGTCAATTTCCGCTCGACCTCGGGGCCGGTCATCGCCAAGGCCGGCGACCTGGCGGCGCAGCTCACCAATCTCGAGGAGCGCGACGTGCTCTTCATCGACGAGATCCACCGGCTCAACCCGGCGGTGGAGGAGATCCTCTACCCGGCGATGGAGGATTACCAGCTCGACCTGATCATCGGCGAGGGGCCGGCGGCGCGCTCGGTCAAGATCGACCTGCCCAAGTTCACGCTGGTCGGCGCGACGACGCGGGCCGGGCTGCTGACCACGCCGCTGCGCGACCGGTTCGGCATTCCGATCCGGCTGCAATTCTACACGGTCGAGGAGCTGCAGGGCATCGTCGCGCGCGGGGCGCGGGTGCTCGGCGTCGCCATGTCCGAGGACGGCGCCAACGAGATCGCGCGCCGGTCGCGGGGGACGCCGCGCATCGCCGGGCGCCTGCTGCGGCGGGTGCGCGACTTCGCCATCGTCGATGGCGACCCGCAGGTGACGCGTGCCGTCGCCGACAAGGCCCTCGGCCTGCTCGATGTCGACGCGATCGGCCTCGACCAGATGGACCGGCGTTATCTCACCACGGTGGCGATCAATTTCGGCGGCGGGCCGGTCGGGATCGAGACGATCGCCGCCTCGCTGTCGGAACCGCGCGATGCGATCGAGGAGATCATCGAGCCCTTCCTGCTGCAGCAGGGCTTCATCCAGCGCACGCCGCGCGGCCGCCTGCTGACGCCGCACGCCTTCCGCCATCTCGGCATGCCGGAACCGAGCCGGGACAGCTCGCAGTTCGGGCTGTTCGCGGACGAGGACGAGGAGTGAAGCGGGCAAACCCGATCTGAGGCCTCCTGCATTCGGAGGATGCGGGCGAGAGCTGTTCATGTCTTTCATGCCGCAGCGGGTTCTCCGCGCTGACGGGGATGCGAGCATGCGAATCACCATCTGGGCCCGATCGATCTGGCGGGATGCGCCGACCCTGTTGGCGGCGGCAGGATGGCTGGTGTTTTCAGCGGGCGTGTTGCAGGCGGCGGAAGCCGGCCCGGATGCGACGGTCAAGGCCGCCTATGCCGCCACGATCCGCAGCCTCGCGAGCACGGGCCCCAAGGCCGCGCCGCCGCCCTGGCAGCCGCCGCATCGCGACAGGCTGATGAGCAAGGACCTCGCCGCGCTGTTCGCGCGCGACGACCTCTATCAGGACGAGAGCGGCGAGATCGGCCATCTCGGCGCCGATCCGTTCATCAGTGGCCAGGACGGTGAGGTGAAAAGCCTGCGCGTCGTGGTGACGGAGGCGCCGGCCGCGGGCCGGGCGCTGGTGACCGCCAGCTTCCTGAGCTTCAGGCAGCGGGTGAGCGTGCGCTTCCGCATGGTCGAGGAGGGCGGAAGCTGGCGGATCGACGACATCGTCAACCGTGTCGAGGGCAAGGACTACGCGGTCCGGGAGGCGCTGTCGCAGCCCTATGAATGCGGTTCCTTCATGAAGAAGCCCTGCCAGCGCTGAGCCTCAGCGACGCGCGAATTTCGCGCGCTGCATCGCCGGCCGCGCGCCGGCATGGTCGAGCGCGCCGGACTTGCCGCCTCTCTCCGTCGGCACATTGGCCATGCCCTCCTTCGCGGTCCGGCTCCTGGGCGGCTTCGTTTGCGCCGTCTCGCGCTGCTTCAGCGCCAGCGCCTTTCGCGCGAGCGAGCGCTGGCTTGGGGCGCGCTGCTTTTCCTCCCGGCGCGTCCGCTCCGCACCGACCCGCTTCAGCGCGGCGGTCAGCGCATCGCCCTTCGCCTTGGTGCCGAGATTGTCCGAGGCCGGCTTGGCGCCTTGCGGAGCCGCCTTGCCGCGCATCTCGCGCTTCTGCTGACGGGCGATGCCGCGGGCCCGGTCACGCCGCTCGCGCAGCTTGGCGGCGAGGTCGCGCAACGCGCTGTCGCTCGCCTTGCCCAGCGCCTCGCCCCGGGTCGCGGCGACGAGGTCGCGCTCGGCGGTGTCGAGCAACCGGTCAAGGGCTTTGTTCGATTGCGCCATGAGAATCTCCTTCCAGCGTTGAACGTCGAAAGGGCAACCGGCCGGGCCGGGCTTCGTTCCCCTGCGCGGCCTTTGCGACTGCGCGGCATTTGGTCATCGGCAAAGCCGGGCGGGACCATTGTCGAGATAAAAGCGGTCGGCATGGGCGGCGTGTAGTCCGGCCCGGGCACGACGCTGCGGTTGTTCCCTCCGGCCGGACAAGGCTAAAGGACGCGGAACGATCGCAGCGAAAGAGCGTCATGAGCGCCGCCCATCATTTGCCCGTCCGCGTCTATTACGAAGACACCGATTTTTCCGGCGTGGTCTATCACGCCTCCTATCTGCGCTTCATGGAGCGCGGCCGCACCGAATTGATTCGGGCGCTCGGCATCGAGCAGCGCGAGCTGTTCGACGGTGATGCGGCGCTCGGCTTCGCGGTGCGCCGCATGACGATCGATTTCCTGAAGCCCGCGGTGATGGACGACATGCTGACGGTCGAGACCGTGGCGACCGCGGCGCGCGGCGCGACCATGGACATCGCCCAGCGCGTGCTGCGCGGCGAGGAGGTGCTGATCACGGCGGCGGTCATGGTCGCCTGCGTCGGCGGCGGCCGGGCGCGCCGCATCCCCGACACGCTGCGTCGGCGACTCGGGCTGGAGATCGTCTGAACCGCGCTGGCATCGACGCTGATCCATGCCCATGTTAGGGGCCTTAACATGAGCTGGAAACGCGACAATCCCGGGCAGCCGCGCGGCTACCACCATGGCAACCTCAAGGAAGCCCTGGTGCGCGCCGCGCTCGGCCTGATCGGCGAGAAGGGGCCGAACGGCTTCACCTTCGCCGAGGCGGCCCGCATGGCCGGCGTCAGCCCGGCCGCGCCCTACCGGCATTACCGCGACCGCGACGAGCTCCTGGCCGATGTCGCGGCCCGCGGCTTCGCCGCCTTCGAGGCGGCGCTGGCCAAGGCCTGGGACAGCGGCAAGCCGGATGCCGAGACGGCGTTCCATCGACTGGGCCGGGCCTATCTCGCCTTCGCCCATGACGAGCCCGCCTTCTATTCGGCGATGTTCGAGGCCGGGGTGCCGCTCGATGCGAGCCCGGAATTGCGCGCGGCTGCCGACCGCTCTTTCCAGTCGCTGCGCCACGCCGCCGAGACGCTGATCGCCGATCTGCCGCAATCGAAGCGCCCGCCGGCCCTGATGATGGCGCTGCATATCTGGGCGATGTCGCATGGCGTCGCGGCGCTGTTCGGCCGGGCCGATGGCGGCCGGCGCAGCTTGCCGATGTCGGCGGCGGATCTGCTCGAGGCCGGGATGCTGATCTATCTCAAGGGCCTGGGACTGCCGCACGACAAGGCCGGCTGAGGCCTGGGCGGAAATTTGCGGAGAAAATTTGCGGCCGCCGTCTTGAAAGGATTGGCAGGCACGGCCAGATATGTAAATGTGATTTACATTCACACGGTCGGCATAAGCCGGCCGAGGGTTGGCCGGCAATGATCGTCGTCATTGCCATTCAGTTTCGAGAGGGATCGATGCCGATCGTTGCCAAGCTTGATGAATACGGAAAAGGGGCCTGGCTCGCCTTCGCGGTGCTCGGCTTCATCGTCTGGTGGCCGCTGGGTCTGGCGACCCTGGTCTTTCTGTTCGGGAGTGGACGTATGGGACATGGTTGTGGACATGAGCGCTACGAGCACCGGATGACCCGGCTGCAGTCCAAGATGGAACGCCTGCGCGAGCGGATGGGCGGCGGCCAGCCCTGGGGTTCCGGTGGCGGCTGGGGCCGTGGACCGTCGAGCGGCAACCACGCCTTCGACGAGTATCGCACTGAGACGCTGCGCCGGCTGGAAGAGGAGCAGCGCGAGTTCCAGGACTTCCTGGGCAAGCTGCGCATGGCCAAGGACAAGGCCGAGTTCGACCAGTTCATGTCCCAGCGCCGGGATGGCGGGGAGCCCGCGCCCAGCGCCTGACCATCCTATCAGTCGAATCGATCGCAGCCCGCCTCGCAAGAGGCGGGCTGTTTGCATTTGCGGATGTTGCCGGAAGGTCACATCCGCCGGCCGAAGCGCGCCGTGGTGGGTCCGGGACGCAGCGATAAGACTGAAGCGGCCTGGAAGCGATCGCCCCGATTCCGCCGGTAAAACAGCGTCAACCGCGCATTAACCTTGCTGGGTGCTTAACTCATTGCGCAAGAGTCGTTGATGCAGAAAACCCCGGATGCGCCCATCTTTCGCCGGATTCAAAAGCAATTGACAGGAACGGCATGTTCCCCAGATCGCGAAAACGATGGTGGCGCGAGGTATTCGTGGCCGCGGTCATCGGTTTGGCCGGCGGGAGAATGGATCAGCAGCGCCAGGTTCGCGCTGACCGGCTGACGGAAGGATGACAGGATGAACCCCGCCGAGGTCGCGCAGGTCGCGCCGCAGATCGATATGTCGTTCTGGACGCTGTTCTGGAACGCGCACATCGTCGTCAAACTGGTGATGATGGGCCTGATCGCCGCGTCGATCTGGTGCTGGGCGATCATCATCGACAAGACTTTGCTCTACCGCCGCACCCGGCGCGACATGGACGCCTTCGAGGAGGTGTTCTGGTCGGGACGTTCGCTCGAGGAGCTCTATCGCGACCTCGCGAGCCGGCCGGTCGCCGACATGGCCGCGGTCTTCGTCGCGGCGATGCGCGAGTGGAAGCGCTCCTTCGAGAATGGCGGGCGCTCCGTCGCCAGCCTGTCGCAGCGCATCGACAAGGTGCTCGACGTCACCATCCAGCGCGAGACCGAGCGCCTCGAATCGAAGCTGCTGGTGCTCTCGACGATCGCCTCGGCCGCGCCCTTCATCGGCCTGTTCGGCACGGTCTGGGGCATCATGCATTCCTTCACCGCGATCGCGGTCTCCAAGAATTCCTCGCTCGCCGTGGTTGCGCCCGGCATCGCCGAGGCACTGTTCGCCACCGCGATCGGCCTGTTCGCCGCGATTCCGGCGCTGATGGCCTACAACAAGCTGCAGGCCGAGGTCGCCAGGGCGCAGAACCGGCTCGAGGCCTTCGCCGACGAGTTCTCCGCGATCCTGTCGCGGCAGATCGACGAACGGCTGGCGGCGTGAGGAGCTGAGGCATGGGCATGTCCGCAGCAGCCGGCAAATCCGGCGGACGACGGGGTCGCCGCGGCCGCCGTCACGGCGCGATCGCCGAGATCAACATGACGCCGTTCATCGACGTCATGCTGGTGTTGCTGATCATCTTCATGGTCGCGGCGCCACTGATCGCGACCGGCGTGCCGATCGACCTGCCGCAGACCGGCGCCAAGCCGATCAATGTCGACCAGAAGCCGATCACGATCGCGATCGACGGCAAGGGCCAGATCTTCCTGCAGGATCAGGCGACGCTGGAGCCGGATCTGGTGACGAAACTGCACAATATCGCCAAGCAGGGCTTCGACGAGCGCATCTATGTGCGTGGCGACCGGCAGGTCGATTACGGCCGGGTCGCCTCGGTGATGTCGACCATCACCTCGGCGGGCTTCAAGCGTGTCGCGCTCGTGACAGAGCCGGCCACGCGCTGAAGCGATTGGTAGGCAAGGGCATCGAGGCGTGAAGCTTTCCACCTCCGAACCGGGAATGGCGGTATCAGCGCTGGGCCACGTGACGTTTCTCGTCGCGGGGCTGCTGGCGTTTTCGTCGCCTACGCCCCTGCCGGAGAACGAGGAGGCCATCGCCGTCGAGATCGTCGATCCGAGCGCCCTGAACCAGGTCACGCGCGGCGAGCGCAAGGCCGAGAAGGTGCAGGAGCAGCCGGTCCAGCGGGCCGAGCGCCAGTCCGAGGTCGTCGAGCGCAAGGAAGAGGGCGAGGAGAAGCAGGACACGCCGGCGCCGCCGACGCGGCCCGCCGAGTTGAAGACGGCCGACGACAACGCCTCGGCGCCGATGCCGCCGGCCCGGCCGGCGCTGCAGCCGCCCGAGCCGAAGCCGCCCGAGCCGGCCAAGCCCGTGCAGAGCGCGCAGGCCCCGGCCGAGGCGAAGCCCGATCTGCGCCGCGAGGAGCTCGCCAGGCTGGCCGCGGAGGCCGAGCTCGCCTCCAAGGCGAAGCAGGCTGAGGAAGAGGCCAAGGCGGCGGCCAAGGAAAAGTCCGAAGCCGAGGCGCAGGCGCGCGCCGAAGCCGCGGCGAAGGCCAAGGCCAAGGCGGAAGCGCAGGCCAAGGCCGAGGCAGAGCAGGCCGCGAAGGAAAAGGCCGAAGCCATCGCCAAGGCCAAGGCGGAAGCCGATGCCAAGGCCAAGGTCGCCGCTGCCGCCAAGGCCAAGGCCGAAGCGGAGGCCAAGGCCAAGCGCGAGGCCGAGATCGCCAAGAACTTCAACGCCAACGACATCGCCAAGCTGCTGCAGTCGAAGGAGCCCGCCCGCTCCTCGGGAGCGTCCGCGCCTCAGGTGAACCGCACCGCCTCGCTCGGCACCGAGCGCGGCTCGGCCCAGAAGCTCAGCCCGTCGCTGCGCGCCCAGCTCGTCGGCATCATCCAGGACCAGCTCCTGAAATGCTGGAACGTGCCGATCGGCCTCGCCAATGCGAAGGGCGCGGTCGTGCCCTCGGTGCGCATGAAGCTGAACAATGACGGTTCGCTGGCGGGCCAGCCCGGCGTGATCAACTCCTCGTCCGACCCGCTTTTCCGGGTCGCGGCCGATTCGGCTCTCACCGCGACGCGACGCTGCTCGCCTTTGCGCATTCCCGCGCAATTCGCCGCATATTATGACGACTGGCGCGACGTCGTCGTCAATTTCGACGCAAGGGACGTATTGTGACCCTCATCCATCGCACCCCCAAGATCGATGCCGCCGCTGGAGCCCGTACGGGCCTGACGCGCCGCGGCGCCCTGACACTCGGCGGTTCGGCACTGGCCCTGCCGCTGCTGGTTCCAGCCGCTGCGCGCGCCGAACTGGTGATCGACCTGCGCAAGGGCACGTTCCAGCCGATGCCGATCGCGGTCGCCGATTTTGCCGGCGAGGGCGGCGTGCTGGTCTCCGGCGTCATCACCAACAATCTCAAGCGCTCGGGCTATTTCCTGCCGATCGACAAGGCGCGGTTTCCCGACCGGAGCCCGCCTTTCGACGCGGCCCCGCAATTCGAGGCCTGGAAGGCCGCCGGCGTGCAGGGGCTGGTGGTCGGGCGCGTCGCACGCGAGGGCGGGCGACTGCGGGCCGAGTTCCGTCTCTGGGACGTCGTCACCGGCGAGCAGACCGACGGCCAGCAATATTACACCGACCCGAACAACAACCGACGCGTCGGCCATATCATCTCGGACGCGATCTATACCAAGATCACCGGCGTCGGCGGCTTCTTCGACACCCGCGTCGTCTTCGTCGACGAATCCGGCCCGAAGGAGCATCGGCGCAAGCGTCTCGCCATCATGGACCAGGACGGCGCCAATGTGCGCTACCTGACCAGCGGCGAGGTCTCGGTGGTGACGCCGCGCTATTCTCCCGTGGCGCAGGAAGTCACCTATATGGCGCAGCGCTCGGGCGAACAGCCGCGCGTCCATGTGCTCAACATCGAGACCGGCCAGCGCCAGATCGTCGGCAATTTCCCGGACATGACCTCGAGCCCGCGCTTCTCGCCGAACGGCGCCAAGATCGCGCTCAGCCTGCAGCAGGGCGGCAACGCCAATCTCTACACGATGGATATCGGCTCGCGCACCACGACGCGGCTGACCTCGACGGCCGCGATCGACACCTCGCCCTCCTTTTCGCCCGACGGGACGCAGATGGCGTTCGAGAGTGACCGGGGCGGCTCGCAGCAACTCTACGTCATGGGTGCGGGCGGCGGCGAAGGCAGGCGCATCTCCTTCGGGCAAGGCTCCTATTCGCAGCCGTCCTGGTCGCCGCGCGGCGACCTGATTGCCTTCACCCGGCAGGGCGGCGGCGGCTTCGCCATCGGCGTGATGCGGCCGGACGGCTCGGGCGAGCGCATCCTGACCGAAGGATTCCACAACGAGGCGCCGAACTGGGCGCCGAACGGCCAGTACATCATGTTCTTCCGGGATCCCGGCGGCCAATCGGGCGGCAAGCTTTACATGGTCGACATCACCGGGCGCGTCGAGGTGCCGGTGCCGACGCCGGCCTTCGCCTCGGACCCGACATGGTCGCCCCTGCTGACCACCGGCCGCTGATGCAACGGCGCAACACCGGCCGGAATGCTGCCTTTCGTCGCAATTGGTTAACCATGCGCCGCAATGCCGCCACTTCGCCTTGTTTTGGCAAGGTCTCGTTTAGGTTGACACATCATTGATGGGGCGGAGTTTCACCGCTTCCTGATTGCGGACCCGCCTTTAGACCCGCCCGGAGAACAGACATGCTGCTTGCTTCGCTCGCCAGCCCGCGCACCGCGCGTTTCGCCATCGCCATCGCAGCCACGCTCGCGCTCGGCGCCTGCGCCAAGGACCAGACCGCCGAGGGCGGCTTCGGCGCCGGCGGCGCGGCGACCCCAGGCAGCGCCCAGGATTTCGTCGTCAATGTCGGCGACCGCGTCTTTTTCGAGACGGATTCGACCGATCTGACCCAGACCGCGGTCGCGACGCTCGACAAGCAGTCGGGCTGGCTCTCGCGCTATCCGCGCTACACCTTCACGATCGAAGGCCATGCCGACGAGCGCGGCACCCGCGAGTACAATTTCTCGCTCAGCGCCCGGCGCGCCCAGACCGTGCGCGACTACCTGACCTCGCGCGGCATCCAGGGCAACCGCATGCGCGTCGTCTCCTATGGCAAGGAGCGCCCGGTCGCGGTCTGCAACGACATCTCGTGCTGGTCGCAGAACCGCCGCGGCGTGACGGTGCTCGACGGCGCCGGCGGCGTCTGAGGCTCCGGCTCCTGAAATCTGCCGAGGCCGGCGCTTTCCGTACGGAAGCGCCGGCCTTTTCATATTTTGGCCGTGGTGACAGCGTGTGATAACGCCTCATGCCGGGAGCAAGTCGGTTATAATGATGGTTCGCTATACTATGTCTTTTCGTTCGTGGCTGTTGGCGGCTTGCGCCGTCGGCCTGCTCGCGACCGCCGCGATGCCGGCGGCCGCGCAGGATGCGGCCGAGCTCACCGTTCGCACGGGGCGCCTCGAGAATCAGGTCCGGCAGCTGTCCGGCCAGATCGAGCAGCTCCAGTTCGAGAACCGCAGGCTGACCGAGCAGCTGCGCAAGTTCCAGGAGGATGTCGATTTCAGGCTGAACGAACGCGGTGGTGGCGGCACCGCGCCGCGCCCTAGCAATGCCGCGCCCGGGACGACGGCCCTGCCGCCGGCGGGTGGCGGCCAGCCTCAGACGCAGCCCGGCCGTCAGCGCCGAGGCGATGCCTTCGACCCCTCCGCGGATCCCAGGGCCGCGGGCGCGCCACGCTCCCTGGGCGGCGGCGTCGAGGGCATCATCGAGGACGAGTTCTCCGGCGGCCAGGGGCCGCTCGACCTTCAGGGCGTCGGCCGGCAGGTGCCGCAAGGCGCCTTGCCGTCAGGCGGTCCGCGCAGCGGGCCGAGCGTCGCCGCGACCGGCGCTGCACCCAGCGCGCGCGAGGCCTATGACACCGCCTATGCCTATGTCCTGCGCAAGGAATACGAGCAGGCCGAAATGGGCTTCCGGCAGTTCCTGCAAAGCTATCCGCGCGACCGACTCGCCGCCGACGCGACCTTCTGGCTGGGCGAGAGCTATTTCCAGCGCCAGCGCTATCGCGAGGCGGCCGAGCAGTTCCTGAAGATCTCGCGCGACTTCCCGCGCGCCGGCAAGGCGCCCGACAGCATGCTCAAGCTCGGCATGTCGCTGAACGGCCTGGGCGCGCGCGATCAGGCCTGCGCCACCTACGCCAAGCTCGGCCAGGATTACCCCTCGGCCTCGAACGCCGTCCGGCAGGGCGTCGAGCGCGAGCGCCGCCGCGCCCGCTGCGCTTGAACGCGCCAGCCGTCAGCATTCCAGAGCCAGCGCCGGTCTCGGCGGACGAGGCAGATGCGCTCTTCGCCGGACTGGCCGCGGAGCGGGGCCTCCTCGTCGCCGTCTCGGGCGGCCCGGATTCGATCGCGCTTCTGGCCTTGCTGTCCGATTGGGCCCATCAGCCCGGCCGGCCTGCCCTGCACGCCGCCATCGTCGATCATGGCCTTCGGGAAGGCTCACATGCCGAGGCCGAAGCCGTCGCCCGGCTTTGCGCAGCCCTGGCCGTCCCGCATGCGATCCTGCATTGGCTGGGCCCCAAGCCCGCCGCCGGCATCCAGAAGCAGGCGCGCGAGGCGCGCTATGACCTCCTGGCGGCGCATGCGCTGAAACTCGGTGGCGCGACATTGGTGACGGCGCACACGCTGGACGACCAGGCCGAGACAATGCTGATGCGGATGGCGCGTGGCTCCGGTCCGACCGGGCTTGCCGGGATGCGGTCGCGGGTGCGCAAGCGGGACGTCATGCTGGCGCGCCCCTTGCTCGCGGTTCCGAAGTCGCGGCTGACCGCGACGGCAAAGGCCCGCGGCCTGGCCTTCGCGAGCGATCCCAGCAATGCCGATCTGCGTTTCGGCAGAGCGCGCTGGCGGGCGCTGATGCCGGCGCTGGCGGAGGAGGGGCTGGATGCCGAGCGCCTCGCCGCGCTGGCGGAGCGCCTGGCGCGCGTTGACGCGGCCATCGAGCACAGGGCCGCCGAACTGCTCCCTGCGATCCTGCTTGCCGGCGAGGGTGCCGGCACGACCAGGCTGCGCTTCGGCGATCTCGCCGGGCAGCCCGAGGAGATCGTCCTGCGCGTCGTCTCGCGGGCGCTGGAGCGCGCGGGCGCGGCGAGCGATGACCTGCCGCGGCTCGAGCGACTCGAGGCCTGTGTTTTCGCCTTGCTGGAGGCCGTTCGCCGTGGCGCGGCCTTGACCCGGACATTATCGGGATATGTTCTGACGCTCGGCGTCGATGGCATCCTGAGGCTCGCGCCGGAGCCGGCGCGCAGGCGCGGCGTTCACCCTGCGTCGCGATGAGCATGGTTATCCTGCGCTGTTCCCTTGGCAACGGCCCTGGCCGCCCCTAGATTAACGCCTGAAACCCTTGGCCTTCTCCGGTTGGACCGGGCGGCCCGATCGGACAGAGAATGAATCCGAATTTCCGCAATTTCGCCCTCTGGGTGGTGATCTTCCTGCTGGTCCTGGCGCTCGTCACGCTGTTCCAGAGCCCGAGCCAGCGCGCCAGCACCAACGAGATCCCCTACAGCCAGCTCATCAACGAGTCGGAAGCCGGCCGGATTTCCAACGTCGTGGTCGCCGGCCAGGAGATTTCGGGCACATTCTCGGACGGTCGCGCCTTCGTGACCTATGCGCCCTATGGCGATCCGGCGCTGCTGAAGACGCTGGCGCAGAAGGGCGTGCAGGTTTCGGCCCGCGCTCCGTCGGAAGGCACGCCATGGTTCATGGCGCTGCTCGTCAATTCGCTGCCCTTCGTCATCTTCATCGGCCTGTGGATCTTCATGTCCCGGCAGATGCAGAACGGCGCGGGCCGGGCGATGGGCTTCGGCAAGTCCAAGGCCAAGCTCCTGACCGAGGCGCATGGCCGCGTCACCTTCGAGGATGTCGCGGGCATCGACGAGGCCAAGGAGGACCTGCAGGAGATCGTCGAGTTCCTGCGCGATCCGCAGAAGTTCCAGCGCCTCGGCGGCCGCATTCCGCGCGGCGTGCTGCTGGTCGGCCCTCCGGGCACCGGCAAGACGCTGACGGCGCGCGCCGTCGCCGGCGAGGCCAACGTGCCGTTCTTCACCATTTCGGGTTCGGACTTCGTCGAGATGTTCGTCGGCGTCGGCGCCAGCCGCGTCCGCGACATGTTCGAGCAGGCCAAGAAGAATGCGCCCTGCATCATCTTCATCGACGAGATCGACGCTGTCGGCCGCCATCGCGGCGCCGGCCTCGGCGGCGGCAATGACGAGCGCGAGCAGACCCTGAACCAGCTCCTCGTCGAGATGGACGGGTTCGAGGCCAACGAGGGCGTGATCATCATCGCCGCCACGAACCGTCCCGACGTGCTCGATCCGGCGCTGCTGCGTCCCGGCCGCTTCGACCGCCAGATCGTCGTGCCCAATCCGGACGTCGCCGGCCGCGAGAAGATCCTGCGCGTCCATGTCCGCAAGGTGCCGATGGCGCCGGATGTCGATCTCAAGATTCTCGCCCGCGGCACGCCAGGATTTTCCGGCGCCGACCTGATGAACCTCGTCAACGAGGCGGCCCTGCTCGCGGCCCGCCGCGGCAAGCGCATGGTCACCCATGCCGAGTTCGAGGATGCCAAGGACAAGGTCATGATGGGCGCCGAGCGCAAATCCATGGCGATGTCCGAGGAGGAGAAGAAGCTGACCGCCTATCACGAGGCCGGTCATGCGATCGTCGGGCTCTATGTTCCCGCCGGCATCCCGGTCCACAAGGCGACGATCATCCCGCGCGGCCGTGCGCTCGGCATGGTCAAGTTCCTGCCGGAGGGCGACCGCTACTCGATGAAGTTCAAGGAGTTCACCTCGCAGCTCGCCGTCGCCATGGGCGGCCGCGTCGCGGAGGAGATCACCTTCGGCAAGGAGAACATCACCTCGGGCGCCACCGGCGACATCCAGCAGGCGACCAAGATGGCCAAGGCCATGGTCACCCAGATGGGCTATTCCGACGAGCTCGGCCTCGTGGCCTATGGCGACAACCAGGAAGAGGTCTTCCTCGGCATGTCGATGGGCCGGCAGCAGAATGTCTCGGAAGCGACGGCCCAGAAAATCGACAGCGAGGTCCGCAAGCTGGTCCATCAGGGCTATCTGGACGCCACGAAGATCCTCAAGGACCATCATGACGAGTTCGTCCAGGTGGCCGAGGCGCTGCTCGAGTTCGAGACCCTGACCGGCGACGAGATCCGCGACCTGATCGCCGGCAAGCGGCCGTCGCGCGACCTCGACGACACGCCGTCCGCGCCGCGTGGCTCCGCCGTGCCGAGCGCCGGCCGCGGCCGCAAGCGCGACGAGCCGGATGCGGGCCTGGAGCCGCAGCCCCTGGCCTGAGACCGCTCGCGAATTCTACTGGCGTGGTCGCCTGACGCGACCGTCTGCGCTTCCGGTGCTCACGGACTCAAGTCCACTCCGCTCCGGTTCTCGACGATCACGCCAGCCGACTCACGCCAGCGAATTCTCAAACGGTCTCCAAGTGACGCTGCTCGGAGCGAATTGAAAAGGCGGCCAACCGGCCGCCTTTTTCTTATCGAAGTAGGGGCGCGGCGAGTTTCCTTCAGCCGCCATCAAGAAAGCATTCGTCACAAAACGTGAGAAGGCGGAAACCCATTTCCGCTATAGAAGCTCTCAATCGTTTGATTTTCGCGGGTGAGTTGCCCGTTCCTGGATCTGACCTCATGACGCGCAAACATTTCGGAACCGACGGCATCCGCGGCCGCGCCAACGGCGTGATCACGCCCGATCTGGCGCTGCGGGTCGGCCAGGCCACCGGCATCGCCTTCCGCCGCGGCGATTATCGCCACCGCGTGGTGATCGGCAAGGATACCCGGCTCTCGGGCTACATGATCGAGACGGCGCTGATCGCCGGCTTCACCTCGGTCGGCATGGACGTGATGCAGCTCGGCCCGATGCCGACGCCGGCTGTCGCGATGCTGACGCGCTCGATGCGCGCCGATCTCGGCGTGATGATCTCGGCCTCGCACAACCCTTACGAGGACAACGGCATCAAGCTGTTCGGCCCGGACGGCTACAAGCTCAGCGACGAGGTCGAGGAGACGATCTCGAAGCTGATCGATTCCAACCTGTCGGCGCATCTCTCGCCGTCGCCGATGCTCGGGCGCGCCAAGCGCATCGACAGCGCGCATGCCCGCTATATCGAGTTCGCCAAGCGCACCCTGCCGCGCAATATCAGCCTGGAAGGCCTGCGCATCGTGCTCGATTGCGCCAACGGCGCCGGCTACAAGGTCGCGCCGGAGGCGCTCTGGGAACTCGGCGCCGAGGTGATCACGATCGGCGTCGAGCCCGACGGCTTCAACATCAACAAGGATGTCGGCTCGACCAGGCCCGAGGCGGTCGCGCAGAAGGTGCGCGACCTGCGCGCCGATATCGGCATCGCGCTCGATGGCGACGCCGACCGGGTCCTGATCGTCGACGAGCAGGGCCAGGTCGTCGATGGCGACCAGCTCATGGCGGTGATCGCGCGCAGCTGGCAGGAGGATGGCCGCCTTTCGGCGCCCGGCATCGTGGCGACCGTAATGTCCAATCTCGGGTTGGAGCGCTATCTCGCCGGCCTCGGGCTGAGCCTGGCGCGCACGGCCGTGGGCGACCGCTACGTGCTCGAGCACATGCGGGCGAACGGCTTCAATCTCGGCGGCGAGCAATCCGGCCACATCATCCTCTCGGATTATGCGACGACCGGGGACGGGCTGGTCGCGGCGTTGCAGCTGCTTGCCGTGGTGAAGCGCATGGACAAGCCCGTCTCGGAGGTCTGCCACTGTTTCGAGCCGCTGCCGCAGATCCTCAAGAACGTGCGCTACAAGCAGGGCCAGCCGCTCAAGGAGAAGCCGGTCGTGAACGCGATCGAGGCGGCAAGGCAAATGCTGGGCGAAAGCGGACGGCTGGTGATCCGCCCCTCGGGCACCGAGCCGGTGATCCGGGTCATGGCCGAGGGCGACGACCGCGATCTCGTCATGCGTGCGGTCGACGACATTGTCGAGGCCGTGACCAAGGCCGCGGCCTGAGCGGCGGCCCCCGACCCGCCATTGCCGAACACGGACCATCTCGAAAGCCGGCGCGCAATCGCCAGCCTGATCGATTCGGCGCGAGCATTCGCATGATTGCGCAGGATTTCGTGGTTAAGCGGTAAGGTTAAGTCTCATTTAAGGAATTGCTGGCACCGTCCTTCCCGTCGGTAACTCGCGCGGGCTGCGTTTTCGCCCTGTGCAAACTCGAAGGACACTGCCATGGGCAGCCTGAAAACTCTTGCGCTGGCGGGCGCCGTGGCCTTCGGCATGCCCGCGATCGCCTCGGCCGCCGATCTCGGCCCGGGCCTGCCGCCGCCGCCTCCCGAGCCAATCGCCCTCAAGGGCACGATCGGCCATGGCTGGTATCTGCGCGGCGATGTCGGCATCGGCTCGCAGAGCATCGACAAATACGAGCAGGCGGACGTCACCGCCTTCGGCGGCAAGTTCTTCGGCAAGACCGAGGAACAGGCCTTCTTCGGCGGCATCGGCGCCGGCTATCGCTTCAACAACTGGTTCCGTGTCGACGTCACCGGCGAATATCGCGGCAGCACCTCGATCGGCGTCAACGACATCGTCTTCAATCCGTTCATCAACGGCAACCAGACCAACACCTACAAGGGCAACATGTCCTCGATGGTGGCGCTGTTCAACGCCTATGTCGATCTCGGCACCTGGAACTGCCTGACGCCTTATCTCGGCGCCGGTATCGGTGTCGCGCGCAACCGCATCAGCGGCGTCACCGACCAGGGCGTGCTCTTCGTCAACGAGCCGGTCGGGCCGGTGGTGTCGACGCTGGGTACCGCCAGCAGCGGCTCCAAGACGGGCCTCGCCTGGGCGCTCATGGCCGGCGTTGGCTACGAGGTGAACAAGAACCTGACGCTCGAGGCGGGCTATCGCTATCTCAATCTCGGCGATGCGCAGTCCGGCCGCCTGGTCAACGCCTTCACCGGCCAGGCCCAGGCGCCGCTCAAGGCCAAGGATATCGAGAGCCACGATTTCAAGATCGGCATGCGCTGGAACTTCGGCGATCCCGATTGCTGCGGCCCGGTCGAGCGGGCGCCGGTGGCCTATGCGCCGGCACCGCACGTGATCCGCAAGTACTGAACGGTTTTCCAGCCTCGACGACGATTTTGACGGCGCGGTCGAAAGACCGCGCCGTTCGTTTGAGCCGTGCCGTATAGGGGTAAGCACAAAGGTGGTGCGCCCCGCTCTGATCATCGAGCGCTACTATTTCGCGGCGACGCCGCGCCGCGTCTTGCCGCTCGAAATCTTGCCGCTCGAAATCGCGGCAACGAACGGATCGCTTCAATGCGCCCGGCCTAAGTTACCTTAGGTTAAGTTCGCCGTTAGAGATCGATCGGCACAGCACAATCTGTTCATGGGCACTTAAGCGGCTCCCTGCTTGGCTGACGGCAGCAAGGGGGATTTCCGCATGATGCTTAGCCGCTTGGCCCGGTCGGCCTTGGTGCTCGCCGCGATCGCGCCGAGCTGGGGCGCTCCCGCCTCGGCGGCCGAGGCCGTGCCGCGGCCTGGCGCCACCTCGGTCTGTGATGGGGGAGATGACGCGCCGACTGACGCCTTCGGCTTCACCGACAGCTCGGGCATCGTCGATCTCGGCGGCGGCAGCCTTGGCCTGACGCTGGGTGGCAATGCTGGTGTTCGCGAGGGGCGCTCGCTCAACCGCGGCGCCACATTGCTCGGTTCCTATGGAATCCTGCCTTGCCTCGAGATCGGCGCCTCGCTGTTCGGCGGCACGACACGCTCGGTCATCGCCCGCGAGCGGCTCAAGGACAGGAGCCACGGCGCCGGCCTGGAAATGCGCTACCGCCTGCTCAATCACAGCCATCACGGTTTCGGCCTGACTTTCGGCATGGATGTCGGTGTCGAGCGCAACGACGACAGGCAGACCGGCCGCTTCGACAGCTACAACACCGGCTTCAAGGTGCTCGCCGACCGCGTCCTGATTCCGGAGACGCTCTACGCTGCCCTCAACCTCTCGCACAACATGATCTGGAACGGGACCGAGCCTTTCTCGCGCTCCTCGACCTTCGCGGTCGGTGCGGCCCTGGCCTGGCAGTTCGCCGACGGCATCTACCTCAGTGGCGAGGTCCGGCATCTGCGGCAGCAGAATTCACTCGGCTTCGGCAACCATGCCGGCCACGCCACCTTCGTGGGGCCCGGCCTCTATTGGCAGGCGACCGAGCGGCTGGCGCTGTCCATCGCCTACAATGTCCAGGTCACAGGCCATGAGCGTGGCCGCCGCGGCCCGCTCGACCTGACCAATTTCAGCCGCCATCTCGTTCAAGTCGATATCGGCTGGAGTTTCTAGGCGCCTCCGAGCGGTTATGTTGACTTCGGACTCCTTGCCGCTCTAAATCGGAGAATAATACTCCACCCCAGTATCAGGGGGCAGATGCCACATACTCCCGAAGAGAAGAAGCGCGCGGTCACGCGCCTGCGCCGCATTCGCGGCCAGGCCGATGCCCTGATCCTCGCGGTGGAGCGCGGCGAGGAATGTGGGGCACTGCTGCAACAGCTCTCGGCGCTGCGTGGCGCCGCGACCGGGCTGATGGCGGAAGTGCTGGAAAGCCACCTGCGTGAGACGATGCTGGCCGGCCCGCCGACGGGCGCGCCGCAACCGGATGATGCCGACGAGATTGCGCGGATCATGCGCGTGATCCGCACCTATCTCAAATGATCCCCACGATACCAGCAGAAGGAAACGCCCGATGAAGACACGTGCCGCCGTGGCCTGGGAGGCCGGCAAGCCGCTGACCATCGAGACGATCGAGATCGGCGGGCCGAAGGCCGGCGAGGTGCTGGTCGAGGTGATGGCGACCGGCATCTGCCATACCGACGCCTATACGCTGTCGGGCCTGGATTCCGAGGGCAAGTTCCCGGCGATCCTCGGCCATGAGGGCGCCGGCATCGTGCGCGAGGTCGGCGCGGGAGTGACGACGCTGAAGCCGGGCGACCATGTCATCCCGCTTTACACGCCGGAATGCCGCAGCTGTAAGTCCTGCCTGTCGCGCCGGACCAATCTCTGCACCTCGATCCGCGCCACGCAGGGGCAGGGCGTGATGCCGGACGGCACCTCGCGCTTCTCCTGCGACGGCGGCGAGGTCTTCCACTATATGGGCTGCTCGACTTTCGCGAATTTCACGGTGCTGCCCGAGATCGCGCTCGCCAAGGTCCGCGAGGACGCGCCCTTCGACAAGATCTGCTATATCGGCTGCGGCGTAACCACCGGCATCGGCGCGGTGATCTACACGGCCAAGGTCTGGCCCGGCGCGAACGTCGTGGTCTTCGGGCTCGGCGGCATCGGCCTCAATGTCATCCAGGGCGCCCGCATGGTCGGCGCCGATAAGATCATCGGCGTCGACATCAATCCGGCCAAGCAGGAGATGGCGAAGAAGTTCGGCATGACCGACTTCATCAACCCGAAGGAGGTCGGCAACGACAAGGTGGTGCAGGCGATCGTCGATCTGACCGGCGGCGGTGCCGATTTCTCCTTCGACGCCACCGGCAACACCAATGTGATGCGCCAGGCGCTGGAGTGCTGCCATCGCGGCTGGGGCGAGTCGATCATCATCGGCGTCGCCGAGGCCGGCAAGGAGATCGCGACAAGGCCGTTCCAGTTGGTCACCGGCCGGGTCTGGAAGGGCACGGCCTTCGGCGGGGCGCGCGGGCGCACCGACGTGCCGAAGATCGTTGACTGGTACATGGAAGGGAAGATCAACATCGACGACCTGATCACGCACAAGCTGAGCCTGGACGAGATCAACCACGGCTTCGACCTGATGCATGAAGGCAAGTCGATCCGGAGTGTGGTGGTGTACTGATCGGCCGTTTTCCGGCCCCACTTGCCTCACAGATTGCACGTCATCCCGGCCGAAGCGCAGCGTAGCGCCGGGATCCATCGTAATGCTCCGTAGTTCACGATGGATCCCGGGTTTCCCTTCGGTCGCCCGGGATGACGTCGCATCCGGGAACTGAAAGCAGGCAGCCAATGGAACTCCTCTCCAACTCGAAGGCCTTCGGCGGCTCGCAGCGGGTCTTCCGGCATGAGAGCGCGGCTTGCTCCTGCCCGATGAGTTTTGCGATCTTCCTGCCGCCGCAAATCGAGGACGGGCCGGTTCCGGTGCTCTGGTATCTTTCCGGGCTGACCTGCACGCATCAGAACGTGGTGGACAAGGGTGAGTATCGCGCCGCCGCCGCCGCCAACGGCATCGCGATCGTTTGTCCGGATACCTCGCCGCGCGGCGAGGGCATACCGGACGAGCCCGACAACTGGCAGTTTGGCTCCGGCGCCGGTTTCTATCTCGACGCGACCCAGGAGCCTTACGCGCGCAACTACCGGATGGAGAGCTATATCCTCGATGAGCTCACCGAGATCGTCGCGCATAACTTCCCGGTCGACATGACCCGCCAGGGCATTTTCGGCCATTCGATGGGCGGGCATGGCGCGATCACGCTGGCGCTGAAGAACCCCGAGCGCTTCCGCTCGGTCTCGGCCTTCGCGCCGATCACCCAGCCCTCGACGGCGGGCTGGTCGCGCCCGGCTTTTGAAAAATATCTCGGGCCGGACGAGGCCACCTGGCGCAGCCACGACAGCACGGCGCTGATCGAGGACGGCCATCGGCTCAAGGAACTCCTGGTCGACCAGGGCACGGCCGACAGCTTCCTGGAGGAAGGCCTGCGCCCCTGGCTGCTGCAGGCGGCCTGCGAGAAGGCGGGCATCCCGATCGAGCTGACGATGCGCGAGGGCTACGACCACTCCTACAACTTCGTCTCGACCTTCATGGCCCAGCATGTCTCATGGCATGCGCAGCGGCTGAGGGGTTGAGCGGGGCGCCTGGAGGACGGAACGGAACGTTCCAGCCAGGGTTGTTGAGCGTGAAGCTTCAGCCCCGGGGGACGCATCATGTCTGCAATCGGCCGTTCGAATCCGGGCCGCTCATTCTTCACGCGCCTGTCCCAGGTCACGGCGCATTGGGCCGGCAAGCCGCAGACCTTCTTCTTCGCGCTGGCCATCATCGTCGTCTGGGCGCTGTCGGGGCCGTTCTTCGGCTTCAACGACACCTGGCAGCTGGTGATCAACACCTCCACGACCATCGTCACCTTCCTGATGGTCTTCATCATCCAGAACAGCCAGAACCGCGACACCGCCGCGATGCAGATCAAGCTCGACGAGCTGATCGTGCGTCTGGAAGGCGCGCGCGAGGAGCTGCTCGATCTCGAGGAGCTCGACGAGGAGAAGCTCGAGGCGATGCGGTCCGAGTTCGAGGATCGCGCCAAGGTCGCGCGCGAAAAGAACGGGAATGGCGACTGAGCCCCGCCGGGTTCAGACGACGGAGGTCAGGCCGCCATCGACCATCAGCAGATGGCCGTTCACAAAATCCGAGGCGGCCGAGGACAGGAAGATCGCGGCGCCGACCAGTTCCTTGGTCTCGCCCCAGCGCCCGGCCGGCGTGCGGCTCTTGACCCAACCCGAGAAGGTCTCGTCGGCGATCAGCACCTGGTTGAGCTCGGTGACGATATAGCCCGGGCCGATGGCGTTGATCTGGATGTTGTGCTTGCCGAGCTCGGCGGCGAGACCGCGCGTCATCATCTTCACCGCGCCCTTGGTGGCCGTATAGGGCACGATGGTCGGGCGGCCGAGCTCGCTCATCACCGAGCCGATATTGACGACCTTGCCGTGCCCGCGCGGGACCATGCGCCTGGTCACCGCCTGGGTGACGTAGAACACCGAATGGAGATTGGTGGCGACGAGGAAATGCCAGTCCTCGACCGGGAATTCGGTGAAGGGCGCGCGTTTCTGCGTGCCGGCATTGTTGATCAGGATGTCGATCGGCCCGATCTCGGCCTCGATCGCGGCGATGCCGGCTTCGACCGCCTCCTGGTCGGTGACATCGAAGGCGGCGACCGAGGCCTTGCGGCCGGCGCCGGTGATCGCGGCGCGCGCCGCCTCGAGCTTGCCCTTGTTGCGGCCGTTGAGCACGACATGGGCGCCGGCTTCGCTCATGCCTTCGGCCATCGCCAGCCCGATGCCCTGGCCCGAGCCGGTGACGAGGGCGATCTTGCCTTCAAGGCTGAACAGCGACAGCGACATGGCGTATCCTCGGTTCGCAAAATTCGATTTGGCCCGGCAGCATCGGGCGGGTAAGCATCTTTCAATCGATTAGACAATCGCAGATCGGCCGAATCCGGCAAGGTCCGCTCCTGGAGAACAGCCATGCGCGCCGTCGTCATCCATGCCGCCAAGGACCTCAGGGTCGAGGAGAGGGCGGTTCCCGAGCTCGGCCCGCTCGATGTGCGCGTGCGCATCGAGGCCGGTGGCATCTGCGGCTCCGACCTGCATTACTACCAGCATGGCGGCTTCGGCACGATCCGGGTGCGCGAGCCGATGATCCTCGGCCATGAGATCGCCGGCACGGTCGATGCCGTTGGCGCGGAGGTCTCGCGGGTGAAGGCGGGCGACCGCGTCGCCGTCAATCCGAGCCGCGCCTGCGGCAAGTGCCGCTACTGCCAGGCGGGCCAGCAGCAGCACTGCACGGACATGCTGTTCTATGGCAGCGCCATGCGCTTCCCCCATGTCCAGGGCGGGTTCCGCGAGGTGCTCGTGGTCGAGGAGCGACAGGCCGTCAAGCTGCCCTCGCATGTGCCGGCCGCGCAGGCGGCCTTCGCCGAGCCGCTCTCGGTCTGCCTGCATGCCGTCAAGCGCGCCGGGCCGCTGCTCGGCAAGCGCGTGCTGGTGACGGGCTCCGGGCCGATCGGCGTGCTCACCATCGTCGCGGCGAAGGCGGCCGGCGCCGCAGAGATCGTGGCGACGGATGTCGTCGACGGCCCGTTGCCGACGGCGCTGAAAATGGGCGCGACGGCCGCGATCAACGTGATGGCGGAGCCCGACCGGCTCAAGGCCGAGTTCGGCGCCGAGAAGGGGGCCTTCGACGTGATGTTCGAGGCCTCCGGCAACCAGCATGCGCTGACCGGCGCCTTCGATGTCGTGCGGCCCGGCGGCGTCATCGTGCAGATCGGCGTCGGCGGGAATTTCACCTTGCCGATGAACGTGCTGGTCGCGAAGGAATTCGACCTGCGCGGCTCGTTCCGCTTCCATGAAGAGTTCGACTGGGCGGTCGCGATGATCGGCTCCGGCAGCGTCGATCTCTCGCCGCTGCTGACCGCCTCGATCCCGGTCGAGCGCGCGGTCGAGGCCTTCGAGCTTGCCGGCGACAAGTCGCGGGCGATGAAGGTGCAGCTCGCCTTCGGCTGATCAGCCGAGGCGCAGCGCCGGATGGCCGGCCTGGCCGTGGCGCGCCGCGTCGTAGATCACGAAGGTGTCGCGGCCGCCATGCTTGGCGGCATAGAGCGCTGCATCGGCATGCGCGGCGGCGCTGGACAGGCTTTCCAGCGGATTGACCAGACAGGCGCCGATGCTGACCGTCACAGTGATCTCGCGCGTCTCGTCGAGGCGAACCGGCTTTGACCTGATCTCGGCGACGAGCTTGGCCGCGATCGCAGAGAGCGCGGCGAGATCGGTTTCCGCAAGGAGCAGGATGAACTCGTCGCCGCCCCAGCGGGCGCAGGTGTCGTAGTTGCGCAGCACCTCCGACATGCGGCGCACCACCTCCACGATCACGAGGTCGCCGGCCTGGTGGCCATGGCTGTCATTGATCGTCTTGAAGTCGTCGAGATCGACCAGCGCCAGGGCGGAATGGCGCCCGGCCCGCAAGGCCCGGTTCTGCTCCTGGGTGAAGGCCTCCTCGAAGCCGCGGCGATTGAGGATCGAGGTGAGCGGGTCGTGATGGGCGAGGTGCTCCAGCGTCTCAGTGCGCTCCCGGACCATGATCTCGAGGCGGTTGGTGTTGTCGCCGACGGCCCGGGCCATCTCGTCGAGCGCGCGCGAGAGCCGGCCGATCTCATCGGCTTTGGCGTCGATGTCGGAGGGCTCGAACGAACCGGCCCTGACCCGCATGACCGAGGTTTCCATGCGCGCGAGGCGATCGAGCACGCTGCGCTTGAAGAGGAAGGTCATCAAGCCTGCGGCGGCGATCAGGATCCCTGCCAGCAGCAGCGCGATCGGCGCGAAGAGACGCCGGTCGATGATCTGGCCGACATCCATCAGGGTGACGTTGAACCAGCCCAGCTTGTCGAGATAGCCGACGCCGACGAGCGTCTCGCGGCCGTCGACGCTCATGAAGCGCGACTGCACCAAAGCTTCGCTGCGGGCGACCTGCGTCATCATCGCGGCGAGCGCGCTCCGGTCGGCCTCGTCATCGACGAGGTTGAAGATCGTCTTCTTGGCCTTGAGGTCCTTGGTCAGGCTGTGGAAATCGACCAGGCGCGGATCGCGATGGGCCTGCACCGCGCCGTTGCGGTCGACGAAGATGCTCTGGACGCCGGTCTGCGGTATATCGACGACCTCGCGGATGAACTGGCTGAGATCGACGCCGGTGCCAATGACGCCCAGGACCTTGCCATCGAAGGTGATGATGCAGTTGATCCAGACCTTGGTGACCGCGAGGTTGTCGTCATGGTCGACATTGAGGTGGCAGCCTGAGCCGAGCGGGACGGTCTTGTAATACCAGCCGTCGCGGGGGTTCTCGGGCGACAGCGTATAGCGCTTGCGCGCGTGCTCGTAGGTGTTGTCCTTGTCGTTGAAATAGTAGTTGCCCGAGCCGTCGAGCACGATGAAATAGCTCTTGTCCTTGAAGGAAAGGCGATAGTGCTCGAGTTCGGCGAGACCGCGCTCGGCTTTCTGCGGGTCGTCCTCAGCCTGCGCCCAGGCCAGGATCGCCGGCGAGCGCGCCACGGTCTCGGCCAGCGAGACCTCGCGCATCAGCGATTCCAGGCCGCGATAGCGGTCGAACAGGATCTGCTTCTCGGCGAAGAGCGTGCCGAGCTTCACCACGGTCGCGTTGACGATCCAGAGGAAGGCGGCCGTCGAGGGGATCGCGACTGCCAGCAGCGCGGCGAGCGTCAGCAGCAGCACCCGGCCCCTCAGCCCTGACGCAAAGACCCGCCAAGCGGTGACTGCCTTCATCCCGACCAGAACCCCGACCCGTCCGCCGAACGCAACTGGATGCCATGGCGCGACGATCCCGGTTCAGCTTGATTCTGTCGTGATGCTTGCACGGACAAAGATGAAAATCATCCGTTCCGGGGCTTTGAGCTTGCCTCTATTTTGTCAGAACAGGCCTTCGATCTGGCCTTGTGCGTCGATATGGATGCGTTCGGCTGCCGGCTGCCGCGGCAGGCCCGGCATCGTCATGATGTCCCCGCAGATCGCGACCACGAAGCCGGCGCCGGCCGACAGGCGCAGCTCGCGGACCGGGACGATATGGCCGGAGGGCGCGCCACGCTTGGTCGGGTCGGCCGAGAAGGAATATTGCGTCTTGGCCACGCAGACCGGCAGATGGCCGTGCCCGGCCTCTTCCAGCTCGGCGAAGCGTGCCGCCACCCTGGCGTCATGCGAGATGCCGACGGCGCCGTAGATCTCGCGGGCGATGGTCTCGAGCTTCTCGCGCAGCGGCATGGCGTCGGGATAGAGCGGCTCGAAATCGGCCTCGCCGCTTTCCGCGAGCTCGGCGACCTTGTGCGCCAGCTCCTCGGCGCCGGCGCCACCCTCGGCCCAGTGCCGGCAGATCACCGCCTCGACGCCGAGATGGTTGCGGCAGAAATTGCGGATCAGCTCGTGCTCGGCCGCGGTGTCGCTGGTGAAGTTGTTGATCGCCACGATCGGCGGCACGCCGAACTTGCGGATGTTCTCGACATGGCGGGTGAGATTGGCGAGGCCGGCCTGAAGCGCGTGCAGATCTTCCTGGCCGAGCGCGTCCCTGGCCACACCACCATGCATCTTCAGCGCACGAACGGTGGCGACGACGACCGCGACGGCGGGTTTCAGCCCGGCCTTGCGGCATTTGATGTCGAAGAACTTCTCCGCGCCGAGATCGGCGCCGAAGCCGGCTTCGGTGACGACGTAATCGGCGAGCTTGAGCGCAGCGCGGGTCGCGATCACCGAATTGCAGCCATGGGCGATATTGGCGAAGGGGCCACCATGGACGAAGGCCGGCGTGCCCTCGAGCGATTGCACCAGATTGGGCATGATCGCGTCCTTGAGCAGGACGCTCATCGCGCCCGTCGCCTTCAGCTCGGCGGCGGTGACCGGGCGCTTGCCGCGGCTGCGGCCGACGACGATGCGGCCGAGCCGTTCCTCGAGATCGGCATGGTCCTTGGCGAGGCAGAAGATCGCCATCACCTCCGAGGCGACGGTGATGTCGAACCCGTCCTCGCGCGGATAGCCATTGCCGTTGCCGCCGAGCGAAGAGACGAGCTGCCGCAGGGCGCGGTCGTTCATGTCCATGACCCGGCGCAGCGCGATGTTGCGCGCGTCGAGATCGAGCGTGTTGCCCCAATGGATGTGGTTGTCGAGCAGGGCGGCGAGCAGATTATGCGCGCTGGTGATGGCGTGGAAATCGCCGGTGAAATGCAGGTTGATCTGCTCCATCGGCACGACCTGGGCATAGCCGCCGCCGGCCGCGCCGCCCTTCATGCCGAAGCAGGGGCCGAGCGAGGGCTCGCGCAGGGCGATCATGGCGCGCTTGCCGAGACGCGCGAGCCCGTCGCCGAGGCCGACCGTGGTCGTGGTCTTGCCTTCGCCGGCCGGGGTCGGGCTGATCGCGGTGACGAGGATCAGGCGGCCATCCGGGCGCGCCTCGAAATCCGGGATGGCGACACTGTCCACCTTGGCGATGAACTTGCCGTAGGGATGGAGCGCTTCCTCCGGAATTCCGACCTTCTCGGCGATGGCGGCGATCGGCGCGAGACGGGTCGCGCGGGCAATCTCGATATCGGTCGGCATTCGGTCTCCTTTGCCGCGTCGGGGGCCGGTGCCGGCGCGCGGAATCGGCCGCACAGTGCCGCGAAACGCCGGGCTCGCCAATGCTCCCGGCCGCGCGGCGTCCATATTTCTGACGCGGCTCAGGCCTTCAACTGGCGCGGCCGACCATCTCCGGTACCTGGCCAATGAGGTGCGACATGCAGCAAACCAAGTTCAACCGTCGTGACCTCGTCGCTGCCGGACTTGCCGCTGCGGGTTTCGCTGCCTTGTCGCCGCCCGTCCCAGCGCTGGGGCAGGGCGCCGCGCTGCCGTTGACACCATCCTGCGACGGCAAGGCCGCGGTCACGCGGCGCCAGACCGAAGGGCCGTATTTCACGCCGTCCTCGCCGCTGAAGCCCGACCTGCGCGGCGATGGCGCGGGCGAGATGCTGGCGCTCTCCGGCTTCGTCCTGACGCCGCAATGCCGCCCGGTCGCGGGCGCGCTGGTCGATCTCTGGCATGCCAATGTCGGCGGCGACTATGACAATTCAGGCTTCCGCTTCCGCGGCCATCAGTTCACCGACGCGCAGGGGCGCTACCAGTTCCTGACGCGCGTGCCGGGTCTCTATCCCGGCCGGACCCGGCATTTCCACGTCAAGGTTCGGGCCGGGCGCGGACCGGTGCTGACGACGCAGCTCTATTTTCCGGACGAGCCGGGCAATACGCGCGACGGCATCTTCGACCGCGCCCTGCTGATGGCGATCAGCGCCGCCGAAGGCGGACGTCTCGGCCGGTTCGATTTCGTGATTGCCGGCTGAGCCTGACTCGATCGTCATTGCGAGGAGCTCAGCGACGAAGCAATCCAGAGGGGAGCGTGCCAGCCTGGATTGCTTCGCTGCGCTCGCAATGACGGAGCGGCACTCGGTGCCCGGCGCGCGAGACGTCACGCCACCAGATGGGCGTTCTGCGGGAACAGGATCTTGCGAGCCTCCTCGTCCATTTCCGTCTTGAAGGCGAATTTATCCTTCAGCGCCGTGGCGCGCTGCGCCGCCGGACGGGCGGAGATCTCGTCGAGATGGCGCTTGACGTTGGGCATGGCCGCGAAGGCCTCCTCGCCGAGCGCGAAGGGGATGCGGGTCGCCCAGCCCCAGACCGCCATGTCGATCAGCGTATAGGTGTCGCCGAGCATGTAGCGATGCTTGCCGAGCTGGGCTTCGATCAGGCCCCAGTGGCGCTTGGCCTCGAAAGTGTAGCGGTTGATCGCGTAGGGCAGCTTCTCCGGCGCCGCACGGGTGAAATGCACGGCTTGTCCGCAATAGGGACCGATGCCGGTGGCGACGAACATCAGCCAGGAGAGCATCTCGCCGCGCGCCTTCGGCGTGTTCTCGGGCAGGAACCGGCCGGTCTTCTCGGCGAGATAGAGCAGGATCGCGCTGGAATCGAAGATTGTGACATCGCCATCGGTGAGCGCCGGCGTCTTGCCGTTGGGGTTGATCGCCAGGAATTCCGGCTTGAACTGGTCGCCGCGGCGGGTGTCGACCGGCACCATCTCGTAGGAAAGGCCGGCCTCCTCGAGGAAGAGCGCGATCTTCGCCGGGTTCGGCGAGGGATGGTAGTAGAGCTTGATCATCGATTGTCTCCAGTGGAAAGCGAGATCGCGCCTCAGCGATGGGCCAGGGCGTAGTCGGCGAGATCGGTCAGGGCGGCGACGGTGAGGTCAGCCGTCTCCCCGAGCCGCTCGGGCTGCATGCGCAGGGCCTTGAACATGGTCCTGGGGCCGATCAGGTCCGCGGTGTCGATCTCCATGCGCAGGCTCCTTGCCGGTACGCGCTCGATGCGCGCGACGCGAAAGCCGTAGGCCTTGGCGCCGGCGATGTCGAAGCCATTCGAGGAGACGAAGAGGATCTCCTCGCGCGACAGGCCGAGCCGCTTCTCGACCAGGCCATAGCCGCGCGGGTCAGGCTTGTAGACGCCGATCTCGTCGACGCTGATCACGGTTTCGAGCAGTTCGTCGATCCGGGCATGAGCCACGAGCCGCTTCAGCATCGCCGGGCTGCCATTGGAGAAGATGGCGAGACGGAACGGGGCGAGCTCTTCCAGCGCCTGCCGGGCCTCGGGATAGAGCGCGAGCGCGTCATAGGCCGCGGCGATCTCGGCGATCAGCTCGGGCGTGGCGGAGAGGCCGAGCGTCGACAGGGTGAAGTCCAGCGACTCGCAGGTCACCGTCCAGAAATCCTCGTAACGGTCCATCAGCGCCCGGAGCCAGGTATATTCGAGCTGTTTCAGGCGCCAGATCTGGGTGATCGCCTCGCCATGGCCGGGGAAGGCCGCATCCGTGACGCCGGCGACCGACTGGACATCGAACAGGGTGCCATAGGCGTCGAACACGAGGGCCTTGATCGCCATGAGCGTCTCCTTGCTGGCCGCAGCTTCCGCGTGGCGCTGAGCTTAGCACTCGCATTCGGGGCGCGGTGCGTGATATCCGCACAAGCTGTTTTTCATGATGCCCACAGGTTGCCGCATGTCGAACCGCCCCGTGATGCTGATGATCCTCGATGGCTGGGGCTGGCGCGAGGACACGAAGCACAACGCCGTGCGCCTGGCCGAGACGCCGCATTTCGACAGGCTCTGGGCGAGCTGCCCGCATGCCTTCCTGAAGACCTCCGGGCTCGATGTCGGCCTGCCCGAGGGCCAGATGGGCAATTCCGAGGTCGGCCATCTCAATCTCGGCGCCGGCCGCGTGGTGATGCAGGACCTGCCGCGCATCAACCAGGCCATCGCGGACGGCTCGATCGCGGACGCGCTGGTGGCGACCGGACTGGTCGCTGCGCTGAAGAAGACCCGCGGCGCCTGCCATCTGCTCGGCCTGGTCTCGCCGGGCGGCGTGCATGCGCATCAGAACCATGCGCTCGCTCTGGCCCGCATCCTGACCGGGCAGGGCATCGCCGTCCGCGTCCATGTCTTCACCGACGGACGCGACACGCCGCCGCAATCGGCTGCCGGCTATCTTCGCGAGTTCGCCGCGGCGTTGCCCGAGGGGGCCGCGATCGCGAGCCTGTCGGGCCGCTATTTCGCCATGGACCGCGACAACCGCTGGGAACGGGTCGAGCAGGCCTGGGCCGCCATGGTCCTGGGGCAGGGCCGGGGATTTGCGACCGCCGAGGCGGCGATCGCGGCCGCCTATGCCGAGGGCGTCAATGACGAGTTCATCGTGCCCACCGTGATCGGCGGCTATGCCGGGATGGTCGATGGCGACGGGCTGCTCAGCTTCAATTTCCGCTCCGACCGCATCCGAGAGATCCTGTCGGCGGTGCTGCAGCCGGATTTCAAGGGTTTTGAGCGGCGGCGCCTGCCCAAGCTCGCCGGCGCCGTCAGCATGACCTCCTACAGCGCCGAGCTCGACAAGCTGATGCCGGCCCTGTTCCCGCCGCAGACCCTGGCCAACGGCCTCGGCGAGATGGTCGCCAAGGCCGGGCTGATGCAGGCGCGGATGGCCGAGACCGAGAAATACCCGCATGTCACCTATTTCTTCAATGGCGGCGAGGAGCGGCCCTATCCCGGCGAGGACCGGGTGATGGTGCCCTCGCCCAAGGTCGCGACCTACGACCTGCAGCCCGAGATGTCGGCACCCGAGCTGACGCAGAAGGCGGTCGAGGCGGTCACCTCCGATCGCTACGACCTGGTCATACTCAACTTCGCCAATCCCGACATGGTCGGCCATACCGGCATCGAGGCGGCGGCGATCAAGGCGGTCGAGACCGTCGATGCCGGGCTCGGGCGGATCGCCGAGGCGATCGAGCAAATGGGCGGCGCGCTCCTCGTCACCGCCGATCACGGCAATAGCGAGCTGATGGTCGATCCGCAGACCGGCAAGCCGCATACGGCGCATACGACCTTCCCGGTGCCGGTCATGCTGGTCGGCGGCAAGGCGAAGGCGCTCGCCGACGGCCGGCTCGCCGATGTCGCGCCGACGCTGCTGGCGCTGATGGGGCTGGAGCAGCCGGAGGAGATGACCGGCCAGTCGTTGCTGCGCTGAGGCGCGGCTGTCATCGGCCGTCATGCTCGGGCGAAGACCCGAGCATCTTGGAAACGCGAGCTTCGTCCGGCCTGAGATTCCCGGGTCTTCGCCCGGGAATGACGCGCAGAGGCTCGCCTCAGAAGCTGTAGGCGAGCTTCACCTTGACCAGGTGCTGGCTGAAATTGGTCAGGTCGAGATTGCCCGGCTCGCCCTTGGCCTTGCCGGCGAGCTGGACGTTGTAGGCGGCCGAGATCGCCAGGTCCTTGGTCGCCTGCCAGTAGATGCCGGGGCCGGCGAAGGTGGCATGGCCAGCCTCCTTGCTGAACCCGAGCGTGTCATAGGCGCGCATATGGCGGACCTCGCCGCTGAGATAGACGCCCTCCAGCACCTGCCAGGCCAGCGCGCCGCCGACCGAGAAGGTCGAGGAACGGCCATAGGGATCGGGCCCGGTCCAGGTCAGGTCCTGCGAGAGATTGAGCGCGGCATAGAGCTTGCCGGGGGCGAGCGCCGTGTCGGCGAAGAGGCGCAGGCCCGTATTATAGGTGGTGAAGCGCGCCGCTCCATCGGGATCGGCACGGTTGAAGCTCGGATCGATCACGGCGGTCAGGCCGATACCGTGCAGGTCGCGGCCGAGCAGCTTGTACTTGATCTCGACGCCGGCGCCGAGCGAGCGCTCGTCGGCGCTGACGCCGCCGATCCTGGCGTTGCTGAAGCCGCCGAGCAGGTAGGGGCCGACCTCGAGGCAGGGGGCGAGGCCGTAGGAGCCCTGCAGCACAGCGCTATGGCTGTTGAGCCGGCCGGCGCGCGTGCCGAAGGCGCCGCCATAGGTCAGGCTCGCACCGAAGGAGCCAGGATCGCCGACATCGGAGCCGGTGGTGAAGCCGAAGGCGTCGGTCGGGATGCCCTCGCTCTCGGTGCAGGCGGAGAGTGGCGCGGGCGCAGCCGGCGCGCCCTTGCGCGAGGGCAGGTCGGCGGCGAAGGCGGTCGCTGAAGCGGCGCTCAGGGCGAGGATGGCGGCGGTGAGCTTGGAGGACATCGAATGGTTCCCGGTTGGACGATGCACTCTCACCTAGATGCAAATGGTTTGCAATAGCATCTTGTGCTGAGTCGACAGAAATGATCCGCCATCGCGTTGGGGAAGGCGAGAGGGCAAGGGTGGCTCAGAATGTAATAAAGTTACATGTTGCGCCGCGGCAACAATGCTCAGACCGAGACAACGGAAATGAGACGCCCGGCGGCCAGCGGCGCGATCTCGAACAGCGCCGAGAACGGCTTCCAGGCGGCGGCATGAACCTCATCCTCCTGCGCGACCAGGGCCGCTGCCGGGTCGGCGAGGAAGAGATATTGCAGGTCGTGGTGGATATGGGCCGGTTCGTTGCGCGACGGCTTGCCGGGGACGTCATGGCTGTCGATGGCGAAGGGCAGATCGCCGCCGCGATGCCAGGGATGCAGCTCGAGCCCGGCGATGCCGGTCTCCTCGACCGCCTCCCGCGCCGCGGACTGGTGGAAGAACTCGGCCGGCTCGTAATGCCCGCCGGGCTGCAGCCAGCGGCCGATCACGACATGGTCGATCAGCAGCACCTGGGCGTGATCGGGCGAGAGCACGATGGCGCTGGTCGTGACATGGCCGGGAAAGGTCGCGCGGTCGTCGAGCGCGTGGCGCTCAGTGATTTGCCAGCGCAGCAGGGCGAGATGCTCGCGCGAGGTCGCGACTTCGGCGCGGTAGCGCGAGACGGTTTCATCGAGTCGGGCGAGAAAGTTGCTCATGGCCTATCATAGCCGATTTGGAGGGATTGACCGCGGGCTTCCCGTTCTGCGATTCCGGCATGCTGATATTCTAGCCTGCCATTCGTCATGCGCCTGTTACATGGCGTCCGATATGCATCTCCTCCGAGAAAGGAGAGGCCGAATGCGACACCTGCCCCATGATGCCAAGGCGACCTTCGTGATATTCGCCCTGGCCGCGACGGCGCTCTGGGGATGGCTGTGCGGGGCGGTTTGAGGGGTGCGGGCTGAGCGCTCTGCTGTAGCGGCCAATTTCCTGTTGCGCCGGCTTCCCACCAGTGATGTCCCCGGCGGTGACTGGCACGAAGTGTCGGCTTCCGACCCGTTGCGGACATTTCTTGAGCGTGACACGGTTGCGTATGACTACGCACTCCCGAGCTGATCTCGACAGGCTATCGTCATTGGCACGGCGTGAGTTTTCTCACGCTCACATGTCGGACACGAAGTGGAGGAAGCTCTTCACGGCTATGGACGATGCCGGTGTCGGTCTCGCGCAGATGATCGTGAAGTTTATCGATGTGTCCGAGCCGAAGGTCATGGTCTTCCCCTCGATTAGCTCCCTTCAGCCGCCTATACCCTGGATAGACAGCCAATTCGGCCCGATTGAGCTTCGCTCGATTGAGTGGCTGGATATTCCCGCCGTTGCTCGCTTCCCGCGGCCAAACAATGTCCCAGCTCGCGAGATTGCTCAGAACCTCTCGGCAGCGGAAGCCGTCCTCCTGCATCTCAACTGCAATTTCGTAGCCTTTCTCGGTGGCCTAAGGGTTATCGGCTATAGCCGGTAAGGCCCGCTTCCCACCCATAGCGGACCCTTCTCCAGTCGGTCCTCAAAGCATTCGCCGACCGGCGCCGGTTTCCCGGCGCCGGTCATGATCCTCACGCGAGCTTGCCGTAGGCCGGTACGGTCAGGAACTCCTCGAATTCCGGCGCGAGCGAGAGTTTCGAGAAGAGCTCGATCGCTTCCGGGAAGCGGCCCTTGGCGTAGTTCTCGGGGCCGACCTCGCCCTTCACGCGCTCCATCTCCTCGGCGAGGCAGCGCTTGAAGAGGTCGGCGTCGACCTTGGTGCCGCCATCGACCTCGACGCCGTATTGGACGAATTGCCAGATCTGGGCGCGGCTGATCTCGGCGGTCGCGGCGTCCTCCATCATGTTGTAGATCGGCACGGCGCCGCGGCCGCGCAGCCAGGCTTCGAGATATTGCACGCCGACGCGGATGTTCTCGCGAAAACCCTCCTCGGTGCGGGTACCCTGATGGACTTCCAGGAGCTGCTCGCGGCCGACCGAGACGTCCTCGCGCAGCTTGTCGAGCTGGTTCTGCTGCGGCATCAGCCGGTCGAACACCTCCATCGCCACCGGGACGAGGTCAGGATGGGCGACCCAGGTGCCGTCATGGCCGTCGCCGGCCTCGCGCTCCTTGTCGGCCTTGACCTTGGCGAAGGCGGCGGCGTTGGCCTCCGGGTTGTTCTTGACCGGGATCTGCGCCGCCATGCCGCCCATGGCGAAGGCGCCGCGGCGGTGGCAGGTCTTGATCAGCAGCAGCGAATAGGCGCGCAGGAAGGCCTTGGTCATCACCACCTGCGAACGGTCGGGCAGGACATAGGCCTCGTTGCGGGCGAGCTTCTTGATGAAGGAGAAGATGTAGTCCCAGCGGCCGCAGTTCAGACCGGCCATGTGGTCGCGCAGCTCGTGCAGGATCTCGTCCATCTCGAAGGCGGCCGGCAGGGTCTCGATCAGCACCGTCGCCTTGATCGTGCCGGTCTTGAGGCCGAGCGCATTCTGGGCGGCGACGAAGACGTCGTTCCAGAGCCGCGCCTCGAGATGGCTCTCGAGCTTGGGCAAATAGAAATAGGGGCCCGAGCCCTGGGCCAGCGCCGGTTTGGCGTTGTGGAAGACATAGAGCCCGAAATCGACCAGCGAGCCCGAGGCGACCTCGCCGTCGATCTCGATATGGCGCTCGGGCAGATGCCAGCCGCGCGGGCGGATGATCAGGACGGCCGGCTTGTCCTTGAGCTTGTAGGCCTTGCCGGTGCTCGGCTCGGTGAAGTCGATCCTGTTCGCCCAGCGATCCTTCAGGTTGATCTGGCCCTCGACCATATTGGCCCAGACCGGCGAGGAGGCGTCCTCGAAATCGGCCATGAAGACCTTGGCGCCGGAGTTCAGCGCGTTGATGATCATCTTGCGGTCGACCGGGCCGGTGATTTCGACGCGGCGATCGAGCAGGTCGGCTGGGATCGGCGCCACCGTCCAGTCGCCCTCGCGGACATGCCTGGTCTCGGCCAGGAAATCCGGGGTCTCGCCGGCATCGAAGCGCTTCTGACGCTCCTTGCGCACGGCGAGCAGGCGCTTGCGCGTCTCGTTGAAGCGGCGCTGCAGGTCGGCGACGAAGGCGAGCGCGTCATGGCTCAGGATCTCGTCGAAACGGTCGCCCATCGCGCCCTTGACGACGACGCCCTTGGGCAGCTGCGTGCTGCGGCTCTCGGCAAGCGACATGGCGTTCTCCTTCGCATTCGCTGTGAAACCTGGCGGGGAGTATCGGCGCAAATCGCTTTCGCCTGTAGCCGTAGGAATGCTTGATGACTTTTGCCGGATTGGAATAAATGGCGAGATGGGAGGCGCAGCATGGCGGGCGCACAGCATTGGCGGGGAATGACGCGAGCCGATCTCGGCGCGGTCATGGCGGTCGCGGCCGCGGTGCATCCGGATTTTCCGGAGGAGGCTGAAATCTTCGCCGAGCGGCTGCGGCTTTTCGGGGCGGGGTGCCGGGTGCTGGATATGGCTGGCGGGATCGGCGCCTATCTGGTCAGCCATCCCTGGCGCGAGCACGAGCCGCCGGCGCTGAACGCGCCGCTCGGTGCGCTGCCGGCGGTGCCGGGGACCTATTATATCCACGATCTCGCCTTGCTGCCGCGGGCGCGGAGCACCGGCGCGGCGAGGCTTGCGGTCGCCGATGCTGTCGGGCTCGCACGGGGGCTCGGGCTGCCGAGCCTGTCGCTGGTCGCGGTCAATGGCTCGACCGGGTTCTGGGTCAGGCAGGGCTTTTCGGTCGTCGCCGACCCGCGGCTGGACGCGAAGCTTGCGAGCTATGGCGGCGACGCGCGCTTCATGGTGCGGGCGGCGGGTTGAGGGTGCCTCGTCATGCTCGGGTCTGCGCTTCGCTCCGCCCGAGAATGACGCGCTAAGCCGCCAACACCTGGAACCGCTCAAGGAACCGCGCCTGCGCGGCTTCGGTCGAGAGCGGCTTCAGCCAGTCCATGACCGCGCGCGGCAGCGGCTTCGGGCGCCCGAAGAAGATCAGCGCTTCCTCGCGGACGAAGCCGGCGAGCTCGGTCGCCTCGAAAAAGGCCGCGACCTTGTCGGCCTCCTTGGTCTTGCGCGCGAGCACGGCCGGCGTCGTTGCCGGCAGGCCGAAGCGCAGATGGATCGCGGTGAGGAGCCTGAGCTCAACGCTCTTGTAGGCATCGCCCATCACCACCTTGAAGGGCGAGATCATGTCGCCGATGACGTATTCCGGGGCGTCGTGCAGCAGCGCCATCAACCGCCACGGCTTCGACCAGTCCGGGTTGAGATGGCCCGCGATCGCCTCGACCAGCAGGCAGTGCTGCGCCACCGAGAAGGAATGCTCACCTCGCGTCTGGCCGTTCCAGCGCGCGACGCGGGCGAGGCCATGGGCGATGTCCTCGATCTCGATGTCGAGCGGCGAGGGATCGAGCAGATCGAGCCGGCGCCCGGACAGCATGCGCTGCCAGGCGCGAGGGGCGAGGGGGGGCTTGGCCATGGTCAGGCCGGGAGACGCGGATCGCGCGTCAGCGCGGCGCATTCCTGCCAGCGGAAGCAGTCGGTCAGGTGATCGTTGACCAGCCCACAGGCCTCCATGAAGGCGTAGACGATGGTCGGGCCGCAAAAGGTGAAGCCGGCCGCCTTCAGGTCCTTCGACATCGCCTTGGAGACGGCGGTTTCGGTCGGCACCTCCTCATGGGTGCGGAAGGCGTTCTGAACGATGCGGCCGTCGAAATGCTTGAAAAGAAAATCGGCGAAGGGCTCGCGCTCGCTGATCGCGAGATAGGCCTGCGCGCTCTTGATGGCGCCTTCGATCTTGCCGCGATGGCGGATGATGCCGGCGTCGCCGAGCAGGCGCTCGACATCGGCCTCGGTGAAGCGGGCGACCTTCTCCGGCTCGAAACCGGCGAAGGCGGCGCGGAAGGCGTCGCGCTTGCGCAGGATCGTGATCCAGGAGAGCCCGGCCTGGAAGCCGTCGAGCAGCAGCTTCTCGAACAGCGCGCGCGAATCATATTCCGGCACGCCCCATTCGGTGTCGTGATAGGCGAGATAGAGCGGGTCGGTGCCCGGCCAGACGCAGCGGAACTTGCCGTCCGGTCCCTCGACTGCGGCGCGCCCGCTCATGAGGCTGCTCCGAAACCGGGCTCGCCGGGGAAGGGGAAGCGCACAAAACCCGGCTTCTCCAGGGTGAAGGCGAGGCCGCCGCCTTCGAGCGTCTGCCCGGCCGCCAGCGCATCGGCGACGCGGTCGAGCCGCAGCAAGGCGAGGCCGCGGCCCTTGGCGCAGGAGCCGATCCGGCCGAGCGCCTTGCCGCCGGCGGTCGCCTCGACGCCCATCTCGGGGATCAGGCCTTCGCTGAAGACGACGGGCACGACGCGGGTGCGGGCGGTGCCGCGATGCTGCATGCGCGAGACGACCTCCTGGCCGATATAGCAGCCCTTCTTGAAGGAGACGCCGCCGAGCTGGTCGAGCAGCGCCTCATGCGGGAAGGCGTCGCCATAGGCGAAATCCTTGCCGCCATCGGGGATGCCGAGCGCGATGCGCCTGGCGTGATAGGCGTCGGGCTCGGCGCTCACGACGGAATCGACATCGGCCCGGTCGGTGACCGCGCGCTCGCCGAGTGCCGGCAGGCGCGGGTCGGCATAGACGAGGCCGGCTTCGTCCGGCAGCGAGAAACCGCCGGATGAGGCGATGACGGCGGCCACCTCACTGAGATCGTCGAGCGCGACCCTGGCGCGCAGCTTGTAGAGCTTCAGCCGTTTCATCAGATCGGGAACCTGCAGGAGCGGCACGTCGAGGAGAAAGCCGCCACGCTCCTCCTCCGGCACGGCGGCTACCAGAAAATCGCTGATGATCTTGCCCTGCGGTGTCAGGAGCGCGCCATAGCCGGCATGGCTCGGCGTCACCGCGTCCATCTCGTTGGTGACGATGTTCTGCAGGAAGTCGCGCGCGTCCTCGCCGCTGACGCGGATGACGCCGCGATCGACCAGTCGGGTTGCAGGCATGGCGTCCTCTCTTCCGCTCCATGTCATGGCGGGGCATGACGGTTTGCGTTTTGCAAACGGGATCGTGGCCGATAGTTAGGCGGCCTTGACCCACTGCTCAACTCCCGGAGACCGACGATGCCGCAGAGCTACGATGTCATTCTGAAGGGCGGCACCGTCGTGAACCATGACGGGCGCGGCGAGCGCGACCTCGGTATCAGCGGCGGCAAGATCGTGGCGCTGGGCGATCTCTCGCAGGCCTCGGCCGGCGAGACCGTCGATTGCCGCGGCCTGCACATCCTGCCCGGCGTGATCGATTCGCAGGTGCATTTCCGCGAGCCGGGGCTCGACCACAAGGAGGATCTGGAGGCCGGCTCGCGCGCGGCCGCGCTCGGCGGGGTGACCTGCGTCTTCGAGATGCCGAACACGATCCCGCAAACCACGACGCCCGAGGCGCTCGCCGACAAGATCAGGCGCGGCCGGCATCGCATGCATTGCGATTTCGCCTTCTGGGTCGGCGGCACGCATGAGAACGCCAAGGACGTCGCCGAGCTGGAGCGCCTGCCGGGCGCAGCCGGGATCAAGGTGTTCATGGGCTCCTCGACCGGCGATTTGCTGGTCGAGGACGATGCCGGCGTTGCCGAGATCCTGAAGCGCACGCGCCGGCGCGCCGCCTTCCATTCCGAGGACGAGACGATGCTGCGCGAGCGCATGAACTTGCGCGTCGAGGGCGACCCGTCGAGCCATCCGGTCTGGCGCTCGCCGGAGGTGGCGCTGACCTGCACGAAGCGGCTGGTGCGCATCGCGCGCGAGCTAGGGGCGCGCGTCCATATCCTGCATATCTCGACCGGCGAGGAGATGGTCTTCCTGAAGGACCACAAGGATGTCGCGACCGTCGAGGTGCTGCCGAACCACCTGACGCTGGTCGCGCCGGATTGCTACGAACGGCTCGGCACCTATGCCCAGATGAACCCGCCGATCCGCGACGAGAGCCATCGCCGGCGAATCTGGTGGGGGCTGGAGCAGGGCATTGTCGACGTGCTCGGCTCCGATCATGCGCCGCATATGCATGAGGAGAAGCATCATGCCTATCCGGCGAGCCATTCCGGCATGCCGGGCGTGCAGACGCTGGTGCCGATCATGCTCGACCACGTCAATGCGGGGCGGCTCTCGCTGGAGCGTTTCGTCGATCTGAGCAGCGCCGGCCCCCAGCGCATCTTCGGGCTCGAGGGCAAGGGCCGGATCGCCGCCGGCTACGACGCCGACCTGACCATCGTCGACCTGAAGCGGCGCGAGACGATCACCAACGACTGGATCGCCTCGAAATGCGGCTGGACGCCCTATGACGGCGTTACCGTCACCGGCTGGCCGGTCGGCACCTATGTCCGCGGCCGCAAGGTGATGTGGGAGCGCGAGTTGGTCACTCCGTCCCAGGGCGAGCCGGCGCGCTTCCTGGAGGCGCTGCCGCGCGGCTGACAAGCCGGCGCTTCCTGCCATTATGAAGCGACGCAGGCGCGCTTCGAGCAGGAGGTGTCATGTCGAACCCGCATTTCGATCCGGCCGCGCTGTTTCAGGACGCCGCCGCCCGCGCCACGGCCTTCCGTCGAGGGTTGTCCGGCCGTCTGCAACGGCCTGAGCAAGGCTATGCCGCGATGCTGGCCCGGCTCGCCGGGCCGACGCCGGAGAGCGGGACGGCGGCGGAGCGCGTCATCGCGGAACTCGCAAGCGACATGGAACCGGGCCTGCACGCCATGGCCGGCGCCCGGTTCTTCGGTTGGGTCATCGGCGCGTCGCATCCGGTCGGCGTCGCAGCGGACTGGCTGACCAGCGCCTGGGGGCAGAACTGCGGGAACCATCAGGCCGCGCCGGCCGGCGCCGCCGTCGAGGCGGTCACGGCTGCATGGCTGCTCGATCTGCTGGCGCTTCCCGAGGAGGCGTCGGTCGGCTTCGTCACGGGCGCGACGGTCGCCAATCTCGTCTGCCTCGCGGCAGCGCGGGGAGAGGTGCTGCGGCGCGCCGGCTGGGATGTCGAGGCCAATGGGCTGTTCGGCGCACCGGAGATCACGGTGCTGATCGGCAATGATGCGCATACGACGGTGTTTTCGGCGCTGCAATTGCTCGGCCTGGGCCATGATCGCGTCAGGCGCATCGCGACCGACAGCGAGGGCAGGGTGAGGCCCGAGGCGCTCGCGCAGGCGATCGAGGCCAGTCCGGAGCCCGTCATCGTCGCCCTCCAGGCCGGCCAGATCAACACCGGCGCCTTCGATCCCTTCCGCGAAGCGATCGCGATCGCGCGTCGCAAGGCTGCCTGGGTGCATGTCGACGGCGCCTTCGGCCTGTGGGCGCGCGCCAGCCGCGACAGGGCGCATCTCGCAACGGGTGCGGAGGGTGCCGATTCCTGGGCGACCGACGGCCATAAATGGCTGCAGACCCCCTATGATTGCGGCTTCGCGATCATCCGCGACAGCCATGCCCATCGACGCGCGATGACGGCTCTGGCGAGCTATCTGCCCGAGGTCGCGGAGGGCGAGCGCGATCCGTCGCATTTCGTGCCGGAGCTGTCGCGGCGGGCGCGCGGCTTCGCGACCTTCGCGATGATCCGGCATCTCGGGCGCAGCGGCATCGCCGGGATGGTCGAGCGCCATTGCCGCCTGGCCTGCCAGATGGCCGACCTGCTGCGGGCCGAGCCGGGGATCGCGATCGTCAATGCAGTCGATCTCAACCAGGTCGTCGTGCGCTTCGGGGCGGACCGTCCGCCGGAGGAGGGCGACAGGCTGACTCTGGCCGTGATCGCGCGGGTGCAGGCCGACGGGGTCTGCTTCGCCGGCGGCGCGAAATGGCGCGACCGCTGGATCATGCGGCTCTCCGTGATCTCCTGGCCGACGGAAGCCGAGGATGTGGCGCAATCGGCCGAGGCGATCATCGCGGCGTGGCGCATATGCCGCGTCGGCTGAGGGGCCGAATCTTTTTCTCGCGCGCTGTCGATTTCGCGTTTTGCCGTTCGACGTGTCGGCAAGGAGCAGCAGCATGAGCGGGTTCGCCCGCAGCTGCCGGAGCTCTTTTCGCACCACGGGTCGCGCTGCGGCTCGCATCTGGGAGAGACGAGATGAGAAAGATCGTTGCCGCAACCTTCCTGTCGCTCGACGGCGTGATGCAGGCTCCGGGTGGGCCGGAAGAGGACAGGCAGGGCGGGTTCAGCCATGGCGGCTGGACCTTCCACTATTGGGACGAGGCGATGGGCGGGCTCATGGGCAAGCTCTTCGATGAGCCCTTCGACCTGCTGCTTGGGCGCAGGACGTACGAGATCTTCGCCGCCCATTGGCCGTATTACGGCGATGAGGACCCGATCGCCAAGGCGTTCAACGCCACGACGAAATATGTCGCGACCTCGTCGGATGCGCCGCTGACCTGGCAGAACTCGGTCGCCCTGCATGACGTCGCTGCCGATGTCGCCAGGCTGAAGAAGCAGGACGGGCCGAAGCTCCTGATCCAGGGCAGCAGCGTGCTGATCCAGACGCTGCTGAAGCACGACCTGATCGACGAGATCGACCTGCTCGTCTTCCCGCTCGTCCTGGGCAAGGGCAAGCGCATGTTCGGGGAGGGCGCAATGCCGGCGGCGCTGAAGCTCGTCGACAGCAAGGCCTCGTCGACCGGCGTGGTGATGAGCCGCTATCGCCGCGAGGGCGAGATCAGGACCGGCTCCTTCGCGCAGGAGGAGCCGAGCGCAGCCGAGATCGCGCGCCGCGAGAAATTTGCGGCCGAGGGCTGAAAAATTATCGCGAGCCTGTCGATCGGGGCCTGCCTCGTTCGACGTGAAGACAGAGGGCGGAAATTCTCCCGCCCCGTAGCGAAACGAACCTCAAGGACAGGAGAAGACCGATGCGCGTGATGGTTCTGGTCAAGGCCAGTGCAGACACCGAAGCCGGCGTGATGCCGAGCGAGGGCGCCCTCACCCAGATGGGCGCCTATAACGAGGAGCTGGTGAAGGCCGGCGTGATGCTGGCGGGCGATGGGTTGCACCCGAGCTCGAAAGGCCTGCGCATGCGCTTCTCTGGCGCGGAGCGGACGGTCATCGATGGCCCCTTTGCCGAGACCAAGGAGCTGCTGTGCGGCTTCTGGATCTGGCAGGTCCGCTCCTTCGACGAGGCGGTCGCGTGGCTGAAGCGCGCGCCCTTCGACGACGGCACCGAGATCGAGCTGCGCCCGATCTTCGAGATGGAGGATTTCGGTGAGGCGCTGACGCCCGAGCTGCGCGAGCAGGAAGAGCGCTTGCGCACCGAGACGACGAAGCGCGCCGGCTGAGCCGGCGACGTTCCAAAATCCATTCAACCTGGAAGCTGCGAGGCATCGCCTCCAGAGCTTCCGCCCCAAAAGGAGAAGACCGATGCGATTCATGGTGATGGTCAAGGCGACCAAGGACAGCGAAGCCGGCGTGATGCCGACCCAGGAGCTGCTCGACGCGATGATGGCCTATAACGAGGAGCTGGTGAAAGCCGGCATCATGAAGGGCGGCGACGGCCTGCAGCCGAGCTCGAAGGGCGTGCGCGTGCAGTTCGACGGCGCCAAGCGGGCCGTCGTCGACGGGCCCTTCGCCGAGACCAAGGAACTGGTCGCTGGCTATTGGCTCTGGGAGTGCAAGTCGCTCGACGAGGCGATCGCATGGGTCAAGCGCTGCCCGAATCCGATGCCCGGTCCGTCCGAGATCGAGATCCGCCCGTTCTATGACCTGGCCGATTTCGGCGAGGTCGTGACCCCGGAGACCGCGGCGCAGTGGGATCGCCTCAAGACAGAGATCGGCGACAAGAACTGAACCATTACCTGCGGGCGGCTGACGCCGCTTGCCAGGGAGGCCGCTGATGGTGTGTATCGCAGCCGATGTCGGCAAGCGATGCACACCGCACCATCGAGACGGTCTGGCGGATCGAGGCCCCGAAACTGATCGCGGGCCTCGCCCGCGTCACGCGTGATGTCGGCCGGGCCGAGGAGCTGGCGCAGGACGCGCTCGTCGCCGCGCTCCAGCAATGGCCGGACGAGGGCGTGCCGCGCAATCCTGGCGCCTGGCTGATGCAGGTCGCCAAGCACCGCGCACTCGACGACCTCAGGCGCGCCAAGATGCTGAAGCGCAAGCATGACGAGATCGGCCGCGACCTCGATGAGGACGCCGATCCGACGAGCCAGATCGAGGAGGCGCTCGACGACGAGCTCGGCGACGACCTCCTGCGCCTGCTCTTCACCGCCTGCCATCCGGTGCTGCCGACCGAGGCGCGGCTGGCGCTGACGCTCAGGCTGCTCGGCGGCCTGACCACCGAGGAGATCGCGCGCGCCTTCCTCGTCCCGGAACCGACCATGGCGCAGCGCATCGTCAGGGCGAAGAAGACCCTGGCCGAGGCGAAGGTGCCGTTCGAGGTGCCGCATGGCGCCGAGCTGGCGGCGCGCCTCGAATCGGTGCTGGAGGTCGTCTATCTCATCTTCAACGAAGGCTATGCTGCGACCGCGGGCGAGGACTGGGTGCGCCCCGGCCTGTGCGACGAGGCGCTGCGGCTCGGGCGCATCCTGGCCGAGCTCGCGCCGCAGGAGCCAGAGGTGCATGGGCTCGTGGCGCTGATGGAGATCCAGGCCTCGCGGCTGCGGGCGCGCGTCGGGCCGTCCGGTGAACCGGTGCTGCTGCTCGACCAGAACCGCGCCCGCTGGGACCATCTGCTGATCGGCCGCGGCCTCCGGGCGATCGAACGGGCGCGGGCGCTCGGAGGCGCGCCGGGCCGCTATGTCCTGCAGGCCGAGCTCGCGGCCTGCCATGCCAGGGCGCGGACGGGGGAGGAGACAGATTGGGGCCGGATCGCCGCACTTTACGGTGTGCTGGGCACGCTCACGCCGTCGCCCGTGGTCGAGCTCAACCGCGCCGTGGCGGTGAGCATGGCGGAGGGGCCGGCCGCCGGCCTCGCCATCGTCGACGAGTTGGTGTCGGAGCCCGCGCTCAGGACCTATCACCTGCTGCCGAGCGTGCGCGGCGATTTCCTGTCGAAGCTCGGCCGCCATGGCGAGGCGCAGGCCGAGTTCGAGCGGGCGGCGGCCATGACCAGGAATGTGCAGGAGCGCATCTTGCTCCTGGCCCGGGCCGAGCGCTCGCTGCAAGCGGCGAGGGCGACCCAAGCCAGCTAAGATCAGCCGTCAGTCCCAGTCCAGCCGCATCTCGTAGATCCGTGGCCGGACGGTGCGCATGGCCGGCAGGTCCGAGCCGAAGACCTGGTCGCCGACGAGCGCTTGCCGTTCCGCGCCGGTTTCGACTTCCGGGTCGAGCCGGACCAGGATGCGGCAGCCGCCGGGCGGCGTTTCCAGGACGCCGCCGCGCCACTCGGTGACCGTGCCGGAATAATCCCAGTCGAAGCCGGTGAGCTCGAAGGGTCGGCCGTTCGCGGCCTCGACCTCGACGAGCGGCTGGCCGAGGCGCAGGGAGGCCGCGCCACCCGGCACGGCGATGCGCCAGCGATAGGCGTCGCGCGCCGCCGGCTTCAGCGGGTCGGTGCGGAAGGTGACATGGCGCGGCCGGCTGCGCTTCTTGCGATCGGTCCAGAGGATCTCGATGCGACGCGTCGGATCGGTGGCGAAGAGCACCGTCCCGGTCTCGGTCTCGCCCTCGCCGAGCGCGATGGACCGGGTCGAGAGATTGCGCGCGCCGAAGGCCTTGGCGAGGGAGGCCTGGCTGGCGTCGCGGCGGAACGGTCCCTCGCAGCCCAGCACTTGCGGCACGTCCTGTGCCGGGGCCACCGAAACCGGGCTGGCGAGCCACAGGCCGGCGAGCGCGCCGGTCAGGCGAAGGAGAGAGGCGGTACCGAGCGCATGCAACGGCATCGCCGCGGCAGCCTCAGTGCCGTGTGCCGCTGGTAAAGGAGCCGCTGCGCACCTTCTCGGGCAGGGCCTCGGCAAAGACGGCGGTCGCCTCCTCGCCATAGGTCTCGACCAAGGTGCGGAAGGCGGCGAAGAGCGCGGCATGGGCCAGCGCGTCGCTGTCGAGGCCGTCCTGCTGCGCCTCGGTGAAAGCGTCCTCGACATAGCCATAGGCGACACGGCGGGCATCGCCATTGTCTTCGGCCAGTGAAGGATCGAGCGGCAGATCGTCAGGACGGATGGACATGGAATGCGGACTCTGCGGCTTGGTCACATGGTGCCGGCGCGCGCTCCAGAATCGAGCCAGCGCCGGGGCGATCGACTGCCCCAGATTCATACGCATGGCGGCGGGCGGTTGCTACCCCGCCCTTTAAGAAAGGTTAATTTCACCGCGAGAGTTTTGAGAAAGACACAGTTTCGTCCCGATGTGACCTATCCGCCATAGCGGCCGGCCAGCGCGCGAGCGAGGCGCTCGCCATCGGCCGCCAGCCTTGCCGCCGCCTCCCGGCTGCCGGGCGTGCAAAGCCGATGCGTCAGCGAATAGGCGCGAAAGCCGCGATTATAGGCGCCGGTCAGCCGCTCGCGCCGCTCCGGGCTGCGCCCCTCGCTCTCGATCAGTGCGGCCATGCGCTCGCGCCAGCCCTCGGCCTCCTTGCCGCCGCACAGCGTCCGCAAATAGGCGAGCGAGCCCATGATCTCGGAGAGCGCGAGCAATTGCGGCTCATAGGGCGGCGGAGGCGGCTCCGGAGCGGGAGCCGGCGGTGTCTGCGGCTGCGGCGGCGCGGGCGGGCGGCGTTGGCCCTGGCTCTGCGCTGCGGCGAGGAGCGGCAGCATCGCCAGCGTGCAGGCGAGGAGGCCGGCAAGCACCCAATGCCGCGTCGCGGTCACGGCGCGCGGCCGCCGTTCTGCAGGATCGCATGGGCGTCACGGACCACGTCGCCGAGTTCGCGCGTCGTCACCAGCCCGCCGAGCCTGAGCGGGTCGGCCCACATCACCGCGCCGGCCTCGGGACCCGGCTTCGGTTCGCCCGAGAGCCAGTCCCCGACGAAGGAGGCAATGACGAAGTGATGCGTCACCGCGCCGGCCGCATCGCGCCCGAAAATCTCGACATGTCGGTTGAAGCCGAGGATGACCGCCTTGACGCCGACCTCCTCCTCGAGCTCGCGAAGGGCGGCTTCCTCGAGCGTCTCGCCGGCCTCGACCTTGCCGCCCGGCAAGGACCAGAGCTGGTCGGCAGGCGGCTTCGTCCGGGTCGCGAGCAGGACCTTGCCATCGCGGAAGACGGCGATCGAGGCCGCGAGCACCGGGCGCGCCGCCGCCTTGGCGGGGTTGGGAAACCGGATGACCTGCCCGCTATCGCCGCTCACACGTGCTGTCCGCCATTGATGTGGAGCTCGGCGCCGGTGACATAGGACGAGGCGTCGGTGCAGAGGAAATGGATCGCCTTCGCCACCTCCTCGGTCCGGCCGAGCCGCCCGAGCGGCAAGGTCGCGACGATCTTCTCGGTGCCGGGCGAGAGGATGGCGGTGTCGATCTCGCCGGGCGAGATCGAGTTCACCCGGATGCCGAGCGGCCCGAAATCGGCGGCCATCTCGCGCGTCAGGCTGGCGAGCGCCGCCTTCGAGGTCGCGTAGGCTGCGCCGGCGAAGGGATGGACGCGCGAGCCGGCGATCGAGGTGACGTTGACGATGGCGCCCTTGGCGGCGATGAGCTCGTCGAGCAGGCCGCGCGCCAGCATGATCGGCGCGAAGAAATTGACCTGGAAGACCTGATGCCAGTCGTTGAAGGAGGTCGTCGCGGCGCCAAGCCGGCCGCCTTTCGGTCCCTTCGGCGAAATGCCGGCATTGTTGACCAGCGCGTTGAGCTTGCCGCCTTCCGCGGCCAGCCGCTTCTTGATCTCGGCAATGCCGCGCATCGTGTCCTCGGGGTCGCCGAGATCGATCTGGACATGGTCGTCGGCGCCGGACGGCCAGGGGCATTTGTCGGAGAAGGCCTGGCGCGAGCAGGACAGGATGCGCCAGCCCGCCATGGCGAACTGCATCACCGTGGCATGGCCGATGCCGCGGCTCGCGCCGGTCAGCAGCATGACCGGGCGCTTGCCGGCCTCGGTCTTGGGGAAGTCGAATTTCGGCATCGCCATGCGGGAGGATCCTCAGGGGTAGAGACGCGTCTTGGTCCAGGGCTCGGCGGCCGAAGCGCGGCGGAAGACGACGCGGTCATGCAGCCGGAAGGCGCCGTCGCGCCAGAACTCGATATAGACCGGCGCGATCCGGAACCCGGTCCAGTGCGGCGGACGGGGTATCTCGCCGAGGCCGAATTTCGCGGCGTAGCCGGCGACGGCCTTCTCGAGCGCGAAGCGGCTTTCCAGCGGGCGCGACTGCTGGGAGGCCCAGGCGCCGATGCGGCTGTCACGGGCGCGCGACCGGAAATAGTCGTCGGCCTCGGCGTCGCTGATGAGCGAGACCGGGCCGCGGATGCGCACCTGCCGGCGCAGGCTCTTCCAGTGGAACAAGGCGGCCGCCTTGCCCTGGCCGAGCAGCTCCTGGCCCTTCTGGCTCTCGGTGTTGGTGTAGAAGACGAAGCCGTCGCGGTCGTAGCCCTTCAGCAGCACCATGCGGACATTGGGCAGGCCTTCGGCGTCGACCGTCGAAAGGGCCATTCCGGTTGGGTCGTTCGGCTCGGAGCGCCCGGCCTCTTCGAGCCAGTCCGAGAACAGAGCGAAGGGCTCTTCAGCTTGGGTGAAGTCACCCGGCGTTAACCGTTCCACGTGTCTAATCCTCGGCGAATTCTGGTTAAGCGTCGGGCGAGCGCAATCTGTGATCTGGTGTCGGACTGCAAGCTTATATAGGCCAGCCCGGAGGGCGAACCAAAGCCTTCATCGGCGCGCTGCGTCCATGCGCCCCGCTACGGTCGCGACGGTGCTGCTGCTTGCCCTGTCGAGCGCCGGCTGTTCGATTTCCTTCCCGATTCTCGGCCTGTCGAGCAAGGCGGAAGATGAGCTGGCGATGACGACCTCATCGACTTTGCCGGCGCGCGGTTCGCTGAAGCCGAGCGCCCTGTCGGTGCTTTCGAGCGAACTGGGCCCCGAGGACCTGCGCCGCGCCGATGGCGCGATGGCGCTGGCGCTCGACCCCCAGGGCAATGGCGCGCCGGTGGCATGGGACAACCCGCAAAGCGGCATGAAAGGCTCGTTCACGCCGGTCGGCGGCCCCTTCCTGCGCTCGGACGAGGTCTGCCGCGCCTTCATCGCCAGCGTCCAGACGCAGAACAGCCCGACGCGGCTGCAAGGCACGGCCTGCCGCCCGTCCGGCGGGGAATGGGCGGTCACGGAAACGCAGCCCTGGAAGGGCCTGAGCTAGGCGCCTCCCGGCCAGGGCATCTTTGCCCGCCGGGAACGTTGCTTTTCCGCCACAGTCACCCCACATAGCGGGCGGAGCCGTCCCGATGCGCCGAAATGGGCAAGCGGTCGGCGTCTCGTAGAGATTGGGGTTCATGCATGCGCGATCCGTATCAGGTCCTGGGCGTCGCTCGCGCCGCGAGCGAGGCGGAGATCAAGAAGGCCTATCGCAAGCGCGCCAAGGATCTGCATCCCGACCGCAACCGGGACGATCCCAAGGCGCAGGACCGGTTCTCCGAGCTCAACAGCGCCTATGAGATCCTCGGCGACGACACCAAGCGCAAGCAGTTCGACCGCGGCGAGATCGACGCCGACGGCAAGCCGAAATTCCAGGGCTTCGAGGGCATGGGCACCGGCCGCGGCGGGCGCTCCGGCGGCTTCGAATATCATTTCGGCCAGGGCGGCTCGCCCTCCGGCCGCGGCGGCGGCGAGCAAGGCTTCGATCCCGCCGACATCTTCGGCTCGCTCTTCGGCGATGCGGCGCGGCGCGGCGGCCGGGCGCGGGCCGAGGCACAGAAGCCGCCCGAGCAGAGCTTCACGCTGAGCGTCTCGCTCGTCGAGGCGGCGACCGGGGCGAGCCGCCGGGTCAAGCTCCCGCATGGCCGCGAGGTCGAGGTCACGATCCCGGAAGGGGTGGCGGACGGCAAGGTCATGCGGCTGCGCGGCCTCGGCCAGGTGGACCCGTTCTCGGGCGAGGCCGGCGATCTGCTGATGACGATCAAGGTCAAGCCCGACCCGCGCTTCACCATCGAGGGCAACGACCTGCGCACGCGCGTCGCGGTGCCGCTGGCGCAGGCCGTGCTCGGCGGGCCGCTGCATGTGCCGACGCTGACCGGCACTGTGGAGATGCGGATTCCGCCGCTGACCGGCACGACCAAGCAGTTCCGCCTGCGCGGCAAGGGGCTGAAGGGCGAGAAGGGCCATGTCGGTGATCTCTTCGTCGCGATCGACATCGAGATGCCCGGGACGGATGCGGAGCTGACGGCCCTGATGAAGGCCCGGACGGAGTAACCGAAGCAAGAGCAGCCTTTCGCTGACGCTCTGGCTCGGCTAAGAGACCCTCCGCTTCGTCCAGTTCGCAGGTCTCCGATGCCCGAATCCAGCGCTGCCTCCTCGACCGCCCATGTCCTGAAGGGCAAGCGCGGCCTCATCATGGGTGTCGCGAACAATCGCTCGATCGCCTGGGGCATCGCCAAGGCCGCCGCCGATGCCGGGGCCGAGCTCGCCTTCACCTATCAGGGCGACGCCCTCAAGAAGCGCGTCGAGCCGTTGGCGAAGGAACTGGGCGGCCATGTCGTCGGCCATTGCGACGTCACCGATTCCAGCACGATCGACGCCGTCTTCGCGCAGGTCGAAGAGCTCTGGGGCAAGCTCGATTTCGTCGTCCATTGCATCGCCTTCTCCGACAAGGACGAGCTGACCGGCCGCTATGTCGAGACGAGCGAAGCGAATTTCACCAAGTCGCTGCTGATCTCCTGCTACTCCTTCACTGCCGTCACGCAGCGGGCGGAGAAGCTGATGACCGATGGCGGCGCGATGCTGACCCTGACCTATTACGGCGCCGAGAAATGGATGCCGCATTACAACGTCATGGGCGTTGCCAAGGCGGCGCTGGAATCGAGCGTGCAATATCTCGCCGCCGATCTCGGCCCCTCGAAGATCCGCGTCAACGCGATCTCGGCCGGGCCGATCAAGACGCTGGCGGCGTCGGGTATCGGCGATTTCCGCTACATCCTGCGCTGGAACGAATACAACTCGCCTCTGCGGCGCACGGTGACGATCGAGGAGGTCGGCGAGACCGCCGTGTTCCTGGTCTCCGACATGTCGCGCGGCATCACCGGCGAGATCATGCATGTCGATGCCGGCTACCATGTCGTCGGCATGAAGGTGCCGTCGGCGCCCGACATCACGCTCGACAAGGCGGAATGAGCGGAGCGGCGGCCGGCTTTCGGGCGCGTCAGGCGTCCGGGTCGAGCATCGCCCGCAGCCTCGCGGTTTCGAGGTCGTCGCGCCTGATCGCCTCGCCGGCCATCGCGTCGCGAAGCTCCTTGACGCTCTTGCCGCGGATCAACAGCTCCGGCGCGATCTCTGCCAGCGGCGCCAGCACGAAGCCACGTTCCGCGATGCGCGGGTGCGGGACCTGGAGCCCCGGCCGATCGATCGCCTGCCCGCCATAGGTCAGGATGTCGATGTCGAGCGTGCGCGGGCCCCAGCGCTCGCGGCGCTCGCGGCCGCTCTCCCGCTCGATCGCGAGGCAGAGCTCCAGCAGGGCCTCCGGGCCGAGCCCGGTTTCGAGACGCACGGCCATGTTGAGGAATTCCGGCTGGTCGAGCTTGCCCCAGGGCGCGGTGCGCCAGACCGAGGAGAAAGCCGTAACGGCGATCCCGGGATGATTGCCGAGCCGTGCCAGCGCTGCGGCGAAAGCCACCACGGGATCGCCGAGATTGCCGCCGAAGCCGAGGGTGGCGTCAGTCGTCACGCCGGAAATCCAGCTTGATGCCGACCGACGCCATCCGGCCCGGGATCGGCGGGGCAGGCTTGCGCAAGGTGACGCTGATGCCGGTGACGGCGGGATAGCCGGCGAAGATGGCCTCAGCCAGCGCCCGCGCCGCCGCTTCGAGCAGCTTGAAGCGGCGCGCCGAGAAGGTCTTGGTCACCAGCGCGACGACGGCGCCGTAATCCACCGTATCCGCCAGGCTGTCGCTGAGCGAGGAGGCGCGCAGGTCGCAGTCGAGCACGAGGTCCATGACGAAGCGCTGACCCAGCCGCTCTTCCTCGGCGAAATGGCCGTGATAGGCGTAGAGGTCGAGCTCCTCGATGATGATCTGTCCGGTCCGGCTCATGATGTCGCTCCGATCCTCGTCCAGATCTTGATGGCGTCGACATGGGGCGCGACGTCGTGGGCCCGGATGATGGCGGCGCCCCGCATGATGCCATAGAGATGCGCGGCGATGCTGCCGGCCAGCCGCTCGGCCGGAATTGTCCGCCCGGTCACCAGGCCGATCGTGGATTTGCGCGAGGCGCCAAGCAGGATCGGGCAGCCGAGTTCGGCGAGCCGGCCGAGATCGCGAATCAAGGCGAGGTTCTGCTCCGGCGTCTTGCCGAAGCCGATGCCGGGATCGACCACGAGCTGGGAGCGGGGCACGCCGGCAGCGGTGGCGATCGCGATTGACCGCTCCAGGAAGCGTAGCGTGTCGTCGAAGATGTCGATCTCCGGGTCGATCGTATCGCGGTTGTGCATCAGGATCAGCGGCGCGCCGAGGCGGGCGGCGACGCCTGCGATGGCCGGGTCGCGCTGGCAGCCCCAGACATCGTTGACGATGCTGGCTCCGGCGCGGAGTGCCGCCTCGGCGACCTCGGCCTTGTAACTGTCGATCGAGATCGGAACGTTGGTCCGCGCCGCGACGCCCGCAATCACCGGAAGCACGCGGGCGAGCTCAGTCGCCGCGTCGATGGTGGCATGGCCGGGCCTGGTCGATTCGCCGCCGATATCGACGATGTCGGCGCCTTCTGCCGCCAGGCGCTCGCCATGGACGATCGCGTCCTCGGCACTTTTCAGCATGCCGCCGTCCGAAAACGAATCGGGCGTGACGTTGACGACGCCCATCAACAGGGGGGCTGCGTTGAGCGCGAGCCTGCGACCGTCTGGCAAGGTGAGAGCCGGGGACATGGATCCATCCGAAGCGGAGTGCCGCCTATATACAGCGCAGGCCCGCTCGGCCAACAGAAAGCGCTGCCGAGCGCCATGCATGGCCCTGTGCTTCTCTGACGCTTTGACGCAAGGGGGCCGAGCGTGCATGAGCCGGGCATGCTGCCGCTCACGATTCCCCACCGCCTTTTCCTCGTCCGTCATGGCGAAACCGACTGGAACCGGGAGGGTCGCCTCCAGGGCGGGCAGGACATTCCACTGAACGCGGTCGGGCGCGAACAGGCGGCGGAGGCGGCCGGGCGGCTGCGCGATCTGGTCAGGGGCTATGACGGGCTCGATTTCGTCGCCTCGCCGATGCAGCGCGCCCGTGAGACCATGGAGATCCTGCGGCATCAGCTTGGGCTGCCGGTGGCGGGGTATCGCACGGACGAGCGCCTGCGCGAGCTGACCTTCGGCGAGTGGGAAGGCTTCACCTGGCGCGACATCCGCAAAGCGGAGCGCGAGCTGGCGCTCGCCCGCGAGCGCGACAAATGGAGCTTCGTGCCGCCTGGCGGCGAGAGCTACCGCATGCTGGCCGAGCGGATCAGGCCGGTTCTCGAGGGGCTGGAGCGCGAGACGGTCATGGTCAGCCATGGCGGGGTCGCCCGTGCCGTGCTGGCGCTCGTCGGGGCGGTGGCGCCCGGCGAGGCAGCGATGGTCGATATCTGGCAGGGCAAGATCCTGATGGTCGCCTCGGGGCGTGTGTCCTGGGTGTAGCACTGGCGTCCGGCGTTGCCATTCATCGCGGGTTCAGGGGTGCTCGTTAAGGAGTGTTATGCTAGCAGGGCTGGGCGCAGCAGAGACATGCTTGGCCGGGGGAAGAGCCGGAATCCGCCGTGATCGATACGGCGTTCCGGGCGTTTTGAAGGTGCGGTCCACCGCGGGGCCTTGGGAAGCGACGGCGAGGCCGAGCCCCCCAGACCCCTCTCCGGCGAACCGCAGCGGGGCACAATGAACGATATCAGCATTCTGTCGGCGGAGGATGCCGTCCGAGGCGCGAATCCGCTCGCGATGATCGCTGGCGAGAAGCGGCCGGACCTGATCCGTGACGAGGTCCTGGGCGAGATTTTCGCGGCCAGCGTCGCGGCGCGCGGTCCCCATCCGGCCCTGACGGACGTGGAGCGTCGTCTCAGCTATGACGAGGTCTGGGCGGCGGCGCGCGGCCAGGCGCGCGGTCTCGCGCTCGCGGGCGTCGGGCCCGGTGACATGGTCGGCCTGTGGATGCCGCGCGGCATCGACCTGCTCGTGGCCCAGATCGCGATCACGCTGAGCGGCGCGGCCTGGGTGCCGTTTGATGCCGAGGCTCCGGTCGACCGGATCGCGACCTGCCTGAACGACGCCGAGGCCAAGGGCCTGGTGACCTGCCCGGCCTGGCAGGCCAGGGCGGCGGCGACCGGCCGCACGGTCTGGTCACCCGCCGATCTCGCGGCGCGCGACGACGGCGCGCAGGTGCCGGCCCGTGCCGTCGGGCTGAGCAAGGACCACCCGGCCTATCTGATCTACACCTCGGGCTCGACGGGCACGCCCAAGGCGATCGTCATCAGCCACCGCAACATCTGCCATTTCCTGCGCTCCGGAAACGCCTTCTACGGCATGGGAGCGGACGATATCGTCTTCCAAGGCGCCTCAGTCGCCTTCGATCTGTCGATGGAGGAGATCTGGACGCCCTATCTCGTCGGCGCGACGCTGTTCGTCGCCTCGCCCGAAATGATGGGCGATGCCGAGAAGCTGCCGGCCATCCTCGGCGAGGCCGGCGTCACGGTGATCGACACGGTGCCGACATTGCTCGGCATCCTGCCGGCCGACGTGCCCTCGCTCCGGCTGATCCTGCTCGGCGGCGAGGCGCTGCCGCCCTCGATCGTGCAGAAATGGGCCAGGCCCGGCCGGCGCATCCTCAACACCTATGGGCCGACCGAAGCGACGGTGGTCGCGACCGCGACCGACGTGAAGCCGGGCGAGACGGTGACGATCGGCCGGCCGATCCCGAACTACACCGCCTATGTCGTCAGCGAAGACCTGAAACTGCTGCCGCCCGGCGAGCAGGGCGAGCTCCTGATCGGCGGGCCGGGCGTCGCCAGCGGCTATCACGGCCGCCCCGAGCTGACAGCCGAGAAATTCATCGTCAATCCCTTCGGCGGCGCCGGCGACGACCCGGTGCTGTACCGCTCGGGCGACGCCGTCAGCCTCGATGGCGCCGGCAACATCGTCTTCCACGGGCGCATCGACGATCAGATCAAGATCCGCGGCTTCCGGGTCGAGCTCGGCGAGATCGAGACGAAGCTCAGCGGCGAACCGGGGATCAACCAGGCGGCGGTGGTGCTGCGCGAGGATGACGGCATCGAGCGGCTCGTCGCCTTCGTCGTCGGCGAGCCGGGCGTCGCGCTCGATGCGGCGGTGCTGCGTGCGGCGCTGCGCGAGAAACTGCCGCCCTATATGGTGCCGGCGCATTTCGAGGCGGTGGGCTCGCTGCCGCGCATGGTTTCCGGCAAGGTCGACCGCAAGATGCTCAGGGCCGCGCCGCTGACCGCGCCGGCGGCCGAGGGCGAGCAGGAGCCGCCGCGCAACGCCACCGAGGCAGCTTTGCTCGAAGCCGCCAAGCGCGTGCTCGGCGCGCAGGCACTGCCGCTGGAAGCCGACTTCTTCGTCGATCTCGGCGGCCATTCGCTGCTGGCGGCCCGCTTCATCTCGATCGTGCGCGAGACGCCGGCCTATGCCGGCATCACCTTGCAGGACGTCTACGGCGCCCGCACGCTACGCGGGATGGCGGCCCTGCTCGACGGGCGCGGCATCGCCGAGGCGCAGGACCTCTCCTTCACGCCGCCATCCTTCCAGAGGCGCTTCCTCTGCGGCCTGGCGCAGGCCGCCGTGCTGCCGGTCATCATCGGGCTGGCGACGGCGCAGTGGCTCGGCATCTTCGTCACCTATCTGCTGATCTCCGGCGAGGATCTGTCGCTGCCGGCGCAGGTGTTCAGCCTGCTCGGCGTCTATGTCGCGATCACCATCGTCACCGGCCTGATCTCGATCGCGCTGAAATGGCTGGTGCTCGGCCGGACGAAGCCAGGCGTCTACCCGCTCTGGGGCGTCTATTATTTCCGCTGGTGGTTCGCGGCGCGCGTCGCCGGCCTCGTCCATATCAAATGGCTGCAGGGCACGCCGGTGATGCGCTTCTACTGGCGCCTGCTCGGCGCCAAGGTCGGCCGCGACGTCATCATCTCCGACTACGAGGCCGGCGCCGTCGACCTGATCGAGATCGGCGACGGCACCACCTTCGGCTCGAAGACCACCTTCGCCAATGGCGAGGCGATCGGCGATAAGCTCATCCTCGGCCGCATCAGGATCGGCGCCGATGTCAGCGCCGGCGCCTCTGTCGTCTTCGGCCATGGCAGCGTGGTCGGCGACCATGTCGAGATCGGCGACCTGACCGCGATCCCGCCCGGGGCCACCCTCGGCGAGGGCGAGATCTGGGACGGCACACCGGGCCGCAAAATCGGCATGGTCGATCTCGCCTCGCTGCCGCCACAGGCCGAGGCGAGCCCGCGCCGTCGCGCCCTGATGACCGCCTTCTACGTCCTGATGCTGATCGTGCTGCCGCCGATCAGCCTGCTGCCGATCTTCCCGGCCTTCTGGCTCTTCGACCAGATCGACGACTGGATCGCGACCTGGTCGGAGGTCAGCTATCTCTGGTACCTGCCGATCCTGACCTGGCCGACGGCGATGGGGCTGATCGCCTTCACGGTGCTGCTGATGGCGGGCCTGCGCTGGGCGATCCTGCCGCGCGTGACCTCCGGCTCCTGGTCGATCCATTCCGGCTTCTATGCCCGCAAATGGACCGTGGCGCTGGCGACCGAGGTGACCCTGGAGACGCTGTCCTCGCTGTTCGCGACGATCTACATGCGCTTCTGGTACCGGCTGATGGGCGCCGGCATCGGCAAGGGCGCCGAGATCTCGACCAACCTGTCCGGGCGCTACGACCTGACCGAGATCGGCGCCGGCAACTTCATCGCCGACGAGGTCGTGTTCGGCGACGAGGACATGCGGCGCGGCTATATGCGCCTCGACATGACGCGCACCGGCGAGCAGGTCTTCATCGGCAATGACGCGGTCGTGCCGCCGGGAGCCGTGGTGCCCGACAAGGTTCTGATCGGCATCAAGTCGAAGCCGCCGACCAACGACCAGATGCAGGCCGGGGACACCTGGTTCGGCTCGCCGCCGATCCGCCTGCCGACGCGCCAGAAGGTCGATCTCGGCGCCGACTGGACCTACAAGCCCTCGCTCGGCAAGAAGCTGGCGCGGGCCGGTTTCGAGGCGCTGCACACCTCCTTCCCGGCGATGCTCTTCATCACCTTCGGCACGATCGCGGTCGATCTCGTGCTGCAGCAGAAGATCTTCGAGGGCAACTGGAGCGGGCTCGTGCTCGGCTTCATGGGCTGCGCGATGCTGATCGCCATCGCGCAGGCGCTGATCTGCGCCGCGATGAAATGGCTGCTGATGGGCGTCTACAAGCCGGTGATGAAGCCGATGTGGTCCTGGTGGGCGATGCGGACCGAGGCTGTCGCGGTGCTCTACTGGGGCCTGGGCGGCAAGGTGCTGTTCGACTATTTGCGCGGCACGCCGTTCCTGCCCTGGTTCCTGATGCTGTTCGGCGCGAAATACGGCAAGGGCGTCTGGCTGGATTCGACCGACATCACCGAGTTCGACTGCATCAAGGTCGGCGACTATTGCACAGTCAACGCGCATTCCGCCCTGCAGACGCATCTCTATGAGGACCGCGTCATGAAGGTCGGCCGCGTCACGCTCGGCAAGGGCGTCTGCGTCGGCGCCGGCGCAACCGTGCTCTACGACACCCATGTCGGCGACTATGCCCAGATCGGCCTGCTCACCGTGATCATGAAGGGCGAGAACATCCCGGCGCATACCCGCTGGGAGGGCGCGCCCGCCGTGCCGGCGCAGGCGGCCGGGCATTAAGTCGCAGCCGACCCGTTACAACTGCCAATTGCATCTCCACCTGCGTCATGCTGACTGTCAGACGCTCATTTCGGGCGGGGGGCATGATGATTTCGAAACAATGGATCTGCGGCGCCGGGCTGGCGCTGCTCGCTGGCGGCTGCAATACGACAACCTTCACGACAAAAGCGAATACGCCGGTCGTCGTGCATGCTTTAGGAATGTATGCGCAAGCCGACTGTACAAGCTGGGAGCCGCCTGAGGCGACGGTGACAGAGCAGCCGGCTAACGGGCGTGTTACTTCGCAACTGATCAAATATCCGATCGTCGACAAAGGGCATCATTGCGAAGGCAAGGTCATTGATCGCCGCATGATCACATACATTCCGAAATCAGGCTTCCGTGGCCAGGATCGTTTCAGCGTAGGCTATGAGTTCATCACCAATGATGCTGGCGGACGCGGAGCGCAAAGGCAGACCTTCGTCGTCGATGTGAAGTGACTTGGTCTCCCGGGTTCCACCGCGGCGCAAATCCGACTAAGAGCCTGACGCAGCAACGCGTCAGGCTCTCATGTCCCATAACAGTTTCGGCCATCTCTTCCGCGTCACCACCTTCGGCGAGAGCCACGGGCCGGCGATCGGCTGTGTCGTCGATGGCTGCCCGCCGCTCATCCCGCTGACCGAGGCCGATATCCAGCGCGAGCTCGATCGCAGGCGGCCAGGCCAGTCGCGCTTCACCACGCAGCGCCAGGAGCCGGACCAGGTCCGCATCGTCTCCGGCGTCTTCGCGCAGGAGGCCGGCGGCGCGCAGGTGACGACCGGTACCTCGATCGGGCTGATGATCGACAATGTCGACCAGCGCTCGAAGGACTATTCCGAGATCAAGGACAAGTACCGGCCCGGCCATGCCGATTTCACCTATGACGTGAAATACGGCATCCGCGACTACCGCGGCGGCGGACGCTCCTCGGCGCGCGAGACGGCGATGCGGGTGGCTGCCGGCGCGATCGCGCGCAAGGTCGTGCCCGGCATGGTCGTGCGCGGCGCGCTGGTGCAGATGGGTCCGCACAAGATCGACCGCGCCAACTGGGACTGGGACGAGATCGGCAACAACCCGTTCTTCTGCCCCGACGCCAAGGCGGCGGCGTTCTTCGAGGGCTATCTCGACGGCATCCGCAAATCCGGTTCCTCGATCGGCGCCGTGCTCGAGATCGTCGCCGAGGGCGTTCCGGCCGGCCTGGGCGCGCCGATCTACGGCAAGCTCGACGCCGAGCTGGCCGCGGCGCTGATGAGCATCAACGCGGTCAAGGGCGTCGAGATCGGCGAAGGTTTTGGAGCGGCCGAGCTCTCCGGGGAGGAGAACGCCGACGAGATGCGCGCCGGCAATGACGGCAGGCCGCTATTCCTCTCCAACCATGCCGGCGGCATCCTGGGCGGCATCTCGACCGGGCAGGCGATCGTCGCCCGTTTCGCCGTGAAGCCGACATCGTCGATCCTCAGCCCGCGCGCGACGGTGACACGGACCGGCGGCGAGGCGGAGATGTTCACCAAGGGCCGGCACGACCCCTGCGTCGGCATCCGCGCCGTGCCGGTCGGCGAGGCGATGGTGGCCTGCGTGCTGGCGGACCAGTTCCTGCGCCATCGGGCGCAGGTCGGTGTGGTCGAGCCGCGCTGGCCGTTTGAGCGGTGAGCGCGCGTCATTCTCGGGCGGAGCGAAGCGCAGTCCCGAGAATCTCAGGACCATCTCGGCTGGGGAATGATGCCTTTCAGTATTACTGAAATTCTTTCTCGATTTCATTGCAAGTGAAGCGGGCGCGTATTAGCTTGCTGGGATGAAGCTCGAAACCTGGCTCCAGCAGCAGGGCATCGCCCGCAGCGTCTTCGCCAAGCAGGCCGGCCTGTCGCCGGCCAGCGTCACGGCGCTCTGCAACGATCCCGGCGCCTGGATCTCGCGCGAGAGCGCCGAGCGCATCGCCGCCGCCACAGGCGCCGCCGTCACCCCCAATGATTTTCTCGGCCTGCAAGGGCCCCGGGAGGCTGCCATGCCGCAGAACGTCACTCAGGCCATCGAGGCCTTCGCGCGCGGCGAGATCGTGATCGTCACCGATGACGACGACCGCGAGAACGAAGGCGACCTGATCATCGCAGCCTCGCTCTGCACGCCGGAGAAGATGGCCTTCATCATCCGCAACACCTGCGGCATCGTCTGCGCGCCACTGACGACGGAGGAGGCGCGGCGGCTGCGGCTCGACCCGATGGTCTCCTCCAATGACGCGCCGCTCGGCACGGCCTTCACCGTGACGGTCGACGTCAAGCACGGGCTGACCACGGGCATCTCGGCCGAGCAGCGCACCAATACGGTGCGCGCCCTCGCCAATGGCAATATGGGCGCGACCGATTTCGTGCGCCCGGGCCATGTCTTCCCGCTGATCGCCAAGGATGGCGGCGTGCTGATGCGCTCGGGCCATACCGAGGCGGCGGTCGATCTGTGCCGGCTCGCCAGCCTGCCGCCGGTCGGCGTCATCTGCGAGCTCGCCAATGACGATGGCACCGTGATGAAGGGGCCGCAGATCACGGCCTTCGCCAAGACGCATGGGCTGCAGCAGATCACGGTCGCCGATCTCATCGCCTACCGCCAGGCGCGCGAGAAGCTGGTCGAGCGCGTGCATTCCTTCCCGGTCAAGACCGAATTCGGCGAGATGACCGGACATGTCTACATCACGCCCTTCGAGGACACGCAGCATTTCGCCTTCGTGATGGGCAAGCTCGGCGACGGCGAGAAGGTGCCGGCCCGGCTGCACCGGGCCAATGTCGTGGCCGATGTGCTCGGCGGCGCACAGGCGATCCAGTGCGCGCTCCGGCGCTTCCAGCAGGACGGGCGCGGCGTGCTGATCTATTTGCGCGACGGCTCCGCCGGCGTGCCGATCAAGAGCGTCGAGGACGGCTCGGACGCAGCTCGCTCGCAGCAATGGCGCGAGGTGGGCCTCGGCGCCCAGATTCTGCGCGATCTCGGCGTCGCTTCGATCGTCAACCTCGCCTCCTCGCCACGCTCCTTCGTGGGCTTGAGCGGGTTCGGCATCGAGATCGCGGGAAGCGAGCCGCTGGAATGAAGGGGTTGTCGTCATTGCGAGGAGCGCAGCGACGAAGCAATCCAGCCGTCTCGCGCGACGCCCCTGGATTGCTTCGCTGCGCTCGCAATGACGGGAGTTACCCTCCCATCAGCGCCGCGACATGCACGGCTGTCGATTTCGACAGTGCCTCGAGATCGTAGCCGCCTTCCAGGATCGAGACGAGACGGCCCTTGCTGCGGCGCTCGGCGATCGCCATCAGCTTGCGCGTCGCCCAGGCGAAATCCTCCTCGACGAGGTTGATATTGGCGAGCGGGTCGCGCCAATGCGCGTCGAACCCGGCCGAGATGATGATGAGGTCCGGCGCGAAATCGTCGATGCGCGGCAGAAGCGCGCTCTCGAAGGCGTCCCTGAACGCGTCGGAACCGTCGCCGGCACTGAGCGGCGCATTGACGATCGTGCCCTGCGTGCCGCGATCGGAGAGGGCGCCGGTGCCGGGGTAGAGCGGCATCTCATGGGTCGAGGCGTAGAGCACGCTGCCGTCGTCCCAGAAGATCTCCTGCGTGCCGTTGCCGTGATGCACGTCCCAGTCGACGATCGCGACGCGCTCGGCGCCGTGCGCCTTTTGCGCGTGCCGGGCGGCGATGGCGGCATTGTTGAAGAAGCAGAAGCCCATCGCCTTGACGCTCTCGGCATGGTGGCCGGGCGGGCGCATCGCGCAGAAGGCATTCGTGGCCTTGCCGGTCATGACCTCGTCGACGGCGAGCGCGGCGGCGCCGACGCCGCGCAGCGCCGCCTCGACGGTGCCCGGCGACATCAGGGTGTCGGCATCGATCTGGACCAGCCCGGAAGCAGGGGCGGCGGCAATGATCGCCTCGGCGAATTCGGCGGGGTGGCAGAGCGTGACGAGATCGAGCCCGCCGCGAGGCGCCGCGATTCGCACGAGATCGGAGAAGCGCTCCGCCTCCAGCACCTGCTCGACGGCGCGGATGCGCTCGGCGCGCTCGGGATGGCCGGCCGGCGTGGCATGCTGCGCGCTGGCCGGGTGGGTGATCAGAAGCGTCGTCACAGGTAACCTTTCTACGGAGCAGGGCCGAACCGATGTTCTACCCCCCGATTCGTGGCGATATTGCCACGGTCATCTCTGAAGAGGTGGAATTGGGCGTCTTAATCGGAACTTCGTTGCGCCACGTTTGTTTCGGGCCTAGAGGTGCCTCATGGCTAGACGCGGCGGCAAATGCCGGGCGGATATAAAACCTTAACTTTGTATTCATCATAAATGTCGCCCCGTGAGGCGTCGCTGGTGGAAAGTCATGAACCGAACTGTGATCGTTGCTCTGGCGCTGTCGACGTCGTTGGCCGCCTGCCAATACAAGACCGTGCATGCGCCGACGCTGTCGGAACGCGACGCCGAGTACATCGCGCTCGTGCCGAAATTCGAGCACCATATCACCCAGCTGCCTTATGAGATCGCCGATCCGACCGGGCTGCCCCCGGGCAGCATCAAGGTCGATACGGTCGAGAAATATCTCTACTACGTGCTCCCCAACAAGAAGGCGATCCGCTACGCCGTCGCGACCGGCGACGAGGCCTTCGGCTGGACCGGCGAGGCGACGATGCAGCGCAAGGCAGAGTGGCCGCGCTGGACGCCTCCGGCCGAGATGATCAAGCGCTGGCCGCATCTGGCGCCGCGCGCCGGCGGCATGGAAGGCGGTCCGGACAACCCGCTCGGCGCCCGCGCGCTCTATCTCTACCAGAACGGCAAGGACACGCTTTACCGCATCCACGGCACGAACGAGCCCGAGACGATCGGGCGGTCGGCCTCGTCGGGCTGCATCCGCATGCGCAATATCGACGTGATCGACCTGTTCAACCGGGTCACGGTCGGCTCCAAGGTGATCGTGGTCTGAGCGCCACCATCTCTGCCATCGCTTGACGATTTCGGCTGGCCTCGACGAGGCCAGCCTTTTTTCTTTCAGCGGGCCACGTGGCTGTCATCCCGGGCGTTCCGGCAATGCCTCTCCATGCGCAAAAAAAGACCGGCGAGAGTTTGAACTCTGCGCCGGTCAAGCATGGAGGGTCTCGAAAGGTCTAAACGTCTCAATCAGTCGTCAAAACCGTTGCGGAGAATGGCCGGGAGATCGTCCGGTTTCTTCTCTGCTGTCCTGTCCAACGCGGGAGTGGCACGTCTTGTTCCCGCGGCAACCGCGGGAAACGCGATCGGGCGGAAGCGGGATGCGTAAGCTGCCTTCGCCGAAGCGTCATGGAAGCTCGCGCTGCGTTGCGTCGTCGGACGCGGTGTGGAGGAGGACATGGATCCTGACTTCACTGGTTGCACATGCCGACAGTTCCTGGCCGCCGACAATCGGGAGTGTCGTGTCCGATCGGGACCAGCAAACGGCGCGATCATGATTTATTCATGGCTTTTCAGGCCAATTCGCAATCATGGTGCCGTTTCGGTTAAGCGGACGTTAAGCACGCCGCACCTTAGGCGGCGAGCAGGCCCTCGGCCTTGGCCCAGTTCAGGGTCTTGTTCAGCGCGCGCTCGTAGCGGTCGAACATCTCCTCGATCTCGGCCTCGGTGATCACCAACGGCGGGCAGAAGGCGACGCGGTCGCCCATGGCGCGGGTGATCAGGCCCTCTTCCTGGGCGAAGACGACCGATTTCGGGCCGACGCCCTTCTTGGTCTCGAACGGGGCCTTGGTCGCCTTGTCCTTGACGAGCTCGACGCCGCCGATCAGGCCGACGCCGCGCGCCTCGCCGATCAGCGGATGCTCGGCGAGCTTCTCGAGCCGCCGGACGAAGGTCGGGGAGACCTTGCGGACATGGTCGACGATCTTCTCGCGCTGATAGATCTCCAGCGTCTTGACCGCGATGGCGCAGCCGACCGGGTGGCCGGCATAGGTGTTGCCGTGGCCGAAGGTGCCGATCTTGCGGCTCTGGTCGACGAGGACGTCATAGATCTTGTCGTTCAGCATCACCGCGCTGAGCGGGAAATAGGCCGAGGTGATCTGCTTGGCGAGCGAAAGCGAGTCGACCTTCATGCCATAGGTCGTGGTGCCGAACATGTTGCCGGTGCGGCCGAAGCCGGTGATGACCTCATCGGAGATGAAGAGAATGTCGTATTTGGCGAGGACGGCGTTGATCTTCTCGAAATAGCCGTCGGGCGGGATGATCGCGCCGCCCGCGCCCATCACCGGCTCGGCGATGAAGGCGGCGACGGTATCGGGCCCCTCGCGCAGGATCATCTCCTCCAGCTCGGCCGCCATGCGCGACGAGAAGTCCTGCTCGCTCTCGCCGGGCTCGGCGAAGCGATAGTGATGCGGGCAGGAGGTGTGCAGGATGCCGGGCAGCGGCAGGTCGAAATCGATATGGTTGTTGGGCAGGCCGGTGAGCGAGGCCGAGGCCACGGTGACGCCGTGATAGCCCTTGAGCCGCGAGATGATCTTCTTCTTCTGCGGCCGGCCGAGCGCGTTGTTCATGTACCAGACGATCTTGACCTGGGTGTCGTTGGCGTCGGAGCCGGAGGCGCCGTAGAACACCTTCGAGATCGGGACGGGAGCGATCTCCTTGAGCTTCTCGGCCAGCTCGATCGCCGGGTCATGGCTGCGCCCGCCGAAGAGATGGGTGAAGGGCAGCTTCCTCATCTGCTCGGCGGCGGTCTCGACCAGCTCCTGGTTGGAATAACCGAGCGCCGTGCACCAGAGCCCGGCCATGCCCTCGATATATTCCTTGCCGTTGCTGTCATAGACGAAGATGCCCTTGCCGCTCTCCAGCACCAGCGGACCGGTCTCGCGATGGGTCGCGAGGTTGGTATAGGGATGGACCAGGGTCTCGATATCGCGGACGGCGAGGTTGGACAGCATGGCGCGGGCTCCAGGGTTTTATGCGGCCTTTATGCGAGCATAGACCGGGACCAGCGCAAGCACTGAGCGATTTTCACGCAGATCGACGCAGACTCTGGCGCACAACGGCCACGCCGGCTCAGGAATTTCAGGCGATGCCCGGCGGCACGCGATAACCTGCACCGGCCTGCGCCAGCATCCCGCCGACAGCGACCGCCGTCAGGTCCTCGCCGGCGGCCGCGATGATCTGCACGCCGAGCGGCAAGGCGGCGGCCGAACGGGTGACGGGGGCGACCAGGGCGGGCAGGTCGGCGCCGGTCGCGAGCGCGGCCCAGTGCAGGAAATCGAGATAGGGCCGGGGCTCGCCGTTCACGTCGAGCCGGCGGGCATGGATGTCCGGCAGATGATCATGTGGGATCGCGGCGACCGGGGCGGGCGGGCAGAGCACGACGTCCCAGCTCCCGAAGAAGCGGGCCCATTGCCGCTTCAGCGCCAGCCGCCGCTGCGCGATCTGCTGGTAGAGGCCCGGCGTCATGCGCGCGCCGCGCGCCTGCAGGGCCTGGTGCGAAAGGTCGTTCGGGCTGAATTTCGCGGCGAGTGCCTGGATGCGGGCGCGCACTTTCGGCGGCAAGCCATAGGCGACGACGGCGTGGTTGAGCAGGGCGTAGACCTCGAAAGCCTCGGCGAAGCGGATCGCGGGCCGCGCCGCCTCGTCGATGATGGCGCCTTGTGCGGCGAGCAGGCCGGCGGCCTTGCGCACAGCCTCGGACACCTCCCGGTCGGCCGGCGCGAACGGGTCTTCGGCCCAGAGTGCGACACGCAGGCCGCGCGCCTCCGTCCGGCGTGGCGGTGCCAAGGGCGATGGCGCAACGGAGGCGTCGCGCGGCCCCGCCAGAACGGGGAGGATGAGCGCCAGGTCCTCTGGCGCCCTGGTGATCGGGCCGGCGACCAGCAGGTCGGCATTGCGCGGGGTGCGCCGCTCGGGCGGCGGCGGCAGGTGACCCCAGGTCGAGACCAGGCCCCAGCTCGTCTTCAGGCCGTAGACGCCGCAGGCATGGGCCGGCCAGCGCGCCGAGCCGCCGAGGTCGGAGCCGAGCTCGAAGGCGCTCATGCCGGTCGCGACGGCGGTCGCCGCGCCGCCGGACGAGCCACCGGGGGAATGCGCGGCGCTCCAGGGATTGTTGGTGACGCCATGGACCGGGTTGTAGCTCTGGAAGTCGCCGGAAAAGACCGGGACATTGCTCTTGCCGAGGATGACGGCGCCGGCTGCGCGCAACCTGGCGACCGGCGCGGCGTCTTCGGCCGGGACGCGGTCCTTGTAGGCCGGCAGGCCGCCGGAGGAGGGGAGGCCGGCGACGTCGAAGGCGTCCTTGATGGTGATCGGCAGGCCTTCCAGCGGCCGCGCCGTACCATTCGCGAGGCGCGCGTCCGCTTCGGCAGCCATGGCGCGCGCGGCGTCGCGGTCCTGCGCGATCACCGCGTTGAGCGCGGGGTTGAGCGCATCGATGCGAGCAAATGTCGCCTCGAGCAATTCGCTCGCGCTGAAGCGCCTGGCCAGAAGGGCCTCGCGCAAGGACGTGGCTGAGGCGGTGAGGTCTATCGCAGGCATTGGCATGTCCGGCGGTTGGCGGGAACCTACCTTCTGCCTAGCCGGTTCGGGTCGCGACTTCCATCCGGCGCAGGAAGTCCTCGCCGTCCCGAATCCCCAGCTCATAGGCGAAGCGGATGCCCTCCCAGTTCCGGATGGTGAATTGCGAGACCGGTATCGTCTGCGACGGGCGCGCATAGGTTCGGCCCGGTACGCTGGGGACTTCGGCGAAGGGGCGGGTCAGCAGCACGAGGGTCGGCTCGCCGGCCTGTTCGAGTTCGGTCAGCGCCCAGGCGGGGGCGCTGTCGACGAGCCCGCCGTCGAGCGCGGCGCGGCGGTCGACCAGACCGGCCGGCATGAAGGGCGGAACCGCCGCGCTCGCCATCAGGGCAGCGATGAGCTCCTCGGGCGTGGTGCAATCAGCGAGACGAATCAAATCGGGCACGAAGCCGAGCCGCCGGCCCGCGGTGGGATGGACCGGCCGGCGCAAGCGCTTCTCGAGCTGATAGGCGCCGATGCCGAGCGCGGCTGCGACCGGCAGGGGCCAGAACCGCGGCGGGCGCGAGATCGCGATCAGGAAATCACCTTGCGCCTGCAGGGCCGCGAGGTTCTCCGGCGTGAACAGCTCGGTCAGGAGGGTCCGGTACATCTCGCCGACGGGAAACAGCCGGCCGCCCTGACGGAAGCCGCGCCAGTCCATCTCGGAGGTGCGGCCAAGGCAGCCTTCGCGAACGCGTTCCCTGACGGTGGGGCCGAGGCCGAGCGCGGTATAGAGCATCGCGAAAGCGCCGGCGCTGGCGCCGACGACGCGCCTGGGGGCGAGCCCGATGCGTGGGGCCACGGTCTCGTAGAAGCCGCCTTGCCAATAGCAGCGATTGCCGCCGCCGGCGAAGGCGAGCCCGGCGAACATGGCGGCGCTATTCGGCGTCGGCGGCGCGGGCGAGGTCGCGCCAGGCGAGGACGAGGCGGTCCAGCTCCGCCAGATCGGGCGCGGCGAGCTTGCCGAGCGTGCCGGCGACGAATTCGCGCTGCGTCGCGATGCCGGCCTCCGCCAGCCTGCGGCCTTCCGGCGTCAGGTGCATCGCATAGGAGCGCCGGTCGCCGGCGATGGCGCGGCGCTCGACGAGGCCGGCCTGGACCAGGCGGTCGACCAGCCCCGAGACATTGCCTTTGGTCACGTAAAGCCGCTCGGCCAATTCGCTCTGGCTGATGCCTTCGCGCTCGGTCAGCGTCGAGAGCAGGTCGAATTGCGGGATCGAGAGCCCGAGCTCGCGGATGCGCGCCGTCATCTGGCCGAGCATGCGCTGATGCAGCCGCATGAACCGGAACCAGACGCGGTCCGGATCGACAGGTTCGTGGCGTGGGGCGTCGGGCGCGGTCACGGGTTCCAGCTCTGAATGGCGGGTCGGTTCCGACCTAAACCATCGCGCCTCCGCATGCGAGCCTTTCATGCGAATTGCCGAGACTGGCCGGCTTTCCTGTTCGCGCGCCGGCTGTCTATGCTGCCGGCAACACCGATAAGATACCGGGGAGAGACGCCTATGCTCGGCTTGATGCAGGACTGGCCGCTGCTGCTGCACCGGATCATCGATCACGCGGCGATCCAGCATGGCACGCGCGAGGTCGTCAGCCGCGCCGTGGAGGACGGCTCGCTGCGGCGAACGACCTATGCGCAGATCCGCAGCCGGGCGATGCGCGTGGCCAAGCGGCTGCAGAGGGAGGGCATGAAGCTCGGCGACCGGCTGGCGACGCTCGCCTGGAACAGCGACCGCCATCTCGAGCTCTGGTACGGCATCAGCGGCATCGGCGCGATCACGCACACGGTCAATCCGCGGCTGTTCCCGGAGCAGATCGCCTGGATCGTCGATCACGCCGGCGACCGGATGCTGTTCCTCGACCTGACCTTCGTGCCGCTGGTCGAGCAGATCCAGGCCAAGCTGCCGAGCGTCGAGCGCTACGTGGTCCTGACCGACGCAGCCCATATGCCCGAGACCTCGCTGAAGGGCGCCGTGGCGTTCGAGGAGTGGCTGGCCGAGGCGGACGAGGATTTCGCTTGGGCGAGCTTCGACGAGAATACCGCGTCCGGCCTCTGCTACACCTCCGGCACCACCGGCGGCCCAAAGGGCGTGCTCTATTCGCACCGGTCGAACGTGCTGCATGCCATGGCCTGCGCCGCGCCGGATTTCATGGGCCTGTCCTCGCGCGACGTCGTCCTGCCGGTCGTGCCGCTGTTCCATGCCAATAGCTGGTCGCTGGCCTATTCCGCGCCCATGACCGGCGCCAAGCTCGTCCTGCCCGGCGCCAAGCTCGACGGGGCCTCGCTGCTGGACTTGCTGGAAGGCGAGGGCGTCACCATGACGGCGGCGGTGCCGACGGTCTGGCTCGGGCTGCTCCAGCATCTCGAGGCGAGCGGCGGCAAGCTCTCGACCCTCAAGCGGGTGGTGATCGGCGGCTCGGCCTGCCCGCGCGCGATGACCGAGGCCTTCGAGCGCAAATACGGCGTCAATGTCGCCCATGCCTGGGGCATGACCGAGATGAGCCCGCTCGGCTCATTCTGCTCGGTGAAGCCCGCCTATGCCGCGCTCGACGGCGAGGCGCTGCTCGACCTCAAGGTGAAGCAGGGTCATCCGCCCTTCACCGTCGAGTTCCGCCTCACCGACGATGCCGGCGAGGACCTGCCCTGGGACGGCGCGACCTTCGGCCGGCTCAAGGTCAAGGGTCCGGCGGTCGCTGGCGCCTATTTCCGGCGCGAGGACGAGGACATACTCGACGAGCACGGCTTCTTCGACACCGGCGATGTCGGCACGCTCGATGCCGCCGGCTATCTGCAGATCACCGACCGCTCCAAGGACGTGATCAAGTCGGGTGGCGAATGGATCTCCTCGATCGATCTGGAAAACCTCGCGGTCGGCCATCCCGATGTCGCCGAGGCGGCGGTGATCGGCGTCGCCCATCCGAAATGGGACGAGCGGCCGCTGCTGGTGATCGTGCCCAAGCCCGGGCGCTCGCCGGGGCGCGACGAGATGCTGGCCTATATGACCGGCAAGATCGCGAAATGGTGGCTGCCGGACGATGTCGTGCTGGTCGAGGCCATCCCGCACACCGCGACCGGCAAGATCCAGAAAACGGTGCTGCGCGAGCAGTTCAAGGATTACCGGCTGCCGACGGCTTGAAGCGCAAGGCTTGTCTGCCTGGCTGGTCTCCGCCACTTAAGGAGCGGAGAGGAGACACAGCCCTCATCCTGAGGAGCCGCGTAGCGGCGTCTCGAAGGATGGTCCAGTGCTCTCTGAAACATCCTTCGAGACGCGATCCTTCAGATCGCTCCTCAGGATGAGGGCTGTGGGGTATCGGGCGTAACGATCATGCATCGCCGCATCGTCTTCGAGGAGCCCGTCTCGCGCGCCGCGCGCTGGAGCCGGCGGCTGGCCTGGTTCGGGCTCGCGGTGCTGATCCTGGCGATCCTCGCCTTCCGCATGAACGGGCCGTCCGAACAGGGCCTGGCGCCGATCGTCGGCGCCTATGGGCTCGTGCTGCTCGCCCTGCTGATGGCGATCGTCGCCTTCGTCCGGATCTGGCAGGCCGGCCATCGCGGTGTCGGCATGGCGGCGCAGGCCTTCGTGCTGACGCTGCTGATGCTGGCGCCTGCCGCCTATGGCGGCTTCAAGCTGGCGACCCTGCCGGCGCTGAACGACATCTCGACCGATATCGACGATGCCCCGACCTTCAGCCGCTCGCAGGTCGCGCTCGCCGCCCGCGACGGCCGCGTGCCGCCCGATGTCCCGGCCGAGCGGCGGCGCGTCCAGCGCCAGGCCTATCCGAAGGCCCTGCCGATCGTGCTGGAGCTGCCGGCGGAGGTGGCTTTCGAGATTGCGCGCCGCGCCGCCATGGGCCTCGGCTGGACCGTGCTGGAATCCTCGCGGCCGGGCGGGCGCACCGGCGCGGGGCGCATCGAGGCGGTGGCACGGACCCGCGTCCTGCGCTTCGCCGACGACATCACGATCCGCGTGCGACCGCGCGCCGATGGCAGCCGCATCGACATGCGCTCGGCGTCGCGGATCGGGGGGCATGATTTCGGCACCAACGCGGCGCGGATAGCGGCCTTCGCGGCCGAGATCGAGCTTCTGGTCGAGGCGCGCTGAGGCTTTAGGCCAGGCGATAGCGGCTCCCCAGCATCGGCAGGACCTCGTCGCAAAGCACGATGCCGCGCAGCACTAGATCCTCGAGCTGGGCCAGGACCGAGAGCGAGGCCGCGCCGTGCAGGGCGGCGGGCAGGCCCTGATAGATGGGCGGCACCATCTCGGCGATGCGCTCGTCGCCGGCCTTGAGCCGGTTGAGGATCGCCGCCTCGCGCTGCCGGCGATGCTGGACGAGGCCGCGCAGGAAGCGCTGCGGCTCGGTGACCGGCCCGCCATGGCCCGGCCAGTAGAGCCGATGCTCCATGCCGCGCAGCTTCTCGATCGAGGCCATATAGGCAGCCATCGAGCCGTCGGGCGGGGCGACGATGCTGGTCGACCAGGCCATGACATGGTCGCCCGAGAACAGGCTTTGCTCCTCTGCCAGCGCGAAGGCGAGGTGGTTGGCCGTGTGGCCCGGCGTCTCGACGGCACGGAGCGTCCAGCCAGGCCCCGAGACGGTGTCGCCGTCATGCATCGGCAGCTCCGGCGCATAATCGCGGTCGGCGGCGGCGTCGAGCGGGTTGATCTCGCCGAGCGCGAGCTCGCGCGCCGGCCGATGCGGCAAGCAGCCCGCAACGCGCGCGCCGGTCGCCGCCTTGAGGGCAGGGACCGCAGGCGAATGGTCGCGGTGGGTGTGGGTGACCAGGATATGGCTCACCGTCTCGCCGGCGATTGCGGCGAGCACGCGCGCGACATGGGCCGGATCGTCAGGTCCCGGATCGAGCACCGCGACGGTGCCGCGCCCGATAATGTAGGTGCAGGTGCCGGTGAAGGTCATCGGGCCGCCATTGCCGGCGATGACGCGCCGGACCAGCGGCGAGAGCTCCGCGACCTCGCCTGGCGGCGTCGTAGCGCTGCGGTCGAATTCGATCTCGTCGCTCATCGGATGCCTTCGTCCTCGTGGAAGCCGCTTCCGCGCCGCCCGTTCGCGCACCGCCGCGCCGCTTGTAGGGCCTTGCCGCATTTTCTATAGACGGGAAACCGGCTGCGCGGCGCGGCCTCAAAAACGGATTGATGCGCATGGCCGATATGCTCCCCCTTCCTGCTCCGACGCTGGTCAACGCGATCCTGCCGTCGGTCTCTGGCCGTCGCGCCACGCTGGCGCGCAACATCGCGCTCGCCGTTGCCGGCAGCCTGCTGCTGGTGCTGGCCGCCAAGGTCAAGGTGCCGTTCTGGCCGGTGCCGATGACGCTGCAGACGCTCGCCGTGCTCGGCCTCGGCGCCGCCTATGGCTCGCGTCTCGGCGCGGCGACGGTCGTGCTCTATATCGCCTATGGCCTCGCCGGCCTGCCGGTCTTCACCAATACCCCGCCGGTCGCGGCGGGCCTGCTCTATCTCGCCGGGCCGACCGGCGGCTTCCTCGCCGGTTTCGTGCTGGCCGCGGCGGTTGCCGGCTGGGCCGCGGAGCGCGGCGCGTCGGTTCTGCGGCTCGTCGCCGGGCTGATCGTGGCGGACGCGCTGATTCTCGGCCTGGGCTGCCTCTGGCTCGCGCTTGGCGCGCAGATGACGAGCGGCGTGACCGGCGTGGGCTTCGCCAAGGCCTTTGCCTTCGGCGTGCAGCCCTTCCTGCTGGGCGATGCGCTCAAGGTGGCGCTCGCCGCCAGCCTGGTCGGCGCGAGCTGGTCGGTCCTGCACCGGCGCGGCTGAAACGCCTGCAGGCGATGAAATAAGAAAGCCGGGGCATGCCCCGGCTTTTTCTTTGAGTTTGCGCAGAGGGATGTGGCTACGGGAGTCAGCCGCGCGGATTGGCGCCCGAGCAGGTCTTGGGCTGGCCGAAAAGGTCGAGCTTCAGCAGGTCGCCGCATTTGTCGCAGCCGGCGAGCAGGGCCGCGAGGCTGATGATTCCGATCATTTTCGTGATGCGCTTCATGCCTTGCACCACCCAGCCCGCGCCATCTCGCGCCGGGCCAGTCTACCGGAAGGATGCCTCGACGGGAACCAATCCCGGAGGAGCCGCCGTGCCGTCACGAGTTCGCTCGTTCCCCGATCTGGCGGCGGCTCATCCCTTCCGCTTCGGGGCAGTTTCGCCATCCTCCTGGCCGGAGGAGGACACCAGCCGCAGCGCTGGCTTCTCCTGAGGTTGAGCAGTGCTTGCCGCCTCCGCCTTCTTGGCTTCGCGTTTGCGCTTGTTCACGCGGGCGAGGACGCTGGCTAGGCGAAGTGAGCGCAGGCGCGATGACATGAAGGGCCTCTCGTGCGGTTTTGAAACGACTTGTCTCGATCTCGAACGTCCAAGGCTCGATGATCGAGAAAGGCGCAAACCGCGGGCCAAGCCGGCATCTTGGAGGAACTGAAGAGGATATGACTGATAGAAATGGTTCTCGCGGGCATCGTCAGCGAGCGCACGACCAAGTTCGGCGTGGCTGGGCGGCGCAATGCCTGCCCCGCGATCGGCTACGGGCTGCTCGGGGGGCATCGACGGAGCCTGCGGCGACAACTGCCTGGCTCTACCGAGGCGCAGGCGGAACCGAGCGCGCTCGCGGCCGCCTCAAATATATCGAAGGTAAAGAATGGTCGGAGTGGCAGGATTTGAACCTGCGACCCCCACGTCCCGAACGTGGTGCGCTACCAGACTGCGCTACACTCCGATCAACTGGTGGGCGGCTTATAGCCAGCACCGGGCGAGGGCGCAACAGCGCGAGGCGCTTCCGGCGCGGAATTTTGTCGATGCGCTTCGTCGTGGGCAAAAGGGCCCGTGCGAAGCGGCGGTGGATGGTTGCGCGCCGCCGCGGCGCGCACTAGAACGCTGCGGCGCATTGGGGCGTCGCCAAGTGGTAAGGCAGCGGTTTTTGGTACCGCCATTCGGAGGTTCGAATCCTCCCGCCCCAGCCATGCAGTCCGCAGAAACGAGATTTTCGACCGTCTGTGCAAAACCTGCGACGGTGTCGAGGGTTAGCGGAATGCTTGTCGCCGCTCAGACCGTCAGGTCGTCTCATGAGACGCTGGGCGGGCGGATTTCTGGACCCGGTCTGACGGAGGCCTTTTCGTGATTCCGGGCGCTATTCTATGGAGCCAGCTGAAGTTGGCCGGAGCGCGGTGTTTGCGCCGATCGGCTCAGCCGATCAGGAGCTGTTGCTCCTGTCGAGCCCACTCATGCGGCAGAGCCGCGGTCAGGCGTCTGACGGTCAGGCCGGCTGGCGCAGTGCCATCGGCGATGGCGCGAATGACCGCTGGCAAGAGACACGCCAGCGGCAGAAGCTTGCGAACGTTGCGCTCACCCATCTGCTCGCGCTCGGCAATGGCGCCAGTGGACGCGATGGCACCGTCGATGACCTCGTCCATCCAGCGGCGCGCCTTGGCGATGGCTGTTAGGAGACCTCCAGCCGCAGCAGGATCGATTTGGCGCTGCTGTGACGGCTCATGGATGATGCCTTTGCGTCGCCCCTGAGGTTGCCACGCGAACGGGACTGAGATGGTGGGTCGTGATGCATCGGTTTCGATTGCCGTCAGCGAGATCTCCAGCCTATCGCAATACAGCGTGACCTTGACGACCTGGTCGCGAAGGTTGGTCTCACCTGTCGTAAGCGCCGCGGTTACCGCCGCCTCTACCTCCGGTGCCGAGATCCGCGCGACGCTGCCGGCCCTGGCCTTGCGATGCTGCAGCAGCGCCTGCGAGACGTAGTAGCGATATCGCACCCCATCCTTGCGGGTATGGCTCGGGCTCATCCGGTTGCCGGCATCGTCGTACAGCAGTCCAGCCAGGATGAAGGCGCTGTTGCGCGCTCTGCCTTGCCGCTCGACGGCCGCGCTCGCGAGTTGGGCCTGCACAGCCTCGAACAGCTCGCGATCGACGATGGCGGGGTGCTCGCCGCGATGGATTTGCCCCTGCCAGACGATCTCGCTGAGATAGAAGCGATTCTTCAGCATCGCTGCGATCGGCCCAGGACCGAAGCGATAGCCCTTGCGCGTGCGGGTACCATCCCGATCAAGCTGCTCGACCACGGCTCGGATTGAGCCGAGGTCCCGGTAGAGCGTGAAGATGAACCGGACCAGATTAGCTTCGTTGTCGTCGACGAGCAGTCGCTTGCTCTCGCTACGATAGCCGAGCGGCACTGGCCCCCCGACCCAGAGCCCCTTTTGCTTCGAAGCCGAGATCTTGTCGCGGACGCGCTCACCAATAACCTCGCGTTCGAACTGCGCAAAGGAGAGCAGCACGTTCAGTGTCAGCCGCCCCATCGAACTCGTGGTGTTGAAGCTTTGCGTCACCGAGACGAAGGATACCCCGTGCTCGTCGAACAGCTCGACGAGCTTGGCGAAGTCGGCGAGCGAGCGGGTCAGCCGATCGACCTTGTAGACGACGATGATGTCGATGCCGCCTTGCTTCACCACTTCAAGCAGCTGCTGCAGGGCAGGGCGCTCTAGCGAGGCGCCGGATAGACCGCCATCGTCATAAAGCCCCGGCAGCAGGCGCCAGCCCTCATGCGCCTGGCTCTTGATATAGGCTTCGCAAGCCTCGCGCTGGGCATGGAGCGAGTTGAAGGCGAGATCGAGATTATGCTCGGTCGATTTACGTGTGTAGATCGCGCAGCGCTGCGGCCTGGCCACAGACTCACGCATACGAACCGCCTTCTGCTGTGTTCGAGCGGTTCGACCTCAGTCCGAAAAAGCGTGGGCCATTCCAACTCGTGCCGGTAACCCTCTTGGCGATGGTCGAGAGGCTCGTGAAGGTCTCGCCGTTCCAAACGAAGCCACGGTGCACAGTGACGACCTCGTGCGTGACCCCCTCATACTCCCGCACCAACACGGTGCCCGGCTTGAGACGCCGCCCCGCCGGTCGTCCGCGCGCAAGACGGTCGAGCTGGGCGGCGAGGTCGCGATCGAGGCCACCCAGTCTTTGCTCCTGCAAGCGATGCGCGACGAGACGTGCGACCAGATCGCGCGACATCCCATCCGGCGCTGCGCGGCGGTAGAGCTGACGAAATCGCGCGCACAGGTCAGTGATGCTTGCCAATTGCAGATCGGCAAGGGCCTGCGCGAGCCCGCTCCCGGCGGCGGGAACCGCCGGGCGCTCTTGCGACGCTCTTGCCATCTCAGGCGGCATCCGTGTGGACGCGGTAGACCGAGCTTCCGCCCTTGCTTTCAGCGTCCAGCACAACCGGAAAGCCCCGCTTGCGCAGGCCGGTCAAGGCCGCTCGCGTCGTATGCGGCAGCCAGCCGGTGACTTCGACGAGCTTGCGCAGTGAGGCCCCCGCTGGGTCTTCCAGAAGCCCAAGGACGATCCCGAGTTTGCTGCTTGCCTTCGGACGCGACGTTTGAGACCTAGGGGCTTGCGAAATGATCATCGGCGAGCTCGCCGTTGCCGCCTGAGTCTCATCGTCGTTGGTGGGCGAGGCTTTCGCAGTTGTCACGGCAGCGTCTGGCGTCGGCTTTGCCGCCCGCGGAGACTTCCGGCTTGTGTTCTTCGCCGTCTTCGTCTTGCTGATCATCTCACTCTCCTGAGGTTCAGACGGACCGTCGTCCGCCACCAGCGCGACCCCGCCATGGCGCGCTGCCGGCAGGGTTGCTCAGGAGTTTGGTGTCTCGAGCCCGGCACCTATGACGCTCACACCAATGCTCGAACGATAAAGGAAGTCCAGTCCGTCATGCGCAAGAAGCCATGTCGGCTCGTGGCCCAAAGCCGAAGTCGAGAACGTCTGTTTCCAGGCAACCTAGAGCAGGATGCGAAAAAGTGGGGAACCGGCCTGTCGCATCGATCCTGCTCTAACTTCTTGGTGAGAAATGGATTCAGCTCTCAGATGAGATCGCTGCACAATTTCATCTGAGAGCGCCCGGCTCTAAGCAACTGCCAATCGTCCTGCTCCCCATCTGCGAGGCGGAGACATTCGGACAGTATTTCCGAGCGGACGGAGGGGCTTCAGCCTCTGTCGGTATAGTAGCGCGTGACCTTGCGGGCAGCGTCGAACTCGACGACGTAATGGTCGTAGTCGACGCCGAATCCAGGCGTGCCGAGATTGTAGATGAAGCGTTGTTCGCGCCGGCCGTCCGGCTGGCCCATCAACTCGACGATCTCGGTTTCGGACATGCCCGGGCGCAGGCGCTTCTCGAGATCGTCGGTCATCAGCGAGCGCTTGTTGTCGCCCGGCTTGGCACGTGCTTCTGCGGCCCATCGGCCCTTGTCGAACACCGCCGGATCGGGCGCGAGGAGCTTTCGCGCGCCCAGCGCCGCGCCGGCGAGCACGGCGATGCCGAGAATCACGAGAATGATCGTCTTCACTATCCACCTCTGGCGGCGCGCGATCCCCAGGGCGCGCCCTGTCTTTCATTCCGAGACCAGGCGGGGGCTAACCAAACCCCGGCTCTGCTACAGAACTATGACGTGCTGCCATGAGCCTCGGGCGTCTGCCTGACGCCCGGCACCGGAGCCGCGTTGGCCTCGCCATGCTGGCCGTAGGCGACATCGTCGCTCCAGGCGAGCTCGCCGTCGCGATCGATCACCACCATCTCGCCGTCCTGGATCGCGCGCTGCACGAGGTCGGCCAGCTCGCCATCGGAGGCATCGGGGTTCTGCTCGGCGATGCGGCGCCCGACCTCGTTGTTGTAGAGATCCATCGCCTCGCGATCGGCCGGGTTCTCGACGCCCTCATGCGCCGAGGTGAAGCGCTCGGTGAAATCCTTGCCGAACTGCTTGGTCATCAGCGCGTTCCAGTAGGCGTGGCGGAAGGCATCGGCATGCCCGTCATTCTGGGCCCAGGTGTCGAAATCCTCGGTCACTTCGGGGTTCTGCGGGAAGCCGGCGCGCATGTCCTCGGGTTTGGGATAGCGTTCGAGCGAGACCGTTTCCGCCTTGCCCTTGATGTCCTTCATGTCCCTGAGCCCGAACACGCTCAGGCTGTCCATCAGGTCGGCTTCCGTCGCGGTCAGCTTGCGCTTCTCGTCGGTGAAGATCCCCGCCAGGCCGCCCGGGCTCCACATCACGGTGCCGCGCGGATCCTCCTCGATCTGGTAGTCGCGCAGGATGCGGTCGAGCTCGGCGTCGCGTGCCGCGGGCTCGTCGGCGCCGGGTTGCGGCTCGATCGGTGCCGTGCCGTCCGTGTCGGTGGCGGGCGTCGGCACCGGGTCGTCGCCCGAGGTCGAGCCGCTACCCGATGACGGCTCGCCGGAAGAGCTCCCCGGTGGAGGCGCGGGCTGCTCGCCGCCGGGTTGAGACGTGCTGCCGCTCGACGGGCTTCCCGGTGCAGGCTGCGTCGGCGCCGGATTGCTGCCGCTCGTGCTCGGCGCCTCGCCGCTTCCTGAAGTGGATGGTGCGCTGGAGGAACCGCTGTCACCGCTCGGCGCGCCCGATTCGGTCGAGGGCGCCGGGGCAGGAGCCGGCGACTCGGTCGGCGGGGGCTCGACCGGCGGGGGGGCTGCCGGGGTCGCCGTGCCGGGCACGTAGACCTTGTCGCCGGCGAAGACCAGGTTCGGATCGACCAGATGGCCGCTGTTCAGCCGCACCGTCTCGCGCGGGTCGACGCCGTTGCGCTCGGCGATGTCCCAGACGGTACCGTCCTCGGTGACGGCGACGGCCCGATAGCCCTGGCTCTCCAGACCGGGATTGATACGGCCGCCCGGGCCCATCTCGCCGATCTCGTTGCGCTGCAGATAGCGGCCATTGACCCAGCCGGTCGCCTCGCGGCCGTCGATGCCGCGTCCGCTGACCTCGAGCCACTCGTCGCCATGGGCGTCGATCCGCCGCTGTCCGGTTCCGTCCACGAAGGTTCCGTTGCGCAGGACGGAGAGCTTCTCGGCCTCGGTCGCGGGGCCCGAGCGCAGGTTGAGCCCGTCATGGGGTACGACCACGAACTGCTCGGGCTGCGGCTGCTCGACCTGGGCCGGGGTCCGCGCCAGATCCGCGCCCGTGAGGGTGCGCGTGCGCCTGTCGGTGATGTCGTCGCGCCCGACATTGCCGATCAGCGAGACACCGAACTTGCCGACATCGGCGACGGTGAGCCCGAGTTCGTGCTGCTGGTTGACGCCGGTGCGCGCGATGCGCTCGTCCTGGGTGGTGACGCTGAAATCCTCGCCCATCCCCGCCGCAGCGGCTCGGAACTCGCCTTGCAGCAAGGACGAGATCACCGGTCCGGCGTGCTCCGCGGGATTACGCGTCGTCGCCTCGATCGAGACGCGGCGCTGGTCGGTCCGGCTGAGATCGGCCAGCGACTGGTCCTGATAGGTCAGCTCGACCCGCGCAGAGACCTCGTCCGGCGCGCCGAGCCCGTCGACCTCCGGTATCGGCCGGCCGGCGACCTCGCTGAGCGACTGGTCGGCCGGGATATCCCAGGACATGCTCACTTCGCCGCGCAGCGTGCCATGGTCGACGATGTTCTGCGGGATATAGCCCAGCTCGAACTGGTCGAACTGCTGCTGGCCGATCGTGAGCTTCTCCTTGGTGCTCGAATCGAGGTCGCCCGCGAGCGTATAGGTCAGCCGGCCCGGCTCGCCATTACGTGGCACCTCGATGGTGCGGATCATGCGCTGGTTCTGGTCGAGCCGCGTCTCGATGCCGAGATTGGCCGCCTTCGCGCCGAGCTTGAGCCGCTCTTGCGCATTGAGCTCCTGCGAGTAGCTGGTGATGTTGTCGCGCAGGAACGCCATGTCCTCTTCGGACGGACGCAGCGGCGCTGCCGCAAGGTTGCCGGGCGTCGGCCAGGAATGCGTGTCACTCAGGCTACCATCATCCGCCGGCACCGGATTGGAGGCCGCGCCGAGCGTTCCAACTCCCGGGATCGGCGCGTTGATCGCATCGCGCACCGCTTCCGAGGCACCGAGCCTCTGGAGAACCTGCACGGCGCGCGTCGCATCGTCCTGCGAGGCGAAGTTCATCGTCACCGAATCGGAGGTGCCGAGGTTGAACTCGGCGGCCGGATCGACGCCCGGCACGGCAAGCTCTCCGGTCAGCCCGCCCTGCAGCCGCTTATCGAAGGTGACGTCGTAGGTCGGGGCCGGCTGGCCTTCGCCGCCGTCACCGCGCTGGGCCACGGTGATGTCGTAGCCATACTGGCCCTTGACGCCGGCACCGACCGGAATGCGGGCGAGCGGCACCTGCGCCTTGGCCTCGGCGGTCACGTTCATGACCACCTGGTCGCCGTCGCTGTTGAGCTTGCCGATCTCGTCGCGCGGATTGACCAGCGTGTTGCCGGCATCGCCAATGCCGGTCTCGACCCCGGACGTGCTCGGCGCGCCATTGGCGGGAGGGGTCGAACCGCTCCCGGAGGAGGACGAGGCGGGCACCGGCGCATTGTCGTTCTGCGCTGCGCTGCTGGTCGAGGTCGAAGCGGGCTTTGTCGCGCGCCGCTCCTCTTCCGTGGCCTGCGCCCGGGCGACCTCCGCGTTGAAGTCCTGCGTGGAGGAGGCGTCGGCGCCGCCCGAGTCGGCATTCGAGCCGGAGGCGCTCTGGGCGCTGTCGGTCTCGGGCCGACGCGCCGTCGCTTCGCTCGCTCCGGAAACGCTCGCTGCAGCCTGGGCCATCTCGCCGCTCCTCTTCCGCCACGCGCCGCCCTGGGCGACGCATCGATAACGCTAGCGGCAGGATGGGGGCTGAAGCTGATAGCAACCTGACGGAGGGAAGTAATAATTCTACAGCGATCAGGGCATGCCAATCACTGAGATAAAATAAAAAGCATCCGTAAAACGCAAAATGCGGGCGCATGAAGCGCCCGCATCGTTTCTGGAGAAGACGAAAACTTGTCGTAATCGAAGCTTCAGGCGTAGCGTTGCTCGGCAGCGTTGATCGCGGCCTGATCGATGCTCTGGCCGTTGGCGCCGACCCAGTCCTTGCCGCGCTCGTAGAGGATCTGCGCGCCGTCGGCGGTGAGCTGGTCGAGCGTCGTGCCGGCATTCGACTGGACGACCTCGAGATTGTTCTTGCCGTCCTTGTCGCCGGCCAGACCGGTCACCTGGATGGCGTTGTTGCCGTTGGTGATGGTCAGGCCCGAGGAGAAGGTCGTGCCATTGCCGGCATCGACGGTGTTGACGGTGATCTTGGTGCCGTCGTCGAGCTGGAAGCTCAGGTTGTCCTTGAAGTCGAAATCGGTCTTGCCATCCGCGTCCTTGTCGACATGGGGGTCGCCCCAGACGCGGGTCTCGGCGCCGGTTTCGTTGTTGCGGACGGTGAAGGACTGGTCGCCTTCCTTCAGGTTGATCGTATATTTGTCGCCGAGGCGGATCTCGGCGGTGCCGTCATCCTTCTTCTCGTGTGTCCAGACGTCCGAGGCACCCGAGCCGCTCTGGCCGGGGCCACCCGGAGCCGGCAGGTTCGGCGGCGGCAGCTGCGGCAGCTGGCCGCTATTGCCGGCGCCGATATTGGCGAGCCCGGCGAATTGCGACATCAGGCCGGCGAGCCCGTCGAGCATGGTGTTCTTGGTCTGCTCGGGGATGTTGGATTCCTCGATCAGCCCGGCGAAGTGCTGGAAGCCCTCCATCACGCCGGCAAAGGCCTCGCGACGCGACTGCTCGATGCGGTCCAGGGTCGGGACACCGGCGACGGGGCTGGTCTGGCTCGTCGGAAGCGCCGGGAGGCCCGGCGTCGGGGCGCTGGGCATATAGGTCGGAGCCGACGGTGCGCCGTTGTTGCCGGCGCCGCGGCTCGCCGCGATGAAGCCCGCGGCGTAGGCGTCGATCAGGTCGCGCTTCTCGCCCGAGGTCGCGGCCGAGCGGACGCTGCCGAGGAAGTCGCCGCCGCCTGGCTGCTGCGCGCCGGGGAAGACGTCGGGCGTGGGCTGGCCGGCAGAGGCGCCGTTGACGAGGCCGGGGAAGGGGATGGCGACGGGGATGAAGCCCCAGCCAGGAATGGTGTTCATCGTCGTGCTCCTGTTGCTTCGAAACCTTGCGGACAGAGCATGCTCGGGTCCCACCCAGAGCATCGCGCCGCCAACCACACCGTGACCTTAGGCGGCCCAGCTTTCAGGAAGCTGACGGCGCGGACGGGCTTTTTCCGCTGAGGGTTCTGCCGTCGCTCATGGCTTTCGCAGATGGAAAAGCCAGTCTCTTCAATACGTGACCCAACGGCAGAATCCATCAACATTCAGAAGATCAAAATTGTTCCATAGAAATTGCCGGTTTTCTCCTTGAAAGAAAATCCTCAGCGAAATGTTAGTCAGCCAAGCAATCGCTTATTCAAAAAACTGTCACATGGCCCGTGCGATACAGGTCTTTCCTCACAATACTTAACAAGAGGCGAGGGAATGCGCACTTTACTGGTTGAGGATCACGAGGATTTGGCTTTTGCGGTGCGGGGCGCGCTATCGGATAACGGCTTTGCCGTCGATGTGACCTACACCCTGGATGAGGCGTCCGCCGCTTTCGGCTGCGCCAGCTACGACATCCTGCTGCTCGATCTCGCCTTGCCCGACGGCGACGGGCTCGGCTGGCTCAAGCAGTTGCGGCGCAACGGCCACTCGACCCCCGCCATGATCATGAGCGGCCATAACGATCTCAGCAAGCGGATCGAAATCTTCAACGGCGGTGCGGATGATTTCCTGCCCAAGCCGCTCTCCACAGACGAACTCATCGCCCGCATGCGGGCCGTTTTGCGGCGGTCGAATCACATGACAGACCCGGTCATTTCCGTCGGCAACCTGAGCTTCGACCCGGTCGGTCGGCAGGCCTGGGTTGCCGGAGCGCCGATGAAGATCGCGCGGCGCGAACTCTGCATCCTGGAATTTCTGTTGGGCCGCGTCGGGCGGATCGTGCCGCGCGCCTCGCTCGAGGACAGCCTCTACACGTTCGACGACGAGGTCTCGACCAATGCGCTCGAAGTGGGGGTGTACCGGCTGCGCTCGCATCTCAGCCAATCGGGCGCGACACTGCGCATCCGCACCGCACGCGGCATCGGCTATGTGCTCGAATCCAGCGAGGCAGCCTCGTGACGCCACCGGCCGGCGTCACGACGACATCGGCGCCCGCCTGACAATAGAGAACCGAGAACCTTGACGAGCGAACAAAACGCCGGCGACCGCGAACGAGCCTGCACCGAAACACCCATCGTAAGATCGCGCCTGCCGAGCTTGGTCGCTGGCGTGCTCTGCGCGGTGGCGTTGCTGTTTCCTACCGCCAGTTCGGCGCAGAAGACCCGGCGCGAAGCGTCTCCGCCGCCCCAATCCGCGCCCCAGCCTGCGCCGCAGAGCCAGCGCGGAACCCTGAACCTGACATCCTCGCGCGGCGAGACGATCCAGCTGCCGCAGGCGGCTGCCAGCATCTTCGTCGCCGACCCGACGATCGCCGACTTCCAGGCCCCCTCGAACAAGACGATCTTCGTCTTCGGCAAGAAATCGGGACGCACGAGCCTGTTCGCGCTGAACGACAGCGGCCAGGCGCTCGCGGAATTCCAGGTCGTCGTCACCCAGCCGATCGAGGATCTGCGCGCCTTGCTGAAGGCGCAGGTCGGCGAGTACCCGATTCGCGTCAGCTACACGCCACGTGGCGCCGTCCTCAGCGGCATGGCGCCCAATGCCGAGATCGTCGACACCGCCAAATCGGTGACCGAGCAGTTCCTCGGCGCCGGCTCGGTCATCGTCAACAAGATCCAGGTTGCCGGCTCGCTCCAGGTCAATCTCAATGTCCGCGTCGCCGAGATTTCGCGCAGCGCGATGAAGGCGCTCGGCATCAATCTTTCGGCTTTCGGGCAAAGCGGCAATTTCAGCTTCGGCGTGCTGCGCGGCAGCGGCGGAGGTACCGGCGCCGGCCAGGGCGGCGGCACGGTGGGCCTCGGCTTCAGCGCCGGAAACACCAATATCAGCGCCGTTCTCGATGCGCTCGCCAGCGAGCGGCTGGTCTCGGTGCTGGCCGAGCCAAACCTCACTGCGATCTCCGGCGAATCGGCGAGCTTCCTCGCCGGCGGCGAGTTCCCGATCCCGGTCTCGCAAGGCAATCAGCAGGTCACGGTCGAGTTCCGCCGCTTCGGCGTCAGCCTCGAATTCGTGCCGACCGTGCTCAGCAACAATCTGATCAATGTCAGGGTCAAGCCTGAGGTCAGCGAGCTCTCGGCGCAGGGCGCGGTGACCATCAACGGCATCTCCGTGCCGGCGCTGTCGACCCGGCGTGCCGATACCGTGGTGGAGCTGGGCAGCGGCCAGAGCTTCGCCATCGGCGGGCTGATTCGCCGCAATTTCAGCACCAATATCTCAGCCTTTCCCTGGCTCGGCGACCTGCCGGTGCTAGGCGTGCTGTTCCGCTCATCCTCCTTCCAGAAGGAGGAGACGGAGCTCATCATCATCGTCACGCCCTATATCGTGCGGCCGGCGACCGGTCCCAACGCGCTCAGCGCGCCGACCGACCGGGTCGCGCCGCCGTCCGATTCGGGGCGGGCGCTTGCCAATACCCTGGCGAAGCCGCCGAAGGGACGCCGCGCACCCGCGACCAGCGTTCCGGGCGCCACCGGTGACACCGGCTTCATCATCGAATGAGGACAGCGATGGCCTTCCGATATCTTCTCTGCGCGCTGCTCGGGGGCGCTGCGCTCGGCGGCTGCAACACCGCCCCGATCTATGTCGAGCCGACGGCGCAGGCGATCCTCGTCGATCCCCAGAACCATGTCCTGCTGCTCAGTTCGCTCGGCAGCAGCGAAGGACGGCGGCTTGCCGACCTGATCGCCACGACGCGGCGCGACGCCCGCGACGGTGTCCATCTCGAGATCACCAGTTCCAGCCCTGCGCTGCGTGCGGGCGTGGTCAAGCTGGCGCGGCGGCTGGGCGTCGACCCTTACAATATCCGCCAGTTCGTCGGCCCCGCCGACCCGCTTGGACGCTTCCGGGCCCGCGTCATGGTGGTCGCCTATACCGCGATCCCGCCCGTCTGCCCGTCGCTCTCGATCGTCGGCCCCTCGGTCGAGGACAATTCCTTCGACCAGACGCTGGGCTGCTCCGTCCGCACGAATCTGGCGCTGACGGTTGCCGACCCGAGCCATCTGCTCGGCAACGGCGCCGTGATCGCGAGCCGGGGCGACCGGGCTGCGATACCGGTCGAGAATTACCGCGCCTTCGCCACCGGAACCGCGGGCAACCGGCGGGCCACGCCCCAGATCGGCGCCGGCAGCGCGGCGGTCCAATAGGCTTCAGACCTGACCGGCCGTGTAGAGCGCCTTCGCCACCAGCTGGAAATACTGGGACGGGATGGCGTCGCCGAGCTTGGCCTTGCGCAGGAGCCGGCGGACCAGGGCGTCGTCCTCGACCACGTTCACGCGTAGGTCGCGGGCCTCCGCCAGCAGTCTGTCTACGCTCGCGCCCTTGCCCCGGCACACCACGATCGGCACGCCGGTCTCGCCGCGCACATAGCGCAGGCCGATCAGGGCGTCGCGCCCGCGCAGCACCAGGGTGGCGCGGCGCATGCCGAGCGGCGGCAGGTTCGAGGCCTCCTGGCGCAGCCGGCGGTGCTCACCCTTCAGCTGGGGGTTGCCTTCCTGCTCCTTGAACTCGCGCTTGGCCTCGGTCTCGGTCATGCGCATCTCGCGCATGAACAGCCAGCGCTGGGTCAGGAGGTCGAGCGTGCCCGCAGCCAGGAACGCGCCCGCGGCGATGCCCATCAGCAGCTTGGTCTCGGTCCCGACGACGAACCCGATGCAGCCCATGCCGCAGATCGGCAGATATACCAGCGTCTTCCACATTCCCATGATGACGAACAGGAAGGTGGCGCCGAGGAAGACGGCCTTGAACAGCGTCTTCGCCAGTTCGATCAGGGAGCGCAGGCTGAAGATCCGCTTCATGCCCTCGATCGGGTTGATGTTCTCGAATTTCGGCGTGACCAGTTCGAGCGAGAACACCAGCCCGTGATTGGCGAGGAAGCTCGCGAAGATGCCGGCGCCGACCATGACGCCGAGGAGCGGCAGCACCGTGGCCATGCTCAGCTCGGCCAGGATGCCGAGCGCCTGCCGGACGCCGGTATCGAAGGGCAGGGGCTGCAGCTTGTCGGCCAGCAGCAGGGCCTCGCGCCATTTGTCCTCGATGCCGCCCGCTTCCGACCAGAGCCAGGCGATGCCGGCGCAGGTGCTGGCCGCCGTTGTGAAATCGCTGCTGCGCGGCACCTGCCCTTTCTTGCGCGCGTCGTTGAGTTTCTTGGACGAGGGCGGGAGTTTTTTCTCCTCTCCCGAATCGCTCACTTCAGCACCTTGCGGAACTGCTCGAGCACGCCCTGCGTCTGGGTGATCTCCGCTTTCATGTACTCCATCAGATAGACCGCATAGACGACCATGAAGATCGCGAAGCCGATGTTCTTCAGCGTCGGCGCGAGGTCGTTCGGCTTGAATTGCGGGGCGAAGCGACCGAGCAGCATCACCGAGATGTCGATCAGCAGCAGGAAGATCAGCACCGGCCCGGCGATCAGCAGCATGGTCCGCATGATGTGATCGAGCAGGCTGACGAGCTCCATCGCCCCTTGTGTCGAGAGGCTCGGCATGAAATTCACCACCGGCCAGATCAGGTAGCTCTTGTAGAGGCCGTCCACCATCGTCTGCAGGCCGCCGCTGACGACGAAGATCGTGATCGCGGTGATGCCGAGCAGGAGCCCGGTCGCCGAGGCCTGGCTGCGGGTCGCAGGATCGACCGGCGCGGTCTCGCTGGTGATGCCGCGCTGGGTGTCGACGATCTCGCCCACCGCCTGGATGCTCCACAGCGGAATGCTGAGCAGCGTGCCGAGCAGCAGGCCGACGAAGACCTCCTTCAGCCCGAGCAGCGCCACCTTGACCATGCGCGTGCCGCCATCGAGCGTCGCCACCGCGTCTGCGACGTGCTGGAGCATGGGCAGGGTGATCGCGATGGCGAGCGCGCCGCGCACCAGCCCGCCTATTTGCGGCCGGGTGAAGACCGGCAGGACCAGCATGATGCCGATGGCGCGCGCCGAGCCGAGCCCGGCCGCGACGACGAGCTCGATCGCCGCGAGGATCAGTTTCTGCAGCTCCTCCGGCGACAGGTTGGGCATGGCCGAGCTAGCGTCGCGCCGTGAGCGCCGGGAACTCGGTGAAGATCTGCTTGCTGTGCTCCAGCAGCGGCGCGCTCAGCAGCGGCGAGAACAGGCCGAGCACCGCCACCACGACGAGCAGCTTCACCGTCAGCGGCAGCGTCTGGTCCTGGATCTGCGTCGCGGCCTGGATGATGCCGATTAGCAACCCGACGACGAGCGCGGCGACGAGCGGCGGCAGCACCCAGATCATGAAGATCACGAGCGAGTGGCTCATATGGGTAAGAATGCTGGATTCATCCATGATCGCTGCCCTTTCAGCCGCCCGGCACGGTGTAGCTCAGCACCAGCCCGTGCATCAGCCGCGACCAGCCGTCGATCGCGACGAACAAGAAGAGCTTGAACGGGATCGAGATCACCGTCGGCGAGACCATCGACATGCCCATCGCCATCAGGATGGTCGTCACCACGAGGTCGATGGTGATGAAGGGCAGGTAGAGCAGGAAGCCGATCTCGAAGGCGCGCTTCAGCTCGGAGATCAGGAAGGACGGCACCAGGATGACGAGGTCGTCGGCATTGGCCCGGCCGCGCATCTCCGGCGGCCAGACCTGCTCGGTCGAGGACAGGAAGAAGCGGCGCTGCTCCTCGCTGGTGAAGCGCTTGAGATGCTCGCGCAGCGGCTCCTGGCCCTGTTTCGCCGCAAGCAGCCAGTCGTCGAAGCTCTGGTAGCGCAGTTGGGTGTCGGTCAGGCGCGTATAGGTCTGTTCGGCCACAGGCGCGCTGATGAACACGGTCAGGATCAGGGCGGCGCCGTAGAGCACGATGTTCGGCGGCACCTGCTGCGCCCCCAGCGCATTGCGCACCAGGAAGAGCACGATGGAGACCTTCATGAAGGCGGTGGTGGTGACGACCGCGAAGGCGAGCAGGCCGAGACCGAGCGTGACCGCGAGAAGCGCCAGGACCCCCGGCTGGATCTCAGTCATTGCCGGCGAGCCCGCCGAGCAGCCGCACGCCGAGCGTGTCTCCCACGCGCACGATGTCGCCGCGGCCGATCCGGCGGCCATTCGCGAGGATGTCGACCGGCCCGTCGAGCGGGCGGCCGAGGTCGAAGACATGGCCGTCGCCGGCGCTGCGCAGCGCGCCGAGCGTGATCGGCCAGCGCCCGCATTCGAAGACGAGCGTGACCTCGACCTCGTCGAGGCTGGCATTCGGCGGCTGCGCCGGCTCGGGGGGTTGGCTCATGCGGGCGGACTCCGGGGGAATTGATCGCGGGCGGAAGCGGCCCCGCAGGCGGAGCTGATTGCCCGCCTGTTCGGCCGGCGCCCAGAGCCCGCCCGCGGCGAGGGTGACCTCGCCGCGTAGCAACGGACAATCTTCGGGAAGTAGCACGTCGCCGGGGCGCGCTTCGTGCAGCAGCCGCGAGCCGATGCGCAGCGAGCCGATCTCGGTGGCGACGATCATGGGAAAATCGGCGGAAAGCTCGCGCTTCCGCTCCGGCTGGCGCGCCGCCAGGGCCGCGAGCCCGTCGAACAGCGTAGGCAGGGCGCAATCGAGCTGCGTGGGCAGGAAGAGCCGGGCCTGACCGTTGAGCTGGCCAAAAGCTAGCTCGAGCGCGAGATAGGGGCCCGACATGACGGCGTCACGGACCTCGACGAGGCGCAGCTCCTGCCCGGCCTGCGTCTCGAAACGGGCCAGCAACGGCTCGAGCGCGAGCTCGAGCACCAGCGAGCGGCTCGGTTCCGACGGCAGGGCGAGGCCGGGCTGGACAGCCTCCAGCAGGCCGTCCGCGATAGGTCTGGAAAGCGAGAGGACCTGCGACGTGCCGCCGGCCTCCCAGACGAAGTCGAGCATCGGGCCGGGCGCCGGCGCCCAGTCCCAGTTCACGCTCCCGATCCCGAGCGAGACCGCGCGATCGCCGAGCCGGCCGGTCCAGGGCGCCCTCGGGACGACGACCGCATTGATCCAGGCGACGACCGCACGCGAAAGGACGGGCTGCGGCTCGAATCTGGGATGCTTCGGCGGGGTGCCGGGCGAAAAACCAATGATGCGCTCATGTCGCGCCGGCAGGATCGAGACGGACATCATCGACCCTTGCCGCCATCTGCCGCGGCACGGCTGCCGACGCGACGAAGCGCGATATCGTCTTCGGTCTCGATCTCGGTGCGGAAATCCTGGCGTGTGCGCCTCAGCGTGCCGAGATCGGTCTCGATCAACCCCCATTTGCGCACCGAGACCGAACTCCTGGCCCAGACCGCCCGGCTCGCAGTGGCCGCAGCCTCAGCCGTCCCGTGCGCGGCCTTGGTTTCCTCGAGCCGCTTGCGCTTTCGCTCCACCTCGCTCGCCAGCGCCTCCAGAATCATCCGGCAGCGTTCGAGCTCGCCGATTGCCGTCGCCCCGGATTCGATAAGCCGGCTATAAATCTCGCGCTCTTGCACCACCCGCATTTCGTGCGTCTTGCGCAGATCCTTGCCCGCCTCGACCTCCGCCTGGGCAGCCAGCCGACGTTGCGCCTCCATGGCGTGCCAGTCGGCAAGGGCGCGGCGCTCGCGCAGTTCCTTCACGTGCCGCAACGCCGAGACATGCGCCGGGTCTATGCGGTCAGACGCGAGAGCCATGCCACCGTGTCCTCGAAACTCGAATGCTCGTCCTCGCCCTGGCGCAGGAAGCGGCGCAGGTCGTCGATGCTGGCGATGGCGCGATCGGTCAGTGGATCGCTGCCCTGCTTGTATTCTCCGACCCGGACCAGGAACTCGGCATCGGCATGGCGCGAGAGCAGCTCGCGCATGAAGCCGGCCGCCTTGCGCTGGGCCGGCGACACCACCGCGTCCATCACCCGGCTGCGGCTGGCGAGCACGTCGATCGCGGGGAAATGCCCTTGCGCTGCAAGCTGGCGCGAGAGGATGATATGTCCGTCGAGGATGCCGCGCGTCTCCTCGGCGATCGGATCGCCGGTGCCGTCGCCTTCGACCAGGACGGTGTAGAAGGCCGTGATCGAGCCTCTCTCGCCCATTCCCGCCCGCTCCAGCAGGCCGGGCAGCATGGCGAAGACCGAGGGCGGAAAGCCGCGCCGGGTCGGCGGCTCGCCGGCGGCGAGGCCGATCTCGCGCATCGCCCGGGCGAAGCGCGTCAGCGAATCCATCATCAAAACGACGCGCAGGCCCTGCTCGCGAAAATGCTCGGCCGCAGCGGTCGCCATATGTGCGCATTGCGCGCGCTCCATTGCCGAGCGGTCGGAGGTCGCCACGACCACAACCGTTCGGCGCAAGCCCGCTTCGCCGAGATGGCGCTCGATGAACTCACGAACCTCGCGGCCGCGCTCGCCGATCAGCGCGACCACCGCGACATCGGCATCCGCGCCCTTGACGATCTGCGACAGCAGGGTCGACTTGCCGCCGCCCGGCTCGCCATAGATGCCGATGCGCTGTCCTTCGCCGCAGGTCAGAAGCCCATCCATTGCCCGCAGCCCGAGCGAAAGCGGCTGGCCGATCAGCCGGCGGGTCATCGGATTGGGTGCAGCCTGTCGCAGCGGTCTGGTTTCCAGCGCTGCCAGCGGCGGCCCGCCGTCGAGGGGCCGGCCGAAGCTGTCGACGACGCGCCCGAGCAGCGCTCGGCCCACCGGCACTTCGAGCATGCGCCCGGTCGAGACCACCTCCGTCCGGCTCGAGAGGCCTTGCAATTCGCCGATCGGCGTCAGCAGCACGCCGTCCTGCGACAGGCCGACGACCTCAGCTTCGAGCGACCAGCCGGTGCGCGGGTCCTGCAGCAGGCAGAGCTCGCCGATGCGCACATCCGGCACCACCGCGTGGATCAGCGTGCCGACTGCACGCGTGATCCGGCCCCGGACCGCGCGGGTGTCGATGTGCTGAGCCGTGCTGCGCAGGCGCGTGAGCGCGGTTTCCAGCGCTCGATCCGTACCCGCGCTGCTGCTGGCCGGGAGCGGGACATTCATGTGCCGTCCTCGCCGGATGGCAGGCCGAAGCCGAGCCGCAATGCGCGCAGCTGGGCTTCGAGGCCGAGGTCGATATTGCCGAATTCGCTCCAGAGCACGCATTGCCGCGGCGACAGCGCCGGATCGGCCTCGATTCGCACGAGCGGCCGGCCTTCCTTGCCGTCGCAGGCGGCAAATTCGCGCGCCAGCGTGTCGGCATGGAGCGGCGCTGCGCGCAATCGCACCTCGCCCCCGCCATGTTTCTGCTCGATCGCATGCCGGACCGTGCGCAGCAGCATCTCGCCTGGATCGAAGGCGCCGATCAGGTCGCGGACGATGCCCATCACGAGATGCGGCAATTCCCGCTCGAGCACGGCCTTTTGGCGCGCGGCTTCCGCCGCGGCCGCCGCCATCAACCTCGCGCCTTCCTGGGCACCGGCCTGCTGGCCTTCGGCATAGCCCCGTGCGCGCTCCCGCTCATAGGCGGCCCGAGCCCAGCTGCGGACCCGCTGCAGATGGCGCTCCGCCATCGCGCGCGCCTCTGCCGCATCGTGCCACAGACCTGCCTCCTCGGCGCGAACGAGTGGCCCGAGGGGGCGCAGGGCAGGGGCCGCGGGAGGGGCTCCGAGTGTCACGGCTGCGGAACCTGCAATGCAAGTTGCGTCAATACGACCGCGAAGATCGCATCGGCGGCCGCGCGATGCGCCGCGCTCGGCTGCTCTGCTGCGCTGCCGGGGGGGAGGGACAGCAGTACGCGCTGGCGTTCCCGTTCCGGAAGGGTCGCGAGCCAGCCGCCGAGGCAGCCGAGGCCATCCTGCTCGACGGCCTCGGACAGCTGTTCCGGGTCGACGATCAGCGCGGTCGAAACCGCCAGCCCGATATGCCGCACGCCAAAGGGTTGGAACTCGGCCCCGAGCTTGTCGACGAAAACGCCGAGATCCTGGCCCGAGATCAGCTTCAGCAGAGAGCGCGCATGCCAGATGCTGCCGGCGAACAATGCGGCGCGACGGGCGGGCTGGCCGAAGAGCGGCGCGGGCCCGGCCACATCCGCGTCGCCAAGCACCAGGCGCGCCAGCCCGTCCCGCATCCGGCTGCTGTTCTGGAGCCGCGCCAGCGTCGCGACCGACAGCGCCGCGTCGAGGCTGAGGGCCAGGCGGGCAGGATGAATCGACGACACGAATGCCGCCAGATCTGCTGGAGCGGCTTCGCAATGGCTCGCACTGTCCAAAAGAGCCGGCATGGTCACGCTCTGTCCCAGGACTACGCCGCCTCGCGGATGGCGGTTTTCCGTTCCGCGTCGAAACCGGAGATCCCCAGCCGGCCCCGTTCGTCGGTGGTGGTGAGCGCGCGCGACTCCGGCCGTGTCCTGGTCGGGCGACGGTTGCCGAGCAGGACATAGATCAGCGCGCCGATTGCGATGCCGGCGCCGGTCAGCCCCCCGCCGATGGCGGCCCAGTTCATCGGGATCGGACCCAGCATGCGCGATGGTGCTGCGCCGGCCGCCGCAGCGGCTGTGCGTTGTTCCGCAGCCGTTGCGGCGGCCGGGCGCTCGACCGGGACGAAGACCACGGCGACCTTGTCGTAGGACAGGCCCTCGATGCTGTTAGCGACCAGCATCTTGATCTGCGGCAGCAGCGCGTTCAGCTGCGCGTCCGAGTCGTGGCGGATGAACACCGACGCCGAAGACGGCGTCGTGTCCTGCCGCAGCAGGTCGTTCTTCGGCAGCACGACATGGATCCGTGCGGAGAGCACCCCGTCGATATCGCTGATCGTGCGCGACAGTTCCTCGCTGAGCGCATAGACGTAGCGAGCGCGTTCCTCGGTGGGCGAGGCGATCAGGCCGGAGCCCTTGAAGACCTCTCCGAGGTTCTTGAAATTCTGGCGCGGGAAGCCTTCGGCCTTGAGCAGGTCGATCGCCACAGCTAGCTGCTTTTCCTCGACCTGGATCGTGCTGGTGCCGTCCTTCGCGGCGACGCGCCCGGCATCGATGCCATGGTTGAGCAGCAGGGCCAGCATCTCGTTGGCTTCGCGTTCCTGGAGCTTGGTGTAGAGATCCGCCTTGCAGCCCGCCAGGACCAGCGCGGCGGTCAGGGCGACGAGGGTGCCCGCCCGCAAGCCCCGGGCTCGGGCGGGTCCAGGCCCGGTAGCGCTGCTCTCAGTCGGCGTGATCCGACGCAATCGCATGGCTGGGCTCAACTCGCCGACATCAGCTTGTTCACCGACGAGCTGAAGCTGCCGGTGCTTTTGGAGACGAGAGAGACCTGGATGACGTTGTTGTAGACGCTCTGCAGCGACGCGATCATCGCGTCGAAATTGTCGGCGCCCGGCGCCAGCCCCGGCAGTCTAGCTGCGTTTGGCTGCGTCAGCGATTGCTCGGCCGGGCCAGGCTGCGAGGCTTTCAAAGCCGGCTCGGCATTGCCGGCGCCCGGCGCCGCACTGCCGCGATGAACCGCCGACAGATTCTGCAGGATCCGCTCGCCGATAGATGCAGTGTGAGTCGTGGCGCGCGAGACTTCCGTCGTCGCCTGAGCAGGCGCGGAGAAGCTTGCTGGCGGCTGCTTGGTGGCGTCGCCCGCCGCAGCCGTCTGAACGAGATCGTTCTGGAACTGGAGCCGGTCTCCGGCGGCCGGAGCGATCTGTTGTACATTGTCGATGAGGCCGGTCAGTCCCGGAGCGCCAACGAGCATATGGGAACCCTTTTGCTCTCTTGGGTTAGGCCGAGAGCGCGGTGGGCGCCTCCCGTTAACGAATTGGACACTAGGGACGCTAGCTGACGGGAAGCTGACGAATGCCCGGTTTCCGCACTGTCATCCAAAGATCACAAACGCGACCCATCCTCGTAGCGGAGCTATGCGAAATCTAATCCGGGTCGGATTGCGAAATGCGTCTGAAATCGAGTATGATGAAATCTGCGAAATCCGGTATTTTTTCCGGAATACTCTTTGTATCGACAAGTATTACTTCGATTGCAGCTCCGTTGCCGCTGCCTGATACGCCGTATAATTACACAGTTCTCGATCAGGAACTTCCCAACGCTCTTCAGGAGTTCGGCAGCAATCTCAACCTGAAAGTCAATGTCAGCAGCGAGGTGAAGGGACGCATCCGGGGGCGAATGCCTGAACTGCGGCCGCGCGAATTTCTCGACCATCTGGCCAAGCTATACAACCTGCAATGGTATTTCGACGGGCTGGTTCTCTATGTCACCGCCGCCAAGGAGGCGCAGAGTCGCCTGCTCGTACTGGCGCCGATCAGCTTCGTTGCTTTCAGGGATACGCTCGATGCGCTCAATATCTCTGACGAGCGCTTCGTCGTGCGCCCGGCGCCGGGCAATGGCCTGGTGCTGACCTCGGGGCCGCCGCGCTTCATCACTCTCGCAGAGCAGATATTGAGCGGCCTTGTCGCCGAGGCCCAGGCCCGGCCGCGCGCCATCGATGTGCAGCGTCCGCCACGGGACACGGTCCTGATGCTGTTTCGCGGCACCTCCGCCGCCGTCATCCGCAACGGCCGGCTCGAAGGCCAGTATTCCGCCGATGCGCCCCGTCCCGAAGGCATCGTGCGCGCGCCGGCGCTCGAGCCGCGCTGAATTCATCGCCCCGGCGAGATGTCGACGACCGCCGGTTAGCTGGCGAAATGAATTATCCCGCGGCTCGTCAGGTTCTGGAAAGCTGGCCTTCCTAGCATCGCGTCGTGACCAAGAGGAATGCGCAGCTGCCATCCTGTGGCTCGCATGAAACAGCGAACGAAGGAGCGCCCGATGCTGGGAGCAATCGGAAGCGTGGTCGGCGGCATTTTCGGCGGCCCGATTGGATCGGCCCTCGGCGGTGCGGTTGGCGGCGCGCTGGAAGGCGGCGGCAATTCGCAGGACTCGGCCAAGGCCGAGGCGTTCGAATCGGCCCTCAGGTCCTTCGCGATGCAGATCGCGAACGACGGGATGGCCGATTTCGACGAGGTGATGGCCGAGACGGAAGAGGACGCCTGACGCGTCCACTCGGCGTCATTGTGACCGCTTCAGGCGGCAAGATCGAACTCAAACCCCAGGAGAATGATATGTCTTTCAACATTGGTGGTCTCGTCGGCGGCGCTCTCAACGGCTTGGTCGGCGGCAATGGCGGTGGCCAGACCGGTGGCACCGGCGGCGCTGGTGGTGCCGGCGGCGCTGGCGATTTCCAGTCCCAGATCGCCGAGCTGAAGCGTGTCAGCGAAGAGGCCCAGGCCAAGAGCATCCAGATGCGCATGGTCTCGACCCAGCTCGCCTCGGACAAGAAGGTTTCCGACGAGCGCGTGCAGTGATCCTGAAGCGGGGCGGCTTCGGCCGCCCCGCTCTCCATGACGTCCCGACGCCTTGCCGCGCCGTAGCGCCAGCAGTCCCGCGAATTCCAGGCGAGCCGTACAGCCTCTGTACGTGCTCCCGTTGCCGTTGAGGAGAGTGCCGTGAGCGAGACCGCGCCCTTTCGATTCGAAGTACAATCGGGCCTCTATGCCGGCCTGAGCGACCGCATGAGCGCCGGCGCCCGGACGATCGGCAGCGGGCTCGACGCCGATCTTGTCTTCATCCAGCAGAATCTCGAACCGCATCATCTGCGGGTGGCGCTTGCGGATGGCGCGATCGCGATCGAAGCGCTGGCGCCGGGTGTCGTCCTCGACGGCGTCGGCGAGATCGCGCCCGGCAGCCAGGTCGAGACTGCCTTGCCGGCGCTGGTCCATGTCGGCGGCCTGTCGATTCGCTGGTCGGAGGAGACGCAGGTTCACGCTGGGCTGGCGGGCTCGCCGCGCCTGTCGGCGAAGACAGTCGCGGCTGCGGCCTTCGCGCTGCTCGTCCTGACCGGTCTCACGACTTTCATCTATGATGCGAGCGCCGACGCGCCGGTCGTTGCGGCGAGCCTCGCCGGCGAGGCGGCCCCGGTCCGGAAATTCACTGCGGGCCGCCCCGACGAGGCCGGGACCAAGGCCGCGGCTTCGGCGCTGCAAGCCGAGATCGAGAAGCTTGGACTGCTCAACATCAAGGTCAGCTCGGGGCCCGGCGTCGTCGCGGCCGAAGGTACGGTCGAGCCCTCCCTGATGCCTGATTGGCAGAAGCTCCAGCAATGGTTCGACCATCGCTATACCGGCGGGCTGACATTGGTGAATGGCGTCATCCTCAAGGAGGAGAAGCTGCCGTCCTCGATCGCCGTCGAGGCGGTCTGGCAGGGCACCCAGCCACATCTCCTCGTGCGGGGCCAGAAGTATTTTGTTGGCGCCATGCTGGACGACGGCTGGACCATCCACCGGATCGAGGGAGATCGGGTTCTGCTGAGCAGGGACGGGCGGCTCGCCGCCGTCCGCTACTGAGCGGCGGAGGGACCCGACAACGATGGTCAAGCTGCCTCGCCGCCCGGTCAGAACCGACAGCCCGCAACGCCAGGGCCTCGACGATCACACGCCGCGCTCCGATACCGCGCCGTCGCGTGGCGACGGCACCAATGTCACCGGCGTTCGGCCCGGCGGCGGCGACAAGGGCCGCTCGCAGGTCTGGGAGGCGGACAACCAGGAGCTGCCGCTCGACCTTGCCATCGAGGCGGCCCTGGCGGCGCGGGATGTCGATTCCGTCACGCGGGTGAGCCTCGACGAGATGCGCGCCTCGCTCGCCCATATCGATCCGCGCGCGGTGCTCGCCTCTCTCTACGGACGAAACCTCGCCGCCGGCCTGCTCTCCTTCGTGATGCCGCGCCTGCGCCATCCCGAGGTGCTGCTCGCCGAGAACCACAACGCGCTGCTTGAGCGCCTGGCCGGGACGTTCTCGGCCTCGTCCGACGATTCGGTCGTGAGCGAAGGCGCCTTCGTGATCCAGCAGGAGCTGAAGCGGCTCGCCCTGCTGCGGCAGCACCGCAACAGCCTGATCGAGGGTTGAGCATGGCCGGGCCGCAGCTTCCGTCGCTCGGAGATGGCCCCGCCGCCTCGGTGCGCGCGCTGACCGGTCAGGTCGTGCCGGTCTCGGGCCAGGAACGCGATCTGCTTTGCGCACTCTCCTACGTGCATCTCGCTTGCGGCCAGCATGCCCAGGGCCTCGCTTTGCTGCGGCTGCTGGACCACGAGCAGACGCGCGATATCGGCCTGTTGCGGATTCTCGCCTATGGGCTCGTCTCGGACGGGGCCGGAGAAGAGGCTCTCGCCGTGCTCGACCGGCTCGAGGGGCTCGACGACCAGCCCGGAGCGCGCCTGCCGCTGACCTTGCTGCGCAGCCATGCGCTGCGTCGCGCCGGCCGGATGGAAGAGGCGAAACTGGCGTTCCGCGACTATGTCGCGCTGCGGGCCAGCGCCAGCCAGCGAGACGCCTTGTCCGGGAGCCGCCGATGATCGCAAGCTTGCGCAGCCTGATCGCCAGGGCTCCGGCCAATCCCGACCTGATGGTCGCGCTGCTGCTGCTGCTCGCCATCGCCATGATGATCATGCCGATCCCGGTCATGTTCATCGACGCGCTGATCGGCTTCAACCTCGGCTTCGCCATCCTGCTGCTGATGGTCGCGCTCTACATATCGAGCCCGATGGAGTTCTCCTCGCTGCCGGGCGTCATCCTGATCTCGACGGTGTTCCGTCTGTCGCTCACCATCGCGACGACGCGCCTGATCCTCTCGGAGGGCGACGCCGGCAGCATCATCCACACCTTTGGCGACTTCGTCATTGCCGGCAACATCGTCGTCGGCATCGTCATCTTCCTGATCGTGACGCTGGTGCAGTTCATCGTCATCGCCAAGGGCGCGGAACGCGTCGCCGAGGTCGCGGCGCGTTTCACGCTCGATGCCTTGCCGGGCAAGCAGATGGCGATCGATGCCGAGCTCCGCAACGGCGACATCGAGCAGGCTGAGGCCCGCTCCAAGCGCTCGACGCTGGAAAGCGAAAGCCAGCTCTACGGGGCCATGGACGGCGCGATGAAGTTCGTGAAGGGCGACGCCATCGCCAGCCTAGTGGTCATCGTCATCAACATGCTCGGCGGCATCACCATCGGCATGCTGTCGAAGGGCATGTCCTTCGATACGGCGCTGCATCACTACACGCTGCTGACGATCGGCGACGCGCTGATCGCGCAGATTCCGGCACTGCTGCTTTCAATCACCGCAGCGACGATCGTCACCCGTGTCAGCGGCTCGGCCAGGCTCAATCTCGGCGCCGACATCGCGAGCCAGCTCACCGCCTCGCCGCGCGCGCTGCGCCTCGCGGCCTGCGTGCTCGTGGCGATGGGCCTCATTCCCGGCTTTCCGGCTCCGGTCTTCCTCGTGCTCGCTGCGATCTTCGCAGCGGCGAGCTTCATCAGCGGCAGGTCGAAGCAGGCGAAGGCCGATGCAGCTGCGGCCGCGGCGTCGGCAGCGGCGCCGAATGCCCAGCGCGGCAAGTCGCCGGTGCCGGCCGAAGCCTTGCCGATCGTCCTGTTCCTGGCGCCGGATTTGCTGCGTGCCATCGACAGGGAGAACCTGCAGCGCCATATCGGCCGCGTCTCGAACCTGGTTTCGGCCGATCTCGGCATCATGATCCCGCGCATCCCGGTACAGCCCGACCAGCGGCTGCCGGCTTCGCAGTTCCGCATCGACGTCGAAGGCGTTCCGGTCGAGCAGGACACGGTCGACCCGGCCCAGCTCCTGCTCACCGACGATCTCGCCAACATGGAGCTGAGCGGCATCCCGTTCCGCCACGACCCGGAGACCGACAAGGTCTGGATCGAGCAGCGCCATGCCTCGGCGCTCAGAGCAGCCGGCATCGGCCATCACGATGCCGGCGAGATCCTCGCCATGCGCGTCCATTCGGCCCTGACCCGCTATGCGCAGCGCTTCGTCGGCATCCAGGAGACGCGCCTGCTGCTCGGCCGCATGGAGCAGGAATATGCCGACCTGGTGAAGGAGGTGCTGCGGACCACGCCGATCCCGCGCATCGCCGACGTGCTGCGTCGCCTGCTCGACGAAGGCATCCCGATCCGCAACACCCGCCTCGTGCTCGAAGCTCTGGCCGAATGGAGCGAGCGCGAGCAGAACGTCGTGCTCCTGACCGAATATGTCCGCGCCGGGCTGAAGCGGCAGATCTGCCACCGCTATGCCAATGCGCACCGCGTCGTGCCGGCCTACATCATCGAGCGCGAGACCGAGGATATCGTGCGCGGCGCCGTGCGCGACACCGCAGTCGGGCCCTATCTGGTGCTCGACGACCGGCAGAGCGAGAAGCTTCTGTCACATATGCGTCAAATCCATGCGACCATAAAACCGGGTCAGACGCCTCCGGTCATCCTAGCTTCGATGGATATCCGGCGTTTCGTGCGCGGGTTTCTGACGCGCAATGGGATCGATCTCGCAGTCTTGTCCTATCAGGACCTCGCCTCCGATTTCACGATCCAGCCGGTCGGATCGGTCAAGCTGACCGCGACCAGGGAACAGGCTCCGGCCTTGCCGCCGAAGGACGCGCGCAGCGCCCTTGCAGCAGCGGGCTGACAAGGGGGCCGGGAACGAGGATGTCGTCGGCGCGATCCGCCGGCGGGATGGAAGGACTGGGTGTATTGGCTGAAGGAACAGTCAAATCGGAGCGAGCTCCATCTCGCGCCAGCCTCTTTCCCCGCATCCTTGCCTGCGTTGCTCTGACGGCCACGCTCGGCGGCTGCGTCGGCACCTCCGACAGCAAGCCGCAGCTCTCGGTGGCCGAGACGCCCGCTCCCGATCTGCTGGGCGGCAAGGATATCGACGATGCGATGCTGCAGCGCATCGCGCGGGCAGTGGGGCACGGGCCTGACGACGCCAGTTCCGAGAGCAGCTATCGCGAGCTCGCGCGCAGCCGGCCCACTGCCGCAGAACCACGCGTCGCGCTCGGCCGCACCCTGACGCGCAAGCGTGACTTCGACGGCGCCGAGAGCGCTTTCCGCGAGGCGCTCGGCCTCGAGCCCCGCAATATCGACGCCTGGATCGGCCTCGCCCAGATCGAGATGGCGCGCCGGCGCACGCCCGAGACCATCGCGGCGCTGGACCAGGGGCTCGCCGCCGCGCCGGGCGAGTTGCGGCTGCTCAACGCCAAGGGGGTCATCCTCGACAGGAGCGGGCGGCACAAGGAGGCGCAGCCCCTGTATCGGCAGGCCCTCGAGGGCGCGCCCCGCAACCAGATGCTGCGCAACAATCTCGGCCGGTCGCTCGCGCTGGACGGCCAGAAGGAAGAGGCCCTGGCGATCCTGCGGCCGCTCGCGCGCGAGCCGGATGCGCCTCCCGCCGCCAAGGAGAGCCTGGCGCTGGCGATGGAGCCCCGGCGCGCGCCGGGGACCTGAGCCCGCTCCGCGGGTCAGGTTGTGATCAGGTCGTTTGCCTAACCTCGCGTGGTCCCGCCGAACAGCCCGCAAGGATCACGGCCATGACCGCTTCCGCCGCCGCTGCAGCCGATACCGAACGCGCCCGCCCCTCGGCGGGGGGCGGCGAGACGGCATCGGGCGACGCGGCTGCGACCCGCGATGCCGCCGCCTTTGATCGCGCCGTCACCGACGCCGCGCTCGGCCCGGATACGCCGTCCGCGCAACCTGCCTCAGTGCGGGAGGTCGACCAGGCCACCGGCCAGGCGGCCGAGACGCCAGCGCCCGAGGCGGCGCCGGGCGAGGCGCGCCGGCGCGAGATCGACGCCTGGGTCGAGAACGATTCCGACCATAGTGGCGGCTTCCTCGGTTTCGGCGGCACTGACAGCCGCGACAAGGTCGTCGGCGCCCTCGGCGGCGAGAGCACGCTCGGCCCGGTCGATCGTCCCGAGCAGGCCTATCTGGTCGACCGCATGCTCGATCGCTGGGCCGAGGGCCGCGGCGACGGCCCGGGCGGCGCCTATAACCTCGCCACCAATCTTGGCGACAGGCCGGAGCTGCGCGGCGTCGTGGCCGAGCGTTTCGCGCTTCGCGCCGGCGAGATGAACCGTGCCGTCGCGAACCGGAATCCCGACGAGAGCTGGCGCGAGCGGGCGCAGGCCAACGCCCTGGCCGACAGCGCTGTCACCACCCTGTCCGGGCCCGCCTATGACGAGCCACAGGATCTCGGGCCCCTGCGCGAGATGGTGACCGGCCTACCACCGCAGGCCGCCGGTGATTTCGCCCGCGCGCTCGCGACCGATCCGAATGCGCCCGCCATGGGCGGCTCGCCGATGCTCTCGCAGACGCTGCAGGCGCTGAACGAAGGGCCGGCCACCGAAGCCACCAGCGCCTTCGTGCAGAACGCCTTCGCTGCCGCGAGCCTCACCGATTACGGCCAGATGTCGGGCGACCTGCCGCAGCAACTCGGGCGGGCGTTGGCGCGCGAATGGCACCCCGATGACGCCGCGCTCCGGGACGCCGAGGCCGGGCGCCTGACCGATATTCTCAACACCAGCCAGGGCCGCCAGCTCTTCGCCGCCAGCGAGACCGTGCCGCTGGAGGCGCGCGTCAATGCGCTGGCCCGCCTCCGCCTGGACCCGGGCATCACGGCCGACACGCTCAAGGCGACCGACGATCCCTGGACCAATCCGGCTATCGTGCGCCCCGAGGCGCAGGACATCGCGCGGCAATACCTCACCGGACGCGGTGACGCGCCGCAACGGCTTTCCGGCAGCGACCTCGACAACACGGTCGGCTTCGCCATGGGCCTGCCGCCGGCCGTGCCGGATGGCACGAGCCCGGCCGATGCCGAGGCGGGCGCGGCGCGCGGCCAGTTCTCCTATTATGGCAGCGGCGACAATGCCGCCACGGTCCGCGCCGTCACCGACCAGATCCGCGCGGTCGCCGGCAATGACGCCCCCAATGTCACGGTGCTGCCGGTAACCTATTCAAGCGGCGAGACCGGACCTGTGCAATTGCCGCTCTTCCGGGTTGCGGATGCCTCGGGCACCGAGCGCTTCGTCGACAATACCGGCCGCCGCTATGACAGCTTCCAGGATTGGCGCGAGAACAACAAGCTGCCGCCCGGCCATATGACCTATCCCGAGGGCGGGCACCTGACCGCCGATGAGAGCGGCGCGGTCAGGCTCGGCGAAGGCAACACGCCTGAGACCGTCGACACGTTCGGCGAGCATCTGTCGAGCGCGCTCGACACCGCAGCCCTGGTCGGCGGCGTCATCGCCGGCGGCGTGCTGATCGTCGGTTCGGGCGGGCTTGCGACTCCGGTCGTGGTCGGCGCCGGCGCGGTGGCGGTCGGGGCCGGCGCCTGGGGCGCCTATCGCAGCGGCAGCGAGCTCGTCGATCGCTCGCAGCACGGCCAGTCGCTCAATCCGCTCGAGGATGCGCAGGCGCGCAATCTCTGGCTCAATCTCGGCGCCAGCGCGCTCTCGGTCGGCGCCTTCGGCAGCGCCGCGCGCCTGGCCCAGCTCGGCCAGGCCGGGCGTGCGATCGCACCGCTCGAAGCCTCGGCCCATGGCTATCTCCAGGCCAGCGCCGCCATCGTCGACACCGCCGCCATCGCCAACCAGGGCGTCGATCTCGCCCGCAACTGGAACGAGATGTCGGGCGGCGAGCGCGCCACGGCGCTGCTCTCAATGGGCTTCTGGGCGACGGCGACCGTCGCCGGCGCGCGCGCCACCGGCTCGCGGCCTGGCGACATGTTCAACCCGGTCACGATTCGCGACAACGTGCTGCGCTCGCTGCCTCCTGGCGTGAGACCCGACGCGACCCTGCCCGGCAACGAAGTCCGGATCGACTACGATCCCGATACCGGTGTCGTGCAGGGCATCCGCCACGGGCCGCAGGCGACGCAGGCGGATATCGACCTGCATGTCGCGACTGCCCAGAACATCCAGCGCAGCCTGACGCTCGAGGGTCAGCTTGCCGCCTTCGCTGCGGATCATGGCGAGCCGCCGCCGGGCACGCTCGGCTGGGCCGCACAAATCGATATCGGCAAGGTCCGCGAGCGCATGGGTCAGCGCGCCGCCGAACTGAATGATACGAACCTGTCGGCTGCGCGCCGGGCCGAGCTGAACCAGGCCAACGAGATCGATCGCCAGCATCTCGACGAGCTCGCGGCCGATGTCGAATCGATGGTGCGCGACCCGGCCCATGCCAATATCGCCGCGCGCAACACCCAGTTCGCCGAGCGCGACACGGCCGCCGAACGCCAGCAGCTGCCGGTTGGAGCGACGACGCGGACCGTCGGCGACGATCCGGCCACGCAGAACGAGGTCACCTGGACGGTCAACGGCGACCACGAGACCGTTCGTGCCGACGCCACCATTCGCCATATCCCGCCGAAGAAGGAGCGCCCCAGCGAGGAGAACGAGCTTACCGCCAATGTCGGCCACGAAGGCGGCCGCACCGGCGAGTTCCCGGCCAACGACAATGGCGGCCACATCATCGGCTACCAGTTCCTGCACGATCAGGGGCTGGTCAACATGTTCCCGCAGAATTCGCAGTTCAACCAGCACGTCTACACGCAGTTCGAAACCGAGATGCGGCAATGGGTCGAGGCCGGCGGCGAGGTCCGCGTCACGGTCGAGATCGGCACACGCGGCGCGGATGGCGGGTTGCAATGGGGCGGCAGCCGGCCCGACAATGTCGAGGTCACCTATGAGGTGGTCAATCCCGATACCGGAGAGATGGTGTATCGTAATTTCGCCCGGTTCAGGAACGAGCAGGAGCAGAGCTTCAGCGGTTTCGAGGAGGCCGTGGGCGCCAACCCGGATGTGGCCCGGACCCGCAGGGGCAAGATCGATGTTCCCGCCGAGATGCGGCGGCTTCTGGAGCAGTGAGCATGCCGATGGAGACCGACTACGACCGTGCCACCGAGCTCGTGCACGAGATCGGCGCCCAGATCATCAACGAGCAGACCAGCCAGGACGACGCCTGGGACAGCCTCGCGGTCACGGCCATCATCGCCGGAAACTCGGTGCAGATCAGCGGCTATAGCTACGAGGACGGCAAGAAGCCGCGGCCCGGCCGGATCGGTTCCGGCGCGCTCGCCGACAAGTTCGAGGAGCTCTGCAAGGCCATGCAGAAGCCCGATGGCGACCGTTGGAAGACCGCGCTCGTGAAAATCCGTCGCGATACGGGAAAAATCACGATCGATTACGAATATGCCGATCCCCTGCGCTGGAAGGTGGGCCCTTCCAATCTCGCCACCTTGCCTGAAACGATGCGGCCGGCGTGAGCGCCGGCCCCTCCGTCATGCTCAGTCGGGCTCGGGCAGAATCGTCGTGCCGAACGATACCGGCCTGAGCCAAGTCGAAGAACTGAGCCGTCAGCCGATTAGGCCACATCGCTCCCTCGGCCGAGTAGCTGAGTCCGCTTCCGGGCGATTGCCCAATGTCCGGACGTGGCGCTCCACGTTCTGAGCGAACCTAATCGGCTAACTCCGCGAATTCCGCACCCGCCGACAGTTCGATCCCGCCTTTTCCAGTTGGCATATTTCTGCGCAGATTATGGTTAGTTCTCGGGTGAACCGGACGTTGGGTGGGGTGTTATGCGCGCGCTGCGAGAATGGTTGTATAGCTTCGCGGTTGCATCCTCGGCCTTGCTGGCCCAGATTGATCGAAATTCACTTCAGCTTGCGCCCAACTGACACTCCTGGATCGAGCAGGTCCTTGTGCTGGCGCATCGGTTCGAGTTCCAGCAACGCCTTGCAAAGCGACTAGCCACGTGGGCCCTCGGCACTGACGACGCCATCGATCAGGTTGAGGCTGAGCAGCCGCTCGCTGGTCAGTTCTGGCTGCCGGGGGGCCAGGTTGTTCCGTAGCTCCACAATGCGCTTGCGCATCTGCCGCGCAGCCTCGATCGCTTCCTCGACCGACACACGGACGAAGCGGACGGGAGCTCCAGCAGGAAGCTGCGCAAATCGACCTAGATCTGCACTGATGATCGTCGCAATCTTGGGGTAGCCGCCTGTCGTTTGCCGATCGCGCAGGAGCACGATCGGCTGGCCGTTGCCTGGCACTTGGATCGCTCCCTCGACAATACCATCTGAGACGATGTTGTAGTCGCCCCGATGGTTCAGGGCAGGGCCGTCGAGACGCAATCCCATCCGGTCCAGCATCGAGCTGATGCGATATCCGTCGCCACACAGGCGCTCAAGCATGATCGGGTCGAAGTAATCGTCCTGCGGCCCCGGAACGATCCGGATCGGCATGGTTTCGAGAGACGGCGGCTTCTCCAGCCGCTGTAGGGGCTGACCGTCTCTGCCGCAGGCCTGGATGCTCATGCCCAGCCCGAGCGCCGGGCCGCCGATCGCCGAGCGACGATGTTGCGAACGGCTCCCCATCTCGGCGACGCCCGCGACACCGCCCGACAGCGCCAGGTAGGCATAGACGCCTGCTGCGCCCAATCGTGCCGTGATTGTTTGGCCGTCCGCGACGCCGACGCTTGTCAAGATCGGCACCCGGTGACCCTCGACCTCAAGCAGGCAATCGGGGCCGGCGAGGGCGACGACCACGTTGCCCTCCGACACGAAGTGAGCCATTCCCGGTCCGAGTTCGATCGCCGCTGTGTCCGGCGTATTGCCGACCAGCAAATTAGCAGCCGCCAGCGATAACGGGTCCATGGCGCCGGCGGGCGAAACGCCGAAGCGCTGGTAACCGTGGCGGCCGAGATCCTGGATGGAAATGGCTGGCCCGCAAGCCCTGATCCGCAGCGCTCCCATCAGCTTTCCCGGATCGCGATCAGTTCGCCCACGACGGCGCGTTCATCCAGGTCGTGCCATTTCTCCGCGCCAATGCGCTCGAAGCGGATCTCATCGCCTGGTTCGTAGAGGAACACGGGGTCACGCTGGAGCATGAAGCCACGTGCGGGCGTGCGCCCAATCATATGCCAGCCGCTCGGGCCTTCGACGGTCGAGATAGCGCATTGAGCCCCGCCGATCGAAATCGATTGGGCCGGCACTTTCTGGCGGGGTTCCGGACGTCGCGGTGTCGCCAGTTCCTGGGCAAGGCCGCTGAGATAGGCAAAGCCCGGCATGAAGCCGATCATCGCGACGGTGTAGGTTGCGGCCAGGTGCCGCTCGATCAACGCCTCGGGAGTGAGCCCATGGATGGCCGCCGTGCCCTCCAGATCCATGCCATGTTCGCCACCATAGACGATGGGTACGCGCCAACGTCGTGTACGACGGTCGACATCAGTCGCTTGCGCGGCAAGCTCGACAATGCGTGCCTTGAGCGCCGGCAGGTCGGTGCCAACGGGATCAAAATGCACCAGCAACGAACGGTATGTCGGCACCGTTTCCCGCAAACCGGGTAGAGCCTCCCGGACCAGTGCGGCGTCGAGAGCGAGCACGCGCGCATTCAACTGAGCATCGATGACCGAGCCGAACTCGACCGTCAGGGCAGTATCGCCACAAGGCAGCAATCGCACCGGAGCCGTCGTCATCGCCTCGCCTCGTCGATAGCCCGTGCCCGTGGTCCGCGCAAACGCAACCGGTTCACCGATAGCCGGCGACCGTGATGCCGGCAGCTTCCAGCGCCGCCCTTAGTGTTCTGGCCGCCGCCACTGCATTCGGGTTGTCGCCATGCAGGCAGATAGAGTCGATCCCGACCGAAAGCGTCTTGCCAGAAACGGAAATGACCGCGCCCGCGTCAAGCATGCGCATGACATGATCTGTCGCCATCCGAGGATCGTGAATCACCGCGCCTGGCTTCGACCGATCCGTCAGGTTGAAACTGTCGTCATAGGTCCGGTCTGCATAGATTTCTCGGAAATAGGCGAGCCCGAGCCGCTCGGCGGCTTTTTCGGTCGGCATGCCCGGCATGACGAGGAAAAGAGCCGAAGGTGCCGCCGCCTTGATGCCGCGCCCGACGGCCAGAGCGAGCTCCTCGTCTTCGTTGCACATGTTGCCGAGCGCTCCATGTGTCTTCACATGCGTCATGCGATGCCCGCCGAGCTCCGCCATCGCGGCAAAGGCCCCGACCTGATAGGCGACGAGATTTTCGAGTTCGCGCGTCGTCAAGCCGGGCACGCGGCGGCGCCCGAAATTGGCGAGATCGGGAAAACCCGGATGCGCACCGATGGCGACGCCCTTGAGCCGTGCCAGCTCGGCTGTACGGCGCATGACCTGCGGGTCGCCCGCATGGAAGCCGCAAGCGACGTTCGCCGTCGTAATGATGTCGAACATCGCGGCATCATCGCCCATGGTCCAGGCGCCGAAGCTTTCGCCGACATCGGCGTTGAGATCAATTTTCATCGTGGCCTGCTCCGAAAAGGGGCGGGGGTAAGCGCGTCGAACCGCTGCTTGCCAAGGTGATGCATACATTCACGCTCCGATGCATCGAGGCTCAGCTAGCCGTCCTGCCCAAGCGCACCGCGGCCCATCGGAACAACTGGTTCAAGATGACCGCGACACACAGCAAAGCCGTCAGAAGCACGCTGATGACTGCGACAGCAGGCGTGAGCTCGTAATGCACCGATTCATAGATGCGAACTGGAAGCGTCTGGAGGCTTGGCGTCGCGAGGAAGACGGCGATCAATAGCTCATCGAATGCGATCAGGAAGCTCAGGGCGGCCGCGGACAGAATGCCGTGCAGCGACATCGGAAAGACGATGCGCCAGAACACCTGGGACCTTGATCCGCCTAGGCTGATGCCGGCTCTAAGCACGGTCTCATGAATGCCGCGCAGGCTGGCGGCGATGATCATCGCCGCCACAGGCAGGCCGAGCAGCGATTGCCCGATGGCGAGCATCAGCCAGTGCCCCTGCAGCCCCAGCGAGGTCGCCAGCACATAGGTCGACAGGGCGACGACCACTTGCGGAACCATCATCGGCGACAATACGAGCAGTTGGAGGGCGGCGCTGCCGCGCGCTCCCGCCCGGACAATGGCCGCGGCTCCGAAATAGCCGGTCGTCGTCGCAAGCAGACTGGCGAAGGTCGCGGTCAGCGCGCTCCAACCCAGGGCACGGCGCCACTCGGGCGAGCTTACGACATCATGATACCATTTTGCCGACCACGGTGTCGGCCAGGCCACGACCGTGGCGCTCGGGCTGAACGACATCGGCACCAACGCTATCAGCGGCAGGATCAGGAGTGCGAGCACGAAGAAGAGATAACTGTTCTGGGCGCCGCGGAACCCGCGGCCTTCGCTTTCGATCATGAGTCGGGCCTCATCAGGCGCGAAAGGCCAAGCCAGCGGCTAGCCATCGCATAGGACCCGGCGACGACGACGATCATGACGACCGCGAGTGCCGCGGCGGTGCCGAGGTTATACGTCACGGAAATCTGCTGCTCGACGAGCTGTGCGATCATCATATCCCCTGGCCCGCCCATCAAGGCCGGGGTGACGAAATAGCCGAAGCCCAGAATCGTGGTGATCACGAATCCGGCCGCCACGCCCGGCAAGGTGAGCGGCAGATAGACGGTGGTGAAGACCGTGAACGGCGAGGCGCCCAGGCTGCGGGCCGCTCTCAGAAGAGCGGGATCGATCCGCTTCATGCTCCCGACCAGGGACAGCAGCATGTAAGGAAGAAGCACGTAGCTCATGCCGATCACCACCCCGATCTGGTTGAACAGCAGCTTGAACGGCACGCCCGGCACGCCGAGATATTCGAGCGCCTGATTGACGACACCTCGCCGGCCCAGCAGCACGATGAAGACGAAGGTCCGCACGAGGCTACTCGTCAAGAACGGGAACAGGATCAGGACATTGCACAATGTCGCCTTCCAGCCGTCCAGGCTGGCAAGGCGGGCAGCGGCCGGATAGGCAACGACGAGACAGATCAAAGATACGGTCAGCGAGGTCTGAATAGTCTGAAACAGCACCTGGCGTGTGCTCGACTCGCTGAGGAGGCGGCTGAAGATACCGAGCGACGGACTTCCCCCTTCGGTCAGACTCAGCATGAGGATCCGAGCGAGCGGATAGAGGAAGAACAGCCCGAGGAAGCCCAGCACCAGCCAAAGGCCGAGATGTTCGCGGCTTGCCGCCGCGAGCCAGCGCGGCCGGGCAGAGGATTGTTGATCAGGCATCGGGCTCGTCGTCCGGCACAAGATGCATGTCGGCGGCATGCCACTGCACGAGAGCGCCTTCGCCGGGCTGGAGCTGTGCAATTCCCGCGCGGACAGCCTGCTCCACCGTGAGTTGTTCGCCGAGGCGCTGAACGTGGACCTGATATCGCATGGCTTGGCCGATGAAGACCGCCTCCAGGATTGTCCCGGCCATGACGATGACGCCGTCTTCGGATTGGCTTTCTGCGGCCGCGGCGCGCCCATCTGAGCGTGTCACGGAAAGTGCTTCCGGCCGTAGCAGCGCGGCACAACGCTGGTGGTCCGCGAAGCGTGGCAGGTTTTCTGCGAGTGGAAGCTCGGCGCTCGTAGCGGCGACGCGCAGCGTGGAGGGCGGGCCGGGGCGATAGTTGCCCCTGATGAGATTGGATTCACCGAGAAACCGGGCCCCGAAGATAGAACTCGGCGTCCGATAGAGTTCCTGCGGCGATCCGAACTGTTCCAGGCGTCCGTCTCGCATGAGGGCGATCCGGTCCGAAAGGACCATGGCCTCGTCTTGGTCGTGAGTTACATAGATCACCGTTGCTCCGAGCGATCGCTGGAGGCGACGGATTTCCCACTGCAGTTCCTGCTTGAGGCGGACGTCGAGTGCTCCCATCGGCTCGTCCATCAGGAGGACCGACGGTTCGAATACGAGTGCGCGCGCCAGTGCGACGCGTTGTTGCTGGCCTCCTGACAGCCGGGCGGGTTTGCGATCCGCCAACCCGTCGAGCTGTACGAGCGAGAGCGCTTTTGCGACCCTTTCGTCGATCTCCCGTCGGGGAAGACCTCGAACAGCCAGGGGATAGGCGATGTTTTTCGCGACGCTCATATGCGGAAAGAGCGCGTAGTTCTGGAAGACGATGCCCATGTCCCGCTGCCTGCCTGGAGGAACGTGCGTGACATCGCGCGCGCCGACGACGATCCGCCCGCGATCAGGCACGATGAAGCCGGCGACGGCCATCAGCGTGGACGTCTTGCCCGATCCGGACGGACCCAGCAGCGTGACGAACTCGCCCGCAGCGACATGCAGATCGACACCCGCGAGCACGCGCGTGCCTCCCAGCGTCTTCCAAACGTCCTCGATTTGGACCGCGGCGGATGCTCCGCCACGGTTCGCCTGATGCCCCTGTCCGATTGGCATGAACGCCGAGACCTCGTTTACTTGGCCGCAGCCCATGCGTTCCAGGCTGTCGTGACCGACGGCAGGTTGTCGCCCCACCATTTCGCATCCTGCGTGAAGCCCTTCTCCGTCCACTTCGGATTGGTCGGCAGCTTCGCGGCATGTTCCTCCGGAATGATCGCGAAAGACTTGGTGTTGATCGGGCCATACGGGATCAGCGTCGCGAAGCGGGCCTGGGTCTCCGGCGACATCGCGTAGTCGAGGAAGCGGTACGCGTTCTCCAGGTTCTTGGCGCCCTTCAGAATGGAATAGCCGCTGGGAACCTTCATGTGCTGGTTCCATTCGATCGCGAATTCGCCGCCATTGTCGATCAGCCCCTGGATGCGGCCGTTCGCGATGGCTTCGAGGTCGACCTCGCCGGTTGAGAGAAGGTTCTCCGAGATGGCGTCCGTGCCGTAAAACGACTGGATGCTTGCCCGGATCTTCGTCAGAGACGCCAAGGCGCGCGGAACATCGAGCGGGTAGAGGTTGGCCGCGGGAACACCGTCGGCGATAAGAGCGAATTCCAGGTCCGGAGCGTTGAGCCCAAGTCCTGAGATCGCGCGCGCGGCCGGGAACTTCTTGACGTCCCAGAAATCGGCCCAGCTCGTCGGCGCCGGCCCTTTGAAGGTCGACTTGCGATAGCCGAGGACGCGCGCATAGACCATGCGTCGCACGATGCCGGGCTTCGCGGACTCCTTCCCGATATCCGCGATGGTGAAGCTCTTGAAGCGATCGTAGTCGATTGTGGCCACGGCCTGGTTCGCGGCGAGGGTCTCGAGAAGTCCTTCGCTGGTATCGACCACATCGACGAGCGGCTGCCCCTGCTGTACCGAGGCGATCAAGGGCGCCATCGCCGACGGCGTCTTCTCGACGGCGATGCCCGTCGCCTGCGAGAACGGGGCGAAGATTGCCTTCTCCATAGCCTCGCCATAGCTGCCGCCGGAGGTCGTCCGCACGACGATCTTCTGCTCGGCCGCGCGCGCCCGCCCGCCGATCGCGAAGGTCGCGATCGCGGCTCCACAGAGCACGGCTCGCCTGTTGAAATGTGCCTGTGCGGCCCAACCATTGCTCGACTTATTCATCACTTTTCTCCCGGCTCATGATGATCGTGGATTGGTGCAGAACTGCCCTGATGAAGGCGATCTAGCGCACGTCGAAGAAGCCGCCCCTTGTCCAGCTGGCCGGTCCGCTTTCCAGCAGAGCGACCGTTTCGCCAAAGCCGATGGCACGCCCATCCGAGAAATGGCCGACGAGCACGACATGGAACGTCATCCCCACGACCAAGGGATCGCTGACGACCGAATTGAGGCCGATCTGCCATTGGGCCCCCCAGGATGGCGGAAAGCCGATCCCGAGCGAGTAGCCGGAACGCCGGGCGATCTGACAGGACAGCTCGTGCCGTGAGAGTACGGCCTGGGCGGCGTCATTGATGACGCTCATCGGGCGGCCGGGAGCCATAGCGGCGACCGCCGCCGCATGGGCTTCCGTCATCGCCGTCGCGGCCTTCCGGATTTCGGCGCGCGGCTCATCGACGAAAACCGAACGCAGGCACGGCGCGTGATACCTATGGGTGACCCCCGTGATCTCCATCGTGACGTGATCGTTCTCGACGATCGGCTCGCCTTCCCAGGCTGCGTGAATAAGGCCGGTCCTGAGGCCGGCCATGACGTTCGGCCAGCTGCCGGGATATTCTGAGCCCGATGCGACCATCTCGCTCATGACGACTTGCGTGACATCGTTCTCGGTCCGCCCGGGCTCAACGGCGGCGACCGCCTTGTCGGCAATCCTGTTCGTGATCGCGGACGCTTCCTTCAGGATGTCGAGTTCGGCTGGCGACTTGATGAGGCGCATCCGGTCCACCACGGCGGTCGCGTCCTCCCAGGCGAGCCCGTCGCAGTCCTCCATGAGGCGCCGTGCGCGCAGAGCGGGCATGGACCAACTGCCCAGCTCGATACCGACTTTGGCGCCGGCCTCAACGCGCTTGCCGATCAGCGCGGCGCCGACGGCGAGTGGGTCGTCATCGTCCTGATAGACTGCGTAGGATTCGAGCAGGCCGTCTCGCAGTGCCCGATCCGCATTGGCAATTTCCATCTGCCGGGTGACGAGGAACGGCAAGCCTGAGCGTCGAACGATCAGAAACTGGAACGTGAAGACCGCTTTCGTGAGGTAGCCGCTGATGTAGTAGATATTTTCCGGCGCGCTGAGGATGATCGCATCGAGCTTCAGCTCGGCCATCCGTTCATGGAGTTGATCGAGACGACGCTGATATTCCGCGCGATCGAATGCCCGCTTCATTTCCATTCTTCCGCTATTTTTATGGAGCGCATCGTTCTTAAGTGCCCGGTACGCGCTAACCGGTCCGAGCGATCGCGTTGGCTATGTGCGCGCTCAACTTTCTTCGCCGACTCCGCTCGGGGGCTATTCTGGAGAAAGAGGAGGCGGCCGTTCATGAGGTCGATTCCCCGGGCTTCCGGTGTTCACGCGAATCCGCCATCGGTTCGCGCACCAGCGTGCCGGCGAGCAGATCCAGGATGCCCTGCCGGGCATTGTCGATATGGAGTTGCATCGCCCGTGCGGCGCCGTCGCCGTCGCCTTGCTCGATTGCCGCTATGATAGCGAGATGTTCGTCTTTTCCCGGTTCGAACCGGCGCGGAATACGCGATAATCCGAACATCCGAGTCCGCTCGCGCAGATCCTTGACCAATCGCGCCATCACACGATTGCCGCTGGCTTCGGCGATGGAAAGATGAATGAGATCGTCGACTGACCAATGGCGATCGTGGGAGATCTCTCGAGGATCAATCATGCTGTCGATTGCGGCCCGCATGTCAGCCAGCCGGTCGGGCGTGATCCGCCCCGCGGCAAGCCACGCCGTTTCCCCCTCGATGAGGCGACGCGTCGCAAGAAGCTCCATCACATCCTCAACCGAAACGGCGTGGACGGTGAGCAGTCGCTTGTCCCTGCGCAGATAACCTTCTCCCGCCAGGCGACCGAGAGCCTCGCGGACAGGTGTTCTCGACAAGCCGAGCTGCTCGGCAAGCTTGCGGTCCTGAACCACCGTACCGCCAGGCAATTCGCCGGCAAAAATCATCCGACGGATTTCGGACATCGCACGATCCGCCAGCGACGCGTCGTTAGAAGGCGCGGAAGGGGTCTGTGAGGTTCGCATATCGGAATACTTTTGGTATACCACGTAAAAGTCAATGGCGGTGTTGGCTAAAATTGCGCCGATGGCGCCCAAAGACTCATCGACGGAGCTCGCCGCGCCGGATTGATCTGACGTCTTCCGAGAGATGTCGACTTGCGATGATCGAAATGAGCCTCAAATCCCTAAGGAGTGAAGCCGCTATCGGGACAGATGACGATCACCTGGTGATCAATCTCAGCTCTCCGGGCCCGGCCCAACTTCCGCTCATGGCGCAGCGCGGACTCGAGCGTTCCACAGTCAGAATGGCCGGCTTGGTTGGAAAGCCAACCACACGGAAGAGCCGAAAGCGGACACCCACGCCGGGCGAATGCTCGTCGGTTTCGCCGGCGTGGAAGAGGATGTGTCGACTTTCGCGTCTCTCTGTGGTCCACCACGGCCGCAGGATGCAAGAGCGTGCCGCATTCAAGAGGCGACGATGACCTTCGCGCAGCTCAAGAGCTTTTACCTCGCGGCCACCCTCGGCACCTTTGCGCTTGCGGCCAAGCGGCTGAATGCAACCCAACCAGCGATTTCCAGCCGGATCGCCGCCCTCGAACAGCAACTCGGGACAAAACTCTTCGATCGCACCGGCCATCGCGTGGCTCTTACACCAGAGGGTCGGTCGTTCTTGCGCTTCGCCGAGAAATTGCTCGAGGTCCAGGCCCAAGCGCTCCTCAGCTTCGGAAAAGGCAAGCTGACCGGCACCATTCGGATCGGCGCGGCAGACACGATGGCCATCACGTGGTTCCCCGATTTCCTGGCCGAGCTCAAGCGCCTGCACCCCGAAGCCTCGATTGAGCTGCATATCGGACCGAGCTTCCGGCTGCGGGAGGAATTGTCGCGGCGACAGCTCGATGTCGGGTTCATCGTCGGACCGTCCTCCGCTCCGGAGCTGATCAGTCGCATGATCTGCGAGTGCCCGATGGTCTTTGCGGCTGCGCCTAAGCTCGGGCTACACGGGCGGCTCCTCTCGGGCGCGGACCTAGAGCTACTCGAGATATTCACTTTCGAGCGCATGACCCAACCCCACCAGGACTTGTCGCGAAAGATGCGGCAGGCCGATATCCGCCTCCGGCTCGCGCCGATCAGCTCGCTCCAGACGATCATCCTACTGACTGTGAAGGGTCTCGGCATCGGGGCCGTTCCTCTTTGCGTCGTCGAGCAGGAAGTCGCGGAGGGCCGGCTCGTGCTTCTCGAATCCGAATTCGAGTTCGACAGTCTCTATTTCTCGGCGACATACCCGGACGGGCCAGATGTTTATGTTGGCCAGACGATCGCGCAGCTCGCGTTCGACTTCCTGAAATCACGCCCAGCATCCGAAGGCATAAAAATCCTTTATTGAGTTTGATCAAAATTCCCCGTTTTATCTTTGATTTTTGCCATCCTACTGTTCTGTGAGGAGCAGTTGGATCACGGGAGAGAGGTCTCCCGGTCTCGGCCGGCTCCCTCAGGGAGTTCGACATGAAGGGTGCCTGGCTCGCGGCCGTCTGCGCCGCAGGGATTGTGACGACGACTGCGAACGCGCAGCAATCGCTGACCGTGATCGCCTATGGCGGCCTTTTTCAGGAGCGCTACACCAAGACTGTGATCGAGCCGTTCCAGAAGGCCTTTCCCGAGATCAAGGTGAACTACTTTGGGCTCCCGACCTCCGGCCAGATGCTGGGGACCCTCCGGGCGCAGAAGGCGGCTCCGCAAGCCGATGTCGCAATCCTCGACATTACGGTCTCCAAGGCCGGCACGGACGAGAACGTCTTCGCGCCGATCGATGAGACTTCGGTCCCGAACGTCGCAGAACTGCGCCCCGAGGCCCGCGTGCCAGGCGTCGCGGGCGTCGGCGTCACTTTCGACAGCTTCTCGCTCATCTACAATTCGGAGCTCGTGAAGACCGCGCCAACCGGTCTGAAGGACCTCACGTCCGTCGATCTCAAGGGCAAGGTCGCCTTCTCGGGCATGCCGGACATCATCGGCCTCTCGGCGATCGCCGTAATGGACAAGCTCGAAGGCGGTCCGGGTCTCTCAGGCCGCTACGAGAAGGGCTATGCCTTCATGACCAAGGTCGCCCCCAATATCCTTACTTGGGAGCCGCAACCCGAGATCTATCCGGTCGTCATCAGCGGACAGGCCGCCACCGGCCTCGGTTGGAACGCGCGCGCGCAGCTGAACGCGAAGAATTCGAGCGGCAAGTTGAAGGTGGTCCTGCCGAGCGAGGGCACGATCTTTCAAATCAACACGATCAACCTGGTCAACAAGGCGCCGAACATCGAGGCCGCGAAGACATTCATCAACTATGCGCTTTCGGCCGAAACGCAGAAGCGTTTCACCGAGGACATGTATTACGCACCGACCAACTCCAAGGTGCAGGTCGATACCGAGACGGCCTCGCGGACTGCGCTCACCCAGATGGACAAGGTCATTCCGGTGGACTGGCTCGCCGTTGCCAAGATGCGCGATTCCCTGATGGACAAATGGCGCCGGGAGGTCGTGCCCCTGAGCCGCTGATCATCAGCCAGAACGCGAGGACGTCAGATGACCAGACCGAGCCCGATGAATGCTGCCGACGTCGATCTCGAATTGTGGAATCTCCGCAAGACTTATCTGGGCTTCACGGCGGTTGATGAGTTGAGCCTGAGCATCGGCAAGGGCGAGCTCGTCGCGTTCCTCGGTCCTTCAGGCTGCGGGAAGACGACGTCGCTGCGGATGATCGCGGGCCTGACCCCGGTGACCTCCGGGCGGATCGTGATTGGCGGACGCGACGTCACGCAGGCGCCGCCTCATCGGCGCGATATCGGGCTCGTGTTCCAGAGCTACGCGCTTTTTCCGCATCTCGACGTCGCCCGGAATGTTGCCTTCGGGCTCGAAATGCGAAGGGTTCCGAAGGCGGAGATCGCCAGGCGCGTGACTGAGGCTATAGCCCTAGTGCGCCTATCGGGGCGCGAGGGGCGCCGGCCATCCGAGTTGTCCGGCGGCCAGCAGCAGCGTGTCGCGCTTGCGCGCGCCCTCGTCACCCGGCCGTCCATCCTGCTCTTCGACGAGCCGCTCTCCAATCTCGATGCGAAGCTGCGTGACGAGATGCGGACGGAGATCCGGGATATCCAGAAACGCCTCGGGATCACGTCGATCTTCGTGACGCACGACCAGGTCGAGGCGCTCACGATGTGCGACAGGATCGCCGTCATGAATAGCGGTCGGCTCGAACAGCTCGGGACGCCGCAGGATCTATACGAGCGACCAGCCACCGCCTTCGTGGCGAGTTTCGTCGGACGCACGAACCGGCTCCCTGGTCGGGCCAAGGGCGGGCGGGTCGAGGGCCGGGGATGGAGCCTTTTGACGGGGTCCGCTCATGACGGGCCGGTCGAGGTCATGATCCGGCCGCATCACATCCGGTTCGACGAAGCCGGTTTCGAGCCGACGGGGTCCGGTCCGGTCAATCGGCTCGAGGGCCGAGTCGTCCGTTCGGTCTATGCCGGAGACCTGATCCAGACCGATGTCGAGATTGCCGGGCAGGTTCTGGCGGTCGAAAGTTCGAACCGCACCGGCGTGGCGCTCCCGGGTGTCGGCAGTTCCGCCATCGTGTCGGTCCTTGCACGGGACATCCTCTGCTATCCGTTCGCGTCGTGACGACACTGATCGCCACGGCACCAATCAGGCCAAACGGAGCGTCTCGACTCGTCGCGCCCGCTTTGCTGATCCCGATCACGATCATCAGCCTGGTCGGGTTCGTGGCGCCGGTCGCGAACCTGCTCGTTCTGTCCTTCCAGAAGGCGGAAGGAACGGGCGCGTTGCTCGGCGGCTTCTCGCTCGATACCTGGTCCGCGGTCCTGACGGATCGCTTCTACCTCGACCTCGTCGTCAACAGTGTCACGACGAGCCTGCTCATCACGGTCCTGACGCTGTTCGCGTCCTACCCGATCGCGCTGTACCTGCATCGGGCGCGGGGGCTCCGGCGCACGGTCCTGCTCGTGTTCGTGATCTCCCCACTGCTGCTGTCGGCCGTCGTGCGGACCTATGGCTGGATCGCGATCCTGTCGGAACAGGGGCTCATCAACCGGCTCATCGTCGCGACCGGTCTCTGGTCGCCGATCCGACTGGTGTTCAATCTCCAGGGCGTCGTCATCGGGCTCACCGAGATCTTGATGCCTTACATGATCCTGGCCCTGCTGGCCGGTTTCGGCCGACTCGACCCGCGGGCCGAAGAGGCAGCGGCGACGCTTGGGGCCTCGCCCTTCACGGTCTTCCGCCGGGTCATCCTTCCGCTGTCTCTGCCCGGCATCGCGCTCGGTTGCCTGCTTTGTTTCGTGCTCGCGATCAGCGCCTTCATCACCCCGAAGCTACTGGGGGGCGGCCGCGTGTTCCTCCTCGCGACCGAGATCTACGACCAGGCGATCGTCAGCCTCAACTGGCCGGTGGCGGCGACCCTTTCAGGGGTCATCCTCCTCCTCTTCGGCGCCGCCCTCGTCGCCTATACGCGCCTTCTGGCGAGGATCGCATGAGAAACCACCATGGATGAACGTCGCGCGTCCCCCGGATTGGCTCTGCTCGCGGCCATCATGTTCCTGTTCCTGCTGGCACCGGTCTTCGTCGTCCTGCCGCTCTCGTTCAGCGGCGAGGCGATCCTGGCATTTCCGCCGACTAGCTGGAGCACGCGCTGGTATTCGCAACTCCTCGTCGAGCCGAAGATCAAGGATGCCTTCCTGACGAGCCTTGGGCTGGCCTTCCTCACGATGACGCTTTCGATCCTGATCGGGCTGCCCGCAGCCTACGCGCTCGTCAGGCTCAAGGTTCCGGGCTCCGAATTCATGATGAGCCTCTTCACAGCGCCGCTGCTGCTGCCTTCGATCGTGCTCGCGATCGCGATCCTGGTCGTCTTCGCCTCGCTGGGCCTGCTCGGCACCTTTCCAGGCCTTCTCGCCGGACACCTGATCGTGACGCTCCCCTATGCCGTGCGGGTACTCTCGACGACGTTCAGCGGCCTGCCGATCGCCTGTGAAGAGGCCGCTTCGACGCTCGGCGCGTCGCCGCTCATGGTCTTCTGGCGCGTCACCTTGCCCCTTATGACGCCCGGCATCGCCGCGACGGCCGCGCTGTGCTTCCTCGTCTCCTTCGACGAGGTCGTGCTGTCGCTGTTCCTGAGCGGCCCTCGGGTTTCGACGCTGCCGGTCGAGATGTTCCACTATGTCGAGACCAGGACCGACCCGCTGATCGCGGCTCTCTCCGTGCTGCTCGTCGGCATCACGCTCGTCGTCGTCGTCGTCGTGGACCGGACGGCCGGTCTCGCCCGAACCTTCGCGAAGTAGGACGTCGGACGATGATCTCTTCTCCGTCTAATGGAGCCGGCCGCAGCGCCGCCGTGATTGGCGCAGGCATCGTCGGGATTTCGACTGCGCTGTACCTTCAGCGCGACGGCTACCGCGTCACGCTGATCGACCCCGCGCCTCCAGCCGAACAAGGCGCCTCCTTCGGCAATGCGGGTCTTATCGCGACCCATATCGTCCAGCCGATCGCGACCGCAAGCATCCTGCCGAAGATACCGAAGATGCTGCTGGACGAGATGGCGCCACTCGCCATCCGCTGGCGCTATCTGCCGACCCTGCTGCCCTGGCTGCTGCGGCTGATCCGCGCCACCGTGCCCTCGGAGGTCGAGCGCATCGCCAACGCTTTGGGCGACGAATTGCGGCATGCCGAAGCCGCCTTCGCGCCCTTCCTCGAAGACCCGGCGGCGAACGGGTTGTTCAAACGCAAGGGCGTTCTCGTCGTCTATCCCGACGAGACCTATCTTGCGGCCAACGAGCCGATTTTTGCGATGCAGCGCCGCAACGGCGTGCCTTTCGAGACGCTCGGCCACAATGCGGTACGGAGCCTCGTCCCCAATCTGGCGCCGCGCTACCAATATGGCGTGCACTACACCGCCGCGGGTCACGTCGACGATCCGCTGGCGTTCGCGAGAGCGCTGTTCCGGCAATTCGAGCGGGCCGGCGGTGTCCTGAAACAGGCGCGCGCTACGGGGTTCCGGCGGAGCGGCGACCGTGTCATGGCGGTCGAGACCAGCGCCGGGCCGGAACAAGCCGACCTCGTCGTGCTCTCGGCCGGCATCTGGTCGAAACCGCTGGCTGCGCTGCTCGGCGTGCGCCTTCCGCTCGAGACGGAGCGCGGTTATCACGTCACGATCGCCGAGCCGGGCGTCGACGTCGACATGCCGATGATGATCGGCGACATTCGTTTCGCCGTGACGCCGATGTCGATGGGGCTCCGGATCGCCGGCACGATCGAATTCGCCGGCCTCGGGGCTGCGCCGAACCCAAAGCGCCACGATGCGCTGGTTGAGAACGCCCGACGGGTCTTTCCCGATCTCACCTCGGATACGCAGACCCGCTGGATGGGACATCGGCCCTCAATGCCGGATTCCATGCCGGTGGTTGGCCCCGCGCCCGGGCTCGCGAACGTCTTCTTCAATTTCGGCCACGGCCATCTCGGGCTGACATCGGCAGCGATCACTGGACGAACAGTTGCCGATCTGGCCGCCGGCCGTGCCCCTCTCTTCGACCCGGCACCGTTCCGGGCCACTCGCTTCTGAGCTGATCAAAGGATACGTCCATGCCTGCAATCACCCGCATTGCGGCCGATATCGGCGGCACCTTCACCGATATCGCGGTCCTGACGGCGACCGGCCAGCTCGCGACCTGGAAGCTCCCCTCGACCCCGCCGAACTTCGCCGACGCCGTGGTCAGCGGGGTGACGAAGCTCCTCGAGGAACTCGATGCGCCGCTCGGCGACGTCGAACAGGTGCTCCATGGCTGCACCATAGCGACCAATGCGATCCTCGAATACAAGGGCGCCAAGACCGCGCTGATCACGACACGCGGCTTTCGCGACGTGCTCGAATTGCAGCGTGTACGCATGCCCATGCTGTACAAGCCGCTGTACCAGAAGCCGGTCCCACTCGTGCCGCGGCGGCTCCGCCTCGAGGTGACCGAGCGGCTGAACGCGAATGGTTCCGTCCATCTCGCGCTCGAAGAAGCGGACGTTCAAGCCGCGATCGACGTGATGCGCGACGAGGAGGTGGAGGCCGTCGCGGTCTGCCTCTTGCATTCCTTCGTCAACCCCGATCACGAGCGCCGCATCGGCGCGATGATCGCAGCCGCCATGCCGGGCGTGTTCCTGTCGCTCTCCGTCGATGTCCTGCCGCAGATGCGCGAGTACGAGCGCACCAGCACGACGGTCGTCAATTCCTATGTCGGCCCACCGGTCGCCTCCTATATGAAGGCGATGGTCGACAAGCTCGGGGAGGCGGGCATCGGCGGGCGGCTCATGGTGATGCAGTCATCCGGCGGCATCATCGACGCGGATTCCGTCATCCGGCGGCCTGCCCAGATCGTCGAATGCGGTCCGGCTGCCGGAGTCATCGGGGCTCGCCAGGTGGGCTCGCTAAGCGGATACAGCGACCTGATCTCTTTCGACATGGGCGGCACGACCGCGAAGGCCTCGATCATCGAGAAGGGCCAGCTCTCGATGGCCGCTGAATACGAGGTCGGCTCGGGCCTCTCCTCCAGCAGCGCGCTCGGCGGCGGCGCCGGCCATGCGCTGAAGCTGCCCGTGATCGACATTTCCGAGGTCGGTGCTGGCGGCGGCAGCATCGTCTGGCTCGACAAGGCCGGGGCAATGAAGGTCGGTCCCGAAAGCGCGGGCGCCGTGCCCGGGCCGGCCTGCTATGGCAACAGCGACGCACCGACCGTGACCGACGCCAATGTCGTCCTGGGCTACCTCAATCCGACCGCACTCGCCGGCGGCACGGTGTCGATCGACGCGGCTCTGTCCCATCGCGCGATCGAGGAGAAGATCGCACGTCCGATGGGCCGCGACGTCACCGAGACGGCGTACGGCATCCACCTTGTGGCGAATGCCAACATGATGCGGGCCGTGAAGGCCGTGACCACCTATCGGGGGCGCGATCCCCGCTCCTTCAACATGATCGCCTTCGGCGGCAATGGCGGCATCCACTCGGTGGATCTTGCCCGTTCGCTGAAGATCAAGGAGGTGATCATTCCCCTCGGCGCCGGTGTGTTCAGCGCGGTCGGTCTCCTGTTCTCCGATCTCGAACTCAACGAGGTCGCGCCCTTCACCCGCCTGACCGATCAGGCCTCGGTCGCCGAGGCCCAAGGCATCTACCGCGAGCTGGAAGCCCGGATTTCGCAGGTGCTCGGCCAGGCCGACAAGGCGACCTGCTTCCAGCCGCAGGCCGATGCCCGTTTCAAGGGGCAAGCCTTCGAGCTGACAGTTCCGGTTGACCGGGCCGTTCTTGCCGATGGTTGCGGCGCCGAGGTCTTCGCGGCGCTGGCCACGGCATTCCGCGAGGAACATATCGCGCGCTACGGCCATGATTTCGGTGGCGACTTTCCGGTGGAGATCGTCAATCTCCGCCTGATTGGCACGATCCCGACCGAAATCCGGTCTTGCGGTGCGACTTCGGCCCGCGCCGTGCAAAGCGGAGAGATTTCGCGGCGCCAGGTCTATTTCGGCCCCGATCACGGGCGGGTCGAGACGCCGATCATCACGCGCGCCGGACTTTGCGAGACGCCGCGCCGGGGGCCGTTCATCGTCGAGGAATACGAGGGCACAGCCGTCGTTCCCCCAGATTGCCAAGTCCGCCTCGACCAGTCCGGCAACATCGTCGTGACCCTTCCCTAGTCTGTGATCCTGGAGACGATGATGAAAATGCAAATCGATCCGTTCCAGCTCGAGATCATTCGGGCCAGCTTCGACAGCATCGCCGAGGACATGGCCCTCACGTTGATGCGCACGGCGCACTCGGGAATCGTGCGTGATTCGCTCGATTTCTCGACCTCGCTCTGCGACGCGAAGGGCGAGACGCTGGCGCAGGGTGTCTGCACGCCGATGCATCTCGGCAGCTTCTACGACGCCATGCGCAAGCTGCTCGAGATATACGATGGCCGCATCTACGAGGGCGACATCTTCATCCAGAATGACCCCTACGAGGCCGCCGGACAGCATCTGCCCGACATCTATATCGCCAAGCCCGTTTTCCACGCCGGCCGCCTCGTCGCCTGGGCGGTCGCGCTCGCCCACCATTCTGATGTCGGCGGCATCGTGGCCGGCAGCAATGCGCTCGGCGCCTACGAGATTTTCCAGGAGGGCCTCCGGATCCCCATCCTGAAGTTCATCGAGCGCGGCGTCCGCAACCAGGCGCTCTGGGACATGATCGCGATCAACGTGCGGACGCCCGACAAGGTGATGGGCGACCTTCAGGCCCAGATCTCCTCCTGCCTCAGCGGCGAGCGCGAGTTTCTGAATCTCGTCGAACGCTACGGCGTGGACACGATCCTGGACTATGCCGACCACCTGCAGGACTACACCCAGGCACTGACACGGGCCGAGCTGCTCGACATCCCGGAGGGCACGTACCGGTTCACCGATCATATCGACGGACTCGGCGAAAAGCCGGAGCCGGTGATCTTCAACGTGACGATCACGATCAAGGATGGCCGCGCCATCGTCGATTGGGAGGGCTCATCGAAGCAGGTGAGGGGCGGCATCAATCCGAGCTTCCCCTTTACCAAATCCTCGGCCTATGCAGCCTTTCGGTCGCTGATGAAGGCCGATGTTCCGAATACGCACGGCTTTACCCGCCAGCTTGAGATCAGGGCGCCGCTCGGCTCGATCATGAATCCGAACTTCCCGGCTCCCTGCGGTGCGCGCGGTATTTCCGGCTATCGCATGATCGACTGCATCCTCGGCGCCATGGCTCAGGCGGTGCCGGAACGCGTCACGGCCGATACCAGCGGCGGCGCCAGCATCCCGACCATCGCAGGGTATCGCGAGGGCAAGCCCTACGTCTTCTGCGAGACCTTCATGGGGACATGGGGCGGCGCGGCCGGCCATGACGGACAGAACGGCCTGCCCCATATGGGCGCCAACCAGTCGAACGTCCCGATCGAGATGATCGAGATGGAGTATCCGATCCGCATCGAGCAATACGGCCTCGTTCCCGACACTGGCGGCCCCGGTACGCATCGCGGCGGGCTGGCTTTGACGCGGTCCTACCGCGTGCTCGATGGCGAGGCGATCCTCAACGTCCGCTCCGACAAGCGTGATTTCCCTCCGCACGGTCTCTTCGGCGGCAAGCCTGGCTCCTCCTCCTGGAACCTGATCAATCCCGACCGGAACAGGCAGGTTCTGCCGGTGCTGATGACGGAGGTGGCACAGCTGCAGGAGGGCGACCTCTTCCAGCAAATCATGAGCAGCGGCGGCGGCTACGGCGACCCGCTCCTGCGCGAGCCCGGCATGGTCCTCGACGATGTCCGGGAGGACAAGGTCACGCCAGGCCATGCGCGCGAGGCCTACGGGGTCGCCATCATCGGCGCAGGCCGGCATGCCACGCTGGATGCGGACGCGACCGCATCCTTGCGCGCCGACAGGCGCCGGGCGGAGGCTCGTCTATGAGCCTGATCGTCCTGAGCCTCGACGAGGTCGAGCGTATCGCCTTCGACGCGTTGATGGCCGCTGGCGCTGCGTCCGATGCCGCCCGCCCGCTCGCGTGCGCGGTGATGGCGGCCGAACGGGACGGGGTCGCCTCGCACGGCCTCGCCTATGTACCGACCTATTGTGAGCATCTGGTCTGCGGGAAGGTCGACAGGGCGGCCGTACCGATCGCCGAAACCCGCGGCTCGGTCGTGAGCGTCGATGCCGCTTCCGGCTTCGCGCATCCGGCTATCGCGCTCGGCTTCACCAGACTCGTGCCTCTGGCCAAAGAGCTCGGCGCGGCCATTCTCGTCGTCCGGAACTCGTACAACTGCGGCGTGCTCGGCCACCACACCGACGCGCTTGCCCGGGCAGGCCTCGTTGGCCTCGGATTCACCAATGCCCCCGCGTCGATCGCCCCCGTCGGCGGCACGCGCCCGGTCGTCGGCACCAATCCCTGGTCGGTTGCCGTGCCGGATGGCAGGGGCGGCGTTGGCCTCCTGATCGACCAGAGTGCGAGCGTCATCGCCAAGAGCGAGGTGATGCGCCATGCTCGGACCAACCAGCCCATCCCACTCGGCTGGGCGCTGGATTCGGCTGGGCGCCCGACCACCGATGCCGGCGAGGCCCTCAAGGGGACGATGGCGCCTTCCGGCGGCTATAAGGGTTTTGGTTCGGGGCTTCTCGTCGAATTGTTCGCCGCCTGCCTGACCGGCGCGACGTTGGGCATTTCGGCCTCGCCATTCTCTGGAACGGCTGGCGGCCCGCCACGGACTGGGCAGTTCTTTCTGGCCGTCTACCCCGAAGCTACTTCGCAAGGCGCCTTCGCTGACAGCGTTGCAGCACTCGTAGGAGCTCTTGCGGCTCAGGAGGGCGCGCGCGTACCAGGTTCGCGCCGCATAACCTGCGCTCGCGAAGCAGAACGAAACGGAATCTCGATCGACAGCGTGCTCCACCAGCGCCTCTTGGCTCTCGCCGGCTGAGGTGAGTCGGCCGTGTCTCTTTTGGCTTGGTCATCGGAGGTTACGCAGCGCTGATTGGGCCGGATCGCTGTTCAACCGGCGCTGGACAGATACTGGTCTATCTTCGGCGGGCAGGCGCTCTCGCTCATCAGGTCGGCCCTGACGCAGTTCGCCCGAGGTCGCCATGATGGAGGGCCTCGCTGGCGCGGGCGTGATCCTGGGAGGGTTGATGGCAACAGCCCTCCGCCCACGGCGAAAGATCGTGTGGATCCTCGGTAGCTTTGCGACCTCCTGCTTCGCTCTCGCGATGACGGGCCTCGCGCCGGCGGGGATGCTCTGGCTTGGCGCGGCGTGTTGGTCCTTGAGCGGCCTGCTCTACATCCTCGGCAGCACCCCGATGACGGCGCTCCTTCAGACCATCATGCCGAGCTCTCTGCAGGGCAGGGTATTTTCACTGCTCACGACTATGTTGGCTATGGCGGGTCCGGTCGGGCTCATGCTCGGCATGGATCCCTGGATCGCGCGGCCAAGGCCGCTCGCCTGGGATGACGGAGGTTTGATTCCGTGAGGTCGCGGCGCGCTTCAGTAGTCCGTCAGCACAACGGTTGCCGATGGACTCGGCGAGCCGAGGAGCTGGCGCGCGACCCTTTCCCTGAACAGGTCGGAATGCCGCGATGCGATCGTATCCGCGTCGTCAGGGTTACGCTGCTCGATGGCCTTGAACAGGTCGCGGTGATCGGTGACGATCTGCGCGATGTGGGCCTCGAACTGATCGGTCGTATTGTCGCCGACTTCGAAACACTGCCGCGACAGCCGCATCGCCTCGAGCTGCAATTCCGAATAGGTCTGCTCGAGGAACGAGGAATCGGCGGCGAGCGCGATCTCCTTGTGAAACCGGAAATTCGCCTCGTTCATGAAGGCGTCATTGCCGTCTCGAAGGCTCTTTTCGAAGGCGAGCATCTCGCCGCGGATCCTCTCGAGCTGAGCGGGGCTTCGCCTGATCGCGGCAAGCCTGTGCAGGGATCGCGACAGCAGCCGGTTGGCCTCGAAGAACGGCCGCAATTGGCCGACTTCGAACGACGATACCCGGATCTGCCGCCCGTCCCGCTGCAGTAATCCCTCCGACACGAGACGGATTACGGCCTCCCGCACGGGCGTTCGCGACACGCCGAGCTCACTGACGATCCGCGCTTCGTCGAATACGGAACCGGGTACGAGATCAAGCGACAGGATCCGCTGGCGCAAATCCTCGTAGACCCGGTCTCCATTGCGCACGGACGAGTCCGAACCCAGCGCAAGACTCATCTCCGCCCTCCAATTTGCCCGACTTGCTCATAGCGGAATACTGTTTGGATTGACAATGTGTCCTAATTGGATATTCAATGTATCCAACAAGCGGAGAGGGTAATGAGCTGGACGGTCGGGGTGGATGTCGGCGGCACGTTCACGGATTTTTACGTCGTGAACGGCGCCACGCAGGAGGTCATCGTCCATAAACGGCCCTCGACGCCCGAGGACCCGTCCCGCGCCATCCTTGCCGGCCTCGCCGAGGTGGCGGAGAGCTCAGGCGTGGAGACCGGCGCGATCGTCAGGCTCGCGCATGGCACCACCGTCGCGACCAACGCGCTGATCGAGCGCAGCGGCGGCAAGGTCGCGATGATCACGACCAGGGGCTTCCGGGATCTGCTGGAAATCGGCCGGCAGGTACGCCCGAAGATCTACGACCTCAAGGCCGATGCGCCAGCTCCGGTCGTTCCACGGCAGCGCCGCTTCGAGATCGCGGAGCGCATCGGCCCGCGCGGCGAGGTCGTGACGGCCCTGTCGGATGCGGAGATCGAGACGGTGGTCGCGGCGGTCGCTGGCAGCGGCGCCGATTGCTGCGCGGTCTGCCTGCTGTTTGCGTTCCTCAATCCGGAGCACGAGCGGAAGATCGGCGCCGCGCTGCGCGCGCGATTGCCGAACCTGCACGTGTCGCTGTCGAGCGACGTTCAGCCCGAGTTCCGGGAGTATGAGCGGTTCTCCACCACCGTGCTGAACGCGTATCTTCAGCCCAAGGTGACCCGTTACATGGCGCGGCTGCGCGAAACTCTCGAAAGCCACGCCACCGGCGTCGCGATCGGCATCAGCCAGTCTGCCGGCGGCCTGATGGCAGTCGAGCGCGCCGGACGGCTGCCGATCCGCACCGCATTGTCTGGCCCGGCGGCGGGCGTGGTCGGCGCCGTGGCCGTGGCCGCGCGCTCCGGCGAGGGAAATTTGATCACGCTCGATATCGGCGGCACCAGCACCGATGTCTGCCTGATCGAGGACGGCGCGGCGGCCATGACCTATGGTCGCGACATCGCCGATTTCCCGGTCCGGCTGCCGTCCATCGATATCAACACCGTCGGTGCCGGCGGCGGCTCCATTGCCCATGTCGGCCGCGACGGCCTGATGAAAGTCGGCCCGGAGAGCGCCGGCGCCGTTCCCGGTCCGGCCTGCTACGGGCGCGGTGGCGCCTTGCCCACGGTTTCGGATGCGAATGCGTTTCTGGGCCGCCTGCCGGCGACGCTCGTCGGCGGAGGGATGACGCTCGACCGCCAGGCAGCCGAACGCGCGATCGCGCCTTTGGCCGCGCGTCTCGGCCTGCCGCTGGCCGAGACCGCGCTCGGCATCATCCGCATCTGCGTCTCGAACATGGTTCGCGCGATCCGCGCGATCTCGGTCGAGCGCGGCTACGATCCCCGCAATTTCACGCTGATGCCATTCGGAGGCGCCGGAGGCCTGCATGCGGCCGATGTCGCCGAAGAACTGGCCATCCGCAGGATCCTGGTGCCGCTCTCGCCGGGCATTCTCTGCGCGGAGGGCGTGGCGATGTCAGACATCCAGGAAAGCTTCGTCGCCACCTGCCGCGTCGAGCTCGGTGACGATCTCTCGCCAATCGGGGCGGCCATCGCGGGTCTCTCCAATCAGGCGCGGCGCTGGAGCGACGGCGCTGCCGGCCTGGTCATCAGCGCCTCGCTGGACATGCGCTACGTGGGCCAGAACTACGAGCTTTCCATTCCGCTCGATGACGGCATGACGCTGCTTGCCGCCAACGAGCTGCGCGAGCGCTACCTGGCGACGCACAGCTCGAAATACGGGCATGCCGACGCCGCTGCCGCGATCGAATTCGTCAATGTCAGGCTCAAGGCGCACCTGCCGCAGGCGCATGGTGTTGCGCCCCGCCTGCGCCGGCAGGATGCCGGCTCTGCGCGATCGACGGCGAGCGCGTGGTTTCGCGCCGCTGCGCCGGACGCAACGCTGATCGTCGACCGGGGCACGCTCGAGCCCGGCGCCGTGTTGCAGGGGCCGGCGATCATCACCCAGTTCGACTCGACGACGGTGGTTCCGCCGAACTGGTCTGCACGCGTCGACGAAGCGCTGAACATCATCATGGAGCACCAGCCGTGAGCCAAGCCGCTCTCGACCCCATCACGCTGGAAATCCTGTGGAACGGGCTGCGCTCCGCGACGGATGAATGTTTCCTGACGATCCAGCGCTCCGCCTTCTCCACCAATATCAAGGAGCGCCACGATCATTCGGTCGCGGTGCTGGATGCATCGGGCCGGCTCGTCGTCCAGGCCGAGAACGCGCTGCCGATCCATCTGGCCTCGATGAGCGGTCTCGTCGAGATCCTGCAGGAGCGCTTTGCCGGGGACATCCAGCCGGGCGACATCTTCGTCGGCAACGACCCGCATGTCGCCGGCGGCACCCATCTTCCGGACATCAACCTGGCAGCGCCCGTTTTCGTCGACGACAAGCTCGCCGCCTTCGTCTGCAATATCGCCCACCATGCCGATGTCGGCGGCGCGGCGCGGGGATCGATGTCGGGCGGCCTGACCGAAATCTATCAGGAAGGACTGCGCATTCCGGTCGTGCGGCTCTTCCGCGATGGCCAACCCGTACGCGACATCCTCGACCTGCTTCTGCTCAACATGCGCTTGCCGACGGAGCGCAAGGGCGATCTCAACGCGCAGATCGCGGCGTGCCGCCTCGGTGTCGATCGCATCGTCGACCTTTGCAGCCGCAACGGGCTGGCCCGGGTCGAGCAGACCTTCGACGAGATCATCGAGCGCAGCCGCGGCCGGATGCGGGAGGCGATCGCGGGGCTGCCCGACGGCGAATGGTCGCATTCGGACATGATGGATGACGATGGGATGGGGCAGAGCGACGTCGTGATCGCTCTGACGGTGCGCAAGCGAGGCAGCGACGCGGTTTTCGACTTCACCGGCTCGGCGCCGCAGGTTGCGGGCAATATCAACCTCACCCTGAACGCGGTGCGCTCCTCGGTCTGCTACGCGCTCAAGGCTTTGCTCGACCCCTCCATGCCCAACAACGAGGGCGTGGTGCAGGCTTTCGAGATCGTCGCGCCGCAGGGCACGATCGTGAACTGCGTCGCGCCGGCCGCGGTCGCGCTGCGTGCCAATACCTGCCAGCGCGTGATCGACGTGGTTCTTGGCGCATTGGCGGCCGTGCTGCCCGAGCGGGCGATCGGCTGCGCCAACGGCGCCAATACCAGCATGGTGTTCGCCGGCACGGATCCGCATTCGGGCCAGCCCTATGTCTATCTCGAAACGCTGGGCGGCGGGATGGGCGCACGCAACGACCGGGACGGCAAGGACGGCGTCCAGGTCCACATCACCAACACCTCGAATCTCCCCGTCGAGGCGATCGAGATGGAATATCCCCTGCGCGTCGAGGAATATGCGCTGGTTGCCGATTCAGGCGGCGCCGGCACCTATCGCGGTGGCCTCGGCCTCAGGCGCGTGGTCCGGCCCGTCGGGCATGTTTGCGAATTCTCGGGCGTCGGCGAGCGTTTCCGGCACGCGCCGGGCGGCATCTTCGGCGGCGAGGCGGGGCGGCCCGGGCGGTTCCGGCTGCATCGCGCCGACGGCAGCGCCGAGCCTTTGCCGAGCAAGCTGACCGGCATGAAACTGTCGGCCGACGTCGCGGTCTCGGTCGAGACGCCTGGGGCGGGCGGTTACGGCCCGGCGGCCGGGCGTCTGCCGGAGCTGATCGGACAGGACCTCGCGTCCGGCAAATGCTCTGCCGACTTCGTCGCGACGCATTATCCGCGTTCCGTGCAGCCGGCGACGGAAACGCCTTCGCGAGCGAGCGATCTGGAGGTGACGGCGTGAAGACCGCAAGCAAGGCCTATCAGGGCATCATTTCGGCAACGCCGACGCCGCTGGATGCCTCCGGCAATGTCGAGGTGGCCGCCGTCCGCAAACTCGCGGCGCATCTCGTGGCGGAAGGCGCCGACGGGCTGTGTCCGGTCGGAGGGACCGGCGAATACGTATCGCTGACGCCTCGCCAGCGCCGGCAAATGCTGGATGCGACATTGGATGCCGTAGCCGGGCGCGTACCGGTGATCCCGGGCGTGTTGTCGGCAGGCTTCGGCGAATGCCTCGAGACGAGCCGGGAATTCGCTGCCGCCGGCGCCAGCGCGCTTCTGGTCGTGACGCCCTATTACGCGCGGCCGACCCAGGAAGGCATCGTCGACTATTTCAAGAAGCTGTCGGACGCCGTCGATGCCGATCTCATGCTCTACGAGATCCCGTATCGCACCGGCATCGCCCTGCGGCCGGAAACGGTCGATGCCCTGGCGCGCCAGACCCGCATCGTCGCAATGAAGGCCTGCAATCAGGATCTCTCGGTCCAGCTCCGCGCGATGGAACTCGCAGGCGCCGAGATCTCGATCCTGACCGGCGAGGAGAACGTCTTTCCCCTTCATGTCGCGATGGGCGCGCGGGGCGGCCTGCTCGCCACCTCCTGCCTGTTCCCGCGGATCTGGGCGGAACTCCATCGGCTGGCATCCAGCGGACGACTGGAGGAGGCGAAGGTGCTCCACGCCGAGATCATGCCGACCGTGAACACGCTCTATCGCGAGCATAATCCGGGACCGATCAAGGCGGCGCTGACCATGTCCGGCTTTCCGTCCGGGGAGGTGATCGCGCCGCTCCTGCCGATCAGCGAGGAGACACGCCAGCTCGTCGCCCAAGCCCTTCCCGCGACCTTCGAGCGCGAGCGAAGCCTGTCGAAGCCGAACTCCAACGCAGCCTAACGCCCACCCAGAAGAGTGGGCGCCATAAAGAGGGGATGTCGTCATGTCTGAATTCGAAAGCAAGTCCAACCTGCTCCGCCCAACCCGGCGCAAGCTGCTGACCACGCTCGGCGGCGGTGCGGCGCTCAGCGTCGCCGCACCGTTCGTGCTGCGCAACGGCCGCGCCGAAGCGCAGTCGAAGAACCTCGTCTTCGTGACCTGGGGCGGTACCTATCGCAGCTCGGTCGAGGAAGGGCTGATCAAGCCCTTTATGGCCGAGACCGGCATCAAGGTCACGGTGATCGACACGCCCGATCTCGCCAAGGTCAAGGCGCAGGTCACGACCGGCAATGTCGAGTGGGACGTGTTCGACGCGCCCGGTGCGCTTGGCACCGGCGGCGCGCGCGAGGGCTATTGGGAGCCATTGCCGGCCTCGCTCTTCGATGCCTCCGACCTCTCGATCCCTGCGACGAAGGACCTCGTGCCGTTCTATACCTTCGCCGGCGGCATCGCTTACGATCCCAAGCGCCACCCCGAAGGCAAATATCCGAAGAACTTCGCCGAGTATTTCGATGCGAAGGCCTTCCCCGGCCGCCGCACCTTCCGCAACCGGCCGAGCGAGACGCTGGAAGCGGCGCTACTCGCAGACGGCGTGCCGCCCTCCCAGCTTTATCCGCTCGACGTCGAGCGTGCCTTCAAGGCGCTCGACCGGATCAAGTCCAGCGTCGCGAAATGGGTCGACTCGACGCCGCAGACGATCACGCTGCTGCAGACCAACGAGGTCGACTTCAGCTACTCCTATGCCTCGCGCGTGAAGACCACCGGCGCGACCGGTGCCGGCATGGCCTTCTCCTTCGCGCAGACCTTGAACGGGCTCGAATATCTCGCCGTGCTCAAGAATGCGCCGAACAAGGAAAACGCGCTGAAGTTCGTCTCCTACGCCCTGCAGCCGAAGGCGCAGGCCGCGGTGATGGAGCTGCTCGGCAATACGCCGGTCAGCAAGAAGGCGCTGCCGATGCTCTCGTCCGAGACGCGCAAATGGCTGCCGAACATGGAATCCGACCAGAACCTCGTCATGAACGAGCAGTGGTGGTCGGAGAACTTCGAGAAGCTGAGCCGCCGTTTCAAGGAGTGGGTGCTCACCTGAGCACGCGCACCGTGTCGAATAGAGCAGCGGATCGAAGCTGATGACGCATTCGGATGCCTCCAGGGGGGCGGCCACCTTCGTGCTGCCGGCGGCCATCGTGTCGCTGGCGATCGCGGCCGTGCCGCTCCTGTTCATCCTCTGGACGAGCCTGGGTGGCGCCAGGCTCTCCCTGGAGGCGTTCGAGAACCTGCTGACGAGCCGCCTGTTCCAGCGCTCGCTCTACACGACGCTCGAGATCAGCATCTTCGCGTCGCTGATCAGTCTGGTGCTGGGCTATGTCGTGGCCCTGCACCTGGCACGCCAGCCGCCGCGCCGCCGCGCCGTCTACATGGTGCTGGTCCTGCTGCCGTTCTGGACGAGCATTCTCGTCAAGAGTTACGCCTTCACCGTGATCCTCGGGCGAGAGGGGGTCATCAACCTGGCGCTGAGCTGGATTTCAGGGACGCAGGTGGCGCTGCCGATGATCCTGAACCGGGTCGGCGTCATGGTCGGCATGACGAATTATCTCACGCCCTTCATCGTGTTCCCGGTGCTGGCGAGCCTGCTGGCGATCGATCCCGCGCTTTACCGCGCTGCCGACATCATGAGCGCCCGCCCGATGCGGGTGTTCTTCACCATCACCCTGCCGCTCAGCCTGCCGGGCGTGATCGCCGGCGTCTCCAGCGTGGCGGTGATGTCGCTCGGCTTCTTCGTCATTCCCGCCCTGCTCGGTGGCCGGCAGGATGTGATGCTGGCCAACCTCGTCGATTTCTACACACGCGAGACGCTGGACTGGAACATGGCTGCCGCGATCGGCGTGCTGCTGCTCGGCATGGTCGTGCTGCTCTCGGGGCCCGCGCTGTGGATGCGGCGCAACCAGCTCGCCGGAAAGGTGTGACGCGATGTCGGACGCCTTCGACCTCAAGGACCCGTTGAAGCGCCGCTATCGCCGCTTCGGCACGCTCCTGGCCGTGCTGGTCTACGCCTTCCTGCTGCTGCCGAGCCTGATCGTCATCCCGGTCTCGTTCGGGACGCAGCACGAGCTCCGCTTTCCGCCGCGCGAATTCTCGTTCGAGCTGTACCAGATCTTCTTCTCGACCTCCGCCTGGACGGGGCCACTGCTCCAGAGCGCCAAGATCGCGCTGATGACCACGGTCCTCGCCCTGGTGACGGCCGTGCCGGCGGCCTACGGCATCGTGCGCTACGAGTTCCCGGGCAAGAAGGTGATCACGCTGCTGATGATGAGCCCTCTCGTCATCCCCGCGATCGTGATGGCGCTCGGCCTCTATCTTTACTTCTCCTATCTGCGCGTCACCGGCACGACGCTGGCGCTCGTGCTCGGCCACACGATCTACGTCACGCCCTTCGTGATCGTGATGGTCGCGGCCGGCGTGCAGAAGCTCGACCCCAATCTCGAATTCGGCGCCACGCTGATGGGCGCCGGCCGCTACCGCATGTTCGCGACCGTGGTGCTGCCGCAGCTGATGCCCTCGATCCTGGCGGGCGGGCTCTTCGCCTTCCTCATCTCCTTCGACGAGGTCGTCATCTCCTGGTTCCTGGTTTCGGCCACGACCACGACCCTGCCTGTGAAGATGTATTCCAGCATCCAATGGGAGATATCGCCCGTCATCGCCGCCGTCTCGACCATGCTGACGGCACTCTCCTTCGTCGTTTGCATGCTGACTGCGGCGCTGCATCGCCGCGACGAGCCCGGGCGCTGAGCGCGCCATGCCCATCGAGGACCATTCCATGACAGTATCGTCTCGCGGCGAGGAAGACATCGCGGCGCTGCGCGCCCGCGTGGCGCTCGCCAACAAATTCGCCTGGATCGTCGTCTCCGGCCTGACGGCGATCTGCTATCGCGAGCGCGGCGAGAAGGCCCTGAACGACATCTGGGCCGCGCTGCTCTCGTCCGAGCAGAAGGTCCGCTTCCGCGCGGCGCTGGTCAAGCTTGGCATCGAGAACGATCCGCCGGCTTTGGCGGCGGCGAAGTATCACTACTTCTCCAATTCGATCGGCGGGCTGAACATGCAGCTGATCGAGGAAAGCCCGAAGAAGGTCTGGATCCGCTATCTCTCGCCCTGGGGCACCTATCCGGGCATCGCTGCGTTGACGGTCCCGACCTCGGTGCGCCGCACGATCCTTTCGACCTGGCATCCGCGCAACGGTCAGCTTCTCGGCTGTCCGCGTCTCGGCTGGGTCGCCACCAAATTCGTCGCCGAAGGGCATCCCTACGACGAAGGCTATTTCCAGGAATACGACCACGACCTCGCGCCGGAGGAACGGTTCCGGGTCGAGCATGTCGAGACGACGCCCGAATTCGACGCCGACAAGGCTCCGAAGCTCGATCCCGCGATCTGGCCGGAGGCGCGCTGGCTGAAGGGCAGCTACAGCTACGGCGTCGATTACGTCCAGCACGTGATCGAGATCATGCACCGGCTGTTCGGCGCCCCTGCGGCGCAAGGCCTCGTCGCGGCCGGGATGCGGCTGCTCGCGGTGCAGTTCGGCCCCGATCTTGCCAAGGCGAGCGGCGAGGAAGGCTCGACGCCCGAAGCGATCGCCCGCAGCTTCGCCGCGATCCTGCGCGCGTTCCGCAACGAATGTGCGGTCGAGACGTCGGGTGCCAACCGCACGGTCCTGCGCCTGCGCGGCTTCCTGCCCTTCGCGCATGAGGCGGATGACGGGTTGCGGCAGTCAGTTTTCGCGCTGTTCGCGATGATGACGCGCCTGCGCAACGGCCATGTTGCGATCGCCCGCAGCTTCGACCCCGCCAGCCAGACGGAAAGCTGGACGCTGTCGGACGAGAAGCGCTGGCTCTGGTGAGGCGATAACGATGCGCAAGCAGACCAACTGGTTCTCCGACGAGGAGACCGTCCCGCTCCTCCTCGAACGCTGCGCGCGCGAGCGGCCCGACCATGTCTTCTGCCGTCAGGATGACACCGAGATCACTTGCGCGGCGCTGAACGCCCGCGTCAATCGCGCAGCCCATGGGCTGGCGGCGCTCGGGGTCGGCAAGGGCACCCATGCCGCGGTCATGCTCGGCCACCATCTCGACTATGTCGCGATCTTCTTCGCCCTGATGAAGCTCGGCGCGGTCCAGGTGCCGATCAACGTCAATCTCAAGGGCCAGGGGCTGGCCTACATCATCGACCATTCCGCTCCGAGCCTGATCGTGGCCGACGCCGACTTCGCCGAGGCGCTCGATCCGATCCTTGCCGAGCGGGGCTCGATCCGCCAGGTCTGGCGGGGTCGCGCGCCGCAGGATGGGCGCAGCTCGACCCCGATCGAGAGCGTCCTGTCCCATCCGGTCGACAGCGACCCCGTCGTGCCGCTTCGCGACGACGACCTGCGCATCATCCTCTACACCTCGGGCACGACCGGCCCAGCCAAGGGCGTCGAGATGACAGACCGGATGCTGCGGGCCTCGGCGCTCGGCTCGATCTGGATCGGCAACATCCAGCCTGGCAGCATCCTTCACTTCTGGGACCCGATCTATCATGTCTTCGGCAGCGAGGTGCTGGTGCTCTCGCTGATGGTGCCGGTGACGCTCGGCTTCGTCCCGCGCTTCAGCGCGACGCGTTTCTGGGGCGAGGTGCGCGCCTATGGCGCGACCCATATCCATTTCGTCGGCGGCGTGCTGCAGCTTCTGCTGAAGCAGCCGCCTTCGCCGGACGACCGCAATCACGGTGCGAAGATCGCCTGGGGCGGCGGCTGCCCGGTTGGCATCTGGCGCGAATTCGAGGAGCGCTTCGGCGTCGAGATCCGCGAGGGCTACGGCATGACCGAGACCTCGAGCTTCAGCGTGATCAACACCGAGGGCAAGCTGGGTTCGATCGGCAAGGCTGTCGACTTCTTCGAGGTCGAGATCGTCGACGACAGCGGTAATGTCACCGCGCCGCGCGACGTCGGCGAGATCCGCGTCGCCGAGAATGAGCGCGGCACCATGGTCGCCCGCTACCACAAGGATCCCGAGACCACGGCCAAGACGATCCGCGACGGCTGGCTCTACACCGGCGACCTCGCCTGGCGTGACGAGGACGGCTTCATCTTCTTCCTGGGGCGCAAGAAGGACAGCCTGCGCCGTCGCGGCGAGAACATCTCCGCCTGGGAGGTCGAGCGGGTGATCAACGACCATCCGGCGGTCGAGGAGAGCGCCCTGATCGGCGTGACCAACGAATTCGCCGACGAGGATCTGAAGCTCTTCGTCAAGCTCAAGCCCGATGAGCGGCTCGATGCGGCGGAGCTGTTGCGTTGGTGCGAGCCCAGGATGGCGGCCTTCCAGATTCCGCGTTTCGTCGCCTTCGTCGACGAGTTCCGCAAGACGCCGACCCAGCGCATCCAGAAGCAGTTCCTGTCGAAGGCGATCGACGACGGCTGCTTCGACCGCGAGCGCGCTGTCGCGAAAGTTTGAAGCCGAGGACAAGATGCAGCTCAACAGCAAGACAGCGATCGTCACAGGCGCCGCCCAGGGCATCGGCGCCGCGATCGCGCGGGAATTCATCGCGCAGGGCGCCAATGTGGTCATTGCCGATGTACAGGACCAGCGTGGCGCCCAGCTCGCCGCGGAACTGGGCGAGCGCTGCCGCTACAGCCACTGCGATGTCGGCAACGCGGAGCATGTCACGCGGCTGGTCGAAACGGCCTGCGACTGGTTCGGCGGCATCGACATCGCCGTCAGCAATGCCGGCATCAACCAGAACGCCGAGATCCTCGACATCACCGAGGAGGATTTCGACCGCGTGCTGCGGGTCAACCTCAAGGGTGGCTTCCTGGTCGGGCAGGCTACGGCACGCAAGATGGTGGCACAGGGCCGCAAGGGCGTGATCATCAATATGAGCTCGATCAATGCGGTGGTCTGCAGCCCCCATATCGTGCCCTATGCCGTCAGCAAGGGCGGGCTGAACCAATTGACCGCAGTCATGGCACTCGGCCTCGCCAAGCACGGCATCCGCGTCAATGGCATCGGTCCCGGCAGCGTCGAGACCGAGCTGCTTGCCCAGATCGTCAACACCGATCCCGGCGCGCTGAAGAACATCCTCTCGCGCACGCCGATGGGGCGCCTCGGCCAGCCCGACGAGATCGCCAGGATAGCGGTGTTCCTGGCGAGCGATGCGTCGAGCTACATGACCGGACAGACCATCTATGCCGATGGCGGGCGGCTGCCGCTGGCCTATACCGTGCCGGTGTCGGCATGACGGCCGGGACCTCGCAAGAGTCCAATGCGACCCCGATGATCCGCCTCGAAGGCGTCGGCAAGATCTATGGCGGCTTCACGGCCCTGCATCGCACGGACCTTTCCGTGCGCCGCGGCGAGTTCCTGACGCTTCTCGGCCCCAGCGGATCGGGCAAGAGCACGATCCTCAACCTGATCTCCGGCGCCGTCGCGGCGACGTCGGGTCGGATCGACATCGACGGCCGGGACGTCACCGACGTTCCAGCCCGCGAGCGCGGCATCGGCATGGTCTTTCAGAACTATGCGCTGATGCCCCACATGAGCGTCTTCGACAACGTCGCCTATCCGCTGAAGATCAGGGGGCTGCCGAAAGCGCAGATCGCCGAGAAGGTCCGGGACGTGCTGGCCCGGGTCGGCCTGACCGGCTTCGAGGCGCGCAAGCCGCGCCAGCTGTCCGGCGGCCAGCAGCAGCGTGTCGGCATTGCCCGCTGCATCGTCTACTCACCGAAGATCATCCTGATGGACGAACCGCTCGGCGCGCTCGACAAGAACATGCGCGACCAGATGCAGGAGGAGATCAAGCGCCTCCATACCGAGCTCGGCACGACCATCGTCTACGTGACGCATGATCAGGAGGAAGCGCTCAACCTCTCCGACACGGTCTGCCTCATGGAGACCGGCAACGTCTCGCAAACCGGCTCGCCGGAAGAGCTCTATTTCGCGCCGGCCAACATGTTCGCGGCACAATTCATCGGCGAATCCAACCTGTTCGACGTCGTGCGGGGAGAGGGCGGGGTCCTTCGGGCCTCGGACGGAACGCTGTTCTGGCCGGGCGCCGATGCCGGCCCGGGCAGCAAGGTTCTGGTCAGGCCGGAGAAGCTGCGGATCGTCGATGAGGGGCAACTGCCACCCGACCGGGTCAACGTGCTGTCGGGCGAGATCGACCATGTCTCCTTCGTCGGCGGCATGACGCGCGTGAGCGTCCGCACCGCCGGCGGAACAAGCTTTGTCGCCAAGAGCATTTCGGAACGCGCAGCGCTGCGCGTCAAGCCGGGCGACCGGCTGCATGTCACCTGGGATGCCGGTGACGTGATCATGCTGAACGGTTGAGCGCGATGTCCGAGACGTTCCTGAGCGAGCTGCGCACCGTTCCAGATACGGCGATCACGGACGTGCCGGCCGAGATGGAGGCGCATCTCGTCGATTGGCGCAAACGACATTTCGGCAAGGCGCTCGCCGTCGCGTTTCCCGCGTCGACGGCGGCGGTCGCGCAGATCGTCAAGCTTTGCGCGCACCACCGCGTGCCAATCTACCCGCAGGGGGGCAACACCAGCGTCTGCGGCGGCTCCGTGCCCGACGCCGCCGGCGGCGGGATCGTGCTCAACCTGCGCCGGATGAACCGCATCCTCTCGGTCGACGCCCGCGACAACTCAATGCTCGTCGAGGCCGGCTGCGTGCTGGCCCAGGTGCAGGAGGCCGCGCGGGCGGTAGACCGGCTCTTTCCCATGAGCCTCGGGGCAGAAGGCTCTTGCCAGATCGGCGGCAATCTCGCGACCAATGCCGGGGGCACCGCCGTCCTGCGCTACGGGAACATGCGCGACCTCGTTCTCGGCATCGAAGCCGTCATGCCCGACGGCACCATCTGGAACGGACTGCGCGCGCTGCGGAAGAACAACAGCGGCTATGATCTGAAGAACCTGTTCATCGGATCGGAAGGCACTCTGGGGATCATCACCGCAGCCGTGCTGAAGCTTTTCCCGCTGCCGCAGCACAACGTCACGGCGCTCATCGCGGTACCGAGCATCGAGGATGCGGCGAGCCTCGCCTCGGACCTGCAAAGCGGGTTTCCGGGCTTGGTCTCGGCCATGGAGCTCATCTCGTCCAGCGAACTGGAGCTGGTGATCCGGCATATTCCCGATACCGCGAGGCCGCTGCCGACACAGGCGCCGTGGTACGTTCTGACGGAGATGGCCGGCGCGGACGATGCGGCCGCGATGTCCGACCGCCTCACCGACCTGCTGGAGGCTCCGCTGGCCGCCGGAAGGGTCCTGGACGCCACCATCGCGACGAGCGAGCGGCAGCGGCAGCAACTCTGGCACATTCGCCACCACGTGACCGAAGCCAACGTCAAGGAAGGGATGGGCATCACGCACGACATCGCCGTGCCGCCGGCGCGCATTCCGCAATTCGTCAGGCTCGCGGAGGCTGCGCTCGCAACCCGGTTTGTCAATGCGACACCGGTCGTCGTCGGGCATCTCGGCGATGGAAACCTGCATTACATCGCGATGTTCAGCCATGGCGACTGGGCCGCGACCGCCGACAAGCCGGCTTGCACAGCTGCCGTCAATCACCTGATCTACGACATCGCCGCCGAACTGGGCGGCACCTTCAGCGCCGAGCACGGCATCGGCTCGATCCATATCGCCGAGATGGAGCGCTACAAGCCGCCGTCGGAGCTCGCGCTGATGCAGGCTATGAAACGGACGCTCGATCCGCTCGGGATCATGAACCCGGGCCGGGTCCTGCCGCCTGCGCCACCCGCCGCCGCTTGACCGTGGCGGGTCTTCGCGAGCCGGCGGCAGGACGGGCCTTCATCCGGGCTCGCGCGGGAGCCGCTCCGACATGCCGCCATTGGGTGCAGACCCGCCGGATCGACCGATGAGCGACTTTCTCGACTTCTCCGAAATGCGTGCTTCGGCGCGCCGCCGCCTGCCGCGTGCTATCTTCGACTACATCGATCGCGGCACCGAGGCCGAGACGGCGATCGTCGGCCTGAGAAAGGCCTTCGATCGGCGCAGGATCGTGCAAAGGGCGCTTTGCGACGTGTCGAATCCGGACCTCGGCGTCGACATAGTGGGGACGCGCCGCGCGCACCCGCTCATCATCGCGCCGACGGCTCTCGCCGGGCTGGTTCGCTATGACGGCGAAATCGAGATCGCGCGCGGAGCCGCACAGGCCGGGCTGCCGTACTGCGCGGCGACGCAGGCATCGACGCGGATCGAGGAGATCGTCGCGAGATCGCCGCAGACCGAACTCTGGTTCCAGCTCTATCCTTGGCGCGATCGCACGGAAACGCTTCGTCTGATCGACCGGGTCCGCGCTCTCGGCATTGGAACGTTGCTGGTCACGGTCGATACGCCCGGCTCGCCAAAGAAGGTCCACAACCAGCGCAACGGTTTCACGATCCCACTGAAGCCCAGCCTCAGGCTCGGCCTGGACCTGATGCGCCATCCGGGCTGGAGCCTCGGCGTCATGGGGCGCTATTGGATAACGCGCGGCTTGCCCTCTTTCGACAACTATCCGGGCGAGGTTCGAACCGCGATCACGCGTTCGGTCAGCGATCCACGTTTCGCGCTCACGACCAATTTCGAACGCGATCTGATATCGGCCATCCGGGACCGCTGGCCAGGCCATCTGATCGTCAAGGGCATCCAGCATCCCGACGACGCCGAGCTTGCCGTATCCCTGGGCGCGCAAGGCGTGGTGATCTCCTCGCATGGCGGCCGCAATCTGGACAGTCTCGCGCATCCGCTTTCGGTGTTGCCGGCTATTCGCAGCGCGATCGGGGGCAGGGCCCTTGTCCTGGCCGACAGCGGGATCAGGCACGGCAGCGATATCGCCAAGCTCATCGGGGCAGGGGCGGACGCCGTGCTGGCCGGCAGGGCTTTCCTGTGGGCGCTGGCAACATCGGGCGAAGCCGGCGTTCCTCGTGCGGCCAAGCTGCTGATCGACGAATTGCGGACGTTTATGGCTTTCGCGGGCATGCGCAATCTTGCAGCCTTGCGTGAGGCGCAATGGATTGATTCAAGCGACTAGCGCGTCAGCGAGCCCATGCTGCTGGCGCCGCTTCTGGCAGCTGGCCGATGTCGCCTCTCGTGGCGCTGGACTGCCTTGACGATGGCGCCACCATACAAGCAGATCTGATGAGCTCGTTGCTCAAGCGCGTTTCAATCCAGCAACATGAGCAGCAGCGCATTGTCGCGAGAGCTCAGCGACGATCATCCCCATTCGACTCATCGTATCGAGATGATAAGACGCTGAAAATTCGTAGCTCGGCAGCTCGAACTCGCAGGGGAGGAGCTGGAGCTCGGGGTCATCGGGGCTGATGCATGCTTCGCTGAGTGCGCCTATCGCCAGACCGCTTCGAGCCAGCCTGATGATCGCCTCGACGGAATTGCTTGAACTGATCTGCTTGCGATACAGCCCGTTAGTGCGGAACAACTCTTCTATCGACGCATATGTCGCGGAATCGCGAGCGTGCGTGACCACCCAGTGCTGGGCGATCTCCCGCAGGACCAGATCGCGCCCAGCGACTTGGGCCGCGAGTTCGCGATTCGCTATCCACGCGGTTCGATAGGTCCCAAGGGGGACTTGCCTGACGCCCGCTTCATGGACCGCGCCCATCAGGATCGCGACGTCCAGTTCTCCGCCGACGAGGCTTGCCCTCAATCGCGGCGACGTATCGATGGTCATCTCGACGACGAGGTTCGGGAATTCCGCCCGAAGCAGCCGCAGAAGATCGGTCAGCCAGGCGTGAACGATCGTGCTTGTGGCTCCCAGCCGTACCGTTTGCGGTTCCCCCGACGACTTCGCCGTCGACTTGAAGCGGTTGACGCCGTCGAGAACCTGCTCGGCATAGGCCAGAAGCTCGAGGCCCTTCGCCGTCGGACGGACCGTCGAGCCGCTGCGCTCGATGAGCTTGACGCCGAGTTCCTGCTCCAGCGCCGATAGCCTCAGCGAAACAGCGGGTTGCGTCACATTGAGCCGGTTCGCCGCGGCCCGGAAACTCCGCAGCGTGGCGATGGAAACGAAGGTCTCGAACTGCCTTAAATCCATGCTGCCTCATTAGCATGACTTATCACTATGTGAATATCGATTTAATTGGACATGAGTGATGCCGACTAACAGTATCTGCCCAAACAAGGGGAGCAGAGCATTGCCGGCCGCCAAACTCGTCATCGACCGGGTTCGCAAATCATATGGTCCAGTGCACGCGCTGCGCGAGACGTCTCTCGACGTCGAGAGCGGAGAGTTCCTCACGCTCCTAGGCCCGTCCGGCTCGGGCAAGACCACTCTGTTGACGATTCTGGCCGGTCTGGTCGTGCCCGATGCCGGCGAGATTTCGTTTGGTGGCGTCAACCAGACCTATGCTCCCGTGCATAAGCGCGACATTGGCCTGGTCTTCCAGAACTATGCGCTGTTTCCGCATCTCAGCGTCTTCGAGAACATCGCCTTTCCGCTGCGGATGCGGCGCGTTCCCGAACGGGAGATCTCCACACGCGTCGCGCGCATGCTCGAGATCGTCCGCCTGCCGCATGTGGCGGAGCGCCTGCCCCGCGAACTGTCCGGCGGCCAGCAGCAGCGCATCGCACTGGCACGCTGCGCCGTCTACCAGCCTTCGGTGATCCTGATGGACGAGCCGCTGGGCGCGCTCGACAAGAAGTTGCGGGACCAGATGCAGGTCGAAATCAAGCGCCTGCATTCGGAATTGGGAACCACCATCCTCTACGTCACCCATGACCAGGAGGAGGCGATGGCCATGTCCGATCGCATCTGCCTGATGCACGACGGCGGCATCGAGCAGCTCGGCACCCCAGCCGAGCTCTATTTCGAGCCGCGAACAGTCTTCGCGGCCGATTTCCTCGGCGGAGCCAATGTCTTCGCGCTGAAGCGAGGCGGCGACGGGACGCCTTGCTGCCCGGATGGCGCACCGTTGCACTACCGCGCGACCGAAGCCGCCTCGACCGCGGCCGGCCATTTCATGGTCCGCCCCGAGCACCTGCGTCCTCTGAAGGCGCAGGAAACGAGCGACAATTCGGTTTCCGCCGTGCTGGAGCATGTCGTCATGAGCGGTGCAGTGACGCGCTACCACGCGGCCTTGGCGGACGGCCAGACGATCGTCGCGACGCGCCTCACCGACGGGCCGCCCACTGCCCGCGTGGGCGATTGCATCCGCCTCGGCTGGTCCGCGGAGCGGACCGTCCTGCTGGGCGGTGCGGCATGAAGGCGCTGTCGACACGGCTCTTCGGGCCGAGCTTCTGGCCGCTGGCCCCGGCGCTCCTGCTGCTCGGCCTCGTCTTCCTGCTGCCGGTCACCCAGCTGCTCTGGCTCAGCGGCCTGGACGGACAGGGCCAGCCCTCCTTCGAGCACTACGCTCGCCTCGGCGAAAGCGCGCTCTACCTGCAGGTGCTCGGCAATACCTTCAGGATCGCCGCCTGGACGACCGTCGCCTGCCTGATCGCCGGCTATCCGGTGGCCTATCTGCTCGCCACGTCGAAATCCTCCACCCGCTCGCTGCTGCTGATCTGCGTGCTCATGCCGTTCTGGACCAGCGTCCTGGTCCGGGCCTTCGCCTTCATGGTCATCCTCGGGCGGCGCGGCATGATCAATCAGGGGCTCGATGCCCTCGGCCTGCCGCCGCTCGAGCTGATCTACAATTTCAGCAGCGTCATCGTCGGCATGGCCCACGCGCTGATGCCGCTCGCGGTTCTCACGATGCTCTCGGTGATGCAGAACATCGAGCCCAACACCAGCCGGGCCGCGGCGACACTTGGCGCCCGGGGTTCGCACGTCTTCTGGCGCATCTATTTCCCGCAGTCGCTGCCGGGGGTCGCCGCCGCCGGGCTGCTGGTCTTCATCACCGCGCTCGGTTTCTTCGTCACGCCCACGCTGCTGGGCAGTCGGCGCGAGACGATGATCGCCCAGATCATCATCACTCAGATCGACGAAGCGCTGGACTGGGGCTTCGCCGGCGCGGTGGCGGTGCTCCTGCTGGTGGCATCGATCGCCGTGTTCTGGCTCTTCGACCGCGTGCTCGGCATGTCGGTCCTCACGGGCGAGGTCGGTGGCGCGCGAGACAACGGACGCGGCGGCCTGGCGCGCGTCGCGGGAGCGATCGGCCGCAAGGCGCTCGCGGTTGTGAGCTGGACCTGCGCATTCGCGGGCGAGGCCCTCGACCGCCTGCGTCCGCACCGTGAGGGACCACCGCGTTCGGCGGGCCGCCCCGTTCTCTGGTTCGTCGGCCTCGCCGTCATCTTCTTCCTGGCGGCGCCCTCGTTCGTGTTGGTTCCGATCTCGTTTTCGGGCAGCTCCTTCTTCGAGTGGCCGCCGCGCGGCTTCTCGCTGCAATGGTATCAGGCCTATCTGGAATCGCCGCTGTGGCAGGCCGCGACCTGGCGCTCGATCGCGGTGGGGCTGGCGACCGCGGTCCTGTCGGTGGCGCTCGGCACTCCTGCGGCGTTCGTCCTCGCTCGTCGCCCGCTGCCGGCCAAGACGGCCGTGATGGCTTTCCTGCTCCTGCCGATGGTGATGCCGCACATCATCGTCGCGCTCGCCTTGTACTACGCCTTCTCGCGGATCGGCCTCGTCGGCACGTCATTCGGCCTCGTGCTCGGCCATACGGTGTTCTCGCTGCCCTATGTCGTGATCACCGTGATGGCGGTGCTGCGCAACTATGACGTCCGGCTCGACCAGGCCGCATGGACGCTCGGCGCAAGCAAGTTCACGGCCTTCCGGCGGATTACCTACCCCATCATCCGGACCGGCATGATGACCGCCTTCCTGTTCGCTTTCGTCAAATCCTTCGATGAGCTGACGGTCGCGCTCTTCATCAGCAGCGGCGTGTCCACCACTTTGCCGCGTCAGATGTGGGCGGATGCGCTCCTCAATGTCAGCCCGACCTTGGCAGCCGTCTCGACCGTGATGCTCGTCTTCGTCGTCGGCGTCATCCTGCTCGGGGAAATGCTTTCCCGGCGCCGGAAGGCGATCTGATCCGCCTCGATAACCTCAGCCGTGGAGCGTGCCATGCGTGATTTCGTCAGTCCCACCCGCCGATCTGTCCTCGCCGGCACTGCGGCGCTTCTGGCCGCACCGAACATCGCCCGCGGCCAGTCGCGCTCCCTCGTGGTCTCCGATCCCGGCGGCGTCTATTCGACGGCTTTCGCGGAAGCCTATTACCGCCCGTTCACCCAGGAGACGGGGATCGCGGTGACCTCCGTGGTCAGGCGCTCGAACCCGGCTGCCGAGTTCAAGGCTCAGGTCGATACCCGCAACTATTCATGGGACATCAGCGGCGGCATCACCTCGGACGTCGCCGAACTGCTCGAAAAGCAATCCCTGCTCGACCCTCTGGATCTGTCCGGCGACGCCATGGCGGCTATCCCCGCCGACATGAAGAACACGTTCTACATGGCCGACAACGTGGTGACCTTCGTACTGGCCTACAGGACCGACAGGTTCCCCAAAGGCCTGAATTCCTTCGCCGATATCTGGGACGTCTCGGGTTTCCCGGGGCGGCGCGGCATGCGCAAGCTCGCTCGCGACATGGTCGAGATCGCGATGCGCGCCGCCGGCGTGCCCGGCGGTCCCGAGATCTATCGTGCCCTCGAGGCTCCGGGTGGCTGGGATCGAGCCTTCGCGAAGCTCGACGAGGTGAAGAAGCAGGTGCAGGTCTGGTGGGATTCCTCGCCGCAGAGCACCCAGCTCCTTCAGTCCGGCGAGGTCGACATCTGTCCGACCTTCAACGCCCGCGCCCAGACCGCAGCCGATGCCGGCGCGCCGGTGGCGATCAACTGGAACGGCGGCTTTTACAGTCTGTCCGGCTGGGCCATTCCCAAGGGCACGCCGAAGGGCGACCTCGCCCGGCAGTTCGTCAGCTTCTGCGCCCGGCCGGACCGGCAAGCGGCGGTCACCCGGCTGCTGCCGAACGGGCCGACCAATCCCGAGGCCTACAAGTTCATCGACAAGGCAGTGGCCGAGAAGCTTCCGACCTTCCCGGAGAACCTGCGCCAGACCGCCCGGATCGACGACGCCTTCTGGGGGAAGAACAAGGCGATGTCCGATCGCCGTTTCAACGAATGGCTCCTGCAAGGCTGAACCTTTATGGCTTCCATCACCTCCCTGGAGCTGCGCCAGATCTCGGCGCAGCTTCCCTCGACGTTCAGCGGCGGCACCTACCAGCTCGATTCGCGAACGGCTCTCCTGTGTCGGATCAAGGCCGATGACGGGACGATCGGGGAAGCCTGCGTCGGAAACGAATCGCACTATTCCGACTATCTCAAGCAGACGGTGCTCGGCCCCTTCAGAGAGCTGCTGATCGGCGCCGACCCGTTGCGTGGTGAGCAGCTGTGGCGGGGCATGGTTGCGTTCGACAAGGCCTATATCGACCGGCCGTCGCTGATGCTCGCGATCGCGACCGTGGATGCTGCCCTGTGGGATCTCAGGGGCAAGTTGCTCGGTGTCCCGGTCTGGAAGCTGCTCGGGGGATATGATCCGCATGTACCGATGATCGGCATTGGCGGCTATTACGAGACAAGCCGCGACGCCGACGGCATTCGCAGGGAAATCGCGTTCTATCGTGAGCGCGGGCTGGCCGGCATCAAGTTCAAGGTCGGCGCCCTGTCGATCGAGGAGGACGTCGAGCGCGTCCGCGTGGCCCGCGAGGCGGCGGGTAGGGGTTTTGCCATCGTCGTCGACTCGAACATGGCCTGGACGACCGAGGACGCGGTCAGGTTTGCGCGTTTGATCGTACCTTATGAACCGGCCTGGCTGGAGGAGCCGGTCCATCCGCGCAACGTGGCCCGCGGCCTGTCGGATGTGCGCCTGAAGACCGGCATCAACACCGGTGCAGGACAATCTGAACCGTCGATTTTCGATGCTGTCCGGCTCATCGAAGAGCGCGCGGTCGACGTTCTCAACGTCACTTACAACCGCGGCGGCGGCATCACCGGCTGGATCAAGCTTGCCGCCATGGCCGCCTTCTCGGATGTCCGCATGGCGCAGGTTGGAGAGCCGCATATCAGCCTGCACATGATGGCGGCGATCCCGAACCGAACCTTCGTCGAATGCTATCCCGACCCCAATAGGGATCCGATCTGGGCCAACCTGTATCGCAACCGGCCTGAGCCGAGGGACGGGATTCTGACGGCGCCCGAGACCCCGGGGCTCGGCCTCGAATTCGACCCCGCGGTGGTCGAGGCCTATGCGATCGAGGGCTGGCAATGACCAAGGTCACATCGATCGAAGCGGCTGCCGGACCTGCCGACGCACGGCTCAGCGCGGCTCCGGCCCAAGCCCTGATGGCGATCTACGAAGCTCCGCATCTCGAGCGCGAGAAACGCCAATTCGCCGAGTATCTTCGGGTTGATCGAGCGCATGCCGTCATGCTCGCCGAGCAGGGAATTCTATCTCCGAAGGCGGCCTCCGCCATCCTGTCCTCGCTCATCGAGATCGAGCGCCTGGGGCCGGATGCCTTGCCGTTCGACGTGGCCCGCGGCGGCTTCGTGTTTCAGATCGAGCATTTTCTCGCGGCCCGCATAGGTGAGGATTTCGCGGGGCGGCTGCATACGGGTCGCAGCCGCCTGGACCAGGGCCCTACCGTGCGACGCCTTTACAAGCGCCGTCAGCTGCTGGACGTCTTCGATGGCATCCTGTCCTTGGCGGACGCCTTGGCGAGTTTGGCGTCGCGGCATCAACTGAGCGTCATGCCGGGCTATACCTGTCTCCAACACGCTCACCCGACGGTGTTCGGGCATTACCTGCTGTCCTTCGTCGCGAAGCTTCAGGACGATTTCGAACGCCTCGAGGATGCCTATCGCCGCCTGGACCGTTGCCCGCTCGGCGCGGCGGGCCTTGCAGGCACGAGCTGGCCGATCGACCGGCACCGCGTTGCGGAACTGCTCGGTTTCAGCGATGTCCTGGTGAATGCGAAGCTGGCGCGGGAGGCCTATTATGCCGCCGACCTCATTGGCGGCCTGTCGTTCGTGATGGCCACGTTGAACGATCTGGCGACCGATCTCCATATCTGGTCATCGGCCGAATTCGGCTTCGTAGAGTGCGCGGACGAGTTCTGCGGTACGAGCAGCATTTTCCCCCAGAAGAAGAATCCGACCGCATTGGAGGCCGTGAAGTTTGCGGCCGGCGAGGCGGTGATATGGCTTTCGAGCGCGCTCGCGACCTTTCGCTCGGAGGGCACCGGCGATGTCGTGATGAGAGAAGTCCCTCAGCTCGATGCTGCATTCAAGGCCACACGAGGCTCCCTCGAGCTGATGACCGGCGTAATCTCCAGCTTGGCGGTTCATACCGCCCGGATGGAGCACGTCGCCTCCAACAGCTGGGCGACGGCGACGGGTCTCGCGGATGAAATCGTAGCGCGCACGGAGTTGTCGTTCAGGCAGGCTCACCATGTGGTGGCCCGTCTCGTGCGCAATGCGCTGGAAGACGGCATCTCCACCGCCGGCGTTACGGGCGAAATGCTCGATGTCGCCTGCCGAAACGTGCACCTTGAACCGGTGGGCCTGTCTGATGGCATCATTCGAGGGGTGCTGGAGGCGCGCGGGTTCGTTGCATCGCGGACGTCACTCGGCGGCACCGCAGCGAGCGAGGTCGAAGGACTTGCGTTCGCAGCTCGGGAAAAAAACACCGCCCTTCTCGGGGAGCAGAAGGCGCGCCGAGCGATAGTCGAGCGGGCCTCGGAGGTTCTTTCCGAGGCGGAAGCCGCTTGGTTGTAGTCCCGAACTCGCCAGCTGCCGATCAGCTCAGGCGGCCGGCTTTTGAACATGCAATCTGGCTTCATCGGCCCTTGAGGGGGCGATGAAGCTCCTTGAAAGCCCCGCCAGTGCAGGGCTGGCGAAGCGCATTGTGCCTGACAGTAACAAGGCCAGGCCGGGCTTGGCGCCCATCACAAGCTGACTCACACAGCGCTGCAGATTTGCAGGTTTTGACCGTGGGCCGAATCCCGGAGCCCCTAGCCTAGGGCAGCCTCGAATGAGGGCATTTGACGGCGGCTGGCGCGGCAAGCGGCGTTGTCGATTTCCTGACTCTTGATGACGATTTTCTCGGTCAGGATCGCAGGCGATTGGATTTACGCTGATACGTAGAAGTTCTGCCGGAGCCGCTGCTGATACTTTGCCTTCCAGCAAAAGGTGGAGATCACGGCCGAAGGTATTGCATCGCGAAAGAAGACCAAGGGGGCCTTGATGTTTTTACGCCGTACAATTGCATTCGCCTCTGCGCTGGCGCTATTTGCGTTCCCCGCTGCCGGTGCGGACGTAAAGGTTGGATCCAAGGGGTTCACCGAGAATATTTTGATCGGCGAGATTACGCAACAATATCTCGACGCGAAGGGCATACCGGCCAAGCTCACCTCGGGAATGGGAAGCAGCGTCGTCCGCCAGGCGATCGTCTCGCGGCAGATCGACCTCTATTGGGAGTATACCGGCCCCGCGCTGGTGAATTTCCACAAGACCCCGGGCATCCCGCGCGCAGGAATGCTCGCCAAGCTCAACGAGCTCGACGGTCCGAATGGGCTGGTTTGGCTCGATAGCTCGGACGTCAACGACACCTATGCTCTTGCGATGCGCCGCGAGACGGCCAAGTCGATGGGGCTTCGCACCACGAGCGACCTCGCCGCAGCGATCAAAGCCGGCAAGAAGGTCACGTTCGGCTGCAACGCCGAATTCTACAGTCGCAAGGACGGCCTGATGCCGATGCAGGAGGCGTATGGCTTCGCCTTCCCGCGCGAGGACATCGTACGCATGGACTCAGGCCTCATCTACCAGGCGGTGCGCGACGGCCAGGTGGATGTCGGCCTCGTCTTCTCCACCGACGGACGTATTCCCGCCTTCGATTTCGTGCTTCTGGAGGACGACCGGCAATATCACATCCCACAGGTGATGACGCCCGTCGTCACGAAGGAGATCCTGGCGGCGCACCCGCAGATCAGGGCCCTGCTCAAGGACATTTCGAGCCGGCTGGACGAGGCTGGAATGGCGAAGCTGAACGCGATGGTCGACGTCGACAAGAAGACCATCCCAGCCGTCGCCAGCGAGTTCCTGAAGTCGTCAGGCCTCGTGCGGTGACGGGAGGCAGGCCATGGCTAGGCTGACGGGCCGAGACACGGATATCCGGTCGTTCATCGAGGAGATCGCGAGAACTGAGCTTTCCCCCGACCTCATGGCAAAGGCGCGCTGGTGTCTCATCGACCTGGTCGCCACGGCCGTTGCGGGATCGCAGACGCCACTCGCCGGCATTCTCAACGACTATGTCCACGACTTCCACGCTGCCCGAGTCCCGGATGGTCCCGCATGCCGTCCCATCACGGGCGGATCCGTCACAAACCCGGTGGGCGCCGCGCTCGCAGGCGGAATGATCATCGACTCGGTCGATTCCCATGACGGTCACTCGCTCACCAAAGGCCATGTCGGGTGCGCCGTGCTTCCGACGCTGCTTGCCGTCACGGAGGCGACAAGGCCGGATTGCGAGGGGTCGCTTCTCCTTCGCCTTCTCGTCGCCGGCTACGAGATCGGCACCAGAGCAGGCATCGCGCTGCATCGGAGTGCCGCGGAGTATCACTCCTCCGGCGCGTGGAACGCTCTGACCTGCGCTGCCCTCACTGGCCACCTCCTGGGCCTCGATACGGAGCGCTTCCGCCACGCTCTCGGCATCGCCGAGTATCATGGCCCGCGCAGCCAGCTGATGCGGGACGTCGATTATCCGACGATGGTCAAGGACGGTTCCGGATGGGGGGCCATGGCAGGCGTCTCCGCCGCCTATCTGGCGGCGGCCGGTTTTTCCGGCGCACCTGCGCTCTCGATCGTATCGGCCGAGCTTGATGAGGTCTGGAGCGATCTCGGTGAGCACTGGCGGATCTTCGAGCAATACACGAAACCCTATCCCGTCTGCCGCTGGGCGCATCCGGGGATCGATGGTGTCCGGGAATTGCAGGCTCGACACGAGATCCGGATCGATGACGTCGAAAACGTGATCGTACATACCTTCCACGAAGCGACGCGGCTCTTCCAGGGCGTGCCCAGGACGACCGACGAGGCGCAATACGGCACGTCATTCCCGACGGCTGTTGCACTCGCCCATGGCGATGTGCTGCCGGAGCACATCGCCGATCGGGCGCTCGGCAATCCAGTCGTTCAGCGGCTGACCGAGCGCGTTCGATATGTCGAGGATGTCGAGTATTCGAAGGCGTTTCCAGCCCGTCGATTTGCCCGCGTCGAAATCCGCATGCGGGATGGTTCGTCCTTCTCGTCAGCTCCGAGAGAGCCGCGGGGAAACCCCGAATGCCCTCTTTCGGAAGCCGAGCTCCAACGCAAATTCCTGCTCTACGTGTCTCCCTCATGGGGCGAGCAGCGGAGTCGTGCCTGCTTCGAGTTCCTTTCCGAATTCGGCGAGAACGGCGCCACGGTCGCGGACCTACTCGCGTCGATACGCGCCGATCCGGTCGCGGCTCGGGCCGCCTCGGCTTCCAGGGTCACGTCCGCCCGTTGCGGTAGCGGGACGGCAGCTGCCCGTGGAAGTGCTTGAACCATTTCGAGAACTGAGACACCGATCCGAACCCCGTCGCGACGGCGATCTCGATCATCGTCTTCTCGGTATAGGTCAACAGCTCCCGGCCCCGCTCCGCCTGCAGCATGAGATAATATTGCTTGGGATGCAGTGAGAACTGGTTTGCGAAAAGCCGCTCCATTTGCCGCTGGCTGATGCCGACGCGCACCGCGATGTCACGGATGGCGATGGGCTCCTCGATGTTGGACTGCATAATCGACGTGGCCCGCCGCAGGATGGGCGGCAGCAATGCGACGTTGCGCTGCTGCCAGCCGCTCTGTCGTTCGTCATGGGCTCGGATCTTGCCGTGCTGGAACTGTGCCGCGACCTCGTGGGCGATGTCGGCTCCGTGCCGCAACCCGATGATGTGAAGCATCATGTCGAGAGCGGTCGTCCCCCCGGATGAGGTGAAACGGTCGCGATCGATCTCGTAGAGGGCTTCGGTCACCAGGAGATCGGGAAACTCCTCGCGCAGCGCGGGCAGGTTTTCCCAATGGATCGTGCAACGATAGCCGCCGAGGACCCCGGCGCGGGCCAGGATGTGCGTTGCGGTGGAGAGTCCGCCGATCGTCCGCTTCCGCCTCGCCGCGGATCTCACGGCGCGGATGAGCGGAGCCTCGGACGACGCATCGAGGTGCGTGCCCGCACAAAGAACCAGCGCGTCGACCTGCTCGATCACGCTCGCGACCGGCTCGGCCTCTATGACGAGGTCGTTCGAGGCGGCGACGGGCTTGCCATCCGTGCTGCAGGTCCGCCAGTCGAACCCGCGGCGGGACAAAAGCCGGTTCGCCACACGGATCGGCTCGATGGCCGAACTGAGGCTCATCATCGAGAACCGAGGAGCCAGCAGGAAGCCGAAGCGGAGCGTATCCACGTTCGCCTCGTCAGGTCTTGAACATTCGATCAAGGCGCGATGCCTTCAGCCTGGGACCCAGCTGTGACGCGATACCGCGATTCGATGGCGGCTGCCGAAATGAAAGCAGACGAGGTCGGTAGCCGCGGCCGCTTCCGCGATGGCGGTAACCCGTGCCGCTGCGGTGCCTGGAGGTCCGCTTTCGGGCGATCGCCCAGAGTCTGCTCTTGGCGCAATGCAGTCGAGCGTTCGAGGCCTATTCGGGGTCTTTTGGGGGCTCGCCAAGGTCTGCTACTGGCAGGTCGATTAAGCGGCAAGCCAGAGCAGCAAGCGTTCCGGCAAGGTGAGCTTCGCATGGTCCCCGATCTCGAAGAGTTCCGCGCCGGATTGGAAGGGTACATCGACGCCGATCTCCGTCGTGCCGAATCGCACGCCATAGCGGACGCTCGCTCCCAGGAACTCGCGATGAGCGATGATGCAAGGCAAAGCCAGGCCGTCGGCTGAAGAGGCTTCCGGGCCGGTCAACCCTGCATGCTGCGGGCGAAAGACCAGCCTTGCGCCAGCAGGGATGGTCGCACCGGGTGCTATCGGCACCCTGATCCCGCCGTCGATGGCGAAATGGCGTTCCGAACCCGAGCCTATGACTTCGCCGGCCAGGATATTGGCGGTGCCGAGGAAATTCGCGACGAAGAGGTTGGCCGGGCGCTCATAGAGCTCCATCGGCGTGCCGACCTGCTGGACGATGCCTTCGTTCATCACGGCGATACGGTCGCAGATCGTGTTCGCCTCTTCCTGGTCATGGGTGACGAAGATCGTGGTCAGGCCCAGCCGCTGCTGCAGGTCGCGCAATTCGCGCCGGACCTGGACGCGCAGCTTGGCGTCGAGATTGGAGAGCGGCTCGTCGAGGAGCAGGACCTTGGGTTCGACCGCGACAGTGCGCGCCACTGCGACGCGCTGCTGCTGTCCGCCGGAAAGCTGCGAGGGCCGCCGGTCGCCGAGATGGCCGAGCCCGACGAGATCGAGCGCGACGCCGACGCGCCGCTCGATTTCGGCACGCGCCACGCCGCGCTCCTCGAGGCCGAAGGCGACGTTCTTGCGAACCGTCATATGCGGCCAGAGCGCGTAGGACTGGAAGACCATGCCGACATCGCGCTTCCAGGGCGGCAGCGCCGAGATGTCCTTGCCGCCGATCAGCACGCGGCCCGTATCGGCCTGGTTGAAGCCGGCGATCAGCCTGAGCAGCGTGGTCTTGCCGCAGCCCGAGGGCCCGAGGAAGGCGAAGAACTCGCCGGGCTCGATGGCGAGGTTCACGTTCTTGAGCACGTGGTTGTCGCCGTAGGAGAGGTTGACGCTCTCGATGGCGACCGAGACGGCCGGCGTGGCGAGCGGAACTGGGGCGGCCACGGTCGCAGACTGAATTTGCGTGTTCATACGCCCTTGGCCTTCTGGCTGCGTTCGATGATGACGTGCGAGAGAAAGGTGCAGGCGGCGACGAGCAGCACGGCGACGACACCGAGCGCCGCGCCCGGCCCCCTCCCGGCGGCGGACTGCATGAAGACGTAGAGCCCGTAGGCCAGCGGTGCGTCGGAGTTCGACTGCACCAGCATCAGCGTCGCCGAGAGCTCGACCGCCGCAGTGGCGAACGAAGTGACGAAGCCGGCGAGGATGCCGCCTGCCATCAGCGGCACGACGATGCGGCGCACGGTCCGGGCCTTGGTGGCGCCGAGGTTTTCGGCCGCCTCCTCGAGCGAGACCGAGATTTGCTGGAGCGCCGCATAGCAGGCGCGCAAGGCATAGGGCAGACGGCGGATCGCCAGCGCCAGCACGATGGTGATCCAGAGCGCGGCGAGCGGCGTCCCGTCCGGCAAGGTGATGCCGTAGAAGGTCCTGAGATAGCCGATGCCGAGCACGACGCCGGGAATGGCGAGCGCAGCCGACGCCATCCAGTCGAGCCATTCGCGCCCGATGAGCTTGGTGCGCAGCACGAGATAGGCGATGGCGACGCCGAGCACGACGTCGATGCCGCCGGCGATGGTGGCGTAGATCAAGGTGTTCTTGATGTAGAGCGAGCTCTCGCCGAAGACGCGGGCATAATGCGCGACCGTGTAGGCGTCGGGCAGGGGCGAGAACGACCAGATCGTCGCGAAGGAGAGCAGCAGCAGGCCCAGATGCGGGGCGAGCACCAGCGCCAGGATCAGGATGACGACGCCGTAGCCCAGCACCGCCTCGTGCGGGCGCATGACGCGCCGGGCGAGCCCGCCGCCGCCGCGCTGTGTGGTGGCGTAGTCGCGGCCCTTCAGCGCCAGGGCCGAGAGCCACATCGCCGCCACGGAGGCGATGATCAGCACGACCGAGATGACATAGCCCATCGGGTCGGCGATGCCGATCGAGGTCACCCGCAGATAGGCCTGCGGCGCCAGCATGTCCTTGACGTTGAGCAGGAGCGGCGTCGCGAGATCGTCGAAGACCTTGACGAAGACGAGCGAGGCGCCGGCGAGATAACCCGGCATGGCGAGCGGGAAGACGATGCGCCGGAACAGCCGGAAGCCGGATGAGCCGAGATTCTGCGCGGCCTCTTCCATGGCGCGGTCGATATTGCGCAAAGCCGCCGAGAGGTTGATCAGGATGAAGGGGAAGTAGTGGACCGACTGGACGAAGATGACGCCGTTCAGCCCCTCCATGAAGTCGATCTTGAAGCCGAACCACTCGTCGAGCAGCAGGTTGACCGAGCCATTGCGGCCGAAGAAGAGCTGCATCGCGACCGCGCCGACGAAGGGCGGCATGATGAGCGGCAGGAAGCCCAGCGTCTGGACCACCGCCGCACCGCGAAAGACGAAGCGCGTGGTGAGATAGGCCAGCGGCAGGGCGAAGACCGAGGCCCAGACCACCGACATCGCCGAGACGTAGAAGGAGTTCCACAGCGAGCGCATGAACAGCTCGGTGCGGAAGAAGTCGTAGAAGTTGACCAGGGTGAAGGTCGAGGTGCCCTTCTCGGTGAAGGCGACATAGATCACCGTCGCCACCGGCAGCACCAGGAAGACGAAAAGGAAGGCGGCGATGGCGAGCGCCAGCGCGATCTGGCCGGGCGTGGCTACGAGCGCGCGGGCACGGGACGGGGTGGTGGGGACGGCGGTCATGATGAGCCTTGCGAAAGGGCGTCATGCCCGGGCTTGACCCGGGCATCTCCGGACGGGTGGCGTTGCTTCAATGGAGCCATATCCGGCATGAGATTCCCGGGTCGGCGCATGTGCGCCGCCCGAGAATGACGCCTCTGCTACTTCGCCGCCTTCAGCGCCTCTTCCGCCTTGGCCTTGGCCTTGGCGTAGTTGTCGCGAGCGAAGCTCGCCCACTGGCTCTCGAGCTCGGCCTGGCGCGCGCCCTTCTCCTTGCCGCCGGTGAAGGCGCCGCGGAGTTCGGGGCTCGCGGCCTGCGCTTCGGTCACCGGCAGGGCGGCGATCAGGGTGCGGGCTTCGTCGGCGAGCGCCTTGGCTTGGGCGTTGGGCTTCTTGGCCAGCGCCGCATCGACCTCGTGCAAGGTCTTGGTGACGCCCTTCAGCGCGTCGAGCTGGAAGGAGATCAGCTGGTCGAACAGCGTGTCGACGACCGAGGTGCGGGTCTCCGACTTGTCGACGTCGAAGCCGATCATCTTCTGGAAGCGCGGATCGGTGAAGGGGTTGGGATAGTCGGCGCCGGCCTTGGCATAGACGGCCGGATTGACCGGCAGGCGGCGGATGCCGGGATCGAGCAGCACCTCCTGGCCGGTCGGCGAAAGCAGGAACTCGATGAAGGCCTCGGCCGCCGCCTTGTTCGGGGCATTGGCGATGATGCCGACATTGGCCGGCACGACGGTGGTCACGGTCGGATAGACGAACTTGACCGGGAAGCCCGAGGCCTGGGCCGAGAAGGCGAAGAAGTCGATGACGATGCCGACGCCGACCTGGCCGGAATTCACAGCCTCCGGCACGCCGAAGGAGCGCTCGGTGATCGAGCGGAAATTGCCGGCCATCTCCTTGATGGTGCGCCAGCCCTTCTCCCAGCCCTCGCCCTGCAGGATGGTCTCGATGGTCAGATGCGTCGTGCCGGAGCGGGCGGGCGAGGCGATCGAGACATGGTCGTAGAAGATCGGCTTGGCGAGGTCCTGCCAGTCCTTCGGATCGGGAAGCTTGTTGGCCTTGGCGTAGCGCTCGTTCCACATGATGCCGTAGCCCGAGGCGGCGAAGCCGAAATAGAAGCCGTCGGGATCGTTGATCGGGTAGGAGCCGATCTTGTCCGGGATGCCGGTCGCCTTCGTCTTGTAGGCTAAGAGCAGCTTCTTGCCCTTCAGCACCTCGAAGGCGTCGGGCGCCGAGGCCCAGAACAGGTCGACCTGGTTATTGGCCTTGGTCTCCTCGAGATATTTCACGCCGGCATTTGTGTTGCGGTTCTGGACCTCCAGCGTCACGCCCGGCACGGCCTTCTCGAAGGCCTTCTTGATCGGGTCGGTGACATCCTTCGAGAACGAGGTCACGACCGTGACCTTGCCCGACGGCGCTTGTGCGTGAACGGCCGAGGCCGCCAGGGCCAACCCCAGCGCCGAGACGAGCGCGATCCTGCGTGTAAACATTCAGTCCTCCCTTGATGGTTCTTCACCCGCCGACGTCGAGGTCAGCAGAGGGCAAGGCCGGGAATCCGGATTGCCGTCGTCGCAAAACTGTCACAAAAAGCGCAGGCATGTCATCCCGCTCTTTGCCGCGGGCAGCGGCCGTAGGCTCAGATGTCTGCCTCCGGACAGCCGGCTAATGTCAGTCCGGATTGGCATCCGCCGTGAGGTGCGATTGGGAATGACGCCTGATCAGGTCGCTTCACCTCGGCACCACTCGCAGCGATGACATCAAGCTCCCCGGGGACGTGACGAGATACAGATCGCATAACGCGCGTGGCCGGCGATGGCGATCGGCCTGCCATTTGAAGCTGACAACGAGGATCCTTCTCGTTGCCCAGTTTTACACATTGGCTGAAGTGGACGGGATTGCGCCAGCCGACCCGCCCCGGTGAAGTCGTCCCAAGCGCAAAAATCAGAAAAGCTCTCCAGGGAGGATATCGTGCTGACAAGGTCAGGATTATTCGTCGCCGCGATCTTCTGCGCTCTCACCGGTTCGGCGATCGCCCAACCGAAGACGATCAGCCTGTGGCACCCGTTCACCCTTGAGACCGACATGATCTATGGCGGCATCAAGGCCTTCAACGAGTCGCAGAGCGAATACCGCATCGACCCGCGCATCGTGCCCGGGCCGCAAATGGATTCCGAGCTCATCAAGGCGATCGCCTCGGGCTCGGTGCCTGATCTGGTGACGCTCGACAACCCGGTGGTCGTCAGTTTCTCGGCGCAGGGCACTTTGACCGACCTGACCGATCGCGTGGCGAAATCCGCGATCGTCAAGCCGGATCTCTATTTCAAGGGACCATGGGCCTCGGGCCTCTGGAAGCAGCGCGTCTTCGCCGTGCCGCGCGACGCCAACACCCTGGCGCTCTGCTACAATGCCGACATGTTCAAGGCGAAAGGGCTCGATCCGGACAAGCCGCCCAAGACCTGGACCGAATTGCTCGATGCCGCCAAGGCGCTGAAGGACCCGGCCAAGAACGTCTACGGCTTCGGCTTCAGCGCTGTCCAGGCCGAGGAGGGCGTGTTCCAGTTCCTGCCCTTCCTGCACCAGGCCGGCGGCGCCGTCGACAAGCTCGATGCGCCGGAGGCGACCGAGGCGCTCGAATTCTGGGCGAACATGGTCAAGGACGGCATCGCCTCGCGCGATGTCATCAACCAGCGCCAATACGAGGTGACCAACACCTTCATGGCCGGCAACGCCGCGATGGTGATGTGCGGGCCATGGGAGCTGCCGCGCCTGCAGAAGGAGGCGAAGTTCGAGTGGCGCCTGGCGCTGCTGCCGATGAAGGCCGGCAAGGACATCGCCGCTTCGGCGCTCGGCGGCTATGACTGGGTCGTGCCCAAGGGCGCGAAGCAGGCCGACGGGGCCTTCCGCTTCATCGAGTTCATGTCGGATCCGAAGATCCTGAACGAGGGCTGGAAGACCGGCCGGCTGGCGCCGCGCACCGACGTCACCGTCTCCGACCCGCTCTGGCCGCAGGCCTATGGCATCTACCGCAAGCAGCTCGAGAGCGCCCGCGCCCGTGGTCCGCATCCGCAATGGCCGGAGATCTCGCGCGCGATCCAGATCGCGATGCAGGAGGCTGTGACCGGCACCAAGCCCGCGGCAGCCGCGCTTGCCGACGCGGCGCGGAAGATCAAGCCGATCCTGGCCAAAACGCCGTTGTGATCGAGAACGGGGAGCGGCCGGTGCCGCTCCCGCCTGTCCAAGCCGAGTTCGGAGCGAAAACAGCCCATGCCGGGATCTCCCTCAGCGCTGCTCTATGTCTTCCTGGCGCTGCCGATCCTCTATCTCATCGGCTTCGTCGGTTTCCCGATCGCCTACAACCTGATGATGAGCGTGCAGGAGGTGAATCTCGGCAACATCACCGAATTCATCCGCCCCTTCGTCGGGCTCGACAATTACCGCGCCGTCATCGCCGACGAGTCGTTCCGGAAGGTGCTGGTCAACACCTTGCTTTTCGTCGGCTGCAACGTCGTGGCCCAGGTCGGGATCGGTCTCGCCGTGGCGCTGTTCTTTGCCCAGGATTTTCCGGGAGCGGGTTTTATGCGCGGCCTTCTGCTCTGCTCCTGGATGCTGCCGGCGCTGGTTGTCGGCGCGCTCTGGAAATGGATCTTCGCAACCGAGTACGGCGTCGCCAACTCCGTGCTCTCGGCCCTGCATCTGATCGGCTCGCCGATCCATTGGCTTTCCGACCCGGCGGTGGCGCTGACCTCGGTGACCCTCGCCAATATCTGGTTCGGCATGCCCTTCAGCATGATCCTGATCGCCGCTGCGCTGACCACGATCCCGAAGGAGCACTACGAGGCCGCCTCGCTCGACGGCGCCGGCAGCGCGGCGCGCTTCTGGTACATCACCTTGCCGGCGCTGAAGCCGGCGCTGCTCGCCGTCGCCTGCCTGGTGACGATCTATACGATGCGGGCCTTCGACCTGATCTTCGCGATGACACAAGGCGGGCCGCTCGACGCCTCGAACGTGCTGCCGCTGCTCTCGTATCAGTTCTCGTTCAAGCAGTTCGATTTCGGCACCGGCTCGGCCATGGGCTCCTTCGCCTTCCTGATCGTCTTCGGCGTGGCGCTGCTTTACGTCCGCACGCTGAAGCAGGAGACGGCGTCGTGAGCGTCAGGCTCCGCCAGCTCGGCGTGCTGCCCTTCGGTGGCTGGCCGGTCACGGCCGTCGCCGCGCTCGGCGTCTGCGTCTACCTGTTCCCGATCTACTGGATGCTGATCTCCGGCCTGAAGGACTCGGCCGAGATCTTCGCCAACCCGCCGACCTTCGTGCCGCGGGCGCCGTCGCTCGCCGCCTTCGAATACGTCTTCGTCCGCGAGAACGTGCTGCGCTACCTGCGCAACAGCCTGACCATCGCGGTCCCGGTGACCGTGCTGACGCTCATTCTCGGCGCGATGGGCGCCTATGCGATGAGCCGGCTGCGCAACCGCCTGGTCGACGTCGCGATCGTGGTCGTGCTGCTGCTCCAGGTCTTCCCGGAGGCGCTGCTGGCGACGCCGATGTTCATCATCTTCCGCTCGCTCGACCTGCTCAACACCTTCGCCGCCGTGATCCTGGCGACGACCTCGAAGACGCTCGCTTTCGCGCTTGTGATCCTGCGGCCGATGTTCCGGCAGGTGCCCTTCGAGCTGGAGGAGGCCTCCTTCGTCGATGGCTGCACCAGGCTGCAGACATTCCGGCTCGTCGTGCTGCCGCTGATGCGGGTGCCGCTGATCGTCGTCGGCACGCTCTGCTTCGTCCAGGCCTATGGCCAGTTCGTCTACGGCCTGACCCTGCTCAGCCAGCAGGAGCTGCAGCCGGCGACCGTCGGGATCTACAGCTTCGTCGGCGCCGAATATGCCGACTGGCACCGGGTCATGGCCTTCTCCTCGATCTTCGTCCTGCCGATTCTGGCGATCTTCCTTGCCATGCAGCGCCGCATCGTCTCCGGCCTTACGGCGGGAGCTCTCAAATGATCCGGGCAGATGTGTTTGGGAGGCTCGAACGATGCGCGTGACGGTGTGGAACGAGTTCCGGCACGAGAGATCGAACCCGGCCGTCGCCGAGATCTATCCAGACGGCATTCATGGCGCGATCGCTGCCGGTCTTGCCGAGAACGGCATCGCAGGGGTGCGGACTGCGACGCTGGACGAGCCGGAGCAGGGGCTTTCCCCCAAGCGTCTGGCCGAGACCGATGTGCTGGTCTGGTGGGGCCATCGCCATCATGACGAGGTCTCGGATGCGCTGGCCGAAGCGGTCTGCGAGCGCGTCAATGCCGGGATGGGGCTCGTCGTGCTGCATTCCGGGCATTTCTCAAAAGTGTTCAAGCGGCTGATGGGCACGCCCTGCACCTTGCGCTGGCGCGCCGAGGGCGAGCTGGAACGGCTCTGGGTGGTCGATCCCGCCCATCCCGTCGCCGCCGGCATCCCGCCCTTCTTCGAGCTCGGGCGCGAGGAGATGTATGGCGAGCCCTTCGAGGTGCCGCCGCCGGACGAGCTCGTCTTCCTGAGCTGGTTCAAGGGCGGCGAGGTCTTCCGCAGCGGCTGTGGCTATCGGCGCGGACGCGGCCGGATCTTCTATTTCCGCCCCGGCCACGAAACCTTCCCGACCTATCACGACGCGACGATCCGCAAGGTCATAGCCAACGCCGCGCGCTGGGCGGCGCCGGTGGCGATGGAGGCCGAACCCTTCCAGAACCGGCGCATCATGCCGTCGCTCGAGCCGATCTGAGGGCAGTGCGATGGGCAAGCGCATCTATATCGCCGGCACGCTCGACACCAAGAGCACCGAGCTGGCCTATGCCCGCGACGCGATCCGCGCCATGGGCGAGCAGGCTGTGATCGTCGATCTCTCGACGCAGCCGCATGGCCATGCCGCCGATATCGCTGCCACCGAAGTTGCCGTGCATCACCCCGATGGCGAGAAGGCTGTCTTCACCGGTGACCGCGGTACGGCGATCGCGGCGATGACCGAGGCCTTCGCCTGCTTCCTTGCGGCACAGGATGACGTTGCCGGCGTGCTCGGGCTCGGCGGCTCGGGCGGCACGGCGCTGGTCGCGCCGGCGATGCGGGCGCTGCCGGTCGGCGTGCCGAAGCTGCTGGTCTCGACGGTCGGCTCCGGCAATGTCGCCGGCTATGTCGGACCAACCGATATCGCGATGATGTATTCGGTCACCGACATCGCCGGGCTGAACCGGATCTCGCGGCTGGTCATCGCCAATGCCGCGCATGCCGTCGCCGGCATGGTGAAAGGTGCCGCGACGATCGCCCCTGCGGCAGACGACAAGCCCTCGATCGGCCTCACCATGTTCGGCGTCACCACGCCCTGCGTGAACCAAACGGTGGCCAAGCTCTCCGACAGGTTCGAATGCTTGGTCTTCCATGCCACCGGCACAGGCGGCCAGTCGCTGGAGAAGCTCGTCGATTCCGGCCTGATCCATGCTGCGATCGATGCGACCACGACCGAGCTCTGCGACCTGCTGATGGGTGGGATCTTCCCCTGCACGGAGGACCGTCTCGGCGCCTTCGCCCGCACGGGCACACCCTATGTCGGCAGTTGCGGGGCGCTCGACATGGTCAATTTCGGGCCGCCGGAGACTGTGCCCACGCGCTATGCCGGCCGCCTGTTCTACCGTCACAACCCGCAAGTGACGCTGATGCGGACCACGGCTGAGGAGAATGCCCGCATGGGCGCTTGGCTTGGTGAGCGGCTCAATCGCTGCAACGGTCCGGTGCGCTTCCTGATCCCGGAGGGCGGCGTCTCGCTGCTCGATCTGCCGGGGCAGGCCTTCCACGATCCAGCCGCCGATGCGGCATTGTTCGACGCATTGGAGCGCACGCTCAAACCGGGCCCGCGCCGCACGCTGCTGCGCCTGCCTTACGCCATCAACGACCCTGCATTCGCCGACGCCCTCGTCGCCCAGATGCACGAAGCCCTAGCAGAGGCCTGAGCCATGCCCCCATTCCAGAGACAGCAACTGGTCGACCGCTTCCAAGACATGGTTCGCCGCGGCGAGAAGATCGTCGGCGGCGGCGCCGGCACCGGGCTTTCGGCCAAGTGCGAGGAGGAGGGCGGAATCGACCTCATCGTCATCTACAATTCCGGCCGCTACCGCATGGCGGGCAGGGGCTCTCTCGCCGGCGTGCTCGCCTATGGCAATGCCAACGAGATCGTCGTCGACATGGCGCGCGAGGTGCTGCCGGTGGTGAAGCGCACACCGGTCCTGGCCGGGGTGAACGGCACCGACCCGTTCTGCCTGTTCGACAGCTTCCTCGACGAACTGAAGCGCATGGGCTTCTCCGGCGTGCAGAATTTTCCGACGGTCGGGCTGATCGACGGCGTCTTCCGGGCCAATCTGGAGGAGACCGGCATGGGCTACGCGCACGAGGTCGAATTGATCCGCCTGGCGCACTCGAAGGATATGCTGACCACGCCCTATGTCTTCAACGAAGCCGAGGCGGCCGCGATGACCCAGGCCGGGGCCGATATTCTCGTCGCCCATATGGGCCTGACCGTGGGTGGCTCGATCGGGGCCGAGACGGCTTTCAGCCTCGCCGATTGCGTGCCGAGGATCGACGCCATCGCGGCGGCGGCGCGCGCCGTGCGCGAGGACATCATCATCCTCTGCCATGGCGGGCCGATCTCCTCGCCCGACGACGCGCGCTACATCCTTTCGCAATGCCGTCACTGCCATGGCTTCTACGGCGCCAGCTCGATGGAGCGGCTGCCGACAGAAGCCTCGCTGACGGCCCAGACCCGCAGCTTCAAGGCGATCGCGAAGGCCGCCGAATAGAGACGACAGGAGGAAATGGAAATGGCGAAAGTCTATGTCAGCGGGATCATCGATGCGCCGGTCGACAAGGTCTGGGCCTATGCCCGCGATTTCAACGGCCATGGCGAGTGGCATCCGCTGATCGCCCAGAGCGATGTCGAGGACGGTCTGCCGAGCGACCGGGTCGGCTGCGTGCGCAATTTCACGCTGACCAATGGCGGGCATCTGCGCGAGCGGCTGCTCTCCTTCAGCGATCTGGAGCGCCGTTTCACCTACAATATCCTCGTCTCGCCGATGCCGATCGAGAACTATGTCGCGACCTTCGGTGTCAAGCCGGTCACCGAGGGCAACCGGACATTCGTCGAGTGGATGGCGGAGTTCGACGTTTCGGCGGCGGACGAGGCGGACATCAAGGAGAAGGTCGGCCGCAACACCTTCGCCGAGGGTATCATCGCGCTCGAGAAGGCAGTGAAGGCGCGGGGGTGATCCCGCGCAGCCAATTTAAGTGCCGTCATCCCGGACAAGCGGCGCTAGCCGCGTAGCTCCGGGATGACGGCGACGTTGCGCGAGCCCATGACCCAAGGCTATTCCTCCGGCCCGGCCGCCGATTGCAGCCCGTAGATGCGCATCTTGTTGTAGAGGGTCTTGCGCGAGATGCCGAGGTAGTCGGCCGTCTGGCTGCGGCGGAAGCGGTTGCGCTTCAGCCCGTGCAAGATCCACTCCTTCTCCGAACTGAAATTCCGCGGCGAGGAAGCGGCCTCGGCCCCAAGCGGCGGCAAATGCTGCTCCAGGATGACGCCGCCGGAACAGGCCAGCACGGCCTGCTCCAGGACCGAATCGAGCTCGCGCAGGTTGCCGGGCCAGTGATGGGCGGCAAGCGCGCGGAAGGCTGCGGGGTCGAGGCTTTTGGGCTCGTTCTGCCGGCGCAATCCGATCATGCGCAGCGATTCGTCGATCAGCGAGGGCAGGTCCTCGCTGCGCTCGCGCAGCGGCGGCAGCACGATGGTGAAGCAGCCGAGCCATTCGGCGAAGCGCGGATCGATCCTGTCGGCCGGCAGATGGCGCAGGTCCTCGCCGGCAATCGCGAGGAGGCGGACGTTGAGCGGCGACGGCGTCTCGCTGCCATGGCGCCAGAACGAGCCGGCCTCGACCGCGTCCAACAGTGACCGCTGGACCTCGAGCGGCATCTCGTCGGCATCGTCGAGGAGCAGCGAGGAGGAATGGACGATCTCGAGCCAGCCGAGCCGGTGCTTGACGGCGCTCGGGTGCATCCCGGCCATGCAGCCGAACAGGTCGAGCTTGAGCCGCTCGGCGCCTTGGTTGGCGCAGGGCAGGCTGACCATGTCGCGCGCCTGGCGCGGCCCGAAGCGATGCAGGGCGCGGGCGATCTCGCGCCGGCCGGTGCCGGCCTCACCGGCGATGACGACGGGGTCGTCGGTCGCGGCCAGCCGGTTGAACAGGGCGCGCGCGGTCTCGGCCGCTTGCGAATGACCCCAGAGTGGGCGCGGGAAGCGCCGCGGGTTGAAGCGGCTGTCGAGCCCATCGGGCTGCTGGCGCGCCATGCCGATCGCCTTGAAGGCCGCGGTGACGACCTCGATGGCGCTTTCCGAAGGCACCCGGTCGATGGTCGAGCCGCCGATATAGCCGTCGACCCGGGCGATCTGGCAGAGCTCCTCCAGCTGCTTCGGGCTGACGATCGGCCCGCCTTCGACCAGGCAGCGCGCCTTGCGCGAGACGGCGCGGACCTGCTGGGCGATGGCATTGGCCATGAGGCCGGCATCCTCGACGCGCAGATGCGAGACTGCGCCGAGCACGCCGCCGACATTCCAGCCGAGATCGATATTGACGATGTCGGCGCCTTGCCTGGCGGCTTCCGCCGCCTCTTCAGCGGTGTGGGTATAGGCAAGCGTCGAGAGCCCGTGCTCGCGCGCCACCTGCAGCAATTCGAGCTCGCGGCCGAAGCCGACGCCGCTGCGCTCCAGGAAGGCCCGATACTGGCCGTCGATCAGGATCGAGGTCGGAAAATTGGCGATGCCGGCGAAGCCGGCCTTGGCGATGCGCTCGACGAGTTCGGCAAGGTCGAGCCGCGGATCGAAGCTCGCCGCGCCGAAATAGACCGGCACGGTGGCGCGCGGCAGGATCTCGGAGCGCGCGAAGCTCAGCACGAACTCGTTGCTGTCGCGCAAGGGCAGCATGGCGGCGACCGAAGGCTCGCCGATGCAGCGCATCCTGCCGGCGCTGAGCGCGATCAGGAAATCGGCGCCGCCGCGCGTCGCCGACTGGGCCGCCATGCCGGTGCCGATCGCGGCACCGACCATGAAGCGCGGCTGCTCCCGCTGGGCACCTGAAATATCCGGCCCCATCCGAGCCGGGGCCCCGGCGTTACGATCCGTCGAAGGAGCGGATATAGTCCTGGACATCGATGGTCTTGCCGCTGCGCGCGCTCTCGATCCCCGCGAAGATCAGAGCTGCCGCGTGGAGGTTCGCCTCGACATGGGTCTCCATCTCGGCGCCGCCGTCAAGCCAGGTGCAGAATTTCTCGATCAGCCAGTTGTTCAGCCATTTCGGCTGAGTGATGAGCTGGATCTTCTGGCCCTGGCCCTCGCGGCAGCGCTGGCGCACGAGCTGGCTGCGCGAGAAGATCTCGATCTCGCGGTTGTTCAGGATCGCCGTGCCGAACTCGCAATCGACCCGGACATATTCCTTCATCCAATCGTTGAGGCCGACGGCAGCCGAAGACGAGCCCTCGTAGAGGCCGCGCACGCCGTTCTGGAAGGTCATCATGACGATGCCGTCGGTGTCGCCGGCATATTTCGCCCAGTCGGGCTTCCAGGTCGAGGCGGTCAGCGTCTGGCACTGCGCGCCGGCGAAATCGGCGACGAGGTCGAGATGGTGGACCGCGCCCTCGATCATCAGCGGGTCCTGCATGGTGTGGCGGAAAAGGGCGCCCCAGGCGAGATGCTCGCGCATGTCGGCGAAGTAGCGGCAGCTGACATTGTTGACCCGGCCGAGCTGGCCCGAGCGGATGACCTGGCGCAGCGTCGTCTTGTCCTGGTCGAAGCGGTGGCTCATCGTCACCGCCATCTTGCGCCCGGCGGCGCGGACCTTGCGGGCGATGCGGGCGCTGGCGGCCATCGTGTCGGCGATCGGCTTCTCGCAGAGGATGTCGACATTATGCGCCAGAGCGACGTCGATCACCGCCTCATGATAGCCCGGCGGCACCACGATCGTGCAGAAATCGACCTTGTGGGCGGCGAAGGCGGCCTTGGGATCGGTATAGCAGGCGGCTTCCGGCAGCTTCAGCGCCTTGCGGCCGAATTCGAGTGCCTTCGGATCGATATCGACCAGCGCCACCACCTCGATCGTGCCGTCGGCGATGTTGGAGGCGAGGAACTCGGTGCACCAGCGCCGGCCGAAGGTGCCGACGCCGACATGGATGACCTTTTTCGTCATGGTTCAGATTCTCTCGGGCTGGGGCTGGGCGGGGCCGTGGGTATGGTTCCAGAGATGGCCGACGCGTTTGCGGCCCTCGAGCGAGGTCTCGAAATAGACGGCCTTCACCGGCTCCGAGACGCTCGCCATGTCGTGATGGTGGCCCATGCCGAGAGCGACGCAGTCGCCGGGGCCGCTGTCGAAGAAGCGGTCGCCGACGACGACGGTGCCGCGGCCTTCGAGGACGAGCCAGTACTCGTCGCAATCATGGTAGTGCGAATCGACGCGGGTCGCCTTTGGGTAGGAGACCGGGTCGCCGTTATTGGTCGCTTCCGGCTCGTCGGCGACACGAAAGATGCCGCAGCCGGAGATATCCTTGCCCCAGCTGCCGCACAGCCGCACGAGCTGCGTCTTGGCGCCATGGCCGGTCACGCTCCAGGCGCCGAAGTCGGGCTTGTCATGGATATCGAGAAACTGACCTTCCTTCAGGATGACGGAGCCATCCGGCCCCATGATCTGAGCAGTACCGCCGGTGCAGAGCAGGCGCTCCTTGGCGGTCGTCCGATTTCGGGAGGTCGTCTGGTTCTCGGGAAGGTCGATGATTTCGAAGGAGCGAAGCGTACACCAGGCCGGTGGCGCTTCAAGGCTGCGGAAGAGCGACAAGATCGGCACCTCGGACTGGGCATGAAAAAAAACGACGACCGGAGGTGCAGGGCAGCAAATCGCCGCGCTCGCGCAAGCCCGTCCTGGCAACCTCCCGGCGAAGACCCTGCCTGCAGCCTTGAGCGGCCGAAGTGAATCTTCATGGCTAGAATGACCGAGCCGCCATCGGGCGGATAGGATAAAACCGGGAATGGTGGGTAGAATTGGGAAAGCCGGGAGCCGGCAAGGACATCCGGGACTGGCGCGGGGCAGGCGAGCCTGCAACCTTCGCCAAGGAGGAGCGCCGTGATCGATTCAACCTATGCAAAGCCGCAATCGCTTCGGCGCGTGCCGGGCACGGTGGGGCTACCGATCGGGGCGGGAGAGCCGTCGCGACCGTTCCGCATCGTCACAGGCTCGGAGCGGGACTGGGAGGGCGTTGCAGCGGACGAGCTGGTCCTGGTCTGTCCCTGGCTGGCGGGGCTCGACCCTGCGGCTGGCCTGTGGCTGTCGGCGCTGCCGATCCATGACTGCAACGCCTTTGTCGACGGCGACTGGGCACTCAAGGCTCCGGCGGATCAGCGCGAGCGCTGCTATGTCGGCGTCTTCGCGCTCGATCGGTTGCGCTCCGGCCCGCAGATATTCGGCCCCCTGCGCGACAAGGGCGTCAGCAGGCTGATCAACCTGCCCAGCATCAGCTTCTTCGATGGCGCGACCGCGCTGACCTTCGGCCGGCTCTCCTTCACCCTGGAGAGCGAGATCGCCTTCCTGGCGCAGGCGCGAAGTGCCGGTTTCGGCACGGCGCTCTGCGCCCGTTCGGAGATCGACCTGGCACCCGAGAAGACAGCACCGTTCGATTTCATCCTGCGCCATCAGGGGCCGGGCCAGCCGCTGGTGATCGACGAGGCCTGACAGCCTGGGCTTCAGCCCTTGACCGAGCCCATGGTCAGCCCGCGCACCAGGAAACGCTGCATCACCACCGCGAACAGCACGACCGGTGTCGAGATGATGAAGGCGGCGGCGCCGATCGAGGGCCATTGCACGCCGTATTCGCTGCGGAAGGCGACCATGGCGAGCGGCGCCGTCGAGGCGAAGCTGTTGGTCAGCGCCAGGGCGAACAGGAACTCGTTCCAGGCGGCGATGAAGACGAAGACGCCGGTCGCGACGATGCCGCTCGAGGTCAGGGGCAGCATGATCTTGAGGAAGACCTGGCGCTCCGAGCAGCCGTCGATGATCGCCGCCTCGCGGATCTCGCCCGGCACGTCGCAGAAGAAGCCGCGCAGCAGCCAGATCGCGAAGGGAAGGTTGAAGGTGGCGTAAAGCACGATCAGCACGCCATGGGTGTCGAGCACGCCCAACCGCGAGGCGACAAGATAGATCGGGATCAGGATGGCGATGCCCGGCACCATGCGCACGATCAGCACGAAGAGCAGGAAGCCGGTGCCCCGGATCGGCAGATGCGCCAGCGCGAAGGCGGCCGGTGCCGCGACGGTCAGCACCACCGCTGTCGTCAGCGTCGAGACGATGATGCTGTTCAGCATGTAGGCGCGGAAGATGCTGTCGCCGAGCACGCTGCGGAAGCCTTCCAGCGTCGGCTCGAAGATGAAGCGCAGCGACAGCGTGTCGACGGCCGAGCGGAAGCCGGTCAGCACCATCCAGGCATAGGGGAAGAGGTAGATGATGCCGAGGCAAAGGCAGAGCAGGCTGAGCAGCAAGCGCTTCGTGGAATGGGAGAGCGTGAGCGTCATGCCGGCCTCCGCGCCGTCCGGAACAGGTGCCGCAGCAGCGGCGAACTGGCGACCAGCACGATGACGACGAAGATCATGGCGATCGCGGTGGTGCGGCCCATGTCGAAGGAGGAGAAGGCGATCTTGTAGGTGTAGACGGTGATCGTCGTCGTCGCCTCGCCCGGCCCGCCCTGGGTCAGCAGCCAGATCTTGTCGAAATCGTTCATCGTGGCGATGCCGCGGAAGGCCGCCGCGATCAGCATGTACGGCACGAGATGGGGCAGGGTGACATAGCGGAAGCGCTGGAAGACGTTGGCGCCGTCGACGCGCGCCGCATCCATCAAATTGCTGTCGACCGATTGCAGTCCGGCCAGGATCACCAGCATGAAGAACGGCGTGTTCTGCCAGGAATCCATGATCACCATGGCGAAGAAGGCATGGTCGAGCCCGAGCCAGGCGACCTTTGCGAAGCCCATGGCAACCAGCAGCGAGTTGAGCACGCCCTGTTCCTGCTCGTAGAGCAGCTTCCAGAAGATCGCGATCACCGCTGGCGTGATCACCATCGGGATCAGCATGATCGAGCGGAAGAACGAGGCGAAATGCAGCTCGTTGTCGAGCAGCAAGGCCAGCAGCGTTCCGAGCGTCAGGCTGAGCGTGACCGAGGTCAGCGTGTAAAGCAGCGTGATCTTGACGGCCTGCCAGAAGGATGGGGCCCCGAGCACGTCCTTGTAGTTCTCCAGCCCGGCGCGGATGGTCTCGCTGCCGGGCTCGGTCAGCACCCAATGGGTCGTGCTGGTCATGACCGCGTAGATCATCGGCCCGAGATAGACGGTCGCAAGCATGATCACCGCCGGCGCCATGAACCAGTAGGGCTCGAGCGGCACCGTTGCCCGGCGATGGGTCTGCGTCTTGCGGATTGCGGCCGGCGCGTTCTGCTGTCCGGCCGCCAGCACGTGCGAGCTGGTCACGGCCTGCCGCTCACTGGATGTAGCCACGGCGCTTGAGCAATGTGGTCACGCGCTCCTGCAGGGCGGCGGCACCCTGTTCCGGGGTCTTGGTGCCCGAGCAGACGGCATTGGCCTCGTCATAGATCTGGATGTTGACCTGCTCGGCATCCTTGATCGGCGCATAGGTCGCGACATTGCCCTCCATCGCCTTGAGCACCGTGGGGAAGAACGGGTAGCGGGCATTGGTCTCAGGATCGAGCAGGGCCGAGCGACGCGTCGGCGAGAGGCCGACCAAAGCGGTCTGCTTGACGATTTCGGGCGAGGTGAACCAGCCGACGAAGAGCTTCGCCGCATCGAGATTGCGCGACTTCGCGCCGACCGAGAGGCCCCAGCCGCCGAGCAGCACGGTCTCGGGCGTCGGCGCGTAGCCGATCGACTTGGCGATCTTCGACTTGGTCGGATCGTAGAGCGAGCCGACGCCGCCGGCCCACATATAGCCCTGCGCCGCCTGCGCCGAGGAGACGCTCGCGATCATCTCGGGGAAATCCCAGGTCAGGTTGCCGGGAGGGCTGACCGGACCGAGTTGCTCCTTCATGAACCGGAAGGCCTCGACGCTCGCCTTGCTGTCGAGCAGCGGCTTGCCGGCGGCATCGAAATACTGTCCGCCGAAGCTGTGGAACAGCGTGATCCAGACGCAGCCGGTCTGGATCGTCTTGCCGGCCGGCATGTTGTAGCCGTACTGGTCGCCCTGCTTCAGCTTGACGCCGTTCTCGACGAGCTGCTTCCAGGTCGCCGGCCCCTGCTCCGGGTCGAGCCCGGCCTTGGTGAAGGCATCCTTGTTCCAGACCGTGAAGGAGGTGTCGCCGTTGATCGGGATGGTCGCGAGCTTGTCGCCGACCTTGGAATAGGCCGCGAGCGCGCGCGGGGCATAGTCGTCCCAGTTCATCGCGGGAATGCCGGCGACGTCCTTGTCGAGGTCGGCATGGTCGATCACGAATGGCGCGACCTGCTCCTTCCACTGATAGGCGACGAGGTAGACATCGAAGGAGTTGGTGTTGGTCGTCGTGTCCAGCACCATCTTCTGGTAGCGCTCAGCCGTCGGCAGGGCCGAGAACTCGACCTGGATGCCGCTGGCGGCCGTGAATTCCTTCGCCACCTCGGCAGACGCGACATAGGCCGGCGTGTTGCCCCAGACCACCTTCACCGTCTTGCCGGCATGGGTCCTGGGCAGGTTGCGGGTCGCTGCGGCAGCCGCGGCCTGAGCGGCACAGTGTTGCACGAGCGCGGTGTGCGAGGCGCCGGCGGCGAGAGCGCCCAGCGTGAACTGGCGGCGCGAAAGCCCCATCATTGTCGATCCTCCCATGTGTTTTCTTTGTTGGGAGCAGGACAGCAGATCGACTATGGGGCCTCAATCGGCTTGTCGGGGCACGCTGAGTAATTGTGGGTAACTTCGGACAGATCGCTCCGGCCCGCCGCCAAAGAGCAAGTTTGCTTTCAAACAGTGTTCGGGGGCCGTCGTGGCGCCTCGGCGCGGGCCATTCGCCCTAACCACTCCTCCCCCTGCTTTTCTTCGAGGTTTTCGCCGGCGCCGCTGGCAACACAGTGATGGTCACCTTGTTGGAGATGAGCATCGGCTTGAATGGCCTGTGTTCTGAGTCACCGAGCACCAATTGGAGGGTGTGTTTTCCAGGCGGCAGCTCGAGCCTCGCCTCCGTCTGACCCGCACCGAAGTGAAGATGCTTGTTGTCCGTCGGAATCGGCTCTTCGGGATCGATCGCGTCCGTGACATCGACCAGGAGATGATGATGTCCGGCATTCGGTGCGGAGCTGCCGGCCTGCGTCACGCCCATGTTTCGCAGGCCGAACCGCACCCAGAATTCGCCGCGGATCTGCGCTCCGTTCCAAGGGTAGATGATGTACAGGCGCGCATCCGGAGCAGGTGCTCGTTGCGATGCGGAAGGTCTTGGGGCTGGCGCTGTCTGCGCTAAGGCTACTGGAGGGGAAAGGCTGACTACGGCAAAGGCAAACAAGGTGCAGCTGGCTGGTCGGACCATGGCACTCTCCTGTCAGAGCGAGCGAGCAATCCTGAATCCGTGTGCCGGGTAACGGACGCCCGTATCGTAATGGGTCCGGCTCGCTGGCCTGATGGCGGCGGCGTTGCTTCGCCAGGAGCCACCTCTCAACACGTTCGAACGGCAATTTTCAGCCGTTCGAGGGGAGCCATCCAGCGGCGCATCGCGGTAGTTGGGCAGCCAGCAATCGGCGACCCACTGCGCGACCCCGCCTCCGAAATCCGCGCCACCGAATGCATTGCGTGCAAAACTGCCGACGGGCATCGGAGCTTTCGGGTCCTGGGTTAGGCCGCAGTCCTTGCAATTGGCCTTGCCGGGCTCGAGCTCGCGCCCCCACCAGAAGCGGGTCGAAGTCCCCGCTCTGGCGGCGTATTCCCACTCCGCTTCGCTCGGCAAACGGTAAGGTTTGCCGGTCGCCTGCGCGAGCCAGTCCACATATTGCTTGGCATCGAGCCAGCTCAGATTGCGGGCTGGGGCTGTGTCGCTTCCCTCGAGCGTCACGTTACAGCCCTTTGCCGCGGCGCATCGGTTCCACTCGGCGACGGAGACGGGGGACAAGCCGATCGCGAACGGTGCGACGGTCACGGTCCGGATCGGTTGCTCGGAGGCGTCTTCGTCGCTGCCCATCCGAAAAGCCCCGCCGGGTATGCGGATCATCTCGGGGCAGGTCTCGCAATCGCGGAAGCCGGAGGTGGTTTGGATCGTCCCTGTGGCAGGAGGGTTCGGAGTGGAAATCGCGACCTGTGCGCCCGAAGCCGCGACACCCGTTGCGGTATCGGCCGACGGTGCGAAAGACTTGACCGTGTCCGCGTTGCTGCTTGCTGGCGGTTCAATTCGCGGAGCAGGCGCAGGACGGTTCGCCACTGAAGTAAACGCGGCGGGCACCCATTGCCGGAGCCGTTCGACAGATACCAGCCCCGGCGCTCCGCCGTCCGGCCAGGGCCCGATGGAGTAGAGGCCGGCGGCAGCCAGCGCAAAAGCTGCTGCGATCCCCGCTGGGACCAGAAAACGCGGTCTCTTTCGCGTCGCATGAGTGACTGAAGCCGGATCAGGAAGCACACGATAGATGCGAACAGGATCGGTGATGTTCTTCAGCTTTTCGTCGCCGAGCGACTGATATCCGCAGACCAGTTTGTTCTTGATCTGTTCGTAAACGCCGCCTGAAATATAGACCCCGCCGGGTGTTGCCAGAGCCTCCAGGCGGGCGGCAACGTTGACGCCATCGCCAAATACATCGTCCTGCTCGACGATCACGTCACCTAGATTGACCCCGATCCGGTATTGCAGCCAGTAGTCCAGCGGAAGACCGGTGTTTCTTGCCGCAACAGATTGCTGAATGACGATCGCGCATCTTACAGCTTCGAGCGGACTATCGAACATGGCGACGAAGCCATCGCCAGTGTTCTTTATGAGCCTGCCATAGTGCTCTTCAAGTGTGGGGTCGACGATCTCGCGGCGAACGTGCTTCAGCCGACGAACTGTTCCTTCCTCGTCGCGACCCATCATCTGGCTGTAGCCAGCAATGTCCGCTGCGAGGATAGCCGCGAGCTTACGATGAGCGTGCGGATGAGTTGAAAACTCTTCGCGCATCACAACCACCAATAGATGTTCAGTCAGCCCAGCCGATTTTATATCAGCTAGCGCTCGAAGCGTCGAATTTTCCGCTGATCCGCGAGCACAAGTTCCGGTACCGGCGCTTCACGTACCTGGAGAAAGTGGCCTCTCATGCGGTCCGGATCGGTCCAGCCTGCACATTGTCGCGATGCTGGCCGGCGCTTTCGCGATCGCCGCTGACGCGTGCCTTTCCGATCTGATATCATGGAGCCGTTAAGGATCGCGCAGAATTGCCTACGAAATCGCGGCGCGTTCTCGCAGCATTCGTGACCGGGACGAATGAATGTACGTGGGGGCATGAACAGGGCGGCTGAAGCGCATAGTGCTACAGAATCGGCTTTTTCACCGAATTCCGTAAATTTTCAAAGCAGCGGCGGCGATGACCGGCTTCTTCGATTATGTCTGGAGATACAGCCGGGGCGAGCAGATCAAGATTATCTGCGTAGCTATACTATCGTTTCCATTTTACTATTTTTCGCTCGACTTGCCGCGATACATCATCTCGGACGCCCTCCAAGGGCGAGCCTTCGCGGAAGGTCGGGAGACCGCCAGGATATTTCACATTGCACTGAACCTGCCGGAACGATTTGGCGGCACGTATATCGCGTTCGACGGGGTATGGCTCGACAGGCTGGCTTATCTATTTGCGCTGTCCGGGCTCTTTCTACTGCTCGTCATCATCAATGGCGGATTCAAATACGTCATCAACATGCGCAAGGGGGCGTTGGGCGAACGATTGCTGCAACGCCTGCGCCTCAACCTGTTCTCGGCGGTGCTGAGCGCGAAGCCCGAAGCGCTCCAGCGGCTCAAGCCGTCCGAGGCCGCGACGATGATCAAGGATGAGGTCGAGCCGATTGGCGGCTTCGTCGGCGATGCCTTTGTGCAGCCGATTTTTCTTGCCGGCCAGGCGCTGACCGCCCTGGTCTACATTCTCGTGCAGAACCTCCTGCTCGGCCTGATCGCGCTGGGGATGATCCTGATCCAGGGCGCCGTCATCCCACGCTTGCGGCGTGAGCAGATCCGGCTCGGCAAGGAGCGCCAGATCGCGTCGCGCGCTTTCGCCGGCAAGGTCGGAGAGGCGGTCGAGACCATCGCCGAAATCTCCAACCATGCGACATACGCCGTCGAGAAGAGCCAGGTCGCCCAGCGGCTGGAGCTGCTCTTCGGCATTCGCTACCGGCTCTACGAACGCAAGTTTGCGGTCAAGATGCTGAACAACATGCTGGCGCAGACCACGCCGTTCCTGTTCTACACCATCGGAGGCTATTTCGCTCTCACGGGCCGTCTCGAGCTCGGCCAGCTGGTTGCCGTCATCGCCGCCTATCGCGATCTGCCATCTCCGGTGAAAGAGCTGATCGATTGGGATCAGCAGCGGCTGGATGTCGAGACCAAGTTCCAGCAGGTGGTCGAGCATTTCGGGTTGAACATCGATGGTTCTGCCGAAAACTCGGTCGCCGGACGACCGGGCGACGCGACGGGTTTGCCCGTCATAGGCCAGATCGTGGCGCGCAGGCTGACGGTCGTGAATCCGGCCGGGGATCGCGTTCTCGACGAGGTCTCGGTGTCGCTGCCGCTGCAACGGCACATCGCGCTGTCGGGTGGGGCAAGCGAGGGTGCGGGTGTCCTGGCGCAATTGCTGGGCGGCGGACTCAGCGCCAGTGATGGTTCGCTGACCATCGCTGATCTGCCCATATCAGCGCTGCCGCCCGAAGAGCGTGCTCGTGCGATTGGCTATGTCGGCCCCGAGCCCGTGCTTCTCGATGGGTCCCTGCGCGACAACATTCTTTACGGCCTGCGCCGGATAGAGCCCGGCGACATAAACCCGGCCGGCTGGACGATCGACCATCGCCTGGCGCACGCCGCGGACGAGGCCGAACTCGAACTGAAGCTGGTCGACGTGCTGCATGTTGCAGGGCTTGCCGACCCGGTGTTCCGGTTCGGGCTTTCCGGCAAGCTCGACCCTGAAAGCTCATCCGATATCGTGCGGCGGATCTCGGATATTCGCGCCCGGGTCCGTGCCAGGCTTGCCGAACGCAGTGCCGGGGCCATGATCGAATCCTACGATCCGAGTCGTTACGCGCATAACGCCACGATCGGCGAGAATATCATCTTCGGTGTGCCGGTCGGGCGCGCATTGGCCGGCGAGCAGCTGGCCAGCCATGTCCTGATCCGGCGCGTTCTCGCCGAACTCGCCCTGACCGGAACTCTCGTCGAGATCGGGCGGCGGATCGCCGCGACGATGCTGGAAATCTTCCACGATCTCCCCCCTGGCCATGTGCTTTTCGAGCAGTATTCCTTCATGGCTGCCGAGAGCTTCCAGACCTACCGGGAGCTGCTTGGCCGGGTGGAGGCCGGCACGGATAATGAGGCCGACCACACGCGGCTCGTCGGGCTGGCGCTTCTCTATGCCGAGCCCCGACACCGCCTCGGGTTGCTGGACAAGGATGTCGAGGCGCGCATCCTGGCGGCCCGATCCGCGTTTCGTGAACACGCCTCGTCGGATCCAGCGCACTCGTTCGCGTTCTACGACCCGCAGCGTTACTGCCCGGCGGCGCCACTGCGTGACAATCTCCTGTTCGGGCTGGTGCTGCATGGCGCCGCCGACGAGCTCATTCGCGAAACGCTGACGGAGCTTGGCCTGGATGACGCCGTCTATCGGCTGGGTCTCGAACAGCCTGTCGGCTATGCGGGGCGGCTGCTTTTCCCCGCCATGAAGGCTCAGATCGCGCTTGCGCGTTGCCTCATCAAGCAGCCGCAACTGCTCGTTCTCAACAATGCGTTCGGCGCCTTCGGCCAGACCGAGGCGCGGCAGATCCTGGCTCGCATCCGAGCCGCGATGAATGGCAGGACACTGATCGTCGCAGGGCGCGACCTCCGCCCCGACGACGGCTATGATCTGCACATTGCCTTCGACGGGGCCAGGCGGGCCGCTTCGCGGGACAAGGGGGGCGCCGCAATGACGCCGGACCCGGCTGCGCCGATCGAGCCCGAGGCGGACCGCGCGGCGACCGACAGCAATGAAATCCGGATCCTCCGGTCAGTGCCCATCTTCGGCGATCTCGATATGGTTCGCCTCAAGCTCCTCGCCTTCACCAGCGAACGCATTGTCTTCGCCGAAGGCGACGTGCTGTTCCGACAGGGCGATGAATCGGATGCGGCCTATGTGCTGCTCTCGGGCACGGCCGATGTGATGGTCGAGACCGACGAGCATGGCCCCATGCGGATGTCGGGCGTCGGCCAGAATTCAATCGTTGGCGAAATGGGCCTCGTCACCGGCGATCCCCGCTCGGCAACGATCGTCGCAACCTCCGCGGTCGAGGCGCTGAAGCTGCGCAAGGACGTCTTCCTGGCGCTTCTCGCAGAATTCCCGCAGATGGCACTGTCGGTCACGCGCCTGATGGTCAAGCGCCTTCAGGACAACGCGGCGGCGGCAAGCCAGCGTGACCGGGATGGCGGCGCCCCCGTGCCTTGACCGGAACCGGCTCGGTCGGGTCATGGCGCGACATAGGCCAGTTCCAGCTTCTTCGCAGGATCAAGGATGCGGCGAGCGGTGGAGATCGTGCGGACGCGCCTCGGGCTGGCGGTGATCTCATACATCCGGATCAGCCGCGCCGTCTCCAGGCCGTGATCATACAGCTCCGGGCTTGCGGCGCCGCGCGCCTCGGCAATGCAATCGGTAAACGCGAAAGACGCGTAGGCGGGAAGATCATAGGCCTTCCACCCGTCTGATTCAGGCGGGCTGGGCCGCTCCATGATCCATTCGGCCGTGGCACCGCTGATGCGACAGGGCCCTGGCGCAAAAGCCGTGAAGGCCTCCAGCATGATGCCCTTGGTCACATTCTTCATGTTGCAGATGACCGCGGTCTCGCCCGATGCCCTGATGATGGCGCTTATCTCGTCGCCGGGAGAAACCGGCAAAAGCAGGCTCTCCTCCTGCGTCCCCCGGTCGCGAGCCCACCACTGGAACCAGGCAGCGTACTCCGCCCCTCCGGCGGCGCCGGGCCTGCAGCGCTGGCTCGTGCCGATCTGCGGCAGCGAGGAGTCCAGATAGAATTTCTGGCCATCGAGCCCGATCCAGGTCGAGCTGCGATAGTCCGGCTCGGTTCCGCCGGGAGGAATCGATACCGAGGGAACCGTCCAGTTCGCCATGACCGAGACGAAGCTGTGGCCGCCGCGCGATGCGACATAGCCGCCGGACCAGTTGACGCTCTTCTGCACCGGCTGGGCCGCGATCGCCGCGAGCGGGATCAGCGGGGCCACCGGCGCGACGCCGGCCGCCGGCAGAGCCGATATGAAGCGTAGCCGACGACCATCGGCCGGCTGTTGCAGGAACGTGTGGCGAAAGGCGGTGGCCAGCGGGTTGGAGGTCCTCGCGTCGAGGGTGGGCAGGCCGAATCTGATCAGCTCGCTCTCGGACGCGGCCGAAGGGTCGAAATCGTCGGGCGGGAGGCCAAAGGCCTGGATCCGCCTTTGTCTTTGCGTCTCCCTATCGCCGCCTTGGGTCTTGCCGAAGCCGGTCATAGCGGGAAAACCCTGTCGGGCGTCCATTCCCTTTTTGCTGCGGCGATGACAGCGCGCCCGAACGGCCTGATCACATAGCCGCCCGGGTTTTGTGAATCGGACTCGGCCAAGATGTCGAAAACAGCGCTCGCCAGGACTTCTCCTGCAGCGGAATCGCTCGGGTAGTGAAGGCCCGCGATTTCACGATTGCGCGCGACGCGGCGCGCCAGGGCGCTCATTGCCTCCCCCAGGGCGTCGGTATCGTCCTGGGGCAGGGGAGGATCGACCAGCGTCAGCACGTGCCGCATGCACAACGCGATCAGATGAGCCTGGGTCGCGTGCCCGCTCGGATAGGCCGAGTGGCCGGGAACCGGCACCGGCGGCAAGAGTGCCGGACACTGCCAGGATGGGCGCGGCCGGTTGAACTCATGCTTGAAATGCAATGCGGCGAAGGAGCCGACCAGGCTGGCGATGTGCAGGACGCGGAAGGTGCGCGGGTGCGAGCCGGGCGTCATGGCCAGCAATTCCATGAATGTCGTGATGAACTCGACATCCTGGCTCAGGATCTCGCCGAGCGCGGATGCTCGCTCATCCCGGGCCATCGCGCAGAGGATATCGATCTCGAGCGCTTGCTTCGTTCCCGAGCTCGGGTCGTTGGGGTCGGCGTATTTGTTGAGATCGAGGAGGATATCGGCAAGGTCGTCACGGACCGCGCTAGGCTCCCAATTCTTGGCGAAGCGGGCCAGAATCTGGAATGCATACCAGCGGGCGGCCCAGTTGTTGTCGTCGAACTCGACCGATGGAGCATCGTCATCATCGGCGCTCCGGAATCTGATCCTTCGACTGGAGCCGGTGGATTCATCGCGGATATGCACCGTCCGAGATAGACCGCTGAGGCGCCCCACCGCATTCGGGCCGATGGGATAGGTCTCCGTGACAAAAGGGAAATCGGCCCTGTCCGGCACGAACCAGCCGCCTCCCACGTCTCCGCTGATGCCCGCGTTTCCAGTGTTGCCGGTATTTCCGGTGTTTCCCGTGTTGCCGGTCATGGTTCGCCCCCGCACAGTTGCTGCTACGGCAAAGTCGTCAGGCCTCGGCTCAGTCAGGCAGTCCCGCCTTCCGCAGGTGCCCGATCCATTGCTCCAGGATTGGCGGCACGAACGGGCAGCGCGGCGCGTAGGAGGTCAGCCGGAAGTCCGGCTGGACCAGCAGGAGGCGGTCGGCCGCGCTCGCAGCCGCCGTCAGTTGCCCTGCAGCGGCAAGGCTGGCGGCAAGCGTCCGCAATGTAAAGCGAATTGAAGGGTTATGGGCGACTGCGCTGCGGGCCCAGCCGACAGCCTGATCGTAGTCGCCATCGATGTAATGTGCCTGGGCCAGGATGCCCTCATGCCAGAACCGGTAGGGGTCGGCCGGCGCCAGGCGCTGCCCCTTGTCGCCATGCAGCACCGCCAAGGGACCGTTGCCGACGAAACCACGCGTCGCGCTGCTCATCGTCCAGGCCATGGCGACGCTTGGCCCGGCTTCGATCGCCCGATCGAGGAAGCGCTGCGCGGTGACGGGATCATGCAGCAGGAAGGCCTGGACGTGGCCGTAGATCGCGAGAGCCAGGGCGTCGTTGCCATCGCGCTCGATCGCCGCCAGCGCGCAGTCGGCCGCGGCCTGGCCATCGGCATCCGGGTCGGGCGATCCGAGCTCGCCGACGCGGAAGACGTGCCACAGCGCGGCATAGGTGAAGGGGGGCGCATAGGACGGATCCAGCACCATCGCTTGCTGGAGAAGCCCCCTGGCGCGGGCGAAACTATCGGCATCCATTTTGTAGAGCAGGTCGAGGGCCTGGAGCAGCAGGTCATAGCTCGTCATGTTCTGGGGGTGCTTGCGCAAAGCCCGCCGCAGCTCCCGTTCGCGGATATGGGGCGCGATCGTCCTGACGAGCTTCAGGGAGATGCGGTCTTGCAACTCGAACAGCTCACCCATCTTGCCGTCATAATGGTCGGCACTGACGACCGCACCGTTTTCGTTGGCGATGAGCTCGGTGCTGATGCGGACATGCCCCTCGGAGAGCGCGACCGCGCCATCCATCACGTAGCGAACGCCGAGCTTGCGCCCGATCGCCACCGGGTCGACCCGCCGCCGGCCGTATTCCAAGGTCGATCCGCGCGAGATGACGAAGAGCTCCTTGAGCCCAGACAGCGACTGTATGATCGAGTCGACGACGCCGTCCGCGAGGTAGGATTTCGGGCTGTTCATGCGGAAAGGAAGGACGGCGATCGACGCTCTTTCGTCGATGCCGATCGGGCTTTCGCCGATCTTGCGCGTCTGCTTGACCCCTGGGGCGGGTCGAAGGTCAAACACGCGCACCGGGCTTTCGTGATTTCGCAGGAATATCTCGCCCAGATCGAAGCCCAGCGCCTTTGTTGCGTCGTCGAGCGTCTCGAAGACCGCCTGGGATATGATGACGCTCCCCTGCTCGGCATAGGATTGAAGCCGGGCGGCGATATTGACGCCGTCGCCGAAGATATCGTCGTTCTCGAGAATGACGCTGGCGAGGTGAATGCCCATGCGAAACGCGATACGGAGGGCCGTGGGCTGGTCCGCCGTGGCTGTCGCAAGGGCGCGCTGCAGCGAAAGAGCGCAATTCGTTGCCGCGGGCGCATTGTCGAATGTGGCCAGAAACCCATCGCCCATGTTCTTGACGATGCGCCCGCCATGCTCGCGCACGCAGGGGTCGATCAGGCTGGCGCGCAGACTCATCAGGCGACTATGCGTCGCTTCCTCGGCCGTCTCGCTCATGCGCATGTAGCCGACGACGTCGGCCGAGAGGATGGCGGTCAGATGACGTTGCATCTTCGCTACGAAGCTCTCACGTCCGGACCGATCCGTGGCGGCCGGGACTGCCAGCGATGAGTCAAGCTTCGTCGAATGCTGACATGAGAGCTGTGCTCGGTCCACCTCTATGCGCTGTGGCTGGACCTTGGCGCGGAAACGCAGGCTGCTCCGGCCAATCCCGGTCCCGGTTTGCCCGGCGCCTGCGCGCCGAGACAAGCCGGGATAGCTCCGGCCGGCTATCTTGGGCTCCGATAGATTATGTCGATGCGCGTCAGCCCGATGTCGCTCAAGGTATGATCGTCGAGATGTCCCGGATGGATGCCTGTCGGGCGATTGTCGCGGGCCGGCATCAGCCACCGCCATAGGCGCCGACTTTGGCGTGACAGCCGCCCGAGGAATGGGCATCCCGGCGTCCGGACGGCCTGCGACGTGTCGCGCAGCGGCTCCAGAGATGCTAGGTTCAACGGCGCGTGATGATGGTCAAAAGCGTTGTACACGATGAACTCCCCTCCTGGATCGGTTCCCGCCATGACCGCGGGTGGCGGTCGCGGCGGCTGATCGGGACGAATTTCTGAGCCGTTCCCGCCTCGCGTTCTGTGCGCTGGATCACATAAGCTCTGGCTGCGTCGCAGAGCCGGTCGTCGAGGTCTCGGAATGAACGAGGACCCTCATCGCATTGCGAGCCTCCTGTCGGCGAACCCGTTCTTTTCAGGGTTGGTCCAGGGCACCCTGGACAAGATCGCGGGCATCTGCCGGCAGCAGCACCTTGCCGCGCGAGACGTCCTGTTCCTGAAAGGGGATCCGAGCGACGGGCTTTATGCCATCCGGCGCGGGCTGATCCGGATTGGAACGACCGACGAACTCGGGCAGCAAATGACGATGAACGTCCTCGGAGGCGGTGACGTTTTCGGCGAGATCGCTCTGCTCGACGGCCGCTCGCGAACGGCAGACGCGGTTGCGATGGAGGACACCGACCTCTTCTTCCTGCCGCGGCGCGACTTCCTTGGCCTGCTCGCATGCGAGCCTTCGATCGCGCTGCAACTGATCGAGCTTCTTTGCTCCCGGCTGCGCGACGTCATCGATCGCATGGAGGAGACGAAGTTCCTGCCCGCGCCGACGCGGTTGGCAAGGCGCATCCTGATGCTGGCCATCGATTATGGGACCGAGGTGCACGCGTCGCAGGAGGAGTTGGCGTCGCTCGCAGGCGTCACGCGGGAAACGGTGAACCGTCAGCTTCAAAGCTGGAAGCGCACCGGGGTTCTGTCCCTCGGGCGCGGGCGCCTGGTCATTCATGACATGGACGGTTTCCGGCGACTGGCAAAGATCGGGAGAAGCTGAATGGCACGCGCAAAAGCGCCGTGCCGGGGCTTGAAACAGGCTTCGAGCCGCGGCGACGCCCACGTCCGGCCTGGAATGCCGGGCGTATCATAGGCCCCAAGCCTCCCCTGAAGCCGCGCCACATCTGGGCGATCAGGACACGGCTGCAGCACGACCGACGCGTACAGGCGGACCTTTGCGGGTTCTCCGCGGTTTACCTGCTAGAGCCGGATGCTTTCAGATGGAATCGCGCAGCGATCCCACCTGAAAGCTGAATCCGTCTCTCACCAACAAGTTAGAGCAGGATCGATGCGAAAAGCCGGTTCCCACTTTTTCGCATCCTGCTCTAGCGACGCACTCCCCCAAAGCGCGGATCGTGTTCGAATAACTCGATCAGCAACTCGGTGAGGACCCGGATCTTCCGTTCGGGATGCTGGCCCGGCGGGCGCACGACATACGCGCCTGCCTGGGGCAGTGGATAGCGAGGCATGACCGGAACAAGCGCACCGGAGGCCACATGCTCGTGGATGATGCAGTCGGGAAGGCGGGCGATGCCTAGTCCCGCCGCAGCGGCGACGGCGAGCGCCGTGCCGTTATCGGCCTTGAAATGTCCTCGGGGCTGCACCGTGACGATCTCGTCGCCGTCCATGAACCGCCAGCTTTCGGTTCCTTGCATAAGGACCTGATGGGAAAGGAGGTCCTCCGGCTTCTCAGGTGAGCCATGGGCCTTGATATAGTCCGGGCTCGCGACCAGCGTTCCCAGGATCGGCCCGACGCGCCTGGCGACCAGATTGGAATCCCGAAGGGTGCCGACCCGGATCGCGCAATCGAAGCCCTCGGCGACGAGATCGACGAAGCGATCGCTATAGGAAGCATGGATGTGGAGTTGCGGGTGCCGTCGCGACATCTCCGCGAGCATGGGCGTAAAATGCGTCGGGCCGAATGTGAGCGGCATTGCGATCCGCAGACGGCCGCGGAGGTCGCCGTCCGGCACGATCGTTTCCCTGGCCATGTCGATCTCGAGGCAAGCTCTGGCTGCATAGTCTCGGAACAACGCCCCGGCTTCCGTCAGCGCGGCGCCGCGGGTGGTTCGCGCGACAAGCTGCACGCCGACATCTGCTTCCAGGCGGATCAGCCGTCGGCTGACGATGGATTTGGAGATGCCAAGCCGGCGCGCGGCAGCCGAAACGCCCCCAGCGTCCGCGACCTCGACGAATGTCTGCAGATCCTCGATTTCCACGTCGGCGTTCCCCATTGCGCGACACAGCTTCGCGCCCGGCGGCACTATCGTAACGTTTAAAGGAACGTCAGAACAAGGCGGCGTGCCCGGGATCACCTCGGAACACGCTCACGTTCACTGACGACATCAGAAAAGGATAGCCATGACCTTTCGCAACGGCCTGAAGTCGCTCCTTCGTCCTGAGGATTCGGTTCTCGTTCTGATCGACCATCAGCCCTATCAGCTCACCAACCTGAACAGTCACGACCCGCATATGGCGGTCAACAATGCTACGGGCCTGGCGAAAGCCGCCAAGGCATTCAGCGTCCCGACCATCCTCACGAGCGTGCTGGCCGACCGGGGCGGTCTCATCTTCCCGCAGATCACCGATGTCTTCCCCGGCCAGGAAGTGATCGACCGGATGCTCATCAACACCTGGGAAGACCAGAAGGTCGTCGACGCGGTCAAGAAGACCGGTCGCAAGCAGCTGATCATCGCCGGTCTGTTCACGGAGATCTGCGTGGCAATGCCGGCGATTCAGGCTGCCGGCGAAGGCTGGGACGTGACAGTCATTACGGACGCCTGCGGCGGCGTGTCCGTTGAAGCCCATGAGGTGGCGATCCAGCGCATGATCGCGGCGGGCTGCAACATGATGACGTGGATGGCGCTCGCGTGCGAATGGCAGCGCGACTACACGAGGGCAGAGACCCTCCCTGCATTGGTCGAGCTCCTCAAGGATCACATGGCCGGTAGCGGCATGGCGTACCTGTGGGAGCAGCAGCTGCTCAACACGCCGGCCCCGAGCGCCGCTGGCTGACCAGGCCGGATGGCGAGACGCGGCGAGATGCGTTGCGAGACGACGGACCTGGTGTCGCGGCTCGCCATCCCCTTTGCAGGCGCCGCCGTCGAGCCCCTGCTTTCGCGGACGCCTGCGACATCTGTCGGCGCGGAAGTGGACCATCGCTTTCGTGGCGGCAGCGCTACCTGTTCCAGCAGAAGCCCAGCTCGCCACGGATATCGGGCGCGCGCCGACCCTGACGATCGAGCGTTACCCTGGCTGCAGAAGCGGTTGCCCGGATCGCCGCTCTCCTCCCGCGCCGCCACACGAATTTGCAAGGACCATTCATGGAAATCGGTATCGACAGTTTTGCAGCGATCCTCCCCGATCCGGCGACGGGCAAGCTTCCCTCCGCAACCGATCGCATGGCCGATCTCCTCGAAGAGGTCGAGGTCGCCGACCGGGCCGGGCTCGATGTCTTTGGCATCGGAGAGCACCATCGCGCCGAGTTTCTCGATTCCGCGCCGGCGATCATTCTGGCCGCAGCTGCGGCCCGCACCAGCCAGATCCGACTGACGAGCGCGGTGACGGTGCTGAGCGCCGCCGACCCGGTACGGATCTTTCAGGAGTTCGCGACGCTGGACCTGATCGCCAGGGGGCGGGTCGAGATCATCGTCGGCCGTGGCTCGTTCGGCGAAGCCTATCCGCTGTTCGGTATGGACCCCCGGGACTATGACGAGCTCTTCGCCGAGAAGCTCGGCCTGCTCCTGAAGCTGAACGAGACGACCTATCCGATCTGGAAGGGGCGCTTCCGCGCGGCGCTGGAAGGTCAGGGTGTCTATCCGCGTCCGCATCAGCCGCGCCTGCCGCTCTGGATCGGCGTTGGCGGCACGCCGCAATCCTTCGCGCGCGCCGGCACGCTCGGCGTGCCGCTGATGGTGGCGATCATCGGTGGCACCTTCGAGCGCTTCCGTCCGCTCGTCGATCTCTATCGGGAAACCGGCCTGAGCGCCGGGCACAGCCTCGAAACGCTCAAGGTGGGCGTCCACGCGATGGGCTTCGTCGGCGAGACCGACATGGCGGCCCGGGAGGCATTCTTCCCCGGCTGGGCGCATCTGACGGAAAAGATCGGCCGCGAGCGCGGCTGGCCGCCGCCGTCGCGCCAGCAGTTCGACGCAATGGCCAGCCCGGAAGGCGCGTTCCTGATCGGCGATCCGGCGACGGTCGCGGCGAAGATGCTTCAGGCGAGCGAGACACTCGGCGGCGTCTCGCGCATCACCTTCCAGATGAGCACCGCCTCGCTCGAAACGGCCGCGATGAAGCGTTCGATCGAACTTCTCGGCACCGAGGTCGCGCCGATCGTCAGGGCGGCCACCCACGAAACCGAAAAGGCGACCTGATGGCTGAAGCTGGTTTGGGGCAGACGATCGCTCCTGCGATCGTTCTCATGGGAGCGGCGGTAGTTGCAGTGCCACTGTTCCGGCGGCTCGGCCTCGGCTCGGTCCTCGGTTACTTCGCCGCCGGTATGCTGGTGGGGCCATCGGTGCTCGGCCTGTTCACCGACGCCCAGTCCATCCTGCATTTCTCGGAGCTGGGCGTGGTGATGTTCCTGTTCGTGATCGGACTGGAACTGCGCCCGCCCAAGCTCTGGGCGATGCGCGGCCAGATCTTCGGGCTGGGCCTTGCCCAGGTCGCCGGGGCGATCGCTGCGCTTTCGCTGACGGGCGCGGCGGTATTCGGGCTGTCCGGTCCGGTCGCTTTCATCGCCGGGGCGGGCTTCGTCCTGTCCTCGACCGCCGTCATCATGTCGGTGCTGCAGGACCGCGGCGAGATCTCGAGCGCGGAGGGGCAGAAGTCGGTCGCGATCCTCCTGTTCGAGGATCTGATGATCGTGCCGCTTCTGGCGGTGGTCGCCCTTCTGTCGCCTCTCTCGCAAGGAGAGGCGGGATGGACCGGCATTCTGGCGGCGGCGGCAGCCCTGTCTGTGCTCCTGGCGGTGTCGCGCTGGGCTCTGAACCCGCTCTTCGCCCTGCTGGCGCGGGCGCGGACGCGCGAGGTCCTGACGGCGGGCGCGCTGCTGGTGGTCCTCGGCACGGCTCTGCTCATGGAGGTCGCCGGGCTGTCGATGGCGATGGGCGCTTTCCTCGCCGGGGTGATGCTGTCGAGTTCGAGCTACCGGCACCAGATCGAGAGCGACATCGAGCCGTTTCGTGGCCTGCTCATGGGGCTGTTCTTCCTGGCCGTGGGCATGTCGCTCGACCTTTCCGTCGTCGCGGCCGAATGGCGGCTTCTACTGGCCATGCTGGCCGCCTTCACGGTCGCGAAGGGCGTCGTGGTCTATGCGGTCGCCCGGCTGTTCGGCGGCTCCAACCACCGGGCATTGCACCGAACCTCGATGTTCCTGCAGGGCGGCGAGTTCGCCTTCGTGCTCTACGCCGCGGCGACGTCGGGCGGCGTGATCGATGCGCGGGAGAACGCGCTGTTCTCCACCGTCGTGATCCTGTCCATGGCCCTGACCCCGCTGCTCATGATCGCGACGAACAAGCTGCTTCGTGCGGACGCATCGATGGACGGCGTCGATCCCGCCCACGATCTGAAGGGCCGGATCCTCCTCATCGGCTTCGGCCGCTTCGGCCAGATCGCCTCGCAGGCGCTGCTGTCGAAAGGCGTCGACCTGTCCGTGATCGACAACGAGCCCGACCGGATCCGCGATGCGGAACGATATGGCTTCAAGGTCTATTTCGGCGACGGCGCCCGGCTCGACGTCCTGCGCCACTCCGGCGCCGGAGTGGCCGATGCGATCATGATCTGCGTCGACGATCCCAAGGCCGCGCTGCAGATCGTGGAACTGGCGCAGCACGAGTTTCCTCAGGCCAGGCTCCTGGTGCGAAGCTATGACCGCGGACATGCCGTGGATCTGATCCGCGCCGGTGTCGACTATCAGATCCGCGAGACGGTCGAATCCGCCTATCTGATGGGGGCGGAGGGCCTGCGGGCGCTGGGCTTTGCCGATGTCGACATCGAGGAAGCCGCCGAGGACATCCGCCGGCGCGACACCGAGCGGCTCGCCGAACAGGTGCAGGGAGACGCCATGTCGGGCCGCGACAGGTTGCTCCTCCAGCCCCTCCCGGAAACGCTGAGTGGAACGCCGGGTCAGAGTGGCCCTCACAGCTAAGGAACGTGTCGGCCCGCCATGGCGCTGACGGCGCTCGCAGCAAGAGCAAGGAGATCAACAACATCAATGCCTACGCTTTACTATGCACTCGGTGCCTGCTCGCTGGCTCCTCACATCACACTCGAATGGATCGGTAGGCCGTATGAAGCGGTCAGGGTGCAATACGGCTCCCAGGAACTGCTTGCGGTGAACCCCGCTGGCGCAGTGCCGACCCTTCGCGAGGATGACGGCTGGCTTCTGACGCAAGCCGGCGCCATCCTGGACTATCTGGCGCACAAACACCCCGAGGCCATGCTTGCGGGCGGCAACGGGCTGCGCGCCAAAGCCGAAGCGCATCGCTGGTCCGCTTTCTTCACGTCGGACGTTCACGCCGCCTTCTGGCCGATCTTCATGCCCTCCCGTTACACGACCGAGACGAGCGATGTCGCGCGCAAGGCCGTGACGGAAGCGGGGCAGGAACTGGTGGCGAAGCAATTTGCCATCCTGGACCGGCATCTCGATGGACGCGAATACATCCTAGAGGGCGGACGCTCGGTCATCGATGCGTATGCGTTTCCAATGATGCGGTGGGCAACGAAGCTGCTGCCCAACCGGCTGAACGAGTACCCCAACGTCCAGGCTTTGCTTGACAGGATCGCAGCCGATCCGGCGGTACAGAGAGTGCTGGCGCGCGAGCAAGCCGCTGGCCACGAGAAGCGAGGGGACTGACGATCGCTGGTTCATGGTGCGCCAGGGACGCTGATCGCCGGGACGGGGAGCGACGACGATGACGGATCGACAGCAATCCGTGCGGTACATGGCGGCGGCGCTGATCGCAGCGCTGGTGCTCGCCCTGGCGGCCTGCGCCTCACGGCCGGGCCCGTCCGTCCTCGTTCCGGTTCCTGGCGTCGACGGTGCGAAACTCGTCACCTGTCTTCGTGGCGAGCACGCGAGCCCCGGAGCATTTTGTCGGGGACCAAGTCGACAAATTTTGGCCCTTTCCTGACGCCGAGAACGCCCGCTTCCGGGCACCCTCATGCACGTCACAATGGACCGAGATCACGCGCGATCAGGTTGTAAAGCGCCTGGGCGGCAGGGGTCAGTGTTTCGCCACGCCGGCGGATCAGCGAGACGGGGCGATCGACGATTGGGTCCACCAGCGGAATCTGGGCGAGGTCGGGACGCAGGTTCTCGACGAGGGAGGCCACGAGGATAGCGATGCCCAACCCTTCGGAGGCCAGCCCAATGGCGCTCGAAAAATACTCGACCACAAACTTGGTTTTGACCTCGATCCCAGAGCGCGACAATTGCGCTTCCATGAGCAGCCGGTTGCCGCTGCTGCCGCCCAGCGTGATCAGGTCATGGCCGGCCAGATCCGCCCAGGCGATGGCCGGGCGCCCCGCAAGCGGGTGATCGTTCCGGCAGTAGACGACGAAGGGATCGCGGACCATGATCTCGTTGTGAAGGTCCGGCTGGTTGGGAGGCTGGACGTGCAGTCCGAACTCGGCCTGACGCCGACGCACCGCTTCGATGACGAGCATGCTGGTCCGGTCGAGAATCTCGACACGGTTGCTCGGATGCTGCGTGGCATAGCTCCGCAGGATGCGGGGCAGGCGTCCGTACATCAGTGACGGGACCGAAGCGATCGTGATGTCGCCGGTCGAGAAGCGCGACATGGTCTTCAGCCGCTCAAATGAACGGTCGACGGCGTCGACCATGCGCTTGGCCTCCGGCAGGAATTCGCGACCGATGCTCGTCAGCGCGACGGTGCGGGTGGTGCGGTCGATCAGCCTGAGGCCGACATGGGCTTCGAGCCGCTGAATCCGCCGCGTCAACCCTGTCTGCGTGACGTGCAGCTTTTCCGCCGCCTTGTTGAAGCTCCCGAGCTCCGCGATCTGGATGAACGCCTCGATGCCATCGATCGGATGCTTCATGATAAATGATCATTGATATATGCCATTATTTCAGCATACGAGCGACGCCTCGTTGGTCAATAGTGTTCCCGAAAGGCGCCCGACCCGCTGCAAGGCGGGATGTGAAGCTGCCGTAAGGAAACGCACCGATGACCGATACCAGTGCCGCCACTCGTGGCAGGCGCGTGCTCGTCACGCATGACCGGCTGGCTGAAAGCGCCATCCATCTGCTCAACGCCCATGACGTGGATGTCTTCTTCTCTCCGGCCTACGCTCCCTGCGAGCAGGTGGCGCAACGCGCTGCCGAACTGCAGGTCGATGCATTGATCGTCCGCCAGGGGCGTGTGGACGAGGCGATCATCGCGGCCTCGCCTCATCTGCGGGTCATTGCCAAGCACGGTGTCGGTGTCGACAACATCGACCTGCAGGCGGCTGCCTCGCGCAACATCCCCGTCATCCGCGCCATGGGCTCGAATTCGCGCGCCGTCGCCGAACACACGATCGCGCTGGCCCTGACGCTGCTGAAGGAAATACCCCGCCTCGACGGTGCGGTGAAGGCTGGCACCTGGCCAAAGCCGAGCTTCATCGGGCGTGACATCGCCGGCACGGTGATCGGCCTCGTCGGCTTCGGCTCGATCGGTCAGCATGTTGCCCGGATGGCGAGCGGGCTCGGCATGTCCGTCATCATGCACGACCCCCATGCCCGCGAGGCGATCGCGCAGTTCGGGGAGGGCTGCGAACGCGACCTCGATCGCCTGATCGGGGAGGCCGACATCGTCAGCCTGCATTGCCCGCTGACCAACGCCACGCGCGATCTCCTGGATGCGCGCCGCTTCGGCCTGATGAAGCCGACCTCCTTCGTCGTCAACACGGCGCGGGGCGCCCTGATCAATGAGGCGGCCCTGTGCGCCGCACTGCTGGAGGGTCAGATCGCGGGAGCTGCCCTCGACAGCTTTGCGGTCGAGCCACCAGCCCAGGGCAGCCCCCTCTGGGCGCTGCCCAATCTGATCGGGACCCCGCATATCGCAGGGGTGACTGCGGGATCGGCCAAAGCGATGGCCGAGATCGCCGCCCGGCATGTCATTGCGGTGCTGGACGGCGCCGAGCCAGATGCGGGCAGCCTCGCGAGGTTAGCCGAACTCGCCGCATGAATGATCCGGGCCATAAGCCGGACAACCATAAACAAACGGGAGGAGAGATCATGAGGACTGTCTACAAGACGCTCGCGGCGCTGGCTTTGTCAGCGCTCGCAACGGTGGCGCAGGCGCAGCAATATCCTGAGAAGCCGATCCGCCTGGTCGTGCCGTTTCCGCCGGGCGGCGGGACCGACGTCGTCGCACGCGTCATCGCCCAGAAGCTCGGCGAGGCCACCGGCTGGACCCTGGTGGTCGACAACAAGCCGGGCAGCGGCGGCAGCGTCGGCCTGAGCCTCGCCGGCAAGGCGCCCGCGGACGGTTACACGATCGTCCTGGCGCAAAATGCCAACCTCGTCATCAACCCGATCCTCGGCAAGGCCAACTACGATCCGATCAAGGATTTCGCGCCGATCGGTCTCGTCGCTTCCGCGCCGCAGGTCCTCGTCGTCGCCAAGGACTCGCCCCTTAAGACGGTCGAGGATCTCGTCGCCGCCGCGAAGGCCAAGGACGGCAAGCTGACCTTCGCCTCGCCCGGCGTCGGGACGAGCTCGCATCTGGCCGGCGAACTCCTGCAGCAACTCGCCGGCGTCAAGTTCCGGCACGTCCCCTACAAGGGCGCGGCGCAGGCCCTGCCGGATCTGCTGGGCGGGCGCGTCGAGATCTACATCTCGTCGGTGCCGTCCGCCATGGCGCAGATCAAGGAGGGCACGCTGCGCCCGATCGCTGTGTTCGCGACCAAGCGCGATGCCGACCTGCCGGACGTTCCGACCTTCGAGGAGAAGGGCGTCAAGAATTCCGAGGCCGTGACCTGGTGGGGTTTGGCGGCGCCCGCGGGCACGCCGGCGCCGGTCGTCGCGCGCCTCAACACCGAGCTCAACAACGTGCTGAAGATGCCGGACACCCAGGGCAAGCTGCGCGCAGCCGGCGCCGAGGCACTCGGCGGGAGCAGCGAGCAATTCGGCGCGCTGATCAAGTCCGACGTGCCGAAATGGACGCAGGTCATCAAGGCGGCCGATGTGAAGGTCGCCGACTGAGTCGATGACGTCTGCCGGGATGCCGAGGCCGTGTGCGGAAGCGTCCCGGCTCGGCGATCGCCTCGCAAGAGGCTCGCGAAGCTGTGCCGAACCGCCTGATTGCAGCCGCCGGCACAGTGCGCCCATCAATCCTGAGACGTTGTTCCTGGACGGAAGCCACGCTGCGCCGCCCGACATCACTTTGGACATCTGCCATGAGAACCAGCATCTTCAATAACCAGGACGTCTTGGCCGGCCTGCTGTTCATGGGACTTGGCGCGCTCGGCTTCACGATCGCGCTCGGCTACAAGTTCGGCACCACCATCGATATGGGGCCGGGCTATTTCCCGCGCATCCTCAGCCTCGTCCTGATCGGGTTCGGCATCCTCACCTTCATCAAGGGGCTGCGCAGCTGCGCGCCTGTCGATGGCGGATGGGCCTGGCTGCCGCTCGCCCTGCTGACCGCCTCGCTCCTGCTTTTCGGCTTCCTGATCGAGCGGCTCGGCCTCGTGCCGGCGCTCGCCGCCCTGTTCTTCGTCTCGGCGCGCGCCGGCCATGAGTTCAAGGCGTTGGAGGTGCTCATCCTGACCGCGGTGATGTCGGTCTTCGCCGCCGCAGTCTTCGTCTGGGGCCTGAAGCTGCCCTACAGCCTCTTCGCGTGGAACCTCTGAGCCATGGAGATCCTCGATCATTTCGCGTTGGGCTTCGGCGTCGCGATGTCGCTGCAGAACCTCGCCTATTGCTTCCTCGGCGTGCTGCTGGGCACGCTGATCGGCGTGTTGCCGGGCGTCGGCCCGCTGGTGACGATATCGATGCTGCTCCCGATGACCTTCGGGCTCCCACCGGTCTCTGCCGTCATCATGCTCTCCGGCATCTATTACGGCGCGCAATATGGCGGTTCGACCACGGCGATCCTCGTCAACCTGCCCGGCGAGACCTCGTCCGCAGTCACCTGTCTGGACGGCTACCAGATGGCGCGTCAGGGCCGGGCCGGAGCCGCACTCGCGATCGCCGCGCTCTCCTCCTTCGTCGCAGGCTGCATCGGCACCTTGTTGATCGTCGCGCTCGGTGTGCCGCTCGCCGGCTGGGCGTTGCGCTTCGGCGCCGAGGACTATTTCGCCCTGATGGTGCTCGGTTTGGTCGCGGCCTCGGTGCTGAGCCATGGCGACATGGTCAAAGCGCTCGCCATGGTCGTGGTCGGCCTGCTGATCGGCCTGGTCGGCACCGACGTGAACTCGGGTGCCGAACGCTACACCTTCGGCTTGCCCGAGCTCGCGGACGGCATCGGCTTCACCGTGCTCGCCGTTGGCGTCTTCGCGATCTCCGAGGTCGTCCTCAATCTGGAGCAGAAGGAAACGCGCGAGGTCTTCACCAGGAACGTCGGCGGCCTGATGCCGAGCTGGAGCGACCTGAAAGCCTCGTTCCTGCCGACGCTGCGCGGTACGGCCATCGGCTCCTTTTTCGGTATCCTGCCGGGCACCGGCCCGTCGATCTCGTCCTTCTCGTCCTACATGCTCGAGAAGAAGCTCGCCAAGGATCCGTCCCGCTTCGGCCAGGGTGCGATAGAAGGCGTCGCCGCGCCCGAGGCGGCCAACAACGCGGCTGCGCAGACGGCCTTCATCCCGACCCTGACGCTCGGCATTCCCGGCAGCGCGACCATGGCCCTGATCCTCGGTGCGCTCATCATGAACGGCGTGCAGCCCGGCCCCTCGGTGATGACACGCAATCCCGAGCTGTTCTGGGGCGTCATCGCCAGCATGTTCATCGGCAACGCCCTGCTCGTCGCGCTGAACCTGCCGCTCGTCGGCTTGTGGGTGCGCCTGCTCAGCATACCCTATCGCTGGCTGTTTCCGGCGATCGTCATGTTCTGCGCGCTCGGAAACTACAGCCTCAACAACAGCGCGATCGACGTCTATCTGTGCGCGGCGATCGGCCTGCTCGGCTATGTGCTGGCGAAGCTCAAATGCCCGCCCGCGCCGCTGGTGCTCGGCTATGTGCTGGGCCCGATGATGGAGGAGAACGTCCGCCGGGCGCTCCTCCTGTCGGAAGGCGATCTCACGATCTTCGTGCGCAGCCCGATCAGCCTGACCTTCCTGACCATCTCGCTACTGCTCCTGATCAGCATGGCCCTGCCTGCCATCCGACGCGGCAAGTCCCGCGTCGATCAGGAGGAAGCGAGCGCGACCTGACGCCCCCGCTCCGAAGCACTCTCTCAGCTCCTGTGCCGCGGCCCCGTTTCATCAGCCGGGCACAGCCACCAAAGGATATCCCATGATCGGTTTTCGCATTCTCAAGCGGCGCCGCCGGGTCGACTCCGACCTTGTCGAGCGCTTCCGCACGCTTCCGGTCGCCAATGTCAGCGATTCGATGTCGCGCATGACGGCCGGCGGCGCCTCGCTCCGGCCGCTTCACCGCGGCGGCGTGATGGCCGGCGCGGCGCTGACAGTGAAGACGCGCCCGGGCGACAACCTGATGATCCACAAGGCGCTCGACCTCGCCGTTCCCGGTGATGTCGTCGTCGTAGACGGCGGCGGCGACCTCACCAATTCGCTGATCGGAGAACTCATGATCGCCCATGCCCGGAGGCGCGGCATCGCCGGGATCGTCCTCCACGGGGCGGTGCGCGACTCCGTCTGGATCCGCGAGAACGACCTGCCGATCTATGCGGCAGGCATCAGCCATCGCGGTCCCTACAAGGATGGGCCCGGCGAGATCAACGTTCCGGTCTCGATCCAGGGCATGGTGATCGAGCCGGGCGATCTGGTCATCGGCGATGACGATGGCGTTCTCTGCGTTCCCTTCGAGCACGCCGAAGCCATCTATGCCGCCGCGCACAAGAAGCAGGCCGCCGAGGAAAAGAAGATGCAGGCGATCAACGAAGGCCGGGACGACCGCAGTTGGGTCGATGCCACGCTCGCGCGCCTGGGATGCGCCATCGAAGCATGACGGGCCCCGTGACCGGTGGTCTCGAATCGTTCAACGCCTGCCCTGGCCTATGTGGTTGGTCACCGGATGCTCATTGCACGGCAGCGGTAGCCGTAAAGGTGTAGCCGACGCCGTAGACGACCTTGATAGGCGCCGGCAGGCTGGTGCGCTCCTCGATTTTCCGACGCAGCCGGCTGACGATGGCATCGAGGTGGCGGTTGCCGAAATTTGCTCGGGGCCGGGCGAGCGTCTCCATCAGGTCCTCGCGTTGACAGATGTCACCGCCGCGTCCGCACAGCACGCTCATGAAGGCGAACTCGGTCGCGGTCAGCTTGATCGAGCGATGATTGGGCGCGATCAGCAGCCAGTTCGTGCCATCCAGCACCCATTGATCGCCGTTGCCGTTCGTGGTGCCGGGCAGGGCTCCGTTTCGCCGCAGCAGGCTGCGGATCGCCGCTTCGATCTCGCGCAGCGTGCTGTGCTTGACGAGATAGATGTCGGCCCCGCTCTCGAAGCCCCGGATGCGGTCGTCGCTGTCGCCGAGCGCCGTCAGCATGATGATGCCGCAGTGGCGGGTTTCGCGAATCCGGCTCGCGAGCTCGAAGCCATTGCCGTCCGGCAGGCCGACATCGAGGATGACGACGTCAGGCGAACTGCCGTCCGCGAGCGCCTGACGCAGCTCGTGCGCCGTTGCGACCCCGCTGGCCGTGAATCCGCACAAGCCCAGAAAATCGACCAGATCCTTGCGCAGCCTGGTTTCGTCCTCGACGATCAGAACGTGAGTCACGTCGTCGCCTCCTCTGGCACATCGGCGCCGGATGCCTCACGCGACGAAGGCAGGCGCAGGATGGCCGTCGTCCCCTCTGCGTCATTGGGAACGAGCCGCAATGTTCCGCCGTGATAAGCCAGAAACTTCCGCGCCGCGTAGAGCCCGAGGCCGGTCCCCGTGCTCGCCTTGGCATTGGAGGCTCGAAAGAACCGGCGCCCGATCTTGCTCAGTTCGGCGCCGGGAATGCCGATGCCCCGATCGCGGACCTGGATCACCACGGAGCCGTCTTCCGCCCATGCTTCGATGCGGATCGACCGGTCGTTCGGCGCGTATTTCAGGGCGTTGTCGATCAGGTTGATGATGACCGTTCCGAGCATTTCCGGATCGGCATGGAGAGAGACCGCTTCGTCCGCCACGCTGAAATGCAGACGGTCGCCACGCGTCGTCATCTCGAAATGCAGCCGCGCATCCCCGATCAGGGCGCCGAGCTGTATCGGCTCGGGCTGAAAGCCGTTCTCCCGATCATCCGCCATGAACCGGTCGATGAGGGAGAAGAGGCGGTTGAGCGCCTCGCCGATGCCGGAGAGCCGCTCCCGGGTCGCGGCGGGGGAGGTGTCGCCGACGAGGCCGATCATGTCGGCGGCGTTGCGGATGATCGCGAGCGGCGTGCGGAACTCGTGGCTGACGACGCGCATGAAGTCCGCCTGCTCGTCACGCAAGGCGCGCTCGGCCTCGAGGCTGGCATTCAGCCGGCTTTCGAGCTTTCGCCGCTCCTCCACTTCCCGCAACAGGGCATCGTGCTTCCTGCGCAGGTCGGCCGAGAGCCGCGAACTGACCATGAAGAGGAGGCAGGCGAAGAACGCGATCAGGAAAAGCGTGCCCTGCAACAGGTACCAGGCGTTGCGGTCGGCCAGGATCGGGCCGCTGTCGAAATCGGCCGGCAGCCGATACTCGATCGCGCTCTGCAGGATGCTGGCCGCCATATACTCGGCGAGAAGGCCGATGGTGATCCAGCGCAGCAGCGGCGGCTGCGTCCTGTCGCGCGCGAGGCCCAGGCACATCACCGACATCATGATTACGGTGAAGACGGTCGAGCTGTGAATGCGGATCGCGATGTTGTCGGGGTCGATCGCGACGGCCGCGCTCCAGACGACGATCTGGAAGACGAGGAGCGAGACACCGATCCATGTGTAGCGCGGCTGCCCGAGGAAGCGCGCGAGCCCCTCGGCGAGCAGGACGAGCCCCAGCTTGATGACCGTGTTGTGCAACACGATGGCCGAAGCCGCCGGCTCCGCACCGCGAACGATCATCAGGAGAAGGCCCGCGGCAATGGCCCCGAAGCCTGCGGCAAGGAATTTGAGCTCGTAGAGGTTGCGCCACGCCCGCCACACAAAGATCCAGGCGACAGCCTGCAAACTGGCCGTCGCCAGCGCGACAACCAGAACCGTCTTGAGATCAAGCACCTCGACGCGGGCCCATGAATCGCTCCCCTTGCCAATACTCGACGATATCTAAAAACTTATGCTTTTCCAGGACTTCGCCACCGCGAGGGTGGACTTATTTTTGATAGATTCCGTCAGAATTGAGTTGAATTCAACGGTGGCCTTGCCGGAATCGTGATTCTAATCTGAAACGAGTCTGCTTCGCTATTTGCCGGGGCGGATGATGAAAAGAGCCCTGCAGCGCCGGGCGCGCAGCGCGGGACGCGACGTCGCGGAAAATGTCGCGAGATGGGGGGCAAACGGGTCTTGACCCGCTTGCGCGGCATGAGGGGGTTTTGATGACGGTTTGCAGCCGCGGTTCGCTGACGCGCCCGCTTGCATCTCGCTGCGCCACGGCGCCGATGGCGTCCCAGGCGGGATCGAACGCCGTCCTGGCCGACGCCGGTGGAGACATCGGCACATATGCCAGTCCCGTTTCGCGGCGGCGGAAAAACCTGCGCATGACGACCTCCTGGACCTGCCTTTCGCTCGGATTGTCGCTTGGCGCGGGGCTGTTGCTGTTGCCCCACCCGGCTGCTGCGCAGCAGATCACTCAGGGTGGCGGCACTGGTGGTGGCACCGCACTGGGCGGTGGCGGTGGCGGGATCGCAGGCGGCGGCGGCGCAGCTGCGTGGGACGCGAATGGCGGCTCGGCCGCACAGGTTCCCGGCGGCTCAGCCTCTGCGGGCGAAGCGGGACCCAATGGCATTGGGGGAGTTGGCGGCGCGGGGGGGGCACCCGGAACGCCCAATGATCTCGCGGCTGGCGGTGGCGGTGGCGGTGGCGAGGGCAGCCCCGACAACGCGTTCCCCGGCGATGGCGGAGCGGGCGGAGCCGGAGGCGTCGGCACTGTCCTCAACACGACATCTCCCTTCCAGCTTGGCTCGGGTTTTGCCGGCGGAGTTGGAATGGCTGGCGGGAACCGTCCGGTTGGCAGCCTGGCCGGGGATGGCAGTGCCGGCGGCGGTGCTGGCGGCCTTGTCCTGACAGGCGCCGGCGTCATGCTGGACACGAACGGGTTCGCCATCACGGGCGGCGCGGGCGGCGCGGGCGGCGGTGGCGGCGGCGCCGGACTGGTGCTGCTCGACGGCGGCACGGTCACCGTCGGACCCGGAGCGGGTGGCGTCAGCGCCATTACCGGCGGGCAGGGCGGTGGTGGTGGCACCTTTGCCGGGAACGGCGCCGCCGGGCTGTTCCTGTACAATGGCGGCACTTTGTCCCATCAGGCCGGCACCATCACGGGCGGGGCCGGCGGGTCGGGCCAGTTTACCGGCCATGGCGGTGCAGGCGTTCTGAGCAATCAGGGCGCCATCGACAACCGGGCCACGATCACCGGCGGCAGCAGCGGCGACGCAAATGCGGGCTATACAGTGGCCGGTCGAAGATCGGGCGGGGCGGGCCTGGTAGCCTGGGGCGGGACTGTTGCCAACACAACGACCGGCGTCATCTCGGGCGGCGCTGGCGGCAACCAGACATCGACCAACCCGGTTTATGCTGCAGGCGTCGGTGGCGCCGGCGTGGTGTTCCGGGATGGCCAGACCGCGAGCCTGGACAATGCCGGGACGATTTCAGGCGGTACTGGCGGCACGGTCGCAGTCGGCAGCAATTTTGGTCCCGGCGGCGTCGGCATCGTCGGCGCGGCGAGCGGCGGCATATCGATCATCAATTCCGGATCGATCTCGGGTGGGCTTTCCGGCGACGGCGTGCGCGCCAATGCGGTCGAGCTCTTCGGCAGCGACAACCGCTTCGAGGTGCAGGCCGGATCGAACATCATCGGCAATGTCGTCGTCGCGGCGGGCGGCACGAACAATGTGTTCGCGCTCGGAGGCACCGGTTCCAACAGCTTCAACGTCGTCGATCTAACCTCGACCTATACCGGTTTCACGGCTTTCGAGAAGACGGGCGCGGGCACATGGGTGCTGAGCGGCAGCACAACGGCGACGACGCCCTGGACCGTGACCCAGGGCACGCTGTCGGTGTCGTCCGACGCCAGCCTCGGTGACAGGGCGGGCACGCTTACTCTCAACGGCGGCACGCTGCAGGTGACCGCGGCAGGGGCATTCACGACACGCAACATCGTCCTGGGCGTTGGCGGCGGTGGCTTCGATATCGCCGCCGCCGACGGCGTGTTCATCCTCACGGAACGCGTCACGGGGCCCGGCCGCCTGAGCAAGACCGGCGTCGGCGCTCTGAGCCTGAATCACGTCAACGACTACAGCGGCGGCACGACGGTTTCGGAGGGGGCTTTGGTCGTCTCGGCCACGGGTGCGCTCGGCGCGGGGCCGGTCACCATCGATGCCGCCGGCGCCGGCTCTGCCAGCATGATTTTTGGGACTTCGGCCAGCGCCGGGACATCGTCGATCAGAATTGCCAATGCGAACAGCTATCTGACCTTTGCCGACGGCTCATCCGCCGGCGACGCGACGATCGACAATAGCGGTGTGGTCTCTTTCAATGACGATTCAAATGCAGGCAATGCCAGGATTGCCAATGGCCGCCAGATTTATTTCGGGCACAATGCGACGGCAGGTCATGCCGTCATCACCAACGCAGGAAGTGCCACGCACTTCAGCGACAGCAGCACCGCGGGCCACGCCACGCTCATCAACAATGCCGGTTCATTCCTGCGTTTCTTCGACAGCAGCACGGCCGGCAGCGCCGCGATCAACAACAATGCCGGCCTGGCTTTCCTCGACGGCAGCACGGCCGGCAGCGCCACGATCACCAACAATGCATCTGTAAATTTTGCCGGCACCAGCACGGCCGGCAGCGCCATGATCACCAATAATGCCGGTTCAAGCGTGAACTTCCTCGACCTCAGCACGGCCGGCAGCGCCACGATCATCAACAATGCATCTCTGGATTTTTACGGCACCAGCACGGCCGGCGACGCGCGGCTGATCACCGCGGCTGCTGGTTCAACCTCGTTCAACGGCACGGGGCCGCTCGGGGACGGCCGGGTCTCGGCGGGCTCGATCGAGGGAGCAGGCTCCTACAGTCTCCGCAGCTTAGAGTTGACGGTGGGCAGCAACGGCCTGTCGACCGAGGTCAGTGGCGTCATCAGCGGAGCCGGCGGCTCCTTGATCAAGACCGGCGCGGGGACCCTGGCGCTGTCGGGCACCAACACCTATTCGGGCGCGACGCTGGTCAAGGCCGGCTCGCTGATCGTGAACGGCTCGATCGCCTCCTCCACGGTCTCGGTCGGCAGCGGCGCGACGCTCGGTGGCTCCGGCACGATCGCCGGGGCGGTGACGGTTGGCTCGGGCGGCACTCTCTCGGCCGGCAACAGCCCCGGCACGCTGACGGTCGGGTCGCTAACGCTGAACAGCGGCTCGAACACGGTGTTCGAGCTGAATACGCCGGGCGTGGTCGGCGGCGCCACGAACGACCGCATCATCGTCAATGGCGCAGGCCCGGCCGGCAACCTGCAGCTCGGCGGCACGTTGACCGCGAATGTCGCCTCCGCAGGCTATTACCGGCTGTTCGACGTCACCCGCGGTGGCACGATCAGCGGCAGCTTCGACATGCTGGCGCTGTCGGCGCCGTCCGTCACCGGCGCGACCGGCAAGGTCTACAATGCTCCCTCCGGCACACCGACGCAGGTCAACCTTGCCGTCGTCGGCGCGGGCCAGAGCCTGCATTTCTGGGACGGCGCCGACCTGGCCGGCAACGGCACGGTCGATGGCGGGGCCGGGACCTGGAATGCCGGCAACACCAACTGGACGGGGGTTCCCGGCAACGCCGGGATCAACGCGCCCTGGCTCGGCTCGGTCGGCGTCTTCCAGGGCATGGCGGGACCGGTCACGGTCGCGGGCACGCAGGATTTCGACACGCTGCAGTTCAACAGCGACGGCTATGTACTGAGCGGCGACGCGCTGCGCTTCGGCGTCGCCGGCGGCGGCACGATCAACACCTCAGCCGGCGTCACCACGACGATCGGCTCGGCCCTGATCGACGGCGCCGGCACCGGCCTGACCAAGGTCGGCGCCGGAACGCTCGTGCTCTCAGGGGTCAGCCGCTATACCGGCGCGACGCAGCTGAACGCCGGCGCGCTGATCGTCGACGGCTCGATCGCATCCTCCTCCGGCCTGACGGTCGCTGCCGGCGCGACCCTGGCCGGCTCCGGCCAGCTGCCCTCGACCACGGTGAACGGCACGCTCTCGCCCGGCAACTCGCCGGGCACGCTCACGGTCAACGGCACCCTGACCTTCAACTCCGGCTCGACCTATCTCGCCGAGGTGCAGGGTGGGAATGCGGACCGGGTCAACGTCACCGGAACGGCCGCGCTCGCCGGGACGCTGCGGCTCCTGCCGCTGGGGGGCGCCTATGGCTTCAACAGCGCCTATACGCTGCTCTCGGCGCAGGGCGGGCGGTCAGGCACATTCGGCTCGATCGACCCGGCCGGGACCTTCGGCGACGGCGTGACCACGACGGTGAGCTACACGGCCAACGACGTGCTGCTGACGCTGACGCCAAAGCCGCTGACACCCCCCGTAGACCCCAAGCCGCCCGGCTCGCCCGAGCTTGGCGTGACCTCCCCGCGCAATGCCTATGTCATCGGCAGGGCCATCGACCGGGCCGTGGAGAATGGCGGCGATCCGTCCTCGCTGTTCGGGATCTACAACCTGCCGGCAGCCTCGATCCCGGCTGCGGTGAACAGCCTCTCGGGCGAGGTCCATACCGCTGCGCCGGCGATGGCGAATGTCGCCTCCGACCAGTTCCTGCGCACGATGCTGGATCCGACGGCTGCCGGGCGGCTCGGCGCCGGTGCCGCCGGGCCGGGCACGGCCGCCTTTTCCGGCCTCGTGCGCAAGGGCTCCGGTGAGCCCGTCGCCCCCTCGCGTCTCGACATGCCGTTCTATTCGGTCTGGGGCTCGGCCTATGGCTCCTATGGCCGCACCGACGGCAATGGCCATATCGGCTCGGCCAAGCGCACGATCGACGACGCGCATCTGGCGACGGGCATCGATCTCCGGTTGCTGCCGGGGACGGTAGCAGGTGTGGCGGTCTCGGGCGGCCGGTCTCGGGCCTCGCTGCCGGGCCTGCTCGGCAAGATCGATGCCGACGTGCTCCAGGCCGGCCTCTACGGGGTGACGCAGTTCGGGCCGGTCAAACTCAGCGGGGCGGTGAGCTATGCGCGGCTGGAGAACGATGTCAGCCGCGGCATTCCGGCTCTGGGCTCGAGCCTGTCCTCCTCATATGCGACGACGGCCTGGAGCGGGCGGCTGCAGGCGAGCGCGGCGCTGCTCGACTGGAACGGGCTGACGGTGTCGCCGCTGGCGGCGGTCCAGGCGACGCGGGCGCGCAGCCCGGCCGTGATCGAGGCGAACTGGGCGGGCGCCAATGCCGGGGCGCTCGCGCTCAACAAGCGCAGCGACATCACCGCCCGCAGCGAGCTCGGCCTGCAGCTCGATGCGGACACCTTGCTCGGCGGCGTACCGGTCACGGGCTATGTCCGGGCGGCCTGGGCGCATTATTTCCGGCGTGACAGCGATCTCACCGCGAGCCTGGTCGGGCTACCAGGCGCAAGGTTCACCGCGACCGGCGCCGAGGTAGACCGCAACAGCGCGCTTCTCAGTGCAGGCGTCATGGCCAGGCTCAGCGAGCGCGTCTCGCTCGGCCTCAACCTCGACGGCGAGATCTCCGCCAACAGCAGCCGCCTCGGTGGGTCAGCCCAGCTCAGGGTCAGCTTCTGAAAGTGGACGGTGACCCGCAGCAAAGGCGCGGGATAGTTGCCCCGGCCCTGGGCGGCCGCAATCGGCGCATGGGGCGGCAATATGTCGACCTCAGGACGTTGGAGGCCGACGTCGCTTGGGCCAGCGACGATGCGAGTGCCGGGCCAGCCAGCGTGGCTGCCCGGCATTGTCATCGATCAGGCAACCAGGAAGCCGGCGTCGACCGGATCGTCGCGGTTGATCGTCCAGCGCGCCGTGCCGAGCAGGCCCGCAGTGCCCTTCACGGTCGGGCGCACCGCGCGGGTGCCGTTCAAGCTCGTCTCGCCGATCAGGCAGCCCTCGAAGGTGCCGGAGCCGAGCAGGCCCTCGGAGCGGATCGGCTGCTGCAGCTTCATCAGGCCGCGCGCCTCGTACATCGCCATCATCGCGCTGGTGCCGGTGCCGCCGGGCGAGCGGTCGAGCTGGCCGGCCGAGAAGACGTGGACGTTCTTGTAGAAGGCGCCCTCGATCGTCGGCTCGTGCCAGAAGGTGACGAAGTTGAAGTTGTTGATATGCGCCGAAGCCGGGTGCTGGATCGCGACCTTCTGGCGGAGCTGCTCGCGAGCGATGATGCCGAGCCGGGAGAGCTCCGAGCCGTTCTCCGGCGAAATCCGGAGCGAGGTGCCGCGCAGGTCGATGATCCCGAAATAGTTGCCGCCCCAGACGATGTCGGCCTTGAGCGAGCCGATACCCGGCAGGTCGAAGGGCACGTTCTGCGCCGCGACATAGGCCGGCACGTTCTCGAAGCGGGTCCAGAGCACCTCGGGACCGTCATTGGCGACCTCGGCCGTGACCAGGCCGGCAGTGGTCTCGAAGCGGATCGTGGTGCGGCCGTTCGCGCCGCGCCGGACGAGCCCGAGCGCGACCATCGCCATGCCGACCGCGATCGTGCCGTGGCCGCACATATGGGAATACTGCGTGCCGTCGATATAGATCAGGCCGGCATCGTAGTCCGGGCTCGACGGCGGTGTCAGGAACACGCCGAACATGTCCTTGTGCCCGCGCGGCTCGCGCATCAGCGCGCAGCGCAGCCAGTCGTAGTTCTCCTCGAGGAAGCGGCGCTTCTCCAGGATGCTGGAGCCGGCCGGGTACGGAATCCCGCTATGGATGATGCAGAGGGGCTCGCCCTCGGTATGGGTGTAGACGACGTCGAAGACATTCTGCTGGCGCATGTGCGGCTCCTTGGGACAACGATTGAGAGAGGTTCAGCGGCGCTCGGAGAGCACATCGAGGCCGATGGTGAGGTCGAGCAGGACGATCACGACGGCGGCGACGATGATCGTCAGCCCGGAGACCGCAGCGATGGTCGGGTCGATCGTGTACTGGACGTAGTTGAACAGTTTGACCGGGATGGTGGTCAGCTCGGCCGTGGTGTTGAAGATGCTGAGCTCGACATTGATCCAGGAGGCGATGAAGGCGAAGATCGCGCCGCTGACGAGCCCGCTGCGGATCTGCGGCAGCGTCACCAGGAAGAAGGTCGTCAGCGGCCTCGCCCCGAGATCGGCTGACGCGTCCTCGAGGCTGCGCTGCTCATCGGTCAATTGCGGCAGCACGGCGCGCAGGACGAAGGGCATGATGATCACGACATGCCCGACGAGCAGCGCCGGAAAGCTGCGCACGAGGCCGATCGCGCTACCATATTGCAGCAGCGCCGCGCCGAGCACGACATGCGGCAGGATCAGCGGCGACATCAGCGTCTCGGACAGCAGACGTCTGCCGGCGAAGCGATAGCGGGCGATCGCGATCGCCGCCGGCACCGCCAGCACCACCGCGACGACGGTCGCTGCGACCGCAAGCAGGGTGCTGGTCATGAAGGCGGAGACATAGGACGGATCGCCCAGCATCTTGCCGTACCAGGCGAGCGTGATCCCCTGTGGCGGGAAGGCGAGGAAGGCGGTCGTGGTCAGCGAGGCGCCGATAAGCACGACGAGCGGCAGCGCGAGATAGGCGAGCGCCGCGAAGGAGACGATCCTGACGAGAGCTGAGACCATGTCAGGCTCTCCTCGGCTCACTGAGGCGCCCGGCCGCGACCACGAGCGCCAGCGTCAGCACCAGCATGGTGATGCTGAGCGCGCCGCCATAATGGAAATCGAAGACCGAGCTGTATTGCTGGAAGATCAGCATCGAGAAGACAGTGATCCGCCCGCCGCTCAAGAGCGCCGGCGTGACATAGGCGCTGACCGCCAGCATGAAGACCATCACGGCGCCGGCCATCAGCCCGGGCAGGCTGAGCGGGAAGATGATCGTCCAGAAGGTGCCGGCAGGCGTCGCGCCGAGATCGGCGGAGGCATGCTCGAGCGCCGGGTCGACCTTGGCGAGCGCATTGCCGACCGCCAGCACGATGAAGGGCAGGAGGATATAGACCAGCCCGATCAGGATGCCGAGCTCGGTGCCGAGGAAGCGCATCGGCCGCTCGATCAGGCCGAGCCCGATCAGGCCGTCATTGACGAGGCCGTTGCGGCCGAGCAGCACCATCCAGCCGAAGGAGCGCACGATATTGCTGGTGAAGAGCGGCACGACGAGCAGGATCACGCAGAACCGGCGCCACGGCCGCCAGCGCACCATGCGGACGAGATACCAGGCGAGCGGATAGCCGATCAGGACGGAGACGAGCGTGGTCAGCGCACCGATCCGGAACGTCACCCACAGCACGTCCCAGTGATAGCTGTCCGCCAGGATGCGCAGGTAATGAGCGAATGTCGGGCTGCCGTCGGGCGTGGTCAGGCTCGCGATCAGCACCACGAGCATCGGCGCCAGGAAGAAGGCGGCGAAGAACGCGGCCGGCAGCCCGCACAGCATCAGGACGGGGCGCCAGGTCCGGTTCACGGCGCGGCCTCCGGCGCAGATTCGCGACGGCGATGTTCGCGAAGACGCTCTGACCGGTTGTCAGGCCCGCCAGTCCTGACGGCGCGAGCCGCGCCGTCAGGACGGTGCCGCCGGCAGTCAGCGTGACGTGGGCGTGGCTGCCGACATGGACGATGTCGGAGAGGACGGCCGGCAGGGCCAGGCGGTCGGCGACGGGCTCCGGCGCAACGAGGATGTCCTCGGGCCGCAGCACGCCGGTGAGCGCGCCTTGCGGCGCGGCCGAGGTGGGAAGGACGATCGCGCCGTCCAGCAGGGACAGGCTTCCGTCGCTGCGCCGCTCGACCTCGAGCAGGTTGGCGTCGCCGATGAAGTCGGCGGCGAAGCGGGTCACTGGGCGGGCATAGATGTCCTGGCCACGGCCGATCTGCTCGATGCGGCCGCGGTTCATCAGCACGATCCGGTCCGCCATGCTCATCGCCTCGTCCTGGTCGTGCGTCACGAACAGGAAGGCGATGCCGAGCCGGTGCTGGATTTGCTTGAGCTCGCCCTGGACCTTCCGGCGCAGCTTGAGGTCGAGCGCGCTCAACGGCTCGTCGAGCAGCAGCAGCTTTGGCCGGTTGACGATGGCCCGCGCCAGCGCCACGCGCTGCTGCTGGCCGCCGGAAAGCTGGGCCGGCAGACGCTCACTGAGGCCGGAGAGGCCGACGAGCTCCAGAGCCTCGCCCGCGCGCTTCGCTGCCTCGTCCTTTGGCGTGCCCTGCCGGCGCGGCCCATAGGCCACGTTCTCCGCCACGCTCATATGTGGGAAGAGGGCGTAGTTCTGGAACACCGTGTTGAGCGGGCGCCGATAGGGCGGCAGCCGCGTCACATCCTCGCCCGCGAGCCTGACCGTGCCGGTCTCCGGCGTCAGGAAGCCGGCGATGCAGCGCAGCAGCGTGGTCTTGCCGCAGCCCGATGGTCCCAGCAGAGCGATGAACTCGCCCTGCTCGACGGCGAGGTCGATCGCCGTGAGGGCCGCCTGTCCGCCGAAATGCTTGGACAGGCCGTCAATGGCGAGGATGGGGGTGCTCATCGGGCGGCTCGCGATGCTCGTGGCCGTTCGCTCACTTGCGGGCGATCTCGCGGTTCCAGGCGTCGACGACCTGCGAGCGCAGCGCGTTGATCTCCGCCCAGTCGAAGAGCTGCAGGTTCTTGACCGAGCCGGTCTCGCCCCAGGGCAGCTTGCGCGCGGTCTCGGGCTTGACCGCGACGTTCTTCACCGAGGGACCGAGATAGAGCTTCTCGGCCAGGCAGCCGGACGCTTCCGGCGTCAGCGCCTGGTTGATGAACTTGGCTGCGGCCCCCTTCTTCGGCGTGCCCTTCACCAGATGGAGCCGGGCGTCGGTGGCCCAGGCGCCTTCCTTGGGCACGACGAAGCCGATCGGCAGGCCCTTGTCGGCGAGGTCCCAGGCGCCGACGTTGAAATGCGCGCCGATGATCGCCTCGCCGCTCTGATAGGCATTGGTCGCGGCGCCGGAGGAATCGAAGAACAGGGCGGCCTTCAGCTCCTTGATCTTCTTGAAGGTCGGGGCGAGGTCGCCCGCCGGCCCGCCCCAGATCTTCGACAGGAACATGACGAAGGGTACGCCGGAGGAATTCGACGGCGAGGGGATGGTGACGGCGTCCTCGAACTCCTCCTTCCAGAGGTCGTTCCAGGATGTCGGAGCCGTCTTGACCTTCTGCGTGTTGTAGGTGAGCCCGAGCGAGTAGTAGCCGGTGCCGACCGCATAGGTCGTCGCGCCGCTCTTGTAGACCGCCTCCGGCAGCGTGTTGGCGAGATTCGGGATCGCAGCCGCGTCGAGATTGTCGGTCACCTCCGCGGCGAGCGCGAGCTCGCTGATGCCGCCATCCATCCAGGCGACGTCGATGGTGGGATTGGCCTTCTGCTGCTGCAGCTTCGCCAGAGTGACGGTCGAAGTGCCGATCTCGGCATTCACTGCAATGCCGGTCGCCTTGGTGAAAGGTTCGGCGACGCAGGCTTTGAAGGCGTCGCCCCAGTTGCCGCCATACCAGGCGACCGTGATCGACGAGGGTTGCTGGGCCAGCACTGGGGCGGTGAGCAGGGTGGTGGCGAGCATGGCCGTGGCCAGCCGGGCGGTTCGGTTCATCGTCGTTCTCCTCTGCATGGGCGTCTTCGCGCTTCTGCGAACATGTTGCCGGCGGCATACCAAAGCCACTAGAATTCGCCGGCCCAAAATTTGAATAATCACGACATGAGCACCGCGCAGTTGCATCAATCAGCAGGCGATCGGCCGCATTCCGCGTCAGTTCCCGTTCCGCGACTGCGGATCGGCTTTGTCCTGCTCGACCAGTTCACGCTCGCCGCCTTCTCCGGATTGATCGACGTGCTGCGGCTGGCGGCGGACCATGGCGGGCGCAGTCGCCAGCTGCATGCGAGCTGGACCGTGATGAGCCTCGACGGAGCGCCGCGGCGTTCGAGCTGCGGTGTATCGGTCTCGCCGAACGCGGCCCTGCTCGATCCGGCCGGCTTCGACTATGTCGCCGTCTGCGGCGGCAACGACTATCTCAACGACGCCCTGCCGGAGACCCTGCTCGGCTATCTGCGGCGCGCAGCAGCCTCCAATGTGCGCCTGCTCGGCATCTGCACAGGCACCTTCGCGATCGCCAGGGCAGGTCTGGTCGGCCCGCGCCGGGTCTGCGTGCATTGGAACGTGCTCGACGCCTTCAAGGAGCGGTTTCCCAAGGTTTCGGCGGGCGTCGAGCGGCTCTTCATCGACGAGGGCGACCTGATCACCTGCGCCGGATCGACGGCCGCGATCGATCTCGGCCTTTATCTCGTCGCGCGGCATTGCGGCCGGGACAAGGCCCAGCAGGCGATGCGCCACATGATGCTGCAGGACATGCGGCCGGCCGAGATGCCACAGCCGCATTTCTATGCCGAGATCAGCCCCCATCTCGACATCCGGGTGCAGCAGGCGGCGCAGTTCATCGAGCAGCGGCTCGACAATCCACCGCCAATCGCCGCCATCGCGCGCTATGTCGGCGTCAGCCCACGCCAGCTCGAGCGCCTGTTCGGCGCCTCACTCGGCCAGAGCCCGGCGGCGTTCCAGCGCAAGCTCCGGCTGGAATATGCAAGGTGGCTGATCCTGAACAGCAAAAGCTCGCTCACCGATATCGCCATGGGTGCGGGTTTTGCCGACAGCGCCCACCTGTCGCGGGACTTCAAGGCGGCATTCGGAGAAACGCCGCGATCTTTGCGCCAGAATGCTTAGAGCCGGATGCGAAACAGTGGGAACCGGTTTTTCGCATCGGTCCGGCTCTAACGTAGTGATGCGAGACGGATTGAGACTTCATCGGAACCGCAAAGCGATTCCAATTGAAGTCAATGTCTCGCCTGCTCTGCGCTCTTACGGGATCGTGGAGCCGGGCTCTCCGAAAGATCGAGCGATCACGCTCCAGAGCGTCCGCGCGCAACCGCTGATCTCGGCGGCCAGCTCGCGCGTGAGCCGCGATCGGCTCTGCCAGGCTGGAAAGACGAAGGCGTAAGGCAGATCGATCGCCGGTTTGAAGGGGCGGAACACCAGGGCGGGCGTGCCGCTGGAACGTGCGACGAACGGGTCCGCCACGCAGCAGCCCAGTCCTCGCTCGGCAAGCTGGCAAGCGATCATGCCGCTCTGCGTTTCGAAACGCGATGAAAGCACTACGCCTGCCTCGACCGCCTGCCGCTCAATCTGCTGCTGCACGAGGGAGCGCCGGTGCGTTGCAATGAAGCTCGTTGCAGCGAGATCTTTTACGGTGACCACCTCCCGTACGGCCAGCGGGTGGTCGGGAGCCATGGCGGCCACCGCCTCGACACGGATGAATTCCTCGGTTTCGAAACCGGCATGGCTCACGGGCAGCACGGTGATGCCGAGGTCGAAATGCTCCTGGCCAAGCCAGCTGTCGATATCGATACGCACGCGCGAATTGACACTCGCCGCGAAGCTTGGATGGCGTCGGGAGAGATCGGAGACAGCATCAATGACGATCGCCTGGGTTACATGGGGGGCGGCGAAGACCCGGACATGATGCCGGTCGCCACGGCGCAATTGGGCGGCGAAACGCTCGAGTCCGTCATGCCCTTGCAGCAAGCGTTCGCCATGCTTGTAGAATTCACGTCCTTCCGCCGTCAGGCTCAATCGCTTGTGCTGCCGATCGAAGAGCTGGAAGCCGAGCTCGTCCTCCAGCGCCGTGAGCAGCCGCCCGACCTGCGGCTGGGTCCGTCCGAGGCGCTGTGCCGCGCGCGAGACGGTACCGGTCTCGACGAAGGCGCGCAGCGCCTCCAGTCCTCGCAGGGTCGGCACTGGAATTATGTCATATGCGAGAAAGGCATGATTTTGTCATTATTACGCATTTGACGCATATGTCGAGCCTTGCGACCGTTTCGCTAGGGAATGATCGACGGCGTGGGGGCGCAGAAGCGTGGCGGGTACGGAAAGCGCGGCCTGGAGGGTTTCGCCGCAGGAGTATCTGAGAGGCCGCGATCGGCCTTTCAGCGTTTCGAAGAAGCCGAGATCACATTATGTGACAATGCCCGACGGCTGCCGGTTGGCGGTCGACGTGTATCTCCCGCAGGGGCTCGACGGTGACGCCGAAGGACCCTTTCCGGCGATCACGATCTTCACGCCCTATTACCGTCGCTTCGCGCTCGCCGATGCGACGAAGCCCGACGAGGTGACGCCGGGGTCCTTCCGCTACCGTGACAGCTTCGTGCCCGCCGGTTACGCGCTCGTCGTCATTGACGTGCGCGGCACCGGCGCGAGCTTCGGCACGCGCGACAGCTTCCGCTCGCCCCGCGAGCGCGAGGACTGCCGCGCCATCGCCGACTGGATCGTGGCGCAGCCGTGGTCGAACGGGACGATCGGTGCCACCGGCGTCTCCTATCTCGGCGCGGCCTCCGATTTCCTGGCGAGCACCGGGCACAAGGCGGTCAAGGCGATCGCACCGCTCTTCGCGGTCTGGGACACCTATTCGGATCACTATTATCCTGGCGGCATCCTGCTGAAGGAGCTGGCGCGGGTCTATGACGACCTGATGATCGCGATGGACCACGATCGCCGCGACCTCCTGAAGAACGTCTCCTATTACGCCAATCCGAACTATGCCGGGCCGCAGCCCGTCGACGAGGACGCGGACGGCTCGCTCTGCCGGCAGGCGATCAGCGAGCATATCGGCAATTTCCACATGCCGGACTTCATCACCGAGTTCAAATTCAAGGGCGACACGCTGCCCTATGATCCCGGATTCACCTCGGCGAAGTTCAGCCCCTATGGCTATTACGAAGGCATCGACCCGGACGTTGCGGTCTATTCCGTCTCCGGCTGGATGGACGGCGCCGGCTACGCCAACGGCTCGATCAGCCGCTTCCTGACGCTGCCGAACGAGAAGCGCCATCTCCTGCTCGGCCCGTGGGATCACGGTGCCCGCATCGACTGCTCGCCCTGGCGGCCGAAGGAGGAGCCGGACTTCCCGATCGTCGGCGAGGTGCTGCGCTTCTTCGACGAATACCTGATGGGGCGGGACACCGGCCTGCGAAGGGAGGCCCCGGTCCACTATTACACCATGCACGAGGAAGCGTGGCAGGAGGCCGCGTCATGGCCGCCGGTTGAGTCGGGCGAGGCGCTTTATCTCGATGCCGGATCGCGGCTGTCGCCGGAGGCGGGGAGTGCGGGGGCGGACGACTACCAGGTCGATTTCAGCAAGGGCACCGGCGGCCAGACCCGCTACGAGCGCATCGCGGCGATCGACAGCCGCGACTACTATGTCGACTGGCAGGGCCGCGACGAAGCCATGCTACGCTACGACTCAGGCCCGCTCGACCGCGACTGGCAGGTCTCCGGCCACGTGATCGCCGACCTGCATGTCGCCTCGAGCGAGCCGGATGCGGCGATCTTCGTCTATCTCTCGGAGGTCGAGGCCGACGGCACCGTGCGCTACGTCACCGAGGGGCTGCTGCGAGCCCTGCACCGCAAGGAGAGCGCCTGCCCGCCCGAGCACCGCACGACATGGCCGTTCCGGACCTTCACGCGGGCCGATGCCGCGCCGATGCCGATCGGCGAGCCGCAGCGCCTGCATTTCGCTATGCTGCCAACCTCGTGGACCTTCAAGGCGGGCAGCCGCGTCCGCCTTGCCATCGCCGGCGCGGATGTCGACCATTGCGGGCAGGTCCCGCATGGCCGCCCGCCGCTGCTGACCCTGCATCGCGGGGAGGGGCTGGCCTCCGCGATCAGGCTGCCTGTTCGGGCTGCCGGCTGAGCGCCCGTTCGAGACGGCGACGGCGGGCGAAGGAGAAGCCCGGCCGCCGCCGAGCAATGCTTTGGGAATAAGGGGAGGGGAAGAATGTTGAAATCTCGCGGGCTCGCGGCGGTCCTCACCGTCGCGGCGAGCTTCGGTCTGGGGGCAGGCGCCGCCCAGGCCGGCAAGGCCGACGACACGCTGGTCTTCGCATCGACGAGCGAGGTCGACACCGTCGATCTCTACTACCAGAACCTGCGCGAGGTCGTGATCATCGCGCAGCAGATGTGCGACACGCTGATGTGGCGCAATCCGGTCTCGGGCGAGTACAAGCCGCTGCTCAGCACCGGCTATCGCTGGATCGACGACAAGACGCTCGAGTTCAAGCTGCGCAAGGGCCTGAAGTTCAGCAACGGCAAGGAGCTGACGGCGGCCGACGTCGCCTACACCTACAACCATGCGCGCCAGCCCGACAGCGGCGTCGTCACGCGGCTGCTGGTCGACTGGATCGAGAATGTCGAGGCGCCGGACGCCGAGACCGTGATCTTCAAGGGCAAGGCGCCGACCCCGGCCGCGATCGAGTACTTCTCGGGCATCACCCCGGTCTATCCGGAAGGGCATTACGACAAGGCGCCGACCGTCACCACCGGCGGCAAGCCGCGCCGCGACTGGGGCGCCGTCCAGCCGGTCTGCATCGGCCCCTACAACCTCAAGGAGTTCAAGTCCGGCCAGTCGGTGACGCTGGTCCGGAACGACGCCTATTTCGCCGAGAGCCCGAAGGGCAAGCCGTCGATCAAGACGCTGGTCTTCAAGACCGTCTCCGACGCCGACACCCAGCTCGCCGAGCTCGTCACCGGCGGGCTCGACTGGATCTGGGGCGTGCCGTCCGAGAACGCCAAACAGCTCGCCACGATGCCGAACGTGACGGTGAAGGCCGCGCCGACGACGCGCATGTCCTTCCTCTCGCTCGATGCCGCCGGCCGCTCAGGCGACAACCCGATGAAGGACGTGCGGGTGCGCCGCGCGATGTTCCACGCCATCGACCGCGCGGCGCTCTCGCGCGACCTCGTCGGCGAGGGCTCGGAAGTGCTGCGCCTGATGTGCGACTCGCGCCAGTTCGGCTGCGACGCCAAGATCGACGAATACGCTTATGACCCGGCGAAGGCCAAGGCGCTGCTGAAGGAGGCCGGGCATTCCAACGGCTTCGAGATCGCGATCTACGCCTATCGCGATCGCCCCTATACCGAAGCGGTGATGAACTATCTGCGCGCCGTCGGCATCCGCACCGACCTGCGCTACCTGCAATGGCGCGCGCTGCGGCCCGTCCTGCAGGAGGGTAAGGCCGAGCTCGCGCATCTGAGCTGGGGCTCCCAGGGCGTGCTCGATGCCTCGGCCTCGGTCAGCAACTACTTCAAGTTCAGCATCGACGACTATGCCCGCGACGAGCAGGTGCGCGACTGGCTGCAGCAGGCTGACAGCTCGGTCGATCCCGAGAAGCGCAAGGAACTCTACGGCAAGGCGCTCGCCCGCATCAACGAGCAGGCCTATATGGTGCCGCTGTTCAGCTACGGCCGCACCTATGCCTTCAACGCCGAGCTCGACATGCCGGTGACGCCGGACGAGCTCGCCCACTTCTATCTGGCGCGCTGGAAGAAGTGAGCATGAACGCGGTCGCCGCAGCCTGAAACGAAGACAATGTTACGCTTTCTCGCGCGGCGACTGCTCGTCACCCTGCTGGTGATCGCCTGCACCTCGGTGCTCGCCTTCTCGCTCGTCCATCTCTCCGGCGATCCCGCCGCGGCGATGGCGGGCGAGGGGGCGACCCCGGCGGATGTGGAATCGATCCGCCGGCTCTACGGCTTCGACCAGCCGCTCCATGTCCAGTACTTCGCCTGGCTCGGCAAGATCCTGTCGGGCGAGTTCGGCCGCTCGTTCTACCTGCGCCAGAGCGTCGTCACGGTGCTGGCGGAGCATGCGCCGGTGACGGCGACGCTCGGCCTCTCGGCGCTCGCCTTCGCGCTTCTGCTCTCGATCCCGCTCGGCATCCTCGCCGGCCTCTATCGCGACACGGCGCTCGACCGCTTCGCGCTCGGTCTCGCGGTCGCAGGTCAGGCGCTGCCCTCCTTCCTGTTCGCGCTGCTGCTCGTCTACATCTTCGGCGTGCAGCTGCGCTGGCTGCCGATTTCCGGCTCGACGACCTGGCTGCATTTCGTGCTGCCGGCGGTGACGCTCGGCTACTACGCCGCGCCGGCCCTGATGCGGTTGACGCGCTCGGGCATGATCGACGTCATGCAATCCGACCATGTGCGCACGGCCCGCGCCTACGGGCTCGCGGCCTGGCGGGTCGTGCTGCGCCATGCGCTGCGCAGCGCCATCATTCCCGTCGTCTCGCTGGCCGCCGTCCAGCTCGGCTTCATGCTCGGCGGCTCGATCGTCGTCGAGAGCGTGTTCTCGCTGAAGGGCCTGGGGCTCCTCGCCTGGCAGTCGATCCAGCGCTCCGACATCGAGGTGATCCAATCGATCCTGCTGCTGATCGCGCTGATCTACGCGCTGCTGACGCTGCTCGCCGACCTGCTGAACGCCCTGATCGACCCGAGGATCCGGATCTCATGACGGCGGCCGCCCTCATCCCGATGAGCCCGCGCCGGCTCGCCATGCGGCGCCTCCTCAGGCATGGCAGCTTCTGGTTCGGCGGCGGAGCGATCCTGCTGATCCTGCTCTTTGCCCTGCTCGGGCCGCTCTTCACGCACGACCCGGTCGCGCAGAACCTCGGCAACCGGCTCGTGCCGCCGGTCTGGGACGCGCGCGGCAGCTGGCTGCATCCGCTCGGCACCGACCAGCTCGGGCGCGACCTCTTGGCGCGCCTCGTCGACGGGGCCCGCGTCTCGCTCTTCATCGGCTTCGCCACCGTCATCGTCTCCGGCCTGATCGGCACGGCGATGGGCATGGTCGCCGGCTATTTCGGCGGGAGGGTCGATCTCGTCATCAACTTCCTGATCACGATCCGGCTGACGCTGCCGGTCGTCCTCGTCGCCCTCGTCGTGGTCGCCGTCGTCGGCAGCTCGCTGACGATCCTGGTCCTGGTGATCGGCCTCCTGCTCTGGGACAGGTTCGCGGTCGTGACCCGCAGCGCGACGCAGCGGCTCGCCCATAGCGACTTCGTCATCGCGGCGCGGGCGATCGGCTCCTCGACGCCGCGCATCCTCCTGGTCGAGATCCTGCCCAACATCATCGGGCCGCTGATCGTCGTCGCGACGGTCGAGGTCGCGCATGCGGTGCTGCTCGAGGCGGCGCTCTCCTTCCTCGGCCTCGGCGTGAAGCCGCCGCTGGCCTCCTGGGGGCTGATGGTGGCGGAGACGAAGAACCAGCTGCTGTTCCGGCCCTGGCTGATCGCGATCCCGGGCGTCGCGCTGGTGACGCTCGTGCTGGCGATCAACCTGCTCGGTGACGCGCTGCGCGACATCGTCGCGCCGGAGGGCCGGGCATGAGCGCGTTGATCGAGCTCCAGGACCTCAGGATCACGATCCCGACGGCGCAGGGGCGCGTGCTCCAGCCGGTGCGCGGCATCGACCTCTCGGTCGCGCGCGGCGAGACCCTGGCGATCGTCGGCGAATCCGGCTGCGGCAAGAGCCTGACCGCGCTCTCGCTGATGGGCCTCGTGCCGAAGCCCGGCAAGGTCAGCGCCAAGCGGCTGGCCTTCGCCGAGCGCTCGCTGATCGACCTGAGCGAAGCCGAGTGGCGGCAGTTGCGCGGGCCGCGCATCGCGATGATCTTCCAGGATCCGATGACCTCGCTCGACCCCTGCTACACGATCGGCAGCCAGATGACGGAGGTGATGCGCACGCATCTGAGCATCACCGGCCGGCAGGCGCGGGAGCGGGCGGTGTCGCTGCTCGCGCGGGTCGGCATCCCGTCGCCGGCGGCGCGGCTCGAGCATTATCCGCACCAGCTCTCGGGCGGGCTGCGCCAGCGCGTGATGATCGCGATGGCGCTCTCCTGCGATCCCGACCTGATCATCGCCGACGAGCCGACGACAGCCCTCGACGTGACGACGCAGGCACAGATACTCGGCCTGCTCGCGCGCCTGCAGGACGAGACCGGGGTCGGCATCATCCTGATCACGCATGATCTCGGCGTCGTCGCGACCATGGCCCACCGCGTCGCCGTGATGTATGCGGGCCAGGTGGTCGAGGCCGGGGACACCGCCTCGGTGCTCACCGCGCCGGCGCACCCCTATACCGAGGGCCTGCTGCAGGCGATCCCGACGCCGGGACGCACCGCGCGCGGCGCACTCCTCGGCTCGATCCCCGGCATCGTGCCGCCTCCGACCGGAACGGTGGAGACCTGCCTGTTCATGGAGCGCTGCCCCTATGCCCGCCCCGCCTGCGCCGTCCCGGTGCCGCTCGTGCCGCTGGCGGGCGGCCGAGCGATGCGCTGCGTCCGGCCGCTCGCGGAGCGGGCGGCGGAGCCCGGCTATGAGGCGCTGAGCGAGGTGCTGTCGTGAGCACGCAACCAGCCCTCAGCATCGTCGGCGCGACGCGCGATTATGCCGTCGCCGTGCATGGCGAGCGGCGCACGCTGCGGGCGCTGCGCGGCATCGATCTCGAGGTCGGGCAGGGCGAGGTCGTGGCGATCGTGGGCGAATCCGGCTGCGGCAAGACCACGCTGTCGCGGCTGATGCTCGGCATCGAGGAGCCGACGAGCGGCACCGTCGCCATCGCCGGCAAGCCGATCACCGCTTACGGGCGCATAGCGCGCGCCGGGCTGATCCAGCCCGTCTTCCAGGATCCGTACTCCTCGCTCAATCCGCGCCAGACGCTAGGCAGCATCATCGCAGCCCCGCTCGCGGTGCGTGGCGAGGGCAACGGTCGCAGCCGGCAGGCTGCGGTCGTGGAGATGATGCAGGCGGTCGGCCTGCCTGCGCATCTGGTCAACGCCTATCCGAGCCAGATCTCGGGCGGGCAGCGCCAGCGCGTCGCGATCGCGCGCGCCCTGATCGCGCAGCCGCGGATCCTCATTTGCGACGAGCCGACCTCGGCGCTCGACGTCTCGGTGCAATCGCAGATCATCAATCTGATCGGCGCCCTGCAGAAGAAGCTCGGGCTCACCGTCGTGCTGATCAGCCACAACCTCGCGGTCGTCTACCATATGGCAGAGCGGGTCGCGGTCATGTATCTCGGCACCATCGTCGAAACCGGCTCGACCGAGGACATCTTCGACAATCCGCGCCATCCCTACACGCGCTCGCTGCTCGACGCCGTGCTGCCGCCGACGCCGGGGCGCCGTCCGTCCTGGTCCGAAGCGATCGCCGAGCCGCCGAACCCGGTGGAGCCGCCGCCGGGGTGCCCGTTCCATCCGCGCTGCCCACGCGCCAGCGATATCTGTCTTGCGGAAATGCCGGAGACTACCGGTCGCAACCGCAGCACGTATCGCTGTCATCATCCGCTGGGAGGCGAAGGCAGCTAGAGCCGGATGACTTCAGAGACCGAGCCACGCCGCGCGTTTCAGAAGTCGATGGCTGCGAAGGACAGGTTGGCAGCCGAGAAATCAGCGAGGGAAACGCCCTCGATCAGGACGCCCGCATGGCCGAACCCCTCGAGCGTGACCGTGACGCCTGCCTCGGTGTCCTGCGACGCTGCCAGGAAATCCCCGTAATCGCGGATCGAGGCGAGATCGCCATTGGCGTCGATCAGGAAGCTGATGACATCGCCTCCCGCGGCGTCGAAATCGGCGATGCGGTCGACGCTGTCGCTGCTGACATAGTTGACGGACCAATGGAAGATGTCGGCGCCATCGCCGCCGCTCAGATAATCGGCTCCGTCCTGGCCTTCCAGCCGGTCGCTTCCCGCGCCGCCGAGCAGGCGGTCGTCGCCTGCGCCGCCGAACAATTCGTCGTCGCCTCCCCGTCCTTCCGCGAGATCGTTGCCGCCGGAAACGGAGAACCGATCATTGCCCTCACCGCCGCGCAGGGTGTCGTCATAGGCGCTGCCCTGCAGCTCGAAGCTCTCGATGCTGACGTAAGCCGGTCCGCCCGGGATAAAGCCCTGTGCCGCGTCGAACTCGAGCGGGCTGGGCAGGTCGTATATGCCGAACAGGAGGCGGTCGTTGCCTTCCCCGCCATTGACGGTATCCATGGCATCCGCCCGAATCCAGTCATCCCCCGCGCCGCCATTGATCGTCGCAGCCCCGGGATCCTCAGCGTAGATCGTGAGGTGCGTGATCCGGTCGTTGCCGGCGCCGCCGTTGATGACGTCGCGGCCCTCCCAGCTTGCGATGGTGTCGTCGCCGGCTCCGCCCCTGATGACATCGTCGCCCGCGCCGCCGTCCATCGTGTCGTTGCCGGCGCCGCCATCCAGGAGGTCGTTGCCGGCCCCTCCCTGGACGGAGTCGAAGCCGTCGCCGCCGAACAGCATGTCGTCGCCGTCGTCGCCCGTGATGATGTCATAGTCGGCGCCGCCCAGGATCCAGTCGTTGCCGGCTCCGCCGCTGAGGGTATTGCTGCCGGCCCCGCCCTGCACATGGTCGTCGCCGGCACCGGCCTCCACGTAATCGGTGTTGGCCCCGCCCTCGATGCGATCGTCGCCCGCGCCGGTTCTGGCAATGAGAGGATTGAGGTCGCCGGCGATCACCGTATCGTTGCCGCTGCCGGTCGTGAGATCGACCCACTCGATCTCCCTGAAGACGATGTGCTGAGCGGTCGCGGGGTCAGTGCCGATCATGCCATGGCCGCTCGCACCGTCGAAGGTCACGTCCTCCGTCGTCGAGGAGAGATCGACAATGAGCCCGTCATACAAGGCACCGCCCGAAACCTCTCCGCCCGTCCCGACGAGGATCAGCCGGTCGAAACCATCGCCGCCATCGAGATGGTCATAGCCGCTTGTGCTTCTGACGATGTCGTTGCCCGCTCCGGCATCGACGATGTCGTCCCCGGCGCCGCCGTCGATATCGTCATCCCCGGCAAGGCCCAAGATGCGGTCCGCCTCGTCCGTCCCGCGCAGCGTATCAGATCCATCCGTCCCGACGATCGTGGCCATGAACCCGTCCTCTCCGGCTAAAACCGAGGCATCGCGATAGATAATCTAGGTTTCTCTAGACAAGATTGACGAATAGCACGGTTCTTTACGTGCTTTGTGACAATCATCGCTTTGGCGGAGGGGAAGTTTATATTTAAAATGGCTCGATAATTGAAACATTTATCGAACAAAAAAGGCGCCTGTTGCTACTGAAGAGCGCAGCTGGGCGGCCGGCCAAAGTGGCGGAGGCCCGGCGGGTATCGGCTTTCCGGCAGGCGTTCAAAGTCCGGATTTGGCGCTCGGCCGGCACCGGGGTGGCGGCCGAGCGTTCTTTATCCGGATCAGACGAGGTCGAAGCGATCGAGGTTGGTCACCTTGGTCCAGGCCGCGACGAAGTCCTTCACGAACTTCTCCTTCGCATCCGCGCTGGCATAAACCTCGGCGAGAGCGCGCAGGATCGAGTTCGAGCCGAAGACGAGGTCGGCACGCGTGCCGGTCCATTTCTGCGCGCCGGTCTTGCGATCCGTTCCCTCGAAGACGTCCTTGGCCTCGGAGGCTGCCTTCCACTGCGTGCCCATGTCGAGCAGGTTGACGAAATAGTCGTTCGTCAGCACGCCCGGCCGGTTGGTGAGGATGCCGTGGGTCGAGCCGTCGGCGTTGATGTCGATCGCGCGCAGGCCGCCGACCAGCACCGTCAGCTCGGGCGCGGTCAGGGTCAGCAACTGCGCCTTGTCGATCAGGGCCACCTCGGCCGGTACCTTGGCGCCGGCCTTCTGGTAGTTGCGGAAGCCGTCGACGACCGGCTCCATCACGTCGAAGGAGTGGATGTCGGTCTGCTCCTGCCTGGCGTCGGTGCGGCCCGGCGTGAACGGCACGCTGACGTCATGGCCGGCAGCCTTCGCCGCCTGCTCGACGCCGACATTGCCGGCCAGCACGATGAGGTCGGCCAGCGAGACCTTCTGGTCGCCGTCCGCTTCCTTGTTGAACTGGCGCCGGATGCCGTCGAGGACCTCGATCACCCTGGCGAGCTGGGCAGGCTGGTTGATCGCCCAGTCCTTCTGGGGGCTAAGGCGGATGCGCGCGCCATTGGCGCCGCCGCGCTTGTCGCCGCCGCGGAAGGTCGAGGCGGAGGCCCAGGCGGTGCCGACCAATTCGGAGACGGTCAGGCCAGAGGCCCTGATCTTCTCCTTGAGCACAGCGATGTCCGCTTCATTGACCAACGGATGGTCGACGGCCGGCACCACGTCCTGCCAGATCAGCTCCTCCTTCGGCACTTCCGGGCCGAGATAGCGGGAGCGCGGGCCGAGATCGCGATGCGTCAGCTTGAACCAGGCGCGCGCGAAGGCTTCGGCAAAGGCCTGCGGGTTCTCGAGGAAGCGACGCGAGATTTTCTCGTAGGCGGGGTCGACGCGCAGCGACAGATCGGTCGTCAGCATGGTCGGCTTGCGCTTCTTCGACGGATCGAAGGCGTCGGGAATGACGGCCTCGGCGTCCTTCGCCTCCCACTGGATCGCGCCGCCCGGGCTGCGGGTCTGCACCCATTCGAACTTGAACAGGTTCTCGAAGAAGAAGTTGCTCCACTGCACCGGCGTCTGCGTCCAGGTGACCTCGATGCCGCTGCCGACCGCGTCGGCACCGTGGCCAGTGCCGAAATTGCTGGCCCAGCCAAGGCCCTGCGCCTCCAGTTCGGCTGCCTCCGGATCCGCCCCCTTGTGGGATTCGGGCGCAGCGCCATGGGTCTTGCCGAAGGTGTGGCCGCCGCCGATCAACGCGACGGTCTCCTCATCGTTCATCGCCATGCGGGCGAAGGTCTCGCGGATGAAATGCGCGGCCGAGAGCGGATCGCCATTGGCGCCGGGCCCTTCCGGATTGACATAGATCAGGCCCATCTCGGTGGCGCTCAGCGGCGCGTCGAACTTGTCGAGCGGGCGGTGGGTCAGCCAGGCGGTCTCGGTGCCCCAACTCACATCGTGATCGGGCTCCCAGCTATCCTCGCGGCCACCGGCAAAGCCGAAGGTCCTGAAGCCCATGGTTTCCAGGGCGACGTTGCCGGTGAGGATCAAGAGGTCGGCCCAGGAGATCTGCTGTCCGTATTTCTGCTTGATCGGCCAGAGCAGGCGCCGCGACTTGTCGATGTTGACATTGTCCGGCCAGCTGTTGAGCGGAGCGAAGCGCTGCTGGCCACGTCCGCCGCCGCCGCGTCCGTCAGCAAGGCGATAGGTGCCGGCCGCGTGCCAGGACATGCGGACGAATTGCGGGCCGTAATGGCCGAAATCGGCCGGCCACCAGTCCTGCGAATCGGTCATCAGCTTGCGCAGATCGTTCTTCAGCGCCTCGTAGTGGAGCTTCTCGAACGCCTTGCGATAGCTGAAGGTCTGGCCGAGCGGATCGGACTTGGCCGAATGCTGGTTCAGGAGGTCGACAGGTAGCTGGCTCGGCCACCAGTCGCGATTCTGCCGGGCGCCACCGCCATGGGCGACGGGGCATTTGCCCGTGCTGTCCTCAGTCTTCGCGTTCATGGTTCTCTCCGAGCTTGGCTGGGCTGATCCTGTGCTCTTAGCAAAGGCCTTTCATTATATTAATTCCGATTTTCTGATCGCAACGATAAGCTGAGCTGATGACAAACCTGACCTTCAAACAGCTCCGCTATTTCGAGGCTCTGGCCCGGCATGGTCATTTCGGCCGCGCGGCCGAGGCCTGCTCGATCTCGCAGCCGGCCTTGTCGATGCAGATCAAGGCCTTCGAGGAGGAGCTCGGCGCCGAGCTGTTCGAGAGGGACAGGCGTCAGGTCCGCCTCACCAGCTTCGGCGAGGAGATTGCGCAACGAGCCAGGGACATCCTGCGCTCGCTCGACGAGCTGGAAGGTTATGCGCGCGCCTCGCAAGGCGGGCTGGTCTCGCGGCTGCGCGTCGGCGTGATTCCGACGATCGCGCCCTATCTCTTGCCCGGCCTCATCGGCGAGCTGACCCGGCTGCATGGCGGCCTCGACCTGCATGTGCGCGAGACGCTGACGCCGAAGCTGGTTCAGGAGCTGAACGAAGGGCGCCTCGACATGGCGATCGTCGCCTTGCCGGTCTCGGAGCCTTCGTTGAACGAAGTCACCCTCTTCACGGAAAGCTTCGTTCTCGTCCGGCCGCGTGAGGACGAGGGAAAGCCGGTCCCCGATCGCGAGGCGCTTCGCGAAATGCGGTTGCTGCTTCTGGAGGAGGGCCACTGCTTTCGCGATCAAGCCCTCTCGTTCTGCAATACGAAACAGCGCGCCATGCAGCCGCGCGACCTGTTGGATGCGAGCTCCCTCTCCACGCTGGTCCAGATGGTCGATGCCGGCCTCGGCGTCACCCTGATTCCAGAAATGGCAGTGGCGGTCGAGACACGGTCGGCCTCGGTCTCCGTCGCGCGCTTCAGGGCGCCTGAACCGTCACGAACCATCGGCATGGTCTGGCGCAAGACGAGCCCGCTGGCCAAGCAACTGCTTCAGATATCCGAGGTGGTTCGCCAGTCAGCCGGCGTGTTGCGGCAGACTCGTATATCGACCTCCAGGCGGAGCTTGCGGACCTGACGAAGTCTCTGGCCGATACCGCGAGCGGGATGGGCCTGCGGACAGTCCGGCCCGGCATCGCCTGAAGGCGAAGTCGACGGCTCTCCCACCCTGCCAGGCCGTCGCCTTTCAGGATTATCGGCGGCTCGCCCAGCCCGCGAGGCGGGCGAGGAAGGCGTCGGCGGCGTCGAGTTGGGAGCGCTCGATCCATTCGTCGGGCAGGTGCGCCTGCGCAATCGATCCCGGCCCGCACACCACCGCTGACATGCCGGCTGCCTGGAAGAAGCCCGCCTCCGTGCCGAAGGGCATCGCGAAAGGCGGGCCGATGCCGCCAAGTGCGGCGGCCAGGACCAGCGCCGGCTCCTCGCCGGTGGCCGACAGAGGCGGAACATGGACATGCCGCCGCGTCGACTGGCGGACCTCCGGCGGCATTGCGCGGGCCAGATAGGCAGCGATCAATAGCTCCGTCTCGTCGGCATCCTGCGGCGTCACCGGCCGAAACTCCCACAGCACCTCGCAGGCAGACGGCACGATGTTGATCGCCGAGCCGCCCTCGATCCGGCCGATATTGACCGTCGCCTGGTCAATCCCGGCTCCGGCGCGGTGCCCGACCGATTTCAGGAAGCCCACGAAATCAGCGGCGGGATAGATCGCGCTCGCGCCGGCGCTCGGATCGCTCGAATGCGCGGCCTTGCCCTCGAAGCGCGTGCGAAAGCCGAGAAAGCCGCGATGGCGGTCGCCAAGACGCATCCCGGTCGGCTCGCCGATGATGGCGAGGGCCGGCTTCTCCTCATGCGCGAGCAGATCGTCGATCAGGCGCGGCACGCCGAGGCAGCCGACCTCCTCGTCATAGGACAGGGCGATGTGGATCGGTCGGACAAGGTCCGCGACGGCAAAGCCGTTCGCGGCGGCGAGGCAGGCCGCGACGAAGCCCTTCATATCGACGGCGCCGCGACCGTAGAGCTTGCCATCGCGCTCGGTCAGGCGGAACGGGTCGGACGACCAGTTCTGATCGTCGACCGGCACGACATCGGTATGACCCGAGAGGATGACGCCGCCTGGCGCCTGCGGCCCGAAACTGGCGAGGATATTGGCCTTGCTCCGGCCGTCGTCATGACTCAGCCGGACGCGGGCGCCGAGGCCCTCGAGCCGGTCGGCGACGCGTTCGACGAGCGCCAGGTTCGACTGGCTCGAGGTCGTGTCGAAACCGACGAGTTCCTCGAGCAGGGCGATTGTCGTGCTCATCGCCGCTCACGCCGCATGTGCCCCGCTGGCTCATCCGAGACCGACATCGGCTGCTCGCGATGGGCTGAGGCCTCCCGCGAAAACATGGTCATGATCTGGCTTCTCCGGGCAGTCGCGACGGGGAGGCAGGGCCGCCGGCCGCGGCGAGGCCGAAGCCGCCGAGAATCAGCGCTGCGCCGAGGATGTGGAACGGCCGCACGGGTTCGCCGAGGAGCAGGAAGGCGAGCGCGGCGGTGAACAGGGCGACGAGATGGAAGGAGGCGCCCGTCACGCTCGGCCCGAGCGCGCTGACGCAGCGATTCCAGATGATGAAGGCGAGCAGCGAGGCGAAGACGCCGATATAGAGCACCGCCGCGATCGGGCCGGGCGAGGTCGGGATCGTCGCGCCGCGCGCGAGCTCCCAGACCCAGAACGGCAACAGCACCAGCAGTCCCGCCGCCATCGTCGCGGCGAGGAAGACGAGCGGATCGAGATCGGCGGGCTTGCGGCGCAGCAGCACCGAATAGAGCGCGTAGTTCGCGACCGCGATCAGCACCAGCGGCTCGCCGCCGGAGATGCTCAACTGCGACAGCGTCGACAGCTCGCCGCGCGCGACGATCCAGGTCACGCCGACGAAGGAGATGGCGATGCCGAGAAGGGTGCGGGCCGAGACACGCTCGACGCCGAGCGCGAAGGCGGCGAGCGGCACCATCAGCGGCAGGGTCGAATTGAGGAAGGCGACGCTCGCCGCCGGCGCGCTCTGCAGGGCCAGATAGCCCAGCGCATTGTAGCCGGCGATGCCGAAGGCGCCGCATGCGAAGATGAGACCGCGGGCGCGGATCAGCGCCTGTCGCTGCGCGACGATGCCCCCGAGAACGAAGGGAAGCAGGCAAGCGAGCGCGATGACCCAGCGGCCGACCGCAAGCGAAACCGGGGGAAAGGAGCCGGCGAGAGCCCGGCCGAGCACGAGATTGCCGGCCCAGAACAACGGCGGCAGCGGCAGGAGCAGCAATGGCTGCGCCCAGAGGCGCCTGAAGATGACCATCGCTGCGACCTCACATGCCGCCGGCGAGGCCGATGCGCAGCCGGCGATTGTGCCGGCCCTTGTTGTCGATCTTGAGGATGCGGATCGGTGGCGAGGCCCCTGTCGAGGCGAGATGCGTGCCGCCGCAGGCCTGCCGATCGAGCCCGACGATCTCGACGATACGGACCTGGCCGTCCGAGGTCGGCGGCGGGGTGACGGAGCGCGAGCGGACCAACCCCGGCTCGGCGAAGACCGCGGCCTCCGGAACATGGCTCTGGCACACCGCCAGATCCTGCCGGATCAGATCGTTGACCGTGCCTTCGATCGCGCGCAGGCGCTCGTTATCCGCGTCGGGCAGGTCGAAATCGATGCGCGCGGTGCCGTCCTCGTTCATCTGCACGCCGGTGACGAGCGCGCCGTCGAAGTCCTGGAAGACCACGGCGTTGACGATGTGCAGATCGGTATGCAGCGCGCGCATCAGCCGCCGGAATGCGCCATCGACCCGCGCCTCGACGGGAGCCGGCGGCAGTTCGAGCGGTTCGGCGAGCAGATGCCAGAGGCGGCCGCCCTCGCTTTCAAAGCCGGAGACCGCGACTTCGCCGCCGGCCCAGGCCAGCGTGCCGCGATCGGGCAACTGGCCGCCGCCGCCGGGATAGAACGGGCTTTCGGCGAGAACGACCCGGCCCGGCCGCGCCTCCACAACCTCAGTCGCCAGCGTCAGGACGTCCGGATGGTCGAGGCAGAAATAACGGGACATGCATCTCACCTTGCTACAGCCCCGGCGGGGCACGTGCGTGCAGGCGAGTCTGGCGCGGCGCGGCGCGCGGCTATTGGCGGAAATTGAGAATGCGGTCAGCCGGCCGCGGCGCGGACCCATTGCAGCGGCGTGATGCCATAGGCGCGCTTGAAATGCCGCGTCAGCGCGCTCTGGTCGTAGAAGCCGGCATCGAGCGCCGCAGTGGCGATCGTCGCGCCGCGGCCGAGCGCCGCGATCGCCGCCCTGAGGCGCAGTTGCGTGAGATAGGCATGCGGGGTGAGCCCCGTGCTGCGCTTGAACAGGGCGATCAGCTGGAACGGTGTCAGCCCGACTTCCGCCCCCATTTGCTCCAGCGTGAGCTCCTCCGCGTGACGCTCCCGCATGATCTCGCGGATGCGGGCCGCCTTGGCCTGGTCGCGCCGCGGCTGAGCAAGACCTGGTTCGCCGGCGGCATGGCGCCGGATCAGTGTTCCGAAGCTGCGCAAGAGAAGCTCGCGCTCCTCGAGAGGGTCGTTCCCTTCGTCGAGAATGCGGTGCAGGCCGAGGAAGGCGTCGATCAGATCGGGATCGTGGAAGCTGTTGCGCGTGAAATAGGCCGTCGTTTCGAGGCCGAGCGCGGTCTTCAGCGTCTCGATGGCCGGCGAGGTCAGATAGAGCCCACGGTAGAGCCAGCGCCGGCTCCAGCCCATCCGCCCCGAATGGGGCTCGTCGGGATTGAACACCAGCAAGGTCGAGGTCTTGGCCTCGTCGGTCCGCCCCCGGCTCTTGAATTCCGCGCCGCCAGCTTCGGTGACGGCGACGACGAAGGCCTCGTGGCTGTGGGGCGCATAATCATGGCTGGTGAAATCGGCGACGAGACAGCTCAGGCCCGGAACCCAAGGGTCGCGCCAGTAGCGAGAGGAGTTGCGGAGATCGACGCGAGCCAAGTTGCGATCCGTAGTCAGGGCAACCGCAATCGTGCGTCGACAGCAGCAAGATCGCAACCGTGCGGCCAGTTTTCGAGACGGCGGGATTCGCCCAGGAGGTGCCGGATGTCGATATCATATTCGACAGGATCAGCGGCGAGACTCCACAGCGATCCTATGGCGCGGTCAATGGGGAGCGCCCACATGAATGCGCCTCTCGCGCGCAGTCACGTCGCCCCCGCTGCCAGCTTCTTTTGGGCGGCATGCTGTTCTTCGGCCATGCCGGAACGCCAGTAGCTGACGATCAGATGCTCGTCCTGCCCGGGGCGCAAACGCTCGCGCGCGGCAGAGCGTATCTGGCGGAACGCCGCATATTCCAGCGCCGCCCAGAGATAGAGCCGCTCGCCCTCTGGCGGCCAGTCGAGCGCGGCGAACGCATCCGGCAACAGCGTCGCGCCGCCAGGCGCCGCCCCGTCGCGGTGGAGCCAGCGGATGGCAACTCCGTCGGGCGCGTCCAAAGGTTGCTGCTCGCCTGGATCGGCGATCTCGATGATGGCGAGGCCGCGGGCGGTTCGCGGCAGGCTTTCCAGCATGCGCGCGACCGCCGGAAGCCCGGTTTCGTCTGCCAGGAAGAGGTAGCGGTCGGCCTGCTTCAGGCCCCGGCCGCCGGGACCCGCCATGCCGAGGACGTCGCCGGTGCCGGCGCGGAGGGCGAAGGCCGAGCCCGGTCCGGCATCGTCATGCACCACGAAATCGATCGCCAGCGTCCCGGCCGCGGCATCGATCTCGCGGATCGTGTATTTGCGGATCGCCGGGCGCCGTTCCGGCGGCGGTTGCCGGAGGATTCCGTCATCGCCGAGCAGCGGCCAGGCCGGATCGGCGAGGCCGGCCGGCGGAATGAAGAGGCGCACATGCAGCGCCTCCATGGTGTCGAAGCGCGCCAGATCCTCGCCACGGAAGCGGATGCGCCGCATATGCGGGGTGATCTGCTCCGTGCCGATAACGGTCAGAACGCGGAAATCGGGCGGCAGCGACGGCCCGCTGGCGTCACCGCTCCAGCGCAGGCCGGTTGTCGCGCCCGGCGGCGCGAATTCGGCGAGATGACTGGCAATGGCCCATTTCATCTCTTTCAGTTCGGCGAGACCCGGCGCCTCGATGACGATGTCGACCGTCTCGTCCCGTACCGTCAACCAGGCTTCGCTCTTGCCAAGGGAGATCCGCGTCCGGTCGTCCAGCCGGGTCACGACCGCTTCATGTTCGGCGAGATGGCTGCAGAGCAGGCCGAGCGCATCTTCGGGCCGGGCGAGCGTCAGCCGCAGGGAGGTCGAGAACATGAGGATGTCCTGAGTTCAGGGAGTGCTGCGGTCGGCGGGCTCGATCCAGAGCGTGCCATCCAGCGGGATGGCCGAGAATCGGGCGGCCTCCACCAGGGTGGCGGCGGGGTCGATATCCGCGAAGCGCTCGGGATGAAGCCATTTGGCGATCCGCTCGATCGCGACGACATGCAGCGGCGTGTCGTTGAACAGGTGCCAGAGGCCGAAGGCGCGCCCCTGTCGCAGGGCGGTCAGCTCCGCGAGCCCGGGCACGGTCCGAAGGCGGGCGAAGCTGTCGGACGCGACCTGTCGATCGACGCCAAGTCCCAGCACGAGGCCGCCGTTCCTTGCCAGATGCGTCCCGCCTGTCGCGATATAGACATCCGGATCGCTGCCGATCAGCTGCTCGAGGCTGATCTGGCCGGTTTCGCCCGGAAGCAGCGCCGCCGCGATGTTGCGCCCGCCGGCGGCCGTGATGAAATCGTTGAACGTGCCCTTCCCGGGCGTCATGCAACAGGCGAAGCCGCCGGCATGGGCGTGGATGAACACGTTCGGGCGCTGCGCACCCTGCACCCGGCTCGCGACGCGTCGCAGATGTTGCTCGTAAAACGCGATGAAGCGCTCTGCTTCGTCCGAGCGGCCGAGCAGGCGGCCGAGCGCGCGCAGGCTCGGCACCGTGTCCGAGAGCGGGCTCAGAAAGAAATCGACGACCGCGACCGGAATTCCGGCGCTCTCGAAGCGCTCGACGAGGTCGCCCGGTCCCCGGCGCGCGCCCGCGAGCGAGCGGCTCAAGATGACGAGATCGGGCGCAAGCGCCACCGCCTGCTCGAAGGAAAAGCCCTCCGGCGTCGCGCCGTCACCGACCGTCGGCACGGCCTCGATGGTCGGGAAGCGGGCGCGGTAGCGGGCATAGGTGTCGGGGCTCTGCCGCTTCTGGTCCGCTCCCCAGCCGGCCAGGATGCTGACGGGATCGGGATGGATGAAGCCGAGCGCATTGAGCTGGCGCCCTTGCGCCAGCACGATCCGCCTGGCCGGTGCAGGCAGGGAGACGCTGCGGCCGAGGACGTCCGTCACTGTCACGGATTCGGCGCTCGCCACGGTGGCAAGGCCAAGCCATGCCACCGCCACCAGTGCGACCACGATCACATGCTTGAGTGCAGACGCGTTCATGCCGTCGCTGTCCCTTGCGCGGCGGTCCCGGCAAGCCCGAAGGAAACGGCGCGCGACAGCATCGGCGGAATGACGGAAACGTGGTTCTCGTCCGGGAAGACGGTGAAGGTGCAGGAGACCCGGCCCGACGCCGAGAGGCGCCCCGCCATCTCGGCCGCATTGTCGCGCATCCGTGCCATTGCAAGCCGCTCGGCACGCCATGGGCTCGCCCGGACCGCTCCGTCCTGCTCCTGTGCGCCGACCGTGATCAGCAGGCGCGCCGCAGAATCGCCGGCGCCGTTCCGAAAGGCCTCCTCGGCCCCGAGGATGGCGCGGTCGTCCCACCAGATCGACGGGCTGCTGGCGACATGGGCCTGGAACAGGCCGGCGCGCGTGAAGAGCGCGTGGAGGACGAAGAGCCCGCCATAGGAGTGGCCGATCAGCGTGCGGCGCGCGGGATCGAGCGGAGCCAGCCGTTCGATGGCGGGAAGGATCTCGTCGGCGATGGTATCGAGAAACCGCGCGGATCGTCCTGCGACAGGCAGGAGATCCTGCTGGCGCCGCTCGGCGTCGAAGGGCGCCTCGGACAGGTAGCCGATGCCAAGGACGACGGCAGGCCCGACACCCGTCACCTCCGGGCGGCCCGCCTGCAGCCGAACCGCCATGGCCGCCGTGGCGAAAAGCGCGTGCCCGTCGAGCAGGACCACCAGCGGAAAGCCACAGGCCGGCGGCTGCGCATCGGGAATGTCCACGAGCAGCCGATAGGTCTGGCCATCGCGTGCGGCGAAGTCGAACTGACCGGCCCGAGGCAAGCCCGGCAATGGGGCCCCGGGCGCCACGGAATCCGAGCTCATTGCGTTCAATCCGGTCATCTCACCAGCGATAGGACAGGGTCGCGAGGACCGTGCGGCGCAGGCCGAAGGAGCACTGGGTCGCGGCATAGCAGCCGGCAATGTATTCCTTGTCGAAGAGGTTCTGGGCGTTCACCTGCAGCTTCCAGCCCTTTAACGAGGCGTTCGCCATGCCGAAATCATAGCTGATCGCGGCATCGACGAGCGTGTAGTCCGAGGTGAAGAAGGTGTTGCCCGGGTCGCCCGCGCCCTTGCCGACATAGCGGACGCCCGCTCCGAGGCCGAACCCGGAGAACAGGCCGGTCTTGAAGGTATAATGCGCCCAGAGCGAAGCGATATGGCGCGGCACCACGGTCGGCCGCTTGTGGAGGTCGGCGCCGTTGCTCTTCGTCACCTCGGCATCGGTATAGGCATAGGCCGCGATGAGATCGAGGCTGTCGAAGACCGTGGCGCGGGCTTCGATCTCGACGCCGCGGGCGCGAACCTCGCCCGTCTGGATCTGGAAGCCGACATTGTTCGGATCGGCCGTCGGAACGTTGCTCTGCGTCAGCTGATAGACCGCCGCCTGCAGGAACGCGTTGTAGCCGGGCGGCTCGTACTTGAAGCCTGCTTCGTATTGCTCCCCTTCGGTCGGCTTGAACGGCGCGCCGCCGAACGCAGTGCCGGCCTGCGGCTCGAACGAGGTGGAGTAGCTCGCATAGGGCGCAAAACCATTGTCGAAATTGTACATGAGCGCGACGCGGCCGGTGCGTGCGGTGTCGTCCTGCTTGGTGAGCACGCCGTTGGTCAGTGCCCGGGTGCGGGCCTCGGCCCGGTCGAACCGGCCGCCGACCAGCAGCGACAGGCGGTCGAGCTTGATCTGGTCCTGAGCATAGATGCCGTATTGCGCCGTCGCCTGCTTCACGCCGGGCAAGGCCGGCAGCGCGAAGGGCAGGCGCCCATAGACCGGGTTGGTGTAGTCGAGCGGCTGAACGGTGCCGCCGGCGCCGGTAAAGGCGGTGCCGTCCGTCCAGTAGCCGTCGACGCCGAAGAGCAGCTTGTGCGTCAGCGGCCCGGTGCGGAAATCCGCCTGAAGCTGGTTGTCGATGCCGGCCGTGCGGGCCTTCTCGTTCGACATGGTCACCCGGCGCATCAGCGTCTTCTGATCGGCGGCAATGCTGCCGACGGCGACGGTGCGGAACCGTGACTCGAGGTCCGAGAGGCGAACGTTCTGGCGGACGGTGAAGACGTCGTTGAAGCGGTGCTCGAAGGCGTATCCCAGATTCGCTTGGTTGCGGCTATAGCCCTCGAAATTCGGCTCGCCGGGGAAGAAATTGCTGCGGATGCGCCCGTTGCGGCTCGGCAGGGCCGTGCCGATCGCGGGGATGAAGCCGTAGAAGCCCGTTTCCGGATCGCGCTGGAAGGACGCCATCAGCGTGAAACTCGTCGCGCCGTTGGGCTGGTAGGTGACGGAGGGCGCGATGAAGATGCGCTCCTCGCGGGTGTAGTCGACCTGCGTATCCGCTGCCCGGCCCAGCCCGACGACGCGATAGAGCCAGGTCTTCTCCGGGTCGACGGGGCCGCCGAAATCGAAGGCCATCTGGGCGCGTTCGAAGCTGCCGAACTGGAGCTGGACCTCGCCGTGGCGCTCGTCCCTGGGCCGCTTGCTGACCATGTTGACGATGCCGCCCGGCTTGACCTGCCCGAAAATGACCGAGGCGGGTCCGCGCAGCACTTCGACGCGCTCCAGCCCCCAGGGCTCGTAGGACGGCACCAGGAAATTGACGCCGCGCTGATAGCGCAGGCCGTCGAGATAGTTGATGAAACCGGCGTTTCCGCCGCTCCCGCCGAAGCCGCGAACGAAGGCGCTGTCGTAGCGCCCGGCCGAAAGCCGCGTCTCGGCCAGGACACCGGCGGTGTAGCGCAAGGCCTGGCTGACGCTCTGGGCTCCCTGGTCGTCCATCTGGTCGCGGGTGATGACCGTCACCGATTGCGGGGTCTCGATCAGGGGCGTGTCGGTCTTGGTTGCAGAGTCGCTTCGCCGCGCCACATAGCCGTTGACCGGGCCGCCTGCACGCTCGCCCTCGACCTGGATCGTGTCGAGCTTGATCGCGCCGGCATCCTGCGCCGAGGCGCTTCCGGCCCAGGCGCAGGCGAGCGCTCCAACCGCCACACCTGCCATATGGGCCAGGCGACTGCCGATACCGATCTCGTTCATGGCCCCTCGACCCCAGCGGTCGCCTGCCGCGACCTGTCGGTCAGGTTCTTTCAAGAACGTGCTCGTCCGGGCAACGATGTCGGCTTTTGATCGCGGCAGTATTTCTTTCGTTGCAGTTTCAAATGCGTCGAATGCGGGCAAGTCTTCCGAAAACAAGCCGAATTCACCTCAGGGCGCTGGGTGAGATACCGAAGCGCTTGCGGAACAGGCCGGAGAAATGGGCCGGCGTGTAGCCCACGCGATATGCCGCCTCGGCCACTGTCGTCTCGCCGCTGTCGATCAGCCTGTGGGCCAGTTGCAGGCGATGTTCCTGCAGGTAGGCGAAGACGCTGGCCCCGAATTCCGCCCGGAAAGCGGAGGTGAGCTTGGTCGCGTTGAGCCCGGTCAGGCGCGCAAGCTCTGCAAGGCTGGGCGGGTCATGCATCGCCTCGAGCAGCATGTCCCGCGCCGCACGAACCTGTTCACGTGTTCGGGCTGGAAGACGCGGAGGCCGCAACGGCGTGACGCCGATGATCTCGTTCAGCGCGACGGCGGCAAGTTCGAGCGCCTTGCCGCTGAGATAGAGCCGCCGGAGCGGCTCCGCCACGGGGCATTCGGCGATCTGGGTCGCAAGCGCGCGCAGGTTCGCGTCCGCGGGGCGCACCCAGATACCGGCATCGGCTGTCCCGGCAAGGGAGAGAAGCGCTTCGATCGGGGCGGTGAATTCCCGCTCGACGAAGTCGAGATCGAACTGCATCAGCGTGCAGCGGACACTTCCTCCGGCGATGCCGGTTCGCTGCTGGACATGGTCCCCCAGATTGGCGGCTACCAGGAGAGCAGGCCCGCCGATCATGACGGCCGGCCGGTCGTCCAGTTCGAGCATTTGCCGTCCATCGAACATGACGGCGATCTTCAAACCGCGCCGCATCGGCCCCACGATGCGCTCGCCCTCCGTCACGCGGAAACGCCCCGCGGACAGCGAGAGCTGGCGCGAAAACAGATCCAGCCCGGTGACCGGAGAATAGGGCGTGGCCGTTTGAGCCTGCATCGAGTCCTCAAATGAAAACGATGCAAATTATCCTGTTTCTGGCCAATACACCATACGCAGGGAGTTTTATACCAATTCTAAACAGCGCTGCTCAGTCAAGTGGCGTGCGATTAGGTATTTGACCTCAGTTGTTAAAAGAATAAATCCTCGGAAAGCGGCGATGAGATAGTGATTTGATTGCTCTATTTACTCAAAATGAGGCCGGGTCCGTCGCAATCGATGCCGACTTGCAAACCTGTCAGCTTGTTAGGGCGGTAGATAATTCCCGATCCCGGATCGGAGCATAGATAATCGGGCATGCGCCTTCCGTCCGCATGCCCGGTTTCGCCCCGGTGCAGGCCGAAAAGCGCTATTTCGGATGCACATCGACCGCCAATGTGAGCTCGTCGATGCGTGGCTGATAGAGCATCTTGCCGCGCGTCGCCCAGATGTTCTTGAAGTGGTAGAGCGGGATGATGGCGACGTCGGTGGAGACCAGCTTGACCGCATCGAGCACGAGCGCCTCGCGCTTGGCGTCGTCGATCTCGGCGATCGCGGCGGCATTGACCGCGTCGAGCTTCGGATTGGAGTACTGCGCCCAGTTATAGAGGCCCCAGCCGGTCTCCTTGTTGCGCGTGCCGACGAGATCCCGGAGCAGGCCGGTGCCTTCCATGGAGTTGTTGCTCCAGCTCCCGAGATAGGCGGTGAACTGGCTCTTGGCGCCCCGCGACGAGTAGACGCTGAAAGGGATGGCGTCGATCGCGGTGTCGACGCCGATCCGGCTCCACATCTGCGCGATCGCCTGCGCGACCTCGACGCTGTAGGGCACCCGGTCGTTCGAGGTCGAGAGCGTGATCTTGAAGCCGTTGGGGAAGCCGGCCGCGGCCAGAAGGCGCTTGGCCTTCTCCGGATCATAGGCCGGGACCGGGGTCTTGGGGTCATATCCCATGATGCCGGGCGGCAGCCATTGGCCGGTGGGATTGGCGGTGCCCAGCATGATCCGCTCGGTGATGCCGGTGCGGTTGATCGCGACCGAGAGCGCCTCGCGGACCTTCTGGCTGGTCAGCGGCGACGGATCGAGCTTAGCGCCCTTCTTGTCCGTTATCGGCGGCGCATCCTCGGCCGGCTTGATCATCGGGACGACGTAGTTGACGCGCATGCCGGCGACCGAGGCGACGCGGATGTCCTTCGATTTCTCGAGCCGCGGCAGATCGCTGGCGGATGGCGTGTCGATCAGGTCGAGATCGCCGGACAGCAGGGCCGCCGTGCGTGCGGCGGTGTTCGGGATCAGCCGGATCGTCAGGCTCGTCCAGGCCGGCTTCTCGCCCCACCAGCTGTCGTTGCGGGCGAATTCGACGCGCTCGCCGGGCGTATAGCTCACCAGCTTGAACGGGCCGGTGCCGATCGCCGCCTTGCCGCTGTTATAGTCGGCCGTGGTCGCATCCGCCCCGGCATGGCGGGAGACGATGGCGAGGCGGGTGAGGTCGCTCGGCAGGTTCGGCACCGGCGTCGCGGTGGTGAGGCGGATCACGCTCGGGCTGACGACCTCGGCATTCTTGATCGGCCGGATGATGCCGGCGAAGCCGCCGAGATTGTTCGGGACGTCGATGGCGCGCTTCAGGGTGAAGGCGACGTCATCGGCCGTGAAGGGCTTGCCGTCATGCCAGGTCACGCCTTCGCGCAGCTTGAACTCCCACACCGTTGGCGAGATCGCGCGCCATTCCGTGGCGAGGCCGGGCGTGAGCTTGCCCTCCGGGCTGCGATGCACCAGCCGGTCGAACATGTGGAAGGCGACCAGGTTGTTGGGCGTCGTGCTGTAGAAATGCGGGTCGAGCGAATTGACCGCTCCGCCGATCCCCATGGCCAGCTTTTCGGCGAAGGCGGGCGAGGCGCCCAGGCAGAGAAGGAAGGTCGATGCGAGCGCGAGGCGCTTTACCGGCGAGGTGAGGGTGGCAGTCATATCCGATCCCCTTATTATTGGTATATAATAACTGATATTTGAAGACGATTTCGTAGGGCTGTCAAGCGAGCGGAGGCGATCGGCGCGGGTGATGGGCCGGCGTCAAGGGCTCCGGAGCTTGCTGCTTTCAGACGGAAACGGCCCGTTTCCGGGCTGTCAGCGCATTCTATGGATGAAGGGCGGCGATGGCCTCGACTCAGGAGACGAGCGTTTCCGTCGCTCTCGTCGCGGCTTCGAGCACGAGCGGCGCGAGTTCCGCGATCGCGGTCTCGCGGCTGTAGCGCGTCGTCAGGGTTGATAGGTTGATCGAGCCGATCGCGCGGCCGGCGCGGTCATGAACCGGCGCGGAGACCGAGATGCTGCCCTGTTCCATGTTCTTCTCGGTGACCGAGAAGCCGACCGCCTTCGCCGCTTCGAGAATGCGCATCATCTCGGCAGCGTCGCGCGCCCTGGTGCGCTGGGAGACGGAGGGGGCGGATGCCTTCCAGACCTTCTCGACATGGCTCGGCGCGGAATGGGCCAGGAGCATCTGGCCCGACGAGGATGAGAGCGCCGGAAACCGGGTGCCGATGGGGAGGTTGACCGACGAGATATGTGTGCTCGGCACCGTCGCGATGATGACGATGTCCGCCCCGTCGACCTCGACCCAGGAGATCGTTTCCCGGGTCTTCTCGCTCAGGATGCGCATTTGCGGATAGGCCGCCTCAAGGCCCTGGTTCGACGAGGTGGCGTTCTGCGCGAAACGGAAGACTTTTCGCGACAGGCCATAGCGCTTCGTCTGGGCGTCGCGATCAAGATAGCCGAGACGCTCGAGCGTATAGATGAAGCGCTGCGAGGCGCTGCGGCCGAGTCCGGTGCGGATCGCGATGTCCGAGAGGCTCAGGGTCGCGGCCGTCTTGTCGAAGGCCTCCAGGACCTTCATCGCCTTGGCTACGGAGGCGACGAAGAGGCGCTCGTCGATCTCCGGCGCCGCTTCGCCGCGGTCGGCGAGGGACGGGGCTGGCGCGGATTTCGACGTCGACGACACCATGGCGTGTGGAGACCTTTCGCAGGGCTGATCCAGCTGTAGCAGCTTCGTTCGGCGCCTCAACCCGTGCCCGGGTCGAACGCCGTGGCGAAGCGCTGCTTGAGGAGGTTCTTCTGGATCTTGCCGAGGGTATTGCGCGGCATCTCGTCGACCAGCTCGATGCGCTTGGGCACCTTGTAGCCGGCCAGCGAGGACCGGAGCGCCGCGATCGCTTCCTGCGGATCGAAGGCCGCGTGGCCTTTCGCCAGCTGCACCACGGCGACGACGGCCTCGCCGAAATCGGGATGCGAAACGCCGATCACCGCGCTTTCGGCGACCGCGTCGAAGGCGTTGAGCGCGGCCTCGACTTCCTTGGGATAGACGTTGAGGCCGCCGGTGATGATGAGATCGGCACCCCGGCCGAGCACGCTGACATAGCCGGCCTCGTCGATGCGGCCGAAATCGCCCGTCACGAACCAGCCGTCGCGGAAGGCGGCCGCCGTCTTCGCGTCGTCGCGCCAATAGCCGAGGAAAGGATGAGGCTGCTGCAATTCGATCATACCGACCGTTCCAGCCGGCACCTCCTGCCCATCATTGTCGACGATGCGAAGCCGCGAGCCCGGCAGCGGCAGGCCCGACGTGTCGGGGCGGCGATGATCCTCGACCCGGTTCGAGGTGGCGATCAATGCCTCGGTCAGCCCGTAGCGGTCGAGGAGGCGGTGGCCGGTGCGGCTGGCGAAGGCTTCGAAGGCATCGGCCCGCATCGGCGCTGAGCCGGTGACGAAGAGGCGCATCCCGGTGCAGAGCTGCCGGTCGAAGCGTGGGTCGGCCATGAGGCGGCTGTAATAGGTCGGGACACCGGCGAAGATCGTCGCGTGGGGCAGGGCGGCCAGCACCGCCTCCGTCTCGAATTTCGGCAGCAGGATCATCGCGGCGCCGCCGGCGAGCGCCGGCGTCGTCGTGCCGAAGAGCCCATAGGCCATGGGATTGGCGTGGAGCAGGGTGTCGTCCGGACTGATCCGCCAGCAGGCGGCGAGCGCGCGCGCGTTCCAGATCACGCTGCCGGCAGAGAGCAGCGCGCCCTTCGGTCGCCCGGTCGTGCCCGAGGTGTAGACCATGGCGTTCGCGTCGGAAGGCGAGACGGCCGTGAGTTCGTCCAGCCCCTGCCTGCCCTGGCTCTCGTCGGTCAGCGTGCCTGCGCCCTCTGCGTCGAGCGTCAGCACGTGGTGCGTTCCGGACGAGCTGACGCAATCGCGCCGCGACGGATCGCAGACCACCACCGCCGGCTCGGCGTCCCGAATGATATGACCGATTTCGGCATCGGTCAGGCCGATATGGACGGGCAGATAGACGGCTCCGAGCCTGCAAACGGCGAGGTAGAGCAGGATGCCCTCGGGCGATTTCTCCAGGACGCCCGCAACGAGGCGGCCTTTCGTGACGCCAAGCCCGGCCAGCAGGCCGGCGTAGCGGGCGGTGATCTCCGCCGCCTCACCGAAGCGAAGCCGCCGCCCGGCGGCAGTTTCCATGAAGACACGCCCCGGATCGTGATCCCGGCCGAACAGGGCGCCGAACACGTTCGCATCGGTTGGCACGGTGATCTCGGTCATCGTCGTCGTCCTGTCGGTGGGCCCGTTCAGCGCCCGGTGAAGACCGGCTTGCGCTTCTCGGCGAAGGCGCGGGTCCCTTCGCGATAGTCCTCGCTGCGATCGGCCGCGTCCGACAGCGCCGCGACATCGGCAGCGACCTCGGCCAGGCGGCCGAGCTGGATCGCGTCGCAGGCGAGCTTGGCGGCACGGATCGAGAGCGGAGCATTGGCGAGCATCGGCTCGGCGAAGCGCAGCGCCGCCTCGACGACACCGTCCTCGACGACCTCCGAAACGAGCCCGCAGGACAGCGCCGCTTCGGCCCCGATCAGCGCGCCGGTATAGAGCATGTGCCGCGCCATCGAGAGGCCGGCAGACGCTGCGAGGAGCTGCGTGCTGTCGGCTGGATAGACCAGGCCGAGCTTGGCCGGAGGCACGCCGAAACGTGCCGTCGCGTCGGCGATCCGGAAATCCGCGCGCAGCGCCAGCGTGCAGCCGCCGCCGACGCAGGGTCCGCTGACGGCTGCGATCACCGGCACGCGCGCCGCCGACACCGCTGCGTAGCAGGCCATGATGCCGTCCCAATAGACCTGGCGCGCCTGAGGATCGTCGCGCACGGCGGCAAAGGCGCCGATCTCGTCGCCGGCGCAGAATGCGCCGCCACGGCCGGTCAGGATGATCGCGCGCAGCGCATCATCGCCTTGCAGACCGGTGAAGGTCGCGCCAAGCGCGCGCCAGGCTTCGCCGTTCAGCGCATTGCGTTTGGCCGGGCGGTTGATCGCGACGATCGCGACCGCGCCGCGCCGCTCCAATTCGATGTCGGACATCTGCCCCTCCGTGCCTCGCTCGCTCTGGCTTGACACATACCCGATCCGAATATCAATATTCAATCATTGTTATTGTAATTCAATATCGCTTCGGCCGAGCCCCATGCGCTCGACCGGGCGAGCACTCCGGGATCCGCCATGCAGACCGATGCCGTCACGATCGGGCAGCTCTGGGACAAGCGCGCTGCCGCGGATCCCGAACATGTCTATTGCCGCTTCGGGGAGCGCGACTGGTCCGTCGGCGCGCTCAATGATCGCATCAACCGGCTGGCGAACGCGCTGCTGGCGGCGGGTTTGCGCAAGGGCGACCGGGTCGCCGTGATGCTGCCGAGCCATCCCGACCACATCGTCACCATCTTCGCGCTGGCCAAGGCCGGGCTCGTCCGCATCCCGGTCAATGTCCATCTCAAGGGCGCCTCGCTCGACTTCGTCTTTGATCGCTTCGCGCCGCATGCGCTCATTGCCGATCGCAGCCATGCCGAGGTGCTCGCGCCGATCACGGCGCGGTTGCCGGAGCTCGCGCTGGTCTGGCGCGGGGGCGACGAGCCGGGAGCGTTTTCCCGGTTGATCGATGAAGCTTCGCCCGATCGGCCCGCCGTCGATGTCCTGGCCGACGACATCATCGCCATCACGCCGAGTTCGGGCACCACCGGCGAGCCGAAGGGCGTGCTGAAGAGCGACCGCAGCCTGCGTGCCGGGCCGATGGGGACGCTGGCGCTGACCGGCGCCAGGGCCGGCGACGTCTTCCTGCTCTGGGAGCCGCTGCATCATGGGGCCGGCGTCGCCGTGCTGATCGCGGCGCTGATGGAGCCGATCACGCTCGCCATGGTCGAGAAGTTCAGCGCGTCCCAATTCTGGGATCAGGTTCGCCGCTACGATGTCACGCATATCCACTATCTCGGCGGCGTGCTGCCGCTGCTGCTGAAACAGCCGGCAAGCCCCCTCGACCGGCAGCACAAGGTCCGCATGGCCTGGGGCGGCGGCTGCCCGATCGATGTCTGGCGGGCTTTTGAGGAGCGCTTCGGCGTGGTGCTGCGCGAGGGCTACGGGCTCTCCGAGATGACGACCTTCGTCACCATCAACCCGGAAGGCCGGCTCGGTTCCTGCGGGCGCGCCCTGCCGTTCTACGACGTGAAGCTGCTCGGCGAGGACGGGCAGGAGGTGCCGGTCGGCGAAGCGGGCGAGATCGTCGTCAGGCCGCTCGAGGCCGAACTCGCCTTCAAGGGCTATTTCCGGATGGAGGAGGCGAGCGCCGCGCTGGTCAGGGACGGCTGGTTCTCGACCGGCGACCTCGCAAGGCGCGACGAGGACGGCTTCCTGTTCTATGCCGGACGCAAGAAGGACAGCGTGCGCCGGCGCGGCGTCAACATCTCGGCCTGGGAGGTCGAGCGCATCATCCTCACCCATGACGACATCGAGGAATGCGCGCTGATCGGCGTGCCGAGCGAATTGGGCGACGACGATCTCAAGCTGTTCATCCGCGCGGCCGGCGGGCGAACCCCCGATCCGCTGGCCTTGATCCGCTGGTGCGAGGACCGGATGCCGTATTTCCAGATTCCGCGCTATATCGAGGGGATCGACGAGTTCCCGAAGACGCCGACGCAGCGGATCAAGAAGAGCGATCTCAGCCGCAGCACCGAGGCCTCCTTCGATCTCGAGCGCTCCGGGCACCGGATCGGCAAATAGCGGCCCAGCCTGCAGATGAGCGGACGGCGCGATCAAATGAATGGCAGCACGACCGGGATGCGTGAGATGGGCGAGCGCAAATCATGAGCGCCTGGCTGCTGCGACGCGTGCTCCAGGCGGTCTTCGTGGTGATCGCCATGACGGTGATCGTCTTCATCGGCGTCAGCGTCATCGGCGATCCGGTCGAGACGCTGATCTCGCAGGATGCCGACCAGGGCGAGAGGCTGCGCACCATCGCCGCCTTCGGCCTCGATCGTCCGCTCTGGGTCCAGTACCTCTCCTTCCTGAACGGCGCGATCCACGGCGATCTCGGGCGCAGCTTCGTCTATAACGAGCCCGCGCTGCAGATCATCCTGCAGCGCATGCCGGCGACGCTCGAACTCGCGATCGCGGCGATGCTGCTGGCGATCGTGATCGGCATTCCGCTCGGCCTCTTCGCCGGGGTGAAGCCGCACTCGCTGGTCTCCAAGGCGATCATGACCGGCTCGATCCTAGGCTTCTCGCTGCCGGGGTTCTGGGTGGGGCTGCTGCTGATCATGGTCTTTGCCGTGCAGCTCGGCTGGCTGCCCTCCGGCGGGCGCGGCGAGACGCGCGCGCTCTTCGGCATCCAGTGGTCGTTCCTGACCCTGGACGGGCTTCGGCACATGATCCTGCCGGCGCTGAACCTGGCGCTGTTCAAGATCTCGCTGGTGATGCGCCTCGTCCGGGCGGAGACCCGCGAGATCCTCCCGCAGGACTATATCCGCACCGCCCGCGCCAAGGGGCTTTCCGAGCGCGCGGTGGTGACCAGGCATCTGCTGAAGAACATCATGATCCCGGTCGTCACCATCGTCGGGCTCGAATTCGGGTCGGTGATCGCCTTTTCCGTCGTCACCGAGACGATCTTCTCCTGGCCGGGCATGGGCAAGCTGATCATCGACAGCATCCATGTCCTCGATCGGCCGATGATCGTCGCCTATCTGATGATCATCGTGCTGCTCTTCGTCGTCATCAACCTCGTGGTCGATTGCCTCTACGCGGTGCTCGACCCGCGCGTGCGGACGAGCCGATGAACGCGCCAGCTTCACTCGACCAGGCCGTCCCGCCGCGCGTGTCGAATTTCGGCCGCTTCGCGCGAGCCTTCACCGCCTCGCGCACCGCCGTGATCGGCCTGGCGCTGCTTGCGGTGGTCGTCCTGCTCGCGCTGCTCGCGCCCTGGATCGCGCCGCAGAATCCCTACGACCTGACCCAGCTCGACATCCTGGACGGGCGCCTGCCGCCCGGCTCCACCGCAGCGACCGGCATGACATTCTGGCTGGGGACAGACGACCAGGGCCGTGACATGCTCTCGGCCATTCTCTACGGGCTGCGTATCTCGCTATTCGTCGGCGTGACCTCCGCAGTTGCCGCGGCTGCGGTCGGCGCCCTGCTCGGCCTCTTCGCCGCCTACGCCGGCGGACGGATCGAGAGCGCCCTGATGCGCCTGGTCGACCTGCAGCTCTCCTTTCCGGCGATCCTGATCGCGTTGATGATCCTCGCCTTCCTCGGCAAGGGCGTGCTCAACGTCGTGCTCGCGCTCGTCATCGTCGAATGGGCGGCCTATGCGCGCACGGCCCGCGCCAGCGCGCTGATCGAGAGCCGCAAGGAGTATATCGAGGCGGCAAGGGCGATGGGCGCCTCGCCCTGGCGCATCCTGCTGCGGCACCTGCTGCCGAACTGCCTGACGCCGCTGATGGTGATCGCCACCGTCCAGGTGGCGCGCGCCATCGCGCTGGAGGCGACGCTTTCCTTCCTGGGGCTCGGCGTTCCGGTCACCGAGCCGAGCCTCGGCATGCTGATCGCCAACGGCTACCAGTACATGCTCTCCGGCAAGTTCTGGATCAGCTTCTATCCCGGCCTCGCCCTGCTGTTCACGGTGGTCGCGATCAACCTCGTCGGCGATCAGCTGCGGGATGTGCTGAACCCGCGGAGAGGGACCTGAGGACGGTGTTTAGCGGGCTTTCGCGCTAATAGGCGCGCCGAGCGCGGATTGGCTTGAGCAGGCTGCGGCGAAATAATCAAGGCGGATGGCAAACATGTTCGGTGCTGAACCGTCGTCCAGGCGAGCCGCTCGATGAAGCGTCTAAGCAACGGGGTAAGACTTGTTGGTAGATGATTCAGCAGAGATGTGTGGGACGTTTTGCAGGTTGCCCCGCCCTTTGAGCCAACCTTCGGCAATCACTCGAACTGTCGGGGGCCGTTAGCTCAAGGCGACCCAACCGGCGTGACCGGAGCGGGTAGAGATCATTTCTAAACGCGCAAACTGCTTTCGACGAATTGACTGGGCATCCCATGCCGCCTAGGCCGCACCCACAGCGTGCGTCGCAGCATAGAAAACGTGGAGGAGGAAATTTTGGGCACATTCATCGGAACTCTTGGGAATGATGATAACGGCGGTCAGTTATCTGCGTTCGACAACATCCAATATGGTCTGGATGGTGATGATCACCTCTATTTTGAAGGTGTCGGTCCGGCGCATATGTACGGCGGCGAGGGTGATGATTCCTTGCGCTTCATGTCTGATGGCAGCGGCGGTTACATGTACGGCGGCGCTGGCAACGATAAGCTTGGCGGCCTTTTTGAGTCCATTGTGTTCAATGACAGCTTGTACGGTGAGGATGGCGACGATTGGATCACCGGCCTTGGTGGCGACGATTTGGTTGATGGAGGGAATGGCAACGACGAGATGTACGGGGGAGCTGGCAAAGATCAACTCTTCGGTGGGTTGGGAAATGATCAATTGGATGGCGGGATGGGCGACGATTACCTTGAAGGAGGGCGTGGCGACGACTTTATAATGGCTGGGGATGGCAATGATACGCTAGTTGGTGGCGAAGGTAACGACCGACTCTTTAGTGGCGCGGGCGACGATCTGATCTGGGCTGATCTGGGTTTTGACACCGTAAGCGCCGGCTCGGGCAACGACACCATCTACTCCGGGCTCATGAATGCGATCAGTGCCAAGGGCGACGCTGGCAACGATCTGATCGCTACGGGCAGCGGCAGGGACTATATCGATGGCGGGAACGGCAACGATACGCTGTTTGGCGGCCTGGGGAATGACCTTGTCTACGGGGGCAACGGCTCCGACGCGCTCAGTGGCTATATGGGTAACGACACTTTTTACGGAGATTTCGATAGCTCCGACCTAGACTATTTCAATCTTAGTCTTGATGTATATGCTGGCGATTACGATTTTATCGGCGGGTTCAATGCCGGTGGGGTTCGAGACTACATAATTCTCCCGGAGGAGTATCGTGGGCGGGTCTATCTTGAAAAGGTGAGCTACCAAGAAGTGATCGGCTATGTCGCCGTTGGCTCGGGCTTCTACTCCTTCAAAGTGCTGGCCTATGACTCGCTGCAAATTGCCGACGTTCAGGCGTCCCTGTTCTTCGCCTAGTTGACCCAGCCGGCGCCATCGCCAGGGTGGCGCCGGCCGCTTGCATTCGGCACAGCACGAACGAAATACGATTGAACGCGTTGCTCGTTTGGACAGGCTGGAGGTGAGAGCGAGGGATGGCTGAGGGGAAGCGCGCGCTGCGATCGGCGTTCAAGCGGATCGAGCAGGAGGTGCCGGCTGGCGTCGCGTCGGCGATGCGCTGGCTGCGTCATCCCTTGTCGCGCTGGATCCGGATTCCGGTCGGCCTGCTGCTGATCGTTGGCGGCGTGTTCTCGATCCTGCCCTTCCTCGGGCTCTGGATGCTTCCGCTCGGCCTGATGTTCATCGCGGCCGATATTCCATTCCTGCAGAAGCCGATGGCGTGGTTCGCCCATGCCTGTGTCGATGGCTGGTCGCGCTTTCGCGCCTGGCGGCAGAAACGATGAGCTCCGGCGCGGCGGCGCGGAGCGCGCAGAGCGGCTTCGATGAAGGCGCTCAGTTTGCTTCGGCCAGCGCTGCCTTCCGGCTGCGCAGGATCGTAGGCGACAGGAGCGCCAGCAGCAGCAGGGCGACGATGCCGAGCAGCACGGCGCTGATCGGGCGCGACAGGAAGACCGAGAAGTCGCCCTCCGAGAGCAGCATGGCGCGGCGGAAATTCTCCTCGAGCTGCGGCCCCAGCACCAGTCCCAGCAGCAGCGGCGCAGGCTCCACCCCGACCTTGATGAAGAAATAGCCGATGCCGGCGCAGCCCAGCATCAGCCAGACATTGAACAGGCTGTTGGCGATGCCATAGGTGCCGATGCAGCAGAACAGCACGATCGCCGGAAACAGCAGGCGATAGGGGATCTTCAGCATCGAGACCCACAGGCCGACCAGCGGCAGGTTGATCACCAGCAGCATCAGGTTGCCGACCCACATCGAGGCGATCACGCCCCAGACGAGCTTGGGCTGCTCGGTCATGATCTGCGGGCCGGGCTGGATGCCTTGCATCATCAGCGCGCCGATCATCAGCGCCATCAGCGCGTTGGCCGGGATGCCGAGCGTCAGCAGCGGGATGAACGAGGTCTGCGCGCCGGCATTGTTGGCGGCTTCTGGGCCGGCCACGCCTTCGATCGCGCCCTTGCCGAAGCGCGAAGGGTCCTTGGCGATCTTCTTTTCGAGCGCGTAGGAGGAGAAGGGCGGAAGCGCTGCGCCACCGCCCGGGAGCACGCCGAGGACCGAGCCGAGCGCAGTGCCGCGGACCATGGCCGGGAAGGCCGCCCGCAGGTCGGCCCGGCTCGGGATCAGGTCGCGTATCGCCTGGCTCACCACGCGCCGCTCGGCGGGGCGCTCCAGATTGGCGATGATCTCGCCGAGGCCGAAAAGGCCCATGGCGACCGGCACGAAATCGAGCCCGTCCGAGAGCTCGGGGATGCCGAAGGTCATGCGGGCCGCACCGGACGAGACATCGATGCCGATGAGGCCGAGCAGGAGGCCGAGCAGCACCATCGCCAGCGATTTTGCGACGGAGCCATGCGCCAGCACCACGGCGGCGATCAGGCCGAGCACGAGCAGGCTGAAATACTCGACCGCGGTGAATTTCAGCGCCAGGACCGAGAGCGGCACGCTCAGCAGCGCGATGACGACGGTCGCCAGCGTGCCGGCGAAGAAGGAGGCGATCGCCGCGATCGCGAGCGCCGTGCCGGCCTTGCCCTGCTTGGCCATCTCGTGGCCATCGATGCAGGTCACGACCGAAGAGGTCTCGCCGGGCACGTTGACGAGGATCGCGGTGGTCGAGCCGCCATATTGCGCGCCGTAGAAGATGCCGGCCAGCATGATCATGGCGCCGTCGGGCGAGAGCCCGAAGGTGAAGGGCAACAGCAGCGCGACCGTCGGGATCGGGCCGATGCCGGGCAGCACGCCGATCGCGGTGCCGATCACCACGCCGAGCAGGCACAGGCCGAGATTGTTGAGCTGAAGGGCCGTCGTGAGCCCCATCAGCAGGTTGTCGAAGAGTTCCATGCGAGGAGAGCCTTCAGCGCGGCCAGACGGGCACCGGCAGCGCCAGGACCTTGATGAAGAGAAGGACGGACGCGATCGAAAGCGCCAGCGCGAAGGGAACCGTCTCGCGAAGGCGCCCGTCCCGGGTGGCGAAGCCGGCGACGATGACGGTGACGACCGACGCGATCGCGAGCCCCAGCCGCTCCGCCGTCAGCGCGAAGATGCCGACGGCGCCCAGCACGGCCAGGAGAGGGCGGATCTGCACGGCCTCGATCGCCATGCCGGCCCGCCGAACGCCGCGAACGCAGAAGAACAGGCCGAAGGCGAGCAGGCCGAACGAGACGACGCGGGGCATGTAGCCTGGCCCCATGTCGGCGGCGTTGCCGACATTGAGCTTGCGGGTCGCGACGAGCGTCGCCGCCGCGACCGCGACGAGGAAGAGGCCGAAGAGCAGATCCTGCCAGTCGATCCGGGAGCGCGTCATCGGCCGGCTCCGTTCTAGCTGCCCTTGATGCCGGCTTCGCGGATGATCCCGCCCCAGCGCGTGGTCGCATCCTTCAGCCAGGTCGCGAACTCGGCCGGCGGGCCGGCGCGCACGACGCCGCCCTGCTCGGCGATCTTGGCCTTGATCTCCGGCGTTTCGAGGATCTTGCCGATCTCCACATTGAGGCGGGTGACGATGGCGGGCGGCGAGCCGGCGGTGGTCAGGATGCCCTGCCAGGTACCGGCGTCGCCTCCGGGCAGCCCGGCCTCCTTGAAGGTCGGCAGACCGGCGACGCGCTCCTCGCCCGTGACGGCGAGCCCGACGAGCTGCTTGTTGGCGACGAAGGGCAGCGTCGCGGTCGAGCCGTTGATGATGACGCCGCTCTCGCCCGAGACCACGGCCCGCGAGGCGGCCGCGCCACCCTTATAGGGCACGTTCTTCCACTGGATGCCGAGTTCCTTCGCCATCGACACGGCGGTGATGTGGTTGGCCGCGCCGACACCGGAATTGGCGATGGCGAGCTTGTTCGGATTGGCCTTGGCGTAGGCGATCAGCTCCTGCGCCGTCTTGGCCGGGATCGATTCATGCACCGCCAGGACATAGGGGCCGAACATCACCATCGAGACCGGGGCCAGGTCCTTGGCGGGATCGTAGGTCAGGTCGGAGAACAGGCTCGGTGCGGTCGCGAGCGAGCCGACATCCATCAGCAGCAGGGTGTGGCCGTCGGGCTGCGCCTTCGCGACCGTGTCGGCACCGAGATTGCCGGCGGCGCCGGGCTTGTTCTCGATGACGACGGGCTGGCCGATGGCGGCCGAGAGCTTGGGTCCGATCAGGCGCGCCAGGATGTCGGAGGTTCCGCCCGGCGCGAAGGGCACGACGAGCCGGACGGGCCGCTCGAAATTCTGGGCCGCGGCGGGGCGGGGAGCGAAGGCGATGCCGGCGAGCGCCGCGAGGGCAAGGCCCTTCACGGCGATGGCGGACAGGCGGGACGGTGATCTGGACATGCTCGTGATTCCTCCGGGTGGGGTGCGGTCCTGGGCATGGGCGGCCGGGTTGCGAACTCGCAGGCAGTCTTGGAGGCTGCCTTCTCCCGCGGAGGATAAGTCAGGCACGATGCGCCAATGAGTTAGATTGGCAATGGGGCGATATCATTTTTGGATCGAGCGCGACGGGCGCCCGCCACATTGAAACGGCCGGGATTAGCGGCCAGAACAGGCAACGAGCCTGGGCCGGGACGCGGCGCGGGCAGCCGCAGGGGAGCGGAGCATGTTCGAGCTGAGCCAGCTTCGCTGTTTCGTCGCCGTTGCGGAGGAACTGCATTTCGGCCGTGCGGCGGCGCGCCTGAACATGACGCAGCCGCCGCTCAGCCGGCAGATCCAGATCCTCGAGCGGGTGCTCGACGTCATCCTGCTGGAGCGCAGCAACCGCACGGTGAAGCTGACGCCCGCCGGCCAGAGCTTCCTCGCCGAGGCCCGCCGCCTGCTGAAGCTCGCCGAGAGCGCCGCCCTGCTCGCCAAGCGCGTGGCGAACGGCAAGGCGGGCTCGATCAATATCGGTTTCACGGCGACCTCGGCCTATTCCTATGTGCCGGAACTCGTCGCGGCGTGTCGCCGCGAGCTGCCCGATGTCGAGGTCTCGCTGAAGGAAATGGTCAGCGGAGATCAGCTCAAGCGGCTGGATTCGGGCGAGATCGATGTCGGCCTGCTGCGGCCGCCGATTCCGCGCACGGGCCTCAGCGCCTTTCGCGTGACCGCGGAGCCGCTGATCGCGGCGGTGAACACCGGGCACGTGCTGGCGCGCTGCGAGAGGATCGCGATCGCGGATCTCGCGAGCGAACCCTTCATCATGTACGCGCCCTATGAGGCGCGTTATTTCCACGATCTGCTGGTCGAGCTCTTCTCCCGGGCCGGTCTCGTGCCGAACTATGTCCAGCATCTCGCCCAGATCCACTCGATCCTCGCGATGGTCCATTCCGGCGTCGGCGTCGCACTCGTTCCGGAGGCGGCGGTGAACCTGCATTTCAGCGGCGTCGCGCTGCGACCCGTCGACCTGCCGCGGCAGCGGCCGGCGGAGCTCTTCTTCGTCAGCCGCGACGACAACGACAATCCGCTCCTGCCGATCGTCGCCGCCCTGGCCAAGGGGCTGGCCCAGGACCAGGCAAAACCCGGCTGAGCGATCCAATCAATGCATCGACCGATACAGTGATTGGTCTCCATCGGCATCGTTCTTGATCTACTCCTGCGACTGAATTCAGTGAAGGAGCCGAGCATGAGCAAGATGACCCCGCAGGAGATGGCCCGGCATATCGGCAACGGCCTGCTGTCTTTTCCCATCACGCCCTTCACGGCGAGCAACGGCTTCGACGAGACGCGCTATCGCTCCAATCTCGACTGGCTCTGCGGCTATGACGTCGCCGGGCTGTTCGCTGCGGGCGGGACGGGCGAGTTCTTCTCGCTCTCGCCGGCGGAGGTAGTGAACGTCGTGGCGACGGCGGTTGCCGAGACCAAGGGCCGCGTGCCGGTACTCGCGGGCGTCGGCCATGGCACGCAGATCGCGACGGAGCTCGCGGCCGGGGTCGAGCAGGCGGGCGCCGACGGCATCCTGCTACTGCCGCCCTATCTCGTCTTCTCGGAGCAGGACGGGCTCGCCGCCCATATCGAGGCGGTCTGCAAGGCGACGAAGCTCGGCGTCATCGTCTATAACCGCGACAACGCCATCGTCACCGAGGAGACGCTGGCCAGGCTCTGCGAGCGCAACCCGAATCTCGTCGGCTACAAGGACGGCATCGGCGATATCGAGCTGATGACGCGCATCCATCTGCGCATGGGCGACCGGCTGACCTATATCGGCGGCCTGCCCACCGCGGAAACCTTCGCGCTGCCCTATCTCGAGATGGGCGTCACCACCTATTCCTCGGCGGTCTTCAATTTCGTTCCGCAGTTCTCGACCAAGTTCTACGCCGCCGTGCGCCGCCGCGACCGGGAGACGGTGCAGGCGGGCCTGCGCGACTTCATCCTGCCGCTGATCGCGATCCGCAACCGCAAGCGCGGCTATGCCGTCTCGATGATCAAGGCGGGAATGAAGGTCATCGGCCGCGATTCCGGCCCGGTGCGCAGCCCGCTGACCGATCTGACCGAGAGCGAGACGGCCGAGCTCGCCGCGCTCGTCGCCCGGCTCGACCAGGGCGAATTCGCCGCGCGCGAACTGGCGGCGGCCTGAGCGCGGTGGCCCCGGCCCGGCGTCAGGGCGACGGTCTGGCGGCGGGCAGGGGGCAGGTCGAGCAATAGCCGAGATCGGGGATGAGGTAGCGGATGCAGCAGACGCGCCGCAGCCTCCCGCTCCCCGTCGCCTGGTCGTGGTAGCGGACGGGGTCGAAGAGCGGGTTCGGCCGGCCGTCGGGCAAGCGCCGGCTCGCCATCAGCGCCAGCGCCTCGCCGACCGGCGCGCGGGGGCCGATCGCGCGCTCGACCCGCCTGGTGATGAAATCGAACATGTTGCCGGCATTGCTCCAGAGCACCTTGCGGCTCGCGCCGCTGACGGCTGCGAGCGCCGCGATCAGCGGTTCGAGATGGCCGTCGATCAGAGGCAGGAAACGGGCAAGGGCGTCTGCCGGCGCGGCCGGCCGGCCGGCGTCGCGCAGGTGGATCCGCGTGGTGATGCCATCGCCGGCGAAGGTGCAGCCGATGGCGTCGAAATCGAGGTCGATCTCCTGCTCGGCGATGAGCGCGAGCGCCAGGGCAGGCGGCAGCAACGTCGCGAAATGATGCTTGGCCCAGAGCGAGGCGACGGCGCGGCGATCGCCATCCGGATAGCGCGCCGCGGTGAAGGCAGCGAGCAGCTGCGGCAGGCGTTCGGCATCGACGAGGTCACGGCCCGGCGAGGGTGGCGGCTCGTCCGCGCTCAGCACGAAGCGATCGCCGTAGATCGCGAGCTCGCCTGCGAATAGCGGCGCAAAAGCCGGAATCATCGCTGCCTCATCATGAGGAGGATGAAATAGCTGCCGCCCAGGAATGTCGCCACCAGCCCCGCCGGAATCTGCCAGGGAAAAGCGACGATGCGCCCGGCGAGATCGGCGAGGACCATCAGTAGCGCGCCCAGGATCGCTGCCGCGCAGAGCTGCGGCAAAGCCTGGCGAAAGCCGATGAGGCGGACGGCGTGCGGCGCCATCAGCCCGACGAAGCTCAAGGGCCCGACGATCAGCGTGCCGGTGGCGGTCGCTGCCGCGGTCGCGAGCAGGATGGCGAGCCGCGAGGCCGCGAGCGGCACGCCGACAGCGCGCGACGCTGTATGCCCGAGCGGCAGGATGGTCAGCCAGCGCATCATCAGGGGCGAGACGGCGATCAGCGCCGCGGCCATCACGCAGGCGATCGCCGCCTCCTGCGCCGTGACGCGATAGGTCGAGCCGGCCATCCAGTTGAGCACCACGATCATGCGCGGGTCGCCGGTCGCGAGCAGGGTCGCCGTCAGGGCCGAGACCAGGGTGCTCAGCGCGACGCCGGTCAGCAGGACATGTTCGGGCGAGAGCGTCGAGCGCCGGCCGAGCCAGAGCATCAGCATCAGCACTGCGAGCGCGCCCGCGGTCGCTGCCGTGAGCGCGAGCGGGGGTCCGGGCTGCGCGGCGGCGAACAGCACGGCGATCAGGCCGAGCGCGGCGCCCGACGAGATGCCGAGCAGCTCCGGGCTCGCCATGGCGTTGCCTGTCAGCCGCTGCAGCAAGGTGCCGGCGATGCCGAACAGCGCGCCGGCCGCAAGCGCGCCGCCGACGCGGGCGCCGCGCCATGGCCAATAGGCCGGCAGCTCGCTGAGGCTGCTCCAATGCCAGCCCTGCGGCACGCGCGCGAAGGAGAGCGCGATCCAGACGGCGAGCGCCAGCAGCGGCAGCGCGCAAAGAATGACCAGCCATGGCCGCATCAGTCGCCCGGGTGCGATCTCGTTGCGGGCACGCGGGTCGTGGCCGGCGCGCAGGCGCGGCAGCATCCAGAGCAGGAGCCCGGCGCCGAGCAGGGAGGTCAGCGTGCCGGTCGGCAGGTCCAGCGTCGGGCCGAGCGCCTGTACCGCCTGATCGGCGACGCTCAGCAGCAGCGCGCCCAGGACGGCGCCCCAGACAAGGCGGCTGCGCAGCCGTCGCGCTCCACCGAGACGGGCGAGCAACGGTCCGGCAAGGCCGATGAAGCCGACCACGCCGATATGGGCGACGACGAGCGCCGAGAACAGGACGGCGACCCCGAGGGCGGCAAGCCGCATCAGCGGCAGCTTCAGGCCCATGGCGCGCGCGACATCGTCCTGGAGCGCCATCACCTCGAGCGGCCGCACGAGCAGGGCGGCCAGAACGGCGGCGATCGTCAGCGGCGGCAACAGCGTCTGGACCGCGAGCCAGTTGTTCTGATTCAGCGAGCCGGCCTGCCAGACGAAGAGATCGCGCAAGGCCTCCTGATGGAACAGCGCCAGCATGGCGTTGATGCCGCCGAGATAGATCGTGACGACGAGGCCGGAGAGGATCAGCGCCAGCGGGTCGAAACGCTGGCGCCAGGCGAGGATCAGCACGAGCAGCATCGCCGCTCCGCCGCCGGCGAGCGCCACCGCCTCGAAGCCGAAGGCGAAGAGGTCGGGGCTCCAGAGCGTCACGGCGGCAAGCGCAAGCTTGGCGCCGGCAAAGACGCCGAGCGTGCCGGGCTCGGCCAGCGGATTTCGCAGCACCTGCTGGAACAGCGTCCCGGCCAGTCCGAGCGCGCCGCCGCAGAGCAGCCCGATCGCCAGGCGCGGCAGCAGGCTGTGATGCACGAAGAGCTGGCGCAGATCCTCCGGCGCTGGAGACCAGAGCGCCGTCCAGAGCTGGCCCGCCGGCACCGCGCCGGCGAGCGAGACCCAGAACAGGCCGCAGGCGAGCACGGCCAGCGCGGCCGCGAGCAGCAGCGGCCGCCTCTGCGCGATCTCCTCAGCCATGCTTCGGTTCCACGCCGGCGAGGACATCGGCGAGCTGCCTGGCGAAGCGCGTGGCCGAGACCGTGCCGCCATTGGGATAGATGACCGGCATGCCGAGGACGCGCCCGGCCCGCACCGCCGGCAAGGCGTTCCAGATCGGGCTCTGCGCCAGCCGCTTCATGGCGCGCGCGGTCTCGGCGCCACGCTCGAAATGGACGATCACCGCGTCGGGCACCTCGACGAGCCGCTCGATCCCGATCGAAGCCGTGCCCCAGATATTGGCGCGCGCGGTGAAGGCGTTGCGCAGACCGAGGCTGAGGAGCACGTCGCCGACCATGCTGGCGGCGCCGAAGATCGCGGTGCGCCGCCCGTCCTCGGCAAAGCGCAGGAGATAGACCGGATGGTCGGCATGCGCGCGCAGGCGCTGCGCGGCCTCGGCCAGCGCGGCATCCGCCTCGCGCTGCAGCGCCGCCGCTTCGACTTCGCGGCGGGCGAGCCCGGCGATCCGGGCGAGGAGGTCGCGTGTGAAGTCGAGCGGCCCCTGCCCGCGCGCGAAGGTCGGCAGCCAGGTCACCGGCGCGATCCGTTCGAGCGGCGCCAGCGCCGAGGCCTGCCAGGAGGCGGCGAGGATGAGGTCGGGCTTGAGATATTGCAGCAATTCGAGGTTCGGCTCGGTCAGCGGCCCGAGATCGACCGCGTCCGGCGGCGCGGGCGGGACGCTGACCAGCCGCTGGTAGAGCGGCACGTTGGCGATGGCCGCAGGCCGCAGGCCGAGCGAGAGCAGCATCTCGGTGAAGGACAGGTCCATCGAGACGATGCGCGGACTGCGCTCGCGTGCAAAGGCGCCGGCGGGGAGGAGCGCCGTCGCGCCGGCCGACAGGAGCGCGCGCCGGGAAAGCACGCGGCGTTCACCAGCGATAGCTGAGCGAGGCGGTGACGGTGCGCGGATCGCCGTAGCGGCAGCCGGTCGCGCCGGCGCAGGTGATGTACTGCTTGTCGAGCAGGTTCTTGGCCGAGACCTGCAAGGTCATGCCCTTGAGCGACGGCGTGATCGCCTCGAAATCGTAGCTCATCATGGCGTCGACGACGGTGCGGCCGGGCACGTCATAGGCGAAGCCGATCAGGTTCGTGCCGCTCAGATAGCGCACGCCGCCGCCGAGCCTGAGACCCTTCAGGCCGAGATCCGAGAGATCGTAATCGGCCCAGAGCGCGACGGAATGGTAAGGCACGAGCTCGACACGCTGGCCGAGAGCGGAGGGATCGTTGCTCTTGGTCGTGCGCGCGTCGGTGTAGGAATAGGCCGCGACGAGGTTCAGCCGGTCGAGGCTGGCCTTGGCCTCGAGCTCGACGCCGCGCGAGCGTACCTCACCTGTCTGGACCGAGAAGGCGAACGGCGCCGCCGGATCCGGCGTCAGCGCATTCTTCTGCCTGAGGTCGTAGACCGCGGCGCTGAACAGCAGGTTCGTGCCCGGCGGCTGGTAGCGGATGCCGGCCTCGTATTGCTCGCCCTCGGTCGGCTTGAAGGCGTTGCCGAGGCGATCGGTCTGGATTTGCGGCTCGAAGGACTGGCTGTAGCTGACATAAGGAGCAAAACCGTTGTCGAAGAGGTAGACGAGGCCGGCGCGACCGGTGAAGGCGCTGTCGTCGAACTTCGCCAGCGCATTATTGGCGTATCTGCGGATGCTGGTCCTCGCCCAGTCATGCCGCCCGCCGAGCACCAGCACCCATTTGTCGGCGATCTTGATCTGGTCCTGCAGATAGATGCCGTACTGGTTGCTGAGATTGTCGGTGCCGTTGTCGACCGCGCCCAGCGTCGGATAAGTGGTGCCGTAGACCGGCGCGTAGATGTCGAGCAGCGGGCCGGCGGTCCCGTTGCGCCTGTGCGAGTCGTAGGTACGCCGGTAGGTGTCCAGCCCGGCGATCAGCGTGTGCTTGACCGGGCCGGTGTCGAACTTGGCTTCCAGCGAGGTGTCGGTGGTGAAGCCGGTCGAGGTCTCTTCGCGGTCGCTGACGCCGCGATTGAGCGTGCGCCCGTTGGCGGCGAGACCACCGAAGGTCAGATAGTCCCAGGACAGATCGGCGTGGAAGTAGCGCAGATTGTGCCTGAGCTTCAGCGTGTCGGTGAAATTATGCTCGAACAGATAGCCGAGCGCATATTGGTCGCCGTCGAAGCGGTCATAGGCCGGCTCGCCGATGAAAAGGTTGCGCGGGATCTGATTGTTGCGGGTGTTGGCGTAGGGCATCGGCGGCGCGAAGCGCGTCCGGACCTGCTGATAATAGCCGAGCAGGGTCAGCGAGGTTGCCGCGCTCGGCGTCCAGGTCAGGGCCGGTGCGATATAGATCTTGTCGTCCTCGACATGGTCGACCTGCGTGTCCGACTTTCGCAGCAGGCCGGTGAGCCGGTAGGAGAACTGCCCGTCCGCCGTCAGCGGGCCGCCGAGATCGGCCGAGATCTGGCGCCGATTGTAGCTGCCATATTCGAGATTGACCTCGCCGAAGCGCGTCGGCGTCGGGCGCTTGCTGACGGCGTTGATGACGCCGCCGGGGCCGAGCTGGCCGTAGAGCACCGAGGCTGCGCCCTTCAGCACTTCGACGCGCTCGAGCCCGTAGGGCTCCTGGCCGCCATCATAGACGTTGGACTGCAGCTTCATCCCGTCGCGCAGATTGCCGGTGTTGCCGGTGGCGACGTTGAAGCCGCGCACCATGAAATCGTCCGCGATGCGGGTGAAGATCGGCGATTGCGTCGTGACGCCGGAGGTGTAGCTCAGCGAGTCCGCGACGGATCGCGCGCCGGTGTTGCGGATCTGCTCGCGGGTGACGATCGAGATCGATTGCGGGGTCTCGATCAGCGGCGTGTCGGTCTTGCTGCCGCTGGCGCTGCGGCTGGCGACATAGCCGTTGACCGGCCCCCAGGCGGTCTCGCCATTGACGTCGATGGTGTCGAGCGTGATTGCGCCGGCCGGGAGCGCGCCCGGGCTCGCGCCCGCCGCTGCCGGCGCGCTGATCGTCACGGTCGAGGCGTTGGTGAAGCGATAGCTCAGGCCGGTCCCGGCGAGCAGCCGCGCCAGCCCCTGCTCGCGCGAGAACGAGCCGTTGAGGCCGCCGCTGCGCAGGTTGCGGGTGGTCGCGGCATCATAGACGAGTTGGAGCTGCGCGATATCGGCGAAGCGGTTGAGCGCCTGCGCCAAGGAGCCGGCCGGGATGGCGTAGCTGCGGGCGGCGGCCGGGGCGGGCGCCTGCGCCGAAGCGGTTCCGGCAAGCGGTCCTACGAGCGCCGTCGAGGCCAGCAGCGCCAGGGCCATGGCCTGCCGCCGCACCCGCCAATCCCGGCCGCACTTCACTGACGCGACAACGCTCATACCAACCCCCGGCCTGTTCAAGACGGCTCGCTGCGGCGCAATGCGCTCTGCCATGCGAGCCCTTCAGAACCTGAGACGGATGGGCCGCGGAAAAGAGGAGGTCGCGAGTGGAGGTTTTTTCAGCGATGCAGCAGCACGAGATAGCTCGTCAGCCGGGTCGAGCGCAGGTCGAGCGAGGCTTCGAGCGCGTCGAGGACGCGCAGCGGATCGCCGATCTCGAAGACGCCGCTGACCGGCCGGCTGCGAATCGCCGCGTCGGTGATCTGGATGCGGCCGCGATGATAGCGGTTGAGCGCATCGACGACGCTGCCGAGCGGCTTGTCGACGAAGATCAGCTTGCCGCGCCGCCAGGCCGTCTCGACGTCGGCATCGACCTGCTCGACCGGCCCGAGGCCGAGGCTGGTGTAGCTGACCTGCTGGCCCGGTGTGAGCCGGATCTCGGCCTGCCGATCAGGCAGCGCGACACCGACCTTGCTTTCGAGCACGGTGACGGTCGCGCCCGCGCCGTCGTCGCGCACGGCGAAGGCGGTGCCCAGCGCCCGGCTCTCGCCATTCTGCGACTCGACCAGGAAGGGGCGCCCGGTATCCGGTGCGACGGTGAAGACCGCTTCGCCGCCCAGCAGCCGGATGCGCCGGGCCTGCTGCGTATAGTCGACGGCGATCGCCGAGGCGGTGTCCAGCATCACGGTCGAGCCGTCATCGAGCCTGACGAGGCGGGTCTCGCCGGTCGCCGTATAGGCGTCCGCCCGAAGCCTGGTCGGGATGTCGAAAAGATAGCCGATGCCGAGGACGATCGACGCGGCGATCGCCGTTGCGACCATCAGCTGCCGACGCCACGCGGGCGGTGCCGGCGCGGCGCGCGGCCTATCGTCGAAGGCTGCGTGCCCCATCAGGGACCAGGTCACCTCGATCTCGTCGAAGGCCTCGCGGTGGCGCGGATCGGCCGCGAGCCAGGTTCGCAGGCGCAGGCCTTCGGCGGCGGTGAACCCGCCGGCGTCGCGCCGCATATACCATTCGGCGGCCTGGTCGAGGATGGTGTCCCGCTCGTCCTGCATCGTCGCGTCGAGTGCCTTTAGGCTGCCGGCGCGGTGATCGCTCCGCGCCCGGCCTGCACCTATATGACGCATGACGAGCCAGGGACAGGAGGTCGCGGCAGCGATCAGTCGCCGTCCCGCAAACGCCTGGCGCAATGGGTGACGGCGTGGCGCAGGTGCTTCTCGACCATGTTGCGGCTGATGCCCATGCGCTCCGCGATCTCGCTCTGGTCGAGCTCTTCGAAGCGGCGCAGGACGAAGCACTCGCGGCATTTCGGCGGCAGCTCGGCAATCGCCTGCGTGACCAGCCGCAGCCGCTGCCTGGCGAGAAGCTGGCGCTCGGCATCGGCGCGCTCGTCGCGCACCTCGAGCCCGTCCCGGTCGGCGTCGTGATAGCGCGACCGCACCCGCTCGCGGCGCGTGTGATCGATGATGAGATTGCCGACGACGCGGTAGAGGAAGGCGCGCGGGTTCTCGATCGCCTGGCCGTCGAGGCCCGCCAGCCGCAGGCAGGCTTCCTGCACGACGTCATCGGCGGCCGCGATGTCGTTCAGCTTGCGCAGCGCGAAGGCGCGCAGTTCGCCGTAATGGCTCTCGAACAGGCGAGACAGGGGAGGCGAGGCGATATCGGTCATGCGGAACGCGAACCGGAGCACTTGCCGCATCGGTGCGGCGGCCTGCTATAGCCAAAAGAAAATTGAGCTTCAATCTCAATGATTTAGATGAATTCTAATGAGGCGCTGTTCAGCCGCGTCATCGACGGGTTTCCACAATCATCGATCATGCACGATCGATGATTGACGCTCGGTGATTTCGATGCAAGGTTGCGGCAGGGAGTTTCAAGAATGGCCACGAAGCCGCTGGTTGCGCGCGTTGCGCTGACCGACCAGGTCACATCCATCCTGCAGGAACGGATTCTCGATCGCGCCTATGCGCCGGGCGAGCGTCTCAACATCGATGCGCTCTCGCGGGAGTTCAGCGTCAGTTCGTCACCGATCCGCGAGGCTCTGACGCGCCTGTCGGCCGTAGGCCTGGTGACGGCGACGTCGTTCGCAGGTTTTTCGGTGACCCCCGTGCCGAGCCGGCACTGGTTCGAACAGCTGCGCGACTTCCGGATCATCGCCGAGGGTGCGGCTGCGCGAGAGCTGGCGCGGCGGCGCTCGCCCGAAGCGCTCGCCCGCATGACCGAAAGCCTGCAGTCGATGGAGGGCGAGACCTTCGGTACGCAAGCCCGCGATTTCATACCGCTCAGCCGCGCCGACGAGATCTTCCACGAGGCAATGCTGGATGCCTCGGGTAACGAGATCCTCGCTCAGAGCGTCCGAGGCCTGCGGCCGCATCTGCATCATGCCCGGCTCTTCAGCCGCGTTCCCCAGTTCATCGAGCCGTTGATCGCCGAGCATCGCGCGATCCTCGATGCGATCGTCGCCGGCGATCCCGACGCTGCCGGCGCGGCTCTCGAGGCCCATCTCGTCGCCTCCTGGGAGCGCTATGACGGCTGGCGGACCGAGGAGCCGGACTCGGGAGCCGCCTGAACCACGTGCCGCAGGGTCCGGCCGAGATGGCGGGCCCAGGCAGGCGCACACCAATCCATTTTCAGCATCAGAAGAGCGATGACATGGCCAAGATCGTATCCGTTGAGGTCCTGCAGGCGGACCTCAAGCCCAAGGTGAAGCGCACCGACGCCGTCCAGAGCTTCGAGCTCCAGGAAACGCCGATGGTGCGCATCACGGATGCCGATGGCGTCACCGGCACGGGCTACAGCTACACGATCGGCACCGGCGGCTCGTCCGTCTGCAAGCTGATCGACGATCATCTGGCGCCGGTCCTGATCGGCCGCGAGGCCGAGGCGATCGAGGCGATCTGGCGCGCACTGTTCTACCGCGTCCACGCCACCACGGTCGGCGCCATCACCTCGATCGCGCTGGCGGCGATCGACACGGCTTTGTGGGATCTGCGCGCCCGAAAGACCGGCCTGCCGCTGCACCGTCTCGCCGGCGGCGCCAAGGACGGCATCGACCTCTACTACACCGAGGGCGGCTGGCTTCACATGGACGATGCCGAGCTGATCGACGAGGCGGTCAAGGCCAAGGAGACGGGCTTCGGCGGCACCAAGATCAAGGTCGGCCGGCCGCATGTCGCGGAGGACGTGCGGCGTCTCTCGGCGGTGCGCGACAAGGTCGGTTTCGGCTGGGAGATCATGACCGACGCCAATCAGGGGCTGTCGCTGGACGAAGCGATCCGCCGCGCGCGCCATTACGAGAAGCTCGACGTGGCCTGGTTCGAGGAGCCGATCCATGCCGACGATGTCGGCGCGCATCGGCGGCTGGCGGAATCGACGACGGTGCCGATCGCGGTCGGCGAGTCGATGTACTCACTCTCGCAGTTCAAGGATTACCTCGAGGCCGGCGCCTGCTCGATCGTCCAGGTCGATGTCGGCCGCATCGGCGGCATCACGCCCTGGCTCAAGGTCGCCCATATGGCCGAGGCCTTCAATGTGCCGGTCTGCCCGCATTTCCTGATGGAGATCCATCTCGGGCTGTGCTGCGCGGTCCCCAACAGCCGCTGGCTCGAATACATCCCGCAACTCGACCTCGTCACGAGCTCGCCGATCCGCATCGAGAACGGCAAGGCGATCCCGTCCGACGAACCCGGCCTCGGCATCGCTTGGGACTGGTCCGCGCTCGAGCGCAGCATCGTCCACCGCGCCAGCCACGGCGCCGCGCCGGCCCTGAAGGCAGGGCACTGAGATGAGCGCGCTCGCAGGGCAAGCCGTCGTCATCACGGCGGCGGCGCAGGGGATCGGCCGGGCCACAGTCGAGGCCTTCGACAGTCTGGGTGCCGAGGTCTGGGCGACGGATATCAACGAGGCGAAGCTCGCCGAGATCGAGGCGGGCTCAAAGCTACGCCGACGCAAGCTCGACGTGCTCGACGCGGCCGCCGTCTCTGCCTTCTTCGCCGAGATCGGCCGGGTGGACGTGCTGTTCAACTGCGCCGGCGTGGTCCAGAGCGGCACCGTGCTGGAGGCGAGCGAGGCCGATCTCGACTTCGCCTACGACCTCAACGTCAAGGCCATGGTGCGCACGATCAAGGCCGTGCTGCCCGGCATGCTGGAGCGCCGGAACGGCTGCATCATCAACATGTCCTCCGTCGCGTCGAGCGTGAAGGGCGTGCCGAACCGCTTCGCCTATGGCGTGACCAAGGCCGCCGTGCTCGGCCTGACCAAGTCGATCGCCGCCGACTATGTCGCCCAAGGCATCCGCTGCAATGCGATCTGCCCGGGGACGGTGGAAAGCCCGTCGCTGCAGCAGCGCCTGAGCGCGCAGGGCGATTACGACACGGCGCGTGCCGCGTTCGTGGCGCGCCAGCCGATCGGCCGGATCGGCACGCCCGAGGAAATCGCCGATCTCGCGGTCTATCTCGCCTGCGCCACCTACACCACGGGCCAAGCCCACGTCATCGACGGCGGCTGGGCGATCTGACCGGGAGGCGACGAGATCCATGCAACGGGAGGAGATGCCCATGAGCCGCAACGAGGCGGGCGCGCGCTACCGCGCCGACGATCTCGAAGCCTGTGCCCGGGCCCTGTTCGAGCGCGCCGGCCTGCCTCCCGACAGGGCGGCGGATGTCGCGGCGGTGCTGGTGGAGGGCGATTGCCTCGGCAAATCCACGCATGGTCTCACGCTGCTTCCGCTCTACCTGCGCGAGATCGAGGCCGGCGGCATGGCGGTATCCGGCGAGCCGAAGGTGGTGAACGATCTCGGCGCCTGCCTCACCTGGGACGGGCACAAGCTGCCCGGCCCGTGGCTGCTGCGCCGCGCGGTGGAGGAGGCGATGGCCCGCGCGAGCCGCTTCGGCATGGGCGCGGTCGCGATCCAGCGCAGCCACCACACGGCCTGCCTTGGGGCATATCTGAAGCCCGCGGTCGATGCGGGCTATATGATGCTGCTGACCTTGACCGATCCGGGCCATCGCAGCGTCGCCCCCTTCGGTGGTGTTACGCCAGTGCTGACCTCGAATCCGATCGCGTTCGGGGCACCGGCGCCGAACGGCCCGATCATGGTCGACATGTCGACCGCCCTGATGACCAATGGCGGCGTCGCAGCCTATCGCCAGCGCGGCGAGGCCCTGCCGCATCCGTTCCTGATGGACCATCTCGGCCGGCCGTCGACGGATCCCGCGATCATCGCCACGGATCCGCCCGGCACGATCCTGCCTCTGGGCGGGCTGGAAGCGGGGCATAAGGGCTTCTCGCTCGGCCTCATCGTCGAATTGCTGACGGGCTGCCTGACCGGCCGCGGCCGCGCCGATGCCGGCGACGGCTGGAGCGCCGCGGTCCTCGTCCTCATCATCGACCCGGCCGCCTTTGGCGGCGCCGAGGCTTTCCGCCGGCAGGTCGAGGCCCTGGTCGCGCTTTGCGAGGGATCGCAGACGCGGCGGGGTTTCGAGCGGGTCGAGCTTCCCGGCGCCCGTGCGCTGGCGCGGCGCGAGACGCAGCTGCGGGACGGCGTCGTCCTGTCGGACGCCATCGCCGGCTGCCTGGCGGAGAACGCCCGCCGGCTCGGCGTTCCGATGCCTGCGATCTGCTGACACCGCGGCAAAGCCGCTCATCCACCAACAAGAACAGCATCAGCGAGGAAGCCCATGTCTGCATCCATTGCGATCGATAAATCACCGGCCGAACAGGCCAATATCCGGCGCGCCGTCAGCGCCGCGACGATCGGCACGGTCATCGAGTGGTTCGATTACGCGCTTTACGGAGCCGCGGCGGGCCTGATCATCAACAAGCTCTTCTTTCCGCAATTCTCTGCCTCGGCGGGTGTGCTCGCGGCCTTCGCGACCTTTGCGGTCGGCTTCTTCAGCCGGCCGCTCGGCGGCGTCCTGATCTCGCATATGGGCGACCGCTTCGGGCGCAAGCCGGCGCTGATCTTCACCATCGCGCTGATGGGCGCGTCCACCGTCGCGATGGGCTTGCTGCCGACCTATGACCAGATCGGCATCTGGGCGCCCGTCCTGCTCGTCCTGCTGCGGCTGCTGCAAGGCTTCGGCGCCGGGGCCGAATATGCCGGGGCGGTGACGCTCGTCGCCGAATATGTCCCGCCCGAGCGCAAGGCCTATTACACGGCCTATCTCCAGGCCGCGACGGTCGTCGGCATCATGCTCGCGACGCTGATGTTCCTGATCGTCTCCTATCTGCCGGAGGAGACGCTGTTCGGCTGGGCCTGGCGCGTGCCGTTCCTGGTCTCGGCGCTGCTCTTCTTCGTCGCCCTCTACATCCGCAAGAACCTGGACGAGACGCCGGAATATGTCGCGGCGATGGAGCGTGCCGCCGAGAAGCGCGTCGAAGCCAAGGTCCCCCTGGGCGAACTCGTTCGCAACAGTCCCCGCGAGCTGCTCTTCGGCTTCCTGTCCGTCACCGGCCACAACGCCAATGCCTATATCCTGAGCGCCTTCAGCCTCAGCTACATGACCAACACGCTCGGCATGAGCCGCACCGACTCGCTGACGGCGGTGATCATCGCGACGCTAACCGGCATCGTCATGACGCCGCCGCTGGGCGCTCTCGCCGACCGCATCGGCCACGCCAAGGTCTATCTCTTCGGCGCGATCTTCGTGTTCCTCTACGCCTTCCCGATGTTCGCGCTGCTCGACACGAAGAACGTCGTCCTCGCCACGCTGGCGCTCAGCATCGGCTACGGCATCGGCTTCGGCGGCCTCGCGGCTGCGCAGGGCGCCTTCTTGGCGAACCTCTTCCCGACGCGCTACCGCTTCTCCGGCATCGCCATGACCCGTGAGCTCAACGGCATGCTGATCGCCGGCCCGACGCCGTTCATCGCCGCCGCGCTGGTCTCGGCCGGCGGCGGCAAGCCGACCTGGGTCGTGGCCTATCTGATGGTCTGCTGCGCGGTGACCGCCTTCGCGGTCATCGCCATCCGGGCCCGGTCATACGAGCGCGGAACCGACTAGCGGCACTTCCCAGATCGGGAAAAGCGCCAGGGAGCGTTCCTGCGTCCTGCGCCAATGGTTCGGTAGACTCCCGCGAACCGGGCGGTCTACCGGACTTCGTTGATATAGGCGTGGGCGCGCGTTGTGGCGCGATGATAACCAAGGATGGTCGGCGTTCCGGCCTGATCATAGGCGGTCTCGTCGATCGTCAGCACGGCTTCCCGCCCGTCGAGGTCGAGCAGCGCGATATCCTCATCACTGGCGAGATCGGCGGTGATCGTCTCGCGCACGGCCGAGATGCGGATGCCGTAGCGCTCCAGCAGGTAGAGATAGAGCAAGGCCGGCAGGGCGGCCGGATCGAGCGGCCAGTCGGGCAGGCGCGCCGCCGCGATGACGAGACGGTCATGCATCACCGGGCGGCCATCGGCATGCCGGATCCGATGCAGCCTCATGACGGCGGCTTCCGGCTCGATCTGCAGCGCTGCGGCTTCCTCGGCCGTGGCCGGGGCGATCCCGACGCTCAGCATCTGCACCTGCGAGCGCACGAGGCTGCCATCGGCCCGGTGCAGCCGAAAATACTGGAAGAAGAAACGCAGGCTGTGATGCGGGCTGCGGCCGGTCACCACCGTGCCGGTCTTGCGCCGGCGCGACAATAGACCTTCCGCAACGAGATCGCTCATGGCGCGCCGCATCGTGCCGACCGCGATGCCGAAGCTCTGCGCGAGCGCGGTCTCGTTCGGCAGCACCATGCCGGGCTGCCATTCGCCGACCAGGATCGCTTCCGACATGTGGCGCTTCACCTTTTCATAGAGCGGCGCTGCGTCGCTGGCTGTCAGGTTCGGAATGGCCGGAAGCGGATCTTTCCGCTGCGTGCCGGGTTTGGCGGCAGGAGGCGTCGCTTTTTTGGCGTTGACAGCCGGCATATGTTCATTCCTATTTCTATATAGTTTATATGAAAGAGGGGTGCCTGCAATGCCAACGCCGCTCCCGCCTGCGGGTCTTGTCCATCGCAGATCACGGCGCAGCGCGACAAGCGCCGTCTTGGCTGGTTGATGAGCGTCGTCACGCATCGCGAACAGGTGCCGCCTGTCGAGCAGGCGCTGGCGTTCATTGCCGGCGAGGTCGAGACGGCCGTCGCCGATCTCGGCCGGATGATTTCGGTCGACACGACCTTCCCGCCCGGCCTCGGCTACGATGATTTCGCCGGGCTGATGGAGGAGATGGTCTCAGCCCTCGGCTTCGCGCATGAGCGCGTGGTGGTGCCGGACGCCTTGTGGCAGGTGCCGAACGGCCCGGCCAGCGGCCGGCGCACCAATCTCGTCGCGACGCGGCGCAGCGGCAAACCCGTCTGCGGGCTCTATTTCCATGTCGACACCGTGCCCGCCGCGCCGGGCTGGCAGCATGATCCGCTGCGCCTGACGCGCGAGGGCGACAGGCTGATCGGGCTGGGCGCCGCGGACATGAAAGGCTGCATCGCCGCCATCCTCCTGGCGCTGCGGGCCGCGCAGGCCTGCGGGGTCGAGCTCGCCTATGATCCGATGCTGCTCTTTTGCACAGACGAGGAGGGCGGCCTCTATCCGGGCATCCGTTATCTCGCCGAGCAGGGACGCCTTGAAGGCCATATCCTCAACTTCAACGGCAGCGCCGAGCCGCGGATCTGGGCGGGCTGCTTCGGCCTGTTCAACCTTCTCGTGCGCGTCCATGGCCAGGCCGTGCATGCGGGCGAGGGCAATCGTATGGGCAGCGGGGCCAACGCGATCGAGGGCGCGTTGCCGCTGCTGAATGCGCTGGCTGCGCTCAAGGCTCGCATCGCCACACGGGTCTCGGCGCTTCCGCCGCCGCCGGGCAAGCCGCCGCTCGCGGCGCAGCTCAATATCGCGACGATCCAGGGCGGGACGGCCGGCGGGCAGGTGCCGGCATTGGTCGAGATCACCCTGAACCGCCGCTACGCTCCGGAAGAACAATTCGAGACCGTGCTGGCGGAAATCGAGGAGACGGTCCGCCGGTCGATCTCCCTGTCTCCTGGCCTCAGCGTCGAGACCGCGCTGGTGGGCCATCTCGCCCCGACAGCCGATCCGACCGGGCCGCATTGGCCGCGCTGGCAGGCGGCCGTCGGCAAGGGCTTCGGCTATGCGCTGGGCGATTTTCGCAAATGGGGCGCCGCGAGCTGCTCCGACTTCGGCTGGGTCCAGCGCACCGGCATGCAGGAGATCCTGCTCGGCGGCCTCGGGCGGCCGAGCCGCAACATCCATGCGCCGGGCGAACACACCACGATTCCCGACACCGTCTCGCTGGCGCAGGCGGTGCTGTCCTATCTCGCCGCCGATTTCCGGCCAGAGCTCATTCCCGAAACCCTCCCGCCCCGAACCTGAAGGAGCGCCGCCATGCCGACCATCCATCGTCGCGATTTTCTTGCCGCCTCCGCCGCTCTGAGCGGGCTAGCCATGACCGGCCTGCCGGCTTTCGGCCAGGCGCCCCGCCGTGGCGGCACCTTGCGGGTCAGCGTCGACCAGGCCGTCTCGAAGCTGAACCCGCTGGTGACGCGGGTGAACCCCGAATATCTCGTGGCGGAGCTGCTCTATTCCGGCCTGACGCGGCTCAAGGTCGATATGAGCGCGGAGCCCGACCTCGCCGAGTCCTGGACGAACTCGGCCGATCTGCTCGAGTGGACCTTCGTGCTGCGCAAGGGCGTCAGCTTCCATGACGGCAGCCCCTGCACGGCGGCCGACGTCGTCGCCACCTTCGAGGCCATCCTCGACGCCAAGACCGCTTCGCCCGCGCGGCAGAATGTCGGTCCGATCGCGAAGGTCGCCGCCAAGGACGAGACCACCGTCGTCTTCACCCTGTCGGCGCCCTTCGCCGACCTGCCGGTGACGCTCGCCTATACCAACGCCAAGATCATCCCTGCGGCGGTGATCAAGGCCGGGCTCGGCAAGCTCGACCGCGAGGCCGTCGGCACCGGCCCGTTCAAGCTCGTCTCCTTCGAGCCGGAGCGGCTGATCGTCGTTGCCCGCAACGACGCCTTCTATGACAAGGAGCGGCCCTATCTCGATAGGATCGAGGTCGTGGTCTACCCCGATGTCAGCGCCGAAGCCTCGGCCCTGATCTCGGGCGATACCGACCTGATCTCGACCACGCCGCCGACCGAGTTCGGCCGCCTGCAGAAGGCCTCGGGCATCAAGGCGCTGCGCGTCGCCTCCGGCCAGTTCTGCAACGTCAATTTCGGCTGCGACCAGAAGCCGTTCAACGATGTGCGCGTGCGCCAGGCCCTGGCATTGACCGTCGACCGCGCCGCGATGGTCGATTTCGTGACGGAAGGCTTCGGTTCGCCGGGCAACGACACGCCGCTCAACCCGGCCTATCGCTTCTATGCGGAGCAGCCTGCGAAGGCGGCGGATATCGCCAAGGCCAAGGCCCTGCTGACGGAAGCAGGCTATCCGAACGGGCTCGACGCCACGCTGATCGCCTCCGACCGGCCGGGCCAGCGCACCCAGCTCGCGGTGGCGCTGCGCGAGATGGCCAAGCCCGCCGGCTTCCGGATCAATGTCGAGACGATGCCGCACGCGACCTATCTCGATCAGGTCTGGAAGAAGGGCTCGTTCTATGTCGGCTTCTACAACATGCAGGCGACGGCGGACGCGATCTTCTCGCTGCTCTACACCTCCAACGCCGCCTGGAACGAGACGCGCTGGAACAACGCCGCCTTCGACAAGCTCGTCTTCGAGGCCCGCGCCACGACTGACGAGGCGAAGCGCCGGGCGCTCTATGCCGACGCGCAGAAGCTGATGCATGCCGAAGTGCCCTCGATCATCCCGGCCTTCTTCGATCTGCTCGCCGCGCAGCGCGAATGGGTGCAGGGCTATGCGCTGCATCCGCGCGGAGCGGTGTTCCGGCTCGATCATGTCTCGCTCGGCGCCAATGCGCCGAAGCGCGGCTGAGCGCGGGCGGGCCAGAGCGTGTCGCCAGCCTATATCCTCAAGCGCGTCGCGCTGATCGGCTACACCCTGTTCGTGGTGTCGCTGATCGTCTTCGCGATCACTCAGATCCTGCCCGCCGACGCGGCGGTGATGATGCTGGGCGAGAACGCGACGCCCGAAGCGCTGGCGGCGCTGCGGACCAAGATGGGGCTGAACGACCCGATCTGGCTGCAATACGGGCATTGGCTGGCGGGGGTCGTCCAGGGCGATTTCGGCCTGTCGATGCGCACCGGCCAGCCGGTGGCGCCGGTGATGATCGAGGCGCTCGGGCGCTCGCTCCTGCTCGCCCTGTTCTCGATCCTGCTGATGCTGGCGCTCGCCGTGCCGCTGGGCATCATCGCGGCCGTACGGCGTGGGCGGGCGGCGGATCTCGGGGTCAGCTTCATCTCCTATATCGGCGTCTCGGTGCCGGAATTCGTCACCGCGACGCTGGTGGTGCTCGTGCTGGCGGACTGGCTGCAATGGCTGCCGGCGACGGGCTATGTCCCGCTCACCGAAGACCCGGTGCGCGGGCTGAAGCATCTTGCCCTGCCGGTCCTCACCGTCTCGGTGATCCTGATCGCGCATGTCTCGCGCATGGTGCGCTCCGAGCTCGTCGACGTGCTGCACACCGACTACATCCGGGCGGCGCGTCTGAAGGGCCTCTCGAAGCGCACGGTCCTCTACAAGCACGCGCTGCGCAATGCGCTGCTGCCGACCATCACCATCGTCGCGCTCGATGTCGGCTACCTGCTCGGCGGCGTCATCGTCGTCGAGGAGATCTTTGCCCTGCCGGGGATCGGGCGCCAGCTCATCGTCGCGATCCAGAGCCGCGACCTGCCCTCGATCCAGGCCGGCGCGCTGATCATGGCCGCGACCTACGCCATCGCGAACTTCCTGGCCGACATCGCCTATGCCTGGCTCGACCGGAGGATCCAGTATGATTGAAATCCTCAAGCGGATGCTGCGCTCGCCGCAAGGCGCGCTCGGCCTGGGCCTCGTCGCGCTGATCGTGTTCGTCGTCCTGATCGGGCCCTGGCTCGCGCCGTTCAATCCCGAGACGATGGCGCCGCTGCAGCGCTACAAGCCGCCGAGCGCGCAGTTCTGGCTCGGCACCGACCAGTATGGCCGCGACATCCTCAGCCGCCTGCTGCATGGCGCGCGCGCGACCGTCGTCATGGCCGTGTTCGCGACCGCGCTCGGCACGCTCGCCGGCGCGCTGATCGGCACGGTCTCCGCCTTCCTGGGCGGCCGCAGCGACGAAGGGATCATGCGCACCGTCGATGCGATCATGTCGATTCCCAGCCTGCTGCTGGCGCTGCTGATCGTGAACCTGCTCGGCAAGAGCAGCCTCAACGCATTGCTGGCGATCGCCATCGCCTTCGCACCCGGCATGGCGCGGGTGACGCGCTCGGTCGCGCTCGCCGTGCGCAAGCAGGATTACGTCAATGCTGCGATCGCGCGCGGCGAGAGCGCGAGCTTCATCGTCTGGCGCGAGATGCTGCCCAATGTGATCGCCCCGATCATCGTCGAGATGACGATCCGCGTCGCCTTCGCGGTGATGCTGTTCGCGACGCTCTCCTTCCTCGGGCTCGGCGCGCAGCCGCCGGCCTCCGAATGGGGGCTGATGGTCTCCGAAGCGCGCCGCTTCATGCATCTCAGCCCCTGGATGATCCTGTGGCCGAGCCTGGCGGTGGCGCTCGTCGCGATCGGCTTCAACCTGCTCGGCGACGGCCTGCGCGATGCGCTCAACCCGCGGACGTGAGGCAGCGATGACGACACCGATCCTCGACATTGCCGGCTACAGCCTGGACTACGCGACGCCGGCCGGCTTCAGCCGCGCGCTCGACGAGGTCACGCTTTCGATCGCGAAGGGCGAGGTGCTGGGGCTCGTCGGCGAATCCGGCTCCGGCAAGACCTCGCTGGCCTGGGCCGTCATGCGCTATCTGCCGGAAAGCGTGCGCGAGGCTGGCGCGATCCGGCTCACCGGGCAGGATCTGATCACTGCCAGCGAAGGCGAGGTCGAGGCCATGCGCGGGCGGCGCATCGGCATGGTCTTCCAGGACCCGAGCACATCGCTGAACCCGACGCTGCCGCTCGGCGAGCAGCTCGCGGAGGTGCTGGTGCGCCATCGCGGCCTGACACACCGCCAGGCCTGGGCCGAGGGCGAGGCCATGCTCGCCCGCGTCGGGCTGAAGCTGCCGGCCGAGATGATGCGGCGCTATCCGCATGAGGCTTCCGGCGGCGAGAAGCAGCGCGTCGTGATCGCCACCGCCTTCGCCTGCCAGCCGGAATGCATCATCTTCGACGAGCCGACGACGGCGCTGGACGTAATCACGGCCCGCCAGATCCTCGACCTCTTCGCCGAGCTCCAGGCCGAGACCGGCGTCGCCTCGCTCTATATCTCGCATGATCTCGCGCTGGTCTCGCAGATCGCCTCACGCGTCGCGGTGATCCATCGCGGCCGGATCGTGGAGCAGGGCGCGGTCGGCGAGGTCTTCGCTAGGCCCCAGGACGCCTATACGCAGAAGCTGCTGGCGGCCGTGCCCCGGCCCGACCATCGCCTCGTCGAGGGCAGCGCGCCCGAGGCGGGCGCGCCGCTGGTCGAGGTCGAGAAGGTCAGCGTGCATTACGGCCGCAAGCCGTTCCTGTCCGGGCTGCTCGGGCGGGCGAACACGCAGTTCACCGGCAATCGCGAGGTCAGCCTCTCGGTCATGCCGGGCGAGATCCTTGGCATCGTCGGCGAATCCGGCTCGGGCAAGTCGACCCTCGCGAGGGCGATGACCGGGCTGAACCCGTTCGAGGGCGAGATCCGCTTCGCCGGGCGCAGGATCACCGGCCTGAAGGACATGGACCGGGCCTATCGCCGCGACGTCCAGATCATCTTCCAGCACCCGGATTCCTCGCTCAATCCGCGCCAGCGCATCCGCGAGATCCTCTCGCGCCCGCTCGAGCTCTATGGCGAGGCCGGCACGCGCAAGGACGCCGCGGCGATCGGAGAGCTGCTCGAGCAGGTGCGCCTGCCGGCTGCTTACGCCGAGCGCTATCCGCACCAGCTTTCAGGCGGGGAGAAGCAGCGCGTCGCGATCGCGCGCGCCTTCGCCTCGAAGCCGAAACTCGTGATCTGCGACGAGATCACCTCGGCCCTCGACGTCTCGGTGCAGGCCTCCGTGGTCGAGCTGCTCGTCGATCTGCAGAAGCGTTTCGGCACGGCCTATCTCTTCATCACGCATGATCTCAACCTGGTGCGCCAGATCGCCCACCGGATCGCCGTGATGTATCGCGGCGACCTCGTCGATCTCGTCGATGTCGCCGCGCTCTCGGGCGGGACGCTCCACCCCTATACCCGCTCGCTGCTCGAGGCCGTGCCGGCCCCGGCCCATGCCGCCTGACGCTGAAGGATATGACGATGGATCGCGCTGCCCTCCTGGCCCGTCTCGATGAGAAGGCCGCCCTCGATTTCCTCAGCCAGATGGTGCGCCACAAGAGCTATTCGCAGACCGAGGGCGAGCGCGTGCTGGCCGACTTCATGGCCGACAGGATGCGCGAACTCGGCATCGAGAGCGAGCTGCAGCCGGTCGAGGGCGAGCGCGTCAACGCGATCGGCCGCTGGAAGGGCACGGGCGGCGGCAAGAGCCTGCTCTTCAACGGACATCTCGACACCAACCCCGCGACCGAGGGCTGGACCGTCGACCCCTGGGGTGGGCTCGTTGACGACAAGTTCATCTACGGGATCGGCGTCTCGAACATGAAGGCGGGCGACGCCGCCTATTTCTGCGCGGTCAAGACGCTGGTCGATGCCGGCGTGAAGCTGAAGGGCGATGTCGTGCTGACCTTCGTCGTCGGCGAATTGCAGGGCGGCGTCGGCACGGTCGCGGCGATCCGCAACGGGGTGAGGGCGGACTATTTCATCAATTCCGAGCCGAGCGACCTGCAGGCCATCACCATGCATGCCTGCGCCTTCACCTTCGTCATCGAGCTTGTCGGCAATACCCGCCACCTCTCCAAGCGCGAGCAGGCGGTCGACGCGATCGTCGCCGCCACCGACCTGATCCCGCGCCTCAACGCCATGACCTTCTCCGGCGCGAAATCGGAGGAGCACCGCTCGATCAACCGCGTCCATGTCGGTGTCGTCCACGGCGCGCTCGGCAAGGAGCTGCACGAGTGGCGCGCGCCACAGGTTGCCGATTTCGTCAAGATCAAGGGCTCGGGCCGCTATGCGCCGGGCCAGAACGAGGCCGGCGCGATCGCCGACATGCGCCGGGAGCTCGACGCGCTCGAAGCCCGTTTCCCCGGCCTCAAGGCGACGATCCATGTCGAGAAGGCGGAAGGCCACCAGTCGATGCCGGCCTTCGAGGTCGCCAGGGGCGCGCGCATCGTCAGGACGATCAACGCCGCCCATGAGGCCGTGCGCGGCGAGGCCCAGCCGACGGGCGCGATCGCTCCGCCCTGCTATTTCGGCACCGATGCCGGCCATCTCTACGCGGAAGCCGGCATGGAAGGCATCGTCTGCGGGCCGGGCGGGCGCTACAACACCATGCCGGACGAGCGCGTCGACATCGCCGACTATCTCGACATGATCCGCATCTACATGCTCTGCATCCTCGACATCTGCGAGCAGGCCTGAGCCGCATGTTCGCAAGCGAGGAATTCGCGCGGCGTGTCGAGAAGGCCCGCGCCGCGATGGCGGAGGCGAGCGTCGACCTGCTGCTGGTCGACCATGCCGAGCTCCTCGCCTGGCTGACCGGCTACACGGTGTCCGAAACCATGTACCGGGCGGCGTTCCTGCCTCTGGAGGGCGAACCCTGGTTCGTGCTGCGCGATCTCGACACCGGGCCCTGCCGGGCCGCCTGCTGGTTCGAGGATATCGTCGGCTTTCCCGACACGGCCGACCCGCACGAGATCATGGCGAGCACGGTCCGTCAGCGCGGCTATGAGTCGGCGCGCATCGGTGCGGACCACGTTTCCTACGGCTTCACCGCTGCCACCCGCGACAGGCTCGCGGCGCTGCTTCCTGAAGCGCGCTTCGTCGACATGAGCGGCGAGAGCGACCTGCTCCGGCAGGTCAAATCCGGCGCCGAGATCGCGCTTCTGGCACAGGCCGCCGGGATCGCGGACATGGCCATGGCGGCGATCGTGGGCGCTGCCCGGCCAGGCCTGTCGCCGCGCAAGGCGGCAGCCATCGCCGCCGCCAGCTTTCTCGACAACGGGGCCGATACCGGAGAGACCGGGCCGATCGTGCCGGGGATCGGCGATCACGAGTTTCTTCACGGCGTGATGACCTCGCAGGTATTCGGCGATGGGGACGTGCTGCATGTCGAGTTGATCCCGAAGGTCCGCAATTACGGCGCGCGATTGATGCGCCCGGTCCTGATCGGCGCCGACAAGCGCGGCATCGGCCCGATCGCCGAGCGGCTCGTGGCCTTGCAGGACCGGCAGTTCGCGGCGATGCGGCCGGGCGCGCTGGCATGCGATGTCGATGCCGTGCTGCGCGAGGCGGTGCTCGCGGAGGGCCTGCGCCCGAGCTACGACAATGTCAGCGGCTATACGCTCGGCCTCTATGGCCGCACGCCGCGCCCGAGCGATTTCTCGCGCGTTTTCCTGCCCAATGCGCGCTGGCGGCTCGAGGAAGGCATGGTCTTCCACATGTATGTCTCGGCCGGCGGGCTCGGCTTCAGCGAGACGATCGTGGTGCGTCCCGCGGGGGCGGAACGCCTGACGACCACGCCGCGGCGGCTCTTGGGTACCGATCGCGCTCCCTGATGCTCCCAAAAGGCGCGGCTAGCGGCCCTTGGCGGTGCCGATGAGAACCGCGCGCCGGATCGGGAAGTCGGCTTTTGCCAGCAGCAGGCGGAGCGCCGACAAGGCAGCGGCGCTCGAAAGCTCGAGACGCAGATCGTCAGTGGCCAACCGGGCCTGGTCGCGCTCGGCCTCCTGCGCCTCGACATCGATCGCGCTGCCCTTCGACCCCGCGAGCGCCGCAACGGCCTGATAGGTCACCGTCGCGCCGTTGATCGCGGCGAGCGGCGAGCCGCCGGGGAATTTCGCGCGATAGTCCTCGCCGGCGAGGACGCGCGACAATCGCGGAAACGGCTCGACGGCGACCAGGCGCGGCAACCGATCGATCAGGCCCTCCCTGAGCTGCTCCGCCAGCCCGAGATAGAGGCCCCAGAGAACGTCGCCCCGCGCCGTCGGCACGATCACGACATCGGCTGCCGCGGCAGCGGGGTCCGCGGCGAGCTCGTAGCCGAGCGTCTTGTAGCCGTCGACACCGAACGGGTGGCTGCCGACGGGAGGGTCGAGATAGTTGGTCGCCGACAGCCAACCCTTTTGCCGCACCAGCTCGGCGACATGGCGCCAGCGGGCGAGCGAATCCGGCTCGATATGCACGCGCGCACCGGCGCGCTCGATCGAGTCGCGATAAGCCGTTCCGGTTCCCCTGGTCATGACGACAAGGCAGGGGATTCCGACGGCGGCGGCATAGACCGCGAGCGACAGGCCGGCATTGCCGCTGGACGCCGCGACGACGCCGGGTGCGCCGATATCGAGCGCCCGGGCGACGAATTGGGCGCTCATGCGATCCTTGTGCGAGCCCGAGGGATTCGCGCCCTCGTATTTGAGGTGGAGCGCATCGAGCCCGAGCTCGGCCGCAATCCGGTCGAGCGGCAGGAGCGGCGTGTCGCCTTCGCCGAGGCTCGGGAAGAGCCGGTAAGGCAATCTTTCAGCGAAGCGCCGCATGCCGCGGCCGATCCCGGCCGTGGCGAGCGGCGGCAAGTCGTCGAAACGTGGCACGACGCTCGCGGGAAAACCGAGCGCAAGGCAGGCCGGGCAGCCTTCGGCGTGGTCCGCGATCGGCTGCGCTTCGCCGCAGCGCAGGCAGGCAAAGCCACGCAGGCGCGTATTGATCTCGGCCATGCTCATGACAGGCGGCCGCGGCCGTCATAAGGGGCGAGAATCTGGAAGAGACAGTCGCCGCGCCCGGTCCAGGCCACCGCGCGCTTGCAAATGACAAGCCCGGTCGCCTCGGCATGAACGGGCACTGGCTCGCGCCAGGGCGTTTCAGGGAAGCTGATCTGTCCGGCGAATGCGCCCACGGTCACCTCGTCTCCCAGCTCGAGTGCCGGCTCGAAAACCCCGGTCTCCGAGGCCAGGATATAGGACAACGCCCCTTCGACCTTCATCAGCCGCAGCGCGTCGGGATCGGCCGGCGGCGCCTCCTTGAGGATACCGGCCTGATGCAGCACTCGCCGGATGCCGGCCTCCGCCAGACGCGTGCCGTCGCGGTCGATGCTGGCGCCGCCGCCGAGCTCGGTGGTGATCGCGACCACGCCGCAACGGTCGGCGGCGGCCCCAAAGGTCCGCTCGGCGCCCTGGTTGCGTCCATCGGTGACGTAGGCGAACTCGCCGCCAAAGGCCTTCAGCGCGGCGAATTGCCGGCGCACGAAATCGTCGCTGCCATTGTCGCGCACGATCGCGCAGGGCAGGTAGACGAGGGATGAGCCGCCCGAATGCAGGTCGATCGCCAGATCGGCCATCGGCAGCAATTCGCTTTCGACATAGTGAGCGATCATCGCCGTCGGCTCGCCGTCCGCATCGCCTGGGAACAGGCGGTTGAGATTGCCGCCATCCAGCGGGGACGTCCGGCGAGCCGCGGCCACCGCAGGCAGGTTCAGCGCCGGCAGGATCAGTACCCGCCCGTCGATCTGATGCGGCTCCAGTTCGCGGATGAGGCGGCCGAGCGCGATCTGGCCCTCATATTCGTCGCCATGGTTTCCGGCGACGAGCAGGGCCGTCGGTCCATTGCCGTTGCGGATGCAGACGAACGGGATCTGGATGCGGCCATAGGCCGATTCATGGGTCGAATAGGGCAGGGACAGGAAGCCGCAATGCTTGCCGTCCTCGTCTAGGGGAACACGCGTGGTGATCCGCGACCGCGTCCGGTCCTTCAGGGCAGCTTGGTTCATCGCTCATCTCTCGCAGGCATCGGCCGCCGCGTTCAGGTCACGCGAGGCGGCCGAAGCGAGCGGGTTCGATTCGACGCTAGGCGCGAGGATGATCAGCGTCTAATACAAACGAGCCAGTATTTCATGTTCAAAACTTATGATGTAGCCCATGAATCTCCGACAGATCGAAGCTTTCCGGATGGTGATGCTGACCGGGACCGTCACCGGGGCGGCCGAGCGCCTGAGCATTTCGCAGCCCGCGGTGAGCCGCTTGCTGTCGCTGCTCGAGGCCAAAACCGGGCTCACTCTCTTCACGCGCTCGAAACAGCGGCTGCAGCCGACGCCCGAAGCCCTGCTGTTCCTCCGCGAGGTCGATCGGTCCTTCGTCGGCCTGGAAAAGCTGGAACGGGCAGCGCACAACATCCGGACCGCCGCGACGGGATCGCTGCGCATCGCCAGCATCCCCATCGTCGGGCTGGTGTTCCTCCCGCGGGTCATCGCGCGCTATCGCCGGCTGCATCCGGACGTGGCGATCGGCCTGCAGACCCGCAGTTCGGCGACCGTGATGGATTGGATGGCCTCGTCCAACTGGATGGCCACGTCCAACTACGACCTCGGCTTCGCCAGCAGCGGCCCGGAACAGTCCAACATCCAGAAGATCGCCTATGCCGCCATTCCCGGGGTCTGCATCCTGCCGGCCGGGCACCGGCTGGCGGCCAAGAGCTCCGTCGAGGTCGGCGATCTCGAAGGCGAGGAGTTCATCTCGCTGGATCCGGCCGACGGCAATCGCGTCGCGGTCGACAAGGTCTTCCAGGCGGCGGATGTGCGCCGGCGGATGAGCATCGAGGCGCCCTACGCGCTTGCGGTGGCCAACATGGTCGCGGCGGGAGCCGGCGTTTCGGTCGTCAGCCCGCTGGCGACGCTCGGCTTCTCCGAAGAGGCCCTGGTGGTCCGTCCGTTCGCTCCTGTCGTCCGTTTCGGATTCTCGCTGCTCCTGCGGAAGGACATCCCCCTGTCGCTCGCAGCCCGGGCCTTTCTGGACATTACGCGGGCGCATCTCGTCGAGCTTTACGGACAGGATGCACTGGTCGCCTCGGTCTAGAGCCGGATGACTTCAGTTGGAATCGCTTTGCGGTTCCAACTGAAGTCTGAATCCGTCTCTCATCAAAAAGTTAGAGCAGGATCGATGCGAAAAACCGGTTCCCGCTTTTTCGCATCCTGCTCTAGAGGTTGATAACATCAACGCATGAAGTCGCCATTTCTTTGTATTGGACAGGGCCTGTAGCGGCTTGTTCAATCCTCGCCAGATTGCGGGATCGCCAACGGCCGGCCCGGCCATGTCGGGTATGGCAGCGGAGTTGCACATGTTCGCCAGCCGACTGATCCAACGCCGCGGATTTCTGACGGCGCTCCTGCTCGGCGCGACCATGTTCGGCTCTGCGCCGCTCTCGGCCGAGACGGCGGGTGACCGCGTCCTGCGCGAAAAGAAGCTCTCGATCGGAATCCACAACCGGCCGCCCTGGGGCATTCGTGGCAGCGACGGCCAGGCGACCGGCTTTCACCCCGATCTCGTCCGCGCCGCCTTCGCCCCGCTCGGCGTGACCGAGATCGCCTTCACGATCTCGGATTTCGGCGCGCTCATCCCGGGCTTGATCGCAAACCGCTTCGACATGGTCGCGTCGGGGCTCGGCATCACGCCGGAACGCTGCAAGGTCGTCGCCTTCAGCGATCCGGACATGTCGATCGGAGACGCCCTGCTGGTGAAGGCGGGCAATCCCCTCGGCGTCCACAGCTACAAGGACATCGCCGCCAACCCCAAGGTCAGGCTCGGCGCCTCGCGGGGCAGCGCGAACGGCAAGAACGCCACGCTGGCAGGCGTCCCCGAGAGCCAGATGATGCTGTTCCAGAACACGGAAGCCTCAATGTCGGCCCTCATGGCCGGCCGCGTCGACGTGCTGACCTTCTCGTCGCCGACCGTCGTCGGGTTCCTCCAGGATCCCAACATCACTGGCGTCGAGCGCGTCAAACCCTTCACCGGCTATATCAAGCCGAACGGGCGCGAGAGCGCGCTGTCTTCGGCGATCGCCTTCCGGCCGGCGGATGCCGATCTGCGCGACCTCTACAACAAGCGTCTCGCCGAGATGAAGGCCGATGGCAGCCTGGCGGCGATCATGAAGAAATACGGCTTCGGTGACGCGGAAAAGGCTCCCGAGCTCACCGCGCAGCAGATCTGTGCCGGCGAGGACTAGAAGACCGCGACATGCCGCCCAATAGCCTGAACGGGATCGTCGCCGGGATATTCGAAGGGTTCGGCATCACCGCCTCCGTCGCGGCCTGCGGACTGCTCTATGCCATCCCCTTCGCCTTCGCCTTCGGCGTGCTGCAGCATCTGGCGAAAGGCGTCACCCACGGCCTCGTCACCGCGATCATCGAATTCTGGCGAAGCTCCTCGGTCGTCGTGCTGCTCTTTGTCTTCTATTATAGCCTGCCTGTCGTTGGCGTGACCCTCTCGGCCTTCGCGGTCGGCACGATGGTGCTCGGCCTCAATGCCGGGGGCTATGGCAGCCAGACGGTCCGCGCCGCCCTGCAGACGCTGCCGGCAGGGCAGGTCGAGGCGGGCCGGTCGCTCGGTCTCCGGCGCTGGCAGATCCTGGCGCTGGTCGAGCTGCCGCAATCCTTCCGCGCGATGCTGCCGACCTTCGTCAACCAGGTCATCCAACTCATCAAGGGAACGGCGCTGGTCTCGCTGATCACGCTTGCCGACATGACCTACCATGCCAAGGAGATCGCGCAGGCTTCGTATAATCCCGTCGGCGTCTATTCGGCCCTGCTGATCGCCTATTTCCTGCTTTGCTATCCGGTCACCATCCTTGGCCGCTGGCTGGAGGGCCGAGCGAGCGTCGGCCGGAGCAGCGCTCATGGGATTTGACGCCGGCTTCGCGCTCTCGACCGTGCCGATCATCCTGGCTTCGCTCGGCGTCACGCTCGCCGTGGCGGTCGGCTCGGCCATCGGCGCCTGCCTGCTCGGCTTCACCTGGGAGATCCTGCGGCGGTCGGGCCGGCGCACCGGCTACGTCATGCGCTTCCTGATCGACGCGATCCGCTCGATGCCGATCCTGGCGCAGCTCTATTTCCTCTATTTCGTCCTGCCCTTCTACGGTGTCACCTTGCCGGCGCTCGTCGTCGGGATCGGCGGCCTCAGTCTGTATTACAGCGGCTATCTGGCGGAGGTCTTCAAGGCGGGCATCGACAGCGTCGCGGCCGGCCAGTTCGAAGCCGCCAAGGCACTGGGATTGTCGCGAGCGCAAACGGTCTTCCTGGTGATCGCGCCGCAAATGCTGCTCAACATTGCAGCGCCGCTCGGCAACTACTTCGTCTCGATCCTGAAGGCGACGCCCTATCTCGCCGTGCTGGCCGTGCCGGAGATGCTCGGCACCGCCTTCGACATCGCCTCCGACACGTTCCGCTATGCCGAGCCGCTCGTCGTCGCCGGCGCGATCTTCCTCGCCCTGGCGCTGCTGATCGCCCATCTGGTGCGGCGCATGGAGACCCGCCTGCTCGCCAGACTGCAACGCTGAGGGCGGCCGATCCGCTCCTGCTCTGGGAATGGCGGGGCGCTGCGGCGCTACTGGAACAGCACCCCGGGGTTCGGCGTATAGCGCGCGAGCTTTTCGCGATCGATCTCGACGCCGAGGCCGGGGCGTTGCGAGATCTGGAGATAGCCGTCCTCGAGCTGGAACGGTTCGGCCAGGATCCCGTCGATATAGGGGCTGCCGCCGATGAACTCGACGAGGTCGACATCGGGGAAGGCGGATGCCAGTTGCAGGTCGGCCGCAACGCCGAGGCCGGTGTTCCAGCCATGGCCGATATATTTGACGCCGAAATCATAGGCCATCCAGGCGATGCGGCGCTGCTCGCTGATGCCGCCGACCTTCGTCACGTCCGGCTGGACGATGTCGAGGGCGCCGCGGCTGAGCCAGGGCAGGAAGGATTGGCGCCGCGTCAGCACCTCGCCGCCGGCGATCGGCACGGGGCTGGCGAGACGTAAGTGGCAAAAGTCGTCGATGGCGTCCGGCCGCAGGGCCTCCTCGAACCAGCCGACCTCGAAATCCTTCAGCATCTCGGCGGTGCGCAGCGCCCATTTCAGCCCATGCGGCCAGAGCGCGTCGCTGGCGCCGGCATCGACGAAGAGCTTGGCGTCGTCGCCGGCGCCCTCGCGGGCCGCCCGCACGATCGCCTCGTCCAGCCTGGTGTCGAGGGCCCGGCCGAACGGGCCCCAGCCGATCTTGAAGGCGCGGAAGCCGAGCGCCCGGTACTCGGCGACGACGTCGCGCATCTGCGCCGGCTCTTCCATCAGCAGCGAGCAATAGGGCTGGACGCGATCGCGGTATCGGCCGCCCAGCAGCCGGCCGACCGGCATGCCGGTGACCTTGCCGAGAATGTCCCAGAGCGCGATGTCGATCCCGCTGATGGTATGGGTCAGCGTCCCGCCGCGCCCCATCCAGAAGGTGTTCTGGTGCAGCTTCTCGGAGACGCGCTCGGGTTCGAGCGCATTCTCGCCGAGGAAGAGCGGCTCCAGCACCTTCAGCCCGGCCTCGACCAGCCGGCCATCGGTGAAGACGCTGCCATAGCCGGTGATGCCGGCATCGGTGTGCACGGCGATCAGGGCGTGGATCGAATCCTCCGGCTTGATCTCCGCCGACCAGCCGCCCTTGGGACTTTCGCCGAATAGTGGGGCCGCGGTGATGGAGCGAATCCGCACCGAAGGCGCAGTTGTCTGCTGCCTCGCTCCACTCGAAAGCTCGGACATTCGATACTCCTGCCGTCAGGGTTGTGTCGTCTCGGTGGAGCGGCTGCGCGCCGCCCGGCGCTCGGCGACGATCCCCTCGAAATCGACGCGATGGGTCTGCTCGTCGATATGTTCCTTGAGCGCCTGCGCGGTCGCCTCGACATCGCCGGTGCGGAAGACTTCCATCAGGATGCGGTGCTCCTCGACGATCTCGGTCATCGGCTTGATCAGGGCCGAGAGGCCGAAGAAGATCGTCGCCTGCCGGGCGAGCCCTTCCCATAATCCGCACAGGACATCGTTGCCGCTGAAGCGGCAGAGCGCCCGATGGAAGGCCGTGTCGGCATTGGCGAAGGCATAGGAATCGTTGCGCTGCCGGGTGGCCTCGAGCTCCGCGATGCAGCGGGTCAGGATGGCGATCTCGCGCTCGCCGTTGCGGCCTTCGCGGATGGCCCGGATCGCGGCCGTGGTTTCGAGCGCCACGCGGGCCTCGATCAGGTCGTCGATGCGCTTCTGCGAGACTGGCATGAGCCGGATGCCCTTATAGGGCTCGTTGATGACGAGGCCCTGGCTCTCCAGCACGCGCAGCGCTTCGCGGACGGGGACGCGGCTGACGCCGAGGCGCTGGGCCAGCTCCGTCTCGACGACGCGATCGCCCGGCAGGATCAGGCCGCGAGCCACGCCCGCGATCAGGGCCTCGATCACCATATCCACCAAGGTGCGCGGCTTCAGGGGCAGCCAGCCTTCCACCGGTGTTTCGTCATCCGCCGGCGAGGCAGGCGGGGTTCGGGGTCGAGGATTGGCCATCAGGGCTCCGCTTGACGCATGATGAGATCGTATACCATCATACAACCAGGAAACAAGGTCAGGGGACCGGCTTGCGATTGCGTGATGGGCCATAGCCGCGAACCCGGCCCGAATGCCGGGTCCGCGGCTGGCCGCTAACAGACGACGCCGTGATCGGGCAACAGCGGCAGCGCGACCGGATCATGTCGGCATCGATGTCTCGAGGGAGGTCAGGACATGAAACGCAGGACGCTACTACTCGGGCTGGCGCTCGGCCCAGCCAGCATCGCCACCGGACTGAACGCCTTCGCCCAGAGTGCGGGCAAGGGTGGCGACGTGGTGATCGCGATCACCCAGGCGCCGCCCTCGCTCGACGCGCATGTGAGTTCGGCGCAGGCGGCGCGCAACGTCAATCTGCATATCTACGAGACGCTCTATGCGCGCGACGAGAACGCCAAGGCGGTGCCGGAGCTCGCCGAGGGCGTGACGATTTCCGCCGACGGCAAGACCTATGTCTTCCCGATCCGCAAGGGCGTGAAGTTCCATAACGGCAAGGAGCTCGACGCCAACGACGTCGTCGCCTCGCTCGAGCGCTATCGCAAGCTCGGCGCCTCGGCGCAGCTGCTCGCGGCCATCGACAGCGTCAAGGCCAGCGGTCCCAGCGAGGTCACGATCACGCTGAAGCAGGTCCAGTCGGTCTTTCTCGACAACCTGTCCTCGCCGCGCGCGCCGATCGCGATCTACCCGGCCGAGGAGGCGGCGAAGCCCGCCGGACAGATCAATTTCGTCGGGACCGGCCCGTTCAAGTTCGTCGAGTACAAGCCCGACAGCCATGTGAAGCTCGCCCGCTTTGACGGCTACAGCCAGAACCCGAAGGGGACGGGGCGCGATGGGTTTGCCGGCAAGAAGGAGGTCTTCATCGACACGGTGACCTTTCGCTTCATGCCGGAAGCAGGCGCCCGCAACGCGGCCTTCGAGGCCGGCGAGGTGCATCTCGTCGAGACGGTCGACGGGCCGACGGCGCAGCGTTTCCAGGCCAGCAAGGACCGGTTCACGATCTACAAGGTGCTGCCGTTCTCGATGCAGGTGATCAAGTTCAACCAGGCCCAGGCGCCGGGGGACGACGTGAATTTCCGTCGTGCGGTGCAGGCGGCGCTCGACATGGAAGAGATCCTGGCGATCGCCTATCCCGACATCTATCAGATGGACGGCGCCTGGCTCTATCCGGGCTCGCCCTTCCATATGAGCGCCGGGACGCAGGGCTATAACAAGCCCGATCTCGCGGTGGCCAAGCAGCATCTGGCCAAGTCGGCCTACAAGGGCCAGAAGCTCACCTTCATCGTCGACAACCTGCGCGCCAATGTGGACACCGCGACGGTGTTCCAGGAGCGGCTGAAGGAGATCGGCATCAATGTCGAGATCTCCGTCGCCGACTGGCCGACCGTGTCGAAGGTCGGCTTCACCGATCAGGGCTGGAATTTCTGGACCCACGGCTTCGGCATCGAACCCTATGAGGGGCCGGCTTCGGTGATGTCGCCCTGGGTCGACGGCACCTCGCAGCGCAAGAAGGACGCGACGATCGACGAGCTCGCGACGGCGCTCAATGCCGAGATGGACGAGGGTAAGCGCAAGGAGCTGTTCGCGCGCTTCCAGGGCCATATGTACGAGCAGGCCGTGGCGCTGAAGGTCGGCAATTACGGGCTGTTCCAGGCCGCGACGGTCAAGCTCAAGAACTTCACGCCCTACCGGATCCCGCGGATGTGGGGCGTGACGCTTGAGCGGTGACGGTTTCGGTCGGGCCGGCCGATGCTGACATTTCTCACGCGGCGCCTCACCGGCGCGCTGCTGGTGCTGGTCCTGGTCTCGGTTCTCGCCTTCGGCATCATCTGGCTGGTGCCGGGGGACCCGACGGCGATCCTGCTCGATGCCAGCGCGACGCCCGAGCAGGCGGAGCGGTTGCGCGCCCAGCTCGGGCTGGACAAGCCCTTGCCACTGCAAATGGTCGACTGGTACGGCCGGCTGCTGCAAGGCGACCTCGGCCAGTCGATCCTGCTCAATCGCAGCGTGACGGCCGCCCTGATCGAGCGGCTGCCGGTCACGCTCTCGCTCGCGGGCATCGCGCTCGTCATCGCCATGGTGCTCGGCGTCCTCGCCGGCATCGTGGCGGCGATGAACCACAACCGCTGGCCGGACCAGCTCGTCATGGCCACCGCGCTGTTTGGCCTGTCGGTTCCGGAGTTCTGGCTCGGGCTGATGCTGGTCTTCGTCTTCGCCCTGCAGCTCGGGGCTCTGCCGACCGGCGGCTTCGTGCCCTTTCACGAGAGCCTGGGCGGCTGGGCGCGGACGATCGCCTTGCCGGCCATCACGCTCGCGGTGGTGCATATCGGTTTCATCGCCCGGATGACGCGGGCCTCGATGCTCGACGTGCTGGGCCAGGACTTCATCCGCACCGCCGACGCCAAGGGCCTGTCGCGCTGGCGGATCGTGATCCGCCACGGCCTGCCGAATGCGCTGATCCCGATCCTGACGGTGCTCGGCATCGTCGCCGGCGGTCTGCTCGGCGGCACGGTCATCGTCGAGCAGGTGTTCTCGATTCCCGGTGTCGGACGGCTCGTCATCGGCGCGATCCTCTCGCGCGACTATCCCGTCATCCAGGGCGGCCTGCTGTTCCTCGCGGTGATCTATCTTGGGGTGAACCTGCTGGTCGACATCCTCTACGCCGCCGTCGATCCGCGCGTGAGGCTCGAATGAGCAGCCACGCGGACAGCCTGGCGCTCCCGAGCCCCGGCCGCAGCCCGGCGCGCGCCGCGCTCGCCCGGCTCCTCGCCAACCGCTCCTTCCTGATCGGCGCGGTCCTCGTCCTGTCCGTGGTGCTGGTCGCGATCTTCGCCAACTGGCTGTCGCCTTACGATCCGCTGCGCAGCAATGTCCGCGCCCGCTTGCAGGCGCCGAGCGGGCTGTACTGGTTCGGCACCGACCATTTCGGGCGCGATATCCTGTCGCGTGTCCTCTATGGCGCGCGCATCTCGTTGACCATCGGAGCGCTGGTCGTGATCGTCACCGGGATATTCGGAACGCTGATCGGGGCGGTCGCCGGCTATTTCCATTCGCTCGACAATCCGCTCATGCGCCTGATGGACGCGCTGATGGCTTTTCCGGCGATCCTCCTGGCGATCACGGTCAGTGCGGTGCTCGGCGCCTCGGTTCCCAATGTCGTCATCGCGCTCTCGATCGCGACGACGCCCCACACGGCGCGCATCGTCCGCGGCTCGGTGCTGGTGGTGCGCGAGCTCGAATTCGTCGAGGCGGCGCGCGCGCTCGGGGCGGGCGAGATGCGCATCCTGTTCGGGCATGTGCTGCTGAATTCGCTCGGTCCGCTGATCGTGCGCCTGACCTATGTCTTCGCCATCGCCATCCTCGCCGAGGCGGCGCTTTCCTTCGTCGGCGTCGGCCCGCCGCCGCCGGCGCCGTCCTTCGGCAGCATCATCGCGCAGGGCCGCGACTTCATGGCGACGGCGCCATGGATCACGCTGTTCCCCGGCCTCGCCATCATCGTCTCGGTGCTCGGCCTCAACCTCCTCGGCGACGGGCTGCGCGACGTGCTCGATCCGCGCATGAAGGCGTGAGCGTGTTCTAATTTTTAGGTGGCCCTAACTACAAGCGCGGCGTGGCGTAGATCACCCGGCCGTCGACCTTGATCTCCGCCTCGCGGAGATATTTGCGAACCCCCTCAGGGCTGATCTCGATGCCCAGGCCCGGTGCGTCGGGTGCAGCGATCTCGCCATTGCCGTCGCGCTCGAGATGGCTCGCCGTGAACTCCCAGGCGAGCGGCTTGGGCGCGGCCGGGTATTCGCAGATGCGGTGGTCGGCGAGGCCGGCATAGGGCTGGAGCGAGGCGCTCAGCGCCAGATGCGAGGTGAAGGTGTGGTTCACATAGGTCACGCCCTTCTTGACCGCGTAGTCGGCGACCTTCTTCGCCGGGGCGATGCCGCCGATGCGGCCGCAATCGATCTGGACATAGCCGACGCCGCCGAAATCGATCAGGTGGCGGGCCATGTGGATGTTGTGCGCCGCTTCGCCACCGGCGAGTTTGACCTTGCCGCTGCGGCGGGCCAGGGCGCCATAGGCATCGAGCGCGCCGCCCTGGAACGGCTCCTCGAGCCACAGGGCGCCGGCGGCCTCGAGCGCCGGCAGGCGCGCGGCGGCGGCCTCGACATCCTCGATGAAGATCTGGCCGACATCGACGAGCAGGATGCCGTTCTTGTCGAGACCCTCGCGCGCTGCCGAGAACTGGTCGGCGTCGTCGGCGACGCTGCCCCGGCCGATCGGCCCCCAGCCGAATTTTGCGGCCGTGAATCCGTTGCGGCGAGCGGTGCGAGCGCGCTCGAGCGTCTCCTGCGGCGTGTCGCCAAAGAGGACCGAGGCATAGGGTGTCTTGCGGTGCGAAGCGCTGTAGCCGAGCAGCCGCCAGACCGGCTCGCCCGTGGCCTTGCCGAGCAAGTCCCAAAGCGCCATCTCGACGCCGGAGAAGGTGTGCGCGGCCTGCAGCAGGTCCATGCTGTTATATTCGACATCGGCAGCGATGCGCCCGATGTCCTCGGCGTTGTCGAGCGGCTTGCCCAGGACCGAATCCGCCACGGGGCGGCAGACGCCATGCGACATCGGCGTGACGAAGGCGGCGATCGAGACCAGCGGCGAGGCCTCGCATTCACCCCAGCCGACATGGCCTCCTCCAGCGACCCGGACGAGCAGCGCATCCTGGCTGCCATCGGCCTCCGTCGTGATCTCGGGCATGGCGAGATAAAAGAAATCGACGGCTTCGATCTTCATGACGGGCTCCGGAGGCGTGTCAGGGATAGAGCTGCGGGCGCGGCGAGAACGTGACGCCCTCGTCGAGCGGGAAGACGGGCCGCGCGCAGATCGTGTGGCCGAGGCTCTTCAGGTCGGCGGAGGTGGCGCCCGGCGCGTCGATATTGAAGTTCTTCTCGACCCAGGCATCGTACATGTGATGCTCGGTATGGGGCGATTTCACCACGATCAGGTCGAAATCCTGCGGGTCGAGGCCGTTGGCATAGTACATCGCCCGGTCGAACAGGCTGATCGTGTGGCTGAAGACCACGACGGTGAAATTGTCGAAGGTGAGGACCGCGGTCGGCCCGGCATGGAGCCCGGCCTTCATCGTCTCGAGGCGGGCCTCGCCGTCCGAGAGCAGCGCCACGCGCGCCCGCACCTGCATCGGCTTGAAGCGGCGCGTGTCGATGGCGCCGCCCAGCGAAACCTCGATGGTAGCCCCGACGCCGGCGCGATGGGCGGCCTGCGCCGCACCCTGGTCGACGATCTGGGCGAGGACGCGCTTGCCGTAGCCGGCCTCCCGCAGCGCCTTGATGATCGCGTTCGAATCGCCGGTGGCGCCGGACGAGGTCGCGTCGGCCGCATCGGTGAAGATCACCGGCCCGTCGATCGTCCCGGCCTGCGCGATCGCGCGGTCGAGCGGGATCAGCTTGCCCTGCATACGGAAGCGCTGCGGCCAGAACTCCTGCGCGAGGCGGATGGCCTCGCGGGTCGCGATATCCGGCGCGGCGTCGGTCATGATCAGGACCTGGCTGCAGAGTTCGGGCACGTCGGTAAAAGGGTTGCCGATCATGATGCCGGCGGCGAGCGCGGTGCCGTCCCGCTCGATCCGCTGGCATTCGCGGATCAGGTCGCCATAGCAGCCGCTCTTGGTGATGAGTTCGTCGCCGCGAACCAGAGCGGGCATCACGACGCGGGCGATGACCGGCTTGATGTCCTCCTCGATCAGCCGCAGCAGCAATCTCGCGGCGCGCTCGCCGGTATCGGCGAAATCGACATGCGGGTAGGTGTGGTAGATCGCGAGCCCGTTGATCTGGCGCAGCATCCGGTCGGTCAGGATGCCGTGCAGGTCGAGCGAGATGACGATCGGCATCGTCGGCCCGACCATGCGCCGGACCTCGGCGAGGAGGTGCCCCTCTGGATCGAGCTCCGTCTCCGCGCCCATCGCGCCATGGAACGAGATGTAGATGCCGTCGATCTCGCCGAGCCTGGCCTCGACCGCGGCGAGGAACTCGCGCGACAGCCGCTCCCAGCCCTTGCCGGAGAGCGGCCCGGCGCTGTTCGCCTTGGCGCTGTAGGTGGGCACCACCTCTACATCCCTGGCGTCGAAGACCGAGAGGGCGCCGGCGACCGAGGTGTTCAGACCGCGCTGGCTCAGCAGCTCCTCGCCGCGCTGGACGCTGAAATTCTCATAGCCGGAGGGCAGCGGGTTGAAGGAGGAAATCTCCTGCATGCACTCGGCGATCAGGATTCTTTTCGGCATGATTGCGGCGCCTTCTGCGTGGTTCCAGGCCGACGCGATGCGATGGCTGGAGGGGTCGATGATCTGGGGGCATCGCTTCAGCCTGCCGCGATTCCGTCGTCGTAATCGCTCATCACCACGGCTGCGACGTCGCCGCGCTGGACGCGGCCGGGGCCGGCCGCCATCCAGAGCACGCCCGAGCGGCGGTAGCGGATCTCGATGGGGGCGCGGTCGATATCCTCGACGAAATGCAGGAAGCCGGCGGTCTGCCCTTCCGTCACCGCCTCGCTCACAAGATGTTTTGGCTCGAACAGGCCCGCGGAGGGCGCGAAGGAATAGCATTCGGGGTCGCGGACCATCATGTGCCGCGTGCCCGCGCCGCCGTCGCGCTGGCCGGTGTCCGGCGCGCCTTCGAGCACGCCGAGATGCCTGAGTACATTGCGGACGCCGCGCTCGCCGATGCGGACGCCCTCGACATTGACGCGGCCCCAGCCGCCGAGCTCGGTGCCGAGCGAGAGGATGCCGCGGCGTTCGACCGAGGAGGTCAGGGTCGCGCCCTCGTCGACGCCCCAGAACACGACATTATAGGGGGCGCCGAACGCCGCCGCGGCGGCCATGGTGCGCGCGCGAGCGGCGGCATCGGGCAAGTAATGCATGTTCGTCGACAGTGCCGATTCCATCGAATGGCCGGCGGTGTGGAGGTCGAGCGAGACATCGACCATCGGCAGGATGACGCTGTCGAGGAAATGCGCGAGCATCTCGGAGAAGGTGCCCTTCGCGTCCCCCGGAAAGCAGCGGTTGAGGTCGCGGTTGTCGACCGGCGAGAGCCGGGTGTCGTTCATCACGGCGGGAATGTTCACCGCCGGCAGCATGATGATGCGGCCCTGGACCGCGGCCGGGTCGATCTCGCGGGCAAAGCGCGAGATCGCGACCTGACCCTCATATTCGTCGCCATGGACGCCGCCGGTGAGCAGGACCGTGGGTCCGGAGCCGTTCTTCACGGTCACGACCGGGATCTCGATCGTGCCCCAGCCGGAGGTGTTGCGCGAGAGTGGCGCCCTTGCATAGCCGGACTGCTTGCCGGCCCGGTCGAAATCGAGGTCGCACCTGATCCTGCTCGCAGCCGCCGCCATTGTCTCCTCCAGCCATTCTCTTTATAATGTATGATTGTATACGAAAAATGGGCGGTCAAGGCCCTGCGTGAGCTTGCGCCCCCTAATAGCCGCGGGCGCGATCGACCACGTTCTGCAAGGGGCGCCCGTCCAGGTAACGCGCCAGATTATCGAGGAAGATGTCCAGGCAGCGCTCGAGGTAGACGCCGTGATCGTCGACGCTGCAATGCGGCGTCATGATCAGGTTCGGCGTCGACCAGATCGGATCCTCGGGCGGCAGCGGCTCGGTCGGAAAGACGTCGAGCACTGCGCCGCCGAGCGAACCGTCCTGCAGCTTGGCGACCAGCGCGTCGCAATCGAACACCCTGGCGCGGCCGACGATGACGATGCCGGCATGGCTCGGCAGCAGATCGAGGCGGCGGCGGTCGACCAGCCCCCGCGTCTCCTGGGTGAGGGGCGCAGACGAGATCAGGAAATCGGTCTGCGGCAGCAGCGCGTCCATGTCGGCGAAGCTGGCCGAGACATCGACATGCTCGCGCTCGCCGCCGGAGCGGCTGATCGCCTGCGTCCGGACACCGAGGGATTTCAACAACCGGGCGGCGGGAAGGCCGATCGCGCCGATGCCGAGCAAGGTCGCGGTCTTGCCGGCGACCGTGCCGCCATAGACCGGCTGCCAGCGGCGCTGCTGCTGGTCGGTGACGAAATGCGGGATCCGGTAGTTCAGCATCAGTACGGATGCGAGGATGAACTCGGCCCCCTTGTCGCCATGCACGCCGCTGGCATTGGTCAGCGTGACCTGTGGCGGCAGATAGGGAAGCATCGCCTCGACGCCGGCCGAGACGCTCTGGACCCATTTCAGTTCCGGCACCGATCCGAACGCGTCGAGCTTGCGGGCGGCGAAGACGATTTCGGCATCGCCCGCCGTCGCCGCGAAGCGCGCGGGATCGTCGTTGAAGCTTGCGGCGATCCGCTGCGCGAGGCCGCCCCGTTCGGCCAGCGCCGCGTCCAGGCGGGCGGGCGTCAGCCGGAGCGCCTCGGGCGCCGCGGGGGCGTTCTCGATATGCACGCGCAGCTTGCGGCCGTCAGTCATGGCAGTCTCTCGGTCATGTCGATTTCAGGCGCGGATCGAGCACGTCGCGCAGCCCGTCGCCGAACAGGTTCAGGCCCAGCACGGTCAGTCCGATGACCATTCCGGGGAAGATCGTGATCCATGGCGCATCGACCACATAATCCCTGCCGTCTGCAATGATGTTGCCCCAGCTCGGCGTCGGCGGCGGCGGCCCCACGCCGAGGAAGCTCAGCGCCGCATCGGCGAGGACGGCATAGGCGAAGATGAAGGTCAGGTCGATGATCAGCGGCGCCATGCTGTTGGGCAGGATATGGCGCAGCAGGATGCGCAAATGCCCGGCGCCGCAGACCCGGGCCGCCTCGACATATTCGGTGTCGCGCAAGGTCATCACGGCGGCGCGGACGATCCGCGCCGTTCGCGGCATGTAGGCGACCGAGAGGGCGATCACCACATTCGTCACGCCGCTGCCGAGCGCGGCGGCGATGCCGATCGCGAGCATCAGCGATGGAAAGGCCATCAGCGCGTCCATGACCCGCATCAGGACGCCGTCGAGGCTGCGGAAATAGCCGGCGAGCGAGCCGATCAGCGTGCCGCCGATGCCGGCGACGACGACCACCGCGATCCCGATGAACAGCGACAGGTGGCTGCCATGCACGACGCGGATGAAGATGTCGCGGCCGTAATGGTCGGTGCCGAACCAGTGCTGCCACGACGGCTCTAGGAAGCGGGTCCGGAAGCTCACCTGCACGGGATCGCCGGCGAACAGGAACGGCCCGGCAATAGCCATCAATATGACCACCGCCATGATCGTGGCGCCGATCACCAGCCCCTTGTGACCGAGCAGGCGCCGCAGCGCGAGGCGACCGGGGCTCTGGCCGGACTTGGCCTGCTCGGTCATGTCGAACGTCACGGGGTCAGTCATTCTTCACCCGCGGGTCGAGATAGGCATAGAGCAGGTCGACGAGCAGGTTGACGATCACCATCAGCAAAGCGACGACCAGCAGCGAGCCCTGGATGACGGGATAGTCACGGCGCAGGATGCCCTGGACCACGAGCCGTCCCAGGCCCGGCAGGGAGAAGATCTCCTCGATGATGACCGTGCCGGAGAGCGCGACATTGACGATGATGCCGATGACCGTGACGACCGGGATCAGCACATTGGTGAAGGCGTGCCGGCCGACCACCGTCCGTTCGCCGACGCCCTTGGCGCGGGCGGTGCGCACATAGTCCTGGCGCAGGACCTCGAGCGTCGTCGCCCGCGTCATGCGGGCGAGCATGCCGATCTGGAAGACGGCCAGCGCCAGCGCCGGCAGCGTCAGGGAGCGCAGGCAGCCGAGCACGCTTTCGCTGAGCGGGACATAGCCGCCGGCGGGAAGCCAGCCGAGCTCGACCGAGAAGAGCAGGATCGCCATGATGCTGAGCCAGAAGGTCGGCATCGAGACGCCGAGCAGGGCGATCGTCATCATCGCCGTGTCGGCCCAGCGGTTGTGGTGATAGGCGGCGATCAGCCCCGCGAGGATGCCGAGCGGCACCGTCAGCACGAGCGAATAGAGCGTCAGCAGCAGCGTGACCGGAAAACGCTCGGCGATGGCCTGGGCGACGCTGCGTCCGAGCATGTAGGACATGCCGAGGTCGAGCCGGGACAGGTTCGCCAGCCAGACCAATAGCTGTTCGGGCAGCGGCCGATCGAGGCCGAGGCTGGACCGGATCGAGGCGATCTGGTCGAGCGTCGCGTCGGGCCCGGCGATCACCTGCGCGGCGTCGCCGGGGATGATGTGGATGAGGCCGAAGGCGAGCAGGCTGACCAGGATCAGGACCGGGATCGCGCCAAGCAGCCGCCTCGAGAGATAAGCCAGCATCAGATCGTTTCGGCTGGTGGCATCATGCCTGCCAGATGTCCCAGAGCCGGATTCCGTCGAAGGGCGCGAAATTCGTCACCGATGCCTTCGTCGCCTGCTTGAGGTTGCGATCACCCATCTTGATCTGGTGGACCTGCCCGTTGAGGCGCAGCTCGATGTCCTGCCAGGCTGTCTTCTGATCCTCCTTCGAGGTCGCGGCGAGAAGGCGCTGCCAGGCCGACTCCATCTCCTGGTCGTCCTTGTAGAAGGACCAGTTGCTGCTGCCCGAGATCAGCCGCTGGTACTGGAACGGGCCGAGCAGCGGCTGGATGGCGTAGGAGGTGCTGAACAGGTTGTGCGTGGTCGGATCGTTGCGGCGGGCATTGGCGCCCGGCCAGTCGAGCACGTCGAGGCGCGTCTTCATGCCGGCCGCCTTGAGCTGCTCCGACATCACCACCGCGACCTCCTGGAGCGAGGGCAGGTCGCCGCTGGTCAGGATGACGAGCTCCTCGCCGCCATAGCCGGCTTCCTTGAGCAGGGCCTTGGCGCGGGCGCCGTCCTTGCGGTTGTAGACGAGCTCACCCGCCTTGGCCGGGTAGAACTCGCTGTCCTTGTAGACCAGGGACGGATTGAGCTCGAAGGCGCCCTCGGCGGCGATCGTCATGATCTCCTCATGGTCGAGCGCGACCTGGATGGCCTGCCGGACCAGGAGCTTGTCGGTGGGGCTCCGCTGGACATTGACCGGCACGATGTTGATGCCGCGCTTGCTCTGCTCGTAGATCTTGAAGCGGCTGTCCTGGCCGAGGCGCGCCGCGGCCTTGACCGGGACTTCGTCGAGGATGTCGAACTGGCCGCTCTGCAAACCGGCGATGCGCCCGCTCGCCTCGGAGACCACGGCGAAGGTGATCTCGTCGAGATGCGCGGTCCGGCGGCCGCCATAGCCGTCGCGGCCGGGATAGGCCGTGTTCGGAGCGTAGTCTGCGAAGCGGCGGCCGCGCAGCCTGGTGACGCCGTCCCAGTCGACGAAGGAGAACGGGCCGGTCGAGATCGGCGCGGCCTTGTTGGCCTCCTTGTCGCATTCCTCGGCGGGAATGATCGTCATCGGCGAGGCCGGCGACTTGATCAGCTCGATCCAGCTCGGCATCGCCGATTTCATCTCGACGACGAGCGTGTGCTTGTCCGGCGTGGTGATGCGGTCGACATTGGCGAGGCGCGAGCGCTCGGGGCTGACCTTGGCGTAGCGCTCGAGCGAGCGCTTGGCGTCCTCGGCGGTCATTTCCTTGCCGTTGTGGAACGGCACGCCCTTGCGCAGGGCGAAGGTGAAGCTGCGCCAGTCGGGCGAGACGTCGAGCTTTTCGGCGAGCTGGAGCTGCGGCGAGCCGCGCTCGTCGATGGTGACCAGCGTCTCGCACATATGCATGAGCACATTGCGGGCGACCTGCGAGCGCGAGAAATGCGGATCGACCGTTTCCGTGGCCGCGCTCATGGCGACGGTGATGCTGCCGCCCTTCTTCGGCTGGCTGGCCGTCTGCGCCGCAAGGTTGCCCGGAAGTCCGGCCGCGCCGGCTGCAATGCCGGCCGAGGCGGCGGCGAGGATCTCGCGTCGTGTCAGGTTCGGCATGGCTTGTTCCTTCCCCTCGCGCCTTATGGCGGCGTTTGCGTCGTCGTATGATTGTATACGATTATCCAGCGAGTCAACTTCGGCCCGCCTGGACACGGCGACGCACCGGGCGGAGCGCGCGCCGTGGGCCGCCTCGGGCGGAGTCAGTCCCGGCTGCGGGGCTTTCCGGCCAGCACCGGAGTGGGCAAGGGTTCGCCGCGGAAGTAGCTGAGGATATTGGCCTTCACGAGATCGCAGGCATCCTGCCAGGTCTCGTGCGTGCCGCCGCCGCGATGCGGCATCAGCACCGCGTTCTCGGCTTTCAGCAGCGCATCGGGGACCTGGGGCTCGTTCTCGAAGACGTCGAGACCGGCGCCCATGATCCGGCCGTCGCGCAAGGCGGCCGCCAGCGCCTGCTCGTCGATGATCGGCCCACGCGCGATATTGACGACGATGCCGCTGGGCCCAAGCGCCTCGAGCACGGAGGCATCGATGAGGTGGCGCGTCTCGGCGCCGCCAGGGCAGGCGACGATGAGGAAGTCGACGCGTTCGGCCAGCGCCCGTGGGCTGGGGCAGTAGGTATAGGGCAGGTCCGGGCGGGCCCGGCGGTTGTGATAGAAGACCGGCATGTCGAAGCCGCTCGCGCGGCGGGCGATGGCGAGCCCGATATTGCCCAGCCCGAGAATGCCGATGGGCCGGCCATGGAGGCGCGGGACCAGCGGGTAGTCGTTGCTCGGCCAGAGGCCGGCCCGCACGAAACGATCGCCGCGCGTGACGTGCCGGGCGACGGCGAGAAGCAGCGCGAAGGCCATGTCGGCGACGCAGCCATCGGTCACGCCCGGCGTATTGGTCAGGGCGATGCCGCGCTCGCGCAGGGCCTCGACATCGACCTTCTCGTAGCCGGCACCGCCATTGGCGACCAGGCCAAGGCGCGGCAAGGCGTCGATCAGGCGCCTGCCGACGATCCCGGCGGAGGTCACGGCCTCGATCCGCTCGGCAAGGGCGGGATCCAGTCCGGAGGGGTCGTCATTGGCGATGCGATGGACGGTGAAGTCTTCGCTCAGCCGGTCCATGTACCATTCGGGGCGGCCCCCGATCACCAGCAGATCCGGCTTGCTCATTCCGCGTCCTCTTCAGTTCGGCAACGTACGATTGATTTGTGTATGATCGTATACAATCATAGGCTTGTATAGCGCCCTCGGAGCGGAGCGGGGAAGCCCGTCGAAAGCTGGCATGACAGAATTCTCCTATGCGCAGCCTTATCCCGTGCACCGGGTGCCGGTCCTTGCCCGCAACATCGTCGCCACCTCGCAGCCGCTCGCCGCGCAGGCCGGAATGTCGATGCTGCTCAGGGGCGGGAACGCGGTCGATGCTGCGCTCGCGGCAGCGATGACCCTGACGGTGGTCGAGCCGACCGCCAACGGCCTCGGCAGTGATGCCTTTGCCATTATCTGGGACGGCAAGGCACTGCATGGCCTCAACGGCTCCGGGCGCTCGCCCGCCGGATGGACGTCCACTCGTTTCGCTGGGCTCGCCGAGATGCCTGCGACAGGGTGGGAGAGCGTCACGGTGCCCGGTGCGGTCTCGACCTGGGCCGCGCTTTCCGAGCGTTTCGGGCGGCTGGCGTTCGAGGCCTTGGCCGGGCCTGCCATCGGCTATGCGCGAGACGGTTTCCCGGTCTCGCCGACCATCGCCAGAGCATGGGCCGCCGGAGCTGCGCAACTGGCCGATCAGCCGGGCTTTCGCGAAACCTTCATGCCCGGTGGGCGAGCTCCGAAAGCCGGCGAAATCTTCCGCAACCCCGCGCAGGCCGGCAGCCTGGAGGCCATCGCCGCAACCAAGGGCGAGGCGTTCTATCGCGGCGAACTGGCCGAGCGGATCGCAGCGGCAGCGGCGGCGCATGGAGCCGCGCTGAGCCGGGCCGACCTGGCCGCACATGCAGCCGACTGGTGCGGCACGCTCTCGACCGCGGTCCATGGCGCCGATCTGCATGAATTGCCGCCCAACGGCCAGGGCATCGCCGCGCTCATCGCGCTCGGCATCCTGCAGCATACCGAGATCGCGGAGCTCGACCCCGACGGGGCGCAGGCCATGCATCTCCAGATCGAGGCGATGAAGCTGAGCTTCGCGGACGTCTACCGCTTCGTCGCGGATCGGGAGGCGATGCGGATGCCGCCCGAGGCGATGCTCGACAAGGCCTATCTGGCGCGGCGTGCGGCGCTGATCGACCGCAACAGGGCGAATATCCCGCAGGCCGGCCTGCCGAAGCCCGGTGGCACGATTTACGTCACCGCGGCGGATGCGTCGGGCATGATGGTCTCGCTGATCCAGTCGAACTATGGCGGCTTCGGCTCCGGCGTGGTCGTGCCGGGGACGGGAATCCATCTGCAGAACCGAGGCTCGGGCTTCAGCCTCGATCCCGACCACCCCAATTGCGTCGGCCCGCGCAAGCGCCCGTTTCACACGATCATTCCCGGCTTCCTGATGCGGGGCGCAGAGCCGGCAATGAGCTTCGGTGTGGTCGGCGGGCCGATGCAGCCTCAGGCCCATGTGCAGCTCGTGCAGCGGATGCTGCTGCATGGGCAGAACCCGCAAGCCGCCATCGACGCGCCGCGCTGGCGCATCATCGCGGGGCGCGAGATCGCCGTGGAATGGGGGATGCATGACGCCGCGATCGAACGGCTCCGGGGGCTGGGTCATGATATCCGCCGCGAAAGCCCGGGCGATTCCTTCGCCTTCGGCTGCGCGCAGGCGATCCACCGGCTCGCCGACGGCTATGTCGCGGGTTCGGACAACCGCCGCGACGGCCTGGCCCTCGGATTATAGGCAGGCAGGGTTGCACATCGCTCAGTCGGGTCGATTGGTCGGTTGCGCCGCCAGGGTGCAGATCATGCGCGCGACCTCCCATGATCTCTCGAAGGCGGGGACGGGCAGGAACTCGAAGCGCGAATGGAAATTATAGGCGCCGGTGAAGAAATTCGGCGTCGGCAGGCCTCGGGCGGACAGCGCCGCGCCGTCGGTCCCGCCGCGCATCGGGATCAGCTTCGGCTCGATCTGCAGCGCCGCCAGCGCCGCGAAGAGCAGATCGACCGAGCGGCGATCCTCGCCCAGGCTGTCGGAGATGTTGCCATAGGTGTCGCTCACCTTGCAGTCGACGCGCCCCTTCGGATAGCGCGCGGCGATCAGCGCGGCGACCTCACTGAGCCGCCGCTTGCGCCAGTCGAACCGCTCCTTGTCGAAGTCGCGGATCAGCACCTTCAGGCGCGCCTCGCCGGCATTGGCGACGATGTCGTTGAACCAGAAATAGCCCTCGCGGCCGGCGGTGTTCTCAGGCGTCTCGGCGCGGTCGAACTCGCTGATGAAATCATGCGCCATCAGCAATGGGTTCACCAGCACACCCTTCGCCGACATCGGGTGGGCGCTGACCCCGGTGAAGACGATCTCGCCCGCCGCGGCGTTGAAATTCTCGATCACGACCTCGCCGAGCTCGCAGCAATCGATCGTATAGGCGAAATCGCAGTCGAAGCGCGTGAGGTCGAGGGCTTTCGCGCCACGCAGGCCGATCTCCTCGTCCGGAACGAAAGCGACCAGGATGTCGCCATGCGCGTCATCGGGGCCGAGATTGGCGAGCAGCGTCATGATGACAGTGATCGCGGCCTTGTTGTCGGCACCGAGCACGCTCGTGCCGTCACCGAGGATGATGTCCGCGCCGGTCCAGGGCCGGATCTCGGGATGCTCCGCCACGCGCAGCCAGATGTCCTCCTGCCGGTTCAGGCAGAGGTCGTCGCCCTCGAAGCGCAGGATCTGGGGCCGGATGATTCCGGAGAGGCCGGCGTCGAACGTGTCGAGATGCGCGATGAAGCCGATTTTCGGCGCGTCCGGACGGGTCGCCGGCTTCAGGGCTGTGACGGTGGCGTGATCGTCGAGGACGACATTGTCGAGGCCGAGATCGCGCAACTCCTGCGCCAGCAATTCCGCAAGGCGCTGCTGGCCCGGCGTGCTCGGCAGCGATGTCGCCTTGGTGTCGCTCTGGCTCTCGATCGCCAGATAGCGGAAGAACCGCTCGATCAGCTGCTCGCGAATGCTCATCCGTCCTCCGTCGGGTCCCGTTGCGGCGTCGCTGCCCCGGCATAGAGGAGCCCGCGGGCGAGCGCGAGCGCAAGCCGCGTTCGCCGGTCGGGCTGCCCGAAAGCCTCGCTTCGGGCCGACAGCGGCCGCGCGCCGACGCTGCTTTACAGCCAAATCGCAAGCGCCTACGCCATTTGTGACGGTTCGATGACGAAAGCGACGCTGCGATGCTCGGCTGGTTTCAGAAGCTGCTTCCGAAGGAAGCGAAGTTCTTCGACCTGTTCGAGAGCCACGCCGTCACGCTGGTCGCCGGCGCGGCCGCCCTCAATGGCCTGCTCGCCGGCACGCTGCCTCTGCGGGAGGGCTGCGCCGAGGTGATCGACCAGGAGAACCGCGCCGACGCGATCGCCGGCCAGGTGATGCTGGAAGTCGGGCGCACCTTCATCACCCCGTTCGACCGCGGCGACATCGAGGAGCTGATCGGCTCGATGGACGATGCGATCGACCAGATGCAGAAGACCGTCAAGACGATCACGCTGTTCGAGGTCGAGAGCTTCGCGCCGCATATGACGGAGCTGGGCGCGGTGATCGTCCAGGCATCCGAGCGTGTCGCCGTGCTGCTGCCGATGCTTCGGGACATCAAGAAGCACGCGGTCTCGATCGGCGCTCTCGCCAAGGAGATCGGCGCGATCGAGGAACGGTCGGACGAATTGCACGACCAGGGCCTGAAGGCGCTCTACAAGGCGCAGCAGGGCTCTGACGCGATGGCCTTCATCATCGGCGCCGAGATCTACGATCATCTCGAGAAGGTGGTCGATCGTTTCGAGGACGTCGCCAAGCGCGTCAGCCGCATCGTCCTCGAACATCTCTGAGCGGCGCCTCCCGTGGATCTGGCCAGCGTCGCCCCCGCCCTGATCTTCCTGATCGCCGTCGCATTGCTGTTCGACTTCCTGAACGGCCTGCACGACGCCGCCAATTCCATCGCCACCATCGTCTCGACCCGGGTCCTGGCGCCGCAATGGGCGGTGTTCTGGGCGGCCTTCTTCAACTTCATCGCCTTCCTGTTCTTCGGCCTGCATGTCGCCCAGACGGTGGGGTCCGGCATCGTCCAGGCCGCGATCGTCGATGACCGCGTCATCTTCGGCGCGCTGACCGGCGCGATCGTCTGGAACGTCGTGACCTGGATCGCCGGCATCCCGTCGAGCTCGTCGCATGCGCTGATCGGCGGGTTGGTCGGGGCCGGCCTCAGCAAGGCCGGGTTCTCGTCGATCGTCTGGTGGGGGCTCGGAAAGACCTTCGTGGCGATCTTCATGTCGCCGGCGATCGGCTTCGCGCTGGCGCTGCTGCTCGTGCTGATCGTCTCCTGGACCTTCCTGCGTGCCGCCCCGATGAAGGTCGACAGCACCTTCCGGAGCCTCCAGTTCGTCTCGGCCTCGCTCTACTCGCTCGGCCACGGCGCCAACGACGCGCAGAAGACGATGGGCATCATCGCCGTGCTGCTGTTCTCGCATGGCGCGCTGGGCGACACCTTCTCCGTGCCGTTCTGGGTGGTGATCTCGTGCCAGGCGGCGATGGCGCTCGGGACGCTTTGTGGCGGCTGGCGCATCGTCCACACGATGGGCTCGAAGATCACCCGCCTGTCGCCGCAGCAGGGGTTCTGTGCCGAGACGGGCGGCGCCATCACGCTGTTCATGGCGACCTATCTCGGCATCCCGGTCTCGACGACGCATACGATCACCGGCGCGATCATCGGCGTCGGCGCCGCCCGGCGAGTGACCGCGGTGCGCTGGGGCGTGGCGCGCGGCATCGTCTTCGCGTGGATCGTGACAATGCCGATGGCCGGCCTCATCTCGGCGATCGCCTATGCCCTGTCGGCCGCGTTCCTGACGGGGCGCTGAATTGCGGCGCTAGGAAAGTTTCAGCGAGCGCAGCAGGTTCTTCAGCCCCGGTTCCTCGACGAGCTCCGCGGCGTCGGCGAGGCTGAACCAATGCGACTTGCGCTGGTCGTGCTCCGCCCAGAGATCGAGGCGCTCCTCGACGTCGAGAAGATAGACCGTCACCTTGCACAGGGTGAAATGATCCGCCATCCGCTTCCAGTAGAGATAGCGCCCCACGGGTTTCCTGTGGACCTTGCCGACGACGCCCGCCTCCTCGCGGGCTTCGATCGCGGCCGCCTCGTGACCCTTCTTGCCCTTGATGCGCCAGCCTTTCGGGACGATCCACCGACCGGTGGTGCGCGTCGTGACGAGAAGGACCTCTGGCTCTCCGGACGGCGAACGACGCAGCGGCAGCGCCGCGATCTGCGCCCGCGGCTTGCCCGATAGCGGCTTCGCCTTCTTCATCGAATCATCAACTCTCCAGTGCCGTCGGAGCGTATATTATGAAGCCGGCAAATCAATGTCCGGAGAGCGGCCAACCCACAGCGGGTTTGCCGAGACTGTGTCTTATGACGGTGCAGTGCGACAGTTCCCATGGCATTTGCACAGCATGAGCGAGTCGAATCCCAAGGGCGTGGAGAATTTGCGCATCCTCTATGCGGAATTGGGTGCGGCCGTGCTGCGTGCGCGGCACGCGCTTGGTCCGGGACCCGGCGCCATGGGCGATACACGCGAGTTCCTCGCCGCCGACCGCGAGGTCGCACGGCTGACGCGTCACATCGCGGCGATCCAGGATTCTGAGGTCCGGACCAAATCCGTTTAGTTCGCTGGTGTGAGCCGCCCTGCGTGATCGCCCTCAGGGCCGCTTTCGAGGCCGCATAGGGAAACCGCTTCAGGGTGATCCGCCGGCGCCGATCGAGGCGCCGTTGCCCGCGCCCCGTCCTGAGGGTCAGTCCTGGCTCTCGGCGTCGAAGCTCGACCAGCCATCCCCCGCCGAGGCGCCCTTGCCGGTGCGCGACAGGCGCTGGCGATACTCGTAGCGGTCCGGCCGGTAATAGGATTCGAAATATTCGACCGGTCTGCCCTGGTCGTCGCGCAAGGTTCGCTTCACGAAGATCAAGGCGGTGCCGATCGAGAGCCCGAGCGCCTCGGCCACCGGCCCGTCGCAGGTGCGCGCCGAGAGCGACTGGTCGACGATCGTCAGCGGCACCCCCGATTGCTCGAGCACTTCTGTGGTCGTGCGCTGGTCCATCGTCTCGCGGCTGAACAGGCCGGCATGCTCCGGCGGGATGTAGATCGTCGCGAAGATCACCGGCTCGCCGTGCTTGAGCCGCATGCGCTGGATGCGCAGGAGCTTCTCGCCCGGCTTGAGCTCCAGCGCCTCGGCGGCCTCCGGCGGAGCCTGGACCGTCTCGAAGGTCAGGTCCTTGACGCTCGTGCCGTCGGCGACGGCGACGACGGGGCCGAGCCAGCCATGCAGGTTCTCGTGGCGCTTGCGCCTGGCCTTCGGCCGGGCCGGAAAGGTGCCGGCGCCCGGGCGGCGCAGGATCAGCCCCTCCGCCTCGAGCTGCTGCAGCGCGCGGCGCAAGGTGACGCGCCCGACCGAATGGAACCTGGCGAGCTTCGGCTCGCTGGGCAGCGGCTGGCCGGCTTCGAACAGGCCATCGACGAGCTGTTGGCGCAAGGTCGTGTAGACGCGGTGATAGAGCGGCGTCATCGGCGAGAGCTGCATCTGCGGGGGCAGGCCCGTCCGGCTTCTATTGGCCATCGCCCTCGAGCCCTTTGGTGGCCGCGCGCATGAATCCTGCCCTGAGGCGTTGAGAATAAGCGGTTCCATAGCTGCAGACGGGGCGCTGCACGGCTCCCTCCGAGATTCTCCGGCCACCCGCGTCGGCCGGGCTGTATTGCCTGTTGCAGATCGGGCTTGCAAGGCGGCGAAACCTGTCTCATTAATAGGACAGATGAACGCGACGCGCCACCCCCTTCCGCTCCGCAGGCTCCCGGCATGAGGCCGGTCTATTGCATTGTCGGCGGTGCCGGCGGGATCGGGCGCGCCGTGACGAGCGCGTTGCGTCCGGCCGCCGAGGTGATCGTGATGGACCGGGACGAGGCCGGCCTGCGGGCCGTGGCAGCCGAGACCGGCGCGACCGCCCTGAAGGTCGACATCTCCGACGAGGCCAACGTCGCGGCGGCATTCGCCAAGGCGAGAGGCATGGCTCCGGCTCTGACCGGGCTCGTCGTCGCGTCCGGCGTCGTCGATACCGGCAAGCTCGCGGGGCTCACGCTGGCACGCTGGCACGAGGTGCTGGGCATCAACCTGACCGGCACCTTCCTGTGCTGCAGGGCTGCGCGCGAATGGCTGGTCGATGGCGGGCGCATCGTCACCATGAGCTCGCTCGCGGCCCGCACCGGTGGCGTCATCACCGGCGCGGCCTATGCCGCCTCCAAGGCCGGCGTCGAGGCGCTGACCAAATCGATGGCGCAGGAACTCGCGCCGCGGGGCATCACCGTCAACTGCGTTTCGCCGGGTGCGATCGTCACGCCAATGACGGCGGGCCACCCGGCCGAGCGCAAGGCGGCCTATGACAGGACGGTTCCGCTGCAGCGCCATGGCACGGCCGAGGAGGTCGCCGCGGCGATCACGTTCCTGCTGTCGCCGGCGGCCTCCTATCTCACCGGCGTCGTCATGCCGGTGAATGGCGGGATCAGGATGGACTAGCCGCGCGCTTCAGCCGGCAACCGGAATTGGGGAGGACGGAATGACGGAGCTGGCGGTCGATCTGGTGGAGGCGGGGCGGGTGCGCCGGGCGCAGCTCGCGCTGAAGCGCTGCTACAATCTCGGCTCCGCGACGCGCAAGGCAGAGACGGCCCTGGCGCATCAGGAGGAGGTCAAGCAGATCGGCATCGCGATCGCCTTCGACATCCCGGCCCCGCGGATCTACCCGCTCGGCGCCGAGATCGTCACCACTGCCTCCTCCATCACGGTGCAAGGCGAGGAGACGTCAGGCGAGGTCGAGATCGTCATCGTCGTGACCGACGACATCTATGTCGGTGTCGGCAGCGACCATACCGACCGGGCGCTCGAGCGGACCAGCATCGTCTGGAGCAAGCAGGCCTGCGCCAATGTGCTGGCGCCGCGGCTCTGGCGCTGGTCGGACGTCAAGGACCGCTGGGACGGATTCAGCATGCGCTCCTGGGTCGACGGCCGGCTCTATCAGGAATGCCTGACCGAGGCCTTTCTCTCGCCCGAGGCGATGCTGGCGGTGCTGAAGGAGCGCGTCATCGACCTGCCGGAGCGCGATTTCTGTGTCTTCGGCGGCACGATCGTGGCGCTCGACAAGACGATCGGCTTCGGCCGGCGCTGGGAGATCGAGATGGCGCAGCCCGGCGGCGAGGCGATCCGCCACGGCTATGACGTGGTCAATCTGATGGACGAGATCCGGCCCGATTTTCGCGTGCCTCTGGAGAAGAGGCTCTAAGCCCGACGCCGCCAGCCGCCCGAACCTCTCCTTCGATGGGAGTTACCCCGATGCTGACACGCCGTTCCTTCGCCAAGCTCTCCGGCGCCGCGATCGCCTCGCCGGCCATCCTGCGCCCAGCCTCCGCCCAATCGGCCACGACGCTCGTCGTCGCCGCGACGCGCACGCCCGGCGGCCTCGACGGCGATGCGCTGAAGCCCAACACGCAGAATGTCGTCGTCCAGGTCTATGAGGGCCTGACGCGCTATGCCCGCGCGCCCGGCAGCGACGGCCGCGTCCGCATCATCGGCGCCAAGGTCGAGCCGCATCTGGCGGAGAGCTGGACCGTCTCGCCGGACGGCAAGAGCTATGTCTTCAAGCTGCGCCAGGGCGTGAAGAGCTTCTTCGGCAACGAGCTGACGGCGGAGGACGTGGTCTGGGGCTGGAACAAGTCGCTCGCCCAGAACCGCACTGGAGCCTTCATCGCGCGCGTCTCCTCGGTGACCAAGGTCGAGGCGGTCTCGAGCCACGAGGTCAAGTTCACGCTCAGCGATCCGAGCCTGCTCTTCCTGCGCGCGCTGACGCTCTACACGCCGAGCCTCTACGATTCGAAGGTCGCCAAGCAGCATGCCACGGCTGAGGACCCCTGGGCCCTGAAATGGCTGGATCAGAACACCGCCGGCTTCGGCCCCTATCACCTGCAGCAGCTGCGACCGGGCTCCGACGCCGTGTTCGTGGCGAACCCGAACTATTTCGCTGGAAAGCCGTTCTTCGAGCGCGTGATCTATCGCGAGGTGCCGTCCGCCGCGAACCGGCTCGCCCTGATGCGCGCCGGCCAGGCGCACTGGACCGAAGAGCTGACTCAGCGCCAGATCGTCGAGCTGCAGCGCGACAAGCGGGTGCGCGTCGAGGGCGAGGAGGGCACCGGCCACGCTTCCGTGCGCATGAACATGAATCTCGGGCCGTTCAAGGACCGCAAGCTGCGCCAGGCCCTGCTCTACGCCACCGATTACGAGGCGCTCAACCAGTCGGTCTTCGAGGGACTCGGCACGCAGGCGAAATCGATCGTGCCGCCGGCCATCGAAGGCCATGACGGCAGCGCCTGGGTGTACGGGACCGACCTCGACAAGGCGAAGGCGCTGCTGGCCGAGGCAGGCCATGCCAGCGGTCTGACGATCCCGGTCGAGTATTCGCAGATCTTCTGGTGGGAGGAGCCACTGGCGATCCAGCTGCGCAGCCAGTTCCAGAAGGTCGGCGTGACGCTGGAGCTGAAGCAGATCACCGATGCCGACATGCGCGCCAGGACGGCGCCGAACCGGCGCGACCTGCCCTTCTTCACCTTCCTCGACAACCCGATCGTGCTGGACGGCGTCTATGCGCTCTATCTCAACGCCCATTCGCAGGGCGCCTCCAACCGCAACGACTACAAGAACCCGGAATTCGATGCGCTCGTCGACAAGGCTCGCATCGAAACCGATCCGGACAAGCGCATCGAAATGATCAGGCAAGCACAGCGCATCCACACCACCGACGCGACCTGGCTGATGACGCTCTATCCCGGCTCCTTCGAGGCGATGGCGCCCAATATCCGCGGCTGGGTCTGGCAGCCCGACCTGCACGAGCGCTGGGTCGACCTGCGCGTCGAAAAAAGCTGAGGGCCGCGTCCGCGATGCCGATGACGGTTGCGCTTTTCGTCCTGCGCCGCCTGCTGGTGATGGTGCCGATCCTGTTCGGGGTGATGCTGTTCGCCTTCGTGCTGGTCCGGCTCAGCGGGCAGGAGCCCGTCGCCTTGCTCGGCGGGCCGACGGCGAGCGCCCAGCAGCTCGACGAGATCAGGACCGAGCTCGGCCTCGACAAGCCGCTGCCCGTGCAATTCGTGATCTATGCCGGAAAGGTGCTGAGCCTCGATCTCGGCACGTCCTGGCTGAACAGCCGGCCGGTGCTCGGCGACCTGCTCAGCCGCATCCCGGCGACGCTGGAGCTGCTGCTGCTCGGGGTCGGGCTCGGCGCGCTCGTCGGCATCCCGGCCGGGCTTCATGCCGCGACGCATGCCAATGGCCGCTTCGACCATGTCAGCCGCTTCCTCTCGCTGCTCGGCTTCTCGATCCCGACCTACTGGCTCGGGCTGATCGCGATCTTCCTGTTCTTCTACCTGCTCGGCTGGGCTCCGGCACCAATGGGGCGGATCAGCATGATGGTGGTCCCGCCACCGGTCGTGACCGGCAGCTACGTGATCGACGCGCTGCTCGCGGCCGATAGCGAGGCATTCTGGTCGGCGCTGACGCAGCTCGTGCTGCCCGTGCTCTGCCTCGCGATCGTCTCGGCCGCGCCGATCATCAAGCAGACGCGTGCGATCGCACTCGACGTCCTGAGCAGCGATTTCGTGCGCTATGCGAAAGCCTCGGGCCTGCCGCCGGCGATGATGAAGCGCATCACCCTGCGCAACAGCATGGTTCCGCTGGTGACCTTCATCGGCACCGAGCTCGCCGGCCTTGTCGGCACCTCCTCGCTGATCGAGCTGGTCTTCGCCTGGGGCGGGGCCGGGCAATACGGCCTCTCGGCGATCATCCAGGGCGATTTCACCGCCGTCCAGGGCTATGTGCTCTATGTCACGCTGTTCTCGCTGGTGATCTTCCTGATCGTCGACGTGCTGGTGCTGATGCTCGAACCGCGGGCGCAGACGGCATGAGCGAGATTTCCGCCCAGACGATCGAGCCCGGCCGCGTTGCCTCCCTCGGCCTCAGGCTGCGGGCTCTGGCGCGGCGCTCGCCGACGGCCGCCATCGGCGCCGGGCTGGTGCTGTTCTTCGCCCTGCTCGCGATCTTCGCGCCGCTGATCGCCCCGCACGACCCGCTCCAGGCCAATCCCTACGAGGTGCTGAAGCCGCCGTCCTGGCAGTTCTGGCTCGGCACCGACAGCGCCGGCATGGACGTGTTCAGCCGCATCGTCCATGGCAGCCGGCTCGCCTTCGGCATCGCGGTCCCCGCCGTGCTGATCGCGATCGGCATCGGTGTGCCGCTCGGACTCGTCGCCGGCTATCGCGGCGGCATCCTGGACGAGGCGATCCTGCGCACGACCGACGCGCTGCGCATCTTCCCCTCGATCATCCTGGCGCTCGCCATCGTTGCGGCGACCGGCAACTCGCTGGCCAAGATCGTCTTCGTGATCGGGCTGGTCGATGCGCCGATCTTCGTGCGCGTGGTGCGGGCCGAGGTGCTGACGCTGCGCTCGAGCGGCTTCGTCGAGGCGGCGGTCGCGGCCGGCAACCCGATGCGGCGCATCCTGTTCATCCATATCCTGCCCAACGCGATCAAGGGCGCGCTGGCCCAGAGCGCGGTGCGCCTCGCCTGGGCGATCCGGGTCAGCGCGACGCTCGCCTTCGTCGGTGTCGGCGTGCAGCCGCCGACGCCGGAATGGGGCGCCATGATCCGCCAGGGCGCCGAGCAGATGGTGACGGGCGATTGGTGGGTCGCTCTCTTTCCCGGCGTCGCGCTAGTGCTCCTGGTGCTCGGCTTCAACATGTCGGGCGATGCGGTGCAGGACTGGCTCGACCCGCGCCGGAAGGGCAAGGCGTCATGAGCCTGCTCAGCGTCGCCGATCTCGATGTCCGCTTCGTCGACGAGGACGCGCTCGGCCGCAGCCGTGAGGCGCGGGCGCTGAACGGCGTCACCTTCGCCCTCGCGCGCGGCGAGATCCTCGGGCTCGTCGGCGAGACCGGCGCCGGCAAGTCGCTGACCGCCCAGGCGATCATGGGCCTGCTGCGGGCGCCGGCCCGGCGGCTCGGCGGCCAGATCATGCTCAATGGGCAGGATTTGGCCGCGCTCAGTGACGACCAGCTCAACAGCTTGCGCGGCGCGGCGATGGCGCTCGTCGTGCAGAGCCCCAAGACCTCGCTCGATCCGCTCTGCCGCATCGGCGACCAGATCGCCCGCGTCCAGCGCGCCCATGGCCGCATCGACAAGGCGGCGGCGCGGCGGCGGGCGGTCGCGCTGCTCGACTCGGTCGGCATCCCCGATCCCGAGCGGCGCGCGAGGGCCTGGCCGCACGAGCTCTCCGGCGGCATGGCGCAGCGCGTGCTGATCGCGATGGCGCTCGCCAACGACCCGCTGCTGCTGATCGCCGACGAGCCGACGACCGGCCTCGACGTGACGGTCCAGACCCAGATCCTCGACCTGCTGCGCCGCCTGGTTCAGGACAAGGGCATGGGGCTCCTGGTGATCACCCATGATCTCGGCGTCGTCGCGCAATATTGCGACCGGGTCGCGGTGATGTTCGCCGGCACGATCGTCGAGAGCGGCCCGGTCGGCGACGTCCTGGTGTCGCCGGCCCACCCCTATACGCGCGCGCTGATCGCCGCGACGCCGGAGCGCATCGCGCAGGGCCATCGCGCCCCGCCGGCCGGCGCGCCGCCGGACCTGTTCGCCCTGCCGCCGGGCTGCGTCTACAAGCAGCGCTGCGCCTTCGCGGATGCGTCCTGCGAAGAGCCGCCGCCGCGCATAGCGCTGGGCCCTGCGCGCGATGTGCATTGCCACCATGTCGTGCGGGTGGCTGTCCATGGCTGAGCTTCTCACCGTCGATGCCGTCTCGAAGCGCTTCGGCCATGGCGCGCAGGCCGTGCGGGCCGTCAATACGGTCAGCCTGTCGGTCGAGCCCGGCGAAATCCTCGGCATCGTCGGCGAAAGCGGGTCGGGCAAATCGACGCTCGGGCGGCTGGTGACGCGGCTCGTCGAGGTGTCGGAGGGCCGCATCCTGTTCGAGGGCCGCGATCTCAGCCGGCTCCCGCCGCACGACATGCGCAAGCTGCGCTCCGACCTGCAGATGGTCTTTCAAGACCCGTGGGCCTCGCTCAATCCCAGGCTCAGCGTCGGCTACCTGATCGAGGAGCCGTTGAAGCTCCATACCGATCTCGATGCCGCGGCGCGCCGCCGCCGCGTCAGCGAGCTGGCGCAGCGCGTGCGCCTGTCGGACGCCCTGCTCGGACGGCTGCCGGCCGATCTTTCCGGCGGGCAGCTCCAGCGGGTCTGCATCGCCCGCGCCCTGGCGAGCGGCCCGCGCCTGCTCGTGCTCGACGAGCCAACGAGCTCGCTCGACCTGTCGGTACGCGCCGGCATCCTCGAATTGCTGTTGGAGCTGAAGCGCGAGCTCGGCCTCGCCATGATCTTCATCAGCCATGATCTCGGCACCGTCCGGCTGATCAGCGACCGCGTGCTGGTGCTTTATCTCGGCCGCGTCGCCGAGGTCGGCGCCAGCGGCGACATCTTCGCGACGCCCCAGCACCCCTACACGCAGGCGCTGCTCTCGGCCCATCTCTCCTCCGATCCACGCGAGCAGCGCAGGCGCATCATGCTCGCGGGCGAGATTCCGAGCCCCATCGACATGCCGCCCGGCTGCCCGTTCGTCTCGCGCTGCCCGCTGGTGCGCGAGGATTGCCGCGCCCGCCCGCCGGATCTCCTGCCGACGCCGAGCGGCCAGCTCGCAGCCTGCGTGCGCGTCCGCGACGCGACCAATCAGATCGGCGCCTTCACCGGGAGGACTGCATCGTGACCGCGTTCAAGCATCTCTTCGAACCGTGCCGGCTCGGGCGCCAGGTGGCGAAGAACCGGATCTGGATGACCGCCCACGCGACGCTGCTGGTCAAGGACCACCTCTTCACCGACGAGCACATCGCCTATTACGTCGAGCGCGCGAAGGGCGGCGTCGGCGTCATCACCATGGAGGCGATGGCCGCGCATCCGACGACACAGCCCTACAAGGGCAAGGCCTTCGCCTTCGACCCGCGCATGGTGGCGCAATACCGCAAGATCGCGGACGCCGTGCACGCCCATGGCGTGAAGATCCTGGCGCAGCCCTGGCATCGCGGCCGCCAGACTAATTCCGTTGCCAACGGCCTGCCGGTCTGGGCCCCATCGGCGATCCCCTGCGCGGTCTATCGCGAGATGCCGCATGTGATGACGCAGGACGAGATCGCCGAGCTCGTCGAGGGCTACAGGTTGTCGGCGCGCTATGCCCGCGAGGGCGGCCTCGACGGCGTCGAAATCCATGGCACGGCGCATGGCTACCTGCTCGGCCAATTCCTCTCGCCGGCGACGAACCACCGCGAGGATGCCTATGGCGGCAGCCTGGAGAACCGGCTGCGCATCGTCATGGAGATCATCGACGCGACGCGCGCCGAGACCGGGCCGGAGCTGATCGTCGGCATCCGGATCAATTCCGACGACCGCATGGAGGGCGGCCTGGGCCCTCATGAATGGGCCGAGATCGCCCGGCATCTCGAGGCGACCGGCAAGCTCGACTACGTCTCCTGCAGCCACGGCACCTATCTCAACCGGATGCTGATCTATCCGACCTCGCCGGAGGAGCACGGCTTCCAGCTGCCGGCGACGCGGATCGTCAAGCAGGCGATCGGGCTGCCCGTCGTCGGTGTCGGGCGCATCGTCACGCCGGCCGAGGGCGAGGCGTTCCTGGCCGAGGGCGCCTGCGATTTCATCGGCCTGTCGCGCGCGCTGATCGCCGATCCGACCTGGGCCGCCAAGGCGCAGGAGGGCCGCGAGCGCGAGGTCCGCCCCTGCGTCGGCGCGAACTGGTGCATGGAATCGATCTTCGCCCAGGCTCCCATCGCCTGCATCCACAACCCAGCCGCGGGGGCCGAGCGCGAGATCGGCGAGGGCACGCTGAAGCCGGCGCCGGAGCGCAAGCGCGTCGCCGTGGTCGGCGGCGGTCCGGGCGGCATGCGGGCGGCGGCGACATTGTCGCGGCGCGGCCACGACGTCACCCTGTTCGAAGCCAGGGAACAGCTCGGCGGGCAGGTGGCCTGGTTCACGCGCGCCGAGATCCGCCGCGAGCTGCGCGGCATCCTCGACCACCTGACGCGCGAGCTCGACGCTGCCGGAACGGCGATCAGGCTCAAGACGCGCGTCGAGGCCGCCGACCTGCGCGGGTTCGACACGGCCGTTCTCGCGACGGGCTCGACGCCGCTTCGGCATGGCTGGACGCAACTCAAGCCCGCGCGCTGGGCCGGCGAGACATTGCCAGGCGCCGATCAACTCCATGTCCTGACGCTGGCCGAGGTGCTCGGTCAGGATACGCCGCCGCCGATCGGCAAGACTGTCGTGGTCTATGACGCTCTCGGCGGGCGGCAGGGCGTGGTCGTCGCCGATGTCCTGGCCGGGCTCGGCCACGAGGTCGCTTTCGTGACGCCGCTTGGCCAGGCCGCGCCCGGCCTCGCGGCGAGCCGCGACTGGGGCAAGGTCTATGGCCGGCTGCGCCGCATGGGCGTGAGCTTCCGCTGCGACCGCGAGATCACCTCGATCGGCGCGGCGAGCGTGACCGAGCGCGACGTCTTCACCCAGGAAGAGCACGAGCATCCGGCCGATGCGGTCGTGCTCGTGCTCGGCTCGCAGGCCAATGACGCCCTGTTCACGGCGCTGCGCGCCGAAGGCCTCGTGCCGGAGCTGCGCATGATCGGCGACTGCATGGCGCCACGCCGTGTCAGCGACGCGATACGCGAGGGCGAACGCGTCGCCCGCGAAATCTGAACACCCCGACCCCCTCGATCACAGGAGCCCACGCCATGACCCCCGAAGGCCAAAAGGAACTCGACAAGATCCGCAGCGTGCGCGGCTACACCCTGCCGCTGCACGAGGTTCTTGCCGACCTCAATCCCGAATTCGTCCGTCGTTATGGCGACCTTGCATCCTTCGTCATCTTCGGGCCGGAAGAGGGCCGCGCCCTCGACCTGAAGACCCGCTTCCTGGTCATGGTCGGGGTCACCACCGCCGCCAAGAACGACCGCGAAGGCATCGAGTGGAGCGCGGCGCGCGCGATGAAGGCCGGCGCGACCTGGGACGAGGTGCGTGAAGCCGCGTTCATGGCCGCCTTGCCCTGCGGCATGCCCGTCTTCGAGGCGGCCTGCCGCGTCTTCCAGGACATGGAAAAGGGCGACGGCCTGGTGCCGCAAAAGGTCGAGATCGCCCGGGCGGCCACGAGCGGCGCCTAGCGCCGCCGTGGCTCACGTCGCCGACCAGGTTTCTCCCGTGACCCTGGCGCGGCCTTCGGCCTGCAGCTTGAGCAGGTGGGCGAGCACGTTGCGCTCCGCCGCGCGGCGGAGCCAGGGGTCGGTCTTCGAATAGAGGCGATCGACGAGAGGCCAGGTGCCGCTGGGGCCATCCGCCAGGGCGGCGGCGATCTCGTTCTCGCGCTTGAGGCGGTAATCCAGCAGCTCGCCGACATAGGGAATGGGATCGGGCAGCGGCGGGCCATGCCCCGGTAGGTAGAGCCGGTCGCCGCGCTCCATCACCAATTGAAGGCTGCGGAAATAATCTGCCATGTCGCCACCGGGCGGCGAGACGATGCTGCTCGACCAGGACATGACATGGTCGGCGCTGAACAGGATGCCGTCGCGAAAGGCGAAGCAGAGATGGTCGCTGGCATGGCCTGGCGTGTGGAGCGCGGTCATCCCGACCGCGCTGTCGCCGTCCCGGAGCAGTACGTCCGGGGTGAAGGCGTCGTCGGCGCTCAGATGGAAGGCATAGGTCTTCGCGCCGGTGCGGGCCTTCAGCCCCGCGGTCGCGCCGAGATGATCGGAATGGGTGTGGCTGAGCAGGATCGCCGAGACCGCACCGCCGGTCGCGCGCAGGATATCCTCGAGATGCCCGGCATCGTCGGGCCCGGGATCCAGGACGACGAAGCCGCCATCGCCCTCGATCAGATAGGTGTTGGTGCCGTGATAGGTCATCAGGCTGGGATTGTCGGCGACGATGCGCGAGACGCCGGGCAGGACGGGAAGGGCCGCTCCGCGCTCGGGTTCCGCCTCCTTGAGAAACGCCAAGATGGAGCCTTTCGGTCACGCGGCGGCCAATCCGCCGATTCTGCCACGCCATGAAGCCCGCCGGTTCGCACTACCGCCAGAGCGTTTTCTGCAAGGCGGCCTTTCGCCAGTGCGCGCGAAGCAGGGTCGAGCGTTTCTCCATGTGAAACGCCGAATCCTTGACGCGAATTTTGGCGGTCAATAGCCTTCATCGTCAGAGGGAAGGCCACCATCCGCCATGCGCGGATGAGAACGGGCCGGATCGCCGAATGACGGCTTTGCGCTGCGCGAAGCCATGAGGCCGCCGTCGACGCCAGCCTGTCCCGACGGAACAGGGCAATCGGCGGCTGCCATTTTGGGAAGGATGACATCTCGTGAAGACACCGTCATCACCGGACTTGTCGGTCGTCGTCGATGACGCCTGCGCCCTGTCGCGGCGCAACCTGCTTCGGCTGGCCCTCACCAGCGGGACGATGCTGCTGGGGCCGGCCCTGCTGAGCCAGCACGCACTCGCAGCCGAGACGCCGGCGGCAGGCGGGACCCTCAATATCGGCGCCGATGCCGACCCGATCGGCCTCGACCCGACCACGGTCAACGCCTTCTCCTCCTTCGATTTCACCAGCCTGATCTATACCGGCCTGCTGCGCTGGAGCGCCGAGATGAAGGTCGAGCCCGACCTCGCGCTCGGCTACGAGCAGCCCGACCCCAAGACCTATGTCTTCAAGCTTCGCCAGGGCGTGAAATTCCATAATGGCCAGGATTTCAGCGCCGAGGACGTCAAATACACCTTCGACCGCATCCTCGATCCGGCGACCGGCAGCCGCCTGAAGGCGCTCTATTCCAGCGTCGAGTCGGTCACGGTGGTCGATCCGCTCACGGTCCGGTTCTCGCTCAACGCGACCGACGCGGCGTTCCTCAGCAACCTCGCCAGCAATCCCAACGGCGCGATCGTGCCAAAAGGCGTCGGCGAGCTGAACACGAAGCCGGTCGGCACCGGCCCCTTCGTCTTCGAATCCTATCAGCCCAACCAGCAATTCTCGCTGACGGCCAACGCGAACTATTACGAGAAGGGCCAGCCGCATCTCTCCAAGGTCGTCTTCAAGTTCTACAAGGATCAGGCGACGCTCTCCTCCGCGCTGCGCTCGCGGGCGATCGACATGACATGGCTGAAGGACCCGAAGGTCGCCGGCGCCATGGCGCGGACCTCGCCCAATCTGGTCTCGGCGCCCGGCCAGACCTCGCGGACCTTTCCGATCTGGCTGAACATGAAGGCGAAGCCGCTGGACGATGTCCGTGTGCGCCGCGCGCTCAGCCTCGCCACCGACAGGAAGGCCTGCCTCGACACGGTGCTCGGCGGGTCGGGCAAGGTCGGCGCGATGATCCCCGAAAGCCAGGTCGGCGGCTATGACGGGGCGGGCGAGCTGCCCTATTACAAGCACGACCCCGCCGCCGCGAAGAAGCTGCTGGCCGAGGCCGGTTATCCGGATGGCATCGATCTCGGCAATTTCATTGTCGTCGCGGCCAACCCGCTCGACGTGGCCTGTGCCCAGATCCTGCAGCAGCAATGGCAGGCGGCCGGCATCACGGTGAAGCTGGCGCCGACCGAGACCGCGCCGCTGCTCAACATGTGGGCCACCGGCAACTGGCCGACGCTGCTCTCCGTCGCGCTGTCATGGACGCCGGATGCCGACGCCATCTTCCAGTATCTCAAGTCCGACAGCGGCTTCGGCAAGGCGATGGGCTCCAAGGACGCCGAACTGGACAAGATGATCCTCGAGGCACGCGCCGAGCTCGACCTCGGCAAGCGCGCCGCCACGAACATGGATATCCAGCGGCGCATCGCCGAGAACGCCTATGTCATCCAGGTCTACCAATATCCCCTGCGCTGGGAGATCTGGTGGAACTACGTCAAGGACTATGTCCCGCTGGCGGCGAATATCCGCTCCTTCGTCCGCACGACCTGGCTGAAGAAATAGGCTCATGCGTCGCTTGCGCCTGACATCGGCCGCGTGATGCGGCGCTTCATCCTCGGCCGCCTTGCCTGGATGCTGGTGATCCTGCTCGGCGTGTCCTTCGTGGCCTTCATGCTGATGCGCGCGCTGCCGGGGGATTTCGCGATCGCGGCCGCGGGTTCGCAAAGCGTCGCGCCCGAGGTGCTGGAGGCGATCAGGCGCGATCTCGGGCTCGATCGGCCGCTTCTAGCACAATATCTGTCCTGGCTCGGCAATGCGCTCAGGGGCGATCTCGGCACCTCCTTCGTGACGCGCCAGCCGGTGCTGGGGGAACTGCTCGACCGGCTGATCGTCACCTTCCAGCTGACCGCGATCGCGGCCGTCATCGCCATGGTGATGGGGACCGTGACCGGGCTCGCCTCGGCGCGCCTGCGCGGCGTCACCGACTGGTGCGTGCGGCTCTATAACGGGGTGATGCTGGCGGTCCCGAATTATGTGATCGCGACCCTGATCGTCCTGCTGGCCGGGCTCTATTTCCCGCAGATCTCGATCTTCGGCTACACGCCGTTTCTCGAGAACCCCCTCGCCAATCTCGGCAGCCTGCTCCTGCCCGCCATCTCGCTTGCGCTCGCCGTTTCGGTGACGATTTCCGAGAACACGCGGGCGGCCGTGCTCGAGGTCTCCAACCAGGATTTCGTCATGGTCGCGCGGGCGAAGGGCCTGGCCCCGCGCACCATCCTGCGCGACTATCTCGTCCGGAACGCCCTGACGCCGGTCATCACCGCGGCCGGGCTCAAGATCGCCGCGCTGCTCGGCGGCAGCATCCTGGTCGAGACCATCTTCGCCATTCCCGGCATGGGGCAATATCTCTTCGATTCCATCAACAGCCGCGACTATCCGGTGATCCAGGCGATCGTGCTGGTGGCCGCCGCGATCGTCGTCCTCGTCAACACGCTCGTCGACATCGCCTATGCGCGCGCCGACGCGAGGGTGAAGATGTGAGTGAGCTGATGCAGGAGAAGGTGGCGATGCCGGCCGGCGCGACCGCGAGCGGTCGCCGCCCGCGCATCACCCAGGGCGGCGTGCTGCTCGGGCTCGGGCTGGCGATGCTCGCCACCATGCTGATCGTCACGATCTTTGCGTCGCTGATCGCGCCCTTCGATCCCTCAGTGACCTCGCCGGACTCGCTTGCCGGAGCCAGCGCCCGGCATTGGCTCGGCACCGACTCGATCGGCCGGGACGTGCTGAGCAGGCTGATCGTCGGGGGCAGGACGACGCTGCTGATCACCGTGTCGGCGGTGCTGATCGCGCTCGTCGCCGGGCTCGTGCTCGGCCTGCTCTCCGGCTATCTCGGCGGCATCGTCGACGAGGTCATCATGCGCATCCTCGACGTGGTCTTCGCCTTTCCCGTGCTGCTGCTGGCGATCGCCGTGGTCGCGGCCCTGGGGCCGACCGTTCCCAACCTGATCCTGACCATCGCGATCGTCTATACGCCGGCCATGGCGCGGGTGGTGCGCGCGCCGGTGCTGAGCGTCAAGCAATGGGACCATGTCGAGGCGGCGCGCAGCGTCGGCGTCAGCGAGATCAGGCTCGTGCTGCGCCATGTCTTGCCGATCGTGATCTCGCCGATCGTGGTCGCGACCAGCCTGACGCTGTCGCAGACGATCTTCACGGTGACGGCACTGTCCTTCCTCGGCCTCGGGCCGCCGCCGCCCGATCCGAACTGGGGCGGCATGCTGTCCGAGGCCCGGCAGTTCATGGAGCTCGCCCCGCTGACCGTGATCGGGCCGGCCGCCGCGATCGTCTTCGCGACGCTGACCTTCATCGTGCTGGCGAACGGGCTGCGCGAGGTGCTCGACGTGGGGAACCTGCGGTGAGCGCCGCCAAACCCATCCTCAGCGTGCGTGATCTCACCGCGCGCGTCGAGACGCGGCGCGAGACGATCCAGGCGGTGAGGGGCATCTCCTTCGACATCGGCGCCAACGAGGCGGTCGGCTTCGTCGGCGAATCCGGCTGCGGCAAGAGCGTCACCGCCAAGGCGCTGATGCGGCTCGCGCCGGAGGGCGCCTCGATTTCGCTCGGTGGCAGGATCGACTTCCAAGGACAGGACATCCTGTCCCTCAGCGAAAAGACGATGCGCGACCTGCGCGGCCGGCGGATCGCGATGGTGTTCCAGGATCCGATGACCTCGCTCAATCCCGTGATGACGATCGGCGCGCAGATCGACGACATCCTCTGTCGCCATCTCGGGCTTTCGCGACGGGCGGCGCGGGCGCGCAGCGTCGAGCTGCTCGGCCTCGTCGGCATTCCCGATCCCGCCCGGCGGGCCGACGATTACCCGCACCAGTTCTCGGGCGGCATGCGCCAGCGCGTGCTGATCGCGATCGCTATTTCCTGCGACCCCGACCTGCTGATCGCCGACGAGCCGACGACCGCGCTCGACGTCACGGTGCAGGCGCAGATCCTGCGGCTCCTGCTGCGGCTGAAGGACGAGCGCGGCATGGCGCTGATGCTGATCACCCATGATTTCGGCGTCGTCGCCGGCATGGTCGACCGAGTGAACGTGATGTATCGCGGCGAGATCGTCGAGGCGGGCGCGATCGACGATGTCTTCGCGTCGCCGCGCCACGACTATACGCGCGCGCTCCTCGACGCCGTGCCGCGCCTCGACAGGGCAGGGCTCGGCCGATGAATTCCGCCGAGCCCGTTCCGGCCAGCGAAGCTGTGCAAGCGCCGCTGCTCCAGGTGCGCGACCTCTCGGTGCAGTTTCCGGCGCGCCGCGGCGGCGAGCCGCTGAAGGCGGTGGACCGCGTCTCCTTCGATATCGCGCCCGGCGAGACGCTCGGGCTCGTCGGGCAGTCCGGCTCGGGCAAGACCACAACCGGCCGCGCCATCCTGCAGCTCCAGAAGGCGCAGCGCGGCTCGGTCAGGCTGCTCGGCGAGGACCTCACCACGATGTCCTCGTCCAGGCTGCGCGCCATGCGCCGGCACATGCAGTTCGTGCTGCAGAACCCTTATTCCAGCCTGCATCCGCGCATGACCATCGGCCAGATCCTGACCGAGCCCCTGCAGGTGCATCGCTCGGTGCCGCCGGCGCGGATGCGCGAGCGGGTCGCGGAGCTGCTGGAGCTGGTCAATCTCGATCCGGCAATGACGCAGCGCTATCCGCATGAATTCTCCGGCGGCCAGCGTCAGCGGGTCGTCATTGCGCGGGCCCTGGCGGTCAATCCGGATTTCGTCGTTTGCGACGAGCCGGTCTCGGCGCTGGACGTGCGGACGCAGGCGCAAATCGTCGACCTGCTGCGCTCGCTCCAGGACAGGCTCGGCCTGTCCTATCTGTTCATCGCGCATGACCTCGCCATCGTTCGCGAGGTCGCGCACAAGGTGGCGGTGATGTTCCAGGGGCGGATCGTCGAGATGGGCAGCGCGGCGCAGGTCTATGACACGCCGGCCCATCCCTATACGCGCATGCTGCTCGACGCGGTCCCGGTTCCCGATCCGAAGCTGCAGCGCGAGAGGCTGCGCCTCATCGCGCCGGAGCCGCACTTCGTCGAGGGCGGAGACGGCATCTGCCGACATGGCGAGAACCATGCGCAGACCGGCACCGCGGAATGGCACGAGGTGGCGCCGGGCCACGGCATCTCCTGCCGCTTCTGGCCTGCGGATTAGCGGCGCCAGGACGCGGCGAAGGCCTGCGCCGTCACGCGGATCTGCTCCGGCGTCATGCCCGGCTTGTAGAGGGCCGAGCCGAGCCCGAAGGCGGCAGCGCCCGCCGCACGATAGGGCTCGACCTTGTCGGGCGTGATGCCGCCGACGGGAAGAAGCAAGGTGCCCGACGGCAGGACGGCGCGCCAGGCGCCGACCACGGCCGGCGGCATCTGCTCGGCCGGGAACATCTTGAGCGCATCGGCGCCGTTGCCGAGCGCGGCGAAGGCTTCCGTCGGCGTCGCGACGCCCGGCACGCAGAGCAGCCGCGCCTCCTTGGCGGCGCGGATCACGGCGCCGTCGCTATGGGGCATCAGGATCAGGCGGCCGCCAGCGTCGTGGACCGAGGCGACGGCCTGCGGGGTCAGGACGGTGCCGGCGCCGATGAGGATGTCGGGCAAAGCGCGCGCCAGAAGCTCGATGCTGCGCCAGGGCTCGGGCGAGTTCAGCGGCACCTCGATGATGTGAAAGCCGGCCTCGACCAGCGGCTCGGCCAGCGCGAGCACCTCGTCGGGCTTCACGCCGCGCAGGATTGCGATGAAAGGGAAGGCCTTCAGGGTCTCGTCAAAGCTCATGCCGCGTCTCCGGGGAACGCGCATGCGATAGGCGAAATTTCGCGATGGGGCAAAGCATCCCTCGGCAAAAAGCGAGGCGACGGCCCGCGCTTCCCGGAGCGCGGGCCGCCCGGCGATCAGCGGAAAGGCGGGCTGTATTGCAGGCCGCCCTTGGTCCAGAGCTCGTTGGGGCCACGGGCGAGGCGCATGCGCGACGCCTTGCCGAGATGGCGCTCGAAGGATTCACCGTAATTGCCGACCGCGGCGATGATCCGCACGACCCAGTCATTGCTGACGCCGAGCGCCTCGCCGAATTTGCCGTCGAGCCCGAGGAAGCGCTTGACCTCGGGATTGGTCGATTTCGTCATCTCCTGGACATTTGCCTTGGTCACGCCGAGCTCCTCGGCGTTGATCAGCGCGAACAGAGTCCAGCGCACGAGGTTGAACCAGCGCTCGTCGCCGGTGCGCACCCAGGGGCCGAGCGGCTCCTTGGAGATGATCTCGGGCAGGACGAGATGGTCGTCCGGCGCGGCGAATTTCAGCATGTTGGCGGAGAGCGCGGAGACATCGGTCGTATAGGCGTCGCAGCGGCCGGCCTCATAGGCGCGCAGCGCCTCCTCGCTGGTGGCGAAGGCGGCGGGCTCGTATTTCTGGCCGAGCTTGCGGAAATAGTCGGCGAGGTTGAGCTCGCTCGTCGTGCCCTGCGCGACGCAGATCGAGGCGCCGCCGAGCTGGGCGGCGGCGGTGACGCCGAGCTTCTTCGTCACCATGAAGCCCTGGCCGTCATAATAGTTCACGGCGGTGAAGGTCACGCCCTGGCTGGCATTGCGCGACAAGGTCCAGGTCGTGGTGCGGGGCAGAACGTCGATCTCGCCGGCCTGGAGCGCGATCAGGCGGTCCTTCGAGGTGAGCGGGACGAAGGCCGTCTTCTCGGGATCGTTGAAGACGACGGCGGCGAGCGCCCGGCAGATATCGGTATCGAAGCCCTGCCAGCGCCCGGCCGCATCCTGCAGCGAGAAGCCGGCGACGCCGGGGCTGGTGCCGCAAATGATCTTGCCGCGATTGCGGATCGTCTCGATCGTGTCGGCGGCTGCCGGCGACAGCAGGCCGGCACCGAGTGCCAATGTCGTGGCCAGCCAAAGCATGGTGCGTTTCATGGTGGTCCCCTTTTTGTTGGTTTAGGCAAAGCTCTCCCGTGACGCGGCGATGCGTTGCCGCCGCGTCCTCGCGTTTCTCTCGTGGTGGGTCTCAGGCGACCTTGGCAGCCGCCTTGTCCTCGAGCGCGAAGAGCAGCGCGTCGAGGTCGTTCCAGAGGTCGTCGGGGTCCTCGAGGCCGATGCTGATGCGCAGGACCGTGCCCGGATGCGTCCAGGGCACGACGGTGCGGTCCTCCTTGACCGCCATGGGCGCGATCAGGCTGCGCGTGCCGCCCCAGGAGGCGCCGATGGCGAAGACGCGCAAAGCCGTCAGCGCGGCGTCGAGATCGGCCTCGGAGCCGGGCCTGAGCACGACGCTGAACACGCCGGACGAGCGCTTCATGTCGCGGGCCCAGAACTCATGGCCGGGGCAGGAGGGCAGGGCGGGATGCAGCACCCGCTCGATCGCGGGCGAGCGGGTCAGGCGGCGCGCGAAATCCTCCGAGACGCGGCCCATATGGGCGAGGCGGATGCCCATGGTCTCGATGCCGCGGAGCGCCAGGGCGCATTCGTCCGGCGAGACGCCGACGCCGAGCCCGCGCAGGGTCTCCTTCATCTTCTGCCGCAGGGCGATGTCGGCGACCGTGATCGAGCCGAGCAGCAGGTCGGAATGGCCGCCGACATATTTGGTCAGCGCCTCGCAGGCGAAATCGGCGCCATGCGCGAGCGGCTTGAACAGGAGCGGCGTCGCCCAGGTGTTGTCGCAGCCGACCAGCGCGCCCCTGGCCCTGGCCGCTTTCGCGATCGCCGGCACGTCCTGGACCTCCATGGTGCCGGAGCCGGGCGACTCGACCCAGACCAGCTTCGTCCTGTCGTCGATCAGGTCCGCGATGCCGGCGCCGGTCAGCGGGTCGTAGACGCCGTAATCGATGCCGCGCGGCTTGAGATAATCTTCGCAGAAGCTGCGGACGGGCGGATAGACATGGTCGGGGATCAGGACGCGGTCGCCCGGCAGCAGGAAGGACAGCATCACCACGGTAACGGCGGCCTGGCCGGATGGGACGAGGACGGTGCGCACGCCGCCATGCAGCTCGCTGAGCTGGGCTTCGAGCGTGCGCGTTGTCGGCGTGCCGTGCAGGCCGTAGGTATAGCCGTCGAAGCCGCGATATTTGCGCTGCGAGAAGGTCGCGGCATCGGGATAGACGATGGTCGAGGCGCGGTGCGTCGGCACCGCGAGGCTGGCATAGCCCTCGCTCGAAACGGCCGGGTGGTGAACGCAGCGGGTCAGGTCGTGCATAAAAATCCCCTTCGACGACAGGGGTAAGCCATTCCGGAAACCAGACAATCGAGCTCCGGTCATAGGACGATGCCTGGAGCTTATGGCTCACGCCCGTCAGCGCGAGGCGAGCAGGCAGTCGATGAAGTCGCGGACGAGCTGCGATTTCGGCCGGTCGAGCGGCAGGATGAGCAGGCTCTTGCCGTGAACGGCGGGCTCGAACGGCCTCACCACGAGCCGGGACGGATCGGCGCCGGCGATCGCATAGGGGCTGGCGAGCCCGACGCCGACGCCCTCGGCGACGAGCGCGCAGACGGTCGCCGCATAGATCGTCTCGACCATGATGCGCGGCGCGACGCTGGCCTCGGCGAATATCAGGTCGAGCCGGTGGCGGGTCCGGTCCTCCGGCACATAGGCGACGAAGGGCAGGCCGTGCAGGTCCTGCGGCCGGATGATGTCCTTATGGGTCAGGGGGTGGTCCGGCGGCAGGATGCAAAGCATGCGCGGCGTGACGAAGGGCTGGTGCAGCACGCCGCTGACGTCGATCTCGTCGGCCGCCAGCCCGATATCGAACTCGCCGGAGGCGACGCCGTCGCGGACGTCGCGCGAGGGTAGCACCATCAGCGTCACGCCGATCTCGGGATGCTTCTCCTTGAAGCGCCGCACCGCCTTGGGGACGAGCGTCGAGCCGAGCGCCGAGAGCGAGCCGACGCGGATCTGGCCCGAGCCGTGATCGCGAATCCGTGCCGCGGTCGCCCGCAAGGTGTCCATGCCGCGAAACGAGGCCTCGACCTCGCGGTAGAGCAGCCTGGCTTCCGGCGTCGGGATGATCCGGTTGCGGACCCGGTCGAAGAGCAGGAAGCCGACGCTGCGTTCCAGCTCGGCAATCGTCCGGCTGACCGCCGGCTGCGTGATGCCGAGCAGTTCGGCGGCCCGCGACACGGTCCCCGATTTCATCACCGCGGCGAAGGTCTCGATCTGGCGGTGGTTCACGAGGCTTCGGTTCCGTGGCGGCCGACAAGCGGGGCGAGACACCCGGCCATCCGCTCACTAAACAGTCCCGACCCGCCGAAGGCTAGCGGCGGGTCGGGCAGGTCCGTCAGCCCCGCGACATGTTCAGCGGCGGCTTCACCTCGGCCGGCAGAGGCGAGATGTAGCCCTCCTTGCCGGCCCGCGCCTTGAGCTCCTGCTTCGCGGCTTTCATCAGCGCAGGGTCGGAGAGGACGGCGGCGCCGGTTGCTGCCATCGCCTTGGCGACCTGGACCATGGCCTTGTGCGCGGCCGGGCTCTTGCCCTGCGCCACGACCTGCCAGGTATGGAACGGCGTGCCGATGGCGACGGTGGGGGCATGCGCCTGGACCGTGGGCACGACCCAGCTGACATCGCCGACATCGGTCGAGCCGATCATCGGATTGCGCGGCGCATCGAGCGGCACGACGAAATCGGCGAGCGGCTTCTCGGTATCGGGCAGGCCGATCGAGCGCCAGGAGGAGGCGATCTCCTGCGGCGACAGGGTCTTGCGGATATCCTTGGCAAAGGCCTGGTCCTGCTCGTCGAAATGCGGCGCGCCGAGCTCCTGGAGGATGCCGTGCATGGCCTTCTCGAGCGGCGTATTGCCGAGCACGTTCGAGACCGCGCTGATGATCCGCATCTCCATCGTGGTCTCGGTCATCAGGGCCGCGCCCTCGGCGATCTTGCGCACGCGCTGGACGAGCTCGAGCATGCCGGGCAGGTCGCGCGCCCGGATCGAGTAGCGTACGCGGGCATGGGCCTGCACGACATTGGGCGCGATGCCGCCGGTGTCGAGCAGCGCGTAATGCACGCGCGCGTCGCTCGGCATGTGCTCGCGCATATAGTTGACGCCGACATTCATCAGCTCGACCGCGTCGAGCGCGCTGCGGCCAAGATGCGGCGAGGCGGCGGCATGGGCGGCGCGGCCGGTGAAGATGAAATCGGCGCGGGTATTGGCCAGCGACAAGGGCGGGGCGACTTCCCAGAAGCTCGACGGGTGCCAGGAGATCGCGACATCGGCGTCCTCGAAGGCGCCGGAGCGGACCATGAAGGCCTTGGCGGCGCCGCCTTCCTCAGCCGGGCAGCCATAATAGCGGACGCGGCCAGGCAGCTTGTTCTCGGCCAGCCAGTTCTTCATCGCGGTGGCGGCGAGCAGCGCGGCCGAGCCGAGCAGGTTATGGCCGCAGCCATGGCCATGGCCGCCATCCTCGATCGGCGTGTGTTGCGCAACGCCGGCTTCCTGGCTCAGGCCGGGAAGTGCGTCATATTCGCCCAGGAAGGCGATGACCGGGCCGCCTTCGCCCGCCTCGCCGATCACCGCGGTCGGGATATCTGCGACATTCTCGGTGATGCGGAAGCCCTGGTGGCGCAATTCCTCGACATGCTCGGCGACCGAACGGGTCTCGGTATAGCAGACCTCGGGCATGCCCCAGACGCGCTCGCTCAGTGCGATGAAGCGCTCCTTGCTCGCGTCGACATGGCGCCAGAGATCGTTTCGGTTGTCCATTTTGGTCTCGCTGGTTTTGGGTTTTCGGCATTTGAGCAAGCATGGCGCTTTCAGTCCACCCTTCCACAAGCGGAGCTGCAAGGCGCTGCGCTGCATGGTTGACGTCTCGGTTGGCACATGCCTTGCTGGCGCCACCGAGAGGGAGACGGGGGCGCAGACCCCCATTTTTCGTTTTGCCTATGTGGAGGTCTTTATGAACGAGCATGAACTGCGCGGCCTGCTCGCGAAAGTGAAGGATGGCGGCCTGTCGCGGCGCTCCTTCGTGCAGAGGATGGTGGCGGTGGGACTGACCGCACCGATCGCGACGCAGATTCTCTCCTGGAACGACGTGGCGATGGCCAATGCCACGTTGCAGTACAAGCCGACCAAGGCGGGCGGCGGCGGGCCGCTCAAGATCCTGCTCTGGCAGGCCCCGACGCTGCTCAATCCGCATTTCGCCTCGGGCACCAAGGACCAGATCGCCTCGCGCATCTTCTACGAGCCGCTCGCGGGCTGGGACAAGGAGGGCAACCTCATCCCGCAGCTCGCCGCCGAGATCCCCACCAAGGAGAATGGCGGTCTCTCGGCCGACGGCACGACCGTGACCTGGAAGCTGAAGCCGGGCGTCAAATGGCATGACGGCAAGCCGTTGACCGCCGATGACGTCGTCTTCACCTGGCAATACGCCGCCGATCCGGCGACCGCCGCCTACACCACCGGCTCCTACAAGGACGTCAAGGTCGAGAAGGTCGACGACCTCACCGTCAAGGTGATTTTCCAGGCGCCGACGCCGTTCTGGGCCGATCCCTTCGTCGGCGTCGCCGGGATGATCATCCCGAAGCATCATTTCGGCGAGTACACGGGCGCCAAGTCGCGCGAGGCGCCGGCGAACCTCAAGCCGGTCGGCACCGGCGCCTACAAGTTCGTCGAGTTCAAGCCGGGCGACATGCTCACCGGCGCGCGCAACGAGGACTACCACGTCAAGAACCAGCCGCATTTCGACACGCTCGACGTCAAGGGCGGTGGTGATGCCGTCTCGGCGGCGCGCGCGGTGCTGCAGACCGGCGAATTCGACTATGCCTGGAACATGCAGGTCGAGGACGAGGTCCTCAAGCGCATGGAGACCGGCGGGCGCGGCAAGATCAGCGCCGTGCCGTCGGGCAATATCGAGTTCATCATCCTCAACACCACCGATCCGTGGACCGAGGTCGACGGCGAGCGCTCGAGCGTCAAGACCAAGCACCCGACGCTGTCGGACCCCAAGGTGCGCGAGGCGATCAACCTGCTGATCGACCGGGATTCGATCCAGAAGTTCATCTATGGCCGCGGCGGCACCGCGACGGCGAGCTTCGTCAACCAGCCCGAGAAGTTCAAATCGAAGAAGCTGAAATACGAGTTCAGCATCGACAAGGCGAACAAGATCCTCGACGACGCCGGCTGGAAGAAGGGCGGCGACGGCATCCGCGAGAAGGACGGCAAGAAGCTCAAATACGTCTTCCAGACCTCGATCAACGCGCCACGCCAGAAGACCCAGGCCATCATCAAGCAGGCCTGCCAGCGCGCCGGCATCGACCTCGAGCTCAAGTCGGTCACCGCCTCGGTGTTCTTCTCGTCGGACGTCGCCAATCCCGACACCTACACCAAGCTCTATTGCGACATGGAGATGTATACCACGACGCAGCCGCAGCCCGATCCGGAGCGCTTCCTGAACCAGTTCGTGTCCTGGGAGGTCGCCAACAAGGAGAACAAGTGGCTCGGCCGTAACGTCTCGCGCTATGCCGATCCCGCGGCCGATGAAGCCTACAAGGCAGCGCAGAAGGAGCTCGACCCCGACAAGCGCGCAGCGCTGCTGATCAAGGTCAACGAGATCTTCTGCGAGGCCAACGTCATCCTGCCGCTGCTGTCACGCGCGGTGGTCGCCGCGGCAGCGAGCAATCTCTCGCATGACCACAGCGGCTGGGACGTCGACACCTGGAACCTCGCGAGCTGGTATCGCGGTTGAGCGCCTATCCAAAGCACCCGTCACGAGGCCACGCTTCGTGACGGGCTGCGCACAAGCGCCAGCTCGCCCCTTCGGCCCAAAATGGCCGTGAGGGAGGGCTGGTTATAACCAGTGCCCGGTTTGCGGCCGTGCCGCGCGTAGAGATCAATCCATGGCGACATACCTGATACGGCGGCTGCTCATCGCCATCCCAAGTCTGCTGGGCATCAGCGTGATCCTGTTCACGATCCTTGCGCTCGCGCCTGGGGACCCGTTCACGGAAATGGCGACCAACCCGAACGTGCCGCCTGAGGTGCGCGAGGCCCTGCGCGCCAGCTTCGGGCTCAACGACCCGATCATGGTGCGCTATCTGCGCTGGCTCGGCGCCATGGCGCAGGGCGACTGGGGCTTCTCCTTCGCCAGCCGCATCGATGTCGACGACCTGATCCTGCAGCGCCTGCCGACGACGCTCTTCGTCGTCGGCTCCTCGCAGATCCTGGCGCTGTGCATCGCCCTGCCGGTCGGCATCTATGCCGCGACGCGGCCCTATTCGATCTTCGACCAGATCGCCAACACGCTCGCCTTCATCGGCTTCTCGCTGCCGACCTTCTTCACCGGCCTGCTCTTCATCCTGCTGTTCTCGATCAAGCTGGACTGGCTGCCCTTCGTCTACCGCTCCGACATCGCGGCGACGGGCTGGCGCTGGTACTGGGAGATGATGCGGCAGGCGCTGATGCCGATCATGGTGCTCGGCCTGTTCCAGGCGGCCTCCTACACGCGCTATGTCCGCTCGGCCGTCCTCGACGTCATCCGGCTCGATTACGTCACCACGGCGCGCGCCAAGGGCCTGAGCGAACGCCGCGTCACGTTGCGCCACATCACGCGAAACGCGCTGATCCCGGTGGTCACGCTCGTCGCGCTGCAGATGCCGGCGGTGTTCGGCGGCGCGCTCGTGACCGAACAAATCTTCCGCGTGCCCGGGATCGGCTCGCTGCTGATCGACGCCATCCTTGCCAATGACACGCCAGTGATCATGGCCGTGACCTTCGTCTTCGCCTGCCTGGTCGTTTTCTTCAACCTCATCGCGGATTTGCTTTATGGCTGGCTCGACCCTCGCATCTCCTTCCGCTGATCCGGTCGTGAGCGTGGTCCCCACCTCCAAACCGGTGTCGCCTGGGCACGAAACCTGGCGCCGCTTCCGCCGCCACCGGCTCGCCATGGCGAGTTCGGTCATTCTCGGCCTGCTGATCCTGGCGGTTGTCGTCGGTCCCTGGGTCTGGCCCGTGGCGATCAACGACATCGACTTCTCGGCGACGCTGCAGGGCCCCTCCCTGGCCCATCCCTTCGGCACCGACGACCTCGGTCAGGATATCCTGGCGCGGATGATCTATGGCGGCCGCATCTCGCTCGCCGTCGGTCTCGCCGCCATGGTGGTCGCCACGCTCGTCGGCATCCTCATCGGCGCCCTTGCCGGCATGTCGCGCGGCTATGTCGACACCTTCCTGATGTGGGTCACCGACCTGTTCCTGTCGCTGCCGCAGCTGCCGCTGCTGCTGCTGGTGATCTATCTCTTCCGCGAGCAGCTCAAGGCGGTGTTCGGCGTCGAGGGCGGCGTCTTCATCCTGATCGTCGTCGTCATCGGCGGGCTGCGCTGGATGCCGGTGGCGCGGCTGGTGCGGGCCCAGTTCTTCTCGCTGCGCGAGAAGGAGTTCGTCGAGGCGGCGCGCGCCTCGGGCGCGACGAAAAGGCGCCAGGTGGTCAAACATATCCTGCCAAACGCGATGGGACCGGTGATCGTCGCCAGCACGATCGAGGTCTCCTCGGCGATCATCGCCGAATCGACCCTGTCCTTCCTCGGCCTCGGCTTTCCGCCCGACATCCCGACCTGGGGCCGCATCCTGTTCGACGCCAAGGACTTTCTCGACGTCGCGCCGCACTGGGCCCTGTTCCCGGGCGCCGCGATCTTCCTTACCGTGCTATCCATCAACTTCATCGGCGACGGCCTGCGCGACGCGCTCGACCCTCGCCGCGTGATCTAAAGACCAACGGGAAGCCAAAGATGACCTCTCCGATCCTGTCTGTCTCGAACCTGACCACGTCGTTCCGCGTCGAGGGCCAGTGGCGCTCGGTCGTGCGCGACGTCTCCTTCGATATCGGCCCCAAGGAAACGGTTGCTGTCGTCGGTGAATCCGGCTCCGGCAAGAGCGTCACCGCGCTCTCGATCATGCGGCTGACGCCGAGCGGCAACAGCCGGATCGAGGGCAGCGTCAAGCTCGCCGGCAAAGAGCTGCTGACCTTGCCGGACGCGGACATGCGCCATATCCGCGGCAACGAGATGGCGATGATCTTCCAGGAGCCGATGACGAGCTTGAACCCGGTGCTCACCATCGGCTTCCAGATCGCCGAGGCGCTGATCCTGCATCGCGGCCTGTCGCGCTCCGCGGCCGAGGCCGAGACCGTCCGCCTGCTCGAGAAGGTCAGGATTCCGGCGGCGAAGTCGCGCTTCCACGAATATCCGCACCGCTTCTCCGGCGGCATGCGCCAGCGCGTCATGATCGCGATGGCGCTGGCCTGCAAGC
>NZ_JBHYEM010000001.1:646027-711952 GCF_051860145.1 Allobosea sp. | reverse complement strand
GTCATGCAGGAGCGTATGGCCGAGATCACCAAGGGCCTGCCGATCCCGCCCGGCATGAAGCTGTTCTGAGTCTCGAGCCCGCATGTCGCGCGCCATTGCCGGCCCCGAGATCGAGCGCCTGATCCAGCTCCTGGCCAGGCTGCCGGGGCTCGGCCCGCGTTCGGCGAGGCGCGCCGCCCTGCATCTCGTCAAGAAGCGCGAGCAATTGCTCGGTCCGCTCGCCGACGCGATGGTGACGGCGCGCGAGCGCATCGTCACCTGCACGACCTGCGGCAATATCGACACCAGCGACCCCTGCTCGATCTGCCGCGACGCGCGCCGCGACGACGGGCTGATCGTCGTGGTCGCTGACGTCTCCGACCTCTGGGCGCTGGAGCGTTCGGGCGCGGTCGCGGGCCGCTATCATGTGCTGGGCGGCGTGCTCTCGGCCTTGGACGGCGTCCGGCCCGAGCATTTGACGCTCGATGCGCTGGTCGCGCGCGCCGCCGATCCGGCGGTCAAGGAGGTCATCCTGGCGCTCAACGCCACGGTCGACGGCCAGACCACGGCGCATTTCATCACTGACCTGCTCACCCATTTGCCGGTCAAGGTGACCAAGCTCGCCCATGGCGTGCCGGTCGGTGGCGAGCTCGACTATCTCGACGACGGCACGCTCGCCGCGGCGATCCGCCAGCGCACGGGGTTTTGAGCCGCCCGGCGAGGCCCGCGGTCGTCATTGCGAGCGTAGCGAAGCAATCCAGGGGGCTCGCGCACTCCTTCTGGATTGCTTCGTCGCTACGCTCCTCGCAATGACGAGCGTGCGCTGCCCTAGAACTTGTAGCTCAGGCTGGTCCGCACCGTGTGCAGCGTCGAGTCGTGGTCGGTCGCGAGGCCGAGGAAGGCGTTGCGCGCGTTCCGGTCGAAGCGGCCGTAATCGGTATAGCGATACTCCACGCCGGCGATCAGATGGTCGCTGAAGGCATAGGAGACGCCGCCGCCGGCGGTCCAGCCGGAGCGCGAGGTCTGGACGTAGTCCCGCGCGCCCGTCGCCGGGTCGAAGAAATGCTGGTCGAACTCGGTGAAGGAGACGCCGCCGGTGGCGTAGATCAGGAAGCGGTCCATCGCGAAGCCGAGGCGCCCGCGCACCGAGGCCTGCCAGTCGCGCTTCACGCCGCCGCGGGCGAAGGCGTTGTCGAAGGAACCGTCGCTGCCGACCGCCTCGACATCGCCCTCGACGCCGAGCACGAAGGAGCCGAGCTGGTAGTTGAAGCCGACATGGCCGCCGCCGACCACCGAGTCGGTGTCATAGGAGTAGGACGTGGCGAAAGCGCCGTTCAGCGCCGAAAAACGCGTGCGCTCGGAACCCCAGGAATAGCCGATCTGGCCGCCGGCATAGAGGCCGGTCCAGGAATAGAATTCCGGCAGGACCGGCGCGGGCGGCAGGCCGCCCTTGCCATAGGGCAGATCGGCGGCCTGGGCGGCGGGAACGAGCACGGGGCTTGCCAGGAGAGCGAGGCTCGCCAAGCCAACAAGTCGTGCCAAGCCAACAAGTTTTGCAAGGCCGGCTTTCAGGAACAGGGTCATCGCTGGATCTCGGGTTCGGGACCGGATGGCGGCTGCGCTGCAGCCGGCGCGTCTTCGGTCATGATTAGAAAGTGTTAAGGTTAACAAACGGATAAATCAGGTGACCCGCGCACAGGCGGCCGGAACAAATCCGCCGGCTCGCCGGTTAGCCCAGGGCCGGCGCCAAGCCGCGACCGACCCGACCTTCTCGCGGCGGCGGAGACATCCCATGGCCTTCCTGAAACGCATCACGGGCGCGGCCGGCGCGGCGGTGGCGCTGGGCTATGTCGCGGAAGCCGTGTCGAAGCGCTTGACCCGCCCGCTGCGCGAGGCGGCGCGCGGCCGGGCCGCCGGCTCCCCATTGCAAATGACCTGGATCGGCTGGAAGGACGTGCTGGGGCGCTTCGTCGGCAATGTCGCCGATAACCGCCTGAGCTCGCTGGCCGGCGCCGTCGCCTTCTTCACCTTGCTCTCGCTGGTGCCGGCGCTGTCGCTCTTCGTCACGATCTATCGCTATTTCACCGATCCGCTGACCATCGCCAACCAGCTCGACAGCCTCACCACGGTCTTCCCGCAGGCCGCGCGGGAGCTGATCCACGAGCAGGCGATGCGGCTCGCGACGCAGACCTCGGTGGGCCTGTCGCTGACCTTCATCATCAGCTTGCTGGTCGCGATGTGGAGCGCCAACGCCGCGGTGAAGGCGGTCTTCGATGCGCTCAACATCATCTATCGCGAGCGCGAGAAACGCAGCTTCCTCAAGCTCAACGCGATCTCGCTGCTGACCACGATCAGCGGTGTCGTCCTCCTCGCCGCGGCGCTGACCGTGATCGCGGTCGTGCCGCTGATCACCGCGCTCTTCCCCTTCCATACCGAGCTCGAGCGGCTCGTCCGGGTGGTGCGCTGGCCGGCCTTCTTCCTGGTCGGCACGATGGCGATCGCCTGCCTCTACTGGCTCGGGCCGAGCCGCCGGCCGGCGCGCTTCGGCTGGGTGATGCCGGGCGCGATGGCCGCCGCGCTGTTCTGGGCTGCCGCTTCCTGGGCCTTCTCCTGGTATGTCGGCACGCTGGCCAACTACACCGCGACCTATGGTTCGCTCGCCACCGTGGTGGTCTTCATGACCTGGCTCTGGCTCTCGGCGATGATCGTGCTGGCCGGCGCCGAGCTCAATGCCGAGCTCGAGCACCAGACCGCGCGCGACACCACGATCGGCCGGCCGAAGCCGCTCGGCCGGCGCGGCGCCACCATGGCCGACACCGTCGCGCCGTCGACGGCCGACGAGTAGGCGATGCTGGATCCCGACGACACGCACCAGGCCGATCTGCGCAGCGGCACGAGCCCATGGCATGCCGGCCTGCCGCGCCCGCCGGGCGAGGAGCTCAATGCCGACACACGCTGCGACGTCGCGATCATCGGCGGCGGAATCACGGGCGCGATGCTGGCCGAGCATCTCACGGCGCGCGGTCTCCAGGTGGTCGTGGTCGATCGCGAGCGAGCGGGCTTCGGCAGCACGCTCGCCAGCACCGCCATGCTGCAATGGGAGATCGATCTCTCCCTGCGCCGTCTCTCGGCGCTTTACGGCTTCGAGCGGGCGGCGGACATCTACCGGCGCAGCTTCCGCGCCGTCGAGGGCTTGCGCGAGCTGATCGTGAGGCTGTCCCTGCCCTGCGCCTTCCATGCGCGCGACACGGTTTATCTCGCAGCAGGCGAGGTCGGCCCGCGCGAGCTCGCCGACGAGTTCGCCTTGCGCCAGCGCGCAGACCTGCCGGGCGCCTTGCTCGGCCACGAGCTGCTGCTGCGCGAATTCGGCTTCGACCGGGCGGCTGCGATCGTCTCGCCGGGTTCGGCCGAGGCGGACCCGCTCAGCCTCTGCCACGCCCTGCTCGCACAGGCAGCGATGTGCGGCGCCCGGTTCGTGCGCGACGAGGCGGTCGCCTTCGACGGCCTCGGCCGCAGCGCCATGGTCGCGCTGGCGGGCGGGCGCACCATCGAGGCCGGCCATGTCGTCCTGGCGACCGGCTATGTGATGCCCGATTGCGTCAGAACCGACCTGCACCGCGTCGCCTCGAGCTGGGCGCTCGCCACGGCTCCCCAGCAGCCGCAGGCGTTCTGGCGCGGTCGCGCGCTCGTCTGGGAAGCGTCGGAAGACTATGTCTATTGCCGTACCACCAGCGACGGCGCCATCGTCATCGGCGGCGAGGACGAGGAGACCGATGACGTCGAGCGGCGCGAGCGTCTCGGCCCGGAGAAGACGCAGGCGCTGCTCGGCAAGCTCGCGGCGCTGGTGCCGGGTGTCGAGCCGACGGTCGCACACGCCTGGTCGGGCGCCTTCGGCCAGACCGAGGACGGGTTGCCGCTGATCGGCCGGGTGCCCGGACAGCCGCGCCTGCTCGCGGCCTATGGCTATGGCGGCAACGGCATCACCTTCAGCTATCTCGCCTCGCGCCTGATCGGCGCCCTGATCGAAGGTCAGGAGCCGTCCTGGTTCGCTCATTTCAGCATCGACAGGCCTGACCCGGCGCGACCGTGAGCGGCTCCCGCCGATTGCATCGCTGCAATCCGGGACTTGCCGGCAAGGAGGCGACAAATCGCTGCCGCCGCGCCATCTATGGCATGGAGCGGCCGTGCGGCCGCGAAGCCTGGAGGCCGTCATGCTTGCAGTTTCGGAAACACCGTCCAGCCCCGCGCGGCTCGAGGCCCATGACGCGCCCTATCATATCGGCGCGGTTTCGCTGCGAGCCCGCGATCTTGCCGGCCTGACGGCGTTCTATCGCGACGCGATCGGGCTGACGCTGATCTCGGAAGGCGCCGGTGTCGCGGTGCTCGGCGTTGGCGGCGTGCCATTGCTGCGGCTCGAGGCCGGCGCGACGGCCCCGACATCGCCGGCCGGCCTGTTCCATCTCGCCATCCTGCTGCCCTCGCGCCGCGATCTCGCCAACTGGCTGGCGCATGCGGCTGAGGCCCGCGTGCCGCTGGAGGGCGCGTCCAACCATCTCGTCAGCGAGGCGCTCTATCTCTCCGACCCGGAAGGCAACGGCATCGAGATCTATCGCGACCGCGCCCGCTCCGAATGGCCGCGGCTGGATGGCGGCGCGATCCGGATGTCGACCGAGCGGCTCGATCTCGACCGCCTGCTCGCCGAGGCCGATGGCAAGGACTATCCCGGCATGCCGGCGGGCACCGGCATGGGCCATATCCATTTGCGCGTCGGCGACACCGCGCAGGCCGAGGCCTTCTATCGCGACGCGCTCGGCTTCGACCTCATGGTGCGCTATCCCGGCGCCAGCTTCCTCGCCACCGGCGGCTATCACCATCACGTCGCCGTCAATATCTGGGGCAGCCGCGGCGCCGGGCCGCGCCAGGCGGGCGAGGCCGGGCTCGCCGGTTTCGAGCTGGTCGCCGCCGATGAAGCGGCTTTCGCGGCGATGCGCCAGCGCATCCTCACCGCGGGCGGTCGCGACGAGGGCGAGGCTGCGACCATCGCCGACCCCTGGGGCAACCGGCTCGTCCTGCGGCGCTGATGCCGCGCCTCAGCGGGTGAGCAAATGGCTGCGGCGGGTGCCGCCGCCATCGGGCCGGAAACCGTTCGCTTCCCAGAAGGCGGCCGCGCCGGAATCGGCGGCGTTGAGCGAGAGCCGCGGCGCGAGCGCAAGGCCCTGCTGCACCAGCGCGCCGGCCAGCAGCCGGCCGACGCCGCCGCGACGGTCCTGCGGCCGGACATAGACATGCCGGATGCGCAGCAGGTCGGGCGCGGGATCGTAGGGATCGGGCGTCACCGCGCCCACCGCCGCGAGCGTCCCGTCCCGGAAGACGGCGAAGAGCGCGTTGCGCTCGTCCCCGTCATGATAACGTCCGCTATCCCATTCCTCGATCAGGCCGTCGACGAAGCGGTAGCCCTCGGCGGCCGCCTCGTCGCGCAGGGCCGAGATCTCGTCCGGCAGGGCTTCGCCGAGCCGGACGACCTGAAGCGCCGTTGCGCTCACAGACCCTCGAAAAGCGCGCTCGAAATATAGCGCTCGGCGAAGGAGGGGATGATGACCACGATGGTCTTGCCTTCGTTGCCGGGCCGGGCGCCGACCTCCAGCGCCGCGGCGACCGCCGCGCCCGACGAGATGCCGGCCGGGATGCCCTCGAATTTCGCCAGCGCGCGCGCCGTGTCGAAGGAGGTCTGGTTGCCGACCGTGACGACGTCGTCGATCACGGCGCGGTCGAGCACGCCTGGCACGAAGCCGGCGCCGATGCCCTGGATCTTGTGCGGGCCGGGCTGGCCGCCGGACAGGACCGGCGAATCCTCCGGCTCGACGGCGACGATCTGCAGCGCCGGCTTGCGCTTCTTCAGTACCTGGCCGACGCCGGTGATGGTGCCGCCGGTGCCGACGCCCGAGACGAAGATGTCGATCTTGCCGTCGGTGTCGTTCCAGATCTCCTCCGCCGTGGTCCTGCGGTGGATCTCCGGATTGGCCGGGTTCTCGAATTGCTGCGGGATGATCGCGCCCGGAATCTCGGCCTTGAGCTCCTCGGCCTTGGCGACGGCGCCGCGCATGCCGCCGGGCCCGGGCGTCAGCACCAGCTCGGCGCCGAGCAAAGCCAGCATCTTGCGGCGCTCGAGCGACATCGTCTCGGGCATCACCAGGATCAGGCGATAGCCGCGCGCGGCCGCGACGAAGGCGAGCGCGATACCGGTATTGCCCGAGGTCGGCTCGATCAGCGTGCCGCCTGGCTTCAGCGCCCCGGACGCCTCGAGCGCATCGACCATGCTGACGCCGATGCGGTCCTTGACGCTGGAGATCGGGTTGAAGAATTCGAGCTTGACCAGGATCGTGGCCTTGACGCCGCGCTCGGCCGGCAGCCGGTTCAGGCGGACCAGCGGCGTATCGCCGATCGTGTCCGTGATCGAATCATAGACCCGGCCGCGACCCGGAACCTTGCCGGGGGCGGGATTGAGCTTGCCTGCTGCGTCGGCCATGGGGGCCTCCCTTGGATCACCTCTTGGGTTGTCAGGACTATCGCAATTCACGCGCACTGTCGATGAATGGAAATAATCACACAATCAGATTGTGAAATCTGCCTTCAGGTGGAGCTCGCCGAAAACCGACTTCTGCTCGGCCTCCCGGCAAAGCGCCTCGACGGTGACGCCGTCGAGCTCGGACAGGAAAGCTTCCGTGGCCCGGTCCAGCATCGGTCCGACGACGTCGTCGATAAGCCGCGACTGCGGCAGCGGCATGGTCTCGTCGCCGAGAACCTGCATCGCGGCCCGTGCGATCTCGCCCGCGGTGATGCGGCGGCGCTCGCGGGCCAGCTCATAGCCGCCGCGCGGGCCGCGCACTCCCTTCAGGATGCCGGAGCGCACCAGCGCCTGCAGCATGGTCTCGAGATGGCGCGGCGGCAGGTCATGGCGCGCCGCGAGCAGTTTGGCGGCGACCGGGGCCGGGCGCGCATGCAATGCGATATCGACCACCGCGGCGACGGCGAGCAGGCTCCGACGCGACAGCAGCATCATGGCAGGCCCCCGTTGGCGAGCGCCTTGCCGCCGCTGATGCCGGTCGAGCCGTAGCCCCCGGCGCCGCGGGCCGTCTCGTCCAGCGCCTCGGTCTCGACCAGCGTCGCCCGCGTCACCGGCGCGATCACCAGCTGCGCGATGCGATCGCCGCGCGCCACGGTAAAATCCTCCGCGCCGAGATTGACGAGCAGGACCGAAACCTCGCCGCGATAATCGCTGTCCACCGTGCCGGGCGCGTTCAGCACCGTGACGCCCTGCCTGAGCGCCAGGCCGGAACGGGGGCGGACCTGGGCCTCGTAACCGAGAGGGAGCTGCAGGGAGAGCCCGGTCGGGACGAGCTTGCGCTCGCCACGGCCGATCACCAGCGTCTCGCCGTGCGGCAGGGCGGCGCGCAGGTCCATGCCGGCCGCGCCCTCGGTCTCATAGGCCGGCAGGGGCAGATCGGCGCCATGCGGCAGGCGGCGGACGGAAACCGCGACCATGGCTTCAGCCTTCCGTCTTCGACATCTGCGCAAGATGCGCGATCAGGCGGGTCGCGACTTCGTCTTTCGGCAAGGTCGGCCAGGTCTCGACGGTCTCGGCCGAGACGAGATGGACCGTATTGGCGTCGCCGCCCATCACCCCGGTGCCGCCGACGTCATTGGCGACGATCAGGTCGCAGCCCTTCTTCGCCAGCTTGGCGCGGGCATATTCGATGACATGCTCGGTTTCGGCTGCGAAGCCGACGACAAGGGCCGGCCGCTCGATCTCGCGCGCCGCGACCGTCGCCAGGATGTCGGGGTTCTCGACCAGCGCCAGGGCCGGCGTGCCGCGTGCGCCCTTCTTCATCTTTTCCGGCGCCGCGTCCGCGACCCGCCAGTCCGCGACCGCGGCGGCGAAGATCGCGATATCGGCCGGCAAGGCGCCCTCGACCGCCTCCAGCATCTCGCGCGCCGATTCGACATGGATGGTGGTGACGCCGGCGGGATCCGGGATCGCGACCGGCCCCGAGACCAGCGTCACGCTGGCGCCAGCCGCCGCCGCCGCTGCAGCGATCGCATGGCCCTGCTTGCCGGAGGAGCGATTGGCGATGTAGCGCACCGGGTCGATCGGCTCATGCGTCGGGCCGGAGGTGATCAGGACGCTCTTGCCGGCGAGGGGCTTCGGCGCGGCCGGCGCACCGCCTGGATTGCGGCCCAGGAAGCCGATCGTGCCGGCGGGTGCGAGCCGCGTCTCGCCGGCCAGCGCCTGCTCGATCGCGGCGAGCAGCTCGTGCGGCTCGGCCATGCGGCCCGGCCCGTTCTCGCCGCGCTCGGCCATCGCGCCGGCATTCGGGCCGACCACCAGCACGCCATCCTTCCCGAGCTGCGCCATGTTGCGCCGCGTCGCCGGATGCTCCCACATGCGCGGGTTCATGGCGGGCGCGATCAGAATGCGCTTGTCGGTGGCGAGCAGGGCCGTCGAGGCGAGGTCGTTGGCGAGCCCCGTTGCCATCTTGGCGATCAGGTCGGCGGTGGCGGGCGCGACGACGACGAGATCGGTCGAGCGCGACAGCGCGATATGGCCGATATCGGCCTCGTCGGTCAGCGAGAACAGGTCGGTGAAGCAGCGCTCGCCCGCCAGCGACGAGACCGCGAGCGGCGTCACGAACTCCTCGCCCGCCTTGGTCAGGATGCAGCGCGAGGCGATGCCGTGATCCTTCAGTCGCCGGATCAGCTCCAGCACCTTATAGGCGGCGATGCCGCCGCCGATGATCAGCAGGACGGAGCGAGATGCGGGCAAGGGCGGGCTCCCGAGGCGTGACGGTGGTGTCGTAGCATTTGGCGGGCGCGGCTGTCATGGGGTGCGAGCCTGCCGTCATGCTCGGGCTTGACCCGAGCATCTCTGGAAAGTGAGCCTAGCTTTGCCCGAGATTCTCGGGTCTGCGCTCCGCTCCGCCCGAGAATGACGCGGATGTCACCGGAACGGCGGCTCGTCGAAGCTCCTGAGCTTGCGTGAGTGGATCGTCGAGCCCGCCTCCTTGAGCTTTTCCAGCGCCGCGAGCCCGATCTTGAGATGCTCGCCGACGGCGCGCTCGTAGAAGGCATTGGCGGCGCCGGGCAGCTTGATCTCGCCATGGAGCGGCTTGTCGGAGACGCAGAGCAAGGTGCCGTAGGGCACGCGCAGCCGGTAGCCCTGGGCCGCGATCGTGCCCGATTCCATGTCGACGGCGATGGCGCGCGACAGGTTGATGCGGCGGCGCTCCTTAGTCCAGCGCAGCTCCCAGTTGCGGTCGTCCTGCGTCACCACGGTGCCGGTGCGCAGGCGCTGCTTCAGCCGGTCGCCCTTCTCGCCGGTGACCTCGGCGGCCGCCTGCTGCAGCGCGACCTGGACCTCGGCCAGCGCCGGGATCGGGATGTCGGGCGGCACCAGCTCGTCGAGGATGCCGTCCTGCCTGAGATAGGCATGGGCGAGCACGTAATCGCCGATGATCTGCGTCTGGCGCAGGCCGCCGCAATGGCCGACCATCAGCCAGCAATTCGGCCTGAGCACCGCGAGATGGTCGGTGATGTTCTTGGCGTTGGACGGGCCGACGCCGATATTGACCAGCGTAACGCCGTCTCCCGTGGCGCGGACCAGGTGGTAGGCCGGCATCTGGAAACGGTGCCAGGGCGCCGACATCACGCGCTCGGCGGCGCTGACATCGATTCCCTCGCGGTCGATACGCACGCCGCCCGGCGTCACCAGCGCCTCGGCCGTGCCGGCCTCGATCTCGGCCAGCGCCAGCCGCACGAACTGATCGACATAGCGGTGATAATTGGTCAGCAGCACCCAGGGCTGCACGGAGCGCCAGTCGGTGCCGGTATAATGCACCAGCCGGCGCAGCGAGTAGTCGACGCGGACCGCATCGAAGAGCGAGAGCGGCTTGGGCTCGCCGTCGACGAGGTCGAAGCTGCCATCGGCGATCTCGTCGCCGACCAGCGAGAGCAGCGGCGTCGGGAAATGCCGGGCAAGCTCGGCCGGCGAGATCCGGCCGCCGCCGAGCTCGTCGCCGCCCTCGATCGCATAGGGATAGGGAATCTCCTGGCCGCTGATCCCGGTCTCGATCGTCGCGCCGTAATCGGTGACGAGCGGCTCGAGCTGGTCGAGCAGATAGGCGCGGAACTCGGCCGGCTGGGTCACCGTGGTCGAATAGATGCCGGGCGCCGCGAATTTCGCAAAGCTGCGACGGGTCGCCGCCGGCAGCTTGGCGGGCTCGTAGGTGACGCGCAGCATCGGGTAGCGGTAGCGGGCCCGCTCCTCCGCGGTCGGCGGCTGCGCGGTGTCGAAGAAGCGCTGGAGATCGGCCCGCAGCGCATCCTTCGCCTCGGCATAGAGCGCCTCCAGCCGGTCGACGGCATCCTGCGGGGTGGCGGCGATCTCGAAGCTCATGGTCGCTTCTAGCTGGCCCCGCACGGTCCTGACAACACGCGGCGTTGCGGCCTCCGATGCTCGCGCCGCTGAGGCGGCTCATGAGCGGCCGGTGAAGGGGGGCTTGACGGCAAGCGCAGCGCGCAGTAATAAACCAATCAGTTAATTAACCAACTGGTTCAGTTCATGCAGCCCGATCGCCTCAGCATCACGCTGTCAGCCCTCGCCGATCCGACAAGGCGCGCCATCCTGGCGCGGCTGGCGCTTGGCGAGAGCTCGGTGACCGAGCTGGCCGAGCCTTTCGCGATGAGCCTGCCGGCCGTCTCGAAACATCTGAAGGTGCTGGAGCGGGCCGGGCTGATCTCGCGTGGCCGCGAAGCGCAGTGGCGGCCCTGCCGGCTCGATCCGGGGCCGCTGCGCGAGGTGGCCGATTGGCTCGAGCACTATCGCGTCTTCTGGGACCAGAGCCTGGACAAGCTGGAGGACGTCCTCCGCGAGATCAGGGCCGCGGGCGACAAGCCGGCCTGACGCCGCGATCCGACACGAATTCATCACGACAGGAAATGCACCATGCTCAAGACCGTCCTTCTCTCGCTCGTCGCCGTGATCGTCATCGGCATCGCCATCGTGCTCGTCCTGGCCGCGATGAAGCCCGACATCTTCACCATCCAGCGCTCGCTTGCCGTCAACGCCCCGCCGGAGCGCATCTTCCCGCTCGTCAACGATTTGCGCCGCCATGGCGAATGGTCGCCCTGGGAGAAGAAGGACCCGGCAATGGCGCGCAGCTACAGCGGCGCGGAGAGCGGCGTCGGCGCCGCCTATGAATGGAAGAGCGACAAGGAGGTCGGTCACGGGCGGATGAAGATCACCGAGACCACGCCCCCGACCAAGGTCGTCCTCGATCTCGATTTCACCAAGCCGTTCGAGGCTCACAACGTCGTCACATTCACGCTGGAGCCTCGTGGCGCGGCCACCAATGTGACCTGGGCGATGACCGGGACGACGCCCTTCGTCGCCAAGATCTTCCACGTCTTCATGAACATGGACCGCATGGTCGGCGGCGAGTTCGAGACCGGCCTCGCCAATCTGAAGGCGGCCGCAGAGCGCTAGGCCCGCCCCGTTCGGCCAAATTCGAGCAACCCGGCTTCAAGCACCCCAAGCAACCAAGGAGGATATGCCCATGTTGGATGCCAAACCGCAGGACGAACACCGCTGGCTTCAGCAGCTCATCGGCGACTGGACCTACGAATCGAGCTGCTCGCCCGACAAGCCCGAGGAGGTCTCCACCGGCACCGAGAGCTTCCGCCCGATCGGCGACTTCTGGGTCGTCGGCGAGAGCACGGGCGAGATGCCCGGCGGCGACGAAGCGCTGATGCGGATCACGCTCGGCTTCGACCCCGCCAAGGGCCGCTTCGTCGGAACCTGGGTCGGCTCGATGATGCCGATGCTCTGGACCTATGAGGGGTCGCTCGACGCGGACCGCAAGATCCTGACGCTCGAATCCGAGGGGCCGAGCTTCTCCGGCGACGGCACGACCTCGAAATACCGCGACATCCTCGAGATCAAGAGCCCGACCGAGCGCCTGTTCTATTCGAAGGTGCTCGGCGCGGACGGGAACTGGAACCAGTTCATGATGGCCCGCTACACCAGGCGCTGAGCGCCGCTTTCCATCGGCTGGCGCGGTAGCGCGCCGGCCGTTTCCCAACCGGAGGAACGACCATGAAGCTCTCGACCTATCTCTTCTTCAACGGTAATTGCGAAGAGGCTTTCAAGCACTACGAGAAGGTTCTCGGCGGCAAGATCGTCGCCATGATGCCCCATGAGGGCACTCCGGCCGAGGCGCAGACCGCGCCGGAATGGCAGAAGAAGATCCTGCACGCTTGCCTCGAGATCGACGGCCAGATGCTGATGGCTTCCGACGCGCCGCCCGAGCACAGCGGCGGCCCGATGCAGTCGGTCGCCGTCAGCGTCAACGTCCCGACACCCGAGGAGGCCGAGCGCATCTTCAAGGACCTGTCGGACGGCGCGACGATCACCATGCCGATCGCGGAGACCTTCTTCTCGCCGCGCTTCGGCATGCTGACCGACCGTTTCGGCACGCATTGGATGGTCGGCGCCGAGATGCCGGCCGAGATGGCCGATTGCGGCGTCAAGACGTCGGAAATGGCGTGAGCGACCACCGATTCTCCGGAACCGGCCTCGCCGACATGGCCGCCGCGATGCGCGGCCATGTCGAGGCTGGGGCGGTGGCCGGCATCGTCACCCTGGTCGCCCGGGGTGACGATGTGCATGTCGACACGTCCGGCCTGGCCGATCTCGACAGCCGCGCGCCGATGCGCCGCGACACGATCATTCGCATCGCCTCGATGACCAAGCCGATCCTGGCCGTCGTCGCCCTCGCCATGGTCGAGGAAGGCCTGATCGGGCTCGACGATGCGGTCGATCGCTGGCTGCCCGAGCTGGCGGAGCCCGAAGTCCTGCGCAGCCTCGACGCTTCGCTCGACGACACCGTTCCCGCCCACCGCCCGATCAGCCTGCGCGATCTGCTGACGCTCCGGCTCGGCATCGGCGTGGTGATGGAGCCGCCGGGCCGCTACCCGATCCAGCAGGCGATGGACGATGCCGGTGTCGCCCCTGGCCCGGTCAACCCGGTCGTGACGCCCGACGAATGGATGAGACAGCTCGGCTCGCTGCCGCTGATCCACCAGCCCGGCGCGGTCTGGATGTATCATACCGGCTTCGACGTGCTCGCCGTGCTGCTCGCCCGGATCGCCGGCAAATCGCTGGACGAGGTCATGCAGGAGCGCCTGCTGGGGCCGCTCGGCATGGTCGATACCGGCTTTCACGTCCCGCCCGAGAAGATCGGGCGCCTTGCCTGCGCCTATACGCGCGATCCGCAGAGCGGCCGGTTGACGCTGGTCGACCCTGCCGCAGGCGGCGCCTTTGCCAGCAAGCAGGCCTTTCCCTGCGAGCTGGTCTCGACCGCCGATGATGTCCTCGCCTTCGCGCGCATGCTCTTGGCGCGAGGCCGGCACGGCGCACGGACGATCCTCTCGCCGGAGATGGTCGGAGAGATGACGCGCGACCAGATCACGCCGGAGCAGAAGGCTGTCTCGCCCTTCTTTCCCGGATTCTGGGAGACGACCGGCTGGGGCTTCGGCCTCGGCATCGTCACGAAACCCGACGAGCTTTCGGCCGTTCCCGGCCGCTATGGCTGGGAGGGCGGCTTCGGCACCGGGCTCAATATCGACCCGCAGAAGGACCTGGTGACGATCTTCCTGAGCCAGCGCCTGATGCAGAGCCCGGACGATGCTGCGATCAACCGGGAGTTCCAGAAGCTGGCCTATCGGGCGCTCGCCGACTGAGGCGACGAGCCGTTAAACGACCCGAGCCCTCATCCTTCGAGACGCCGCTGCGCGGCTCCTCAGGATGAGGGCTCGGAGTTCAAGAGCGCCCTTAGCTGAACACCGCATAGGCCAGCAGCGCCGCGATCGCCCACAGCGCCCAGTTGCCCCAGCGGTTGCGCCTCGCCTCGGCGCGGCCGATCGCCTGGACGCTGCGCTCGTCGAGCGCAAAGCCCTGGCGCGAGGCGTCCTCGAGCTGGCCGAGCACGCGCTCGGCCCGTGCGGCCGTCTCGGGCAGGCTCGCCAGGCTGAAGGCGAGCGTGCGCGCGCCGCGCCCCGCCTCCTCGATCCGCCCGAGCGGCCCGAGATTGCGCGTGATCCATTCGCGCACCACGGGCTCGGCCGTCGTCCACATGTCGAGATGCGGGTCGAGCGAGCGCGCCACGCCCTCGACCACCACCATGGTCTTCTGCAGCATGACGAGCTCGGTGCGCGTCGCCATGTCGAACAGCCCGGTGATCTCGAAGAGCAGGGTCAGGACCTTCGCCATCGAGATCTCGTCGGCGCGCTTGTCGTGGATCGGCTCGCCGACGGCCCGGATCGCCTGGGCGAAATCCTCGACCGCATGGTGGCCGGGCACATAGCCGGCCTCGAAATGCACCTCGGCCACGCGCCGGTAGTCGCGCGTGATGAAGCCGAGCAGGATCTCGGCGAGGAAGCGCCGCTCCTTGTGGCCGAGCCGGCCCATGATGCCGCCATCGACCGCGACGAGCCGTCCTTGCGCATCGACGAACAGGTTTCCGGGATGCATGTCGGCATGGAAGAAGCCGTCGCGGATCGCGTGCTTCAGGAAGGACTGGATGACATTGCGCCCGAGCCCGGCGAGATCGTGGCCGGCAGCGCGCAGCGCCTCGGTGTCGGAGAGGCGGATGCCGTCGATCCATTCGTCGACCAGCACCTCGCGCGCCGTCAGCTGCCAGTCCGGCGCCGGCACGCGGAAATCGGCGTCGTCCCTGGTGTTCTCGGCGAATTCGGAAAGGGCAGCAGCCTCCAGCCGCAGGTCCATCTCCATGGTCACCGAGCGCGCCAGCGTCTCGACCACGCCGGAGAAGCGCAGCCGGCGCGCCTCCGGCGAGCGGCTCTCGGCGAGTTCCGCACCGAAGCGCATCGAGGCGAGGTCGCGGTTGAAACGGTCGCGGATGCCCGGCCGCAGGATCTTGACCGCGACCTCGGAGCCGTCCTTCAGCCGCGCCCGATGGACCTGGGCGATCGAGGCGGCCGCGACCGGCTCGCCGAATTCGGCAAAAATCTCCTCGACCGTCTCGCCATGGGCGGCCTCGATCGCGGCGCGTGCCTGTTCCATCGGGAACGGCGCCATCCGGTCCTGCAGCGCCGAAAGGTCCTCGGCGATCTTCATGCCGACCACGTCGGGGCGGGTCGCCAGGAACTGGCCGAACTTGACATAGGACGGGCCGAGCCGGGTCATCGCCGCCGCGAGCCGCGTCGCCGACGAGCCGGCGCCGCGCCGCTCGATCAGTCGGCCGAGGCGGATCAGCGCGCGCGCCGCCGGCGGCAGCACCGACGGGTCGACCAGCGCCAGCGCGCCCTCGCGGGCCAGCACGAAACCGACCCGCGCCATGCGGGCGAAATGGGCAAAGGCGGAGATCATGCGGGGATGGCGCTCGTCATGGCCGGGCTTGACCCGGCCATCTCGGGCCGGACAGGACTCCCTTCAGGAGATGCTCGGGTCGAGCCCGAGCATGACGGCGCCTGCTCCATCACAGCTTCCAGCCGGAATGCAGAGCCACGACCCCTCCGGTCATCGGCGTGAAGCGGGCGCGGCGGAAGCCGGCCGCCTCGATCATGTCGGCGAAGACCTGCGGCTTGGGGAACTTGCGGATCGATTCGACCAGATAGCGATAGGGCTCGCCATCGCCGGTGACGAGTTTCCCCATCGGCGGGATCAGGTTGAAGGAATAGGCCTCGTAGATCCTGTCGAGCAGCGGCACGTCGACATGGCTGAATTCGAGGCAGAGGAAGCGCCCGCCGCGCTTCAGCACGCGATGGGCCTCGCCGAGTGCCTTGTCGATGCGCGGCACGTTGCGGATGCCGAAGGCGATCGTATAGGCGTCGAAATGGTTGTCGGGCAGGCCGAGTTCCTCGGCATTGCCCTGGACGAAGCGGATGCGCGCGTCGCCGGGATAGCGCTTCTCGGCGCGCTCGCGGCCCACGCTCAGCATCTCGCCATTGATGTCGAGCACCGTGACATCGGTGCGTGGCCCGCCGGCGTCGATGACCGCGAAGGCGACGTCGCCCGTGCCGCCGGCGACGTCGAGATGATGGAAGGGCCGGTCGCGCGGCGGCTTCAGCGTCGAGATCAGCGCATCCTTCCAGAGCCGGTGCAGCCCGGCCGACATCAGGTCGTTCATCAGGTCGTAGCGGCCGGCGACCTTGTGGAAGACATCGTCGACCTTGGCCTGCTTCTCGCCGAGTTTCACGGTCTCGAAGCCGAAATGGGTGGTGTCGGAGGCTGCTGTCACGAGGCGGACGACCCTTGTGTTCTGATCAGGCGATGAATAGCGAAACGAGCGGGCCTTGTCGCGGCCCGTCTCGACGCATGCTGAAGGGTTAGGATGCCGGAGCTTCCCGAGGTTGAAACCGTCCGCCGCGGACTTGAGCCCGCCATGCTCGGGCAGGTGCTGGCCAGCGTCGAGCAGCGCCGGCCCGACCTGCGCTTTCCGCTGCCGGAGCGCTTCGCCGAGCGCCTGACCGGGCGCAAGGTCGAGAGCCTGTCGCGCCGCGCCAAATACCTGATCGCCGATCTCGACGACGGCCAGGCGCTGGTCATGCATCTCGGTATGAGCGGGCGCTTCATCGTCGAGGCGCCCGGCACGCCGCCGACCGAGCCCGGCTCCTATTACAACGAGATCGGCCGGCATCTGCAGCACGACCATGTCGTCTTCCATCTCGGCTCAGGTGCGCGCGTCACCTATAACGACGTGCGCCGCTTCGGCTTCATGGACCTTCTGCCGCGCGCCGGGCTGGAGGCCTCGAAGCATTTCGCCGGGATGGGCATCGAGCCGCTCGGGAACGCGCTTTCCGGCGAGACGCTCGCAGAACTCTTCGCCGGCAAGCTCGCGCCGCTGAAGGCGGCGCTGCTCGACCAGCGGCTCGTGGCGGGCCTGGGCAACATCTATGTCTGCGAGGCTTTGTTCCGCGCCGGGCTTCACCCCGAGGCCGCCGCGGGCTCGATCGCGACCTCGACCGGCCGGCCGCGCGAGGCGGCGCATGCGCTTGCCCGCATCATTCGCGAGGTGCTGGAGGAGGCGGTCGCCGCCGGCGGCTCGACCTTGCGCGATTTTGCCCATGCCGACGGCTCGCTCGGTTATTTCCAGCACCGCTTCCGCGTCTATGACCGCGAGGGCGACCCCTGCGTCACCCCGGGCTGCGGGCATCTGGTCAAGCGGCTGGTGCAGTCGGGGCGCTCGACCTTCTATTGCGAGAGCTGCCAGAAGCGGCGCTAGCCTTCGGTGAAGGCCGCCAGATTCTCCAGCGTCGAGCGCAGCCCGGCATCGTGGTCCTCCTGCCGGATGCCGGACGGCACATTCTCGCACAGGATGGTGACCTCGGTTCCGGTCGCGACGGGCTTCAGGCTCCAGGTCATGGTCATCACGCCGGCGAAGGCCGGATCGTCCGAGACGAAGCCGACCTCCCAGACGATACGCTCGCCCGGCTCAAGCGCGACGAAGCGGCCCGCGACGATGTCGCTGTCGGCGCTGGCCTTACCAGGCGCGCCAGCCGGATCATCATAGGTCAGCACCATGCGGTAGCTGCCGCCGGGATGTGGCTCGAACCGCTCGATTTTCGCGCGCATCCCCTGCGGCGGCAGCCATCGGCCGAGCGTCGCGGGGTCCACGAAGGCGTTATAGATCGCGCCGGGCGACGCCTTGACGAGGCGTGAGGCCGTGTCGGTTCGGGTTTTGCCGGCCATGCCTGTCTCCCGTTCGGCGGTCATGCTTATCAACGCGCTAAGCGGCCCTAGGGGGCCAAGGGCGCGGCTAGAGCATTTCCGACGAACACAGGTTTGCCGGAAATGCTCTTTGCTCTTTGGTTCCACGCAATTCCGGACGTAAAACCGCTGCGCACTTTTGCTGGAATTGCTCTAGCTTCGCACCACGCTCCTAAACGCCGCCGAAAGCGCGGCGAGCGCGTCGCGCGGGCGCCCGTCCCTGACCCTTGTATGAAGCAGGATCGGCAGGCGCGGCAGATCGGGCAGGCCGAGCCTTTGCCCGACATCGACCGCGCCGAAGGGCAGCATGCGCCGCGCCAGCGCTGCTACCCCGAGCCCGGCCGTGACCGCAGCCACGACCGCCGTGACGCCGCCTCCCACGAAGATTTCCGTCCAGGGCACGCCGGCCTCGTCGAGAAGCTGCCCAGCCATCACGCGTACCCCGCAGGGTTCGGCCATGGTGGCGACCGGCAGTGGCTCGCCCGGGCGATGTTGCCAGACCGGCGCGGCGAACCAGCCGAACCTCTCGTCAGCGAGACATTCGCCATCGCTGCGCCCGGCATGCAGGCGCACGATCACCGTGTCGAGCTCGCGCCGGTCGAAGCTCTGGAGCAATTCGCCGGAGGTGCCGATCCGGATCTCGATCACCAGCTGCGGGTCCTGCGCGTTCATGCGTGCTATCAGTGCCGGAAGCTCAGGCCCCGCGACGTGATCGCTGATGCCAATGGTCAGGCGCTCCCGGGTTGGGACGAAGGCGGACAACGCGCGCTCGTGCACCGCCAGAAGCTCACGGGCATGATCGAGAAAGGCCGCGCCACGCGCCGAAAGCTCGACATGCCGCGGCGTGCGCTCGATGAGCCGGCATCCCAGCCGCTGCTCGAGGCGCTTCAGCTTCAGGCTGACCGCAGCCTGCGTCGTCCGCATCGCCTCTGCGGCGCGCGTAAAGCTGCCGAGATCGACGATGCGAACGAACGCCTGGACGGAATCGAGGTCGAGCGGAGCAAGTGCCATTTTCGTTCATTATGATAGAAATCGATATTGATAGGATACCGCAATAATCAGGCGCCTTCTATCGTCATGGCGCTCAAGCGCTCCTGCGACGGCGTCCTGATGGCCGCCGCCGATCGCGCGCTTCACCATCATGGATTCGAGGCCCGCCATGCCGCTCCTTCACATCTCGTTGCGCGCCGGAAAGCCGGAAGCCTATCGACAAGCGATCTTCGACAGCCTCTATCGTGCGTTGCGCGAGGTGCTCGACGTCCCCGAGGACGATCAGTTCATGACCATCGGCGAGCATGATGCCGCGAACTTCCGCCGGGGCTCCGCCTTCGGCGTCAGCCGCAGCGACGATCTCGTCTACATCCGGATCATCCTGTTCGCTTCACAGACCGCCGAGCAGAAGAAGGCGCTGTTCCGGCGTATCGCGGAACTGCTTGGGGAAAGCCCCGGCATCCGCCCCGAAGACGTCTTCGTGGTCGCGCTCGACGCGGCGAAGGAGAACTGGTCCGTCGGCCACGGCCTGGCGCAGTTCGCCTGAGACGAGCCGCCTGCGCCGGCGCTCGTATCGCGCCGTGCGCTCGCACGCATGGACCGCGGCCAGCGTCGCGGCTATTCGTGGCCGAGATACAGCGCATCCGGGAGGCCGCCATGGCTTATGAGACCATTCTCGTCGAGGTGAAGGGCAAGGTCGGCGTCGTCACGCTGAATCGGCCCCACGCGCTGAATGCGCTGAACGGCCAGCTCATCGACGAGGTCAACGCGGCGATCGACGGTTTCGAGAAGGATGCCGGCATCGGCTGCATCGTCATCACCGGCTCGGAAAAGGCCTTCGCCGCCGGCGCCGACATCAAGGAGATGCAGTCCCGCACGTTCCCTGAGACCTATCTCGACGACAAGTTCGAGACCTGGGACCGCATCGGCCAGCGCCGCAAGCCGATCATCGCCGCAGTCGCGGGCTTCGCGCTTGGCGGCGGCTGCGAGCTTGCCATGATGTGCGATTTCATCATCGCCGCCGACAACGCGAAATTCGGCCAGCCCGAGATCAATCTCGGCGTCATCCCCGGTGCCGGCGGCACGCAGCGCCTGACCAAGGCGATCGGCAAGGCCAAGGCGATGGACCTCTGCCTCACCGGCCGGATGATGGACGCGACCGAGGCCGAGCGCTCCGGCCTCGTCGCTCGCGTCGTCCCGCTCGCCGATCTCATGACGGAGGTGCTGAAGGCGGCGGACGCGATCGCCGCCAAGTCGCTGCCCTCGGTGTTGACCGCCAAGGAGGCGGTCAACCGGGCCTTCGAGGTGACTCTGGCCGAGGGCCTGCGTTTCGAGCGCCGCGTCTTCTCGGCGCTCTTCGCCACGCAGGACCAGAAGGAAGGCATGGCCGCCTTCGCCGAGAAGCGGAAGCCGGATTTCAAGAACCGCTGAGGCCGGGCCGGGATGCGCGCGCTGTGCCGGAGCATGACCAGGATGGGCCGCGGCCTCCTCGCGGCGCTTGCTCTCGTTTGCCTGGCGACCTCCGGGGCAGCCCTGGCGGATGGGAGGAAGACCGACGATCCTCTGGCGATCTTCCGGCCCGAGAACCAGGCCATGTTGCGCGAGATTCCTGATTCCGATCTTCTCGAGATCGCCTTCCCGGCCGAATTCCACCGGCTGATCGTCGACGCGCGCGACGGCTATCTGGCCTGGCTGAAGACCATGCCGCCCGAAATCGTCCGCCTGCGGCTGTTGCTCGGACTGGCCGAGTCGATTCATGACGGCAATGCCGAAGGGCTGCACGTCTTCTTCTCGAATCCGTCGGGGGCGGTCGCGCCGGAGGTCCTTGCCGCCCTGCGCGAGGCGGGCCTTGCCGAGCGTGCGGACATTTTCGCCGCCGCCATGGCGGTTTTCGGCCCGGGCTATCCGACCTCGGACAAGGTCAGATCGGAGGCTTTCGCCCACAGCTTCCTGCGCGTCGCGGAAGGCATCGTGCCCAACCTGTCGCGGCCGCCCACCGCCATCGACCTCAAGCTGCGTGAGCTGGGCGCCCACTTTCCCGGCAAGAGCGCGTTCCGGCAGGAGATCATCGCTCATGTCCGGCAGGAGAGCGTGCTTTCCGCCGCGCTCGCGCAGGCGCGCCGGGACCTTTCCGACGACGAGCGCCTGTCCTATCTCCAACGCCGGCTGCTGCCGGGCCTGTCGGGCTTCGGCGCGGCAGCGACGATCGAGGCCGGGATCGAGCGGATGCCGCTCGCCTATCGTCGCATCTTCGTCCTCACATTGCTCGAGGGCGAGCTCTTCAACGGCGGCATCCATCAATTCTTCTTCAATTCGAGCGGCGCCTTCGCGCTGCCGGCGCGGCAGGCGCTGCGCGATCTTGGGCTGCCGACGGCGGCGGGCGCGCTCGACGAGGCGCTGGCCATGTTCGCCACGCCCTATCCGGTCTCGACGGAGGAGCGCCGGCAGCGGCATTTCCGACAGGGCTGGAGCGCCTGGGACGACCGGCTCGCGGCGCTGACCGGCAAGCTCGACGGCCAGCCGATCAGGCAGGCCATGCTCGACTCCGCCAGGCGCGATAACATCCTGCCGCGCTGAGCTGGCGGCATTGGCGCATGGCAGCTCGCCCATCCCGGCCGTGGCGTTTCGCGCTCTCCGCTGGCAGCATGCACGCGCTTGAACAGAGGGTTGCCGATGACCGCCACGATCCGAGCCGCTGAAGGCCTCGTCCTGCCGACCTACGCCGATGTCGAGGCCGCTTCCGGCCGCCTCCAGGGCGTCGCGCATCGCACGCCGGCCCTGACCTCGCGCACGGCCAATGCCCGCACCGACGCCTCGCTGGTCTTCAAGGCCGAGAACCTGCAGCGCATGGGCGCCTTCAAGTTCCGCGGCGCCTTCAATGCGATTTCCGCCCTGAGCCCGGACCAGAAGCGCGCCGGCGTCGTCACCTTCTCCTCCGGCAACCATGCCCAGGCGATCGCACTCTCGGGCAAGCTGATCGGCGTGCCGACCGTGATCCTGATGCCGCAGGACGCGCCGGCCGCGAAGGTCGCGGCGACCCGCGGCTATGGCGCCGAGGTCGTGCTCTTCGATCGCTACAGCCAGGATCGCGACGCGCTCGGCCGCGAGCTCGCCGAGACGCGCGGCCTGACCCTGATCCCGCCCTATGACCATCCGGACGTGATCGCCGGCCAGGGCACCGCGACCAAGGAGCTGATCGAGGAGGCCGGGCCGCTCGACATGCTGCTGGTCCCGCTCGGTGGCGGCGGGCTGATCTCGGGCGCGGCGCTGGCGGCCAGGGCGCTCAATCCGGGCTGCCGCGTCATCGGCGTCGAGCCGGAGGCCGGCAATGACGGCCAGCAATCCCTGCGCAAGGGCGAGATCGTCAGGATCGACGTGCCCAAGACCATCGCCGACGGCGCGCAGACGGCGTTCCTCGGCCATTATACCTTCCCGCTGATCCAGAATCTGGTCGAGGATATCGTCACGGTGCCGGATTCGGCCCTGGTCGAGGCGATGGCCTTCTTCGCCGAGCGGATGAAGCTCGTGGTCGAGCCGACGGGCTGCCTCGCGGCGGCGGCCGCCTTCACCGGGGCTGTTCCGGTCGCGGGCCAGCGCGTCGGCGTCATCATCAGCGGCGGCAATGTCGATCTCGCCGCCTTCGCGCGGTTCATCGGGACGCCGTGACCGTCGCCTGACAGGCGGCCCGTCGAACCTCCCGCCTATCCTCCATTTGAAGGACGACCCCGGCACGGGAGCCGGGCGAAGCTCGCCGCAGCCGGCCCTGCCGGTCGGATGCGGGAGATGTGGCATGGTCCAAACGAATATCGCCTATGTTCGCATAGAGCGCCTGAAGGTCACCAGGACCCAGGAAGGCATCAATACCGGCCTGCCCAAGGAGATGGGCACGCATGAGTGGCACATGAAGATGACCGTGAACGGTCAGACCCAATGGTGGACCAGGCACGGCATCGAGACGGGCGGCGAATACAAGGTCGGCCTCGACTATCTCTATGTGCCCCTGATCGACGGCAAGCTCCATATCTCGATCAGCGGCTGGGAGCAGGACACCTTTGGCGATACCGAGCTGAGCAGCCGCAGCCTGACGCTGACCCCGGCCGAGGATTGCCCCTATGGCGTCAACCGGGCCTGGGTGACGAGCTATTCCTCGGGCTATTACGGACAGTTCATCGCCGAGGAGGGCATGGCCTCGGAAGGCGGCTTCGATTTCCGCATCACCATCCAGCCGATCGGCAAGCGGCTCGAGGACAACCGGCAATACGCCGTGCTGATCCGCGATCGCGAGGTCTATCAGGGCTATTGGGTCTCCGGCTGGGACGCCTTCACCAAGAACATCGACGACTGGCGCAAGGAAGGGTTGAGGCTCAGCCGCATCGCCTCCTGCGAGGCGGCGCCGGGTCAGCCATCCTTCTCGTCGCGGATCGAGCGCACCTATATCGGCGTGTTCGAGGCCGGCGACACCGGCATGCCGTTCTGGGAACTCGATCGCTACGCCTTCGCCGCGAAGATCCTGGAGCTCAGGCGCGACGGCATCCGGCCCACCGACATCTACGCCTTCCAGGGCAACGGCACCGTGATCGTCGGCGGCACATTCGACCGCGGCGGCGATACCGACCTCGTGGTCGAGCCGCGCGCCGCCTTCGAGAAGGAATGGCAATCGCGTTCGGAGGCCGGGCAGGGCCTGATCTCGCTCGACAGCTTCAGCGACGGGCGCCAGCGCTGGTTCGCCGGGCTGTTCGAGCACGGCATCGGCAACTCGGCCCTGTGGGTGGCGGATGACGAGCGCGGCTTCCGCGCGAAGGATGCCGAATGGAAGGCTGACGGCTGGCGGCTGATCGATATCTGCACCTATAACGAGGGCGGCAGCCAGAGGTTCAGCGGCGTCTGGCGGCGCGGCGCGCGTCGGACCTGGCTCGAGCTGGAACCCGACTGGGGCCATCTCGTCGGCCGGATCGACTTCAACTGGGGCCTGAACCGGGAGATCGTCGCGATCGACTCCTGGTCATCCGCTGCGAGCGATTGATCGCTCGCCCGGCGTTTCAGCGTTGACGCAGGGCCGTGGAGCGATTATAGGCCTGCGTCTCGCGACGGCTGGCGCAAGCATGGCTGTCGCTCACGCATTTCCATCATGGTAGCGGCCGATCCCGCCGGGCAAGAATGCCAGGCGCACGGTCGCGATGAAGACGAGGACGTTTCGATGGCCAATACGACGTCGGCCAAGAAGGCCACGCGCAAGATCGCGCGGCGCACCGAGGTCAACAAGGCGCGCCGTAGCCGGATGCGCACCTTCCTGCGCAAGGTCGAGGAGGCTATCGCCACCGGCGACAAGGGCGCCGCTGCCGAAGCTCTCAAGGCCGCTCAGCCTGAGATCATGCGCGCCGCTCAGAAGGGCGTCGTTCACAAGAACACGGCTTCCCGCAAGGTTTCGCGGTTGGCGCATCGGATCGGCGCTCTCGCCTCCTGATTGCAGTTCCGCATAGCGGTTTTTGACGGAATTAAGCCCGGCCGAAAGGCCGGGTTTTTTGTTGTGCCGGCGTAGCGCTTGTTGCGGCGCGGACACCGCTGCCGCAGTGCCGAAAAAATCCAATCCGCAAGCCGATTTCGCAATCTTTCCACGGCTTTACCGGGTTGACTTCGGTGGCGGTTTCAGGGCCGGAAATCCGCCGCTCCCGATCTTTTGACCGCGCAAATAAATCCCATATTTTTCATCATCTTAGCAGGCAAAGGATTCTGCCGTCGAGAATCGCCGGAGCGCATGCGGGCCCTGTCGACACTTTCGAAAAAAAAGATTCGCAGGCTTCGCGGAGGGGCGCCGGTAAAGAAAACGTTAAGTTCCCCAACCTATTGCGGGGCGGTTGCCGATAGGTCAGGTCGGCGCTGCCGGGCGGGGACTCTCGGAAGCCGGCTGAAGGGGATATTGCCCCCGTTCGAGAGCCACCTGTAAGGTCTTTTCATCGCCGGCCGGACAGCGATGTCCACCGGGGATTTTCCAGAGATTAGCGACGATTTGGCTCGCGCCCAAGGGGGGTGGAGGATGCGGCTCTTTGTCTTGTTGTGTTGAGATGAAGTGCGGCTCCGTCCTTCGGTGAGCCTTTCAAGCCTAACCAAGCAGACCGGGTAGGTCGCCCGCCGCCGCAAGGCGTCGCGCGGGAAGCCTTCCCTATTGACCGGACAGTAGCTCCGGCGAGGTGGCCCGTGAGGGCTGCCAATGCCGGCGCATCATGACATTTGAGATGGGGCGAAACATGTTTGAGCGACAGGGGCTGGACGAGATCACCGAGGCGGCGGCTGTGCCGATGCCTCTGATCCCGGCCAACACGAAGGAGACTTCAGACAAGAGCGCCATGCTTTCTTTGACCGAGGCCTGGGACCGGGTGCGCCGGCGTCTGCGCGCCGAGCTCGGCGAGGATGTGTTCTCGAGCTGGTTCGCGCGCGTCGAGATCGGCGGCCTCGTTGACGGGGTGGCCTATCTGACGGTGCCGACCCGCTTCCTGAAGAGCTGGCTCGAGGCTCATTACGCCGAGCGGCTGCGGGCGCATTGCATCGCCGAGCTGCCCGCGACCAGCGGCATCCTCCTCTCGGTGCGCCAGGTCGCGCGTGATCCGGCCCCTGCCACGATCCGCGAAACCGCTGCTCCCGGCACGCGGCCGGCCCAGCCGGAACCCGTCGCCGCTGCCCGCCCGGCCGAGACCGGCGCCTTGCCCTGCGAGCGCGACCTCGTCGACGCCTGCGGCACGATGCTCGACCGTCGCCTGAACTTCCAGAGCTTCATCGTCGGCAAGTCGAACCAGCTCGCCTTCGCCGCCGCCGAGCGGATCGCGGCCGCGCCGGCCGGAGCGACGCCCTATAACCCGCTTTATCTCCATGCCGGCGTCGGGCTCGGCAAAACCCATCTCCTGCAGGCGATCGCGCAGGATGCGCGCAACCATGGCAAGCGCGTCGCCTATTTCACCGCCGACCGCTTCATGTACGGCTTCGTCGCCGCCCTGAAGTCGCAGACCGCGCTCGCCTTCAAGGAAAAGCTGCGCGGCATCGACCTCCTGATCGTCGACGACGTGCAGTTCATCCAGGGCCGTTCGATCCAGCAGGAATTCGGCCACACGATCAACGCGCTGATCGATGCCGGCAAGCAGATCGTGGTCGCCGCCGACCGGCTGGCCAATGATCTCGAGGCGCTCGACGAGCGCATCCGCTCGCGGCTTGGCGGCGGCCTCGTGGTCGAGGTCGGCGAGCTCGACGAGGCGCTGCGCGCCAAGATCCTGGGGAGCCGCCTCGACACCCTGCAGGCCGCGCATCCGAATTTCCACGTCAATCCCGACGTGGTCGCCTATGTCGCTTGCGTCGTCGCCACCAATGGCCGCGATCTCGACGGCGCCGCCAACCGGCTCCTGGCGCACGCCACCCTCTCCGGCCATGCCGTGACCCTGGAGACCGCCGAGGCCGCGATCCGCGACCTGGTCCGGACGCGCGAACCGCGCCGCGTCAAGATCGAGGATATCCAGAAGCTGGTCGCGACCCGCTACAATGTCAGCCGGGCCGACATCCTCTCGGAGCGGCGCACGGCGGCGGTGGTCAAGCCGCGCCAGATCGCGATGTATCTCTCCAAGGCGCTGACGCCGCGCTCGCTGCCCGAGATCGGCCGCCGTTTCGGCGGGCGCGACCACACGACGGTGCTGCACGCCGTGCGCAAGATCGAGAAGGCGATCGCCGAGGACCGCCTGCTGCATGACGAGGTCGACCTCCTGAAGCGCATGCTGCAGGAGTGAGCCGATCGCGGGCCGCGCGCGGCCCGCTTGTGGGGTGGCGCGATCACGCTCTTGCGCCACCGTCGCGGCTCCGGCAATGTCGCGGGCCATTCCGCCGCCCGCGCATCCGCCGCCGGGCGCAAGCACGCCAGAAGACGAAGATGAAGGTCACGGTCGAACGTTCCACGCTGCTGAAGTCGCTGGGTCATGTCCACCGCGTGGTGGAACGCCGCAACACGATCCCGATCCTGTCGAATCTCCTGCTGAGCGCTGACGACGCCGGCCTGAAGCTGAAGGCGACCGACCTCGACATCGAGGTGGTCGAGACGCTCGCCGCCGACGTCGCCGAGCCCGGCGCCACCACGGTGCCGGCGCATACGCTCTACGATATCGTCCGCAAATTGCCCGACGGCGCCCAGGTCTCGCTCGAGACCACCGGCGAGACCGGGCTCACCCTGCGCTCCGGCCGCTCGCGCTTCATGCTGCAGACCCTGCCCGAGAGCGATTTCCCCGACATCACCGCTGGCGAGATGGCGCATCGCTTCACGCTGCCGGCCGGCGAGTTCAAGCGCCTGATCGACAAGACCCAGTTCGCGATCTCCACCGAGGAGACGCGCTATTATCTCAACGGCATCTATCTCCACACCATCGATGTCGAGGGCAACACGCTGCTGCGTGCCGTCGCGACCGACGGCCACCGGCTCGCCCGCGTCGATACGGCGGCTCCCGCCGGCGCCGCCGGCATGCCGGGCGTCATCGTGCCGCGCAAGGCGGTCTCCGAGATCCAGAAGCTCCTGGAGGATGGCGAGAGCGAGGTCTCGGTCGAGCTCTCGGCCACCAAGATCCGCGTCGCCACCGCCGATGTCGTGCTGACCTCGAAGCTGATCGACGGCACCTTCCCCGATTATCAGCGCGTCATCCCGAGCGGCAACGACAAGCGCCTGACCGTCGACAGGGGCGATTTCGCCGCTTCCGTCGACCGCGTCTCGACGATCTCGTCCGAGCGCGGCCGGGCGGTGAAGCTGTCCATGGCCGATGGCCGCATGACGCTCTCGGTGACCAATCCCGATTCCGGCTCCGCGACCGAGGAGATCGAGGTCGACTACGATTCGAGCCCGCTCGATATCGGTTTCAACGCGCGCTACCTGATGGACATCGCCGCCCAGCTCGACGGCGACACCGCCCTGCTCAAGCTCGCCGACCCGGGTTCGCCGACCGTGATCCAGGATCGCGAGGGCGCCTCGGCGCTCTATGTGCTGATGCCGATGCGGGTCTGAGCCGGCACGTCTTGACCGCCGTCGCGCGCCTGATCCTTCAGGATTTCCGTTCTTACGAGGCCCTCGATCTGGCGATCGAGGGCCAAATCGTTGCGCTTGTCGGCGAGAACGGCGCCGGCAAGACCAATCTGCTCGAGGCCTTGTCGCTTTTCGCTCCGGGGCGCGGCCTGCGCCGCGCCGATCTTTCCGAGATGGCGCGCCAGGACGGGCCGGGCTCCTTCGCCGTCTCGGTCGCGCTGGCTGAGGACGGGCCGCGCCTCGGCGTCGGGCTCGGGCCCGAGAGCGATGGCAGGCGGGCGCGGCTCGCGCGCATCGATGGCGCCTCGGTCGGCTCGGCGCTGGCCTTCAGCGACCATGTCCGGGTCGTCTGGCTGACGCCTGATCTCGACGGGCTGTTCCGCGGCGCGGCGGGCGACCGGCGCCGCTTCCTCGACCGGCTGGTGCTGGCCGTCGATCCCGGCCACGCCACCCGCTCGAACGCGCTCGAACGCGCCCTGCGCTCGCGCAACCGCATCCTTGAGGAGAGCCCGCGCGAGACCTCCTGGCTCGACGCGGTCGAGCGCGAGGTCGCCGAGCTCGGCGTCGCGGTCGCCGCGGCGCGGGCCGAGACGGTCGGGCGGCTCGCGACGATCATTGCGGCGGGTGGCGATGAGGCCTCACCCTTTCCGCGCGCCATGATCGGCCTCGATGGCGAGATCGACCGGCTCGTCCAGGCCTTGCCGGCGCTCGACGCCGAGGATCGCTATCGCGAGCTGCTGCGCCAGGGTCGCCAGCGCGACCGCGCGGCGGGGCGGACCCTGACGGGCCCGCAGACCTCCGATCTCCTGGTTCGCCATGCCGCCAAGGGCATTCCCGCCGAGCAGGGCTCGACCGGCGAGCAGAAGGCCTTGCTGATCGGGCTCGTCCTCGCCCATGCCAGGCTGGTCCGCAGCATGAGTGGATTGCCACCGCTCGTCCTGCTCGACGAGGTCGCCGCCCATCTCGATCCGCGCCGGCGTGCGGCGCTCTATGCCGATCTCGCGGCGCTCGGCTCGCAAGTCTGGATGACGGGGGCGGATCCCGCGCTCTTCGCCGACCTGCCGGCGGGCGCTCAGAGCTTCACGGTGTCGCCCGGATGCGTCGCGCCTGCCGATCGTCCCTGAGCCCGGCCGTGCCTTGAAGGACGGTTAACCATTCCTGCCGATGATGGCGCGATGCAGCCCTCGCAGCCCTCGTTCACGGCCGCCGAAGCAGCGATCGCGGGCCGCCTGCTCGCGGTCCTGGAGCCGCATTTCGACGCCTCCGTCCAGCAGCTCTACAGCAAGACCTTCGGCCGCGAGGCGCTCAATCGCGACCGTCAGATCCATGGCGACGAGACGATCAAGTACCGCCTGCTGTTTCGGCTGCAATTCGACGAGATCTATCTCGCGGCCAAGAAGCGCATCGTCGGGCGGGCCAATGCCCATGAGATCACGCTTGCCGACTACCCGCTGTTCTTCGTCGAGGATTTCTCGAATTTCCTCGCCGTCCTGACGTCGCGCTGGAAGCGGCGCTGGGGCCCGCTCGATGAGGCGCTGCGCCTGTTCTGCAAGCTGATGCTGACCGACGTGTCCTATTCGCTCGCCTGTTTCGACGAGGCGATCGAGGTCGAGATGGGCGAGCGGCTCGGCACCCTCGAGGGGGCCTTTCGCGGCGGCATCGCCGAGCGCATCTCGGCGATCGAGGCCAGCATGGCCGACGTCTCCGGCTTCTCGAGCGATCTCTCCGCCAAGGCCGGCGAAACGCTCGCCGCCGTCGCCGGCACCCAGCGCCGGCCCGAGCAGATTTCCGCCTCCGTCGCCGAGATCGTCGCGGCGACGCGCGCCTTCGGCGCCTCGACCGAGCGGATCATGCAGGAGACCGCGACATCGGCCCGGGCAACGGACGAAGCCAGCGCCGAATGCCGCGGCATCACCGAGAACGTCGCCATGCTGCAGCAGGCCAACGAGCGCATCGGCAGCGTCGTCGACCTGATCCGCAACCTCGCCTCCCAGACCAACCTGCTCGCCCTCAACGCCACGATCGAGGCGGCGCGCGCCGGAGAGGCCGGCCGCGGCTTCGCCGTGGTGGCGGCGGAGGTCAAGTCGCTCGCCACGGCGACGAACAGCGCCACCGGGACGATCCGCCATGGCGTCGAGGAGGTCGTCGCCGCCGGCCAGGCGATCGAGGCCGCGATTCGCGAGCTCAGCCAGACCATGCAGGCGATGCAGGAGAGCGCCCGCGTCGTCGCCGGCTCCGTCGCCGAGCAGGCGGCCAGGATCCATTCCATTGCCGAGCAGGCCGAGACCTCCTCGGTCGGGGTCGATGCGATCGCCCATAACGCCGCCCTGGTCGAAGGGCTCGCGGGCGAGGCCGCTTCGCTCGCCCGCCACGTCGACGAGCGCGTCAGGGCGACCTCCTCGCTGTCGCAGGAGCTCGAGCGCTCGATCGGCGAATTCCTCGGCCAGGTTGCGCATGCCCGCGCCGACAAGCACCGCGCGATCATTCGCGAGACGGCCTGATCGATCCGATCACGCGACGCGATGGGACGGCCGGGCGCCGTCATGCTATGGAGACCGCTCGTTTCGACGAGGCGGTCTTGCCATGGAACTCACCGGTCTTCTGGTTTTCGCGGGCGTCTATTTCCTCGCCGTCGCCTCGCCCGGCCCGGCCGTCGCGGCGCTGGTCGCACGCTCGCTCGCGACCGGCTTTCGCCGCTCGCTGCCCTTCGCTGCGGGCATCGTCGCCGGCGACCTGATCTGGTTTTCCTGCACGTCGCTCGGGCTCGCCGTGCTGATGCAGAGCTTCCACGGGCTCTTCGTCGCGATCAAATATGCCGGCTGCGCCTATCTGCTCTATCTTGCCTGGAAGCTCTGGACGGCGCCGGCCGAGGCGCCGCGCCAGCCGCCGCAGGCGCGCGGCGAAGGGTTCCGGCTGTTCATGGGCGGCATCGCGCTGACGCTCGGCAACCCCAAGGTGATGGTGTTCTTCCTGTCGATCCTGCCGCTCGTCGTCGATCTCGACCGCATGACGCCGCTCGCCTTCGCCGAGATCGCCGTGCTGCTGACGCTGATCATCGGCGCGACCATGCTGACCTATGCCTATGCGGCCGATCGGGCCCGGCTCCTGGTCGCGAGCCCGAAGGCGATGCGGCGGGTCAATCGCCTGACCGGCGGCGTCATGGCCGGTGCGGCCGCGGCGATCGCGGCGCGCGGCTGACGTCTTAGCTCTGGCCATCGCGGCCAGCCTCGGGCAAACCCGTGGCCATGCCGCATGCAAGCGAATCACAGGCGCGCGCGACGCTGAAATCCGTCTTCGGCTATGACGATTTCCGCCCGGGACAATGGGAGGTGATCGAAGCCGCGCTCACCGGCAGCGACGTCTTCGCCGTGATGCCGACCGGCTCGGGCAAGTCGATGTGCTATCAGCTCCCGGCGCTCGTCGCCGGCGGCCTGACTTTGGTCGTCTCGCCCTTGATCGCGCTGATGCGCGACCAGGTCGGCCAGCTCACCCGCGCCGGGGTCGCCGCCGCCTCGCTCAATTCGATGAACAGCGAGGCCGAGGCCGCGGAGGCCTGGGACCGGCTCAATGCCGGGACCTTGAGCCTGCTCTTCGTCTCGCCCGAGCGGTTGGCCGGGGACGGGCTCGTTGCCCGCCTTCGCCGGCTCGGCGTGGCGCGGCTCGCCATCGATGAGGCGCATTGCGTCTCGCAATGGGGCCATGATTTCAGGCCGGAATATCGCCTGCTCGCCAAGGCCCGCGAGGCGCTGGGCGGCGTCCCGGTCACCGCGTTGACGGCGACCGCCGACCGGCAGACGCGCGACGACATCGCCCAGCAGCTCTTCCCGCAGCCGCCGCATATGGTGGTCCATTCCTTCGACCGACCGAACCTGAAGCTCGCCTTCGCGCCGAAGGACCAGCCGCGCCGGCAGATCGCGGATTTCCTGAAACGCCATCGCGGTGGCAGCGGCATCGTCTACTGCTCCTCGCGCGGGCGCACCGAGCGCCTTGCCGAGGGGCTGCGCGGGCTGGGCTACAAGGCCTTTCCCTATCATGCCGGCATGGAGCAGGCCGAGCGCAACCGTAACCAGGACCTCTTCCTGCAGGAGGACGGCGTCGTGGTCTGCGCCACCATCGCCTTCGGCATGGGCATCAACAAGCCCGATGTCCGCTTCGTCGTCCATGCCGACATGCCCGGCTCGATCGAAGGCTATTACCAGGAGATCGGCCGCGCCGGCCGCGACGGGTTGCCCGCCGACACGCTCACCCTCTACGGCGTCGAGGACATGGCGCTGCGCCGCCGCCAGATCGACGAGAAGCAGATCGACGATGCGCGCCGGCGCATCGAGCACAAGCGGCTCAACGCCATGATCGACCTGTGCGAATCGGCACTCTGCCGGCGCTCGGCGCTGCTCGCCTATTTCGGCGAGGAGACACCGCCCTGCCGGCATGGTGAGGCGCCGTTCCGTTGCGACCTCTGCGGCGGCGAGGCGGCGCTGTCGGACGCCACGCTCGACGCGCGCAAGCTGCTTTCCGCCGTCGCGCGCTCGGGCCAGCGCTTCGGCGCCGGCCATCTCGCCGATATCCTCACCGGCACGACGAGCGAGACCATCCGCCGCCAGAACCATGATGGCCTGAAGACCTTCGGGGTCGGCAAGGACCGGCCGAAAAGCGCCTGGACCGCGCTGACGCGCAAGCTCTTCGCTGCCGGCGCGCTGGCGGAGGCCAGCGCCGAGCATGGCGGCTTCTGCCTGACGGAGAAGGGCGAGGACATCCTCTTCGGCCGCGAGCCGATCGCGCTGCGCGCCGACGCGCTGCCGGTGCGCCGCAGCCGCGGCGCCGAGCGCGATGCGCGCGCCGACGGGCTCGACGAAGGCACCGCCGCGCTGTTCGAGCATCTGCGCCAGCTTCGTCTCTCGATCGCCCGCGAGGAAGGCGTCGCCGCCTATATCATCTTCACCGACCGGACCCTGATCGCGATGGCGCGCGAACGGCCGCTCGGGCTCGACGAGATGCGCGCGATCGAGGGCGTGGGTGAACGCAAGCTCGCGCAATATGGCGAGGTTTTCGTCGATGCGATCGCGAGTTTCAGCGGCTAGCTCTCTAGGCTACGCCGCTTCCAGCACCTCGACGTCGAAGGTCTTTCCGATCGCTGCCATGGCCGCTTCGATTTGTTCGAGGCGCGAGGCATGGTCGAGCCGAAACAGGCGGTCGACTGATTCCCGCTTCCAGTTCAGTCGTCGGGCGAGTTCGGCGCGCGTCATCCCGGTCTCGCGCAGCGCGCGGTAGAGTTCGACCTTCAAGGTCGTCAGCAGCGGCATGCGGACCAGCGTGCCGGCGCGGTCGGCGGGCGGAATATCCTCCGCATCGGCGATCATGCTGGCGAGTGCGGTCTCGATCGCATCTCTGGCGTGGCTCAGCGCCTCCTCGCGCGTTTCGCCAAAACTTGCCACCATCGGCAGGGACGGGCACAAGACGAGCAACGTGTCGTTGTCGTCCGGCGTCAATTCGACATGATATGCCAGCATCACTTCAAACCCAGTTGCTTCTTGATGGCGTTGACGAGACTGTGCCCAGTTCCTTGCGCGCGCCATGCATCGGGATTTCGGATTTCAGCTTGCCGCGCCGGACGATGAGATGACCCGATCCGGCCTTTTTGGCTTCGAACGTGCAACCCCTCGCCGCGAGCCACTTCTTCAGCTCCTGCGCATTCATGCGAATCCTCACATGGCGAGATAAATTAGCATACTCCACACAAGTGTTGAAGTCAACATAAATGTTGACTGTAATGGAAGCGCCAGGCTGTTTCTCCCGCGTACGCACGCGTGCGCGTGAAAAAGCCATCGTGACACCCTATATTCGCGATACGAATCAAGAGCATCGCGGGCGCCGTCTCGCCCGTTGAAGGACCCCCGACATGAACGAAGCTGCCCGCGACCTTGAAAACGCCGCCTATGGCGCCGATTCCATCAAGGTTCTCAAAGGCCTGGATGCGGTGCGCAAGCGCCCCGGCATGTATATCGGCGATACCGATGACGGCTCGGGCCTGCATCACATGGTCTATGAGGTGGTCGACAACGCCATCGACGAGGCGCTTGCGGGCCATGCCGACCTCGTCACGGTGACGCTGAACGCCGAGGGTTCCGTGACCGTCACGGATAATGGCCGCGGCATCCCGGTCGATATCCACAGCGAGGAAGGCATTTCCGCCGCCGAGGTCATCATGACCCAGCTCCATGCCGGCGGAAAGTTCGACCAGAATTCCTACAAGGTCTCGGGCGGCCTGCACGGCGTCGGCGTCTCGGTCGTCAACGCGCTCTCGGTCTCGCTCAAGCTGCGCATCTGGCGCGGCGGCAACGAGCATTTCATGGAGTTCCACCACGGCGACGCGGTGGCGCCGCTCGCGGTGGTCGGCCCGGCCGGCGACAAGCGCGGCACGGAGGTGACCTTCACCCCGTCGCAGCAGACCTTCACCATGATCGAGTTCGACTACAAGACGCTGGAACACCGCCTGCGCGAGCTCGCCTTCCTGAATTCGGGCGTGCGCATCGTCCTGACCGATGCCCGCCATGCCGAAATCGTCCGCGAGGAGCTGATGTACGAGGGCGGCGTCGAAGCTTTCGTGCGCTATCTCGACCGCGCCAAGACGGCGATCGTCGAGAAGCCCGTGATGCTTTCTGCTGAGAAGGACGGCATCACCGTCGATGTCGCGCTCTGGTGGAACGACAGCTACCACGAGAACGTGCTCTGCTTCACCAACAACATCCCGCAGCGCGACGGCGGCACCCATCTCGCCGGCTTCCGCGCCGCCCTGACCCGCCAGATCACCGGCTATGCCGAAAGCTCCGGCATCCTGAAGAAGGAAAAGGTCTCGCTCACCGGCGACGATTGCCGCGAGGGCCTGACCGCGATCGTCTCGGTCAAGGTGCCCGATCCCAAGTTCTCGTCGCAGACCAAGGACAAGCTGGTCTCCTCCGAGGTCCGTCCGGTCGTCGAGAACATCGTCAACCAGGCGCTCTCGACCTGGCTCGAGGAGCATCCGAACGAGGCCAAGACCATCGTCGGCAAGGTCGCGGAAGCGGCCGCCGCGCGCGAGGCCGCCCGCAAGGCGCGCGACCTCACCCGCCGCAAGGGCGCGCTCGACATCGCCTCGCTCCCGGGCAAATTGGCGGACTGCCAGGAGCGCGATCCGGCCAAGTCCGAGCTCTTCATCGTCGAGGGCGACTCGGCCGGCGGCTCGGCCAAGCAGGGCCGCGCGCGCGAATACCAGGCCGTCCTGCCGCTGCGCGGCAAGATCCTCAACGTCGAGCGGGCGCGCTTCGACAAGATGCTCTCCTCCGAGCAGGTCGGTACGCTGATCACGGCGCTCGGCGCCGGTATCGGCCGCGAGGAGTTCAACATCGAGAAGCTGCGCTACCACAAGATCATCATCATGACCGACGCCGATGTCGACGGCGCCCATATCCGCACCCTGCTTTTGACCTTCTTCTACCGGCAGATGCCGGAGGTGATCGAGCGCGGCCATCTCTTCATCGCCCAGCCGCCGCTCTACAAGGCGGCGCGCGGCAAGTCGCAGACCTATCTCAAGGACGAGCGGGCGCTCGAGCAGTACCTGGTCGACTCGACGCTGGACGGGGCGGTCTTCCGCACCGGCGATGGCGCCGAGCGCGGCGGCGCCGACCTGCGCGGCCTGATCGAAGAGGCGCGCGGCATCCGCAACACGCTCCAGCAGCTGCATTCGCGCTATGACCGGCGCGTCGTCGAGCAGATGGCGATCGCCGGCGCGCTGCACCCGCTGACCGACGAGAGCGAGCAGCAGGCGAATGAGGCGGCCGCTTATGTGGCACGCCGGCTCGACGCGATCTCCGACGATCTCGAGCGCGGCTGGGAAGGCCATGTCAGCGAAGGCGGCTTCGTCTTCTCGCGCCTGGTGCGCGGCGTGAAGCAGGTCGCGGCGCTTGACTCAGGCCTGCTCGCCAGCGCCGAGGCGCGCAAGCTCGACGCTGCGGCCGTCTCGCTGCAGGAGGCCTATGCCAAGCCGGGCGTGCTCAGCCGCAAGGGCGACGACCATATCGTCAACGGCCCGACCGACCTGTTCGACGCGGTCAGCGCCATCGGCAAGAAGGGCGTCTCGCTGCAGCGCTACAAGGGCCTGGGCGAGATGAATCCCGAGCAGCTCTGGGAGACGACGCTCGATCGCGACGTGCGCTCGCTGCTCCGGGTCAAGAACGACCAGAACGACGAGGCCGACGATCTCTTCGTCAAGCTGATGGGCGACGTGGTCGAGCCGCGCCGCGAATTCATCCAGAGCAACGCGCTCACGGCGACCGTCGATACCTGAGCGGCCGTATCCTGTTCGGAGCGGGCAGGCAATGCATCACACCAGGGACAATTGGCCCTGGTTCCCGGGCAATCCGCCCTTCGAGAGCGTCCGGTCGAGCCAATCTGGGTCGATTTCTGGGACCGACGCGATGAGCAGTTCCGTGTAGGAATCGTAGGGCGGCGACAGGACCTCGTCCTTTTTGCCTTGCCTGACGACACTGCCCCGGCGCAGCACGACGACGTCGTCCGCGATAGCGCGAACTGTTGCGAGATCATGGGTGATGAAAACATAGGTTACGCCGAGTTGGCGCTGCAATCGGCCTAGCAGCTCCAGGATGTCGCGCTGGACGATCTGGTCGAGGGCCGACGTCACCTCGTCGCAGACGATGATATCGGGCTTGGCGGCGAGCGCGCGGGCGATCGCGACGCGTTGCTTCTCGCCGCCCGACAATTCGCCCGGCCGCCGGAACAGGCACGCATGCGGCAACCCGACCAGATCGAGCAGCTCGGTCACTTTCCGGCGCCGCAGCGAACGCGGGACGCTCTGGAAAATCGCGAGCGGCCTTGCCAGGCTTTGCTCGATCGTCCGGCGCGGGTTGAGCGCGCTGTCGGGATTCTGGTGAACGAGCTGAATTCGGCGCAATTGACCCGGCGACCTGTGGCGCAGATTGGGAGGCAGGACCGTTCCGTCGAACAGGACCTGACCCGACGTCGAAGGCATCACGCCGGTGACGACTTTTGCGATCGTGGATTTTCCGGACCCCGATTCCCCGACCAGCGCGACCGTGTGGCCGCGCTGAACGGCGATGTCGATGCCGTGCAGGACCGTGAGGTCGCCATAGGCTGCCTGGATGCCGGATAGCGTGAGCAGCGGCACTGACGGCGCCGCCGGGCTCTTCTGAAGCTGGCGCACCGCCCAGAGCGAGCGCGTATAGGGGTCCTTCGGCTCGGCCAGCATCGCGCGCGTCGGCGCGCATTCCACGACGCGGCCATAGCGCAGCACGAGGATGCGATGCGCGACCTGCGTCACCAGCGCGAGGTCATGGGTGACATAGATCGCCGACATGTCGCGGCTTTCGACCAGCGACTTGATCGACCGCAGCACCTCGATCTGGGTGGTGACGTCGAGCGCCGTCGTCGGTTCGTCGAAGACGACGAGATCGGGGTCCGACATCAGCGCCATCGCGATCATCGCACGCTGGAGCTGCCCGCCCGAGACCTGATGCGGGAACCTGTCGCCGAAATGTGCGGGGTCGGGCAGCTGGAGCTGGGCGTAGAGGTCCTTCGCCCTGGCGACGGCCGCGTCGCGCGACAGCAGGCCATGGACGAGACAACCTTCGATCGTCTGCGCGAGAAGCCTGTGAGCCGGGTTGAAGGAGGCGATCGCACTTTGCGCGACATAGGCGATCCGGCCGCCGCGCAGCCTGCGTGCGGCGGCCGGGGCGGCTCCGAATAGCGGGATGCCGTCGAAGCTCACGCCGCCGCCCGCGACGTGGCAGCCGGGACGGGTCAGCCCGAGCGCCGCAAGGCCGATGGTCGATTTGCCCGCGCCCGACTCGCCGATGACGCCGAGAACCTCGCCCCGCCTGACATCGAGATCGACGCCGTGCAGGATCGGCTGGCCGCCGGCCTCACCGGCGGTTTCGATCCGCAGGCCGCGCATCGCGAGAAGGATGTCGGAATGGCCGTTCTCAATGGCCATCTTTGAGTCCGCCGATGACGTGAAGATACCAGTCGATGACCACATTGATGCTGATCGTGAGGATGGCGATGGCGATGGCCGGCAGGAGCGGCGTGGGGTCGCCATAGGTGATCAGTGTCGCGGTCTCCCGCACCATCGAGCCCCAGTCGGCCGCCGGCGGCTGGATACCCACGCCGAGGAAGGACAGTGCCGCGATGGTGAGGAACACGAAGCAGAAACGCAGGCCGAACTCTGCGACGATGGTGGACGTCATGTTGGGCAGGATCTCGTGGAGCAGGATCCAGAGCTTCGATTCCCCCCGAAGCTGCGCGACCTGCACGAATTCCTGAGCGGCGATGTTCATCGCCACCGAGCGGCTAAGCCGGAAGACGCGCGTCGAGTCGATGACCGCCATGATCAGGATCAGGTTGAGCACCGATGTGCCGAAGATGGCGAGCAGGACCAGCGCGAAGACGAGCTGCGGAATCGCCATGAAGGCGTCGACGGTGCGCGACAGCGCATGGTCCAGCCAGCCGGGCGACAGCGCCGCAAAGGAGCCGAGCACGACGCCGATCAGGAAGGCGAGGCAGGTCGTCGCGAAGGCGATGCCGATCGTGTTCTGCGCGCCGTAGATCAGCCGGCTGAAGACATCGCGGCCGAGCTGGTCGGTGCCGAGCAGGAAGGGACCGCCCCAGGCCTCGAAGGGAACGCGCGAGACGATCTCGGCCTGACCATAGGGGGCGATCCAGCGCGCGAAGACGGCGGCGACCACATAGAGCCCGATCACCGCCAAGGCGATCGAGACGGCCGGGGTGAGCCGCCAGCGGCGCGCAGGGGGACCCTCTCCGGCAGGGCGGAGGGGCGCAGTTTCGGGAGAGAGGGAGGCGTCGCTCATCTTGCGTATAACAGCTTGGGATTGGTCGCGATCGCGATCGCGTCGGCGAGCAGGTTCACCACGATGTAGGTCGCGGCGAAGATCAGCGCACAGGCCTGGATGACGGGCACGTCGCGCGTGCGCACGGCGTCGATCATCGTCTGCCCGATGCCGGGATAGGCGAAGGCGACCTCCACGACGACGACGCCGACGACGAGATAGGACAGGTTGAAGGCGACGACGTTGACGATCGGAGCCCAGGCGTTGGGCAGGGCGTGCCGTAGCAGGATACGGCTCTGAGAGAGCCCCTTGCAGCGCGCCATCTCGATATAGGGGTTGGCGAGCACGTCGAGCACGGCGGTGCGGGTCATCCGCATCATATGCGCGGTGATGATCAGGGTCAGCGTCATGACCGGCAGCACGATCCGCTGGAGCTTGGCGAAAAGGTCCATGCCGGGCCCGACAGTCGCGAGCGAATAGAACACGTTGAAATGCACGGAGAGCATCAGCATCAGCAGATAGGCCATGAAGAACTCCGGGCAGGAGATCGCGGCCAGCGTCGTGCTGTTGAGGATGCGGTCGAGCCAGCTTCCGCGGAAGCGGGCGGCGAGGATGCCGAGGCCGACCGAAAGCGGCACCGCGACGAGCGCGGTGACGCCGGCCAGGAAGAACGAGTTCATCAGACGTATGCCGATGATGTCGGAGACCAGGCGGGCATTGCCGTCATGCGAGGCGTAGGAGCGGCCGAGATCGCCCCGGAACAGGCCCATGAGCCAGGTGAGGTAGCGCTGCAGCGCCGGCTCGTCGAGGCCGAGCTCGTGCCGGAAGCGGGCGACGATGTCGGGCGTCGCGCTCTGACCGAGGATCTCGGTCGCATAGTCGCCCGGCAGCAGGCCGACGCTGAAGAAGATGAGCATGGAGACGACGAGCAGCGTCGCCAGCCCCATAAGGAGGCGCATCGCCAGCAAACGCAGGACTTGGGCTCCCATGGCCGTCTCCTTCAGGCGGCGCGCGGCCGGGCGGTCCGCGCGCACAGCTCGCCTCACGCCATCCACCAGCGCTCCGTCAGCTTGAAATTGTCCATCGGATACACGCCGCCGATCTCTCCGCTGGCGATCTTGGTCGAACAGCCGTCGAGATAGTTGGCGAAGGCGAGGACGAGCATGCCGCCTTCGTCATGCACGATCTGCTGCATCTCGCGATAGATCGCGGCGCGCTTGCCCTCGTCCGTCTCGATCCGCCCTTGCTCAAGCAGCTCGTTGAAGCGCGCGTGATCGAATTTGGTGTCGTTCCAGGCCGCGCCCCTGGCCAGCGTGGTGGAGAACAGCCAGTCGACGGTCGGCCTGCCGTACCAGTCGACGCCCGCAAAGGGCTTCTGGCGCCAGATCTTGCTCCAGTAGCCGTCGTCGGGCTCGCGCACGACGTTGACCGTGATGCCGGCCCGCGCCGCCTGGTCCTTGAAGAGCAGCGCGGCCGCGACGGCGCCGGGGAAGGCGGCGTCCGACACCGACAGATCGACCGTGACGGAGGTCAGGCCGGCCTGCTTCAGATGCGCCTTCGCCTTCTCGACGTCGTATGTGTACTGGGGCGGCGTCTCGGCCCAGAACTTCAGGCTCCTGGCGACGTTGTTGTCATTGCCGACCGTGGCGTTGCCGAAGAAGACCTTGTCGAGGATCTCCTCGCGGTCGATCGCGTATTTCAGCGCCAGCCTGACATGCGGGTTGTCGAAGGGCGCCACCTGCGTGTTCATGTCGAAGGCGAAGTGGCGCATGCTCGGCGTGCTGTTGACGCGGATATTGCGGTTGCGCCGCAGCATCGCCAGCGTCTTGATGTCCAGATTATTGATGAACTGGACCTCGCCGGTGAGAAGCGCATTGGTGCGCGCGACCACGTCCGGGATCGGCACGAACTCCACCTCGTCGAAATAGGGCTTGCTGTTCTTGTGATAGTTCGGGTTCCGCTTGAACTTCGCCGGGCTGCCCGGCACCCAATGCTCGAGCACGAACGGCCCGGTGCCGATGGGCTTGGAGAAGTCGATCGCGCCGTCCTCCTTCGCCGGCATGATCGGCAGGTGGTAGTCCGACAGCATGTAGGGGAAGTCGGGGCTGCTGCCCTTGAGGGTGAAGACGACCGTCCGGTCGTCCTCGGCCTTGACCGTGTCGAGCTGCGCGAAGATGACCTTGGCCGGGGACTTCGTGTTCGCCCCGACGTGATGCATCATCGAGGCGACGACGTCCTTGGCGGTGAGGCTGCGGCCGTCATGGAAGGTCACGCCCTTCTGCAGCGTGAAGACCCAGCGCTTCGACTGCTCCGAACCCTCGAAGCTTTCGGCGAGATCGCCGGCGACGCTGCGGTCCGGCATGATCTCGGTCAGGTTGTTGCACATCGAACCGCCGAAGGCGCCGCCGGTGAACGAACCGGGCCAGGTGGCGGGGTCGAGCGAGTCGGTCTGTGAGCCGTCATTCGTGCCGACCCGCATGAAGCCGCCGCGCTTGGGGGCGGCGAAGGCCTCGCGGCTAAAGAGCGGCAGCGAGGCGGTTGCCGCGGCGGCTGCGAGCATCTCGCGGCGGGACAGGCCATTCCCTCGGTGATCGTCAGACATCGTCGTTCCCCTTCTTTTTGGTTGGTCGTTCGTGTCGGTCGCAGACTCTCTCCTCAGAGTCTCAGCAGGCGGGCGGCATTGCCGTAGAGCCAGAGGTCGCGCGTCTCGTCGTCGAGCGGCAGCTCGTCGATCTCCGCCAGCGCGGAATCGAGTGGCAAGGTGGGATAGCCGGAGCCGAAGATGATCCGGTCGCGCAGCATCTTCTTGCCGTATTGCAGCAACGGCCCGTAGCCCGACTCCGGCACGCTCAGATATTTCGGCCGTACGAAGACGAGGCCGATCATCAGGCTGGTGTGCTTCCAGGCCACCGCGATCAGTTCATGCACCCAGGGCCAGCCGGGCGGCGCCGCGCAGGCGCGCAGGCCCGGGAACGCGATCATCACCTCGTCGAGCAGATAGGGCCGGCCATAGGCCATCGAGGCCTGCGTCGAGAAATTCACCCCGCAATGGATGTTCACCGGGATGTCGAGTTCGACGCATTTGGCATAGAGCGGGTAGAGCAGCGGGTCGTTGATCGCGAGCTTGTGCTCGAAGCACTGGATGTTCAGCCCCTTGAGGCCGAGCTCCTTGATCGCATGCTCGAGCTCGCGCAGCGCCGCCGGTCCCTTGTGCGGGTCGACACCGGCGAAGCCGATGAAGCGCTCGCCATGGCGGGCGCAGAAGGCGGCGACCTCGGCGTTGGAGATCTTGACGCCGAAGGTGCTCTCGAGGTCGCGCGCCTTGACGACGACGTGGTCGGCACCGGCGGCGTCATAGGCGGCGAGATAGCGCTGGAGCGCTTCCTCTGTCGTTTCCTCCCGCGCCTCCGGAATCGTCGAGGCGTAGACGCGGTCGTAGTTCTTCAGATGCGCTGATTTGATCGAGGTCTCCGGCAAGGGCGGCTTCGTCGACCAGTCGATGAGCCGGCGGCGGGCCGGTGCGGGAGCGCTCGCAATGGAGGGGGCGGCGGTTGTCATCGGCGCAGATCCCTTGCGATTTCGCGGGCGGCGTTGTGGCCGGGCACGCCGGTCACGCCGCCGCCCGGATGGGTCGAGGAGCTCGACAGATAGAGGCCCGGGATCGGCGAGCGGTAGTCGGCGAAGCCGCCGACGGGTCGGTTGGTGAAGGCCTGGTCCAGCGTCTGGTCGCCGTGATGGACATGGCCGCCCGGCAGGTCGAAGCGCTCTTCCAGATCGTTCGGCGTCAGCACCTCGCTGTGCAGCACATGCGGACGGAAGCCCGGCGCATGGCGTTCGATCGTCGCGAGCACACGCTCGAGGATCGTCGCGCGGAGTTGGGCCAGGCCCGAGGGATCGTCCTGATAGGCGACATGGCCGCCCATGATCGAGAGAAGATGCTGTCCCGCGGGAGCGAGCGACGGATCGTGCACGCTCGGCGCCATGATCGTCAGGAAAGGCTCGTCCGAGGCCGGCTGGTGCTTCGCGTCGTCGAAGGCCTTTTCGAGATAGGCGACCGAGGAGCCGATGCGGATCGCGCTGGGATAGGGCAGCCCGGGCGACGCCGAGAAGGCGGTGTAATCCGGCAGTTTCGAGACGCCCAGATGCACCTTGAAGATGCCCGAGCGCGTCCGGATGTTGCGGATGCTCGCCCGGAAGGGCGCTGGCAGCGCGGCCGATGGCAAGAGCTTGAGGAAGGTCGTCTTGGCGTTGGCGTTCGAGACGACGCAGCGCGCCCTGACGATCTCGCCATCGACGAGCTCGACCCCGGCGGCCCGCCCCTTCTCGACGAGGATGCGCGTGACGGCGGCGTTCGTCCGCACGTCGAGGCCATGGGCGGCGCCGCTGCGCGCGATCGCTTCCGAGATCGCGCCCATCCCGCCGCGCACGAAGCCGCCGCCGCCCGCCGCGGTCGTGTTGTCGCGCACGAGCGGCCGGATGCAGGAAAAGGCCGTCGCCGGCATCGTCATCGAGGCGTTCGTGCCGCCGCCGGTGACATAGTAGCCCAGCAGGGCGATGACGGTGTCGTTCTCGAACCAGCGCGTCAGATAGTCGTACGCGCTCATCGTCATGATGTCGTAGATGTCGTTGAACAGGTGCCGATACTTGAAATATTTCAAGGCGAAACGGGCCGAGCCGAGCAGCTTGCCGATGCTCCTTGCGGCGATATCCGGCGGCGTCTCCCAGATGATCTCGCGGATGAACGGCGTCATCCGGGCGAGATGGGCCCGGTATTCGCGATAGACATCGGCATCGCGCGCTGAGAGCGTCGCGATCTCGCCGTGGAGACGCTCCGCATCCGCCCAGAAGGTGAAGCTGCGCCCGCCGTCGAGAAGCGCGGTGGTCGGCGCCGATTCGAGCACCTCGAGACCGTGTGTCTTCAGCTCCAGATCGAGGATGATCTTCGGCTGCAGCAGCGACATCAGATAGGAGGCCGACGACACCTTGTAGCCCGGCCAGGGGCTTTCGGTGACGCAGGCTCCGCCGATGAGGTCACGGCGCTCGAGAGCCAGAACCTTGTAGCCGGCCTTGGCGAGATAGGCGCCGCAGACCAGGCCGTTATGCCCCGCTCCGATGATGACGACGTCATGCATGCCGCGATCCCGCCTTCATGGTGATGTGGCGGCCGGGGCCGCGCGATCATAGACGGGGGCGAGCGGATCTGGGGCGCCGGCGGCAAGCTGATGCTTGGCGATCTTGCCCGACGAGGTCTTGGGCAGCTCGGCGACGAACTGGAAATAGCGCGGCACCTTGAACGGCGCGAGATTGCGCTGGCAATGGGCGATCAGCGCGCTCAGCTCCTGCTCGGCCGGCACGCCCCCGCTCCAGACGACGAGCGCCTTGATCTCCTCGCCGCGCGTCGCGTCCGGGACCGGAACCGCCGCCGCTTCGGCCACGCCGTCGAAGGAGTTGAGGACGGCCTCGACCTCGCGGGCGGCGATATTCTCGCCGCTGCGGCGGATCGCGTCCTTGATCCGCCCGACGATGTAGAGATAGCCGCGTTCGTCCATCCGGAAGAGATCGCCCGTCCGGAACCAGTCGCCGTGGAAGGCGTCGCGCGTGGCGTCGGGGCGGTTGTAGTAACCCTTGAGGATGCCGGGTCCGCGCACGAGCAACTCGCCGATCTCCCCGGGAGGCAGGCTGTTGCCGTGCTCGTCGGCGATGCGCACCTCGCGGAACGGGCAGGGGACGCCGCAGGAGCCGGAACCGACCATGTCGACGGCCTCGATCGGCATGAACAGCGTCGGGCCGATCTCGGTCATGCCGAAGGCCTCGCGGGCACAGAGGTCGAAGCGCTCCTCGAGCGCGGCATGGGTCAGCCTCGAGACCCCGTACACGTTCGAGCGGATGACGGCATTGCTGCGGTCGTCCGCATGCGGCCGCTGCTTGATGGTGAGCACCGGCAGCAGGCAGAACTCGATCTCGTAGCGTCGCACCCATTCCATGAACCGCGAGGCGCTCTGGCGCTTCGCCACATGGAGCGTCGCGCCCTGATAGAGGCTCATCAGCAGCAGCCAGAGCGGGTCCATGTAGTAGAATGGCGTCGAGGCCAGGACATTGCGGTAGCGCCGCCCGTCGCGGAAGGCATTCACCTTGCCGGCGCCGATCCAGTAGCGCTGCGACAGCATGCAGCCCTTCGGGAAGCCGGTCGTGCCCGAGGTGTACTGGATGTTGAGCAGGTCATCATGGCCGACCGCCTCGTCGACGAAGGCGGAGCCCGGCCGATGCAGCATCAGCGCTTCGAGGCTGCGATAGGGGCCGTGCGCATCGCCGGAGACGACGATCTTGGCCGGATCGAGCGTGAGTTCGCCACGCGCCAGGACGTTCTCGACAGCGGCAAGGCAGCTCTCGTCCACCACCGCATATTCCGCCTCGCTGTCACCGAGGACATAGACGATCTCGCGCTCGCTATAGCTGTTGTTGACCGGCACCATGACGGCCCCGATCGTGGCGATGGCCAGCCAGGTCAGCGGCATCGCCGCCTTGTTCGGCAACATCACCGCGACATGGCTGCCGCGGCGGACCCCGATCGATCGCAGCCCGTCGGCGAGCGCGTGGACGCGCGGCTCGAGATCGCCATAGGTCAGCGTCTCGCCGCTTTCGAAGAAATTCCAGACCAGCTTTTCGCCGCCGGCCCGGCTCGCCTCGGCGATCAGGGCGGCGATGTTGCGCGGCAATGGCTCGGCCTCGATCGTAAGGCGGCGCTCGGCGACGGACGGCACCGGCTCTGCTGCGACGCGCTCGCGCCTGGACAGGGTGTCGACCTCAGCAGGCATACCAGGTGGCCTTCCAGTCGGTGTATTTCTCGATGGCGTGGAGCGACTTGTCCCGGCCATGGCCGGACTGCTTGAAGCCGCCGAACGGCACCGACATGTTGCCGCGGTCGAAGCAGTTGACCCAGACGACGCCGGCGCGGATCGCCTTGGCGGCGCGCTGCGCCTTGCGGATATCGTTGGTCCAGACGCCTGCGGCGAGGCCGTAGATCGTGTCGTTGGCGACCGCCACGCCCTCCTCGAAGCTGTCGACCGTGATCGTGGACAGCACCGGCCCGAAGATCTCCTCCTGGGCGATCGTCATCCCGTTGCCGACATTGTCGAAGATAGTCGGTTCGACGAAGTAGCCCTCGGCCTGCGCCGCGGGGCGCCCGCCGCCGGTGACAACCGTGGCGCCCTGCGTGCGGCCGGACGCGATATAGCCCAGCACGCGCTCGTGCTGCTCCTTGCTGACCAGCGGGCCGAGCTTGGTGGCGGGATCGAAGGGATCGCCGATCTTGAGAGCGCCGGCATGCTTGACGATGCGTGCGAGCAGCTCGTCCTTGACCTTGCGCTCGACGACGAGGCGGGAACCGGCGTTGCAGACCTGGCCGGCATTGCCAAAAATCCCTGCCGCGACGCCCGCTGCCGCCGCGTCGAGGTCGCTGTCGGCCAGCACGAGCTGGGGCGACTTGCCACCGAGTTCCAGGCTGACGCGCTTGGCATTGCTCTCGCCGGCATAGCGCATGAACAGCTTGCCGACTTCGGTCGAGCCGGTGAAGGTCACGCAGTCGACATCCATGTGCCGGCCGAGCGCCTGACCGGCCGTGGCGCCGTAGCCGGATATCACGTTGAGGACGCCTTCCGGCAGCCCGGCCTCCACCGCCAGCGCCGCGATCCGCAACGCTGTATAGGGCGACTGCTCGGCAGGCTTCAGGATCACCGAATTGCCGGCGGCGAGGGCGGGCCCGAGCTTCCAGGCCGCCATCGAGAGCGGATAGTTCCAGGGCACCACTGCGGCGACCACGCCCAGCGGCTCGCGCGTCAGCACGGCCGTCAGGTCGTGCGGCGTCGGGCCGACCTCGCCATACATCTTGTCGATCGCCTCGCCGAACCAGGCAATGCAGGCGGCGGCGGAGGGGATGTCGCCGTTCTGGGCGTTCGCGAACGGCTTGCCGACGTTCAGCGTCTCGAGCGTCGCGAGCTCGTCGCGATGGGCGAGGATCAGCTCGGAGAAGCGCAGCAGCACCTTGCGGCGCTCCTGGGGAGCCATGCGCGACCAATGGCCGGCATCGAACGCTTTCCTAGCCGAGGCGACGGCGACATCGACATCCGCCGCGTCACAGGCGGCGACATGGCCGAGCAGCTTGCCGTCACCCGGGAAGATGCAGGGCAGCGTCTCGCCCGACAGCGCGGAGACATAGCGGCCGTCGATGAAGGCCTGGCTCGGCAGGGAGACGCGCATGGCGGCGCCGGGCGGATATGCGGGATGGGCGGTCATGGCTCTGCTCGTGATCTGCACGCCAGCATCGGCGCGATCGGTCTCTGAGCAGCGAGGTTATGAACAGAAAACCATCACCACAAATAGAAAGATCGCAGTTGAAAAATTCTCAAAAGTTATGGCTTCTGAGGGAAGCTGGCATGCGGAATCGGGAGGCGAGCCATGATCAACGTCCGCCATCTGGCCGTTTTCCGGGCCGTGATGAAGACGGGCAGCGTCTCGGCGGCGGCACGCCTGCTGGCGGTGTCGCAGCCGGCCGTCACCAAGACCCTGCAGCAGATCGAGTGGGAGGTCGGCGTTCCGCTCTTCCGGCGCATCAAGGGGCGGCTGCAACCCACGCCGGAGAGCATACTGCTCTTGCCGAAGGTCGATCAGGTGTTCGGCGCAGTCGAGGAGGTCGAGCGGCTGGCGACGGAGATCGGCGGCGGGCATGTCGGCCAGGTCTCGATCGCGACCGCGACGACGCTGGCTGCGTCGATCGTGGCATCCGCCGTTGCAGAGTACCGGGCCAGGCGACCGCAGGCTCTCGTCAGAGTTCGGGCACTCGCCACACGGCAAGTCGTGGAGGAGGTGGCCAACAATCAGGTCGATATCGGCCTGACCGACGCGGCCACCGTCGAAGGGACATTGCGGACCGAGGAACTCTGCCGCGCCCATATCGGCTGCGTGTTCGCGCGCGGGCATCGGCTCGCCAGGAAGCGCCTGATCCAGCTCGGCGATCTGAGGGGCGAGAACATCATCACCTTCTTCGAGGAAACCCTGGTCGGGCTGCAGATCAGGCAGCGTCTCAGCGCGCTCGACATGTCGTCGGTGATTCCGCTCTCGACGAACCAGTCGCTGATCGCCTGCGTCATGGCGAGCAAGGGGCTGGGGGTCGGGCTGATCGATCCCTTCACGCCGCTGTCCGGCTTGTTCCCCGAGGTGGTGATCAAGCCCTTGTCGCCAACGATGGAGATCCGGCCTCGCTTCGTCTTCCCGCCCAACCGGCCCTTGTCGATCGCCGCGACCGAATTCCTTCAGGTCATCCGCAGCGTCTTCGCGGCCCACACCTCCGACGAGAATCTCATTTTCAGGCTTTGACGCCCGGTTCTGATGAACGAAACAAGGCGGTCCCCGCCGCCACCGGCCTCAGCAGCCTGGCGTGTCGCCTTCCGCCTCGCAGCCCACGTTTTCGCGAGCTCATGGTTCCTCAGGCTCGCCCGGGCAATGGGCGAGCCTGCAAGGCAAAAAGCCGATCAGGCGCCGAGCTGATCGCGGATCGGCAATTGCCTGATCCGCTTGCCGGTCGCAGCGAACACCGCGTTGGCGATGGCTGGTGCGACGGGTGGCAAGCCGGGTTCGCCGACGCCGCCCAGTGGGCGCTCGTAATCGCCCGCGGGCAGGAGATGCACGCGAATATCCCGCGGCGCCGAATCCATTCGCGTCAGCTCGTAGGTATCGAAATTGTCCTGTTCGGCGCGGCCGTTCTTGAAGGAGATCTCGGCCGAGCTCGCGATGCCGGCCCCCATGATGACAGCGCCCTCCATTTGCGAGCGGACGCGGTCCGGATTGACCATCGGCCCGCAATCGATCGCGATGTCGACGCGCGGGATCGAAAGCCCCCCGCGCTCGCCGACGGCGACCTCCACTGCCACGGCGATATAGCTGACGAAGCTGTAGTGACCGGCGATGCCGAGCCCGCTGCCCTTGGGCAAGCTACGTCCCCAGCCTATCCCCTGCGCCGCGGTTTCGATCACGCGCCGCAGGCGTCCGGTGTCGATCGGATAGCGTTCCGGATCCTCGCCATGGTTCCAGAGATCGCCGATCCTGGTCGGATCGACGAGCCTCGCCGGACCGATCAGCTCCAGCAGGTAGTCCTTCGGGTCGCGGCCGGCCGCGTGGGCAAGCTCGGCGACGAAGGACTGCACCGCGAAGGCATGGGGAATGTTCGAGACGGCCCTGAACCAGCCGATGCGGACATGGGCGGGCGCCTCCGGGTTCTCGGCCCGGATGTTCGGGATGTCGAAGGGCAGGTTGACCAGCCCCATGCCGAGCTCGAATGGCAGCTCATGCTTGGCATCCGGGGCGAAAATCGAACCGATGGTCGGAGCTGCACTTCGATGCAGCCAGGCGGTGACCTTGCCGGACCCGTCGAGCCCGGCCTCCAGCCGCTCGACCGAGACCGTGTGGTAATAACCGTGATGGAGATCGTCCTCGCGCGTCCACATCAGCTTGACCGGCGCGCCGTCCATCGCCTGCGAGCAGATCCCGGCCTCGATGACGAAATCGGGCTTTGACTTGCGCCCGAACCCGCCGCCGAGCAGCGTGATGTTGACCTTGACCTTCTCGACCGGCAGGCCAAGCCGCTTGGCGAGGCGCGCGCGGGTCACCTGCGGGGCCTGGCTGCAGGCCCATGCCTCGGCCTCACCATTGACGATACGGACCAGCGCCGCCGGCGGCTCGAGCGGCGATTGGGCGAGATGCGGAATGTAATATTCGGCCGTGACGCGCTTGGCCGACGACGCCATGGCGCGCTCGACGTCGCCTTCATTGCGGACGACCGTGGCGGGCTTGCCTGCCGCCTCGCTGAGACGGGCGCGGTAGCTGTCGGAGGAATAGACCGCGTTCGGGCCATCCTCCCAGGTCACCTTCAGCACCTCGCGGCCCTTGATGGCGGCCCAGCTATTGCGGGCAATGACGGCTATCCCGCCGAGCGGCTCGAATTCGGACGGGATCGCCGGAGGATCGATGGTGATGACCTTCACCACGCCCGGCACCTTCAGGGTCTCCGACGCGTCATGGGACGCGACCTTGCCGCCATAGACCGGCGGCCGGGCGACGACGGCGAACAGCATGCCGTCGGCGCGGGCATCGATGCCGTAGACGGCCTTGCCCGTGGTGATGTCCTGGTTGTCGACGAGGCCGATCGTATCCTTGCCGATGTAACGGAAGGCGGTCGCCGGCTTGAGCCGCACGCTGCCGCGATCGGGCACCGGTAGAGCCGATGCGGCCTTGGCAAGCGCACCATAGCCGAGGCTGCGTCCACTGGCGGCATGAGCGACGGCGTGGTTGCTGGCGCGAACCTCGGCCAGCGCCACGCCCCATTGCGTCGCCGCCGCCTGCTCGAGCATCGTTCGCGCGGCAGCGCCGGCGCGGCGCATCGGCATGAACCAGTGGCGCAGGCTGCGCGATCCATCCGTGTCCTGGTTGCCGAAGCGCTCTTCGTCGCCCCAGGCCTGCATGACCCGCACCCGAGCCCAGTCGGCCTCGAGCTCGTCCGCGACCGCCATCGCGAGCGAGGTGCGCACTCCCTGTCCCATCTCCGAGCGATGGCAGGTAATGGTGACGGTGCCGTCCTCGGCCAGGGAGATGAAGACCGCCGGATCGTCGCGCCAGCCATTGGGCATGCCGTCGGCGCCGAATTTCTTGTCCTGCGCGGACGTTGCGACGGGCAGGCCCGCGGCGAGCACGAAAACGCCGGCGCCGATGCCCTGAAGCAAATTCCGGCGACTGACATTGGCGAGAGTGCCGCTCGGATTCGGAACATGCTCCGTCATGGCCGCGCTCCCTTGGCAGCCTGCTTGATGGCGGCGCGAATGCGCGGGTAGGTTCCGCAGCGGCAGAGATTGCCGCTCATCGCGCCGTCGATGTCCTCGTCGCTCGGGTTCGGCGTCTCTTTCAGCAGAAAGCTGGCCTGCATGATCTGGCCCGGCTGGCAATAACCACACTGCGAGACGTTGAGGTCGCGCCAGGCGGCCTGCACCGGGTGGTTGCCGTCGGGGGACAATCCCTCGATCGTCGTGACCGCGAGCCCCGCTGCGGCCGAGATCGGCGTCTGGCAGGCGCGTACGGCCATTCCGTCGAGGTGAATGGTGCATGCTCCGCAGGCGGCGATGCCGCAACCGAACTTGGTGCCGGTCAGACCGAGCTCGTCCCGCAGATACCAGAGCAGCGGCATCTCGGGATCGCCGTCGTAGCGGCGCTCCGTCCCGTTCACGACGAGGGTGGTCATCAGCATCTCCTTCTTCGCGACCCGGATATCCAGGCCCGTCTGTGACATGCGGCAGCGAGGCTCTGATCGGGGCCATGCAGCGCTTCCGGGCGGCAGAACGCAAGCTGCCCCTGCGCAAGTTATCGTGAGAGGAAAGTCGCAGTGCCGAGCGTGCTGGCCCATGGTCACCGAGCCGGTCGACTATCGACGTTAGCAGCATCGGGCCCTGCCGATTAGCGGCGCAATCCGATTGCATCTATCGATGAGGGGCATAAATCTTGCCGCTCGTACTCGCGAGGTTGCGTGGCGATATGGTCGTTCGCGGCAGCCGGTGACGCGCTAAGCCAGACCATCCGCGTCCTCGAAGCGCGGCTGGGCCTGCGCCTGCTCACCCGCACAACGCGGCGCGTCGCGCCGACCGAGGCCGGAGAGCGCCTCGTTCATGCGGTCGGCCCGCGGCTCGCCGAAATCCAGAGAGAACTGATGCCTTGAGCGTTCTCCGGCTATCATCTCTACTATCCAAGCCGCCGCCAGCCGACGCCGGCTTTCGCATTGCTGGTCGAGGCGCTGCGATACCGTCGCTGATCCCGTCGACAAGCAGGCCTTAGGCGAATGGGGTAGACGCACCCGGGCGGCATCAAGATCGGGATTGAGTTCGGGACCATGAGGCACCTGCCTCACTTACGGCATATCCAGATGCGGCCGGATGATCGTCAGCATGCGCTCAGCCGAGGTATTGGGCGGGAAGAAGCCGAGATACCGGCCGGAACGGTCCATCAGATAGACATAGGCCGTGTGATCGACGGTGTACTCGCCCTTGCCGGTCTCGACCTTCTCGTAGAACACCTTATAGGCGTCCGCCGCCTGGCGCACGGCCTGGGCGCTGCCGGTGAGCCCGATGAGCCGCGGATGGAAGAGAGGGACATAGCCCGCCAGGTGCTCGGCCGTGTCGCGCTCGGGATCGAGCGTGATGAAGATCGGCTGGATCTGCTCCCCGGCGGGGCCGAGCTTGTCGATGGCGCGGGCGATTTCCTGGAGATCGGTGGGGCAGATGTCCGGGCAGAAGGTGAAGCCGAAATAGACCAGCACCAGCTTGCCGCGGAAACCGGTGTCGGTGCGCTGTCGGCCAGTCTGGTCGGTCAGGATGAAGGGCCCGCCGACCGGCTCGCGGTTCCACATCAGGACGTCCATCAGCTCGGCCGCCGAGCGTCTCTTGCCGGTTTCCTGGGCCCGCGATGGTCCGGACCAGACGATGGCGAACAGGAAGACGAAGGCCAGCGCGGCCAGGACCAGCAGGGCGGCGCGCCGGACGGCATGTCTCGCCGGCGATATCCCGTGCGCCAGCACCTGATCAGGCTCCGAAGATCAGCCGGCTGCCGGTGGTCGGCACGATGACGTTCTCGGGCAGTTGCGCCTGAGCTTCGAGGGCAAAGTTGAGCCCGCTGCAATGCATCGGGATGACCACGTCGGGCTTGAGCTTGCCGATCTCGGCGACGACCTGCTGGAGGTAGTCCTTGGGCGCGGGGCCGAGATGGAAGCCGCCGACGATGGCGTGCACCTTGTCGACACCCGAGACCTCCTGCGCCTGCCGCACCGAATTGACGATCCCGACATGGCCGCAGGAACTGATCACCACCAGGCCCTTGCCCTTGATGTTGAAGCAGGTCGCGTGCTCGTGGACATGCTCGTCGGGAATGATCTTTCCCTGCAGTTCCGCCGGGCTGTAATGGCTGGCGTCGCAGCCCAGCCCGTCCTTGATGCCGCGCTCGACGAAGGTGTTGGGCAGGATGCGCTCGATCGAGCGGCGCTTGATCTGCCCGGTCGTGAAAGCGTGCCCCGCGACGACGGTCGGCGTCTCGCAGAGCACGGTGGTCACCTTCTGCGAGTTCAGCTCGCGCCGGTCGAGCTGGCCGAAATCGGTGAACTGGCCCTGCACCGCGGTCGGGCTGACCCGATGGCAGAAATTGTCCTCGCCGCCGGCATAGAGCTTCAGGTCAGGCGCGAGAGCCTCCCGATACTTTCCGAGAAAGCCCTGCAGGCCGCCATAATGGTCGTGATGGCCATGGCTGACGATCAGCGCGTCGATCTTCGTCGGATCGACCTTGAGGATGCCGATATTGTTGAGAAGCGCGTCGGGGCTATAGCCGAAATCGAGCAGGATCGTCCGCGCATCGGAGCCTTGCTGCGACTCCAGGAAGAGGGAAAGGCCCCATTGGTTGTGCAGCACCTGGCGATAATCCGCGCCGCGGCCGGAACCGGGCGGCTGATGCTGCACGCCCTGGACGGTGCTCGGCTTGAGGAACTGGTCATGCGCGGAATCGATCAGGACCCGCATGGCGAGCCGATCGACGGTCGGCACCTGGATCGGTGCGGCGCTCGCGATCTCGACACAGGAGAAGCCGGTCGCCGCACTCGCCGCGAGCGCGGCGGATGCTTTCAAGAAACTGCGTCGGGCGATCGACTCAACCATATCCTGGCACTCCGAGTGGCGACGGCGACCAGAGGGTCGCCCACCAGAATGTAGCGCCGTCGGCGAAGCGATATTTTCCTTTGTTTTGAATGCGATCAGCAGAATTCAGCGCCCAGGGCGCCGTTCTGGAGAACGCTGTTTCCGATGCGGCGCGGTCGCTGGCGACCCCAGAACGCGGGGTCGCTGCATCCTGATGACCTAGTGCCTCCGGAACAAAGCGAACCGACTAACTTGGGAGGGCCGCCCTTCGGTACCGGTTCTGCCGAGCCGAATGAGCGAGCGAAAGGGGAATGTTCTCCTTCTACTTAAGATCTACGACTGCGTTCTTCTTTGCGACGCCCCAACAAAAAAATCCTGTTCGGCTTCTCTTGCCTCGCGGCGGGCGAAACTATGGCGATCCCGCACTCATCGTCGGCGATCGCCTCTGTGCTGACCGCCGGCTTGCAAGGAGACCTCGATGTCCGCCCTGTCTTTGCTCCGCCATGGCCTGTCGGCGCTGGCCGCGACCCTGCTTCTCGGCGGCGCCGCGCTCGCCGATTCAGGCGCCCTGGTCACGACCGAATGGTTGGAGAAAAACCTGCACGATCCCAAGCTGCGCATCGTCGAGGTCAGCGTCGAGCCCGGCCTCTATGAGCGCGGTCATATCCCGGGCGCACAGAACGTCGTCTGGCACACGGACCTCGTCGACACGGTGGCGCGCGACATCGCCAGCCCCGAGAAGTTCCAGGCGCTGGCGCGCAAGCTCGGCATCGACAAGGACACGACGGTCGTCCTCTACGGCGACAGCAACAACTGGTTCGCCGCCTGGGGCGCTTGGGTGTTCGACATCTACGGCCTGCGCGACAACGTGAAGCTGGTCGATGGCGGCCGCAAGAAATGGGAGCTGGAGAAGCGTCCGGTGGCCACGAGCCCGGTGCCGGTCAAAGCCTCGAGCTTCACCGTGGCCGAGCCCAACCGCAAGCTGCGGGCCCGCCTCGCCGACGTGGTCAGCGTCGTCGAGAAGAAGTCCGATGCGCGCATCCTCGACATCCGCTCGCCCGACGAGTTCTCCGGCAAGATCATCGCGCCGGCGGGCTTCCAGGAACTGGCGCTGCGGGCCGGCCATATCCCAGGCTCGGTCAATGTCGCCTGGGCGCGCGCGGTCAACCAGGCCGACGGCACGATCAAGCCGGTCGAGGAGCTGAAGAAGGTCTATGCCGAGGTCGGGATCGACGGCTCGAAGCCGGTGATCACCACCTGCCGCATCGGCGAGCGTTCGAGCCATACCTGGTTCATCCTGTCGCGCCTGCTCGGCTACCAGGTCGCCAATTATGACGGCTCCTGGACCGAATACGGCAACGCCGTCGGCCTGCCGATCAGCAATCCCGCCGGCACGGTCTGGGGCGGCAAGTGAGCCGCGCAGCCAGACGCAGGCCATGAGTATCTCGGACGATAGCGGCGCGCTCGATTATCATCGGGCGCGCGAAGCCGCAGTCGCCGGCGGAGCCGTGGCTCCCCCGGCCCCGCCTCCGGCCCGCCTGGTGGTGGCGACGGCCGTCATTCTCGGTCTCGCCGGCGCGATCCATTATGTCGGCGCCTATGGCGATCCGGCGCCGCAATTGCAGCTCTCGCTCATCCTCGGCGCCGGCTTCGGCTTCGTGCTGCAGCGTTCGCGCTTCTGCTTCCTCTGCATCTGGCGCGATTGGCTCGACCGGCGCGATCCACGCGGCCTGCTCGGCATCCTGACCGCGCTCGCGGTCGGGCTCGTCGGCTATACCCTGATCTACGGCGCCTGGCTGCCCGACCCCTCCGGCACGCGCTTGCCGCCGACCGCCCATATCGGCCCCGTCGGGCCGGCGCTGATCCTCGCCGGCCTCGCCTTCGGCGCCGGCATGGCGATCTCGGGCTCCTGCATCAGCGCCCATCTCTACCGGCTGGGCGAAGGCTCGCCGACCTCGCCCTTTGCGCTGATCGGCACCGGGCTGGGCTTCTGGCTCGGCTTCCTGAGCTGGAACGAGCTCTATCTCTGGAGCATCGCGGATGCGCCCGTGCTCTGGCTGCCGCGCCATCTCGGCTATGCCGGGGCGCTGCTCGCGGGACTGGCCGTTCTCGCCGCCATTGCCTACGCGCTGCTGCGCTCCCATCCGCCCGCTGCCGCCGCTGCGCCAACGCAGTCATCGCCTCTCGCCGCGATCTTCCAGCAGCGCTGGCCGGCTTGGCTCGGCGGGCTCGCCGTCGGGCTGATCGGTGTCGCCGCCTATCTGAGGCTGAGCCCGCTCGGCGTCACGGCCGAGCTCGCCTCGCGCTCGCGCCAGCTCGCCGCCAATCTCGACGCCCTACCGACCCGGCTGGAGGGGCTCGACAGTTTCCGCGGCTGCGCCACCATCATCCGCGATGCGCTGCTCACGCCCAACGGCCTCTTCATCGCCGGGCTGGTCGCGGCGTCGTTGGCCGCAGCCCTGATCGCCGGCGAGTTCCGCCCGCGCTGGCCGAGCCCGGGCCAGATCCTGCGCGGCCTGGCCGGTGGCGTCCTGCTCGGCTGGGGCACGGTGATCGGGCTCGGCTGCACGGTCGGCACTCTGCTTTCCGGCATTTCGGCCGGGGCGGTTTCAGGCTGGGTCTTTGCGCTCGCCCTGCTCGTCGGCACGACGGCGACGCTCAAGCTCGGGCGGCGCCTCGGGCTGCCGGCCTGAGCTCCGCCGCGCGAAAACCTATCGTCTGAGGCGGCGAAGCGAGGCGGAAATACCGCCATCCGCGCAATCTTTGAAAAGACGTTTCATTGACGTTCGAGCTGTCATCAAGAAATATCAGAGCATCGGCCCAGCATTGGATTGGGCCAATCGCGGGATTTGCTGGAGCAGCTTGCACCGCGTGAACAAAGCTAAAAGCGCCACGATGCACTCGTGGTCCTGCCCTTGGAGTTGCATCGATGGCTGATCTTTCTGCTTTTGCAGTTGCCCTGCTGACAGCTTCACCGCGGAAGTGTTGACGCATCCACTCTTCGCGCCGCCGTCTTAACAGCCCGGCCTTTTCTCATTTTTGACTGCTGAGGCAGCGCCGCCAGGGCGGCGGCGAAGCCGTGCGCCTGAGCCAGGCGCTCCGCTGACCCGTGCGTGGTGGCGCGGACACAGCACAGCAACCATCCACCGTCTTGCCGCTGCACCAGCCAGCTACCCGGAGGTTCTCTTGTCCGCAATTCCATCAATTCCGAAATTCGCCGCCACAGGCCGCGGACTGCGACACGTGCTCGCCGCAACGGCGGCGCTCGCCGCCTTCGCGGGCCCCGCGACGGCGCAGGAACCTCCGCGCGGCGGCATCATCCAATATGGCCACGCGCAGGAGCCACCTTGCCTCTATGGCTCGTGGATCCAGCAATGGTACCTGCAGCGCCAGTTCAGCGACGGCCTGGTCACGCGGACGAACGACGGCACCATCCGGCCCTGGCTGGCGACGTCCTGGACGATCTCGGACGACAAGAAGACCTATGTCTTCGAGATCAAGCCGGAGGTGAAGTTCACCGACGGCACGCCACTCGACGCCAAGGCCATCGTCGACAATTTCAACCTCTGGCTCGATGTCGATCCCGACAAGCGCAACAATGCCGCGACGCTCTATTTCAAGGAGCATTTCCAGTCGGCCGAGGCGACCGGGCCTCTGACCGTGAAGGTTCAGCTCAAGCGGCCCTACCAGCCCTTCCTGACCGTCCTGTCGCATGCCACCCATGGCATCCTTTCGCCAACGGCGCTGGCGCGTGGCGCACAGGTCAATTGCGAGCAGCCGGTCGGCTCCGGCCCCTTCATTATCGAGAAATGGAATCGCGGCCAGGACGTCGTCTTCAGGCGCAACCCGAACTACAACTCGGCGCCCTCGACCGCGAAGCATCAGGGACCGGCCTATGTCGACGGGCTGGCCTGGAAGTTCCTGAAGGAGCCCACGGTCCGTTATGGCTCGCTCGTCACCGGCGAATCCGACGTGATCTACGACGTCCCGGCCGTGAACTGGGAAGAGGCGAACAAGCGCTTCACCGTCATCCGCCACATCACCGGCGGGACGCCGCAACGCCTGCAGCTCAATACCGAGTTCGCCCCGTTCGACGATATCCGGGTCAGGCGCGCCTTCGCCCACGCCTCCGATCGCAAGAAGGCCGTCGAGGTCACCTTCCATGGCGCAGTCCCCTTCGAGGGCAACGGCGCGCTCGCCCAGAGCGCGCCCGACTATGCGACGGACCTCGCCGGCAGCTATCCCTATGATCCGGCGAAGGCCGAGAAGCTTCTCGACGAAGCCGGCTGGACGACGCGCGACGACCGCGGCGTGCGCCTGAAGGACGGCAAGCCGCTCACGGTCCGCATCACCTATGGTGCCGGCTCGCACCTGACGGCGGACGCCGCCCAGGCGCTGCAGATCATCCAGGAACAGGCGCGCGAGGTCGGCTTCGACGTCGTGCTGCGGCCGACGACGCAGGCCGAATGGTATGCCGGCAAGAATCGCGGCCCGCGCGACTACGAGATCCAGCCGGCCTATTGGACCGCCTCCTCGGCCGAGGTCTTCCAGATCTCGTGGAAGCCCGATGTCGGCTCGGCCCGCAACGTCAACAACGCCTCGCGCTTCCAGGACCCCAAGCTCTGGGCGCTGATCCAGGAAGCGGACCAGACCTTCGACGACGCCAGGCGCAAGGCGCTCTATCAGGAAGCCCAAGGCATCCTCGTCGACAGCGCCGCCGTGATCGGCTTCATCCCGCTGCCGGTCTCGCTCGCCTCGAGCCCGAAGCTCAAGGATGTCTGGATCTCCGGCGCCGTCGGCGAGCCCGTCTTCCACGACGCCTATTTCGTCAAATGAGCGCGGCGACCCGAACCCTCGGGGCCGAGCCGCGCCTTGCCGGCGCGCGCCGTTCCTTCGCCTGGCTGGCGCGACGCCTCGTGGCCGGTGTCGCGGTCCTCTGGGCGGCGGCGACCTTCACCTTCCTGGTGCAATCGCTGCTGCCGGGCGACCGGGCCCAGCTGATCATCAACCTCGCCGCCGGCAACATCGTCACTGCGACGCCGGCCGAGCTCGACGCGGTCAACGCCAAATACGGCTTCGACCAGCCGTTGATCGCGCAATATGCCGGCTACATCGCCGGCCTGGCGCGCGGCGACCTCGGCATCTCCTACCAGCAGCACAAACCGGTCACTGAGATCATCGCGGCGCAGATCTGGCCGACGGTGGCGCTCGCCTTCTCGGCGCTCGCCGTCGCCTGGGTCATCGCCATCGCCGTCACGATCCTGGCCGCCGGCCGCGATAATCGCTGGTCGCGGCTGGCGACCGGAACCCAGGTCGTGCTGGCGACCCTGCCGCCCTACTGGATCGGCACGATCCTGCTGGTGGTCTTCGCGGTGCAGCTCCGGATCTTCCCGGTCGAGGGACGGAACAGCCTGATCGGTCTCGTGCTGCCGACCCTGTCGCTGGCGCTGCCGCTCTCCGGCTTTCTCGGCCAGGCGCTCCAGGACGAGTTCACGCGGGTGCTCGAGCAGCCCTTCGTCACCTCGGCCCGGATGCGCGGCATGAGCGATCTCGGGGTCAGGCTCAGGCATGCCCTGCGCCATGCCGTGCTGCCCGGCATCAGCCTCTCGGGCTGGGCGATCGGCAAGCTCTTCTCCGGTGCCGTGCTGATCGAGGCGGTGTTCGCGCGGCAGGGGCTCGGCGGCATCCTCGTCAGCGCGACCTCGGCCCGCGACATCCCGCTCGTCACCGGGATCATCATCCTGTCGGCCGCCATCTACGTCGTCGCGAGCATCCTCGTCGACCGCACCTATTCGATCATCGACCCGAGGATCAAACTGGCATGAGCAGCTCCGTCCTGACCTCCCGAGACCTCGCCCCGCCGCTGTTGCGCGGTGCCTTGACGCTCAGCGGCAGCGTCCCGCTGCGTGTCTATGCCGCCGGCGCCGTCGTCTTCGTCTTCCTGCTCGCGGCCGTGGCGCCTGAGCTGCTGCAAACGCATAGTGCCTTCAAGGTCGACCTGAACGCGACCTTGCAGCCGCCCTCGCTGGCGCATCTCTTCGGCACCGACCAGGCCGGGCGCGACCTGTATTCGCGGGTGGTCAAGGGCGCCGGCCAGTCGCTGACGATCGGCGTCGGCGCGACGGTGCTGAGCATGACGCTCGCGATCCTGCTCGGGGTCACGGCAGGTCTGTCCGGCCGCCTCGTCGACGGCGCGATCAGCCGCCTGCTCGATACGCTCTTCGCCTTTCCGACGCTGTTCCTGGCCCTGCTCTTCGTCACCGTCTTCGGCACGACGGTGACGACCCAGATCGTCGCCGTCGGCATCGGCACGGCGCCAGGCTATGCGCGGATGATCCGCGGGCAGGTGCTGGCCGTGCGCGGTGCTCCTTACGTCGAGGCGGCGAAGGCGCTGGGCCATCCGTTCGGCCGCATCGTCCGGCAGCACATCTTCCCGAATGCGATGCGCCCGCTCGTGGCCATGCTGACGCTCGGCGTCGGCCAGGCGATCATCTGGGCGTCGGGCCTCGCCTTCCTCGGCCTCGGCGTCGCGCCGCCCTCGCCGGAATGGGGCGCTCTGCTTGATGCCGGGCGCAACTACATCGCCCGCGCCTGGTGGCTCGAGGTGATGCCGGGCCTCGCCATCGTCACCTTCGCGCTCTCCGTCACGGTCATCGGCCGGCATTTGCAGGACCGTCTCGAAGGCAAGGTGCAGGCGTCATGAGTGCGCTCGCCGTCGCTCCCTCGGCGGATTTCGCAACCGGCAACAGCCTGCTCGATGTCGCTGGCTTACGCGTCGCCTTCGGTCCTGAGCCGGCTCCCGATGTGGTGCGCGGCGTCTCCTTCTCCCTGTCGGCAGGGCGTTGCCTGGCCATCGTCGGCGAATCCGGCTCGGGCAAGAGCGTCACGGCGCGGGCATTGGTCGGGCTCGCCGGCCGCCGCGCCCGGGTCAGCGCGCAGGGTCTCGCCTTCGCCGGTCGCGAGCTTCGCGGGCTCGATGACGGCGCGTGGCGCCGGCTGCGCGGCAAGGAGATCGGCTTCGTCCTGCAGGATGCGCTGGTCTCGCTCGACCCGTTGCGCCCTGTCGGCCGCGAGATCGCCGAAGGCCCGCAGCTTCATGGCGAAGCCGGCCCCCGCGCCGAGCTGACCGAGCGCGTCATCGAATTGCTGAAGCTCGTCGGCGTGCCCGATCCCGCGGTCAAGGCGCGCCAGCTTCCCCATGAATTGTCGGGCGGCCAGCGCCAGCGCGCCCTGATCGCGGCGGCGCTGGCGCTCGATCCGAGCCTGCTGATCGCCGATGAGCCGACGACCGCGCTCGACGTCACGGTGCAGGCCCAGATCCTGGCGCTGCTCGAAGAGACGCGCGCCCGCGGCAAGGCGCTGATCCTGATCAGCCACGATCTCGCGGTGGTCTCGCGCATGGCCGACGAGGTTCTGGTCATGCGCCATGGCGAGGTCGTCGAGCGCGGGCCGGCCGAGCAGATCTTCAGCGATCCGCGCCATGACTATACGCGCAAGCTGGTCGCGGCGATTCCCTCCGTCCACTCGCGCGGCGCCCGGCTCGCCCCCGCCTCCGCCGCCCGTTTCTCGCCGAGCGCGGCGGACCAGCGCATTCCGGAGACCGGCCCGGCCAGCCCGCTGCTGCGTGCGAACGGCCTGGTGAAGCGTTTCCTCGGGCCGGACAGGCGCCTGCGCACCGTGGTCGACGATGTGTCATTCGAGCTCCGGGCCGGCGAGACGCTTGGCGTGGTCGGCGAATCCGGCTCCGGCAAATCGACCGTGGCGCGCATGGCGCTGGCGTTGGAGACGCCGGATGCCGGAGACGTCACGCTTCTCGGGCAGCCCTGGAGCGCCATCCCGGAAGCGCTGAGGCGGTCGCGGCGGCGCGCCATTTCGGTGATCTACCAGGACCCGCTCAGCTCCTTCGATCCGCGCTGGACCGTCGAGCGCATTATCGGCGACGCGCTCGGCGCGGACGAGCTGCGGCGCGAAGCGCGGATCACCGAGCTGTTCGACCTCGTCGGCCTGCCGGCCAGCTTCCGCCATCGCCGGCCGCTCGAACTCTCCGGGGGGCAGCGCCAGCGCGTCGCCATCGCCCGCGCCATCGCGCCGCGGCCGCAGATCATCGTCTGCGACGAGCCGGTCTCGGCACTCGACGTCTCGATCCAGGCGCAGGTGCTCGACCTGCTCGGCGATCTCAAGGCCGAGCTCGGCGTCAGCTACCTGTTCATCTCCCACGATCTCGGCGTCGTCCATCATCTCAGCGACCGCGTGCTGGTGATGAGCCAGGGCAAGGTCGTCGAGAGCGGCGAGGCCGACGAGGTCTTCTTGCGTCCAAAGGCGCCCTACACGCAGCGGCTCGTCGCCGCCGTCCCGCGCCTGCGCACGACATCCGCAACCCATAAAGGAGACGCCGCATGACCGCGCTGCTGTTCAACGCCTTCGTGATGAATACCGGCTCGCATATCCAGCACGGGCTCTGGCGCCATCCCGAGGCGCGCCAGGCCGATTTCAACGATATCGATGTCTGGATCGAGCTGGCCAAGACGCTCGAAGCCGGGCTGTTCGACGCCGCCTTCTTCGCCGATGTCGTCGGGCTCTACGGGCCGGTCGGCGGCGACTACTCGGTCAATGTCCGCGAGGGCCTGCAGATCCCGAGCAACGACCCCTCCGTCCTGCTCTCGGCGCTTGCGGTCCATACCGAGCATCTCGGCCTCGCCTTCACCAGCTCGGTCCTGCAGGCCCATCCCTTCGAGTTCGCGCGGCGCGCCTCGACGCTCGACCATATCAGCAAGGGCCGGATCGCCTGGAACATCGTGACCTCGACGCAGGAGAATGCGGCGCGCAATTTCGGCTTCGACCGCCTGACCGAGCATGACGAGCGCTATGAATGGGCCGACGAATATCTCGAGGTCGTCTACAAGCTCTGGGAGGGCTCGTGGGATGACGGTGCCCTGCTGAAGGACCGGGAACGCGGAATCTTCTCGGACCATAGCCGCATCCACAAGATCCACCATGTCGGCAAGCGCTACCGCGTCGAGGGCCCGCATCTGCCCTCGCCCTCGCCGCAGCGCACGCCGCTTCTGTTCCAGGCGGGCTCCTCGCCGGCCGGACGCGCCTTCGCCGCGCGCAATGCCGAGGCGCAGTTCATCTCGACGCCCAACCCCGCCGCGGCCAAAGAGCTGATCTCGGAAACCCGCGACCTCGCCGAGCGGGCCGGCCGGCGCCGCGACGACATCAAGTTCTTCCAAGGGTTCGCCTTCGTCATCGGCAGCACCGAGGAGGAGGCGCGGCGCAAGGAGGCCGAACTCGACCAATATGTCAGCGTCGACGGCTTCCTGGCGCATTCGAATCTGGGCGTCTCGCAGGATGACGGCCGGCCGCTGCCGCCCGACACGTTGTTGAAGGACATCGAGACCAATGGCGGCCGCAGCCATATCGACTGGCTGCGCAAGCGCGAGCCCGGCCGCGAGCCCACGGTCGGCGATCTCGGCCGCCTCGTCGCCAAGCGCCATCCACGCTTCGTCGGCACACCTGAGCAGATCGCCGACGAGCTGCTGCGCTGGCAGGAAGCGGGTGTCGACGGCATCAACCTGATCAACTGGACGATCCCCGGCTCCTATTGGGAGTTCGCCGAGTACCTGCTGCCGGTCCTCCAGGAGCGCGGGCTGGCGAAACGGGAATACGCCAAGGGCACGCTGCGCCAGAAGCTGTTCGGCCGCGACACGCTGAACGAGCGCCATCCGGCCGCACGCTACCGCGGCGCCTTCAGCCGGCGCCTCGCAGCGGAATGAGGACGATCCTTGGGGCGTGCGTGTGGCAGCACCCGGTCCGCCCTCGGACTTCCTTGAACCAGGCAGTGAGGGCGGAGGCCAGTGAGCCGGATGACTTCAGTTGGAATCGCTTGCGGTTCCAACTGAAGTCTGAATCCGTCTCTCACCAATAAGTTAGAGCAGGATCGATGCGAAAAGCCGGTTTCCGCTTTTTCGCGTCCTGCCCTAGACCCTCGCCGAGCGAAAGCTGTCGCGGGCCTGCGTGACCAGTGCGAAATTTGCAGCGGTTCGGTGCATCACTCGCTGCTGGCGCCGGGTTGGGGAAAGGTCTGGTGCAGCCAGTTCCGCAACCCCGCGATCGCAGGATCGTTCCAGCGACGCGCCAGCGTGACAAAATAATAGCCGCCGAGCTGGACATCTGCCGGCACCATCTCGACCAGCTCCCCGCGCGCCAGGAGTTCGCCCGCCATCAGATCGCTGACCAGCGCGATGCCGTGCCCCATCAGCGCCGCTTCGACGGTCATATGGCCGTGCCACAGCTTCGGCCCGCGCAGACGCGGGATGTCCGTCAGCCCGGCATGCTCGAGCCAGTTCTCCCACTGGCGTGTGTTCCGCTCGTGGATGAGCGGCAGCTTGACCAGATCCTGCACAGCGGTTGCTTCCGGGTGCTCCTTCTTGAAGGATGGACTCGCCGCAGCCACGATCCTGGGGCGGTAGAAGATCTCGCCGCGCAGCTCGGCCGGGAAGCTCGGATTTTCCAGATAGTTGATCTCGGCGTCCACGTCGTCGCGATTGAAATCGGGACGCGACGAGGTCGGCTCCAGGATGATTTCGCGGCCACCGGGGAAGCGCTCGATCTCCGGCAGGCGGGCGAGCAGCCGCCTGGAGGCCAGCCCCGCCATGCAGCAGATATGCAGGGCGTCGCTGCTGCCGCTCCACAGCTCGCCGGTGGCATCGGCAATGAGATCGAGAGCATGGCGCATCTGCGCCGCATAACGCTTTCCCTCGCGCGTCAACGCCAGGCCGCGGCCGGATTTCTGAACGAGCTTGATCCCGATCGAGTACTCCAGATTTTGGATGTGCCGCGACACCACGGTGTGGGAGACGGCAAGCTCGTCCGCCGCGGCCCGGACGCTTCCCGCTCGGCCGAATGTCTCGAAGGCGCGCAGGGCGAGCAGCGGAGGAAGGCGGCGGCGCATGGCTGGTCCAACCAATAGGGCCGTCCGCTCCGCCGACATTCGCGATCTCGCGAGGGCAGCCGATAGGTCGCGCGACGGATCCGGCGTGAGCTTCAATCGGTGGGTCTGAAGCACCAATCCCGACGCTTCTAACTGCTTGTGACAGGAAAATGAAGGGACGTAGGCTTTCACGGTCTGCGGGGGAGAACCGGGTGGCAACGACCATTTCGAACAAGGCCTCGATCGTCGGAGCCTATGAGTCACCGCGTCGACAGGCGCCCCGCATGCATCCGTTCGCCCTGCAGATGGAGTGCGTGACGGGCGCCCTCGCCGATGCCGGTCTCAAGCTGTCGGATGTCGATGGACTATGCGTCGCCGCCGGCGACTGGGCCGAAGGCGGCGGGGTCAGCAGCCTGACCGAATTCGCCGAATATGCCGGGATCACGCCGACCTATTTCGACAGCACCGATGTCGGCGGGTGCTCCTATATCGTCCATGCCGGCCACGCCGCCGCCGCCATCGCCAGCGGGCTCGCCGAGGTGGTGGTGATCAGCTATGCCTCCTGCCCGCGCTGGTGGCCGCTGAACACGCCCTCCTTCGATCCTTTCGTCCTGCCGGCCGGTCCCGGCCAGTTCGAGCTGCCCTTCGGGCCGACGCTGATCTCCGCCTATGCGATGTTCGCCCAGCGGCACATGGCGCTCTACGGCACGACCCGCGAGCAAATGGCCAAGGTCGCTGTCACCTTCCGGCAGCATGCCGCGAACAATCCCGATGCCCGCTTCCGCACGCCGCTCGGTATCGAGGACGTGCTCGCTTCACCGGTGATCGCCTCGCCGTTGAACAAGCTCGATTGCTGCGTCGTGACCGATGGCGGCGGGGCGATCGTCATGACCAGCCGCGAGCGGGCGCGCGATTGCCGTTCCAGGCCGGTGCAGCTCGCCGGTTTCGGCAGCGCCGCCGCGCGGACGCAGCTCAGCCAGATCGACCTCGATCTCGCCACGCCCGCTGCGATCTCGGGGCCGCGTGCCTTCGCCATGGCCGGCCTCGGTCACGACGATATCGACGTCGCCCAGCTCTACGACGCCTTCACGATCACGCCCATGCTGGCGCTCGAGGATCTGGGGTTCTGCGCGAAGGGCGAGAGCGGCGGCTTCGTCGAGGACGGCCACCTGTCGATCGGCGGGCGCCTTCCCTGCAATACGGATGGCGGCGGCTTGTCGTCGAACCACCCCGGCAAGCGCGGCATCTTCACCCTGATCGAAGGCGTGCGGCAGCTGCGCGGCGAGGGGCCGGGCGTTCAGGTGCCGGACGCCGAAGTCGCGCTCGTGCACGGGTTGGGCGGGACGTTCTGCGCGGCCGCCACCGCAATCCTCACGATCTAGGTTTCGCCCCATGACCGCGCCGACCTTGCCCGTCACCGACACGACCTCGGATCCGTTCTGGGCCGGCGCCCGGGCCGGGAAGCTGATGATCCAGCGCTGCCCGGCGACCTTGCGCTACCAGTGGTATCCGCGCGCCCATTCGATCCATGCGCCGGGCGTCACGCCCGAATGGGTCGAGGCCAGCGGCCGGGGCAGCGTCTTTTCGTTCTCGACGATCCATCGCGGCAACGGGCCGGTCGCTGCGCCCTACACCTG
>NZ_JBHYEM010000001.1:397853-646017 GCF_051860145.1 Allobosea sp. | reverse complement strand
CGCTCGTCCAGCTCGAGGAAGGCGTCCTGCTGCTGTCCCGCCTGGCCGGTGTCGACGAAGCCGAGGTGCATATCGGCATGCCCGTCGAGGTCGTGTTCGAGGAACACTCCGACAGCATCGCGCTGCCCTTGTTCCGGCCAGCGGGAGGCGAACGATGAGCGTTCCCTTCGCCGAGATCGAGGTCGGCCGGTCCGTCACCTCCGCCCGGGTGACGGTCACCGAGACGCATATCGTGCTGTTCGCCGGCCTGACCGGCGACTTCAACCCGCTGCACATGGATGCGCAGTTCATGGCGGACAGCGCCTATGGCAAGCGCATCGCCCATGGCATGCTCGGCCACGCGATCAGCACGGGCCTGCGCTCGGCCATCGACGACTGGGCCATCCAGGCCTTTCTCGAAACCCAGCGCCGTTTCGTCGCTCCGATCTTCGCGGGCGACACGGTGCATTACGAGGCCTCGGTTCGCGAGGCGCGGCCGAGCCGGTCGAAGCCCGGCTACGGCGTCGTCAAGGTCGCCATGACGCTCAGGAACCAGCGCGGCGAGACCGTGCAGGAGGGCGAAGACGTCCTTCTTGTCGGCCCCGCCGACCGGGAGGGCCATGCATGAGCAGCCATCGCCTCGAAGGCCACACCGCATTCGTCACCGGCGGCGCGGGCGGGATCGGCTCGGCGATCTGCGAGCGCTTCGCCGCCGAGGGCGCACGCGTCGTCATTGCCGATCTCGTGCTCGACCAGGCGGTCGCCTGCGCCGAGCGGCTGGTCGCCCAGGGCTGTGCAGCCCACGCGGTCGCGCTCGATGTCGCCAGCCGCGAGAGCTGGGATGCCGCCGTCGCCTCGCTGCCGGCCGGCTTCGCCGGGGTCGACATCATGGCGAACGTCGCCGGCGTGGTGCGCGACCGCTCGCTGCCGAAGATGACCGACCGCGAATGGGACCAGGTCGTCAATGTCAGCCTGCGCGGTACCTGGCTCGGCTGCCAGACGGCCTTCGCCCTGATCGGAAGCAAGGGCTGGGGGCGGATCATCAATACAGCCTCCACCGCCATATTCGGCTCCTTCGGCCAGGCGAATTATTCATCGGCCAAGGCCGGCATCGTCGGGCTGACCCACACCGTGGCGCTGGAAGGCGCCAAGCGCGGCATTCTCGCGAACGCAATCGCTCCGGGCATCGTCGAGACGCCGATTCTCAAGGACGTACCGCAGGCGCTGCGGGAGAGCTGGATCGCCAAGATGCCGTTGGGGCGCATGGCGCGCCCTTCCGAAATCGCGTCCGTCGCCGCCTTCCTGGCATCGGACGATGCGAGCTATGTCACCGGGCAGGTGATCGTCGTCGATGGAGGTGCGACGACGGGCGATTACTGACCAAGGCCTCAGATTCAAAAAACAAGCAGGGGAAGCAGTCAATGACGACATTGAACAGAAGGCACGTGCTGCTGGGCGGCACATCGGGCCTGGCGGCGGCCGCGCTCGGGATCGTTCCGAGCCGGGCGGCCGACGATCCTCTCTATGCCGCAGCGAAGAAGGAAGGGGCTCTCAACCTCTACTGGGGTTCCTACGAGCAGAAGACGATCGAGGAGATCCGCGACGCGTTCAAGGCAAAGTATCCGGGTATCGAGGTCAATCTGCTCCGCCAAGCCTCCCAGACCGTGTATACGCGCCTGCGTCTCGAGATTCAGAACAACGCCGTCCAGTGCGACTCGCTGGGGACGACCAATCTCCTGCACTATCTCGACCTGAAGAAGATCGGCGCGATCCAGCCCTACAAGCCCGCCAGCATCGAGATGGTACCGGAGGCTTTCCGCGGCCTCGACGCTGACAACACCTATCATGTCGGCGCCATCAGCCTGACGACGATCAACCAGTCGTCGAAGGTGAGCGCGCCGCCGAAATCCTGGCAGGCGCTGCTGGATGAGCCCTGGGGCGGCAAGATCACGACCGGCAGCCCGGCCTTCTCCGGGGACGTGGCAAGTTGGGTCGTCGCCATCCGCAAGAAATATGGCGATGCCTATCTCAGAGCCTTGGCCAAGCAGAAGCCCAAGGTCGGGCAGTCGAATGTCGATACCGTCACCGACATCCTGTCCGGCGAGCGGCAGGTCGGCTCAGGCGCGCCCTTCAGCTACTCGCTGGCGCAGAAGCTGGCGGGTAACCCGATCGACGTCACCGTGCCGGAAGACGACGCGATCCTGAATCTCGGCCTGACCGCCATCCCGGCCAAGGCGCCGCACCTGAACGCAGCCAAGCTCTTCACCGATTTCCTCTATGCGCCGGAGACCTCGCAGATCCTGTCGAAGAATTTCTGGCCGACGCTGCGCACGGATGTGCCCTGGGCCGAGGGGCGCACGCTGCAGTCGATCAAATGGTATCGCAATCCCGGGGAGAATCTGGCCGCCGAGACGGCCGAGGGCATCGCCAAGTGGAAGGAGATCGTGGTCTGACGGTCAGCAGGCTGCCCCGACCGCGCTGGCCTCCCGCGAGGCCAGCGTAAGCGGTGGCTCCCCGCGCCGACCCGCATGCCAGCCGATCCACGCCCGCGAAGAGCATTCATGGCCCTATCATCTCCGACGCCGTCGGCCGGCACAGCGCTTGCCGGACATCTGCGCCATCGTGCGTTGCGCTGGTTCGTCCTGGCCGCGCTGCTGCTGACGCTGACACTCCTGATCGTTCAGCCGCTGGGCTGGATCGTCTACAACAGCTTCCATGACGACGACACGGGCCTGTGGAGCCTCGGCAACTACCGGCAGATCTTCGCCTCCGTCGCGCTGCTCAAGCCCCTCCTCAATTCCCTGCTGCTGGCAACGGCGGTCGCCGTTCTCTCGACCCTGCTCGGCGTCCCGCTCGCCTGGCTGGTATCGCGGACCGATCTGCCCGGCCGCGGCCTGATCCGGGTCCTGACGCTGGCGGCGTTCGTCACGCCGTCCTTCATCGGCGCGCTCGGCTGGATTCTGCTTGCCGCGCCGAATTCGGGCTGGCTCAACGTCGGCTGGCGCGCGCTGACCGGCGCGCAAGGTCCGCTCCTGAACATCTATACGATGGCCGGGACGATCTTTGTCTGCGCGATCTACACGGTGCCCTACACCTTCACCATGGTGTCGAGCGCCCTCGACGAAATGGCGGTCGAGCTCGAAGACGCCGCGACGACGCTGGGCTCCGGCGTGGTGCGCACCATGATCTCGGTGACGATTCCGCTGGTGATGCCGGCGGTCCTCGTCAGCTTCATCCTGTCCTTCATCCAGGGCATGACCCTGTTCGGGGTGCCGGCCTTCCTCCTGACCCCGAGCGGCACGCTGGTGGTCACGACGAAGCTCGCCGAGTTCTATCAGCTCTTCCCGCCGGCGCTGTTCCTGTCGGCCGCCTATTGCATGCCGCTGATCGTCATCACCGGCGGCCTCTTCTACGCCAGGCGCAGAATCCTGGGACGCCGGCAGTTCGTCACCGTCGGTGGCAAGGGGCGCGCCGGGCGCCTGATCAGACTGAAAAGCTGGCGGCTGCCCGCACTGCTCTTCGCGCTGATCGTGCCGGTCGCCGCGGTGCTCCTGCCCTATGTCGTCATCATCCTCGTGTCGCTCAGCAAGGCCTGGGGGCTCGGCCCCGTTCCCGGCAACCTGACCTTTCACTGGTATCGCTGGGCCATCACCGAGAACGCCGAAACGCAGCGGGCAATCGTCAATTCGTTGCTCTATGCAGGGGTGGCGGCGAGCTTCTGCATGCTGCTCGGCATCCTCGTCGCCTATATCGTCGAGCGGCGCCTGCTGCGCGGCGCGAGCCTGCTGGCTGCATTGGTGGCGATCCCGATCGTCATCCCCGGCATCGTGCTCTCGGTCGGCTTCTTCTCGGCCTATGCGCGCCCGCCGCTGAACTTCTATGGGACCGGCGCCATCGTCATCGCGGCCTTCGTGGCGACCTTCGTGCCGATCGCCTACGCGCAGGCCGGTTCGATCCTGAAAGGGATCGGTCCGGAGCTGGAGCGGGCCGCCCGCAGCGTCGGCGCCAGCGAAGCCCGCACCCTGGCAACGATCACGATACCGCTGATGCGCGGCGGGCTCGCGGCTGGGTGGCTCCTCGTCTTCATCCCGATCATGCGCGAGCTCTCGGTCGCGATCTTCCTCGTCTCACCCAAGACCAATGTGATGACGACGCTGATCTACAACTACAAGGACGGCGGCAACTATGAAGCCGTGTGCGCTGCGAGCGCGCTGCTTCTCGCCGGGACCTTGCTGATCGTGCTGCTGGCGCGATTCGTGACGGAAGGCGCCGCTCGCCGCAGACGCAACGCGGCAAGCCTCGGAGCAGCAGCATGAGCGATATCAAGATCCGGCAGCTCTCCAAATCCTACGGCGCCTACCAGGCCCTGAAATCCTGTGACCTCGTTATCCCGGACGGAGCGCTTCTGGCGCTGCTGGGCCCTTCCGGCTGCGGCAAGTCGACGACGCTGCAGCTGCTTGCGGGTTTCGACACGCCGAGCGAGGGCGAGATCTGGGCAGGTGAGCAACTGTTGTCCAGCCCGCGAAAAGTCATCCCGCCCGAGCACCGCGGAATCTCGCTGGTCTTCCAGAACTATGCCATCTGGCCGCACAAGACGGTTGCCGAGAACGTCGCCTTCGGCCTGAAGCTGCGCAAGCTCGGCAAGGCGGAGCTGGAGGCACGGCTGACCAAGGCGCTCGATACGGTGCGCCTCGGGGCTCTGCGGGACCGCTATCCGTTCGAGCTGTCCGGCGGCCAGCAGCAGCGCGTCGCGCTGGCTCGAGCACTGGCCGTCGAGCCGAACATCCTCCTGCTCGACGAGCCGCTGTCGAACCTCGATGCGCACTTGCGAGAGGAAATGCGCTTCGAGATCCGGCGCGTTCACGACGAGCTCGGCATCACCACGGTCTATGTCACGCATGATCAGGGCGAGGCGCTGGTGACCGCCGACCGGGTCGCCGTGATGAGAGGCGGCGTGGTGCAGCAGCTCGGCTCGCCCGAGGAGATCTTCGAGCAGCCCGCCAACACCTTCGTCGCCTCCTTCATCGGCAGCAACAACGAGATTACCGGCATCAAGGAGGCGGCAGGCATGCTGCGCGTCGGAGGGACACGCCTGTTCGGCCAGGATCGCAGCGGTCTGGCGCAGGGCCAGGCCGCGACCCTGTGTATCCGCCCATCTCGCGTCCGGCTCGGCGAGCCGGCTGTGGCGGACAACCGGCTGAACGGCATCGTCAGGCGCTGCGCCTATCTCGGCGAGTATCGCGACGTCCTGATCGAACTCGATGAAGGCGGCACCCTGCGGGCATTCGTCTCTCCCGATCTTCGTCCTTTGCCAGGAGAGCGGGTGTCGGCCGAGTTGCCTGCCGAGCACTGCCAGCTCCTGTCCGCGCCCGAATAAGTTCGCGCGCGGAACCTTTCTCTGAGAATCGGATCAAGCCAATGACGCCGAAGGATAACGTTGCACCCTCGCTCCTCAGGAAACAGACAGGCGCGGTCGCCTGGCTGATCTTCAACCGGCCGCAGGTCCGCAATGCGATGTCGTCAGCGATGGAAGAGGCGCTGGCCGAGGCCATTCGCGAGATCGCCGCGGACCGCAGCGTGAAGGCGGTGATCTTCACCGGCGCGCGCGGCGACAAGCCGGCCTTCATGGCCGGCGCCGATATGGGAGCGCTCGCCAAGGCCACCGATCCCGACGAGGCGATCGCGATCGAGCGGGAGGCCGAAGAGGTGATCGTCGCGATCGAATCGCTGCGTGTTCCGACCGTCGCGGCCATGGCGGGAGCCTGCGTCGGGCAAGGGGCGCTTCTGGCCTCGGCCTGCGACGTGCGCATCGCCGCACCATCCCTGCGCTTCGGCTTTCCGATCGCCCGGACCGTCGGCAACTGTCTCAGCCTGATGAACTATGCCCGCATGGTGGCGATGCTGGGCTCGGCGGCGGCGAAGGAGATGTTCTTCAGCGCCAGGCTGCTGGGGGCCGACGAGCTCTTGGCGACCAACGCGATCCGCGCGGTCGCTGCCGATGACGAGATCGAGAGCAAGGCCCTGGAGGTCGCCGAGTCCCTGACGAGGCTCGCCCCGCTGACGCTGTGGGCGACCCGCCAGGCGTTCCTGCGGCTGCGCAATCACGGCGTGCCTGCCGATGCCGACGATGATCTCCTGTCGGCCTGCTACAGCTCGCAGGACATGCAGGAGGCGATCTCGGCTTTCCTTGCGAAGCGCGAGCCGCAATGGCAGGGCTGCTGAAGGCGACATCGGCGCGTACTCTAATGATAGTTTAGAGGCGGATTCACCGATCAGGTTGAGTCAACCTGATCGGATCCGGCTCTAGCATTTGGCGATGGCTGCCCCGGCTCAGATCACGGCCTCGGCCCGCAATGCTTCGATCTCCGGCTGAGAGAAGCCGAGATCGCGCAGGATCGCATCGGTGTGCTCGCCAAGCTCGGGCGGTGCCTTCTCCTCCGGCAGAGGCGTCGCCGGCATCTGGATGGGAACGCCGACGAAACGATGACCGGAGCCGGCGGGAATCTCGGTGACCATCCCGCGGGAGACCACCTGCGGGTCCGCAAGCGCTTCCGGCACGGAGTTGATCGCGCTGGCCGGTACGTCGGCTTCATCGAGCGCGTCGAGCCACGCCGCGCGGCCACGGCTTCGGAATATTTCGGCCAGGATCGGCTCGAGCTCGGCATGGTTGGCCGCACGCGCCGAGCCGTCGGGGAAGCGGGCATCGGACAGCAGGTCCAGCCGTGCGAGCGCCCCGCATAGTCGCTCCCACTGCTCGTTCGTGTCGACGCAGACCGCGATCGGTTCGTCCGCGGTCTGGAAGGCCTGAAAGGGGGCGATCAGCGGATGACGGCTGCCGAGTCGGCGCGGCACCTCTCCCGCATTGAGATAGCGGGCGACGGCGTTCTCCATCAGTGCAAGCTGGCAGTCCAGCATGGCGACGTCGATGAAGGTCCCCCTTCCGGTTCGGGTCCGCTGCTGCAGGGCCGAAAGGACGCCGATCGTCGCGAACAGGCTTGAGGCGATGTCGCCGATGGATGCCCCGACGCGCGCCGGCGCCCCGGTCTCCTCGCCGGTGATGCTCATCATCCCGGACAAGGCCTGCGCGATCGCGTCGAAGGACGGCTTGTTGCGGTAGGGACCGGTCTGGCCGAAGCCTGAGATGGAGGCATAGACGAGACGGGGGTTGAGCTCGGCGGCGGCGCCGTAGCCGAAGCCGAGCCGGTCCATCACCCCGGCGCGGTTGTTCTCGACGAAGACGTCGGCCCCCTTGAGGAGCCTGGCAAAGATCGCCTTGCCGCGCGGGCTCTTGAGATCGAGCGTGAGAGAGCGCTTGTTGCGGTTTACGCTCATGAAATAGATGCTCTTCTGGTCCCGGAACGGCGCGATGATCCGGGTGAAGTCGCCAGCGCCGCGCCGCTCGACCTTGATCACGTCGGCCCCGAGTGCGCCCAGCAGCCAGGTGCAGTAGGGGCCGGCCAGCATATGCGTCGCGTCGATCACGCGAATGCCGGATAGCGGACCGGGCGAAGCGGCGTCTGCGCTCATGATCTCGAGAACTCCTGAAGTCAGGTCGGCCGCAGCATTAGCCCGACCAGGGGCGACTGTCTCGAAATGCCGGAGTCCGGACAATCAGCAAATTCAGGCGCATGAAGTGCGTTCAATGCACCGGTTTGCGAATGCCGCTTTTCGTGTGTCTTGGTTTTCGCGAAAGCATGGTCCGCAGCGCGCCGGCTGCCACCAAAGCCGTGCGCTCGCACGCCGGATTGCGTTGAGTCCGCCCCGCTCCCGCATCTGTGCATCATGGGAACCAATTGCTGCGAAAAAAGCTGATGGCGCGTCGACATCCGTCAATCGCATGGGCAGGTGTCGCTATCCCGCCGGCTTCGCGTTCTCGCTCCGGACATTAAGCCGTTACGAAGAGGCGGGTCGGGAAAGTCCCTGCTCGGCCTGGCTGAACACGGACCAGCCGGTGGCTTCCGCGATGCGCTCCAGTGCCGCTGTGCCAAGTTTGGAATTGCCGTTCTCGTTCAGGCCCGGCGACCAGACCGCGATCGAGGCTCGGCCCGGCGCGATCGCCAGGATGCCGCCGCCGACGCCGGATTTCCCGGGCAGGCCGACGCGGAAGGCGAAATCGCCCGAGGCGTCGTAATGGCCGCAGGTCAGCATCAGCGCATTGATGCGCCGCGCGCGCTGCGCCGAGACCACGCGCGGCCCGCCCGGTGAGTGCAGGCCGCCGAGCATCAGGTAGCGCCCGGCCATGGCGAGCTGGCGGCAGCTCATCGCGATGGCGCATTGGTGGAAATAGACGCCGAGCGTCAGCGGCGGCGAATGCGTCAGGTTGCCGAACGCCTTCATGTAATTGGCGAGCGCGATGTTGCGGAAACCCGTCTCCTGCTCGGCCCGGGCGACGATCTCGTCGATCAGGATCGTGTCGTCCTCGGCCAGATAGCGGATGAAGCGCAGCAATTCGCCGATCGCGACGCGTGGCTCGTGGCCGGCGAGATTGACGTCGCTGACCACGAGCGCCCCGGCATTGATGAACGGATTGCGCGGGATGCCCTGCTCGCGCTCGAGCTGCACGATCGAGTTGAACGGCGTGCCCGAAGGCTCGCGCCCGACCCGGCGCCAGAGCGTGTCGCCGACCTTGCCGAGCGCCTGGGTCAGCGCGAACACCTTCGAGACGCTCTGGATCGAGAACGGCTCCTCGGCCTCGCCGGCCATGTGGACGGCGCCGTCGGCCGTGACGATGCAGAGCCCGAATTGCCGCGGGTCGACATGGGCGAGCGGCGGAATATAGGTCGCGACCTCGCCCCGATCGGTCAGGGCCGCCATCTCGTCCGCCACGTCGCGGACGATCGTCGCGATATCTGCCACGGCCGCTCTCCGCTCTCCCGGCGCGGCACAAAGCCCGAGCGCGGCGAGGCGGTCAAGCATCGAGCCATCCGCAGGGGGTGCACGCCTCCGATCCGCCATGTTCCCGCAATGTCGGGCCGGGCCCCGGCAGGCCGTGACGGCTCAGTGCAGTTGCCGAACCGGGTCGGGCGACGAAGGCGGTACGGGGAAGGCGCGGCCGATATCCTCAGGCGAGGCGATGATGCAGCGCGACTTGCCCTTCGACTTCGCCCGGTAGAGCGCCTTGTCGGCCGCGGCCAGCAGGCTCATCATCTCGGTGCCGTGCTCGGGCGCGAGCGCGATCCCGATCGAGGCCCCGACCGTGACGGCGTTGCGGTTGTCGAGATCGTAGGGCCGCGAGATCTCGCGGATCAGGCGCTCGCCGAAGCCGAGAAGCTGCGCCGCCTCGGTCTGTTCCGACAGCACGATGAACTCGTCGCCGCCGATCCGGGCCGCGAAATCGCCGGCGCGGACCATGCCGCGCAGGCGCTCGGCGACGAGCTGCAGCAGCCGGTCCCCGGCCATATGGCCATAGCCGTCATTCACGGCCTTGAACCCGTCGAGATCGAGATAGATCAGCGCGAGCCTGCGGCCGCCGGTCTCGCGCGCGAAATGGCTGTCCAGCGCCTTCATCAGGCCGGAGCGGTTCGACAGGCCGGTCAGCATGTCGTGCCTGGCCTGGAACTCGTTCTCACGCTCGGCCCGCATCGTCGAGACCAGCATGGCGTTGAGCGTGTAGGCGGCCCGGCTCATGCTGAACAGGTAGAACGGGATCTGCATGAACACGATCAGCATGATCGGCTCGCCGAGGAAGGGCGCGGCGAAGCAGCAGGCGCCGAGCGTCAGGAAGATCATCAGGCCGGCGAGCCGCGGCGCGCCGAAATTGCGGAAGCAGATGCCGCCGACCATGGCCGCCGCCGACAGGCAGGCCAGTGTCGCGACGACCCAGTCGCCGCTGGTCAGGCTGATGAAGGTGCCGTATCCGACGCCGGCCGCCCAGGCCACGCCGAGCAGGATGTACAGATCCGTCGGCGTCGGCAGCCCCGCTTTGGCACGGCGTTGCGCCTGCAGCAACACGAAGAGCCGCGTCAGGCAGCACACGACCTCGAAGGCGCACCAGAGGATGAAGGGCAGCGTCGGGATCCGCAGCGCGATCAGGAACGACACCGCCATGGTGTTGATCACGCCGCCCGCGAAGATCGGCAAGGTGCCATAGAGGCTTCCGATCAGGGCGACCCTGATCTCCGCCGGCACATCCGGGCCGGCATCGGTCAGCCAGCGCGTGAGACGCCAGTTCGGCAGACTGAAGCTCGATGCCCCGCCCTTCATGCCCTGCTGAAACTCCCGGCCATGACGTCCCGTCCAGGAGCTGCAGCCTTTGAGCCAGCCTGCTCCGTGAGCCGCTCATAGGACCGAGGCGTTACGATTCGGTTGGGGCGTCCTGAGATTTTGAAGGGATCGGGCTGCGTCGCGTGGTCGCGCGCGGCTCAGGCATCCGCGCCGGCGAGCTTGATCAGCCGGGCCACCTGCGCATCGAGGAAGCCGCTGCTGCGCGCATCGGTCAGGTCGCCGGCATCGTCGAAAACCTTGTCGGCCAGGCTCACCGCGACCATTTCGGGCACCAGGAGCGCGCCGAAGCCGAGTTCGAGCGAGGTCCGCAGCTGCGTCAGCCCGCGATAGGCGCCGAGCGCGCCGGTCGAGGCGCCGCCGAGCGCGACGACCTTTCCGGCAAGGCCCGTCGCCGGCGCGCCGGGCTTGGCGGTCGAGGCCCAGTCGAGCGCGTTCTTCAGCGCCGGGGCATAGCCCGCATTGTATTCGGGGCTGGCGATATAGAGCCCGTCATGCGCGTCGATCAGGGCCCGCAGCTCGTGGGCGACCTGGGGCGCGTTGCCGAACCCGGTCGCGTCGACGAGCGGCAATGGAAAATCGCCGAGCGAGATCTGTTTCACCTCGGCGCCGGCGGCTCGCAGCCTCTTCGCCGCCAGCGTCGCGAGCTTGGTGTTGAGCGAGCCTTCGCGCCAGGAGCCGGAGAAGACGAGAATCTTGGGTGCTGGCATCGGAACCTCTCAAAACCGCTGGCGAAAAACCTCGTCCCCACAGTTAGGGTTTTGCGCTCGGGCCATCAAACGGCGTCTCCGCCAGACAGGGATGGCGTCGATGCAATGAACGGGATGTCGGGCGGGAGCGGGATGCCGGGGGGCGGCTTTCGCTCAGGTGGCGCGGCGATAGACCCAGACGCGCGCCGGCGGGATGTTCCGCAGGACCCAGTCCGATACGAAGGCCTTGAGGCCCGAGCCCTTGCGCGGCACCGGCGAGACCACGGAATAGGTGAACTGGATGAAGGGCGCGCCCGGCACCACCAGCGTGAAGGCGTCCTTGACCAGGGCGCTGCGCACCGCGGGCGGTCTGGTGAAGAGCGGCAGGCTGGACACGATCGCGGTCGCCTTTTCCGGCAGATGGCCGGCCAGCGTGGTCGAGAGCGCATAGGCGTCGCCCTCGATGATGGTCGCGCGCGGGAAGCGCTCGCGCAGCAGCTTGCAGAACTCGGGGCTGTATTCGACGAGGATCAGCCGCGCCTCGTCGATGCCGCGTTCGATCAGCGCTTCGGTGACCGGGCCGGTGCCGGGTCCGATCTCGATCACCGGGCCGGGCTGGTCGGGGTCGACGAAGGAGGCCATGCGCCGGGCCAGGAACGGGCTCGAAGGCGTCACCGAACCGGTGCGCAGCGGGTCGTCGATCCAGGATTTCAGGAAACGGGCGTCGTCGCCGAATTTCGCCTTGGCGTCGCTGACCCGCGACATCAGCTTGTCGGCGGTGCTGCGGACCTCGTCCTCGACCTTGTAGCGCACGGCCGCGACCTTGAGCCGGGCCTCGGCGACGCTGTCGGCCAATTCCGCCGCGGTCACGCGCATTTCACCTTCGATGCGCGCGGCCACGCTGGATTGGCCAAGGCGGGCGGCGAGCGAGCCGCGGGGATCTCGGATGGTGGAACGCGCCATGGAACCTCGGTCTCGCCGCCACTTGCTGAAGCCGATCGAGCGAGGCGAGTGCTCTGCAAGCCGAAATGACGTTACCCGTCAAGAAGATCGGGTCAAGAGCGCGGCGTAGCCGCTATCCACCGTCAGATCAACGGCCGAGGCTGGAGTTCCCGCTCGAAAACCTGGGCCGTGCGTGCGGTCAGTCGTGGATTCAGCAAGGTCAGCCGCCCGCCAGCCAGCGCGAAAAGCCCGGCCCGCCGCAAGCGCGACCAGGTCTTGCTGGTATGGACCAGCGACAGGCCGAGCGCGTCGGCGAGATGCTGTTGCGACAGCGGAAACTGGAAACTGTTGTCGCTGACCAGATCGAGCGCCTCGGCCCGGCGATAGAGCGTGATCACCAGCGCCGCGATGCGCTCGCCGGCGTTGCGCTGGCCGACGGAGGTCAGGTTCTCGTCGATCAAGCTCTCTTCCCGCGAGCCGAGCCAGGCGATCTCGTAGGCGAGCGAGGGCATCTGCACGAAGAGATCCCAGACCCGCTTGCGCGGGAAGACGCAGAGGCTGACGTCGGTCAGCGCCTCGATGCCGTGCTGGGCGGCGCTGAGCAGCGAGGCCTGCAGCCCGACAAGGTCTCCCGGCAGCAGGAAGTTGAGGATCTGGCGGCGTCCGTCCGGCAGCGACTTGTAGCGGAAGGCCCAGCCTGAAAACAATGTGTAGAGCTCGGCATCCTCCTGGCCCGGATGGATGATCTCCGCGCCCGCCGGCAGCGAGCGGTTGTCGGTCTTCAGCGACTGGATGAAGCGGATCTCATCGTCGGTCTTGTCCTTGAAGGCCGGTTTGAGCCGTAGCGGACAGGCCAGGCAGGGCACTGCGAGGCGCGTCGGGCTGGCATTGCCGTTCAAGATCTTCATGCCGTCATTATGCGCGGGGACAGGCACCCGACTCAATGTCAAATCACTCGCGTGATGCGGCGCGGCGGGCGCCGTGCAGGCGGCGGAACTCGCGGCCTGTCGCCAACGTTCCAGCGCTGTGGCCTCGCGGCATGTCGGGCTGCCTGAGCTGCCGCGGCCGTTGCGGGGTGGCGCCGCGCGGAGCGCAACACCATGGATCAGACAGGGCCGCCAAAACGTTCACGGATGCGCCAGTTCTTCCGCCTGTCGCTGCGGTTCTGGCGTGGCGAGACGCGCCTGCGCGCCTGGGGGCTGACGGTCATCGTCCTCGCCTTCGTCGCGGCCCAGCTCGCCACCGCGGTCGCCGTCAATACCTGGAACCGGCTCTTCTTCGATGCGCTGGAAAAGCGCGATATCGGCGCGGTCTGGGGTATCGTGGCGTGGCTGCCGGTTCTCGTGGCGGCCTCGGCGCTGTCCTTGTCGGCGCTGGTGATCACCCGCATGCTGCTTCAGACGCGCTGGCGCGAATACCTGACCCGGAGGCTTGCCGGCTGGTGGATCGCCGATCAGCGCTACTATCGGCTGGGTTTCATCGCCAGGGAGCAGACCGCCCCCGAATACCGCATCGCCGACGATGTGCGTCTCGCAATCGAGCCGCTCGTCGAGTTCGCGATCGGCCTGATCAGCGCGATTGTCACCGCCGCCACCTTCGCCGCCATCCTGTGGCATGTCGCGGGGTCGGCCCGCTTCACGCTCGCCGGCACGGAAATCGTGGTCCCGAGCTACATGGCGCTCGCCGCCATCCTCTATGCCGCCGTCGCATCCACGGCCGCCTATGTCGCCGGGCGGCCCCTGGTGGCGCGCATCGCCGCCAAGAACGAGATGGAGGCGCGCTTCCGGGCCGAGATGACCCGCCTGCGCGAGAATGCCGAAAGCATCGCCCTGATCAGGGGCGATACCGACGAGCGCGCCTCGGTAGGCGAGGGTTATGGCCGGGTCGTCGCTGCCTGGCTGCGAGTCATTCGCCAGCAGGGCGTGGTCGCGCTGGTGCTCAACACCAATGGCGCGCTGTTTCCAGTGGTGCCGCTGCTGCTGATCGCGCCGAAATACCTCTCCGGCGAGGTCACGCTCGGTGCCGTCATGCAGGTGATCGCCGCCTTCAGCGCAGTGCAGGCCGCGCTGATCTGGTTCGTCGACAATGTCGTCAGGCTGGCCGAATGGTTCGCCTCGGTCAGCCGCGTCGACGAGCTCGCCGAGGAGCTCGAGGCGCTCGATATCGGCGTGATCATGGAGGGCGAGACCCGGATCGCTTTCGGGGAGAGCGAGGACGGCGCCATACATATCGAGAACCTCTCGCTTGCCCACAGCAACGGACGCGCCGTGATCACCGATGCCTCGGTGACGATCCGGGTCGGCGAAAAGGTCCTGATCGTCGGCGAGAGCGGCACCGGCAAGAGCACGCTGATCCGGGCTCTGGCGGGGCTCTGGCCCTGGGGCTCGGGTTCGATCCGCGTGCCGCGCGGCAAGACCATCGCCTTCGTTCCGCAGAAGCCCTATCTGCCGATCGGCACGCTGCGGGTCGTCCTGCTTTATCCGCAGGCCGACATGCCGGTGCCGGACGAAGCGATCATGACCGCCATGAAGCGTTGCGGCCTCGCCTATCTCGCCAGGCGGCTCGACGAGGCGGACAAATGGGACCGCACCTTGTCGGGCGGCGAAAGGCAGCGCGTCGCCTTCGTGCGGCTGCTGCTGCAGCGGCCCGACATCATCATCATGGATGAGGCGACCTCGGCGCTCGACGAGGACAGCCAGAATTCGCTGCTGGGCCTGCTCGATGCCGAACTCGCCCATGCCACGGTGGTCAGCGTCGGCCACCGGACCGGACTCGAGGATTTCCACGATCGCAAGATCACCCTGGAGAAGCGCCTCGCCGGCGCGCATATGTCGTCGCGCCGCCTGGGTAAATCGCTATGGCGGCTCTTCCGCAGCCGCCGGGCCGACAATGAGGACGAGGCTGTCTGACGGGTCGGGATCGCGGTTTCGTGAGCACCGGGCGGGGACGCCTGCCGGGGTCGCTTAGAGCAGGATGCGAAAAAGTGGGAACCGGTTTTTCGCATCCTGCTCTAACTCATTGGTGAGAGACGGATTCAGCTTTCAGATGGGATCGCTCCGCGATTCCATCTGAAAGCATCCGGCTCTAGGGAACCGAATGCACCATCTGGCGTTTCCTCCTGCGGAAGCCGGTCGATGTCGATCGGTCGCGGCGTAGGGAGAGACAGATGTTGAACGACAGCTTTGCCCCCATCAAACGCGCCTTCACCTTTTTCGGGTTCATGGGCGTGGTGGTGGCCACGCTGACTTTCGGCGCCGGTCTCCAGGCAGCCAATGATCAGAGCTCGACGGCTGTGGCTCAGGCCAAGCTGCGCGACAATCTGCCTGCCGAGAATCGTTTCGCGGCGGTCGATCCCGGCCAGAAGGTCGCCGATCGCACCAAGCGCGCGATCGCCACTTCGCAGGAGGCCCGCCTCGCCGGTACCAGCGTTCTACGCTGAGGAAAGATATTTTCAGGGACGTTGGAACCTTTCCGCGCGACTGTCGTTCCGATACGGCGTTCCCCTCGCGCACCACTCGAAAAGCCGCCGCAAGGCGGCTTGTTTTTGCTCTCGCGCCTGGTCGACCCGCCGCGGCCACCGAGAAGAACCCGATGTATCTTCGCATTCGACACGCCACGACCTATCGCTACGCTCAGCCGGTTAGGTTCGGCCCGCATCGCCTGATGCTCCGGCCGCGCGACAGCTTCGATCTGCGGGTGGTCGAGACGGCGCTCAGCATCACGCCGGCCGCGCAGCTGCGCTGGATGCACGACGCCTATGGCAACTCGGTCGCGATCGCGAATTTCGACGCCGAGGCCGATACGCTCGACATCGTCAGCGAGCTCGTCGTCCAGCGGTTCGGCCCGGCCTTGCCACGCGCGCCGATCGATCCCAATGCAGGCATGACGGGCGTCGCCTACAGCGCCGCCGAAAACGCCGTGCTGCAGCCCTATCTGACGCTGGCCGCCGCCGATCCGGATGGCGTGCTCGATCAGTGGCTCGCGGATTTCCGCGCACGGACCGGTTCCGGCTCGGGCCATCTCCTGCGCGATCTCGCCCACGCGATCAGCTCGGGGCTGACCTATACGCTGCGCTATGACGAGGGCACCCAGCATCCGGCCGACACGATCGGGCAGGGCAGCGGCTCGTGCCGGGACTATGCCTGGCTGTTCATCGAGCTGGCGCGCCGCATGGGCTTCGCCGCCCGCTTCGTCACCGGCTATATCCACGATGCGCCCGAGGCCGGCAGTCTCGCCTCGCCGGTCGGCCTCACCCATGCCTGGACCGATGTCTTCATTCCCGGCGACGGCTGGGTCGAATTCGATCCGACCAACGACCTGGTAGCTGACCGCCAGCTCCTGCGGGTCGCGGTCGCGCGGGTTCCGGAAGACGCGTCGCCGGTCTCGGGCAGCTATACCGGCCTGACGGGATCCTTCCTCGGGCTGAGCGTCGGCGTCAGCATCGAGCCGGTCGACGCGCCCGGCTGAGCCGCCGGCTCAGCCGCGATGCACGACACGCCAGGCGCCGAGCGAGCGCCCCTCGGGAGCCGAGACCTCGATCGCCGCGACCTGCGTCACCAGTCCGGCGAAGAGCTTGGGCGGCGCGCGATGGACGATCTCGCGATCGGCCTCGATCGCGAGATCGATGGTCTCCTCGTCGATGTCGCTCACCGCCAGGGTCACGGTGGCGCCGGGCGTGTCGCGCAAGGCCCGCCCGACGACATCGACGATCAGGAAGCCGAGCGGGATGATGCGGTCGACGGAGAGCACCGACATCGTCTCGACCCGGCTCACGATCCACTGGTCGCGCCGGCGGATCAGGTTGGACATCATCGTCACGACATCGTCGAGGAAGAGGTCGACGCGCACCGGCTGCATTTCGCCATCGGCAAGGGTGAAGCGGTAGGCGGCCGACAGCACATGGACGCGGCATTCGGCATCGGCCAAGGCGAGCCTGGCCTCGCCGCGGTAGTCGCGCTTCGTCAGCCCGATATAGCTCTGGACGACCTGCAGGCTGTTCTTCACGCGGTGATGCAGCTCGCGCACGAGGAAACGGTTGTCGTCGAGCGCGCTCGAGAGCTTGCGCTGCCTGACCTCCTCCTCCTCGACCATCGTGTTGAAGGCTTCCGCGACGCTGCGGATATCGGCCGGCATGTCGTCGGCGACCGCCGCGCGGGCGCTCGACAGCGTCGCCAGGGCCCGGGCGGCGGCCTCGATGCCGCGCAGCCAGCGCACGCAGTGCCGGTCGATGGCGCGCAGATAGACGAAGCAGAGCAAAGCGAGCGTCAGGAGCGGGGTCAGCAGCAGCGCGAGGAACTGCGTCCGGGCCGCCCGGGCGGCCCCGTCGTCGAAGCTGGCGATGACATAGAGATCCGGCTCGGCGACCATGCGCGCCGCATAGGCGCGGGTCCCGCCGGCACGGCTCGGAGCTTCCCATCGTTCCTTGAGCGCGGGCACGATCTCTTGCGCCGGAAGCCAGGATTCGTCGCCTTCGTTGACGCCCCGGCTGGTGACGACGCCGCTGCCGCGATGGATCAGCGCGACGGACAGGTTCTCCTCGCTCTCGCCGAGATCGAAGACGTTGTTGAGCAGGTCCGGGTCCGCGAGCAGCAGCGCCTCCCGGATCGGATGGGCCGGGTCGTCGCTATGGATGAAGACCGCGAGATAGCGCCGGTCGGCCAGCGTGAGGTCGTCATAGCGTGCGGGCGCCACCTCGCTCCCGCCCCAGATGCGCACGGCCGGCTTGGCCGAGAGGCTCGCGACCGTGGCGGCAAGCGCGTCCCGCGTCAGGCCCGGATCGAGCGAGGCGGAGCAGACCGAGCCGTTCTGCATGACGAGATGGATGGCGCGATAGCCGTTGACCCGCTCCAGCGTTTCGCGTGCTGCGTCATTGCAGGCACCGCCCTCGGCATGGATGCCGACCCCTGCCGTCAGCAGCGACCGCAGGGCGCCGCGATACCAGACGCGCGTCCGCACGGCGAAATCATCGGCCGTGCGGACCTGGAAGGTCTGGATCGACGCGATCACCGTCCGGTAGGTGGTGATCGCGGCGATCGCCGTCAGGCAGGCTATCGGGAGGGCAATGGCAATCAGCAGGGCCAGCAGCCGACCCCGGACGGTCTTGAACCGCGCCAGGCGCATCAGAGCCGGACGATTTCGGGACCGGTCCTTTGAACGGCGGCCGCGCTTTGCCGGTCGGGGCCGAGATCGTCCAGCCCCTTGATCGACAACAGCTCGGCGAGCTTGCTGCGTGCCCGGTTGACACGGCTCTTGATCGTGCCGATCGCGACGCCGCAGATCTCGGCGGTCTCCTCGTAGGAGAGCCCGGTGGCGCCAACCATGATCAGCACCTCGCGCTGCTCCTCGGGAAGCTTGGCCAGCGCGCGGCGGAAATCGGCGAGATCGAGATGGCTTTCCTGGTTGCCGTGCACGGCCATCCGTTCGGCATAGGTGCCTTCGCTATCCTGCACCTCGCGGCCGCGTTTGCGGTAGAGCGAGTAATAGGTGTTGCGCAGGATCGTGAAGAGCCAGGCGCGCAGGCTCGTGCCGGGCTCGAATTTCTCGGAATTGCCCCATGCCTTGAGCAGAGTGTCCTGCACCAGATCGTCGGCAAGCTGCATCGACCCCGACAGCGAGGCCGCGAAGGCACGCAGGTTCGGGATTTCCTTGATCAGGCCGTCCTTGAACTCAGGGGCGCTCATCGCTTGCATCCCCGGCGGCAGAACGACTTTCCTTGGCCTCCAGCTGCGCCAGCAGGACCAGGAATTTATCGGGGACGGGGGCGTTGATCAGGTCGTCATAATGCGCCTTCAGCGAGCGCCCGATCGATTCCTGGACCTTCGGGTCCATGATCGCGTCGAATTCCGCCTCGTCGCTTTCGCCCGGTCCCGACATCTCCACATTCATACCGCTCATCATGCCCTCGTGCCCGCGGGCCGGTCCGCCTTTCCGGCCGGTCCCGCCCAATGTCAATTCCGATCGGCCCTGCGAAACCTGGATCGCTCCGGATCGCAACGTCGACACTTTTCCGACCTAATAACAGGCCTCTGGCGAAAAAGTTCCCATCGACATGCAAAATAAATTGCTTGTCAGAAACACGCTGTCGGTGCTCATTTTTGCGGAGTTTGAAGAGGACGCATCAATGTCGATTGCGAAGGAAATTGCGCCGCATTTGCCCTATTTGCGCCGCTTCGCGCGGGCCCTGAACGGGACGCAGGCGAGCGGGGACGCTTATGTCGTGGAAATGCTCGAGGCGCTGGTAGTCGATCCGAGCGCCTTTCCGCGCGATGTCCATGCCCGCATCGGCGTCTATCGGATCTTTCTGAAACTCTGGTCCTCGGTGGGCCTCAACACCCAGCCGTCATCGGCCGGCATCGAGCGCTCCGCGGCGGAGCGCAATCTCGACGCCCTGACGCCGCGTCCGCGCCAGGCCTTCCTGCTGCGGACGGTCGAGGGCTTCTCGATCGAGGATGTCGCGGCGATCATGGAGATCTCCGCGGCCGAGGCCGCGAGCCTCGTGCAACTCGCCGGGCAGGAGATCGCCGATCAGGTCGCGACCGACGTGCTGATCATCGAGGATGAGCCGATCATCGCGCTCGACATCGAGACCATGGTCGAGGAGCTCGGGCATACGGTGACGGGTGTCGCCCGGACGCATCGCGAGGCGATCGCGCTGGTCGCGAAGAAGCGGCCGGGACTGGTGCTTGCCGATATCCAGCTCGCCGATGGCAGCTCCGGCCTCGATGCCGTGAACGAGATCCTCGGCTCGATCGACGTGCCGGTGATCTTCATCACGGCCTATCCGGAACGGCTGCTGACCGGCGACAGGCCGGAACCGGCCTTCCTGATCACCAAGCCCTTCCAGCCCGAAGCCGTGAAGGCGGCGATCAGCCAGGCGCTGTTCTTCGATCGGCGGGCCGGCCGCAAGGCCGCCTGAAGCCATCCGGCGTCGCAGACGGTGCAGGCCCGGCGTTCCGTCGGGCCTTTCTGCTGTAGCTGGGTGAAAATGTGCAGCCTTGCCGGACGGGGGCGTATTCAGCGCCGTTTCCGCATCGTCCCGATCACGCCTGCAATGGCCGAGGCGACCAGCGCCGCGACGAAGATACCATGCGCGATCGCAGTCGCCGTTCCTGGCACGCCGCCGAAGGCCATGGTAGCGGCCACGAGCGCGATGATCAGGAAGGTCATTGCCCAGCCGGTCATCGCATGTCCTCAAGGCTCGTGTCGCCCTGAAGAAACCGTCTCGAGGCCCCGAAAGTTCCCTTTTTGCGCGCGGGCCGAGCAGCCGGGAGCGAGCAGCCGGGAGAGGGAACAACCGCACAGGCGGGGCGTTGCCGCTGGCATGACTCAGGACCCGACCGCAGTGCCGACGCCCGCGCGTCCCGCCACACTGGCCAGAGCGCGTGTCGTCGCGCGCGAACCCGGCCCGGGCGAGCGTCATGGGCGGTAACGGAAGGCCGCGCTGGCTCCGGTCGATTGCTGTGCTGGGTCTGATCCTGATCGCAGGCATGGCCGAGGCCGCGCCGTCGCGGCGCGAGGAAGTCCCCGAGACTAACAAAGCCCAAATGCCTGCCAAAGCCCCCGCACCTGCCGAAGTTCCCGCATCTGCCAGGACGCCGCCGGCGCGCCCGCCCGATCTCCCCAAGCCGCTGCCGCCGGCCGCGCCGGCCGCAACACCGCAGGCCGCGAAACCTGCGGAGCCGCAGCCATCATCAGAGCCTGCGCCTGACGGCAGGAACGCCTGCTTGCGCGCCTTGCTGGCGGTTCCCGGCAATCGGGTCCGTCAGCCGGACGGCAAGCAGCGCCCGCCATCAGACCCGGCCTGCCAGGTCGCCGACCCGGTCACGGTGGAAGCGCTTGCCGTGCGCAATGCGGAGGGGCCGGGCTCGATCGCCTTCGAGCCGCCCGTGACGGTCAGTTGCGCCCTGGCGACCACCCTGGCGCAATGGCTCGACGACAGCCTGCAGCCGCTGGCGCGCGGACATCTCGGGAAGGATCTGACCAGCTTGCGCGTCGGCGGCGGGCATGAATGCCGCCGCCGCAACCGCTCGACCGCCGGCCCGCTCAGCGAGCATGCGACCGGGCGGGCATTGGACATCTTTGCCTTCGCGGCCGGCGGCGAACGGGCTGGCGGAATCAAAGTCATGGTGGAGAAGCCCGAGGGATTGGTCCAGACCCGGTTCCTCCAGGCGGTTCGGCACTCGGCCTGCGGTGCTTTTGCGACGAGCCTCGGTCCGGGCTCGGATGCCGCGCACGCCAACCATCTTCATGTCGACATTCAGGCGCGGCGCTCGGCCTCGACGCGCTTCTGCCAGTGACGGGCGACTGGTGTCGCGCGGTTGAGGATCAGACGATGATGCCGGAGATTTCCGACTGCTCGACGGGGTCGCAGGATGATGGCTCGGCGGAGCCGGGTCGTGACGGCACAAGCCGGCAGCATTCGGCCCGCTCGCGGCGCAGCGCCAAAATATCCAGCGCCGCGCTGCGGTCGAGACCCGCCGCGATCAGATCCTCGAGCTCCCAGAACGGCGGAAGCTGGTCCGGCCGTTCGATCGGCGGAAACAACCTCGCTTGCAGCGGGGCGCGAATGAGAGTGAACATCAAACGTTTCCGTCCAGTGGGCGGAGCGATAACGCGGTACAACTGCCGAAGTTCCAGGATGGTCCGGAACTGTGGAGCGATTGCGGCGTTTCGGGTAACCATCTTGTGAGGAGATTCGTTATGATCCATCGGCTCGCCAAGGTTTTCGTCGCGACCGGCCTTTGCGCAGCCGCCTTGAGTCTCCTTTCCACGACCGCGAGTGCCCAGAGCGGAGCCCCGGCCGGCCGGCTCAGCTGCCATGTCGGGCCTGGACTCGGCCTGGTCGTGACCTCGAAGCGGCCGATGGAGTGCCGGTTCACGCCGCGGCGCGGGCCAGTCCAGCGCTATACCGGCGTCGTCCGCAATTTCGGCCTCGACGTCGGCACGATCAAGCGCAGCACGATGGTCTGGCGCGTCTACGGTCCCTATGCCCGTGCGCCGCTCGGCGCACTCTCGGGCAGCTATGCGGGCGCCGCGGCCGGAGCGGCGGTGGGGGCTGGAGGCTCGGGCAACCTCCTCGTCGGCGGCGCCGACAACGGCGTAACGCTGCAGCCTCTGTCCTTGCAGGGCAGGCGCGGCTTCAATGTCGCGGTCGGCGTGACGGGCTTCGAGCTTTCGCTGGTGTCGCCGCGCCGGCGTCGATGAACGGGCCGGACACTGCGTCGCGCCGGGTCGCGTGATGCTGGTTACTGTTCGATAACCTTCCTGTAGCAAGTTTAGTTTAATTTGACGCTTTCTGGTCCTCGGACGGAGCGCGGATCGGAACATCGGCATGTCCCTGACGTTCTCCAGCAACGCCATGAATGACATTACGAGTTCAAGTTTGGGAAAGGACGCCGGATTCATGAGTGAGATCCGCATCCTGATAGTCGAAGACGATCCGTTCATTGCCATGGACATCGAATATGCGGTGCTCGAGAAGCTCGGCGAGGACGCCGAGCTGATCATCGTCGGCTCCGTCGAGGAGGCGCGGCGTGCCATCAGGTCGTCGCTGTCCTGCGCCCTGCTCGACATCGACGTGGTCGGTGGCAAGACCTTCGATGTCGCGGTGAGCCTGCTGCGCAAGGGCACGCCGATCGCCTTCGTCTCGGGCGCCTCGCCCGGAGACGTGCCGACGGCGCTCAGGGACGTCCGTTTCCTGCGCAAGCCGTTCTCGACCCGCGAGATCGCGAATTTCGTCTCGGGTGCGCTGAAGGTGCACTGACCTCACGCCTTGCCGGCGGTGGGCCTTTGCCCGTTCGATCCCTCCGGATCAGACCCTTTTGGGAAAGGCCAGGGTCACGCGCGTTCCGGGTCGTTCGGCCCCGGGGGAAAGCGCCGTGACCTCCATGGTCGCGCGCATGCTGCGCAGCAGGCTCGCGATGACGGTTTGGCCCAGCCCCTTCGCTTCGCCTTCGTTCGCCATGCCGATCCCGTCATCCTCGACGCGAAGGATGAGCGCCGATTCTTCGCTATCCTCCGCGGTGCTGAAGCGAATGACGATCTTGCCGGCCATCTCGCCCGGGAAAGCGTGCTTGATCGCGTTGGTGACGAGCTCGTTGACGATCACCACGAAGGAGACCGCGTCGCGTCCTGGCAGGCGGATCGCATCCATGTCGAGGTCGATGGTGATCGGGCGGCCTTCGGCCGCCTTGCCGATCTCGGCCAGCAGATCCTCCATATAGGGGCGGGCGTCGATCTCGTCGGTCTCGATGTCGAGGCGCAGGCGCCGCTGGCCGGCGGCGATCGCCTGGATGCGCGATTGCGCCTGGGAGAGAGCGGCCTTGACCGCCGGCTCGCGTGTCTGCCGGCTCTGGACGTTGAGCAGCGCCGACACCATCGCCAGGTTGTTGCCGACGCGGTGGTTGACGTCGCGCAGCAATGCCTCGATGCGCAGCCGCTCGCCTTCGAGCTGCTGCGTGCGCTCGCCCACGATCTGCTCCAGTTCGGCATTGCTCATCGCGAGCGCGGCCGAGCGACGCTGGCGTGTCCGCACCTGCAGCCAGGCCACGAAAGCCAGGCCTGCCAGCGCCACGACGATCCCGATGCTGGCCCAGAGGCGCCGGCGTTCCTCGCGGCGGTTGAGCTCGATCAGCCGGATGTTTTCCGCCAGCTGGATTTGCTGGACCGTGCTGCGCAACTCGTCCATGGCGGCGATGCCGAACCCGTCGCGAATCTGGGCGAGGGCATCAGCCTGCTTGCCGGCGCGGGCAAGCGCCACGCTGGTGTCGAGCTCCTCGAATTTCCGGACCAGCTGGGCCCGCGCCGCTGCGACGCGCTGAGCCTGGAGCTTGTCGTCCCCGACGAGCTCCGTCAGTGCCGCCAGTTCCGGCTCGGCGGCGGCGCGCCCGCTGGTGAAGGGCGCCAGATAGGCCTCGGTGCCGGTGAGGAGGTAGCCGCGCTGACCCGTCTCGGCATCGCGGATATGGCCGAGCAGCCGCTCCGCCCGTTCGCGAACCTCGATCGAATGCGCCATCTGCTTGGAGGTGTCGATCGCCTGCGCGTTGATCCAGGCGGCCAGGACCACCGCGACGCCGACGACGCTGATCGCCACGATGGTCGTGGTCGCGGAGCGCAGCCGAGCGGCGAGGGCCGGCAATTGAGGCAGATAGGACAGGTTGCGTGGCCTTGCTTGGGCTGACATGGGCTCGGTGATAACCGACCGAATCCCTAAGGCCTATGTAAAAAGACACAGCGCGTCTACGGCCGCGCCACGCGTCGCGGCTCTTCTCTCCATGCGGAAACGAGGCCCGCTCAGGCCTCGTCCTCGCCATCGTCCCCGCCCTTGAAGAGCTGCCGCCCCAGCACGGCGCCGAGCACCACGATGCCGCCGACCAGCGCCGTCCGCCAGCTCATCCGCGAGCCCATCAGTTTGGCCGCGATCGGCGCCGCGGCCAGCGCGGTCGTCGCCAGGGGGCGCGGCGGCCGGCGGCGGCTCTTGATGAGGGCGGCGAGCGCGAAGACCAGCAGGGCGGCGATGATGAGCCCGCCCGCGACCATCAGGCTGGCTTCGACCCCGCCGAAGCGCAGCACCAGCATCGTGTGCAGCGCGTTGAGCGCATAGCCCGCCGCGCAGACGATCAGCAGAGCCGACAGGCCATACAGGCCGTAGACGATGAGATTGCGTTTGACGACGCCGTTGATTTCCGACGCGAGAAACGCTCCCAGCCCCCCGAGCATGGCGTCAGCGTGCCGACAGGAAGCCGACGAACAGGCCGACAGCCGCCGCCAGCCCGAGCGCGCGCAGCGGCCGTTCCTGGATTTCCTCGATGATCAGCCGTTGCAGGTCTGTGGCCTGTTCCTTGGCGACGCCGACCATCTTGTCGGTATCGACCCCGACGGCCTTGAGCTTGCCGCTGACCCGCGTGGCGAATTCCTCGGCGCTGCGCGAGAGGCTGTCCTCGACCGCTTCCGCGTCGCGCTTGACGCGGCGGCCGGTGCTCGCGGCGCGCTTGGCGACATCCTCGGCGCCAGCCGTGACGTCGTCCTTGGCGCGTTTGACGGCGGAAGCGGCCTGACGCTTCGCGGAAGTGGCGGTCCTTGCCATGTCTGTCGTTCCCTATGCGTGGAAAACCGTGCCCCGTCGAGAATTCGACGCGTTGACTTGGCAACGCGCCATTGTCGCGCAGGTTCCGCGAGGCTCCGGATCAGGCGGCTTGCGGGGCCGGCTCGGCGGGCGCCTGCTCGGCCTCCTCGAGCTGCGCCTTGCGATACCGCGCGAACTCCTCCTGCGCCACCATGGCGACCAGCACGATCGGTGTCGAGAGCACCGCGCCGACCGGGCCCCAGAGCCAAAGCCAGAAGATGAAGGCGATGAAGACCAGGAAGGGCGAGATCGTCAGCCGGCGGCCGACGAAGACCGGCGTGATCGCGTTGCCCTCCACGAGATGGAGCATGTAATAGGCCGCGGCCGGCCAGAGCGCGACGATGAGCGAGGGTGCGTCCAGCAGCGCGCCGGCGAACAGCATCACCGCGACGATGATCGGCCCGATGAAGGCCAGGTAGTTCAGCAGGAAGGCGAGCGCCCCCCAGAACACCGGGAAGGGCAGGCCCGCCAGCCAGGCGATCGCCGTCGTGAGCAGGCCCATCCCGAGATTGATCAGCGTGACGAGGCCGAAATAGCGTGCGACGCGGGTCTCGATCTCCTCGAAGAACGTACCGGCCGAGCGGCGCGCGCCGTGGCCGAGGCAGAGCCTCAGCACCCGCGCCTTGAAATGCCGGCGCGTCGCCAGCCAGAAATAGACCGTGGCGACGAAGATCAGCAGGCCGCCCGCCGCCGTCGAGGACGACATCGCGATGTCGACGAGCGGGTTGCCCTGCGAGACGTTGAGCTCGACGCCCTCCTTCCCGGAAAGGCCGGCTGCCGCCTTCTTGAACTCGTCCATGAAGGCGAAGACGCCGACGAGCTTGCTCTTGAGCGCGGCCAGCATGGCGGGCAGCTGGTCGCTCCAGGCGGCGATCGGCACGGCGAGCACCGTGACCGCGCCGATCAGCACGAAGACGCCGAGGAAGACCACGAGCGCGGCCCCAAGGGCCTGCGGCACGCCGTGCCGCGCCAGCCAGTCCACGACCGGGCCGAGCACGAGGCCGAGGATGATTCCCGCCGTGATCGGCAGGGCGATGACCTTGGTCAGCGAGAGCGCGGTGGTCGCCAGGATGACGAAGATGCCGATGATGGCGTAGCGGAGGATGAGGTCATGCTCATAGGCCGTGACCTCGCTGTCGTCTTCCACGACATCCGGCTCCGCCATATAGCGCGGAAAGGGCGTCCAGGCCGATGTCTTGAGCATATCTTAGGGTCCACGCACGTCATGCGCCCCCGGCGCGACGGACCGATAACGTCAGTGCGACGGCTAAGTTCCCGCTGGATCACGCGCCGATCAGATTGATCCAACCTGATCGGATCCGGCTCTAGCCGCAGGCGCCTAATGCGCCTCGTCCCAGTTGCCGGCGGCGCGCGCGTCGACCTGGAGCGGCACGCGCAGCTGCACGGCCGGATGCGGCGCCTCGACCATCACCTTGCTGATCACCGGCAGCGTCGCCTCGACCTGCGCGTCCGGCACCTCGAAGACCAGCTCGTCATGGACCTGCAGCAGCATGCGCGCGTCGAGCTTCGCGTCGGCCAGTGCGCCCTCCATCCGGATCATGGCGCGGCGGATGATGTCGGCGGCCGAGCCCTGGATCGGCGCGTTGATCGCCTGGCGCTCGACGAAGGCGCGCTCGGACGGGTTCTTCGAGGCGACCGCCGGGAAATGGCAGACCCTACCGAAGATCGTGGTGACCTTACCGTTGGCCCTGACCGCCGTCTTGGTCTGGTCCATATAGTCGCGGATGCCGGGGAAACGCTCGAAATACTTGCGGATATAGGCGCCGGCCTCCTCGCGCCCGATGCCGAGCTGGTTGGCGAGGCCGAAGGCCGAAATGCCGTAGATGATGCCGAAATTGATCGCCTTGGCGCGCCTGCGCACTTCGCTCGGCATGCCCGCGACCGGGACGCCGAACATCTCGGAGGCCGTCATCGCATGGATGTCGATGCCGTCGGCGAAAGCCTGCCGGAGCTGCGGGATGTCGGCGATATGGGCGAGGATGCGCAGCTCGATCTGGCTGTAGTCGGCGGAGACCAGCTTGTGGCCGCTCGAAGCGATGAAGGCGGTGCGGATCTTGCGGCCGGCCTCGGTGCGGATCGGGATGTTCTGCAGGTTCGGCTCGGAGGAGGAGAGCCGCCCCGTCGTCGTCGCAGCCAGTGCATAGGAGGTGTGGACCCGGTTGGTCTGCGGGTTCACATAGGCCGGCAGCGAGTCGGTATAGGTCGATTTCAGCTTGGCGAGCTGGCGCCATTCCAGGATTTTCGAGGGCAGCTCGTGGCCCTGCTCGGCCAGATCTTCCAGCACGCCGGCGCCCGTCGCCCATTGGCCGGTCGCCGTCTTCTTGGCCCCGGCAAGCCCCATCTTGCCGAACAGGATGTCGCCGAGCTGCTTTGGCGAGCCGATCGTGAACTTCTCGCCGGCGAGCGTGTAGATCTCGTCCTCCAGCCGCGCCAGCGACTGGGCGAACTCGCCCGAGAGCCGCGACAGGATCTGCCGGTCGATCGCGATGCCGCGGCTTTCCATCCGCGCGAGAACCGCGACCAGCGGCCGCTCCAGCACCTCGTAGACGGCGGTCTTGCCTTCGGCCGTCAGCCGCGGCCGCAGCGTCCGCCACAGCCTGAGCGTCACGTCGGCGTCCTCGGCTGCATAGGCGGTCGCCTTCTCGAGGTCGACCTTGTCGAAGGTGACCTGCGCCTTGCCGGTGCCGGCGACCTGCGAATAGGGGATCGTCTCGTGCCCGAGATGCAGCTCGGCGAGCCGGTCCATGCCGTGGTTGTTGTTGCCGGCGTCGAGCGCGTAGGAGATCAGCATCGTGTCCTCGATCGGGGACACGGGCAGGCCGTGGCGCTGCAGCACCAACAGGTCGTATTTCAGGTTCTGGCCGATCTTGAGCACGCCCGGATCGGCGAGCAACGGCTTCAGCGCCGTCACCACGTCGGTGAGCGGGATCTGGCCTTCGAGCATGCCGCCGCCGAACAGGTCGGTGCCGCCGCGATGCTGCAGCGGGATGTAGCAGGCCTTGCCGGGCGCGACCGCGAGCGAGATGCCGACGAGATCGGCCTGCATCGCGTCCAGCGAATTGGTCTCGGTGTCGAGCGCCACATGCCCGGCCTCATAGGCCCAGCCGATCCAGCGGGTGAGATCGGCGAGCGTGCGCACGCATTCATAGGTCGAGCGATCGATCGGCGTCTTCGCCACCTCGTCGCGGCGCTGCGCGACGAGGTCGGCCGGCATCAGCCAGCCCTCCCGCGCCGGCGCCGCACTCGTGGTCGTGCCGGGCGTAGCCACCGCGACCGCCACAGTGGTCTCGCCATCCGTCGCGACCGCCACGGCGACGTCGATGGCCGGCAGGTCCGCCCCGGCATAGAGCGCCTTGAGCTCGGCCGCGCGCGAGCCGCCCGGCGCCAGGGCCGGATCGGCATCGACCGCCGCGACATCGACCTCATAGGCCTCGGCGACGCGCTTGGTGATGGTGGTGAATTCCATCGCCTTCAGGAAGGCGACGAGCCTGGCTGGGTCGGGCTGGGACAGCGTCAGATGGGAGAGCGGCGTCTCGACCGCGACGTCGTCGACCAGCGTGACGAGCTTGTGCGAGATCCGCACCTTCTCGACCACCTCGGGATTGGTCAGGGTCTCGCGGCGCTTCGGCTGCTTGATCTCGCCGGCGCGCGCCAGCAGCGTCTCGAGATCGCCGAACTCGCCGATCAGCTGGGCCGCGGTCTTGATGCCGATGCCGGGCGCGCCCGGCACGTTGTCGGTCGCGTCGCCGGCGAGCGCCTGCACGTCGACCACCTTGTCGGGCGTCACGCCAAAGTACTCGACCACCTCGGGCTCGCCGATGCGGCGCTCGGCCCGGAAGCCGGCGCCCTTCTTGGCGTCGCCCGAGGCCGGGTCGTACATCGCGACGCCCGGCCGCACGAGCTGCATCAGGTCCTTGTCGGCGGAGACGATCAGCACGTCGGCGCCGGCCTCGCGCGCCTGTTTCGCATAGGTCGCGATCAGGTCGTCGGCCTCGTAGACATCCTGCTCGACCGGGATCAGACCGAAGGCGCGCACCGCCTCGCGCATCAGCGGGAATTGCGGGATCAGGTCCGGCGGCGGCTCGGAGCGGTTGCCCTTATAGGCCGGGTAGAGCGCCTTGCGGAACGAGTTCTCGGTCTTGTCGAAGACGATGGCGAGATGGGTCGGCCTGACGCCGAGCACGCCTTCGCGCACGAACTGGAAGAGTTTCGTCGCGAACAGCCGAACCGCGCCTGATGGCAACCCGTCCGAGCGCGACAGGTATTTCCGGTCCTGGTTGATCGACTGGAAATAGGCGCGGAAGATGAAGTTCGAGCCATCGACCAGGAAGAGATGGTCGCCGGGCTTGAGGTCTGGTGCGGTCGTGCTCATGGCGCGGACCTTAAGCGGGCGGCGCGGCGTGGTCCATTGCGTCGGCGGCGCGATTCGCAGCAAGCTGCGACAAAAGCCGTCAGGAGCGAAACGTCATGAATCGCCATGTCACCATACCTCTGGCTTTCGTGGGAGTTCCGGAAGAGGAGCGGCAGGCGCGCGCCGAGGCCTTTCTCGCGACGATGCGCCGGCGCCGCACGGTACGCGACTATTCCGACCGGCCGGTGCCGCGCGAATTGATCGAAACCGCGGTCAGGGTGGCGGGCACCGCGCCGTCGGGCGCCAACCAGCAGCCCTGGACCTTCGTCTGCATCTCGGATCCCGAGCGCAAGAAGCTGATCCGCGAGGGCGCGGAAGAGGAGGAGCGCGCCTTCTATGCCGGGCGCGCCGGCGGGGAATGGCTCGACGCATTGGCCCATCTCGGCACCGACGAGAACAAGCCCTTCCTCGAGACCGCGCCCTGGCTGATCGCGATCTTCGCGCAGCGCTGGGGCCATGACGCGCAAGGGCGGAAGGTGAAGCACTACTACGTGCCGGAATCGGTCGGCATCGCCACCGGCTTCCTGATCGCGGCCCTGCATGAGGCCGGTCTTGCGACCCTGACCCACACGCCGGCGCCGATGAATTTCCTCAATGCGATTTGCGGGCGGCCCGACAACGAGAAGGCGCTGATCCTGCTCGTCGTCGGCTATCCGGCCGAGGATTGCGCGGTCCCGGCCATAGGCAAGAAGCCGCTGGAGGAGATCGCGACCTTCCTGTGAGCCGCCCTACTTCGTGATCGTGTCGATCTCGGCGAGCTCCTCGGTGCTGAGCTGCCAGCTCGCGGCTTTCACATTGGCCTCGATCTGCTCGGGCCTGGTCGCGCCGGCGATGACGCTGGAGACCACCGGCTGCGCCGCCAGCCAGGAGAAGGCGAGCTCGACCAGGCTCTTGCCGCGCGCCTCGCAGAAGGCCGCGAGCTTCTCGGTCTTCTCCCAGTTGGCGTCGGTCAGGACCTCGTTGGCGCGCTGGGCCTCGCGCGTCATGCGCGCGCCTTCGGGCATCGGCCCATTGCGCTTGTATTTGCCGGTGAGCAGGCCGTTGGCCAGCGGGAAATAGGGCAGCAGGCCCATGCCGTAATGCTGCGCCGCCGGGATCAGGTAACGCTCCGCGCCGCGCACCAGCAGGCTGTATTCGTCCTGGCAGGACGCAAAACCTTCGATCTGGTGGTGGCGCGCCGTCCAGGCCGCGTCGGCCACCTGCCAGGGCGCGAAATTCGAGCAGCCGACATAGCGCACCTTGCCCTGGCGGATCAGGTCCTCCAGCGTGCGCAGCGTCTCCTCGATCGGCGTCAGCGGGTCGTAGCGGTGGATCTGGTAGAGGTCGATCCAGTCGGTCTTCAGCCGCTTCAGCGAGGCCTCGACCGCCGCCATGATGTAGCGCCGCGAGCCGCCCTTCTTCACGCCCGCCTCGTCCATGTCCATGCCGAACTTGGTCGCGAGCACGATGTCCTTGCGCCGGGCTCCGAGGAGCTCGCCGAGCGCCGTTTCCGAGCCGCCGCGATTGCCATAGACATCGGCCGTGTCGAACAGGGTGATGCCGCTGTCGATCGCCTTGTCGACGACCTTGCGCGTCGCCTCCATGTCGATCCGGCCGCCGAAATTGTTGCAGCCGAGGCCGACGAGCGAGACGCGCAGGCCGGAGCGGCCGAGATTGCGGGTGAGCATGGTGAGATCCTCCCAGAGAGGGCGGCAGAGGATCAGAGCGGGGGCGGCGTGGCAATCGCCGGCATCGTCATCCGCGAGCTGCGCGAGGCGCAGATGCGAGTCAGTCGACGCTGGCTCCGCGCGTCATTCTCGGGCGCAGCGTAGCGGAGGCCCGAGAATCTCAGGACGAGAGCCGGCAGGAGATGCCCGGGTCAAGCCCGGGCATGACGTCGACCGCGTGGCCGATGGCTTACGCCACCTCCGCCTTCTGCTTCTGCGAGCGCTTGCGCTCGTTGGGGTCGAGGATCGACTTGCGCAGGCGGATCGACTTCGGCGTCACCTCGACGAGCTCGTCATCGTCGATCCAGGCGAGCGAGCGCTCCAGCGTCATCCGGATCGGCGGCGTCAGGCGCACCGCCTCGTCCTTCGAGGTGGTGCGGATATTAGTGAGCTTCTTGCCCTTGAGCACGTTCACCTCGAGATCGTTCTCGCGGGTGTGCTCGCCGACGATCATGCCCTGATAGACCTTCCAGCCGGGCTCGATCATCATCGGGCCGCGATCCTCGAGGTTCCACAGCGCATAGGCCACGGCCTCGCCGGTCTCCATCGCGATCAGCACGCCGTTGCGGCGCCCGCCGATCTCGCCCTTGTAGGGCATGTAGGCGTGGAAGAGCCGGTTCATGATGGCGGTGCCGCGGGTATCGGTCAAAAGCTCGCCCTGATAGCCGATCAGCCCGCGCGTCGGGGCGTGGAAGACCAGCCGCAGCCGGTTGCCGCCGGACGGACGCATCTCCAGCATGTCGGCCTTGCGCTCGCTCATCTTCTGCACGACGACGCCGGAATGCTCCTCGTCGACGTCGATCACGACCTCCTCGATCGGCTCCAGCAGCTGCCCGCCCTCGTCGCGCCGCAGCACGACGCGGGGGCGCGAGACGCCGAGCTCGAAGCCCTCGCGGCGCATGGTCTCGATCAGGATCGCGAGCTGCAACTCGCCGCGGCCCGAGACGATGTAGGAATCCTTGTCGGTGGATTCGTCGATCTTCAGCGCGACATTGCCCTCGGCCTCCTTGAGCAGGCGGTCGCGGATGACGCGGGTCGTGACCTTGTCGCCCTCGGTGCCGGCCAGCGGCGAGTCGTTGACCATGAAGGTCATCGAGACGGTCGGCGGGTCGATCGGCTGCGCCTTGATCGGGGTCTCGACTGATGGATCGCAGAAGGTGTCGGCGACCGAGCCTTTCACCAGCCCTGCGATGGAGACGATGTCGCCGGGGATGGCTTCCTCGATCGGCGTGCGCTCGAGGCCGCGGAAGGCGAGGATCTTCGAGATGCGCCCGGTCTCGACCGTCGCGCCGTCGCCCGACAGTACCTTGATCGTCTGGTTCGGCTTGGCCGAGCCCGAGACGACGCGGCCGGTGATGATGCGGCCGAGATAGGGGTTGGCCTCGAGCAGTGTGCCGATCATCCGGAACGGGCCTTCCTCGACGCGCGGCTCCGGCACGTGGCTGAGGATCAGGTCGTACATCGGCGCCAGGCCCTGGTCCTGCGGGCCTTCCGGCGAATACGCCATCCAGCCCTGCTTGGCCGAACCGTAGAGGATCGGGAAATCGAGCTGCTCGTCATTGGCGTCGAGCGCGGCGAAGAGGTCGAAGACCTCGTTGATCACCTCGGAGGGGCGCCCGTCGGGCTTGTCGACCTTGTTGACGCAGACGATCGGCTTGAGGCCGAGCTTCAGCGCCTTGGAGACGACGAACTTGGTCTGCGGCATCGGCCCTTCGGCTGCATCTACCAGCACGATCGCGCTGTCGACCATGTTCAGGATGCGCTCGACCTCGCCGCCGAAATCGGCGTGGCCCGGCGTGTCGACGATGTTGATGCGCGTGTCCTTCCAGACGACCGAGGTCGCCTTGGCCAGGATGGTGATGCCACGCTCCTTTTCCAGGTCGTTCGAATCCATCACGCGCTCGATGACGCGCTGGTTCTCGCGATAGGTGCCGGACTGCTGGAGCAGCTTGTCGACCAGGGTCGTCTTGCCATGATCGACGTGGGCGATGATGGCGATGTTGCGCATGGACATCGAAGGAGCGCCTTTTCAAGACCGCGAGCCGGCACGGAAAAGCCCGGCCGGCGCAGCCCTCTTCATGAGAATCTGGAATTCGCTGCGCTGCACATAACCGCTGGAAGCCGTTTGGGCAACTCCAGAGGATCACTCTTCGGTCAGCGCCCGCCTTTGCTCGGCGATGGCGCGGCCGACCTGGTCCAGCACCAGACGATAGGCCGAAAGCCCCTCCGAATCGAGATCGCCGCGGGCGAAATCGGACAGGACCCCGACGAGAATGGCGTCGGCCTCGGCGTCGAGCTCCGCAAGATGCGCCTCCGCCGTGGTATCGCGCACCTCCCGCAGCAGGGCGACGAGCCGGTCGAGGCCGGCGAGAGCGCGCCGCCGCCTGACCGCGCTCTCGCGGCTGAGCACGCCGGCCGCGCCGGTGCCGAGCAGCGACAGCGCCATCACCCCGAGATAGAACCAGTCGCCATAGCGCTCGAAGAAGGTCTCCTGCTCGCCGTCGATGAAGGCGGCGGCGCCGGAATGAACCGGCAGCGGCGCGTCCTTGTCGGTCGTGGGCGTCTCCAGCCCCTGGATCGACGGAAGCTCGGCCGCGAGCGTCAGGCGCAGGCCGAGAATGGCCTTGACCAGTTCGCCGACGAGCGTGTCGTCGAGCGCCTGCGCCGCCATCAGCCGCGAGGTGATCGCGATCGTCGGCAGGCTCTCGGACGGGCGCGGCGGGTCGCCGCCGAGCGCGCCGCGCACGATCTCGCCGGTTTCGATCGAGCGATAGCGCGCTTTCAGCGCATCCGCCTCGCGAATGGGGATCAGGACGGGATCGTCGCCCCAGGCCGAGCGCAGCCGGGTCAGGCCGTCATTGTTGGTATGCGCGGCGACCGCGTTGATCGAGAAGAACGCATCGATCCGCTTTTCGCGCGCGGCGGGCACGATATCTTCCGGCAGCAGCCCGACGATCTCGACCTCTTCCGGCGTGACCTCGTATTGGGCGAGCACGCGGGTCAGCAGCGCGATATTGCCGTGGGGATTGCGCACCACGCCGATCTTCCGCCCGCGCAAATCGGCGATGCGGCCGATCGCCGTTTCCTTGCGCGTGATCAGGAAGGGGAAGGAGCGGCGCGTGATCAGGGCCGTGTCGGCATTGGCCGGCAGCGCGATGTCCGGCCGCACGATGGCGAGATCGGCCTGGCCGCTATCGATGCGCTTGGCGCTCTCCTCCGAGCCCTCGGTCAGGATCAGCCGGAGCCGGACCGTGGATTTCTCGCGGCTGAGCCCCTGCACGAAGCCGGCCGCCATGCGCGCATCCTCGGAGCCGAGCGGCCCGACGGCGAGCCTGAGCGTGCGTGGCTGGTTCAGGGTGTAGAACACGGTGGCCGCGATGCCGAAGATCGCCAGCACGCCCGCCAGAGCCAAGAAACCGCGCCGCCCCATGCCCGATCGATCCTGACGCTCTATCGCCGCCCCCGCGGCAACCATGGCTTCACTTGCGATCATGTCGCAAGTACGGCGTCGCGGAACGGCCCTATCGCTGTGCAGAACGGTGCGGATTGGCGGAGAAACGATGTGACGGGCATCAAGACGTGGCGCTGTCCACGACCATCGTCTCGGCGCTTCAGGGCACGCCTCGCTGAGCGGGCGGCGCCTCGGCGCGACCCTTGCCCCGCGGGCTGTCGAGGCCTATTGCCGAGCCATGACGCACCAAGCCGATCCTTTCGCCGTCAAGATCTGCGGCCTGTCCACGTCCGAGACGATGGCGGCGGCCTTGGCTGCCGGCGCCGACATGATCGGGCTGAACTTTCACCCGCGCAGCCCGCGTTTCGTGACGCCGGAGCAGGCGCGGCCGCTCGCCGAGATGGCGCGGGGCCGGGCGCAGATCGTCGCGCTGGTCGTGGATTTCGACCTCGCCCGCACGCATGACCTGATCGATCGCGTCGCGCCCGACTGGCTGCAGCTCCATGGCGGCGAGTCGCCGGCCGATGTGGCCGAGATCAAGGCGGCGACGGGGCTGCCCGTGATGAAGGCGCTCGGCGTGGCGGCCGCGGGCGATCTCTCCATCGTCCCTGCCTATGCTGCGGTTGCCGACCGCATCCTGCTCGACGCCAAGCCGCCGAAGGATGCCGCCTATCCGGGCGGCCATGGCCGCCCCTTCGACTGGACGCTCCTTGCCGAACTCGACCCGGGCTTGCCCTTCATGCTATCGGGCGGCCTCGATCCGGCGAATGTCACTGATGCGATCCGCATCGCCCGGCCGGCCGGCGTCGATGTCTCCTCCGGTGTCGAGACCGCGCCCGGCATCAAGGATATCGGCCGGATCGGGGATTTCATCGCAGCCGCGCGTCGCGCCGCGCAGGATTTGAAGAAGGCAGGCCCGAGATGAACGCGCCCCGCAATCCGAATACGTTTCGCTCGGGCCCGGACGAGAACGGCCGGTTCGGCCTGTTCGGCGGTCGTTTCGTTGCCGAAACGCTGATGCCGCTGATCCTCGAGCTGGAGCAGGCCTATGAGGCGGCCAAGGTCGATCCCGCCTATCATGCCGAGACCGCGAGCGGGCTGAAGCACTATGTCGGCCGGCCTTCGCCGCTCTATCTCGCCGAGCGCCTGACGGACCATTTCGGCGGCGCAAAGGTCTATCTCAAGCGCGAGGAGCTGAATCACACCGGCTCCCACAAGGTCAACAACGTGCTCGGCCAGATCCTGCTGGCGCGGCGCATGGGCAAGAAGCGCATCATCGCCGAGACCGGCGCCGGCCAGCACGGCGTCGCGACGGCCACGCTTTGCGCCCGCTACGGGCTCGAATGCATCGTCTATATGGGCGCGGTCGATGTCGCCCGGCAGGCGCCCAACGTCTTCCGCATGCAGATGCTCGGCGCCACGGTCGTCCCGGTCGAATCCGGCACCAAGACGCTCAAGGACGCGATGAACGAGGCCCTGCGCGACTGGGTCACCAATGTCGCGACGACCTTCTACTGCATCGGCACGGTCGCCGGCCCCCATCCCTATCCGGCCATGGTCCGCGACTTCCAGTCGATCATCGGCCGCGAGACGCGCGAGCAGATGCAGGAGCTCGAGGGCCGCCTGCCGGATTCGCTGATCGCCTGCATCGGCGGCGGCTCGAACGCGATGGGCCTGTTCCACCCCTTCCTCGACGACCCGTCGGTCGAGATCTACGGGGTCGAGGCGGCCGGGCACGGCATTCCGAGCGGTCTGCATGCCGCCTCGCTGACCGGCGGCCGGCCGGGCGTCCTCCACGGCAACCGCACCTATCTGCTGATGGACGACGATGGGCAGATCAAGGACGCCCATTCGATCTCGGCCGGGCTCGACTATCCCGGCATCGGCCCCGAGCATTCCTGGCTGCACGAGACCGGCCGCGCGACCTATCTCTCGGCCACCGACGAGGAGGCGCTCGAGGCCTTCCAGCTCATCTCGAAGCTCGAAGGCATCATCCCCGCCTTGGAATCGGCGCATGCGCTTGCTCGTGTCGCCGAGCTCGCGCCGCAGAAGCCGAAGGACCACCTCATGGTGGTCAATCTCTCCGGCCGCGGCGACAAGGACATTCCCCAGGTGGCGGAAATCCTGGCGAAGCGCTGAGCGCGATGCCGGATCGATAAGGAGTTGACGATGAAGAAGGCGATCCTGTTCGCGGCCATGCTGGCATTTGCCGGCCAGGCGCAGGCCCAGAACCGCGACGCGGCGCCGGCCGAGGGCATCGTCATCCGCACCGAGGGCGAGGTGCGGATCAAGCCCGACATCGCGACCCTTCAGGCCGGCGTGGTCAGCGAAGGCAAGTCGGCGGCAGAAGCCCTGTCGAAGAATACGCCGGCGCTCGCCAAGTTGGTCGAGGCGGTCAAGGCCGCAGGCGTCGCCCCGGCCGATCTGGCGACCTCCCAGGTCTTCCTGACGCCGCGCATGACGCAGCCACCGTCGCCCGGGCCGAATCCACCCCGCGCCGCCACGATCGACGGTTACGAGGCGCGCACCGGCCTGACCGTCACCATTCGCGATCTGTCGAAAGCCGGCCCGCTGATCGATGCGCTGGTCAAGGCCGGGTCGAACGATATGTCGGGCATCAATTTCGGCCTCGCCGACGAGAGCAAGGCGAAGAACGAGGCTCGCCAGAAAGCCGCCGGGGCAGCCCGGGCGCGGGCCACGCTTTATGCCGAGGCGCTCGGCGTCAAGGTCGGCGACCTGGTCTCGATCGTCGAAGCCGAGGCCGAAACGATCGGTCGCCCGCAGGGCGACATGCGCGCCTACCGCATGGCGGCGGGCGCCGCGCCGATGTCGGTCGAGCCGGGAGAGATCACGGTCACGAGCATGCTGCGCACGGTCTGGCGGATCGAGAAGTGATCGCCAGGAACGCTCAAGATCTCTCGCGATCTGATGGAATTAGAGGTCGTCATCCCGGCCGGAGCACAGCGTAGCGCCGGGATCCATCGTAGAACGCCGAGCCTTACGATGGATCCCGGATCTGCGCCGCTAACGCGGCTTGTCCGGGATGACAGCGGAGTGGCCCGTTCGACCGTCACATTTTAGCTCACCGGCGTGATCGTCACGTAAGGCTGGCCTCGCCAGGTCACGAGAAAGGATTGCCCTGCTTCGGTCAGTTTCAGCAACTTGCGCGAGTGCCGGCTGGCATGGGTCGTGGTTACGAACCACATCTGACTGCCTCCCTAGTGTCGTTGACGACGATCTTACGAGAAACCCAATCTTGCAACCTCTCGCCAGCCCCGCCCCTTCATGCTAACCGCAGCGCCATGACAGAGACCGGACAATCCCGTATCCAGAACCGCTTCGCGGCTTGCGCCGCGCAAGGCCGGGCCGCGCTCGTGACCTTCGTCACCGCCGGCGATCCGGATTTCGAGACCGCGAGCGCGATCCTTCATGCGCTGCCGCAGGCAGGGGCCGATGTGATCGAGCTCGGCGTGCCCTTCACCGATCCGATGGCCGACGGCATCCCGGTCCAGCTCGCGGGCCAGCGCGCGCTGAAGGGCGGGCAGACGCTGAAGAAGACGCTTGCCATGGTCGAGGCCTTCCGCAAGGCCGGCCATGACACGCCGATCGTGCTGATGGGCTACTACAATCCGATCTGGGCCTATGGCGTCGAGCGCTTCCTGCAGGATGCGCGCCGCGTCGGCATCGATGGCCTGATCGTCGTCGACTTGCCGCCTGAGGAGGATGAGGAGCTCTGCCTGCCGGCGCTGGCCGCCGGCGTGAGCTTCATCCGGCTCGCCACGCCGACCACCGACGACAAGCGGCTGCCCAAGGTTCTGCAGAACACCTCCGGCTTCGTCTATTATGTCTCGATGACCGGCATCACCGGCGGCACGATCGCGAATTATGACGCGGTCGGCGATGCCGTGGCGCGCATCAAGCGCCATACCGACCTGCCGGTGGCCGTCGGTTTCGGGGTGAAGACGGCTGCGGATGCAGGCGCCATCGCCAGAGGCGCGGACGGTGTCGTCGTCGGCTCGGCCTTGGTCGACCGCGTCCGGCTCTCGCTGGACGCGCAGGGCAAGGCCACGGAAAAGACGGTTTCGGCTGTCACCTCACTGGTTGCAGAGCTTGCCGCCGGCATCCGTGCGGTTGCGAAGGCGGCCTGAGCCCGCTACGCCAGCTTCTCGTTTTCAAGGATGATCCGATGAACTGGATTTCCGAAGTCGTCCGCCCGCGCATCAAGACGCTGTTCAAGCGCGAGAGCCCCGAGAATCTCTGGATCAAATGCCCCGATTCCGGGCAGATGGTGTTCCACAAGGATGTCGAGGCCAACGGCTTCGTCATCCCCGGCTCCGACCACCACATGAAGGTCGCGGCTTCCGATCGGCTGCGCCTGACCTTCGACGAAGGCAAATGGGTCGATGTGCCCCTGCCGGAGGTCGCGACCGATCCGCTGAAGTTCCGCGACGAGAAGCGCTATGCAGACCGCCTGAAGGACGCCCGCGCCAAGACCGGCGCGGTTGACGCCTTCAAGGTCGGTTATGGCCGCGTCCGGGGCCTGCCGATGACCATCGCGGTGCAGGATTTCAACTTCATCGGCGGCACGATCGGCATGGCGGCGGGCGCGGCCTTCATCAGGGGCGCCGAGACGGCGATCGAGAAGAACACGCCCTATACCGTCTTTGCCGCCTCGGGCGGGATGCGCATGCAGGAGGGCATCCTCTCGTTGATGCAGATGCCGCGCGCAACCGTCGCGATCAGGCGGCTGCGGGCGGCGGGCCTGCCCTATTTCGTGGTGCTGACCAACCCGACCACGGGCGGCGTCACCGCCTCCTACGCCATGCTCGGCGACGTCCATATCGCCGAGCCCGGCGCGCTGATCGGCTTCGCCGGGCCGCGCGTGATCGAGCAGACGGTGCGTGAGAAGCTGCCGGACGGCTTTCAGCGCGCCGAATATCTCAAGGACCACGGCATGGTCGACATGGTCGTCCATCGCCACGACATCCCGGCGATGCTGGCGCGCCTCGGCCGCTTGCTGACGAAGCAGCCCGGTTCCGAGATGGCCGTCAAGGAGCCGGAACAGCCCGTCGCCGAAGCGGTTTGACGGACTGAGGGGCTGCGAGCCGGGCCGAGGGCATCATGGGGTCTTCCGACACGCTGCTGGCGCGTTTCCTGGCGCTGCATCCCAAGCTGATCGATCTGTCGCTCGGCCGTATCCTGACCTTGCTGGAACGGCTCGGCGACCCGCATCACCGCCTGCCGCCGGTGATCCATGTCGCCGGCACCAACGGCAAGGGCTCGACCATCGCCTTCATGCGGGCGATCCTCGAGGCGGCGGGCCTCAGCGTCCATGTCTACACCTCGCCGCATCTGGTGCGTTTCCACGAGCGCATCCGCCTGGGTGCGCCGGGCGGCGGCCGCTTCGTCGACGAGGCAGTGCTGGTCGAGGCGCTGGAGCGCTGCGAGCGCGCCAATGCCGGCGATGCGATCACCTTCTTCGAGATCACGACCTCGGCGGCGATGCTGCTCTTCGCCGAGCACAAGGCCGATGTGCTGCTGCTCGAGGTCGGGCTCGGAGGCCGCTTCGACACCACCAATGTCGTCGCCCACCCGGCCTGTACGGTGGTGACGCCGGTCTCGCTCGACCATGCCGAATATCTCGGCGACACCGTCACCAAGATCGCGGCCGAGAAGGCCGGCATCTTCAAGCGCGGCGCGCCGGCGGTGATCGCGCCGCAGGAGCCGGAGCCGACCGCCGTGCTGGAGGCCACCGCCGAACGGGTCGGCGCCTCGAAGATCCTGATCGGCGCGCAGGATTTCAACGTGCATGAGGATGGCGGACGGCTGGTCTATGAGGATGGCGAGGGCCTGCTCGATCTGCCCTTGCCGCGCCTCGCCGGCCGCCATCAGCACACCAATGCCGGCACTGCCATCGCCGCCCTGCGCGCCGCCGGCTATGGCGGCCTGCCGGCCCGGGCCTTCGAGCAGGGCATGCTCGATGCCGAATGGCCGGCGCGGCTGCAGCGGCTGGCGCGCGGCCAATTGGCCGAGTTGGTGCCCGCAGGCGCCGAGCTCTGGCTCGACGGCGGCCATAATCCCGATGGCGGCCGCGTGCTCGCCCAGGCCATGGCCGATCTGGAAGAGAAGAACCCGGCGCCGCTGGTGATGATCGCCGGCCTGCTCTCGACCAAGGACGCAGGCGCGACGCTCGGCCATTTCAAGGGCTTGGCGCATACGCTTTTCGCGGTGCCGATCCAGAACCAGCTCGTCGCCCGCCCGGCCGAGGAGGTCGCTAGCCTGGCGCGCGCCGCTGGGCTCAATGCCGAAGTGTCGGGCTCCGTCGAGCAGGCCCTGCGCGAGATCGCGGCGCGCAGCTGGCCGGCATCACCGCGCATCCTGATTTGCGGCTCGCTCTATCTGGCGGGCGAGGTCCTGTCGGCCAACGGCACGCCGCCGGTGTGATCGGCCCGCTGCGCACGCTACCTCGAGGAGAAGCCATGCCAGCCCGCCGAATGACGATGATCGCTCTCGTGCTGTCCGGCAGCCTGCTCGGCGGCTGCGTGACATCGGGCTCGGGAGCGATGCAGGGGACGGAGGGAATCGACCGCGTGGCCGCGGGCGAGCCGACCGTCTTGCGGCGGACCTATATGACGATGGACGAGCGCTGCCGCCCGGTGAAGCGGCCGACGGGGATGCTGACTGAGCCGCCGCAGCATGGCTCCGTCCGCATGCTCACGCGCAGGGCCAGAGCGAGATATGGGCCGGGGCCTTATCGGCATTGCGACGGCAGGATCGGGCCGGCGCTCGGCTTCGAATATACCTCGGTGCCGGACTACCGTGGCGGCGATTCCTTCGCGGTGCGCGTGCGCTATGCCGATGGCGAGCTGCGCTCCGGCCGCTTCGAGGTTGAGGTCCGCTGAGAGCGGCAGGAGAACGCGGATGAAACATGCTTTCGGAGCCGGCGGCCCGGCAATCCCATCCATCGGCCAGGGCACCTGGAACATCGAGCTGGCCGACCGGGCCGGCGCCGTCGCCGCCTTGCGCCGCGGCCTCGATCTCGGCCTGAGCCATGTCGACACCGCCGAGATGTATGGCTCCGGCCGCTCCGAGGAGATCGTCGGCGAAGCGATCGCCGGCCGTCGCGACGAGGTCTTCCTGGTCTCCAAGGTGCTGCCCCACAACGCCTCGCGCGCCGGCACGCGCAAGGCCTGCGAGCAGTCGCTGAAGCGCCTGCGCACTGACAGGCTCGACTGCTACCTGCTGCACTGGCGCGGCTCCTACGCCCTGGAGGAGACTTTCGGCGCCTTCGAGGACTTGCAGCGCGAGGGCAAGATCCTCTCCTGGGGCGTCAGCAATTTCGATACGGACGATCTCGACGAGGCGCTCGCCGTCGCCGGCAGGGGGCACATCGCCTGCAATCAGGTGCTCTATCATCTCGGCGAACGGGCGATCGAGCATGCGGTGATCCCCTGGTGCGAGCGTCACGGCGTCGCCGTGACCGCCTATAGTCCCTTCGGACAGGACGATTTTCCGACGCCGAACAGCGCCGGCGGTCGGCTGCTCGCCGAGATCGCGGCGGCCCATGGCGCGACGCCGCGCCAGGTCGCGCTCGCCTTCCTGACTAGCCGCCCATCCGTCTTCGCAATTCCGAAGGCGGCGAAGGCGGCCCATGTCGAGGATAATGCCGGCGCGCTGCGGCTTTCCCTCGGTGAAGGCGACATCGCGCGGCTCGATGCCGCCTTCCCGCGCGGGCCCAGGCCGCGCTCGCTGCCGATGCTCTGACGCGGGTCCTGGAAACCAAGTTCCGGTTTTGCGCTTTACAACCACAGGCTGAAGGGCGTTTCCTAGGGGAAAGGCAGCGGAGCCTCGCATCCGACAACGCCGAATCCTCGTAACAGGTTGTGTCATCAGGAGTGGTGTGATGCGTCGCGTTCTCGGCGTCCTCGCCGTTATGCTTCTCTCGCTTGCCGGCATGGCTTCGGCCCAGGCTGGCGTCCAGGTCCGGGTCGATATCGCCGCCCAGCGCATGCAGGTGACGACGAGCGACGGTGAAATCTACAATTGGGCGATCTCATCGGGCCGAAAGGGCTTCCGCTCGCCGAACGGCGTCTATCGGCCGACCCGGCTGGAGCGGAGCTGGTACTCGCGCAAATATGGCGGGGCCATGCCCCATGCCGTGTTCTTCCGCGGCGGCTATGCCATTCATGGCACCGGTGCGGTCGGCGCGCTCGGCCGGCCGGCCTCGCATGGCTGCATCCGCCTGCATCCGGCCAATGCCGCCAAGCTCTTCGCCCTGGTCAAGAAGCATGGCGCGAGCCAGACCCGGATCGCCCTGAACGGAGCCGCGAGCGACGGCCTGTCGCAATTCGCCAAGGCCTCGGGCGGGTCCAAGACCAAGATCGCCAGGGCCAAGGTCAAGAGCAAGGCTGCCATTGCCCAGGCCAAGGCCAAGCAGCGCGCCGCCGCCATTGCGCAGGAGCGCCGCGGCGCGAACTGGGACGCGGCGCGCGACCAGCTCTTCATGCGCCCGAGCCTGCCGCCCGACGCCTATGGCTATCAGCCCTACCGGGCGGGACCGGGCTGGCGCTAGATCGCCTCGGCCGCGATCCGCAGCCAGCCGGCCAGCGTTTCGCCCGGCTGCAGCCGCTTGAGCGGCGAGACCTCGCGCGCCGGCGCCTCGCTTGGCGAGCCGATGGCGTGGCTTTGCGGCTCGACGCAGAGGAAATCCGCGCCGGCAGGAGCCCAGACCACGGGACAGCGCAGGCTCTCGCTGGCGCTCAGCGTGATCGCGAGGCCCCGCGATGGGGTCTCGATCCGCGCCGTGCCGTCCCAGTCGAGGAAGCTCCAGGCCGTCTCGGTGCCGGTCGCGAAGACCGGGTCGCCGGCATAGGGGCCGCCATCCCCGAGCCGCCGCGAACCCGTTGCGCGAAAGCTCTCGCCGAAAGTGAGGTAGCCTCCCGCGGTCATACCGAGTTTCGTATCGGCGGCGCAGGGAAACCAGGGATGGTGGCCGATGCCATAGGGTAGGGCCTCATTCGCCTCGTTGGTGACCGAGAAGGCCACGGTCATACCGGCCTCATCGAGGCTGATTTCCTGTCGCGCGAGGTAGCGATAGGGGTCCGGACCGTCCGCCCGGCGATGGTCCAGCACGGTATGACCCTGGTCATACCGCACGACCCGCCACGGCGCCTGCCAGCCGAAGCCATGGATATTGCCGCCGCCGCGCGGATTGTTCTCCGGCACCGAAAACCGGCGCGCGCCATCGTCGACCACGCCGCCGAAGGCGCGGTTGGCGAAGGGCAGCATCGCCCATGTCCCGAACATGTTGGGCGCGGCGGTCGCTGGCGTCGCGCCGGCCGGCGCATGCAGCAGCGGATGGCTTCGCCCGTCCGCCGCGCGCCAGTCGAGCGCGGCGATGATGCCGCCGGCCTCGGGAACGACACGCGCGGAATAGCCGCCGGCCTGCATCGCGAGCATTGTCATCTCCTCACTTGATCAGGGGGCGCAACAGCGCCTGCATCGCCCGCATCCGCGGCAGGAACTGCACCACGACCTCCGCCGCCGAGGTGCGCTGCACCTGTCCCGAAATGTTCAGGGCGGCGAGGACCTCGCCGCGGTTGTTGGCGAGCGGTACCGCGATCGAGACCAGACCGAGTTCGAGCTCCTGGTCGACCACGGCATAGCCCTGCTCACGGATCGCGGCCAGCTCCACCATCAGCCTGTCGATATCGGTCATCGTATGCGCAGTCAGCGCGCGTGGGCGCCCGGCCAGGATGCGTTCGCGCGCCTCTTCCGGCGGCAGGGAGGCCAGCAGGACGCGCCCCATCGAGGTGCAGAAGGCCGGCAGCCGCGTGCCGACGGAGAGGCCGACCGACATGATCCGCCTTTGCGCCGAGCGCGCGATATAGACGATCTCATGCCCGTCGAGCAGCGAGGCCGACGAGGATTCGTGCGTCTCCTCGGAGAGGCGCTCGAGGAAGGGCTGGACGAGCTGCGGCAGGGCGCTGGAGGCGAGCCAGGCATGGCCGAGCCGGAGCACGCGCGGCGTCAGCCGGAAGAACTTGCCGTCGAATTCGGCATAGCCGATCTTCGCGAGGGTGAGCAGGCAGCGCCGGGCCGCGGCCCGCGACAATTCGGTCGCGCGCGCCACCTCGGCGATGGTGAGCTTGTCATGGGCCGCATCAAAACATTCGATCACCGCCAGCCCCTTTTCGAGGGCGGCCATGTGGTCGCGGTCCGGTTGTTCTTCCCTTCTCCCCTCGGGGGAGAAGGTGGCTCGGCGAAGCCGAGACGGATGAGGGACCGTTTGACTTCCCTCATCCGCCTCACTGCGTTCGGCACCTTCTCCCCCGAGGGGAGAAGGACGCACGCTTGACCCACTCATGGTGGCAACCTAAAGTTCGAAAATCAGAACATTGTGCGATAAACGCACAAATTGAGGAGATGTCAAGGTGGCGGAATTCGTCTCCCTCGCGCAGGGTATCGAGACGGTGCTGAGCGATGGCTGCTCGGTGGCGATGGAGGGTTTCACCCATCTCATCCCGCATGCGGCCGGCCATGAAGCGATTCGCCAGGGTCGCAAGCGCCTGACCCTGATCCGGATGACCCCGGACCTCGTCTATGACCAGCTGATCGGCATGGGTTGCGCCGAGAAGCTGGTCTTCTCCTGGGGCGGCAATCCTGGCGTCGGTTCGCTGCACCGGCTGCGCGACGCGGTCGAGAACGGCTGGCCGCATCGGCTGGAGCTCGAGGAGCACAGCCACGCCGCCATGGCCAACGCCTATGAGGCCGGGGCGGCCAATCTGCCCTTCGCGGTCTTCCGCGGCTACAAGGGCGTCGACCTGCCCAAGGTCAATGACCGCATCCGCTCCGTCACCTGCCCCTATACCGGCGAGGTTCTGGCGACGGTCCCGGCGATCCGGCCCGACGCCGCGATCATCCACGCGTTGAAGGCCGACCGCGAGGGCAATGTCCTGCTCGAGGGCATCGTCGGCGTGCAGAAGGAGGCGGTGCTGGCGGCGAAGCGCTCGCTCGTCACGGTCGAGGAGATCGTCGACGATTTCGGCGAGCGCAACGCCAATGCAGTGATCCTGCCGTCCTGGACGGTCACGGCCATCGCCCATGTTCCAGGCGGCGCCTATCCGTCCTATGCTCACGGCTATTACAAGCGCGGCAACGATTTCTACATCGCCTGGGACAAGATTTCGCGTGATCGCGACAGCTTCGCGGCCTGGATGAAGGCCAATGTGCTGGAAAAGGGCCCCGACGCCTTCGCGCAATATGCGCGCCCGCAGCGCCAGGCGGCGGAGTGAAGACCATGACCCACACCCCGACCGAGATGATGACCATCGCCGCCGCGCGGCTCTTGACCAATGACGATGTCTGCTTCGTCGGCATCGGCGCGCCGTCGGCGGCCTGCAACCTGGCGCGGCTCACCCACGCGCCGAAGATCACGCTGATCTACGAATCCGGCACGCTCTCGACCCGGCCCTCCGTCCTGCCGCTCTCGATCGGCGACGGCGAGCTCTGCGACACGGCGCTGACCACGGTCGGCGTGCCCGAGATGTTCCGCTACTGGCTGCAGGGCGGACGGATCACCATCGGCTTCCTCGGCGGCGCGCAGATCGACCGCTACGCCAATCTCAACACCACCGTCGTCGGCGACTATGCCGCGCCGAAGGTGCGCCTGCCCGGCGGCGGCGGCGCGCCCGAGATCGCCTCGAGCTGCGGCGAGATCTTCATCACCATGGCGATGGGCTCGCGCGCCTTCGTCGAGACGCTGCCCTTCATCACCTCCTTCGGCCATGGCCGTGGCAAGGGCGACCGCGAGAAGCTCGGCCTCAGGACGAAGGGTCCGACCAAGGTCATCACCGACCTTTGCGTCATGGAGCCCGATCCCGAGACGGCGGAACTGACCGTGACGGCGCTGCATCCCGGCGTCACCCGCGAGCAGGTCCAGGCCGGTTGCGGCTGGAGCCTGCGCTTCGCCGGGGAACTGGCCGAGAGCCCGGAGCCGACCGCGCAGGAACTCGAGGTTCTGCGCGAGCTTCACCTGCGGACCAAGCGAGCGCATGGAGTGGCGGCATGAGCCTGATCTATCCGCATGACGGGCTTAAGGCCCATCCCCTCAACGCCTCGCCCGAGTACAAGAGCACGCTGAAGCGCGCGCCCTCGCAGCCGCTGATCCTGCTGCCGCATAGCCTGTCGGAGACGACCGGGCCGGTCTTCGGCCATGTCGCGGTCCAGCCCGGCGATGCCGACCTGACCCGCCAGCACGAGGGCGAGCCGCTCGGCGAGCGCATCATCGTCTCCGGCCGGGTGCTCGACGAGGATGGCCGGCCGGTGCCGCATACGCTGATCGAGATCTGGCAGGCCAATGCCGCCGGGCGCTATGTCCATGTCCGCGACCAGCATCCGGCGCCGCTCGACCCGAACTTCACCGGGGCGGGCCGGGCGGTGACCGACGCGGATGGCCGCTATCGCTTCGTCACGGTCAAGCCCGGGGCGTATCCCTGGCGCAACCATCACAATGCCTGGCGTCCGGCTCATATCCATTTCTCGCTGTTCGGTGCGAGCTTCCTCTCGCGCGTGATCACCCAGATGTATTTTCCGGGCGATCCGCTCTTCGCCTATGACCCGATCTTCCAGTCGATTCCCGACGAGCGCGCCCGCGAGCGCCTCGTCTCGCGCTTCGATCTCGGCACGACCGAGCCGGAATGGGCGCTCGGCTACCAGTTCGACATCGTGCTGCGCGGTCGCGAGGCGACACCGCTGGAGGAGCCGCATGATGACTGAGCGCAAGGCGCCTCCCGGCCTCACGCCGTCCCAGACCATCGGCCCCTTCTTCGCCTATGCCCTGACGCCGCGCGCCTATGGCGGGGCGGAGCTGGCGAACGAGCAGGTCGCGACCGATGGCGTCGCAGGCGAACGCATCAGCATTCGCGGCCATGTCCTCGACGGCGACGGCGAGCCGGTCTCGGACGCGATGATCGAGATCTGGCAGGCCGATTCCGACGGTCGCTTCAACGCGCCCGGCAATGCCGGCTTCACCGGCTTCGGCAGGGCCGAGACGACGCCGGAAGGCTTCTTCCATTTCGCCACCATCCGGCCGGGCGCATTGCCCGGACCGAACGGCCGCCTCCAGGCACCGCATCTCACCGTCTCGGTCTTCGCGCGCGGCCTGCTGGTGCGGCTCGGGACACGGATCTATTTCTCGGACGAGCCCACCAACGACACCGACCCGGTTCTGGCCCTGGTTCCGGCCGAGCGTCGCGAGACGCTGATCGCGCAGCGTGGCTCGGATGGCGTCTTCAGCTTCGACATCCGCCTGCAGGGCGAGGGCGAGACGGTCTTCTTCGACGTCTAGAAGAGAGCCCCGTCATCCCGGCCGTAGCGCAGCGGAGCGCCGGGATCCATCATAGGGCGCAGAGTCTTACGATGGATCCCGGAGCTGCGCCGCTTCGCGGCTTGTCCGGGATGACGCCCGTTTCGTCCTGAACACGATGCACTTCAGCACCGCGAGCCTTGAAGCATAACGATATCGCGCTATTCACATGCTTCAGCGGCTGCCGGTCCGGCGGCCTTCGTGCCGGAGCCTGCCATGCCCAGACCCCTGATCGCGCTCGACTGGGGCACGACGCGCGCCCGCGCCTTCCTGATCGGTGAGGACGGGACGGTGCTCGACCGGCGCATCGCCGACCAGGGCATCCAGTCGGTGCCGGCGGGCGGTTTCCCGGCTGCCTTCGCGGCGATCGCCGGAGAATTCCGCCGCGTCCGCCCCGATGCCGCGATCGTGCTGGCCGGCATGGTCGGCAGCCGCAATGGCTGGGTCGAGGCGCCTTATGTCGCCTGCCCGGCCTCGACCGAGGCGATCGCGGCCGCCGGGATCGCGGTGGCGCTGGAGGACGGCACGCCGGTGACGGTGTTGCCGGGCCTCTCCGATGATGACGGCGCCTTCGACGTGATGCGGGGCGAGGAGACGCTGATCGTCGGGCTCGGATTGCAGGACGGCATCGCCTGCCTGCCGGGCACCCATTCGAAATGGGCTGAGGTGAGGGCCGGTCGCATCGAGCGTTTCGCCAGCTTCATGACCGGCGAGGTCTACGGCCTCCTGCGCCAGCACTCCATCCTGGCCCGGCTCGCCGAAGAGCCTGCGGGTGGCGATGCGGTCGATGGCGCAAGCCGGGGCTTCGCAGCCGCCGCCCGGCCCGCCGGCCTGCTGAACGCGGCTTTCGCGGCGCGGACCGAGGTGCTGGCCGGGCGCATGCGCGGCGGCGCCGTCGGCCCCTATCTCTCGGCCTTGCTGGTGGCGCAGGAGATCGCCGGCGCGCGGGCCTTGTTCGGCCAGCCGAAGGAGATCGAACTCGTCGCCGATGGCGCGCTGGCCGAGAGCTACGCCGCCGCTTTGACGGCGGCCGGGCTGAGCTTCCGCATCACCGCGCCGGAGGCCGCCTTCATCGCCGGCGTCAGGCGGCTCGCCGCCGGGCTCGTCGCATGATCACCGTTTTCGGTTCGCTGAATGTCGACCTGGTCACCGCGGTCGAGCGCCTGCCCGGCGCGGGCGAGACGGTGATCGGCCCGGCCTATGCGCTGCATCCCGGCGGCAAGGGCGCCAACCAGGCGCTGGCCGCTCGCCGTGCCGGTGCCGAGGTCGCGCTGATCGGCGCCGTCGGGCGCGACGCCTTCGCCGAGATCGCCCTCTCGCTGCTCGCGGCCGATGGCGTCGATCTCGCCGGGGTCGCCCGCGTCGATGCGCCGACGGGCGCCGCCTTCATCGCGGTCGATGCCGCCGGCGCCAACCAGATCGTCGTGGCGGCCGGCGCCAACGCCCTCGCCAGCGCACAGGCGTTGAGTGCGATGGCACTCGGCAAGCGCGACGTGCTGCTGCTCCAGCGCGAGGTGCCGGAGGCTGAATGCATCGCCGCCGCGCGATTGGTCCGCAAGGCCGGCGGTCGCGTGATCCTGAACCTCGCCCCGGCCGGCGTTCCTGCGGCCGAATTGCTCGACAACCTCGATATCCTGATCGTCAACGAGCATGAGGCCGCGGTGCTGGCGGGCGCGCTCGGCTGGGGCGAGCTCGTGCCCGATGCCCTCGCGCAGCGCGTCGATGCCGAGCGCGGTGTCGCCTGCATCGTCACCCTCGGAGCCGATGGCGTGGTCGGCTGGCATGGCGGCGTTCGTCGCCGGCTGGAGGCGCCGGAGGTCGAGGTCGTCGACACCGTTGCAGCAGGAGACAGTTTCGTCGGCGCCTTCGCCGCGGCGCTCGACGCTGGCTACGGCTTCTCCAGCGCGCTTCAGCGCGGGCTCGCGGCCGGGTCCCTCGCCTGCACCGTCGTCGGCGCGCAGCCGAGCGTGCCGCGGCGTGCCGAGATCGAGGCGCTTGCCGGCCACGCCTTCCTCTGAATCGGCGACCCAATGAATCGGCGACCCAGGTGACGAAAGGTTAAGTCTGTCTGGCGCTAGACGGGCGAGATGTGGCGAAACGCGTCAATCTGCGGCTCGTTCTTCACCCTTCGTCAGGGTCTCCCCGGCACTTTCGACGCCGTTGAGCGGGACATGGGGCAGATGGCGCAACGGCCGATCATATGGGCGCTCGGGATCGCCTTCCTGACGGGCTATGCGGCGCTGTCCTACGGCACGCGGCTGGCAGGGATCGTCGAGGACGACGCCCCGAACGCGGCCGCCATGGCCGCGCCCCGCCGCAGCGCGTCGACGCCCGCCTCCGCCCCGGCACGGCCCGCCGGCCCCGCGACGCTGACCGTCGCCGCCGATTACAGCGGCCACTATATGGTTCATCCGACGATCGACAATTACCGGGTCAGGATGCTCGTCGACACCGGCGCGAGCTTCGTCGCCCTGACCGACAGCGACGCCAGGGCGCTCGGCATCCGGCCCGGGCCCTCGGATTTCAATGTCATGCTCCGCACCGCCAACGGCGTCGTGCGCGGAGCCCGCGTCAACCTGCGCGAGATCAGGCTCGGCGATATCCTGGTGCGCAATGTCGAGGCGGTCGTGCTGCCGGCCGGTGCGCTCTCGGTCAGCCTGCTCGGCACCTCCTTCCTCGGCAAGCTCCGGGGCTACGAGGTCCAGACCGGGCGCATGATCCTGCGCGGCTGAGCCCGGCGTTCCCTAATCCGATACGATCGGTTATGCCGGGGTCTGCGTCGCGGCCGTGTCACGGTCAGGCTGCATTCATGGAGCTTGTTGCTTCCTTCGCCCCGTCTTGTCCCTTGCAATGGATGCGTTGATGTTCCCCAAGCCCCTGCCCGAGCTCTTCCCCAACACGTTCGACTACGAATCCCTGCCGATGGTGAAGCCGACCGGCTTCCGCGAATACGATGCGCGCTGGTTCTTCGGCAAGGAACTGAACCTGATGGGGGTTCAGGCCGTCGGCATGGGCCTCGGCACGCTGATCAAGCGCATGGGCGTCAAGCCCGAGATCGTCACCGGCCATGATTTCCGCGGCTATTCCGCCTCGATCAAGATGGCGCTGGTCACCGGGCTGATGGCGGCTGGCTGCAAGGTCCACGATATCGGGCTCTGCATGTCGCCCATGGCCTATTTCGCCCAGTTCGCCCTCGACGTGCCTTGCGTCGCCATGGTCACGGCCTCGCATAACGACAATGGCTGGACCGGCGTGAAGATGGGCGCGCAGCGTCCCGTCACCTTCGGCCCCGACGAGATGGGCCAGCTCAAGGACATCGTGCTCGCCGCCGATTTCGACCTCTCGGGCGGCGGCTCCTACCAGTTCGTCCCGGATTTCCCGGCGCTCTACTTCAAGGACCTGACGGACCGGCCGAAGATCAAGCGCAAGCTCAAGGTCATCGCCGCCTGCGGCAACGGCACGGCCGGCGCCTTCGCGCCGCAGATCCTGGAGGCGCTCGGCTGCGAGGTCATCCCGATGGATGCCGAGCTCGATCATTCCTTCCCGCGCTACAACCCCAATCCCGAAGACATGAAGATGCTGCACGCCATGGCTGATGCCGTGAAGGAGCACGGCGCCGATGTCGCGCTCGGCTTCGACGGTGACGGCGACCGCTGCGGCGTGGTCGACAATCATGGCGAGGAGATCTTCGCCGACAAGATCGGCGTGATGCTGGCGCGCGATCTCGGCAAATTGCATCCCGGTGCGCAATTCGTCGTCGACGTGAAATCGACCGGGCTCTTCATCACTGATCCCGAGCTTCAGAAGCTCGGCGTCAAGACCGATTACTGGAAGACCGGCCACTCCTATATCAAGCGCCGCGTGCGCGATCTGAACGCGCTGGCGGGCTTCGAGAAATCAGGCCACTTCTTCTTCAACGCGCCGGTCGGGCGCGGCTATGACGACGGCGTCGTCACCGCCATCGCCGTCATCGACATGCTCGACCGCAACCCCGGCAAGTCGATGGCCGAGCTCTATGCCGCCGTCCCCAAGACCTGGGGCACGCCGACCATGGCCGCCAAATGCGCCGACGAGATCAAATACGGCGTCAGCGACAAGGTCACCAAGCGGATCGAGGCGATGCAGGCCAAGGGCGAGACCATAGCCGGCCAGAAGATCCGCGACGTCATCACCGTCAACGGTGTGCGCGTCGTCAACGAGGACGGTACCTGGGGCCTGGTGCGCGCCTCCTCGAACAAGCCGGAACTGGTCGTGGTCTGCGAGAGCCCCGTCTCGGAAGCGCGCATGCGCGAGATGTTCAAGGCGATCGACGGCGTCCTGCGCGAGAATCCGGAAGTCGGCGCCTACAACCAGACGATCTGAGGCGCCCATTTGCGCCCGGCCCGCTTGGGCCGGGTGGCTCAGGTCGGGCACATCGCCTTGCTCTGTCGCTCGACCTGCTCGATCTTGCCCACGCCGCCGAAGGCGCCGCGGCGTGGCCGCATGAAGATGTCGTGGCTCTTGATGTCGATCGGCCCGGTCATGGCGGAGCCGATCGTCGGCGTGTAGCGATAGGTCGTCCGGGCCATGATCAGGGAGCTCTTGGGCACGTTCAGTCCGTCCGGGAGCGTGAAGACGGAGCCCGGCGAAAGCGCGCCGGCGGGTGGGCTCGCGTCGCTCCAGCAGACCTTCGCGACACCTGCAGCATCGACGACGATGCTGGCGACCACCATATCCGGCGCCACACTGGTGAACGGCTCCATCACCATGGTGCTGGCGGCGAAGATATTGGCCATCTCGGTATTCGAGATGGTCGTCGCCTGGGAGGTGAGGTCGCCGAGCGCCCGGTTGAGCTGGGTGACCTTGCGGTCGATCATCACGCCCTGTGCGACCTGAACGATGCCGAAGTACATCGCCAGCATTGGTGTCGCGATCAGCGCGAACTCGACCGCGGCCATGCCGTCGCGGTCGCGCATCGCGCGCCGAGCCAGCTGCCCCAGTGCGACGCCCTCGCGGTAAAGGAAGTGGAATATCGTCATGCGCCCGCTCACGTGCTCGGGATCGGGAAAGGCTCGGTGCGGAAGGTCATGGTCGCGACAAGGGCGCGCTTGTCCGTGCCGATATTCACAAGTGCGCTGTTCCAGCCGCTGAGCAGGACCGGATATTCGAGCACGGCCCGCACGACGACGATCTGGCTGGGCTGCGGGGGCGTGTAGCCGAAGCCTGAAACATTGAGGTTGCCGCCGCTGACGGGGTTGCTCGCATCGGTGCCGGCCCGCGCATTCGCGAAGGAGGCGTAGCTGCGGACATCGACCGTCAGCTTGTCGCAGTCGACCAGTCCGGGTGCATTGGCGCAGAGGTCGGTCTTGAAGGCGGCGGTCTTGTCGGCGGCGCTGCCGGTGGCGTAGCGCGTCAAGGCCTCGCCGGTCAGGAGCCGGCGCGAGGTCTGCGTCAGCGCCTCCTCCAGCACCTGGCTCGTCCAGAACATCAGCGCGGTCTCGAGGATCGCGAACATCAGCATGAAGAACGGGATGCCGATGAGGCCGAACTCGATCGCCGTCACGCCGCGCTGATCGCGGCGGAAACGTTGAAGAACGTTCCAGCGCCGCCTTGCGGGGCGAGGCGCCGGCGGACGCTCCTCCTCGATGGCATGATCCGTCATGGCCTGACTCTCGATCGACTGCCGGACTGCGCAGTCCGAATGGCGTTGAAGCGACGGAGCGCGGACACGTCCATCGGATCGGAAGGAGCCTAAGCGAAAAGAATTTCCGATCTCTTAGAGCCGAACGCGGCTGGGAACCGTGCGCGTTAGCAGGGGATTCACCTTGCGCGAGCGGTCGTCTGCCGCGCGCCTAATTCTTGTCGCCGGTGGCCAAGGCGTTGCGGCGCGTCGTCTGTCCGCCGATCTCGCCGAAATAGCGGTTCGCGTCGCCGAGCTGCATCGCCGGCTGGCAGGTCGGCGTGCAGGAATAGCTCTCGCGATCGAGGCCGCGCTGTACTGTCAGGATTGAATCCCCGGCCGCGCCCACGCTTACGAGCGATTCAGCCAGCAATGTGCCGCTGGCGTCGAGGGCGATGAGATTGGTGACGCCGAAGCTCTTGCCGGTCACGACCATGACGCCGTTCTTCTGGATCGAGACATCGGCGATGCCAGGATTTCCGACGATCACGGTTTGCGCCTTCTCGGGCAGCCGGACGACCTTGGCGTGATCGACCGTGACGATCACGGTTTCGGGCTTGCCGGTGGTCGATGCCGCGCTAGCGGCCGTCAGTCCCGCCAGCATCAGCAGCCCGGACAGGGCCACGGTCAGCGACAGACCGCAGGGACGGCGGGTGCGAGAACCGGGCAGGACAGTCGACATGGCACGCGCCCCAAGATTTCCAACATCGGGAGCAAAGCCGAAAATGATGAATCAATCCCTAAGAATGCCTTCGCGAGGCGTTTCTTTGTTCATTTCTTCCCAAAGGGAAGGCTCCATCTGCCCTCGAAACGTAGCATTTTCGGCAAAGAGGCCTTTCGGGAAAAAGTTATCAGCTTTGGAAGTCAGGTATAATATTGAACAAAGGCAATCTTGAATAAAAATTCACTCATATATAGGCTCTAGTATGTTGTAAATCCAGCGTTAACCATCGAAACGATGTCCTGTAAATCAGTCGAATTCTTCGTTTCGTTTAACTGATCAGCAAGGGGGCGGGGGTAGTGTCCTCCTTGTCGCTGACCGAAGCCGCTCAGAGCGAAGGCAGCAGTCAAACCGTGGTGCAAAAGGAGTTCCGCTATGAAGAATCTGTTCGCTCGCTTCGCCAAGGACGAGTCCGGCGCGACCGCCATCGAATACGGCCTGATCGCTGCCCTGATCGCCGTCGTCGCCATTGGCGCGATGACCTCGGTCGGTGAAGGCCTGACCGCCAAGTTCACGACGATTGCCGGTGAGCTCAACAAGTAAGCTCTGTGCGGGCCCGACTGGGCCCGCTACGGCATAATCAATAAAGCGCCCCGGGAAGATCGCCGGGGCGCTTTTGCTTTGAAGTGAAACTGTAAGGCTTTGGTGAGGCCGGGCGCGTATGTTGCTTGAACCTCGTGCCTGGCACTGGAGCGCCCCATGACGCCCGCTCTCATCGCTCTGCTGGTGCTCTTCCCCGCCGCCATGGCCTATGCGGCCGCGAGCGATCTTGTCTCGATGACGATCTCGAATCGGCTCTGCCTGGCGCTCGTGGGTCTTTTCGCCGTTTGCGCCGGACTGCTCGGCATGCCCTGGGGCCTGATCGGCTGGCATGTCGCCGCGGGCGCGCTGATGCTCGTCATCTGCTTCGGTTTCTTCGCGGCCGGCTGGATCGGCGGCGGTGACGCCAAGCTCGCGGCGGCGACGGCGCTCTGGTTCGGCTTCGACCAACTGATGCCCTATCTCCTGATCGCCGCCATCCTCGGAGGTGTCTTGACCTTCGTGATCCTGAAGCTGCGCTCGAGCCCCTTGCCGGCGGTGGCGGAGGGCTGGGCCTGGGCTCGCCGGCTGCACGCGGCGAACAAGGGCGTGCCCTACGGCGTCGCGCTGGCCTTCTCGGCGCTGATCATCTTGCCGCAGACGGCGATCTGGCGCGCCGCGATCGGCGCCTGAGACGCGCCGCCGCAGCCGATACCGGCGAAAAAGATACGTCCGGTTAACCATAAGTTGACGATTCGGAAGGCACGATCTTCGCCGGAGCCAATTCGGTTTGGCTGAGGATCGGTTTTCATGACTCCTGCCCGCATCATCATCCTTGCCGTCGCGCTCGTCGCCGGGCTTGGCGCTGCGCTGTTGATCCAGCGCCCCAAGACGTCGACGCCCGTGACCCGCTACGAGCCGGCGCCGACCGTGCCGGTGCTGGTCGCGGCGGCCGACATCCCGGTCGGCAACACGCTCGCCGCCGGCGACATCCGCTGGCTGGACTGGCCCGCCGCGAGCGTGCCGGCCGGCGTCGTCCGCAAGGACGAGACGCCCGAGGCCGAAACCGAACTGGCCGGGCAGCTCGCCCGCTTCGCGATCTCCGGCGGCGAGCCGATCCGGCGTGACAAGCTGATCAGGACCGACGGTACAGGCTTCCTCTCGGCGGTCCTGCCCGCAGGCATGCGCGCGACCGCCATCACGACGGACAGCCGCGGCGCCAATACGGCCGGCGGCTTCATCCTGCCGAATGACCGGGTCGACGTCGTCCGCACCTACAAGGAAGACAACGGTCCCAACGCCAACGAGAATTTCGTCAGCGAAACCATCCTGGTCAATGTCCGGGTGCTGGCGATCGGCCAGAACATCCAGGAGCGCAATGGCGAGAAGGTGGTGATCGGCGAGACGGCGACGCTCGAGCTCGACCCGCGCCAGGTCGAGATCGTCGCCCAGGCGCAAAAGACCGGCTCGCTGTCACTGGCCCTGCGCAGCCTCAAGGATGCCGGCGACGTCGGCCGGCCCGCCGATGAAGGCGGCCTGACGCTCGTGCGTTACGGCATCACCAGCAGAGGCGCGAAGCCATGATCCTCCACCGCCTCCTCGCTTCCGCCGCTCTGAGCCTGCTGCTGGCGGCACCGGCAAGCGCCCAGTCGACGGCGCCGGCGCCGGTCCTGAATGTCGGTGCGAGCGAGCATGCCATCGCCCGCAAGCTCGACCTCTCCATCGGCCGCTCGGTGATCGTCGAGTTGCCGCGTGACGCGAAAGAGGTTTTCGTCGCCAATCCGAGGGTCGCCAACGCGGTCGTCCGCTCGGCCCGCAAGCTCTTCATCATCGGCATCGCCGATGGCTCGACCTCCATGTTCGTGATCGACGCCGAGGGCCGCCAGATCTCGGCGCTCGAGATCGCGGTCGGGCGCGATCTCAACGTGCTGCGCCAGACCCTGCGGGCCGCGATGCCGAGCGCCCAGATCGAGGTCAAGCCGGCTGGCGACACGATCCTGCTCGTCGGCAATGTCGCCAACGCCTCCGAGGCGACCCAGGCGGTCGACATCGCCAATGCCTTCGTCGGGACCTCGCGGGGCTTCTTCAGCTCCTCGAAAGGCTCGGTCATCAACGCGATGACCATTCGTGGCCGCGACCAGGTCATGGTCAAGGTCGTCGTCTCGGAAGTCTCGCGCAAGGCGATCAAGCAGCTCGGCATCAACTCGACCGGCGAATGGAAGCTCGGCAATTTCTCGATCACGCCGAGCATCGACAACCCTTTCCCGCTGCAGCCGCAGGCCTTGGCTGCGACGGCGATCGGCGCCGGGATAGGCAACAGCAACAACTTCACCTTGCGCGCGCTTGAGCGTGCCGGCCTCGCCCGCGTTCTGGCCGAGCCGACCGTGACCGCGATCTCCGGCGAGAGCGCCAAGTTCACCGCCGGTGGCGAGGTACCCGTGCCGAAGGGGCAGACCTGCTCCTTCGACGTCCTGGGCCGGCAGACCTGTCAGCTCCAGATCGAGTACAAGCCGATCGGCGTCGCGCTCAACTTCACGCCGATCGTGATGTCCGACAACAAGATCAGCATGCGCATCGCGACCGAGGTCACCGAGCTCGATTTCGAGAACCAGCTCCGCCTGACCGGGCCTAATCAGGAGGCGCTGAATACTCCGGCCTTCCGCGTCCGCAAGTCCGACACGACGGTCGAGCTGCCCTCCGGCGGCACCCTGGCGACGGCGGGCCTGATCCAGCGCGTCTCGAAGCAATCGATCAACGGCTTCCCGGGGCTGATGAACCTGCCGGTCATCGGCGTGCTCTTCCGCTCGCGCGACTACCAGCGCGAGGAGACCGAGCTGCTGATCACGGCGACGCCCTATATCGCCAAGCCGATGGAGCCGAACCAGGTCCAGCGCCCGGATGACGGCTTCGTCGACGTGCATGACGCGCAGGCGGTTCTGCTCGGCCGGCTGAACAAGATCTACGGCACCAATAGCGGGCCGCTGCCGCAGGCCTACAAGGGCCGCGTCGGCTTCATCGCGGACTGATGGCTTCACGAGCTGCGAGGGATGAACCGGCCATGACAGTTCGGAAACTGCACGCACCGAGTCGCTGGCGCCTTGCGGCCGGCCTCCTCGCGGGGCTGTCGCTCGGCGCCTGCACGACGCGGACGGACGTGACGGGCTCGATCAGCTCCAGCGACGTGCGCGAAAGGCACCCGATCGTGCTGCGCGACGCACCACGCTCGCTCGACGTCTTCGTCGGCCGTGCGGGCGGGAGCCTCGACGCCAGACAGTCCGAGGATGTCGTCTCCTTCGCCAGGGAGTTTCGGCATTCCGGGCGCGGCGGGCTCGTCGCGCAGGTTCCGACCGGCTCCGGCCGCGAGATGGCGGCGCACGACACGCTGAACGGCATCCGCAGGGCTCTGGCGCGCGGCGGCGTGGCGCCCGGCGCGCTCTCTGTCCGGACCTACCCGGTCGCCGATCCCGGCCTCGCCTCGCCGATCCGCCTTACCTTCGCCTCCCTGCAGGCCGGCCTTCCGCATTCCTGCGGGCAATGGACCGAGGATGCCGGCGTCTCCGACTTCAAGAGGGACATGTCGAACGAGCCGATGTGGAATTTCGGCTGCTCCAACCAGGCCACGCTGGCGGCGCAGGTCGCCGATCCGATCGACCTCGTCCGCAGCCGCGCCGAGGGCCGTGCCGACATCGTCAAGCGCATGAACGCGATCGGCAAGCTGCGCGAGGGCAAGGATCCGTCGACGCAATATCGGCAGGAGACGCCGCAGATCAATTCCGCTGTCGGAGGCCGCTGATGGATCCGGCCGCGAATTTCGAGAGCAAGGCCGGAAACGGCGTCGGCGAGGATGTTATCGCGCCGCTGCCGCGCATCACCTTGCAGGCCTTCTGCGAGACCCCGGGTCTCGCCGCGACCATGCAGGGCGCCATCGCCGACCGGCGCATGGACAAGGCTCATGCGCGCGTCCAGATGGGCGGGCCGGCCGCGGCCGTCGAAGCCTTCCGGACCTCCCCGACCCCCCAATATCATCGTGCTCGAAACGGTGTCCGATGCCGCGACTTTGGTCGGCCATCTCGACGCTCTCGCCGAAAGCTGCGACGCCGGGACCAAGGTCGTCGTCGTCGGCCATGTCAACGACGTGCAGCTCTATCGCGACCTCATCCGTCGCGGCGTCAGCGAATACCTGATCGCGCCGCTCGAGCCGCTCGACATCCTGCGCACGCTTTCGGAGCTCTATATCGCGCCCGGCGCGCGCAATCTCGGTCGCGTCATTGCCGTGATGGGCGCCAAGGGCGGCGTCGGGGCCTCGACCGTCGCCCACAATGTCGCCTGGGCGGTCGCGCGTAATCTCGACGCCTCGACCGTGATCGTCGATCTCGACATTGCCTTCGGCACCGCCGGGCTCGATTTCAACCAGGATCCGCCGCAGGGCATCGCGGAAGCCGTGTTCGCCCCCGAGCGCCTCGACGCCAACATGCTCGACCGGCTGCTGTCGCGCTGCAGCGACAACCTCGCGCTGCTCGCGGCGCCGGCGATGCTCGACCGGACCCTGGATCTGTCGGAAGACGCATTCGACCCGCTCTTCGATCTGCTGCGCGCCAGCGTTCCCTGCGTCGTGCTCGACGTGCCCCATGTCTGGAGCGCCTGGGTCAAGCGTGCCCTGGTCGGCGCCGACGAGGTCGTGATCGTCGCGGCCCCGGAACTGGCCTCGCTGCGCAATGCCAAGAATCTGATCGACCTGGCGCGGGCGAGCCGTCCCAACGACTCGGTGCCGCGGCTGGTGCTCAACCAGGTCGGCGTGCCCAAGCGCCCCGAGATCGACGCGAGCGAATTCTCCAAGGCGCTCGGCGTCGAGGTGCTGACGTCGATTCCGTTCGACGCGCAGGTCTTCGGAACCGCCGCCAATAACGGTCAGATGATCGCGGAAGTGCAGTCGGGCGGCAAGATCAACGAGGCCTTTGTCCAGGTCGCGAGCGCTTTGACCGGGCGCGGCGAGGCCAAGCGCGGCAAGCGCAGCCTGTTCGAGCCGCTGGTCGCCAAGCTGAAGCGCCGCAGGGCCTAGAGCCGGATGCTTTCAGATGGAATCGCACAGCAATCCCATCTGAAAGCTGAATCCGTCTCTCACTAAAGAGCTAGAGCAGGATCGATGCGAAAAACCGGTTCCCACTTTTTCGCATCCTGCTCTAGAGCCGTGAGCGGCGCCCGTTCGAGGACCTGTTCGCCCCGGTCGGCCGGATGGCCGGCCGCGGCCGCGAAAGAGGGATGAGATGTTCGGAAAGCGATCCACCGGCGCAGCCACGACGCCGGCTCTGAACCTGAAGGCTCCGGCTCCGGCAGCTCGTCCGCCGGGACAGTCCGCGCCTGCGCCCGAGGCACGCCGCCCGGTCCAGGTGCCGGTGGCGGCGATGGCGCCCGTCGAGACGCCGAAATCCGACGAATACTACCAGATGAAGAGCATGATCTTCGGGGCTCTGATCGAGGCGATCGACCTCTCTCAGCTCGCGAAGCTCGACGGCGAATCGGCGCGCGAGGAAATCCGCGACATCATCAACGAGATCATCTCGCTGAAGAACGTCGTGCTCTCCATCGCCGAGCAGGAGGAACTGCTCGACGACATCTGCAACGACGTCCTCGGCTACGGCCCGCTCGAGCCGCTGCTGGCGCGCGACGACATCGCCGACATCATGGTCAACGGCGCCTCACGCACCTTCATCGAAGTCGCCGGCAAGATCACGCTGACCAATATCCGCTTCCGCGACAACGCCCAGCTGATGAACATCTGCCAGCGCATCGTCAGCCAGGTCGGCCGGCGCGTCGACGAGAGCTCGCCGATCTGCGACGCCCGCCTCGCCGACGGCTCGCGCGTCAACGTCATTGCCCCGCCGCTCGCGATCGATGGGCCGGCGCTGACCATCCGCAAATTCAAGAAGGACAAGCTGACGCTCGATCAGCTCGTCCGCTTCGGCGCGATCTCGCCGCCCGGGGCCGAGATCCTGAAGATCATCGGCAAGGTCCGCTGCAACATCGTCATTTCGGGCGGTACCGGCTCGGGCAAGACGACGCTGCTCAACTGCCTGACCAACTATATCGAGCTCGACGAGCGGGTGATCACCTGCGAGGACGCGGCCGAGCTGCAGCTCCAGCAGCCGCATGTCGTGCGTCTCGAGACCCGCCCGCCCAATCTCGAGGGCACCGGTGCGGTCACCATGCGCGACCTCGTCAAGAACTGCCTGCGCATGCGCCCGGAGCGCATCATCGTCGGAGAGGTGCGCGGACCGGAGGCCTTCGACCTGCTGCAGGCGATGAACACCGGCCATGACGGCTCGATGGGCACGCTCCATGCCAATACGCCGCGCGAATGTCTCAGCCGTATCGAATCGATGATCACCATGGGCGGCTTCAGCCTGCCGTCGAAGACGCTGCGCGAGATGATCTGCTCCTCGGTCGACGTCATCATCCAGGCCCAGCGCATGCGCGACGGCTCGCGCCGCATCACCCACATCACCGAGGTGATGGGGATGGAGGGCGAGGTCATCATCACCCAGGACCTGATGCATTACGAAGTGCTCGGCGAGGACGCTGCCGGCAAGCTCATCGGCCGCCATCGCTCGACCGGCATCGGCCGGCCGCGCTTCTGGGAGCGGGCTCGCTATTTCGGCGAGGAGCAGCGGCTCGCCGCCGCGATCGACCAGCTCGAGTCCTCGGACGAAGCCAACGCGGCCTGACGGGGGAACATGATCGGACCTGTGCCATGGATCTGAGCTTCATCGCGGTCGTCGCCCTGGCGACGCTCGCGGCCGGCGGCGTGGTCTATGCGCTGTTCTATCCGATGCTGAGCGGCCAGGCCCGGGCCGAGAAGCGCCGCAAGGAATTTGCGGCTCCGGTCGCGGCCCGGATGGTCGACCGCGAGGCGTTGGCGCGGCAGAAGCGCGGCCAGATCGCCCAGAGCCTCAAGGAGATCGAGGCTCGCGAGAACGCCCGCAACAAGGTCACGCTCGAGATCCAGTTCCTGCAGGCCGGCCTGAACTGGGACCGCCGCAAGTTCTACATCGTCAGCGCAATCACGGGCCTGGTCACCGGCATCCTGTTCTTCGTTGCGACCGGCAACCTGATATTGCTGGCCGTCGGCCTGTTCATCGGCGGCTTTGGACTGCCGCGCTGGTTCCTGTCGCGGGCGCGGACGAAGCGGCTCAAGAAGTTCGGCAACGAATTCCCCAATGCGCTCGACGTCATCGTGCGCGGCATCAGGTCGGGCCTGCCGCTCAATGACTGCCTGCGCATCATCGCCTCGGAAGCAGCCGAACCCGTGCGCACCGAATTCCGGCTGATCATCGAGAGCCAGGGGCTCGGCCTGCCGCTGACCGAGGCGGCCTCCAAGCTCTATGAGCGCATGCCCTGCGCAGAGGCCAATTTCTTCGGCATCGTGCTGGCGATCCAGCAGAAGACCGGCGGCAATCTCTCGGAAACGCTCGGCAATCTTTCGAAGGTCATTCGCGAGCGCCGCAAGATGCGCGACAAGATCCAGGCGGTCTCGATGGAGGCCAAGGCCTCGGCGGCGATCATCGGCGCGCTGCCGCCGGTCGTCGCGATCCTCGTCTATCTCACCAGCCCGAAATATATCGAGCTGCTCTGGATCACCCAGACCGGCAAGGTCGCGCTCGTCGCCTGCGCCGTCTGGATGCTGATCGGCATCATGGTCATGCGCAAGATGATCAACTTCAACATCTGAGGCGGCTGCATGATCACCCTCATCGCCGACAAGCTCGCCGACAGCCAGTTCCTGCTCGCGCTGCTCGCCGCGGTCGCGGCTGCGGCGACGGTGCTGACGCTCGCGATGCCGCTTCTCGAGGGCGACACGCTCGGCAAGCGCATGAAGAACGTCGCGACCGAGCGCGACAAGATCCGCGCGCGTGAGCGCGAGCGGCTCAACCGGCAGAATGACCGGGTCTCGCTGCGCCAGGAGCCGAAGGAGTTCATGAAGCGCATCGTCGAGCGCTTCAAGCTCGGCGACTGGCTCGGCACCGAGACCGCCAAGAAGCAGCTCGTCATGGCGGGCTATCGCGGCCAGCAGGCCGAGATCGGCTTTCTGTTCTTCCGCCTCGTGGTGCCGATCGGGCTCTTCCTGTTCACGCTGCTCTACGTCTTCTTCATCAAGACCTTCGGACAGCCTCCGATCGTGCGTGTCGGCATGGCGATCGGCGGCGCCTATCTCGGCATCAAGGCGCCCGAGATCTTCCTCTCGAACCAGATATCGAAGCGCCAGGCCTCGATGCGGCAGGCCTTCCCCGACGCGCTCGACCTGCTGCTGATCTGCGTCGAATCCGGCATGTCGATCGAGCATGCCTTCCGCAAGGTCTCGACCGAGATCGGCGGCCAGTCCGTGCCGCTCGCCGAGGAATTCGCGCTGTGCACGGCCGAGCTCTCCTATCTGAGCGAGCGCCGCCAGGCTTACGAGAACCTCGCCCAGCGCACCGGGCTTGAAGGCGTCAAATCGGTGTCGACGGCGCTGATCCAGGCCGAGCGCTACGGTACGCCGCTCGGCACGGCGCTGCGCACGCTCGCGCAGGAGAGCCGCGACCAGCGCATGATGGAAGCCGAGAAGAAGGCCGCAGCCCTGCCGCCGAAGCTGACCGTGCCGATGATCCTGTTCTTCCTGCCGGTCCTGTTCGTGGTGATCATGACCCCGGCGCTGATCCAGGTGATGAAGCTGAAATAGCTGCGCTCGCCGGTGTTGTTGTGTCGGATCTCATCGGAGATGAGACTGTCTCACTCGCAGTGAGACTCGTGCCCTCGGGCTAGCGACGAGCAAGCGTTCCCAACCATATCGAAACCGCGGCGGCTCCGCCGTCCGGCGCGCCGAGCGCGCGCTCGCCAAGATAGCTCGCTCGCCCGAGCCGCGGCCTCATCGTGGCGGTGGCCTCCGCGCCGGCCTGCGCAGCTTCGGCCGCCAGGCTCCAGGCCTGGGACGGAGGCAGGCCGTGCCGCGCCGCCTCCGCCAGGGCCTGCGCAGCCGGCAGGAGAGCGTCGAGCATCGTCCGGTCGCCGGCGCGTGCGCCGCCGAGTTCGGAAACCGCGTCGGCACCCTTGGAGAATGCATCGGCCCAGTCGGCGAGGCCGGTGCTCGGCCCCTCGGCCAGCCGACGTGCGGCGCGCAAGAGCCCGACCGCGTAGAACGGCCCGGAGCTGCCGCCGATGGCACGCCGCAACTGCCCGGCGAGAAGCGCCAGGACGGCGGCTGAGCTATCGGACCGGTCTACCGTGCAACAGGTCCGGATCGCGGCGGCAGCCCGGCTCATGCTGACGCCGAGATCGCCGTCGCCGGCCTTGCTGTCGAGCTCGGTCAGATAGGGCTCGGCCGCTTCCAGCGCCGTCGCGCAGGCGAGCGCGGCGCTTCGCACCACGGCGCCCAGGCTGTCGGCCGACGCCACGATCTCATCGGCTGCCGCCACCTCGTCTGCGCCGACGAGGCTCAGCGTCTGTGGAATGATGCCGGCGCCGGGCCAGGCCGGGGCTGCGGCAGCGTGATCGAGGAGGGCGAGCCTGGCGTCGTCGACCGCCATCACCGACAGCGAAAAGCCCGGCATTTCGAGCGCGCTCAGCAAGGTGCCGGCCCAGGCCCGCTCGACGATCAGCCCTTGCTCGCGCAGGCGGGCAAGGGCGCGCCGCGTGATGACGGCGAGCTCCATCTGCGTCGTCCCGCCGAGATTGTTGACGAGCAGCGCAATGCGCGTACCGGCACCGTGAGCGCCTTCACTGACGATGATCTCGAGCATCCGGTCGGTGATCGCGTCGGCGGTGGCGATCTGCTGCCGCGAGACGCCGGCCTCGCCATGGATGCCGAGGCCGAACTCGATCTCGTCCTCGCCGAGCGTGAAGCCGGGGACGCCGACCGCCGGGATGGTGCAGGCCCCCAGCGCCACGCCCATGGTGCCCGTGGCCGCCGCCGCGGCCCGCGCCGCCGCGGCGATCACCGCCAGTGATCGGCCCTGTTCGGCAAGGGCCCCGGCGATCTTGTGGACCAGGACGGTGCCGGCGATGCCGCGGCGCCGCTCCTTCGGCACGGTGTCGCGCAACGCGACATCGTCCGCGACGACGACGATCTCGGTCGGGATGCCGCCGGCCCGCGCAATCTCCGCCGCCAGGCCGAAATTGAGACGGTCGCCCGTGTAGTTCTTGACGATGAGGAGCGCCCCCGCCGGCCCGGCGACGGCGCGAATGGCGGCCAGCACGGCATCGACGGAGGGCGAGGTGAAGACGTCCCCCGAGACGGCGGCGTGCAGCATGCCCGCCCCGACATAGCCGGCATGGGCCGGCTCATGGCCGGCGCCGCCGCCGGAGATCACGGCGACATGGCGGCTGTTGGGCTCCGAAAGGTCACTGCGCAGCACGACGTCGTGGTTCGCCAGCAAGGCAAGCCCGGGATGCAGCGCGACGAGCCCTTCGAGCATCTCCCTGACGACCTTGCGGGGATCGTTGATCAGCTTCTTCACGATATCCTCCCCTGCGGGCGAGCCGGCCGCGGTGGCCGTCAGCTGCCCTCGCGGGCAGCGATTCCGGCTGTCACGGCAATCCTGCCGCGACCTCCGCGCCGCGGGAAGCCGTCATGTCGAGATACTGTGCATAGGAGACATCGGGATGGTCGAGCCAATAGTCGGCGTAATACGGCACGAGCGGCTGGTAGGCGTCGAAGACGCGGCGCAGGTCGCGCACCGCGTCGCCGCCATCCGCCGGCAGCGGGTTGGCCATGTCGATCCGCAGGTCGATCAGCGGCCTCTCGACCGCGGGGGCGCAGACGATGAGGCCGGCGGATTTGTGTCCGATCAACTCGCCGCCCGCGGCCGCTCCGGCCTCGATCGCCCGCACCAGCCGCTCGAAGAATGGCACCGCCGCGTTCGCGATGAAGGCGTCGTGGATCGCGTCGACGACCGCGGAGCCGGCGAGCCCATTGCCCATCGCGACGAAGCCCTCGCCGAGGCGATGGCCGGTATAGGCTTTCCCCTTCGACGGGCTGTACGCGGCCGCCCGGCCGTCGGCCGTGACGATGCCGACCTGGCGGTAATCGAAGAAGCGGTCCTTCTGCCGCATCGCGGCGAGAATCTCCTCGGGAGACCAGCCCTTGGCGGCGAGCTCGAGGCCGACCAGCCCATGGCGCCAGTCCGAATGGCATTGCGAGGAGATCGCCGCCACGCCGCCGCGTACATGCGGGCAGCGCGAGGCGACGCCGAGCGGACTGGTGGCGAGGCAGACGCCGAGCAACTCGGTGTCTGGGCAACGGGCAACGATGGTGAACGTCATGCTTTCAATCTCCCGGCTGAGGTCAGAAGGCGCGCGGCGCCACCGAGCGGGCGGCGTAGATGTCGACCAGCGGCAAATACTCGTCGTAGAGGCGGCGCAGATCGGCCAGCGCGTCGCCCCCTTCGTCGACCGGGCGCCTCGGCAGGTCGACGCGCAGGTCGATCTGGCTCTCCGCGCCGGGCGAGCGCACGAGAAGCGAGGTGGAATTGATCGGAAAGCTGCCGCCGAGCAGGCGCGCGGCGCTCTCCAGCCCGGTGAGTAGACGACCGGCCATCGTAGCTCCCGGCGGCGCGCCGGCGAAACCTTCAGCCAGGGCATCGAGCGTCGCCTCGCCCCGGGTCAGTCCATTGCCGAGGCAAAGCAGATTCTCGCTGATGCGGTGCCCGGCCCAGCCGGTCGCCTGGCTGCCCGTATGCGCGCCGATCTGCCCGTCGGCGGTCAGGATGCCGATCTGGCGATAGTCGAGCCAGCGGTCGTGCTGGCGCAATGCCTCCAGCACCTCGGCCGCCGTCAACCCGCAGCGGACGAGATCCAGCGCCAGCGGCCCGACTTTGAGATTGGTGAAGCCCTGGCTCGCGACCGCGGCGCGCGCCGTTTCCAAGTGGGGGCAGCGCGAGCCGATCGCGATCGAGCTTGATGCCAGCGCGATACCGAGCGTGCCGTCGCCCGGATCGCGCGCGAGCAGGCTGAGCATCGTGCCGCGATGGGTGAGGTCAATGTTCATGCGGCCCGGCCGGCCTGCTGGAAGCGGGCTTCGTCGACGAAGCTCTCGATCGCGCTTTCGGCGAGGCGCCGGATCAGGGTTTCCAAGCGCGCCTGCGCGGCTGGATCGCCGAGATCGGGAAGTGCGATACTCAGGGAGCGATGGGTCGGAGCGTAAACCTCGGCGGCGCGCTCGGGATGAGCTTCGACATAAGCCTCGAGAAAGATCCGCTCCTCCTCCGCTGTCAGCTCCGCCAGCTTCACGATGGCCCGGACCTGGCCGCTCGGAATCGCGAGATCATAGGCCGGGCTGGTGATCTGCGTCACGAAGCTGCGCGTATGGCCAAGCGCTTCGGCGATCGTCTGACGCGCGCCAGGCCCTCGCCGTTTCAGGAAGGCCTGGAGCAGCAGCTTGTAGCGCCGGACGGGCATCAGCTCGTCGAACAGCTCGAAATCTCTGGCCGTCGAAGCGGCCGCCTTCTTGGGTCTCGTCATCATCCGACCAAACGTCATTCCCCGGCGCCGATCAAGTAAAATGTTTAGTTGAAGGACGCGCAGTGGGTATCTTCTGACGATGGGGCCGTGGCTGAAAAATGGGCTCACGCGCTCATTTTCGCAGCATCACATCGCGGGAGGCTCATGCGTTTCATATTTTTTGATCGAGAATTTTCCGTTTAAATTCATGTGGATATGAAAATTATTGGCGATGGTCTCAGGGTGATTGCGGATTGGTGGTCGATTTTTCCGCTTGCCGTCGAACAAGTTTAGTCAATAAACTTTCCATCGATGGCTCACATTGCCCTGGGAGGGGTCACATGAAGGGTTCTGGATTCTTGATCGGCGCGGCCATAGCGGTCGCGCTGAACGCGGGGGCGCATGTCGCGGCGAAAGCGGCCGAGCCGATCGTCATCGGGCTGTTCGGGCCGATGTCGGGCGAGCGGTCCGCGCTCGGTGCCCGCTTCAAAGAGGCGGCGACCATGTTCGCCGACGACCTCAACCAGGCCGGCGGCATCGCCGGTCGCTCGATCGAGATCAAGATCGAGGACAGCCGCGGCAATCCGCGCGAGGCGGCGACGCTCGCCCAGAAGTTCGCGCAGGACCCGGCGGTGCTCGCCGTGGTCGGCGGCCAGACCTCGACGGAGTCGATGGCGGCCGGGCCGATCCTGGCGGAGGCCAAGCTGGCGCAGGTGGCGCCGACGGCGGGCCATCCGGACTACGTCAAGATCAGCCCCTACCAGTTCCGCACCACGCCGACGCACGCCTCCATGGTGCAGCCGCATGTCGACATGCTGATGAAGAAGCTCGGCATGAAGAAGATCGCGATCGTCTACTTCAAGGACGATTGGGGCATGGTGACCAACACCATGATGAGCAAGCGCCTGAAGGAGCTCGGTGCCGAGGTCGTCCTCTCGGAGGCGATGATCCCCGAGACGCGCGACTTCCGCCCGTTGATCACCAAGATCAGGGCGGCCGCGCCGGACGGCGTCTTCCTCGTCAGCCACTATGCGGAATCGGCGCTGTTCATGCAGCAGCTGCGCCAGGCCGATCCGAAGCTGAAGGTCGCCGGCACCGACACGCTCAACGATCCCAAGTTCATCGAGCTCGCATCCGGCGCCGCCGAGGGCGTGGTGATGCCCACGCCCTTCCTGGCCTCGGCGCCGGAAGCGGTGAAGTTCGCCAAGGCCTATGAAGCGAAATTCGGCAAGGAACCGAACTATTATTCGGCCTTCACCTGGGACGCGATGCTGATCGTCACCAGCGCGATGAAGGACCTGGCGGCCGCCGGCAAGCCGATCACCCGGCAGGCGGTGCGCGACCAGATCGCCGCGGCCGCGCCGCTCAAGGGGGTGAGCGGCAGCCTGAAATACGAAGGCTCGGGCGACCTCGGCGAGCGGCAGATCAACTACATCGTCGTCAAGGGCAAGGGCTACGAGCCCTTCAACTGAGCCGCCGTCAACCGGTCCGGTCTCGGAAGGGGTGCCGCAATCATGGTCGAATTCCTCAGCCAGGTCCTGAACGGGCTGGTGATCGGGAACGTGTACGCGCTCGTCGCCATCGGCTTCTCGCTGATCTTCGGCGTGACCAACCTGATCAATTTCGCTCAGGGCTCGCTCCTGATGCTCGGCGCCTTCTTCGCCTATACCGGCGTGCGCCTTGGCCTGCCGCTGATGGCGGCGGCGCTCGCCTCCATCGCGCTCACCACCGCGATCGGCATGCTGATCGAGCGGGTAGCGCTGCGCCCGCTCGAGAACGCGCCCTGGATCGCGCCGCTGCTCTCGACGCTCGCGATCACCTTCATGCTCGACCAGGCGGCCGAGATCATCTGGACGCCGGAAGCGCATCCGTTCCCGAACCCGCTGTCGAGCTACAGCCTGGTGATCGGCGCCGCCTATGTCACCGGCATGGATGCGGCGATCCTGGCGATCTCGCTCGCCGCGATGGTCTCGCTTTATCTTTTCCTGACGCGCAGTTGGGCCGGCCGGGCGCTGCGGGCGATGTCGCAGGACATGGACGCCGTGCGCCAGATGGGTGTGCGCACCGACCGGCTGCGCCTGCTCGCCTTCGGACTCGGCGCCGCGCTCGCCGCCGTCGCGGGCGTCATGGTCGCGATGTACTATCAGACCGTCTATCCGCAGATGGGCGTGCCTTTCGGCCTGAAGGGCTTCACCGCGGCCTTGCTCGGCGGGCTTGCCAGCATTCCCGGCGCCGTCGTCGGTGGGCTGCTGCTCGGCGTGCTCGAAGCGCTCGCTGTCGGCTATGTCGGCGAAGGCTTTCGCGACATGGTCGCCTTCGGCATCCTGCTGGTGATCCTGACCTTCCGTCCGCAGGGTCTGCTTGGCGACAAGCGGCTCGATGCGCTCGGCGGTTCGCGCGGCGCCTCCGGCGTGATGCCATCGACCAGTATCCTGATCGGCCAGGGCGGCCAGCCGCTGCCGCAGACCAGGCTGTTCGACTTGCCATACCCGCTGCTGGCGCTCGCGGTCGTGGCCTGCGTCGCACTGCCCTTGCTGCCGGTCTCGGCCTATGTCGTCCAGGTCGGCCTGCAGGTGGCGATCTTCGCCCTGCTCGCCGTCGGGCTCACCATGCTCTCCGGCGCAGCCGGGATCATGTTCCTCGGCTTCTCGGGCTTCTTCGGCGTCGGCGCCTATGCCGCGGCGCTGGCCGCAAAGCAGGGCGCGCCGGCCGATCTCGCTCTGATCGCCGCCGCGCTCCTTTGCGCCGCGCTCGCCGGCCTCGTCGGCCTGGTCTGTGCCGGGCTCACCGGCCATGTCGTCGGGCTGGCGACGCTCGCCGTCGGCGTCCTGATCTGGCTCATCCTGCTCAACTGGACAGAGGTGACCGGCGGCCCCAACGGTGTCTTCGGCATCCCCCGCCCGTCGCTGTCCTTCCTGCCCGACATGCCGATGATCTCGGTCTCGGCGCAGTACTGGCTGGCCCTGGCGCTGCTCGCCCTCGCGATCCTGGCGGTCGGCCGCCTGCTGGCCTCGCCGGTCGGGCTGAGCTGGCGCGCCATCCGCGAGGACCGTGTCGCCGCCCATGCCGCGGGCCTGCCGGTCCGGCGCTATCTCGTCACCGCCTTCGTGCTGGCCGGCGCCTGCGCCGGGCTGGCGGGTGGCCTCTTCGCCTTCCTGCAGCGCTTCATCAGCCCCGACAGTTTCCGGCTCGACACCTCCTTCCTGATGGTCGCGATCATCGTGCTGGGCGGGCTCGGCAACCTCACCGGCGCGCTGCTCGGCGCCGCCGCCCTGATCGTCCTGCCCGAGGTCCTGCGCGAGGCGGCGGAGTATCGGATGATCCTGTTCGGGGCGGTCCTCTACCTCACGTTGCGGTTCCGGCCGCAGGGCATCGCAGGAGTCCGCTGATGCACGGGATGCGCAATCCGCGACCTGCCACCGGGCTCGCCCTTGCGGGGCTCGAGGTCAGTTTCGGCGGTCTCAAGGCGGTCGGGGGCATCGACCTTGCCGTCGCGCCCGGGGAGTTCGTCGGAATCGTCGGACCCAACGGCGCCGGCAAGTCGACGCTGATCCAGACCGTCACCGGCTTTGTCCGGCCGAGTGGCGGGTCCATCGTCTTCAACGACGAGCGTCTGGACGGACGGGCCCCGGAGGACATTGCGGCGCTCGGCGTCGCGCGGACCTTCCAGACCAGCCGCGTCTTTCCGGCCCTGACGATCGCCGAGAGCGTGCGGGTCGGCCTCCAGCGGGCGCTGATCGGCGGCGGGCGGGTGCCCAGCCGCTTCGGGCGGATCGCCGAGCCGCTCGGCGCCGTCCTCGGCCTCGGCGGCTATCGCGCCGCGGCGCGCCAGGCGGACGAGAAGGTCGAGGAAATCCTCCAATTGTTCGGCGAGCGGCTCTGGCCGCGCCGGGACCGGCCGACACACAGCCTCTCCTATGCCAATCGCCGACGGCTCGACATCGCGCGGGCACTGGCGACGTCGCCGGACCTGCTCCTGCTCGACGAACCGACCGCGGGCATGAACCCGACCGAGAGCCACGAGCTCGCCGATCTCTTGCTCGACGTCCGGCGCCGTTTCCCGGCCATGGCGATCGTCATGGTCGAGCACAAGCTCGACATCGTCCGCAAGCTGACGCAGCGCACGATCGTCATGGCGCAGGGCAAGGTTCTCGTCGACGACGAACCCGACCGTGCCTTCGCTGATCCCGGGGTCGCGGCGGCTTATCTCGGCCAGGGCGGCGGCGCTCGCAGCCATGTCGTGGTCAAGGGACATATCGACCACCAGCCGGAGGCGCCGATGCCCGGCCCGCCCGAGAGCCCGGCCATCGAGCTCAAGGGGGTCGATGTCTTCTATGGCTCGGTCCAGGCGCTGTTCGGCGTCTCGCTGCAGGTCGGCCGCGGCGAGGCCGTCGCGGTGCTCGGCGGCAACGCCTCCGGCAAGTCGACCGCGATCAAGACCGTCCTGCGCCTCGTCACGCCGCGCAAGGGCGAGATCCTGCTCTATGGCGAGCCGCTCACGGCGCGCAGCACGGCGGAGGTGATCGGCCAGGGCATCGCCTCGATCCCGGAAGGGCGGCGGATGTTCGCCGAGCTCACCGTCCGCGACAATATGCTGATGGGCGCCTATGCGCGCCGCAGCGCGCCGCGCCAGCAGCTGGAGCGCGACATTGAGGCCGCGATCGCGGAGTTCCCCTGGCTCGGCAAGCGTCTCGACCAGCTTGCCGGCACGCTCTCGGGCGGTGAGCAGCAGATGGTCGCCATGGCGCGCGCCTGGCTGCGCAAGCCGCAGATCCTGTGCATCGACGAGCCGTCCATGGGGCTGTCGCCGCTGATGGTCGACCGCGTCTACGAGATCCTCGCGCGCTGGAAGTCGCAAGGGCTCACCATCCTGATGGTCGAGCAGAGCGCCAACAAGGCGCTCGAGCTGGTCGACCGCGCCTATGTGCTGCGCAACGGCATCGTCACCATGGAAGGGCCGGCTGGGGCGCTGCGCGAGAACCCGGCCGTCCGCGAGGCCTATCTCGGCGGCGACCATGCTTCGGCATCGACCCCCGCTTCATCGGGCCTTGCGCCCGCCTCCGCTCACTGATCCGGCGCAGAAGCCGTTCCACCCCAGGAGTTCGTCACGATGGGCTTGCGTGTAGGCGTCGATATCGGCGGCACATTCACCGACTTCGCGGTGCTCGATCCCGACACCGGCCAGTTCGAGATCGGCAAGGTGCTCAGCACCCCGGCCGATCCGGCCGAGGCCGTAATCAAGGGGTTGAAGGCCCGCATGGCCCAGAGCGGCCGGCAGATGGGCGAGATCGAGGAGGTGGTCCACGCCACCACGATCGCGACCAACACCGTGATCCAGCGCAAGGGCCCGTCCACCGCGCTGATCACGACCAAGGGCTTTCGCGACGTCATCCTGATCGGCCGCCAGAAGCGCTACGAGCTCTATGACAATATGGCGGGTCGGCCGGCGCCGCTGGTTCCGCGCGACCTCGTCTTCGAGGTCGCCGAGCGTATGCTCTGGACCGGCGAGGTCGAGACCGCGCTCGACGAGGCAGGAGCGCGCGCCGTCGCCCGCGTCCTGGCGGAGCGGGGCGTGGTCGCGGTCGCGATCTGCTTCCTGCACGCCTACGCCAACCCTGCGCATGAACGGCGCGTCGCCGAGATCCTGCGCGAGGAAGCGCCGGAGCTGATGGTCTCGATCTCCAGCGAGGTCTCGCCGCTCTACCGCGAGTTCGAGCGCACCAGCACCACGGTGATGAACGCCTATGTCATGCCCGGCGTCGCGAGCTATGTGGAGCGGCTCGACCGGCAGCTGCGCGCGCTCGGGACGAAGGCACCCATGCTGATCATGCAGTCGAACGGCGGCGTCGCCACCGCCGAGACGGTGAAGCGCTTCCCGATCCGCATCATCGAGAGCGGCCCGGCCGCCGGGGTGCTGACGGCGGCGCGCTTCGCTCCCGCCGCCGGCACCGACAACCTGATCTCGTTCGACATGGGCGGCACCACCGCCAAGCTTTGCCTGGTCGAGAACGGCAAGCCGCTGCTGACCAGCCAGTTCGAGGTGGACATGACCCATCTCAAGAAGGGCAGCGGCCTGCCGGTCAGCATCCCGGCTGTCGACCTGATCGAGATCGGCTCCGGCGGCGGCAGCATCGCCAAGGTCGAGCTCGGCGCCATCTCGGTGGGGCCCGAGAGCGCGGGCTCGGTGCCGGGACCCGCATGCTATGGCCGCGGCGGCCGGCGGCCGACCGTCACCGACGCCGATCTCGTGCTCGGCTACCTCAACCCGGACTATTTCCTCGGCGGCGAGATGAAGCTCGACTCCGAGGCGGCGCTGACGGCGATCGAGAGCGAGGTCGCCGTCCCGCTCGGCATCGACGCGATGCAGGCGGCCTGGGGCATCCACGAGATCGTCACCGCGCAGATGGCACAAGCCGCCCGCGCCGTGACGATCAACTGCGGCAAGGACCCACGCCTGTTCGCGCTGGTGCCGTTCGGCGGCGCCGGGCCGGTGCATGGCACGCGGCTGGCGCGCATGCTGGGCTGCCCCAAGGTGGTGTTCCCGCGGGCAGCCGGCGTCGAATCCGCCGTCGGGCTGCTGATGGCCGAAACCTCGCTCGACCTCGCCCGTACCCAGGTGATGAACCTCGATGACGGGGCGATCGCCGCGATCAACGCTCTCTATGCCGATCTCGAGGCGCAGGCGCGCCGCCAGCTCGACGAGGCTGGCGTCCCGCGAGACCGGCAGAGCTTCTCGGCCAGCTGCGACATGCGCTTCGCCGGGCAGGGCTTCGAGATCGCCGTCGACCTGCCCACCTATCCTTACGCCGCCGCCGATCTGGCGAGGTTGCGCAAGGCGTTCCACGACGCTTATGCCAAGACCTATGGCGATCGCACCTTCGATCCCGACTGGACGATCGTCGCGGTCCACTGGCGCCTGCGCGCCATCGCCACCGGCAAGACGCTGGCGATGGACACGCTCCCGGCACTGCCCGGCGGGGTCGGGCGCGCCAAGCGCGGCCAGCGCCAGGTCTGGTTCCCCGAGACCGACGGCTTCGCGCTCTGCCCCGTCTATGACCGTTACCGCCTGAGCGCCGGCGACGTCGTCACCGGGCCGGCCATCGTCGAGGAACGGGAGTCGACCATCGTCCTGCCGCCCGGCAGCGAAAGCACTGTCGATTCCCACGGCAATCTCGTCACTACGCTTAGCTGAGGATAAGCCATGAGCACGATTGATCCGGTCACCTTCTCGGTGGTCTGGGGTGGCCTTCTCTCCACCGCCGCCGAAATGGGCAGCACGCTGCTGCGCACAGCCTATTCGATGACTGTCCGAGAGGGCTCCGACTTCTCGACCGGCGTCTTCGACGCCGAGGGCGACATGATCGCCCAGGGCGATTACAGCCCTGGCCATCTCGGCTCGATGGCCTTCACCGTGCGCCGGATGCTCGACTATTACCCCGAGGGCTCGCTCGGACCGGGTGATGCGGTGATCTGCAACGATCCGACCATCGGCTCGGGCCATCTGCCAGACATCTTCATGGTGACGCCGGTCTTCCACGACGGGGCGTTGATCGGCTACGCGGTCAACATCGCCCACCATATCGATGTCGGCGGCAGCGCCCCGGGCAGCGAGGAGGTCGTCGGCGTCAGCGAGACCTGCCAGGAAGGCATCAAGCTGATGCCGGTGCTGCTCTACAAGGCCGGCGAACCGATCAAGGAGATCCTGCGGATCATCGAGGGCAATGTCCGCATCAAGGACGTGCTCGGTGACCTGCACGCGCAATATGCCGCGAACATGACCGGCGTCGCCCGCATGCAGGCGCTCGCCCGGCAGTACGGGCCCGAGCAGCTCGCCGCCTGCATGCGCGAGATCGTCGCCCGCAGCCGCGGCGCGATGGTCGAGGCGATCGCCGAGCTGCCGAAGGGCACCTACCGTTTCGAGGATGTGCTCGACGATGTCGGGCCCGACACCGAGCCGGTGCCGTTCAAGCTCGCGCTCACCGTCGAGGACGGCCGCATCATCTGCGACTGGGAGGGCACCGGGCCGCAGCGGCCGGCGGGCATCAACGCTTACATGCAATATACCCGGTCCTACTGCATTGCTGCGATCAAGGCGGTGACGCTGCCGCGCTCACCGCAGAATTTCGGCATCATCAGCTGCATCGAGATCCGGGCGCCCAAGGGCAGCTACGTCAATCCCAACCCGGGCGCGGCGAGCGGCGCGCGCGCTGTCAACGCCAACCGCATCTACGAAGTGGTGATGGGCGCACTCGCCCAGATCGTACCCGATCGCGTCATTGCCGCGAGCTCCGGCTTCTGCAATCCGAAAGTCAGCGGCACGCTCAGCCCCCATACCGGCAAGCCGTTCCTCGCCTGGATGACCGCGATCGGCGGCGTCGGCGCCCATCGCCATCGCGACGGGCAGGAGGCGACGACCTCGCCGACCAATGGCACCAACACGCCGGTCGAGGTCCAGGAAATGAACGCCCCCGTCTTCGTCGAGCGGATGGAGCTGATCCCGGACACTGCCGGTGCCGGCCAGTTCCGCGGCGGCATGGCCGTCCGCAAGGACGTCCGGCTGCTGGCGGATGTCGGCCTCGTCACGAATCTCGGCGACCGCTACGTCAATGCGCCCTATGGGCTGGAAGGCGGGTTGCCGGGCTCGCGGGCCGCGACGATCCTCAATCCGGGCCAGCCCGGCGAGCGCAGCCTGCACTCCAAGGGTACCTATCCGCTCCGCAAGGGGGATGTGCTCAGCATGCGCACGGCCGGAGCCGGCGGTTTTGGCGATCCGGCAAAACGTGACCCCAAGGCTGTGCTGCGAGACGTGCGGCAGGGCCTGGTCTCGGTCCGCGCGGCACGGAACACCTATAAGATCGTGCTCAGCGAGGATAGCGCCGACATTGACTCGAGCGAGACTTTTAAAGTGCGCTCGGCGTCGCTGGTGCCGCTCTAACATCTGGTCATTCAACTGGCCGCATACGTGCGGCCAGAGAACATCGATAACGCTGAAACGGGCAGAACCCACAGGCCGATCCTATCAGTCGTCGGCGATGTCTGCATTGTGGCAAAATTCGACCGGGTCGGGCGCCGCTGCCTCGTTCGACCGTCGCATCAATCCGCGTTGCGGGGATTGAGCACATCCCGCAGCCTGTCTCCGATCAGGTTGATGGCGACGACCGTGATCAGCAGCGCGATCCCCGGATAGAAGCTGATCCAGAACTTGCCCGACAGCATATGCTGGTAGCCGTTGGAGATGAGAAGGCCCAGGCTGGGCTCGGTTACGGGCACGCCAAGTCCCAGGAAGGAGAGCGTCGCCTCGAGCGCTATGGCGCGCGCAATCTGGACGGTGACGATCACCATCAGCGGCGGCAGGCAGTTCGGCAGCAGATGGCGGAACAGCACGCGCAGTGTCGAGGAGCCATAGGAGAGCGCCGCCTCCACATATTCCTTGCGCCGCTGGACCAGCGCGCTGGCACGGGCTGTCCGCGCATAGACCGCCCACTCCACGATGACGAGCGCGAGAATGACGTTCCCCACGCCCTTGCCGAGAAAGGCCAGTATCATCAGAGCGACGAGGATGGCTGGAAACGACAATTGCAGATCAACCAGCCGCATGATCGCGTTGTCCGTGCGTCCGCCGGCGTAGGCCGCGAGCAGACCGAGCGTCGTTCCGATGGCCGCTGCTGCGACCGCAGAACTGAAACCCACCAGCAACGAGATGCGAAGCCCGTAAAGGATGGCGGAGAGCATGTCCCGACCCTGCTCATCGGTTCCCAGCCAATAGGTCATGCCGCTTGCCGCCTTCGACCCCGGCGGCAGCTGCCCGTCCATGATGTCCAGTTGCATGAGGTCGTAGGGGTTCTGCGGCGCGATCCACGGCGCAAGCAGCGCCAATGAAACGATGCAGACCAGGAGCACCAGGCCGAGCATGGCCGTATTGGAGTTCGCAAACGCGCGCAGGGCTCGCTGCAGCGGCGTGCGGGGTGCTGCAGCCGACGGGATTGCGGACATCTCAGTTCTCCAGCCGCACGCGCGGATCGAGCACGGTGTAAAGAAGGTCGACGATGAGGTTGATCAGCACGAAGAGCACGACGATGACCATCAGGTAGGCCACGATCATCGGCCGATCGAGGAGATGGATGCTCTCGATGATCAGCTTGCCCATCCCCGGCCAGGAAAAGATGGTCTCGGTGACGACCGAGAAAGCGATGACCGAGCCGAATTCGAGCCCCACGATCGTGATGACCGGAATGAGCGTGTTCTTCAGGACATGGGTGCGAATGACCGACCCTTCGGACAACCCCTTGGCCCGCGCCGTGCGGACATAATCCTGCGGCACGACCTCGCGGGTCTCGGCCCGCACCAGCCGCATCACGAGCGAGATCTTGAAGAGCGCCAGATTGAGCGCGGGCAGGATGAGATGCCGCAGGCCATCGGCCGTCAGGAACGACCACTGGACGCCCAATAGCTCCGCCGTCTGGCCGCGTCCTCCCGCCGGTAGCCAGCCCAGTTGGACGGAGAACAGCATGATCATCACGAGGCCGACCCAGAAGGTCGGAAGCGAGAATCCGAGGATGGAGCCCGCCATCAGGGCCTTGGCGGTGGCAGAGTTGGGCCTGACCCCGGCATAGAGACCGAGCGGGAGACCGATCAGCACGGCCAGCAGCATGGCGGCGACGGCCAGTTCCAGAGTCGCCGGCATGCGCTGCAGGATGACGGACAGCGCCGGCTCGCTGAACACGAAGCTCCGCCCGAGATCACCGCGCAACGCGCCTGCCAGGAACGAGGCGTATTGCTCCCAGAGCGGGCGATCGAGGCCGAACGCGGCAATGACGCGCAGGCGCTCCTCGTAAGTGGCGTCCGGGGGCAGGAGTACTGCTACCGGGTCACCGATCACGTTCACGCCGATGAAGACGATGACGGTCATTGCGAGCACGACCGCCACCGCCTGGGCCACACGCTTGGCAAGCCAGCTGATCATGGGACTTTCCTGTCAGCGGCGGGCTCCGGGGAGCCCGCCGGCGATGTCACTTTGCGGGATGCGCATCCATGGCCAGCGTGCGTTCGTCACGGCGGGCGTCGATGCTGATGCCTTTGCGCGTCACCCAGGCATTGTCGAGGACGTAGAGCGGGATGATCGGCAAGGTGCGGGCGAAGGTTTCCGTCGCAGCGACGAACAGCGCCTCGCGCTTGTCGTCGTCGATGGTCGCGAGAGCGTCCACGATCTGCTTGTCGAGGGCCGGGTCGCTGTAGCGGCCATAGTTGAAGACGCCGAGACCGCGAGACGGGGTGTTGGTGGCGACGACGTTCGACAGGAGATAGCCGGCCTCGCCCGTCGGGCTGCCCCAACCCCAGAGGCCGATGCCGAATTCCTGCTTGCCGCCGCGGCTGGCATAGGAGCTCCAGGGCAGTGTTTCGACCGCCGTCTTCACGCCGATGCGCGTCCACATCTGCGCGATCGCCTGCGTCGTCGCTGCGTCATTCGGATAGCGGTCGTTCGGCGAGAACAATGTCACCTTGAAGCCGTCGGGGAAGCCGGCTTCTGCGAGCAGCGCCTTGGCCTTGTTCGGGTCGTAAGCCGGGACCGGGACGTTCTTGGCGTAGGAATAGGTGCCGGGCGGCAGCCACTGTCCCGTGGGGCGAGCCGTCTTCTGCATGATGCGGTCGGCCAGGCCCTCCCGGTTGATGGCGATGGAAAGCGCCTGCCTGACCTTGACGTCCTGGAGCGGGTTCTTCGTGAAGGGCTTGCCGTCATTCGTCGTCACCGTCACGGCGACCGGTTCCTGCGAATTCAGGGCGAGATAGATGACGCGCAGGCCGTCGGTCGCCGAGACGCTGACCCGCTGGTCGGCTCTCAGCTTCTCAAGGTCGCCGGCCGGCGGCGTGTCGATGACGTCCACGTCGCCCGCCAGGACCGAGGCCACGCGCGCGCCGGCATTGGTGATCATCCGCAGCGTGACCTTATCCCAGGGCTGCTTCGGCCCCCACCAGGCATCGTTGCGCGTGAGCTCGACGCGATCGCCCGGCGTGTAGCTGACGAACTTGTACGGCCCGGTGCCGATCACGGCCTTTCCGGTGTTGTAGCCCTCCGTCGTCGCCCCTTCGCCGACATGGCGCGAGATGATCGGCACGAAGGCGAGCTCCCGCGGCAGGTTCGGGGCGGGTTCGCCGGTGTCGATGCGCAGGGTCAGCGGATCGACCACCTCGACCTTCTTCACCGCCCGCAGGAAGCCACCGAATCCGCCGGGGCTGTTCGGCACGTTGCGGGCGCGCTCATAGGTGAAGGCGACATCGTCCGCCGTGAACGGCTTGCCGTCGTGCCAGGTCACGCCCGGCCGCAGCTTGAACTCCCAGACGGTGTCGGAGACGGTCTTCCAGCTCAGGGCGAGGCCGGGCTTCAGGCTGACATCCGGCGCGCGGTCGACGAGACGGTCGAAGACATGCATCGCGACCGAGTGGTTCGGCGTCGCGTTGTAGAAATGCGGGTCCATCGAGGTGAAGGCGCCGCCGATGGCGATCCGCAGCGGCTCTGCCTGAGCCAGGCCCAAGCCTGATCCCGACCAGACGACGCCGGCGACGAGCAGCCCGCGCATGAAGTGTTTCATCGGTTATCCCCTTCCGTTTTCTAGGATTTCACGGTCGCCGGGCTCAGCCCCGGAGCCACATGCCGTCGCGTTGCGGATCGGCACCGGCCGACAGCCGCCCGCCGTCATTCAAAACGGCGTGCAGGGCCGCGAAGGCGAAGCCCTGATAGGAGCGGGCCACGCGATAGCCGTCGCGCTCCAGTTCGGCGGCGACGTAGCGCGGAATGCGGTTGGAGATGTCGATCGTGTTGCTCGTCACGCTGATCCGTGGCGCGGCGACGGCCTCGAAGATTGCCATGCCGAAATCGACGACATTGCTGATGCCCTGCGCCATCGCCGGCAGGATCGCCGTGCCGCCGGGCGCTCCGATGACGATGAAGGTCCGGTCGTCCCGGAAGACGATGCTCGGCATCTGCGAGCTCGTCCGGCCCTTGTTGGGCGCCAGCGATCCGGGTCGGCCGGGCCGTGGATCGAAGGCGCTCATCAGGCCGTTATACATGAAGCCGAGGCCGTCGCTGATGACGCCGCTCGGGATGTTCAGCGTGTGGGTGAGGGTGACGGCGTTCCCGTCCTTGTCGATGACGCAGACCTGCGTCGTGTCCTTGGGCTCCTGCTTCAGCGTCATGCGCTCCAGGGACGCTTTCTCCCCGCGCCGGATGCTGGCGGCGAGCGATGCCGCATAGTCCTTGGACAGAAGCCTATCAACCGGCACCTCGACGAAGTCGGGATCACCGATATGCGTGTCCTTGTCGATGGTGACGCGCTTCAGCGCCTCGGTGAGGATCCGGAGATGCTCGGCTCCATTGTGCTCCAGCGCGCCGATGTCGAAGCCTTCGAGCACATGCAATAGCTGGATCAGCGAAACGCCGCCGCCGGGCGGGCGGACGCTGGCGATCCGGTGATCCCGGTAGCTGCCCCAGACGGGTGCGGAGCGCCGCAGCTCGTATTGCGCCAGATCGTCATAGGAGAGCAGGCCGCCATGGGCTGCCATGTCGGCTGCGATCTGCTCGGCGATCTCGCCGCGGTAGAAGATCTCGGGCCCGGCCGCGGCGATGCGTTCGAGCGTACGGGCGAGATCGGGATTGGCGACGATGTCGCCCGGCCGCTTCAGGCTGCCGTCCTTGCGGTAGTAGATCTCGCGTCCCGTCGCGCTGAAACGCAGCAGCTTCTCGTTTGGCACGCGACCCATGGCCGACTGGTCGAGCGTCATGTAGTAGTGCATGTACGGGCGGATCATGAAGCCGTCCCGTGCATGGGCGATGGCCGGCTGCATGATGTCGACGAGGTCCATCGTGCCGTAGTCGGCCAGTGCCGTCGTGTATCCCTTCAGATTCCCGGGCGATCCGACGGCCTGATAACCGATCTCGTTGACCTGCCCCTCGACGACGAAGGAAAAGCCGTCCGGCGCCTCGCCCAGGACCTTGTCGGCCCACATGTCGGCGCGAACGGCACGCGGGCTGCGCGCGTAGAATTCCAGCACCTCATGCACGCCGCGGCGCGGCATATAGATCTGCATGGAGCCGTAGCCGGCGATGCCGGTCATTTGCGGATCGACGACGCTCTGCACGAAGGCGCAGGCGATCGCGGCATCGATGGCGTTGCCGCCCCGGCGGAGAACCAGTGCTCCCGCTTCGACGGCCTCGGGCTGTGCGGCGACGATCATTCCGGCCATGGCTGCGATCTCCTCATCCGGCCTGTTGGCGGAATGCCGAGGGGCCGAATTGCGCCAGTTCCTGAAGCAGCATCGGCCAGGCCTGCAGGCCCAGCGCGATCGACGGGATGTGGAAGAACTCGTTGGGCGCGTGGACATCCTCGTCCGGCAGGTTGAAGCCGAACATCAGCGTGTCGAGATCCAGCATCTCCTTGAAGATGGCCGTGATCGGCACGGTCGCGCCGAGCCGTACATGGACGGGCTCCTGCCCCGATGTCTTTCGCAGCACGGTGGCCGCGGCTTGCACGAGAGGATGGTCCGCCGCCAGCGTGGACGCGGGCGAGCCGCCGCCGATCGCCTCGAACCCGATCCGAACACCCGGCCGTGCCACGGCAAGGATGTGATCCTTGAGGGCCTGACTGGCCTGTTCGGGATCCTGTCCCGGCGCCAGGCGGATGGTGATCTTGGCGCGGGCCTCGTCCGGGATGACCGTCTTGGAGCCCGCTCCCGTATAGCCGCCCCACATGCCGTTGACGTCGATCGCGGGGCGCAGCGTCAGCCGCTCGCGGATGCTGTAGCCCGGCTCGCCGGCGGCGATGCCGCCCACATCCGCGACGAAGGCCGCCTCGTCGAATGGCAACGCCGCCGTATCGCGCCGGTCGCGCTCCGACAGGGGGCGGACGGCGTCCATCAGGGCCGGGATGGCGATAGCGCCTTGCGCGTCGTGGATGGAGGCGACGATGGCCGCAAGCTCATGCAGCGCATTGCGGACGGAGCCGCCATAGCGGCCGGAATGCAGCTCCTTCTCCGCCGTCCGGACGACGAGCTCGAGCTTGGTCAGGCCGCGCGCGCCGACATTGATCGTCGGCACGGTTGGGCTCGCCCGGCCGCCATCGGCGGAGATCATCGCATCCGCTCGAAGGAGATCGCCATAGCGACGGACGATCTCATGCAGGCTCGGGCTGCCGGTTTCCTCTTCGCCCTCGATGAACAGCTTGATGTTGACCGGGCAGCGCCCATGCACGGCGAGGAAGGCCGCGACGGTCTCGATCGCGATCGTGGTCGAGCCCTTCACATCCGAGGCGCCGCGGGCATAGAGCCGCCCGTCGCGGATCGTCGGCTCGAAGGGGGGCGATTTCCACAGCGGCAGCGGATCCGGCGGCTGCACGTCGTAATGACCGTAGACGATGACGGTCGGCGCATCCGGCGCGCCGAGCCAGGCACCATAGACTGCCGGCTGTCCGCCGCCATCGAGAAGCTGGACGTCGGTCAGGCCGATGCCCTTCAACCAGTCGAGAAGGAAGGCGCGCGTATCCGCCATGCCTTGGGAATAGGCCGGATCGGTACTTACGCTCGGCAGCCTCAGGAAGGCGTCGAGCCGGTCCATCACGGCGGCGTGACGGTGCTTCAGATAGTCGACGACAGGTTCGGCGCTCATGGCGAGCCTCCGGGCATGAGTTCGTGAGAGCGCTTTTCAGCCGGTTCCAGCGCGTCGGCCGGGATCCCGATGGCGGCGGAGAGCAGCAGGAAGGAGAGCGTCTTGCCGTGGCCATCGAGCCCGAGGCTACCGTTGACGCCGCCATCGAGAACCTCGTCGAGCACGAAGTTGAAAGCGTGCAGCTTCGGCAGCTCGTAGCGCCTGACGGCCGTGGGCCTGCGCTCACGGAAGACGCCCGCCACGAAGTCTTCCGTCAGCCGCTCGCGCAAGGGCTCGAAAAATCGCGGCTCGCGGCAGATGACTGCGATGTTGAGCCGGTTGCCCTTGTCGCCGGATCGGGCATGGGCGAGTTGGTAGAGCGAAACAGCGCTGGTCATGCCGTCTCCAGAAGCGAGATCTGCGGGGTGACGAGCTTGCGGTCCACCAGGCAGGACGCGCTGCGCAGCCGCGGGGTCAGGTGCTTGCGAACGCCGCCGCCACCGGCGGGGCCGGCGCAATACAGCGCCTCGACTTCGTCGAGCAGGTATGTTGCCGCAGCCCGGTCGGCCGTCTCCGCCGCGAAACGGACGCGCAGGTCGCCGTCCCCGAAATTCGGGATTTCGGCGTTCAGCAACGAGCCGGCCGTATCGCCAAAGACACTGACGACCCCGATGACATCGGCACGCACCTGCAGGGACGGGTGAAGACGGGCGACGCGCTTCACCACCGTGTCGATGGCCAGGGCGGCGCGGGATTTCGCGTTGGGGCCGGCATAGGAAATCTCGGCTTCGGCCAGCAGGCCACCGTCGAAGCAGATCGTCGCCTTCAGCGTCTCGGGCCGGGCGCGGCCCCGCGCTCCGCTCACCTTGATGCGGTCGGGGCCTATTTCTGCGAGTTCGACCTGCGTCAGATCGAGGATCGCGTCGGGCGTCAGATAAGCCGAGGGATCGTGGATCTCATAGAGGATCTGCTCGGTGACCGTCCGGCGGTCGACGAGCCCGCCCGTCCCAGCCGGCTTGGTGATGATGAAGGTGCCGTCGGGATCGACCTCGGCGATCGGGTAGCCGAGCACGTCCATACCCGGCACGTCCTTGACGCCGGGATCGGCGAAATAGCCGCCCGTCACTTGCGATCCGCACTCGAGGAGATGGCCTGCGAGGATCCCGGCTGCCAACCTGTCCCAGTCGTCATCCGCCCAGCCGAAGCTGTATTTGAGCGGGCCGAGCACCAGGGCCGGATCGGCGACGCGTCCCGTCACGACGACGTCGGCCCCTTCGTTCAGTGCCGCGGCAATCGCATCGGCACCCAGATAGGCATTCGCCGAAATGACGGCGGGTTCGCCCTGCAGCAAGGAACCATCCGTCTCGAGGCGGGCAAAATCGGCCGCCGTCATCATGTCCCGCAGGTCGTCGCCTGCGACCACGGCGATCTTCAGATCGGAGCAGCCGAGTTCAGCAGCCCAGGCCCTTATCTTGGCGGCCGCGCCGAACGGGTTCGCTCCGCCGAAATTCCCGATGATTTTGATGCCCGCAGCCGCGCATGGCGCCAGCGCCGGCCAGAGCAGGCGTCTCAGGGTCGGAACTTCGCCACGCGACGGATCTGCCAGGCGGTCGAGCTGCGCAAGGGCAAGGGTGCGTTCCGCCAGTGTCTCGAAAATCAGGAAGCGTGGTCCGTCATGATGCGCGAGCGCTTCAATCAGAGGACCCGAAGCGTCGGGGCGATCGCCCGCGAAGCCGGCCGCTGCTCCGATCCAAACCTGCTTTGCCACCACTGCGTTCCGCCCTGCCCGCGCAATTCATGGTGCGCGACCGAGGTAACAAACGCCCAGGAGTTAAAATGTCAAATAATGGCTATTAATTTATACATAGGGTTGGTTTATGAAGCTTGCGTACATTTTGCGGCGGCTCCCGTCATGAACCTGACCCTGCGCCAACTCGAGATCCTCGTCGCCATCGGCGATACCCTGAGCCTGACGGCCGCCGGAGAGCGGCTCGGCGTCTCGCAACCCTCTGTCAGCGAAACATTGAGACGCGTCGAGGGCGAGCTTGGCTGCAAATTGGTTGATCGGACGACGCGACAGCTTGCCCTGACCTATGAAGGTCAGCATGTCGTGGCCAGCGCGCGCGAGGCGATGCGAAGCCTGGCAGGAACATTCGAGGCCATCGCGAGACGAGGCGACGGAGTGCACGGCCGCCTGGCCATAGCCGCCCTCCCTTCCGTCGTCTGCACCCTGCTTCCGCCGGTGCTGCGCGCGTTCCGTGAACGCTATCCGGGCATCGAGGTCGCGGTGCGCGATAGCTTGCAGGACCGGGCGATGACGATGCTGGAAGATGGAAGCGCCGATCTCGTCATTGCCGGCCGGCCGGCAGGGCAGGGCTCGTTCGTTTTCGAAGAGATTGCGAGCGATCAGCTCACGCTGGTCGTGTCGCGCCGGCATCCACTGTCCGGGCGCAGCAGCGTCGATTGGAGCGAGCTGGCGCAGTTCGACTTCATTGCGATGTCACCGTCGTCCTCTGTCCGGCGTCTCACCGATGCCGGCTTCATCCACGCCAACCTGCCGACCGCGCCGACCTATGAGGTCGATCAGATTTCCTGCGCCGCGGCGCTGGCTGCAGCCGGTCTCGGGGTGACGGCGCTGCCGACGATGACCTTCGCCATGTTCAGCGATGACGAATTGGCCCTGATCCCCCTGGCTGCGCCGACGATCCAGCGCAGCATCGGCATGGCTTGGTTGAAGGATCGCCCCCTCTCGGCAAGCGCGATCAAATTCGTCGCTGTCTTGCGCTCGGCCTGCGCTGACCTTCCGGGCAAATGACCCGATATCTGCGCGAGGCCGCCATCGTGCTCTCGTGCGCCGGCACTGCGCCGCAAAAGGCCTACTCGTATGCGCTGGACCAGGCTTCCGCGACCTCCGTGCCGGTGGCAAACCAGACGTCCGGAAACGTACGAATGAAAGCGATCAGCTCGCGGATGAGCGCGATGCGGCTTGGCCGGCCGCCGAATTGCGGGTGGAAGATGATGTCGTACAGCCCGCCCCAGCGATAGATTTCGCGGAACTCGGCCTTGTAGATCGAGAGCAGGTGCTCGTTGGTGCAGATCGTGCGCGGCGTCTTGGCCGAGAACATCGCATAAGGCGCGTCGTCCAGGCTCCAGTGCCAGGGCAGCTCGATCGGACCCTTGGATCCGTCCTCGAGCACATGGCGGTAGGGGTTGATGTCGTCCATCAGCGAGGAATCGTAGAGGAAGCCGTGCTTCTGCAGCAGCTTGAACAGGCCGGTCGAGACCTCTCCGGCCGGCGAGCGGTAGCCCTTGGGAACGACGCCGACGGTCCGCTTGAGCGCTTCGAGCCCCTTCTCCATCTCCTCGACTTCGCCGGCCGGATCGTCGCTGACCCATTTGTGCGAATAGGAGTGGTGGCCGACCTCATGGCCGTCCTTCAGGATCATCTCGACGCGACCGGTGTGGTTCTCCGCCGTCCAGCCGGGAACGAAGAAGGTCGCCTTGATCTCCTCGTCGCGCAGGGTGTCGAGGATCTTTGGCACACCGACCTTCGCGCCATAGACGCCCTGGCTCAACACGCCGGGACGCGTCGCATTCTCCGGATCGCGCGAGGTCCAGAGCGTCTGGGCATCGAAGTCGAAGGTCAGCATCACGGCGCAGCGGGCGCCGTTCGGCCATTTGACGCTCATGTCGTGCATTTGCATTCTCCTGTTCAAAGCTTGCCATGGCGCGCGGCCAGATAGCCGCCATCGACCGGCAGCACCACACCGGTCACGAAGGCTGCGTCGTCCGAAGCCAGGAAGGCGACCGGCCCGGCGACGTCCGCCGGCTCCCCCATGCGCTCGAGCGGGATCGGCTCGACCACGACGCGCATGTAGAACGGGTTCTCCCGGTGGGCGATCGTCATCGGCGTCTGGATGACGCCGGGCGCCACCGCATTGACGCGGATGCCGTCCGGGCCAAGTTCGCCGGCGAGCTGCCTCGTGAACTGGGCCACGCCCGCCTTTGCGACGGCATAGGCGGTGGTGCCGGGATAACCGGCGAGACCAAAGGTCGAGGAGACGTTGACGATCCGCCCTCCCGGGCGCGGCAGATGCGGCGATATCTCCCTCGTCACCCGCAGCACTGCCGACAGGTTGGTGTCGATCAAGCGCTCGATCAGGGCGTCGTCGGAATCGGCCAGGCGCTTCGAGCCGCCGATGCCGGCATTGTTGACGAGGATGTCGATCCGGCCAAAGGCGGCCAGCGCCGCCTGCGCGATCGTCTCGCCGGCCCCGCGCGCGACGACATCGCAGACCAGGCTCTTCTGGCCCAGTCGCGTCGCCGTGTCGGCGACATCCCTTAGCAGGTCGACGAGCAGGACCTTCGCGCCCTCGGCGACGAAACGCGTCGCGATCGCCTCGCCGATCCCGCGCGCCGCGCCGGTGACGATCGCGACCTGTCCGGTGAAGCGCTTCTCAGGCAACGCGGCCTCCATCGACAGGCAGTGCGACGCCGGTGGTGAAGCCGGCCTGGTCGCTGAGGAGATACATCACGGCGCCGGCGACCTCTTCCGGCGTGCCGAAGCGGTTCATCGGGTGACGCGACTTCTGGAAGGCGGCGCGCGCCGCCTGCGCATCTGCATCGCCGGCCTGCGCGATGGCGCGGTCGTTCATCGGGCTGTCGATCGTGCCGGGACAGACGCAATTGACGCGGATGTTCTCGGTGGCGTGGTTCAGCGCCAGGCTCTTGGTCAGCAGCGTCACCGCGCCCTTGCTCGCCGAATAGGCGGACAGCACGGCCGAGCCCTGCAGGCCCGCCGTCGAGGAGAACAGCACGACGGAGCCGCGCCCGAGCGAGCGCATCTGCGGAATGAAATATTTCGCCGCGAGCCAGCTGCCCTTGACGTTGACGTCGAAGACGAGATCCCATTCCTCCTCGGTCACGTCGATGGCGAGCTTGGAGGGGCCGACGAGGCCGGCCGCCGCGACCAGCAGCTCGACCGGCCCGAGCTCGGCGAGTGCCTTCGCCGCGGCCCGTTCGACATCGGAGGCGCTGGCGGCATTGCCGGCAACCGTGATCGAGCCGGGGCAGAGGCCGGCGGTGACGGCAAGGCCCGCCGCGTCGCGATCGAACAGCAGGAGTTTCGCACCTTCCTTCGCCAGCGCAGCGGCGCTTGCACGCCCCAGCGCGCCGGCCGCGCCCGTCACCGCCGCTACGCGGTCCTTGAACCGTCCTGTTGCCCGTGCGCTCATGATCTTGACCTCGTGGGTGATGGCGGGAACGGCACGGCTCGCAGGCGCTAGTGCTCGCTTCCGCCGAGGTAGAATTCCTGGAGCTCTTCCATGGCGACGCCGTCCCCGACCTCGCGCTCATAGGCGATGCGCCCGCCGCGGATGACGTAGATGTGGTCGGCGATGTCGAGGGCCATGCCGACATTCTGCTCGACCAGCAGGAGCGTCAGGCCGAGATCGCGCAGGCCGAGAATGGCCTCGGCGATCTCCTCGACGATGCGCGGGGCCAATGCGGCCGAGGGCTCGTCGAGCAGCAGCACGGAAGGCCGCGCCATCAGCGAGCGGCCGATCGAGAGCATCTGGCGCTCGCCGCCCGAGAGCATGCCGGCATTGACCTTGCGCCGCTCGCGCAGACGCTTGAAGCGCACGTAGACGGCCTCGAGGTCCTGCGCGATGCCGGCGCGGTCGGAGCGTCGATGATAGGCGCCCATCAGGAGGTTCTCCTCGACGCTCATCGCGGCGAAGACCTCCTTGCCCTGCGGCACGAGCGAGAGCCCCAGCGCCGAGCGCTTCTCGGGTGGAACGTCGTTGACGACCTGGCCGTTGAGCTCGACCTTGCCCTCCTGCACGCTAACGAGACCGACGCAGGCCTTCAGCGTGGTCGATTTGCCGGTGCCGTTGCCGCCGAGCAGGGCGACGAGGCCGCCGCTCGGCACCGTGAGGCTGACGCCGTGCAGGATGCGGGTGCGGCCATAGCCGGCGACGATGTTCTCAAGCCTGAGCACGGCGCTTCCATCCCGATCCGATATAGGCCTCCACCACGACCGGGTCCTTCACCACCGCATCGGGCACGCCTTCGGCGATCTTCTTGCCCGAATCCAGCACGACGACGCGGTCGCAAAGGTCCCGCACCACGCGCATCACGTGCTCGACGAGCAGGATCGAGATGCCGAACTCGTCGCACAGGCGCCGTATCAGGGCGATCAGCTTGTCGACATTGGGGGGCGAGAGGCCGGCGGCCGGCTCGTCGAGCACGAGCAGCGTCGGTTCGCTCATCAGCCCGCGCGCGATCTCGACCATGCGCTGCTGGCCGATCGACATGGCGGTGACGGGGCGCTCCGCGAAATCCTGCAGGTCGAACAAGGCGAGCAGCTCGCGCGCCTTGGCGCGGGCGCGGGCGTCGTCCGCCCGTGCCGGAGCGCGGCCGAGGAAGGAATCGAGCACGCTCGTCTTCATCCGCATGTTGCTGGCGAGTACGAGATTCTGCTCGACGCTGAGCGAGTGGAACAGGCGCAGCATCTGGAAGGAACGGGCCATGCCCGCCCGGGCCCGCCTGTGCAGCGCCATGCGCGAGATGTCGGTGCCGTTGAAGGCGAGCCTGCCCTCGTCGGCCATCATCTCGCCGGAGACGAGATTGACCATGGTCGACTTGCCGGAGCCGTTCGGGCCGATCAGCCCGACGATCTGTCCCTTCTCGACCGCAAGGTCGACCGCATCGACAGCCACCACGCCGCCGAAGCGCTTGGTGATGCCCCTGGCCTCGATGATCCTGCTCATCGGGCGGCCCTCTTGCGCAGCCGGCCGATCACACCCTCCGGCATCAGCGTGATGGCGAGCACGAGCAGGACACCGTAGATCAGCATCTTGTATTCGGCGAACTTGCCCAGCAGTTCGGGCACCAGCACGAGGAAGACGGCGCCGAGGATCGGTCCGACGAAGGTCCCGCGCCCGCCGAGCACCATCATCGCAACCACGGTGGCGGAGATCCAGATCGTATAGTCGTCCGGCGTGACGCCGCGCAGGGCGTGAGCGGTCAGCACGCCGGCCACGCCGGCGAGCGCGGCCGAGGCGATAAAGGCGGAGAGCTTGCCGCGGGTGGTGTCGATACCGACCGCGGCAGCCAGCGTCTCGTCGTCGCGGATCGCGACCCATTCGGAGCCGAGCCGGGAATGGACGAGGCGCCAGGCGACGAGCAGGCAGACCACCGAAACCGCCAGGGTCAGCCAGTAATAGGAGCGCAGCGAGCCGATCTCGATCGTGACGATGCCGAAGAGGTTCAGCGGCGCCGGATTGGCCAGGCTCAGGCCCACCTGCCCGCCGGTGAAGCTCGTCCATTGTGAGATTGTCAAATAGACGATGGTCTGGAAGGCGATGGTCACGATGGCGAGGAAATGCCCCTTGAGCCGGAGCGCCGGAATGCCGAGCAGCAGGCCGAACAGCCCCGCGACGAAGGCGCCGGCCGGCAGGTTGAGCCAGATCGAGCTGCCCAGGTCGCGGTTCAGGATCGCCGCAGTGTAGGCGCCGAGCCCGTAGAAGGCGCCGGTGGCGAAGGAGAACTGGCCGCAATAGCCGGCGACCAGGTCGAGACCGACGGCGAGGATGACGAAGAACAGCATCATCATCAGCACGTTCGTCTCGTAGCCACCGAGCATGAAGGGCGCGAAGGCGAGCGCGACCGTGACGCAAAGACCGACGAGATAAGGCTTCATGAGCGCTCGGCCGCCTTGCCGAAGAGACCCTGCGGCCTGAACAGCAGCACGAGGATGACGATGACGAAGCCGACGATGTCGCGCATGCCGTTGGCGAGATAGGCCGAGGTCAGGGACTCGGTGATGCCGAGCAGAAGGCCGGCGACGGCCGCGCCGGCGACACTACCCATGCCGCCGAGGATGACGACGGTGAAGGCCTTGAGCGCAATCATGTTGCCGACGACCGGATAGACGAAGAAAATCGAGGACATCAGCATGCCGGCGATGCCGGCGAGCCCTGCGCCGACCATGAAGGTCACCACCGCGACCGATTGGACGCGCACGCCGCAGAGCCGCGCGACGGTGGGGTGCTGGGCCATGGCGCGCAGGCTGCGGCCGGTCCAGGTGTATTTCAGCACCACGTAGAGCACGCCGATCAGGATCACCATGGTGAGCGGGATCAGCGTGCGCTGCTGCGGCAGGAAGACGGGCCCGAAATCGGTGGGGATCGAGGACAGGATCGGGATACGCGAGACGTCGAGGTTGAGCCGCTGCGGCTGTGGTCCCATCACCACCAGCGCGGCGTTCTGCAGTGCGACCGCGAGCCCGAAGGAGGAGATGATCGAGTTCGTCGCATCGTGGCTCTTGAGCGGCTTGTGCAGGATCGCCTCGGCCAGGAGCCCGACGACCGCGGCGGCGGCGAGGACCAGCGCGATCGCGGCGAACACCGGAAGCTTGAGCAGCGTGATCGCAAGAATCCCGGCATAGCCGCCGATCATGTAGAACTCGCCATGGGCGAAGTTCACCACGCCGAGGATGCCGAAGATCAGTGTCAGCCCGACCGCGACGAGCACATAGGTCGAGCCCGTTACGACGCCGTTCGCGACGTATTGAAGAAACAGATCCATGATCGCGTCCGGCCGAGCAGGTTCAGAGGTCGAGCCGGCGCTTGCCGTCCTTGATGACTGCGATGAAGTTCAGGAACTTGACGCTGCCCTTCTCGTCGAAGGCTGCGGTCGTGCCCGCCGGCCCCTGCACGATCGGGAAGTCCTTCATCCCGCCCTTCAGCATCTTCTGGATCTCGAGCCCATCCGGCTTGCCGGCGCGGCGCATCGCTTCGATTGCGATGTTCGTCGAGTCGTAGCCGAGCGAGGAGAAGGTGTTGGCGTCGAAGTCGTGCTGCTTGCGCCAGCGCTCTGCAAAGGCTTTGCCGACGGGATTGGGCGTTGAGGCTTCGTACAGGCTGGCGACCGCGAAGCCCTCCGAGGCCGGGCCTGCGAGCTTGATGAAATCGTCCGACAGCATCGAGCCGGAACCGACGAACTGGGCCTTGAGGCCGATCTCGGCTGCCTGGCGCAGGATGTTGGCGCCGTCTCCCGCCCAGCCGCCGATATAGACCGCCTCGGGCTTGAGGCCACGCAGCCGCGTCAGCATCGAGGAAAAGTCCTGCTCGCCGGCGTTGAAGCCGTCTTTCGAGACGATCTGGCCGCCGACGGCGCTCACCACGCGCGTGACCTGTTCGGCGAGGGTGACGCCGTAATTGGTGTTGTCGTGGATGATCGAGACCTTGGTCTTCTTGAACTTCTCGACGATCGCCCTGGCGGTATCCTCGCCCTGCGCGTTGCTGTCGGGCCAGGAGCGGAAGAACCAGGGGTCGCCGGGCGTATTCTGGTCGGTGGCGCCGGCGCCGGTCGAGCCGCCCGAAAGCATCGGCACCTTGTATTCGGCGGCGACTTTCGAGGCGGCGATCGCGACCGCGGAAGCGTAGGTGCCGATGATGAAGGGCACCTTCTCGCGCTCGATCAGGCGGCGCACCGCGGTTACGCCCTTGGTCGAGTTGCTTTCGTCATCCTCCACGACGAGCTCGAGCTTGCGGCCGAAGACGCCGCCCTTCTCGTTCCACTCGGCGACGGCGAACCGGAGGCCCTGGACGATCTGGCGGCCCTCGATGCTCGCCGGGCCGGAGAAGGGCAGCATGCCGCCGATCTTCAACGGTTCGTTGCTCTGCGCGCGGACGATTGCGGGCATGGCAACGGTGGTGCCCATCGCGGCGAGGATTTGACGGCGAGACAACAGCGTCATGATGCAACCCCAAAAGATCGTATCGAACAACGATACTTCTATATCGATAATGTTACGGCTGCCCCGGCCCTGTCAAATGCCGAATGAGGCCCGGGAGCAAAAAAACTCTCCATGGCGCCCAATCTGGCGGCAGCGAACCTCGCCCTTGCCAAATCGCGAGGGAACGCTTCATAAAAGGGATAATCGAGACGATCGTATTGATATACAATACGACACGCCACTATTCGGCCCAGCCTGACGACAGCGCCAGAGGTAGAATTCAATGAACCAGCAGAATCCCGCCGCGGTTCGGGAAGAGATTTCCGTCGAAGGCCTTGGAATGGCCGCGGAGATCGTCATCGACCGTTGGGGCGTTCCCCATCTGCGGGCGGAGTGCAAGGCAGACCTCTTCTTCCTGCAGGGCTTCAACGCTGCACGCGACCGGCTCTGGCAGATCGACCTCTGGCGCAAGCGTGGCCTTGGTCTGCTGGCTCGCGATTTCGGGCCCGGTTACCTCGCCCAGGACCGAGCCTGCCGTGCCTTCCTCTTCCGCGGCGACATGGACAAGGAATGGATCTGCTATGCGCCGGATACGCAGGAGATCGCGACCGCCTTCGTCCGCGGCATCAACGCTTATGTCGAACTGACCGAGCGCGAGCCGGAGCGGCTGCCGCCCGAGTTCGGGATCCTCGGTACGAAGCCGGACGCCTGGGCGCCGGAAGACGTCGTCCGCATCCGCAGCCATGCCTTGACCCGCAACGCGCTGTCCGAAGTGCTGAGGGCGCAGGTCGCGCCGCGCGCCGGAGACGACGCCGATCTGTTGCGCAAATTTCTCGAGCCGGCGCATCGACCGCAGGCCGCTGACGGCATCGACCCGGCCGAGATCCCGCTGGCAGTGCTCGACCTGTTCAAGCTCGCGACCGCGCCGGTGACGTTCGCGGCCGATCGGCTCGACGCCACGATCGGGCAGGCGGAGGGCTGGACGAAGATCAATGACCTGCAGGCGGTCGTCATGGATTCGGAGTGGATCGGTTCGAACAACTGGGCCGTCGCCCCGCATCGCACCGGCACGGGGCGGGCCCTGATGGCGTCCGATCCGCATCGCAACCATTCCGTTCCGGCGCTGCGCTACATCGTCCATCTGACCGCGCCCGGCATCGACGCGATCGGGGCGGGCGAGCCTTGCCTGCCGGGGATTTCCGTCGGGCATAACGACAGGATCGCCTTCTCGCAGACGATCTTCGGTTCGGACCAGGAGGACATCTACGTCTATGAGCTCGATCCCGCCGACCATGGCCGCTATCGCTTCGGCGAAGGCTGGCGCGCGTTCGACGTCCGCGAGGAGCGCTTCGCGGTCAGGGGGGCATCCGATCAGGTCAAGGCGCAGCTCTATTCGCATCACGGCCCGGTGCTCCATGTGGATGCCGTTCGGAACAGGGCCTACGGCATCCGCTCGGTCTGGTTCGAGCCGGGCAGCTCGGCCTATCTGGCGGGGCTCAGCTCGATGCGCGCCGGGAATCCCGATGAATTTCGCGACGCGATAGCGCGCTTCGCCACCCCCTCGCTCAATCATCTCTACGCCGATGTCGACGGCACGATCGCCTGGCTGCCTTTCGGCATGACGCCGAAGCGCCGGAACTGGGACGGGCTTCTGCCCGCGCCGGGTGACGGCCGCTACGAGTGGAACGGCTTCTTCTCGCTCGACGAAATGCCTTCGAAGGTCAATCCGCCCGAAGGTTTCGTCTATTCGGCGAATGAGGCGAACGTTCCGGCGGAGTGGCGCGGCGAGGATGTCGAGATTGGCTATGAATGGCTGGAGAAGAGCCGCGCGCTGCGCATCGCCCAGGTCCTCGAGCGGGACGACAAGCACGGCATCGCTGCGGCGGCCGCGCTTCAGACGGATGTCTTTTCCTGGCCGGCCCTGCGCTTGCGTCCGTTGGTCGAGGCATTGGCCTCGGCGTCCGGCAGCGCGGGCAAGGCGCGCGACCTGCTGCTCGGCTGGGATTGCGAGCTGAAGGCCGATTCGGCGGCCGGCGCGCTGAGCGAGCTCTGGTTCGCGCTGCACCTGAAGCCTGCGCTTTTCGAGCTGCTGGTACCGGACGCCGGCCTGCGCGCGCTGCTTGCGCCGGGCGATGTCGAGGGCATCCTGACGGCGCTCGCGAATCCGGACGGGCGCTTCGGCCCAAAGCCGCGAGAGGCTCGTGATGCGCTGCTGCTGAAGACGCTTGCCGGCGCCTGGGACGACGCTTGCCAAAGGCTCGGTAGCGAGCCCGGGACCTGGAGCTGGGGAGCCCTGCACCATGGCTTCTTCGAGCACGCGCTGTCGCCGGTCGTCGCCCCTGATCAGCGGGACGTGATCGATGTCGGCCCGCTGCCCAAGGGCGGCAGCGCGTCGACCGTGATGCATGCCGCTTATCGGCCGCAGGATTTCCGCGTTGTCACGGGCGCGTCCGTCCGCCTGCTGATGGATGTCGGCAATTGGGACGAGAGCCTGTGCATCAACGCGCCGGGCCAGTCTGGTGACAGCCGCTCGCCGCACTACAGCGATCTCGCGCCGCTCTGGGCGCGTGGAGAGTATGTGCCCTTGCTCTATTCGCGCGACGCGGTGGACGGTGCCGCAATGCGTCGCATTACGCTGCGCCCCACCGGCCGCGACCGGCTGCGCGATGCCGCCGAATGACCAAGCCCCTCCAAAACGATGGATTTGCCATGGCTGCAAAGCTCTTCGAGCCGATTTCACTCGGCCCGCATCGGTTCGCCAACCGTATCGCGGTGGCGCCGATGGCCCAGTACAGCGCCGTTGATGGGGCTGCGACCGACTGGCATCTGATCCATTGGGGCGGGCTTGCCTCTTCCGGCGCCGGGCTCGTCATGATCGAGGCGACGGCGGTCAGTGCGGATGGGCGGGGGACGCCCGGCGACTTGTGCCTGTACGACGACTCGCATGAGGCCGCGCTGAAGCGGGTCGTCGCTGCGGTTTGCACCCAGCTTCCCGCACGCTTCGGTATCCAGCTTTGCCATGCGGGCCGGAAAGGTTCCACGGATGTGCACTGGCTCGGCGGCAGGCCGCTTCCGCGCGCGAATGGCGGCTGGCGCATCGTCGCGCCATCGGCCATTGGCTTTGGCGACTGGCCGGCGCCGGAGGCGATGACCGTTGCCGAGATCGCGCAGCTTGTGGCCGATTTTGCGAAAGCGGCTGCTCGCGCCGCACGCTCCGGCATCGAGGTGATCGAGCTTCACGCCGCTCACGGCTACTTGCTCCATAGCTTTCTGTCGCCGCTCTCGAACCAGAGGACCGACGACTATGGCGGCTCCCTCGTCAATCGCATGCGCCTGCCGCTCGACGTCTTCGACGCGGTGCAAAAGGCGGCTCCCGACGTCACCTTGGGGGTGCGGCTGACCGGTTCGGACTGGATCGAAGGCGGCATCTCGCCAGGCGAGGCGATCGCCTTCGCGACCGCGCTGGCCGAACGGGGCTGCCATTATGTCGATGTCTCCTCCGGAGGGCTCGACCCGCGCCAGAAGATCAGTGTCGGTCCGGGGTACCAGCTCGATTTCGCCGCCGCGGTAAAGCGCGCGGCCGGCATTCCGGTCCGGGCCGTCGGCTTGATCGTCAATGCGCGACAGGCCGAGGACGCCATCGCGGGCGGCAAGGCCGATCTCATCGCGATCGGCCGCAGCCTGCTCGCCAATCCGCGCTGGGTCTGGCAAGCCGCCGCTGAACTCGGGGCGGCCATCGAATTGCCGCCGCCCTATGCCCGCGCCGGTCAGGGTGTCTGGCCGGGCTGGAAGCTGCTCGCCGAGGGCGCATGAGACGAGAACGCGCGCTCAGCCGCTGAGCGCGCGCGCCGCCTCCACCGCCAGCGGCGCAAGTCGCTGGCGGAAATCGGAAATCGTCCATTCGCTCAACGAACCGGCGATATGGACGGCGCCAACGGGCCTCTTGTTGAGGTCGAGCACCGACGCCGCGACCACGATCTCGCCGATCAACGCCTCCTCGGCCGCATAGGAATACTCGTTGGCGCGCGCCTCGTGGATCTTCTCCCAGATCAGCGGGATGTCGGTCAGCGTCTTGCGCGTCAGCGGAATCCGGTCGGACCGCGTGAGAATGTCGTCGACCTCGTCGTCGGGCAAATGGGCGAGACAGGCCCTGCCGCCCGACGAAACGAATGTCGGAATCCGGCGGCCGGGCAAGGTCGCGTAGAAGGTCTCGCGTTTGCTCTGCAGGCGGATCGCGTAGACCGTGCTTGTATCGTCCAGCAGGCTGAGGTCGACGCGCTCGCCGGTGCGCTTGCGCAGCTCGTTCAGCATCGGCGTCGCCCGCTCGACGAGCGGGTTGGATCGCAGATAGTCGAAGGAACGGTCGAGCAGGCGCTTGCCGAGCGTCAATCCGCCGCCTTCGCCCTTTTCGAGATAGCCGCGCGCCAGCAATGTCTGCCCGATGCGTTGCGCCGCGCTCTTGTTGAGGCCCGCCGTCGCCGCGATCTCGCCGAGCGATTTCGGGCGCGGGCTGTCGGCGAAAGCCTCCAGCACATCGAGCGCGCGCGCGACCGACTGGAGGAAGAGGCGCTCGTCAATTCCGGCAATTGCAGAAGGCTTGCTCATTGGTTCGGACATGGGCCTTTGGATAGCGTGCATGCTCGGCGGTAGCGACCACCGCTCGCGTCACGGGGAGCGCTGTCGCGCGGTCAATACAACAATACGCTCATATTGAAAGTGGCAAGCCTTGGCTGGCGCGGATAAGGGCATCGGCTGCTTCAGGCGGGCGCCGGCCCGCAGGTTGCGAGAGCCTTGAGATCGAAGCTTGCAGCCTCGACCTCGGCGAAGGTCATTGGCCCGGGTCTCGCCAGGATCCGCCGCGCCAGCATGGTGTCGGCGGGACGATTGACCGACTCGACGCCGACGAAGACGTCGTTCCGGAACGCCAATAAGGACAGCCGGCGTTCGTCTCGCGAGCCGATCTCGACAGTCCGGTCGGCGCCTGCGACAAGCCCCGCCATTTGCAGCTTCAGGGCGCCCTGGTCTGACCAGAACCACGGCACCGCGCGATAGGGGCGGGGCCTGCCGGCGAGCCTCGCGGCGACGGCGCGGCCCTGATCGATGGCGTTCTGCACCGATTCGATGCGTGTCCGGCAGGCGGCGAAGACGTTGGGATGGCTGGCGCAGTCCCCGATCGCGGAAATCGCCGGATCGGCGGTCTGCAGCATTTCGTCCACGACGATGCCCATCTCCACCGGAAGCCCGGCCGCGGCGGCGAGTTCGTCGTTGGCGACGCCGCCGATGCCGATCAGGACGAGGTCGGCCGGCAGCATTCGGCCGTCATCCAGGTGGACGCGCGCGACCTTGCCGTCCTCACCCTCGAGGCGCGCCACCCGCGCCTTCAGATGCATCGCGACGCCCGCCTGCTCATGCCAGCGCCGGAACAATTCCGACATCGCCGGGCTGACGGCGCGCGCCATCGGCCGTTCGGCCGCTTCGACGACGTCGACCGCCAGGCCGGCCTTGGCTGCGACCGCCGCGAATTCCAGTCCGACGAAACCGGCCCCGATTATCACCGCCCTACGGGCCTGCGTCATCCGGCTGGCGAGGACGGCGGCGTCGGCGATGCTGCGCAGATAGACGACATTGTCCAAGTCCGCCCCCGCGCCGGCCCAGCGCCGTGCGCGAGCCCCCGTCGCCAGGACGAGATGGCCATAGGAATGGTGTTGTCCGTCCGCGAAGAGGAGCGTCCGCTGCGCGCGTTCGATCGCGACCGCGCGCGCATCGCACAGCATGTCGATCCGCAGGTCTTCGAGCAGTTTCCTCGGGCGTAGAACGAGACTTTCCGCCGATGCCGTGCCCATGAGGTAGCCCTTCGACAGCGGCGGGCGCTGGTAAGGCAGGACGGGCTCCTCGCCGATCAGCCGGATCGAGCCGTCGAAGCCCTCCTCCCGCAGCGAGACCGCGGCCTGAAGCCCGGCCTGGCCCGCGCCGAGGATCAGGATGTCGCTATAGCCGCCGGAGCCGGCGAGGGGGGCTCGCATCATGGTTTCGGGTCACCCGGCGGTTCAGATCTGCGCTTCGGGCAGGTGCAGCACCAGCCCGTCGAGAGCGCCCTCGATCGGTATCTGACAGGAGAGCCGGGAATTTTCCTGGCGCTTGACTGCGGTGGCGTCGAGGAGGTCGTTCTCGGCCTCGCTCATCGCAGGCAGTCGATGGAGCCATTCCGGCTCGACGAAGACATGGCAGGTCGCGCAGGTCAGTGAGCCGCCGCACTCGCCGAGGATTCCGTTGACCCGATGCCCCACGGCCGCGAGCATCGCGCTTTCCGCGCTGCCCGCTTCGACGTTGATGCGCTCGCCGTCGGCGCGAATGAAGGTGATGGTTGTCATGGCGGGTGCCTGAGGCCGTCGTTTTCGTCGCGGCTGCTACGCCCGGGTGACGGCGAGCGGCAGCGTTGCGAGGCTGCGGAGATTGTTGTTGAGCGCGCGGGTCGGCTCGCCGGTGAGTTCGAGCTTGGAGACGCGCGAGACGAGCGCCTTGAGCAGCACTTCTCCCTCGAGCCGGGCGATCATCTGGCCGATGCACATGTGCACGCCCGTGCCCAGCGCCAGATGCCCCATGGTCTGCCGCGTGACGTCGAAGCGGTCGGGATTTTCCCATCGCTCCGGATCGCGGTTGGCGGAGGCGAGGATGATCAGGATCTTGGAGTCGTTCTCGACCGTGACCCCGTCGATCTCGACCTCGCGCATCGTTTGCCGGCAGACGTTCTGGATCGGTGTCTCCAGCCGCATCGCCTCGTCGAGCGCGCCCCTGATCCGGGCAGGATCCTCGCGCAGCAACTGCCATTGCGCGGGATCCTTCGCGAGGTACCACAGCGCTGCGGAGATCATGCTGGAGGTGGTGTCCAGCCCGCCGCGCAGGAATGAGCGAACCAGCAGCGGCGCCGTTTCCGGCTCGATCTCGCCGGCATCCGCCGCCTGGAATATCTTCTCGCCGAAGCCGCCGGGCAGCATCGCCTCGCGCTTCATGCTGTCGAGATACCAGTCCCAGATCGAGTCGGCCTTGCGCTGCGTCGCCTCGTAGCGCTCGTTCCGAGGCCCCTGTCCGTCGAAGTTGAGCGCGCCGAGCAGGAACAGGTTTTCGCGGCGCTGCGGAGAATCCGCCAAGCCGAGCGCGGTTGGAAAGGTGGTCGCGACGAATGTCTCGGCGAAGTCTCGCACCCCGCAGAACGAGCCTCGCGCCGCAACCTCGTCCGCGAGACGCTCGGCCTCGATCTCGAAATCCTGGCGCCACTGCCGGATCACGGCAGGCGACAGGATGCGCTGCAGCGCGGTGCGGACCTGCGTGTGCTGCGGCGGATCGACCTCGACGATCGGGCTGCCCGGCCGCCATGCGCCCGGCTTGCGGATATCGGCAAGGCCGGAGCCGCCGGTCGAGGAGAAGCTCTCCCAATCCTTGAGCACCGGCATGATGTCCTTGTGCCGGCCCATCACGTGGACGCCGTACTTCGACAACCACCCGACCGGTCCTGCAGCCCGCAGCGCGGCATGCATCTCGAAGGGATTTTCCAGAACCTCGTCCGCATAGGGGTCGAGATCGAGCACGGGTGCCGTCCGTCCGGAGGCTTGGGTGGAAGCGAGATCGGACATGGAGCTTCCTTCTCGGCGGGCTAGAGACTACGGATGAAGGGCGTATCGTTTGTCGATACGATGATATCGATAAGAATGCGGGCGCCATTGTCGGCTGTCAATGCGGGATCGCGCATCGGCTTCGAAAATGCGGCCCTGCTCCACGCGTCGAAGCGAAAAGGGCCGAAGCGGCTGCTTCTGCCCTTTTCATTCGGATGTGCCTGGCCGCTCGGGCCAGGTCTGCGCAGACGCTGCGCTTTATCCTTGTGGAGGGTCCTGCGGCGGAGTGGCGGCCGGGCGGGACGCGACGGCCTTGCCCTTGTTGCCCTTGAGCATGTCCCAGCTATTGGTCTGGCTGACGCTGCGTTTCAGATAGGCGATGGTCGCTGCCGCCTCGGTCGGTCCCTGGTCCTGCCGAGCCAGTTGCTCGGCTTCGCCGAACCGGCCTTGCAGGCCGAGGATCAGCACCAGGTTCTGCCGGACCCGCGCATCCGCGCGCCCCGAGTTCGTTGCTTCGCGCAACACCTTCTCGGCCTCGGGCAGGCGCTTGGAGAGCGCGAGCGAGAGGCCGAGATTGGACATCACGGTCGGTTCGCCCGGCGCCAGCCTGAGTGCGGTCTCGTAGATCTTCTGGGCGCGGGCATGCTCGCCGAGTTGGTCGGCGACGGTGCCTTGCGCGGAGAGGATGCGCCAGTCCGGGCGCTCCGGCGAATGTGCGCGCGCCAGCACCTCGTCGGCCTCCTTCAGCCGGCCGTTATCGGCGAGCGAGCGGCCATAGGCGCCGAGCATCTCGCGATCCTCGCTATGGGTGAGGACGGCGTTCTGCAGCACGGCGAGCGCCTGCGCGTTCTGGTCGAGCGCGCGCAGCGCGCGGGCATAATAGAAGGCGGCGTTGCGGTCCTTCTGGTTCGCATCGTAGCGCTTGCCCCATTGGTCGGCCTCGCTGCGCCATTGCGCCGGGCCGCGCGGCTGGCTCACTGCGGGCTTGCCGATCGAGCCGGTGATGTCGCCGAGCCCGCCGCTGCTCTGGCAGCCGGCAAGGGCCAGCGCTCCGAGACAGATCGCGGCAAGAAGTGCGGGACGGAGCGCCACGCCGGGGCGGGCGGGGCGCGGTGTCAGGCAGTGAGACATGGGCCGGATCGCCTCGCTCCATTGGAAAACCTGGTCGCTCCGGTGATAAAACGTTAACCCTAATGCTTCCTTAACCGGCCGCTTCCAGCCGGCTTTCCCACTCCCTCCTGAACGGGTCTTCCACCGTGCACAGCTTGCTCCTTGCCTCCGCGCCTGCCGCCATTCCGATCCATGTGGTCTCGAAGACGGGATGGCCGGCGCTGGCGGAGCGGCTGGCGCCCGAGGCCGGGCGATTTGCCTCGGCGCAGGGCTTCGCGGCACGGCCCGGGCAGCATCTCGTCCTGCCCGATGCCTCGGGCGCGCTCGCTGCCGTCCTGCTCGGCGTCGAGCCCGCCAGCGCGCGCCGGCGCGACCCCTTTGCGCCCGGCCGGCTCGCCGCCCTGCTGCCCGAGGGCGATTACAGGCTCGAGGGCGAGATCGACGATTTCGGCCTCGCCGCGCTCGGCTGGCTGCTCCAGGCCTACCGCTTCGAGCGCTATCGCAAGCCGCAGCCCGCCAGGGCGCGCCTCCTCCTGCCGGAGGGCATCGATGGCGAGGAGCTGAGCGTTCTCGCGAGTTCGGTCGCTCTTGCCCGCGACCTCGTCAACACGCCGGCCAGCGATCTCGGCCCGGCCGAGATCGAGGCCGCGATCCGCCAGCTCGGCCAGGATTGCGGCGCGACCGTCGTCAGTATCGTCGGCGACGACCTGCTCGAGCGCGGCTTCCCGATGGTTCATGCCGTCGGCCGCGCCTCGCCGCGCGCGCCGCGCCTGATCGATCTGGTCTGGGGCGACCCGTCCCATCCCAAGGTCACACTGGTCGGCAAGGGCGTCGCCTTCGACACCGGCGGGCTCAACCTCAAGACCGATGCCGGCATGCTGCTGATGAAGAAGGATATGGGCGGCGCGGCGGCGGCGATTGCCGCGGCGCGCATGATCATGCTGGGCAAGCTGCCGGTGCGGCTGCGCCTCATCGTGCCGGCGGTCGAGAACGCCGTCTCGGGCGCCTCCTTCCGTCCGGGTGACGTGCTGGCGAGCCGCAAGGGTCTCAATGTCGAGATCGGCAATACGGATGCCGAGGGACGCCTCGTCCTGGCCGACGCGCTGGCCTTGGCCGACGAGGAAGCGCCGGAGCTGCTGATCGACTACGCCACCTTGACCGGCGCCGCCCGCGTCGCGCTCGGTCCCGACCTGCCACCTTTCTATACCCATGACGAGGGACTGGCCGCCGAGATCGCTCGTCAGGCCATGGCGGTGAACGACCCTGTCTGGCGCATGCCGCTCTGGCCCGCCTATGACGGACTGCTCGATTCCAAGGTCGCCGACCTCAACCATGTCTCCGGCGGCTCCTTCGCCGGCTCGGTCACGGCAGCGCTCTTCCTCAACCGCTTCGTCGAGAAAAGCGCCTCCTACGCCCATTTCGACATCTATGCCTGGAATCCGACAGCCAAGCCGGGCCGGCCCGAAGGCGGCGAATGCCAGGCCGCCCGGCTGACCTACGCGCTCGTCAGGCAGCTTTACCCTGTCGGTTAAGCGTCTTGCGCGAAGGCGATTGCGCAGTTCGAGCGCGGCGATAATGATACGGACCCGTAACGATCGGGGTCGGTTTCAGTCATGGCGTTGGAGATCAGGCCCTCGCAGGCGCTCAGGCTCTGGCGGCAGGTGCATCTCGACCTGGTGCGCGACGGGCAGGCCGATCTCTCGGCCCGCCAGACCGCGATCCTGCTGACGATCTATCTCGAACTGCCGCCCCATACCGTGCGCGGCCTCGCCCAGCAGCTCGGCGTCACCAAGCCGGTGATCACCCGGGCGCTGGACACCATGGGCAAGCTCGGCCTCGTCACCCGCCGGCGCGACGAGTTCGACAAGCGCAATGTCGTGATCCAGCGCACCGTGGCAGGCGCGCTGGCGGTGGAGCGGCTGGCGGATATGATCACGCAGCACACGCGCGAACTGAGCGGAATCTAACGACCATGTCACTTGCCGATCTCACGCCGCGCGAATGGATCACTGTGGCCGCTGTTGTTGCTGCCGCCGTGGCTCTGCTGACGACCGTCCCGTGGCAGTATCAGCATTCGGCTTGCACCACGAAGGTCGTCGAGACGCGAACGGCCCTGGCGCGGTCGAACGACGAGATGCAAGCAGCCGAGGCGGCAGGCCAGACCGCAAAATGCTCCGCTTGGCGAAAGCGTGCCGATATCCTCAAGGAGGTCGCCGTCGTCGCCGGCACATGCGGCCCGCCTCAGCAGACCAGAGGTGCGGCGCGACCACAGTTCGACTCGGAGCTGGGTTTCTATCGACGCCTCGTCGCGGAGCAGTGCGGCTGACCGCAGGGACCTGCGAAGAGAGCCCAAGGGTCGCCCAAAACCACGCAGGATTTCCGGCCCGGATAGGTTAGGTTGCCGCCATGAGCACGATTCTCGACCGCCGCCTGACCCCCGCCCGTCCCGACCTTGCCGCCCGCCATCTGATCGGACAGGTCGAGGCGCGCGCCTTCGCAGACCCGGTGGCGATGCGCGTTGTCGCGCCCTCGGCGCCGTTGCGCCGCGAGCCGCGCCCGGACGCTGCGCTCGACACCGAAGCGCTCGCCGGCGAAAGCGTGCAGATCTACGAGCAGCATGAAGGCTGGGCCTGGGGCCAGCTCACCAGCGACGGCTATGTCGGCTACCTGCCCGACGACGCCCTGCGGCTCGATGCGCCCGCCCCGACGCATCGCGTCTCGGCGCTGCGGAGCTTCGTCTATCCCGGCGCCTCGATCAAACTGCCGCCGCTCGCCGCGCTCTCGCTTGGCGCCGGCGTGGCCGTGGCTGGCGAAGCCGGCGATTTTCTCGTGCTCGCCGATGGCGGTCATGTCTTCGCGCCGCATCTTAAGCCCCTCGACAAGGTCGAGGCCGATTTCGTCGCCGTCGCCGAGCGCTTCGAGCACGTGCCCTATCTCTGGGGCGGCAAGACCAGCCTCGGGCTCGACTGCTCGGGCCTGACCCAATTGGCGCTCGCCGCCGCCGGCATCGCCTCGCCGCGTGATTCCGACATGCTGGAGGCGATCGGCGCGCCTGTCGGGTTCGACGACAGTCTCGCCGGGCTAAAGCGCGGCGATCTCGTCTTCTGGAAGGGCCATGTCGGGATCATGACCGACGCCGAAACCCTGCTGCACGCCACGGCCTATACGATGAGCGTGTTCCGCGAGCCGCTGCGCGCGGCGCGCGACCGCATCCAGGCGAAGAGTTTTGGCGCGATCACGAGCATCCGCCGGCCGGTCTGAAAGCGGGCTCTCGTCCAATGGCAATCTTTGTCAAATTATGTCATGCTATCGCGTGAAAGGAATGCGCGATGGCGACGATGAACGTGTCCTTGCCGGGCCCGATGAAGGACTGGGTCGAAGAGCAGACGAAAGGCGGCCGATATGGCAATGCCAGCGACTATGTGCGCGATCTGATCCGCCGCGACCAGGATCGGCAGGGGAAGATTGCCGAGTTTCAGCGGCTGGTCGACGACGGGCGGGCAAGCGGTATCAGTACGCGAACACTGACCGAGATCAGGGAGGCGGCGCGCAAGCGAGCGCGGGAACTGGGCGTCGATGGCGCTTAGGCTGACGGCCGCCGCGGATCGCGACCTGGAGGACATCTACGTTTATGGGGCGCTGGGCTTTGGGCTCACCCAGGCCGAACGCTATGTCGACGGCCTTTACGGGTGTCTCGAATTGCTCGCCACGGCGCCGCGCATGGGGCGCGAGCGAACCGAAATCGTCAAGCCCGTATGGGTCCACCCGCACCGAAGCCATCTCGTGGTCTACGAGATCAAAGGCGGCGACGTGCTGGTGCTGCGCATCCTGCACCAGCGCAGCGATTGGGAGCATGCGCTCTGAGGCTCACGCCAACCCCTTCAGCCGATACAGCGCCTCCAGCGCGGCGCGCGGCGTCATCTCGTCGAGGTCGAGTTCCGCGAACGCCTCGCGCAAGGCGTCCGGCGCTTCGGGTTCGGCGGCGGCGGCGGCAGGGGCCGCGCGCCTGACGGGCGCGGCGAACAGCGGCAGGTCGTCGACCAGCGAGGCCACGGGCTTTTCGCGCTCGGTCTTTTCCAGCTCGGTGAGGATCGCGCGCGCGCGCTCGACCACCGCCGGCGGCAGGCCGGCGAGCTTGGCGACCTGGATGCCGTAGGAGCGGTCGGCCGCGCCGGGCACGACCTCATGCAGGAAGACCACCTCGCCATTCCATTCGGTGACGCGCACGGTGGCATTGGCGACGCGCGCCAGCCGGTCCCCGAGCGCGGTCAGCTCGTGATAGTGCGTCGCGAACAGCGAGCGGCAGCGATTGACCTCGTGCAGGTGCTCGATCGCCGCCCAGGCGATCGAGAGCCCGTCGAAGGTCGCCGTGCCGCGGCCGATCTCGTCGAGGATGACGAGCGCGCGCGGACCGGCCTGGTTGAGGATGGCGGCGGTCTCGACCATCTCGACCATGAAGGTCGAGCGCCCGCGTGCCAGGTCGTCGGCCGCGCCGACGCGCGAGAACAGCCGGTCGACGATGCCGATATGGGCGCTCGCTGCGGGCACATAGGAACCCATTTGCGCCAGCACTGCGATCAGTGCGTTCTGGCGCAGGAAGGTCGATTTACCGGCCATGTTCGGGCCGGTGATCAGGCAGATGCGGCCGCCGTCAGTCGCGGCGCCCGGCGCCGAGAGCTCGCTGTCATTGGCGACGAAGGGCTTGCCGTCGCGCTTCAGCGCTGCCTCGACCACCGGATGGCGCCCAGCCTTGATCATGAAAGCCGCGCCGTCGTCGACCAGCGGCCGTGTCCAGCCCTCGCTCGCGGCGAGTTCGGCCAGCGCAGCGGCAACGTCGATCTCGGCCAGTGCCAGCGCGGCGGCCTTGATCGGCTCGGCTTCCGCCAGCACGGCTGCGCTGAGCGTCGCGAAGACTGATAATTCCAGCTTCAGCGCCCGGTCCGCGGCCGAGGCGATCTTGGCTTCGAGCTCGCCGAGCTCGACCGAGGAGAAGCGCATCGCGTCCGACATGGTCTGGCGATGCACGAAGGTGGCGCGCCAGGGCTCCTTCAGGAAATCCTCGCCGGCAGCCTGCGGCACCTCGACGAAATAGCCGAGCATGGAATTATGCTTGATCCGCAGGGTCCGGCAGCCGGTCTCGGCCGCATAGCGCGCCTGGAGCTGGGCGATGACCTTGCGCGAATCGACCTGGAGCAGGCGCAGCTCGTCGAGCGCCGGGTCGAAGCCGTCGCGCACGAAGCGCCCGTCGCGGCGGTTCAGCGGCAATTCGTCGGCCAGCGCTTCGGTCAGCCGGGCGGGCAGGGTGGGATCGGTGGCGGCCAGTGTCCGCCCGGCCTGCACCAGCCCGCCCGGAAGATCGTACTGGCCCGCCAGCCTCTGCGCGATCGCGCGCGCCGCCGTCAGCCCGGCGCCGAGGGCGGTGAGGTCGCGCGGGCCGCCGCGATCGAGCGAGAGCCGGGCCAGGGCGCGCGCGATGTCGGGTACCTGGTCGAGCTCGCGGCGCAGCTCCTCGCGCAGCGTCGCGTCGCCGTACAGCACCGCTACGGCATCGTGCCGCGTCGCGATCGCCTCCGGGTCGGTCAGCGGCCCAGCCATGCGCTCGGCGAGCAGCCGCGCGCCTCCGGGCGTCACCGTGCGGTCGATGCAGGAGAGCAGGCTGCCATTGCGCTCGCCCGACAGCGTGCGCGTCAGCTCGAGATTGGCGCGCGTCGCGGCGTCGATCAGCATGGTCGCGCCGCCGGCGTCGCGCACCGGCGGCGACAGCGGCGGACGGGCGCCGAACTGGGTGCGCTCGACATAGGCCAGCGCCGCGCCGGCCGCCGCGATCTCGGCGCGCGAGAAGGCGCCGAAGGCGTCGAGCGTCGCAACGCCGAAGAATTCCTTGAGCCGGCGTTCGGCTGAGGCGGCGTCGAGCCCCTCGCGCGCCAGCGGCGTCACCGGCATGCCGAGCTCGCGCCAGAATTCCTTCAGCTCCGGGTCGTCATGGATCGCCTCCGGACAAACGATCTCGCGCGGCTCCAGCCGCGCGAACTCGACGGCGAGCCGCTCGACGGGACATTCGACGACGGTGAAGCGCCCGGTCGAGATATCGACCGCCGCAAGCCCGTACATGGCGCTGGCGTCGTTGAGCTTGCGCCGCGCCACGGCGACCAGAAGGCTGGCGCGGCCGGGATCGAGCAGCCGCTCCTCGGTGATCGTGCCGGGCGTGACCAGCCGCACGACATCGCGCTGGACCACCGACTTGGCGCCGCGCTTCTTCGCCTCGGCCGGGTCTTCCGTCTGTTCGCAGACCGCGACGCGATGGCCGGCGCCGATCAGGCGCTGGAGATAGTCGTCGGCCCGGTCGACCGGCACGCCGCACATCGGGATGTCGTCGCCGAGATGCTTGCCGCGCTTGGTCAGCACGATGCCGAGCGTGCGCGATGCGATCTCGGCGTCGCGGAAGAACAATTCGTAGAAATCGCCCATCCGGTAGAACAGCAGGCAGTCCGGATTGGCCGCTTTGATCTCGACATATTGCGCCATCATCGGCGTGACCCGGGCGGCATCGGCCGGAGCGGGCGCCTTCACGGTGGAAAGCGGCGCGGCGAGGGCGGTCGGGGAATGGGGATCATCATGGCGCATGGCCGGCGGACGCTATCAAAATCCGCGCCCGCCGCCATCCGTTAGGAAGACTTTCAACAATTGAACGCACCGTCGAATCGCCATCCCGGCGCAAGGCGCGTTCATGCTGCTTCTGATCGACCTCATTCAGAGCCTGTCCTTCCTGCTGTTGGCGGCCCTGATCCTGACGGTCGTCGCGCCCTGGATCGATGGCCGCCCGTGGCTGCGCCAGATCGTGGTCGGTGTCCTCTTCGCGGTCGGCGCCTTGCTCAGCATGGCGAACCCCTTCGTGCTGCAGCCCGGCGTCGTCGTCGATTCGCGCAATGTCTTCGCCATCCTGGCCGGCGCGGTCGGCGGCCCGCTCGCAGCCCTGCTCACCGCCGCTCCCCTGGTGGCGATGCGCTATGCCAATGGCGGAGCAGGCATGGCGACGGGAATCGCCGGGATCGTGCTTCATGCGCTGGCGGGCGTCGCCTATGCCGCCTGGCTGGCGCGCCGCAGGCGGCCGCTGGCCTTGCGCGACCTTGCGGCGCTGAGCGTGATCGGCGCCGGCTGCCTGCTCGCCTCGATTGTCGTCATGCCGAGCTGGGCGGTTGCCGAGCGTTTCCTGCGCGAGGCCGTGCCGACCATGATGGCGGTCAGCGCGGCCGGCACGATGCTGGTCGGGCTGGTGATCACCAATGACCGCGAACGGCGGGAGACAGCCTATCGGCTGCGCACGCTGATGCAGCGGGCGCCAGGCACGCTCTATCAGCGCGTCGTCCGGCCGGACGGCTCGCTGAGCTATCAGTTCGCCTCCTTCGCCATCGACCGCCTGCTCGGCATCGGCAAGGAGGAGGTCGAGCGCGATCCGGAGGTCTGGCTCGGCAAGATGCTGCCGGAGGACCGCGCCCGCTTCGAGGCCCAGAGGGCCTCCCCGCAGCAGGCCGCCGAGCTCTGGCGCTTCGAGGGACGTTATCAGGCGCCGGAAGGCAGGATCGTCTGGCTGCGCAGCGAGGCCACGATGCGCAGGCTCGCCGACGGAACGATGATCTGGGACGGTATCCTGCTCGATGTCACCGACGAGAAGTCGCTGGAAGCCCGGCAGCAGGATTTCGAGGAGCAGCGCAAGGCGGCGCTGACCGAGCTCGCTGGCAATCTTGAGGTCACCGTCGGCAAGGCGCTGGAGCAGGTCGGCATCTCGGCGCGCGACATGCACGAGGCCGCGAGCCTGATGGCGCAGAACGCCAACCGGACGGCATCGCGCGCCGTCGATGTCACCCGCCAGGCCGAGAGCGCCTCCCAGCGCGTCGGCAGCGTCGCCACCGCGGCCGAGGAGATCGACGCCTCGATCCGCGAGCTGACGCGCCAGACCATGCATGCCGACGAGACCGCTCGCGAGGCGGCGAGCTATGTCCGTTCGACCCGCCGCGACGTCTCGGGGCTGACCGAGGCGGCCGACAAGGTCAGCAGCGTGCTCGCCTTCATCGAGGACATCGCCTCGCGCACCAACCTGCTGGCGCTCAACGCCACGATCGAGGCCGCGCGCGCCGGCGCGGCCGGGCGCGGCTTCGCGGTCGTGGCGGGCGAGGTGAAGAACCTCGCCGAGCAGACGCAGAAGGCGACGCGCGACATTGCCGAGACCTTGCAGGATATCCGCTCCGCGGCTGCGACCGCATCGGACGCCATCGCCCATATCGAGGGCACGATGAGCGTGATCGAGCAGACCTCCGGCACGATCGCGGGTGTCGTCGGTCGCCAGGCCGGCATCGTCTCCACCATCGCCTCCGACGCCCTGCTCGTCGCCGGCAGCACCAATGCCGTCAGCGCCAGCGTCGGCAGCGTCGGGGACGAGGCGCGCATCACCGGCGAGACGGCCGTGCGCGTGGTCGAGGTCGCGCGCCAGGTCAGCGACCAGACCGTGGCGCTCGACCGCTATGTCGGCGATTTCGTCCGCAGCGTACGCGGCCGGCTCTAGGCGTCCCTCGGGCCGCAAGGCGGCGCGCGCCGCTGCGTCATTTTCGCTCCCTCGTCATGACGCCTGATCCGCGATCGCGCCTTGTGGAGCGCCGCCGCGCTGCCTTAAGGTCCGCCTCCCCTCAGGAAACGCTCACAAAAAGAATATCGCATGACCGACCAGCCGCCGATCAAACGCGCCCGCCCGACCTTCACGGACCAGGAGGCGTTGCTGTTCCACTCCCAGGGACGGCCCGGCAAGCTCGAGATCGTGCCGACCAAGCCGATGGCGACGCAGCGCGACCTGTCGCTGGCCTATTCGCCCGGCGTCGCCGTGCCGGTGCTGGCGATCGCCGAGGATCCCTCGAAGGCCTATGACTACACGACGCGCTCCAATCTCGTCGCGGTGATCACCAACGGCACGGCCATTCTCGGGCTCGGCAATCTCGGTGCGCTCGCCTCCAAGCCGGTGATGGAAGGCAAGTCGGTCCTGTTCAAGCGCTTCGCCGATGTCGACTCGATCGACCTCGAGATCGACACCGAGGACCCGGACAAGTTCATCGAGGCGGTGCGCTATCTCGGCCCCTCCTTCGGCGGCATCAATCTCGAGGACATCAAGGCGCCGGAATGCTTCATCATCGAGCAGCGCCTGCGTGAATTGATGGACATCCCGGTCTTCCATGACGACCAGCACGGCACCGCGATCATTGCCGCCGCCGGCCTGATCAACGCGCTCGACCTGACCGGCCGCGACGTCAAGTCGACCAGGCTCGTGATCAACGGCGCGGGCGCCGCCGCCATCGCCTGCACCGAGCTGCTCAAGGCGATGGGCTTCAAGCCCGACAACGTCATCCTCTGCGACACCAAGGGCGTGATCTATCAGGGCCGCACCGAGGGCATGAACCAGTGGAAATCGGCCCACGCGGCCATCACCGACCGGCGCACGCTCGCCCAGGCGATGGAGGGCGCCGACGCCTTTTTCGGCCTCAGCCAGAAGGGCGCGGTCACGTCCGAGATGGTCGCCTCGATGGCGAAGAACCCGATCATCTTCGCCATGGCCAATCCCGATCCGGAGATCACCCCGGAAGAGGTCGCGGCCATTCGCAGCGACGCCATCATGGCGACGGGCCGTTCCGACTACCCGAACCAGGTCAACAACGTCCTCGGCTTCCCCTTCATCTTCCGTGGCGCGCTCGATGTCCGCGCCACCACCATCAACATGGAGATGAAGATCGCCGCCGCCGAAGCGCTCGCCTCGCTGGCGCGCGAGGACGTGCCCGACGAGGTCGCCGCCGCCTATCAGGGTGCGCGCCCGCGCTATGGCAAGGACTACATCATCCCCGTCCCCTTCGATCCGCGGCTGATCCATGTCGTGCCGATCGCCGTCGCCAAGGCGGCGATGGAGACCGGCGTCGCCGGCAAGCCGATCGTCGACATGGTCGCCTACAAGGCGCTGCTCTCGGCGCGGCGCGACCCCGTCGCCGGTACGCTCAACCGCATCTTCGAACGCGTCCGCCGCTATCCCAAGCGCGTCGTCTTCGCCGAGGGCGAGGAGGAGCAGGTCATTCGCGCCGCGATGTCCTTCGTCAATCAGGGACTGGGCCACGCGATCCTGGTCGGCCGCGAGGACCGCATCACCGAGACCGCGACCTTCCTCGGCGTCGATCTCGAATCGCGTGGCATCGAGATCCAGAACGCCAGGCTCTCCCATCGCAACAGCGCCTATGGCCAGTATCTCTACGAGCGGCTGCAGCGGCAGGGCTACCTGTTCCGCGACTGCCAGCGCCTGATCAACCAGGACCGCAACCATTTCGCCGCCGCCATGGTCGCGCTCGGCGATGCCGACGCGATGGTGACCGGCGTCACCCGCAACTACTCGATCGCATTGGAGGAGGTCCGCCGCGTCGTCGATGATCGGCCGGGTCATCGCCTGATCGGCGTCTCGATCGTTCTGTCGCGCGAGCGCACCGTGCTCGTCGCCGACACCGCCATCACCGAGATGCCGACCGCACAGGAACTCTCCGAGATCGCGATCGAGGCGGCCGGCGTCGCGCGCCGCCTCGGTTATGAGCCCAAGGTCGCCATGCTCGCCTTCTCGACCTTCGGACACCCTGCCGGCGAGCGCTCCGAGAAGGTGCGCGAGGCCGTGGCCATCCTCGACCAGCAGCGCATCGATTTCGAGTATGACGGCGAGATGGCCGCCGATGTCGCGCTCAATCGCGACCTGATGAGCCAGTACCCGTTCTGCCGGCTCACCGGCCCTGCCAATGTCCTGATCATGCCGGCGTTCCACTCGGCCTCGATCTCGACCAAGATGCTGCAGGAGCTCGGCGGCTCGACCGTGATCGGGCCGCTCATCGTCGGCCTCGACAAGCCTGTGCAGATCGTGCCGCTCGGCGCCAAGGATTCCGACATCGTCAACATGGCGGCGCTCGCGGCGTTCAACATCGGCGGGTGAGGTATCTGCGCGTCGGGGAGGGCACGGCGTCATGCTCGGGCTTGTCCCGAGCACCCACGTCTTGAACGGCTGTTACGGGCGAAGACGTGGATGGTCGCCACAAGGGCGACCATGACGGAGCAGGTCGCACCGCTCGGAGAAACAGGGCCTCAGGACGCCTTCTTCTTCCGGGTCTCGGCCGCCTTCTTGGCCGAGGCCGAGCGCTCCGCCGCTGGTCTGGAGGCCGCGGCCTTGCCGCCGATCTTGCCGCCGCGCTTCGAGGCGCTCTTGGTGTCGAGTGTGCCGCGGCCCGAGCCCGATTTGTTGCCGCCGCCGCTTTCCTTGTTGACGGTGGCCCAGGCGCGCCGCTCGGCCTCGTCATGCGAGACGCCGCGGTCCTCATAGTCTTCCTCGATATGCTCGGCCTTGCGCTTCTGCTTGTCGGTATAGGCGGATTTGTCGCCGCGCGGCATGGCTGCCTCCTGCCTGCGGGTCTTCGCTCGCAACGCGATGAACGCGACGAGGTTCCCGTCCCCGGAGGCGGGCGGCAGGTCTTCCAGGAGGCTTGGTGTTGCGTCCTGAAATTGCCATCGACAGGGCGGAGCATCGCCGCGCTGGCCTTCCCGATAACCCAAATCAAAAAGCGGGATTCACTCGCTCAGGCCGGTGAATCCGCATCGAACGGGAGGATACGATGCGCGAACCTGACATGCAGAAGCTCGATGCCCTGATCGGCAACCTCGTCGGCGATGTCGGCGCCTCGGTCTCCGGCGCCCTGGTGGTGCTGGGCGACCGCCTCGGCCTGTTCAAGGCGATGGCCGACGGGACGCCCGTCAGCCCGACCGAACTCGCCGAGAAGACCGGCCTCAAGGAGCGCTATCTGCGCGAATGGCTCTCGGCCCAGGCGGCGGCCGGCTACGTGACCTATGACGAGGGCGAGGATCGTTTCAGCCTGACGCCGGAACAGGCCATGGTCTTCGCCGAGGACGACAGCCCGGCCTTCTTCGCCGGCGCCTTCGAGATCGTCCAGTCCATGTGGGTCGATGAGCCGAAGGTCGCCGAGGCCTTCCGGACCGGCAAGGGTTTTGGCTGGCACGAGCACAGCAATTGCCTGTTCCGCGGCACCGAGCGCTTCTTCCGGCCCGGCTACAACACCCATCTCGTGGCGGACTGGATTCCGGCGCTGGACGGCCTCGCCGAGCGCCTCGAGGCCGGGGCGCGCGTCGCCGATGTCGGCTGCGGCCATGGCGCCTCGACCGTCCTGATGGCCAAGGCCTATCCGAACTCGCATTTCACCGGGTTCGACTATCACGAGCCGTCGCTCGAACGCGCCCGGGCCGCGGCCGACGAGGCCGGGCTTGGCGATCGCGTCAGCTTCGCCCGGGCCAGCGCCAAGGATTTCCCGGCCGGCCCCTGGGACCTGGTCGCGATGTTCGATTGCCTGCACGATATGGGCGATCCGGTCGGCGCCGGCCGGCATGTCAAGGAGACGCTCGCTCCGAACGGCACCTGGATGGTCGTCGAGCCCTTCGCCCATGACAGCCTGAAGGACAATCTCAACCCGGTCGGGCGAATCTATTACGGCGCCTCGACCCTGATCTGCACGCCGGCCTCGTTGTCGCAGGAGGTCGGCCTCGGGCTCGGCGCCCAGGCCGGCGAGATGCGGCTGCGCAAGGTCGCGCTCGATGCCGGCTTCAAGCATTTCCGCCGCGCCACCGAGACGCCGTTCAACATGGTCTTCGAGGTGCGAGCCTGAGCCCGGGTCGCCTGCGCCTCAGCTGGCGACGGCCGCGTCGTAGGCGTCCTGCAGCATCGCGCGGCAGGCCTCGGCCTGCTCGCGCGCGGAGGCGAGCGTGATGTGCTGCGCGATCTCGGCGAGGTCGCGCAGCGCCACGTCGACGGCGGTCAGGAGGTCGATGTCGAGCGGTTCCGGAACAGCGATCGGCTGCAGAGGCACGCGGAACTGGAGGACTTGACCCATGGGCGAACTCGAACTGGTTGCGAATCGAGCCGCCAGTGTCCTCGCCTTGCGTCAGGAAGAGGTTAACGCCGGGCCGCTCACGACGAGCCCGGCTCCGCCGCCGCGGCGGTGTCGATTCTGACCACGACCGACATGCCCGGCGCCAGCTGGGCTGCTTCCGGCTGCCCCTCGTCGATCGTGATCCGGACCGGCAGGCGCTGCGCGATCTTGGTGAAGTTGCCGGTGGCGTTGTCGGCCTTCAGCACGCTGAACTCCGACCCGGTCGCGGGCGAGAGCTCCTGGATGTGGCCGGTCAATGTCTGATGGCGCAGAGCATCGACGCTGAAGCTCACCGGCTGGCCGGTCCTCATGCCGAAGAGCTGGGTCTCCTTGAAATTGGCGATCACCCATTTCCGCTCCGGCACGAGCGTGGCGAGCTGCGTCCCGGCGGCGACATACTGGCCGAGCCGCGCGCCGATCTCGCCGAGCTTGCCGTCCTGCGGCGCCAGGATGCGGGTGTTCTGCAGGTCGATCTCGGCGAGCCGCACCGCGGCCTCCGCATTCTGCACGGCCGCCTCGAGCGACTGCCGGTTGACGACGATCGACTGCAGATCCTGCCGCGAAACCTCGAGCGCGGCCTCGGCCTGGCGCAGGCCTGCGCGTGCCTGGTCCTGCGTCAATCTCGCCTGGTCGGCCGTGCTCTGCGTCGAGATTCCTTTCCCGAGGAGCGAGCCGACCCGCCCGGCATTCGCATCGGCTGTCCGGAGTGCCGCCTGCGCGCTCGCGATCTGGGCCTCGCTCGCGCCGATCTTGGCCCGCGCCGAGCTCGCGCTCTGGTCGGCATTGGCCAGGTTGGCCTTCTGGCCCGCCAGCGTCGCCTGTGCTTGCTTGAGCTTCTGGTCGTAGATCCGGTCGTCGATCTGGATCAGCAGGTCGCCGGCCCTGACCGTCTCGAAGTCCTGCACGGCGACCGTCTTCACATAGCCGGCGAGCTGCGGGCTGACGATCGTCACCTGCCCTTTGACATAGGCGTTCTCGGTCGTCTCGATCGCACTGCGGAAGGGCGGCAGCTTCCAGGCGTAGAGCACGAGCAATGCGCCGGCGAGGGCGACGAGAAGGGCGATGGCGGATGCGGGCGAGCGAAGTGTTTTGAACATGGCTGGGGTCGGTTCTAGGCGGTGACGGGCTGCGGATCGGCAAGCGCCCGGCGCAGCGCCAGATAGAGGAGATGGGCGAGGAGCGCGGCCAGGGCGAGGCCGGCGATCCAGCTGATCAGCAGGAAGATGTCGTTATAGGCGAGGATGTTGGCCTCGCGCCGAGCTTGCTGGGCCAGCAGCGCCACGCCTTCGGCGTTCAGGAGCTGCGGGTCGTTCAGAACCCCCGCATAGGCTCGCCCGAGCTGGCGGACGCGCTCCGCGACGGCCGGGTCGGTGAGCATCAGGCGCTCGACCAGATGGCTCGAATGGAACTGCTCGCGCAGCACGACGAAGCTGCCGAAGAAGGCCGAGCCGATCAGCCCGCCGAGGCTCTGCGTGAACAGGAACACCACGATGAAGCTGGTGATGTATTCCGGCCCGCGCTTCAGGGCGGCCGTCAGCCCCCGCAGCAGCGAGGGCGGCAGGAACAGCGCGCCGCCAAAGGCGATCAGGCCCTGGCTGAGATACATGTTGGCCGGCCGCGTCAGGTTCGTGGCCTGGCTGTCGAGATAGGCGCCGGCGCAGATGCAGAGCAGCGCCACGGCATGCAGTCCCGGCACGCGCTCCGGCTTGAGCAGGGCCCCGCAAGCGATGCCGCCGGCCGCCGAGGCGAGCAGGATCACGACATAGAGGCCGGCGCTCTGCTCGTTGAGCAGGCCGAGCGTCTGGAACAGGCCGATCGCGCCCGATGTCTGCTCGGACAGGACGATGCGGAAGACGAGCAACACGGCGGTGAGATGCAGCACCTCCCGGCTCATCAGCCAGCGCACGTTCATCAGCGGCGTCTCGCGATTGGCCTCGATCGCGGCGGCGAGGCCGAGCGCCAGGATCGAGGCCGCCAGGCACCAGCCGATCCAGTTCGCCTCGAACCACCAGTAATAGCGCCCGAGCACGAGGACGACGGCGAGCAGCCCGAAACTCAGCGCGATCAGCGGGTAGCTGACGAAGTCGAGCCTGTGCAGCACCTTGGCATGGACGATCGGGGTGAGCGGCAGCAGGTAGACCACCGGCAGCGCGATCAGCGCCAGGCCCATCTCCATCACATAGAGCCCGTGCCATTGGCCGAGATCGAGCAGGGCCGGCGACAGCAGGCGCGCCAGCATCGGCGTCGCCGAGGAGCAGGCGAGCGCGAGGCTCAGGCCCCATGACATCTTCCGGGCCGGCGGGAAGGCATCGAGCATGTAGAGGAAGCCGAGCGTCGACATCGGCGAGCCGGCGATCCCCGCCAGGAACCGGATCGCCACGGCCGAACGCAGGTCCTGGACGAAGAGATGCAGGCTCGATGCGAAGACGAAGATGCAGAGGCTCAGCAGGGCGAAGCGGCGCAGGCCGAACTGGGTGCGCACCTTGGTCAGGATCAGGGTCAGGCTGACATTCGGCGCCATATAGGCGGCGATCAGCCAGGTCGTCTCGGTCAGCGTCGCGCCGAGCGCACCCTGGATCTGGGTCGTGTTGGCGGCGACGAAATTCATCCCCAGGCCCTGCGTCGTCCAGAGCAGGAGCGAGGCGGCGATGCAGGCGGCCGAGCGCAGCAGCGGGATCTCGGCCGGCGGCAAGGCGGGAGCCGGTTGCGTGGCCGGTGCGGAGTCGGAGGGGCGGTCGCTCATGACGGGACATGGCCGTCCATGGCGGCCTCGATATTCTCGACGACGCGGCCGAGCACGCGCAGCGCGATGCCGAGATCCGCCTCGTCGACGCCGCGCAGCATGAAGCCGCCGACGACGCGCGAGAGCGCCTCGATCTGCTGGACCTCGCTGCGGGCGGTCTCGGTCAGCGAGAGCTGCTTGGCCCGGCGGTCTCCCGCGCTGGCGCCGCGCTGGATCAGGTCCTGCTTCTCCATCCCGTCGAGCAGCCGGACCATGGTCGGGCTTTCGATCGCCAGGATCTTCGCCAGCTCGCTCTGGTTGATGCCGGGATTGCGGGAGATCTGGACCAGTGCCCGCGCCCTGGCGAGCGTCAGCCCGCGCTGCCGGAGCAGGCTGTCGAAGACGGTCTGCATCTTGCGGCTGCTGGTCGAGAGCCCGGTCACGAAGTCGAGCTCGAGCGTTGGGCGGGATGTCATGATAATTTATGTAGCATGCTAATTACGTGACATGCACATAATTGCAGCGACGCGATGTTGCAAGCGCCGCAGGTAGAGGGCTGCGACGCGCTGATGGTCTCCGCAAGGTTGGAGGTTGTTCGGACCCTCAGCCGAGCAGGTTGCGCAAGGTCCGCATGAAGACGCGCGAGCCGGGCTCGATCAGGGCGTCGGGAAAATCGAAATCGGGATTGTGCACGGGAGGCGTGTCCTCGCCGGAGCCGAGCAGAAACATCGCCGATTTCGCCTGGCGGCCGAACAGGCCGAAATCCTCCGAGCCGCGCTGCGGCGAGGTCGGGCCGTGCGGCAGCTTCTCGTCCTCCATGGCGCGGCGCAGATGCGCCACCGCCTCCGCATCGTTCTCGCAATGGTGGAAGACGTCGTGATAGCCGGTCTCGACCGAAAGGTCGGCCTCTCGCGCCGCGTCTCGCACCAGCGTCTCGGCGCCGGTGCAAAGCGCGCTCATCTGCGCGTCGGTCAGGGTCCGCAGGGTCGCCCAGATCTCGGCCCGGCCGGGCGTGATGCCGAAGGCGGCCTCGCCCATCGTCGCATGCGTGATGGTGACCAGCGCATAGCCGGCATCGAGCGTGCCGCCGCGGCCGAGCGCCGTCAGCGCCGGCATCAGCGCCGACAGCGTCCGCATCGGCGAGATCGCATGTTCCGGCGTGGCGGCATGTGAGGTCCGGCCGTTCAGCACGATCCGCAGCCCGCGCGAGGCGCAGTTCGCGGGGCCCTCGGAGACCGCCATATAGCCGAGCGGCAGGCCCGGCTTGTTGTGCAGCGAGAAGGCGTAGTCGGGCGCGATCTCGGCGAATTTCGGGTCTGCCAGCACCGCGGCTGCCCCGGCGCCGGTCTCCTCCGCCGGCTGGAACAGGAGGACGGCGCGGCCGCGCTGCGGTCGTGCGCGACCGAGCCCGCGCGACAGCGCGGCAAGAATCGTCATATGCCCGTCATGGCCGCAGAGATGGCCCCTGCCCGGCACTTGCGAGCGATGCGCGAGCTCGGCGATCTCCTCGATCGGCAAGGCGTCGAGCTCGGCGCGCACCATCACGGTCGGCCCCGCCTCGCGCCCCTCGTAGATCGCTGCCACGCCATGGCCGCCCAGCCCGGTGACGACCCGGTCCGGCGCGCTCGGCGAGAGGAAGTCGACCACCATTTGCGCCGTCTCGCGCTCCTCGCCGGAGATCTCCGGCTTGCGGTGCAATTGGTGTCTCAGCGCAACCAGTTCGACCATATCCGTGTTGGTGAGAAACATGCGGGCAGCCTCTTGCGATCGACCTGTTCGGGCGCGCGGCGCGCCCCGACCACAGGTTCATCAAGTTTTCCGCCGCGACAAGCCTCGCCGGCGCAGGCCGGGGGTCGAACGAGCGCCGTCCCGGGCTGGGCAAACCGGCCGCGCCAGCCGGCGATGGCGGCCGCGGCCGCTGTTGCGCTGGCTGATAAATTGGTTCATGATTGGCTCGAATTGATCCGGTATTGGCCGGGCACGGCACGCGGCGGAGAGCGTATATGCTGATCGACGATATCTCGTTTGTTCCGCTGCAGTCACAGCTTCCTGCCGGCGGCGCCTACGGAATGTCGAAATCGCTCGCCACCGCGCGGGCGACGACGCTGGTTCGGCTCAGGCTCGCCGACGGCACCGAGGGCATCGGCGAATGCTGGGGCATGCCGCAGGTGAACCTCGCGACCTTGCCTTTGCTGAAGGGCTATCTGATCGGAACCAATGTGCTCGATATCGAGCACTCCTTCTCCCTGATGCTGGCGCGTCATTATCATTTCGGCGTGCAGGGGCCGATGACCTGGTGCATCTCCGGCATCGACATGGCGGCCAAGGACGCGGCCGGCAAGGCGCTTGGCCAGCCGGTGCACCGGCTGATCGGCGGAAAGCAAGCTGAGCGGGTGCAGATTTATGCGTCGGGCGGCTATCTGACCGAGAACAGCGAGCGCGATTTCGAGCCGCAGATCGAGGCCATGGCGAAAGCCGGCCACCGCACGGTCAAGATCAAGATCGGCGTTTCGCCGGCCAATGACGAGGCGCGGGTGGCTGCCACGCGCCGCATCCTCGGCCCGGATGTCGAGATCCTGGTCGACATCAACTCGAACTACACGCTCGATCTCGCGCGCGAGAGCATCGCGCGGCTTGCGCCCTACAGGATCGGCTGGGTCGAGGAGCCCCTGGCTCCGCAGGATTTCGCCGGCTACGAGATCCTCCAGCGCTGGAGCCCGGTGCCGATCGCGACCGGCGAGGCGCTCTACACCGCCTTCGACTTCAAGCGGCTGATCGACCGGCGCGCCGTCGACGTCGTCCAGCCCGACCTCTCGCTTTGCGGCGGCTTCTGGCAGGGGCGGCAGATCGCCCAGCTCGCGATGATGGAGCATCTGCGCCTGTCGCCGCATGTCTGGGGAACCGGAATAGGGCTCGCGGCGGCAGTCCATTTCGTCGCCTCGCTGCCGGTCTATCCGCACGCCAACAACATTCCGCGGCCGACGCTGGTCGAGTATGATCTCGGCGCCAACCCGCTGCGCGACTCCATCCTGAAGAACGCGCTGACGCCGGTGGATGGCCTGATCACGGTTCCGGATGCGCCGGGCCTCGGCATCGAGGTCGACTGGGATGCGGTCGAACGCCATGCCCTCCGCTGAAGCCGGTCATGGGAGCGGCCCGGCCGCGCGCCGGCCCGTGCTCGAAATCGATGATCTGAAAACCTGGTTCTACACCGACGCCGGCATCGTGAAGGCCGTAAACGGCGTGACCTTGTCGGTCGCTCATGGCGAGACGCTGGCGATCGTCGGCGAATCCGGCTCGGGCAAGTCGGTGACCGGGCTCACGGTGATGCGCCTGCTCGGCCGCCGCACGGCCAGCACCGGCGGCCGCGTCGAGGGCGGGCGGATCCGCTTTCAGGGCCGCGACGGCCGGCCCGTCGATCTGATCGCGGCATCCGATGCGGAGATGGCACGCGTCCGCGGCCGCGACATCGCCATGATCTTCCAGGACCCGATGTCGAGCCTCAATCCGGTCTTCCCGATCGGCGACCAGATCGCGGAGCCGATCCGCATCCACCAGAAGGCCGACCGCCGGACCGCGCGCAGGATGGCGATCGACCTGCTGCGCGATGTCGGCATCACCGATCCCGAGCGCCGGATCGACGCGTTTCCACATCAGCTTTCGGGCGGCATGCGCCAGCGCGTCATGATCGCGATCGCGCTCGCCTGCGACCCGGCGCTGCTGATCGCCGATGAGCCGACCACGGCGCTCGACGTTACCATCCAGGCCCAGATCATCGCCCTGCTGAAGCGCCTGCAGCAGGAGCGCGGCATGGCGCTGATCTTCGTGACCCACGACCTGAAACTGGTCGAGGAGATCGCCGACCAGGTCGCGGTCATGTATGCCAGCCAGATCGTCGAGCAGGGGCCGGCGGCCGAGGTGTTGGCCCATCCGCGCCATCCCTATACCAAGGCGCTGCTCGCCTGCACGCCGCATGGCGCCGGTCATGGCGCGCGGCTCGTGCCCATCCCGGGCGCCCTGCCGAGCCCGCTCGATCCGCCTCGCGGCTGCCGGTTTCATCCGCGCTGCAGGCTGGCGGTTCCCGAATGTGCCGAGGCGGTGCCGGAACTCGAGAGCGTCGCGGAGGACCATGTCAGCCGCTGCTTCCGCTGGCGGGAACTGGCATCGTGACACAGGCGAGCGTCAAAACCCTCGCCGATCGGAACAGCGGCCAGCCCCTGCTGAAGGTGGCCGGCCTGACCAAGCATTTCGGCGCCCATCCCGTTGTCCGCGCCGTCGAGGACGTCTCGTTCACGCTCGACAAGGGCGAGGTGCTCGGCATCGTCGGCGAATCCGGCTCGGGCAAGTCGACCATCGGCCGGCTGGTGCTGCGCCTGCTGGAGCCGACGGCGGGCGAGGTGGCCTATGCCGGCCAGGAGCTCGGCGCGCTGTCGCCGCGCGAGCACCGGCGCTTTCGCCGCCACATGCAGATGATCTTCCAGGATCCCTTCGCCAGCCTCAACCGGCGGATGACCATCGCCGACATGCTGGCCGAGCCGATCCGGCTGCATCGCGGCCTCGGCAAGGCGGAGGCGGCCGACGAGGCGGCGGCTCTGATCGAGCGGGTCGGCCTGACGCGCGAGCATCTCGGGCGCTATCCCCGCGCCTTCTCCGGCGGTCAGAGGCAGCGCGTGGCGATCGCCCGTGCGCTTGCGTCGAAGCCGGGCTTCATCGTCGCCGACGAGCCGGTCTCGGCGCTCGACGTCTCGATCCAGGCGGAGGTGCTCAACCTCCTGCAGGATTTGCAGCGCGATCTCTCGCTGACGCTGATGTTCATCAGCCATGACCTGTCGGTGGTCGAGGTCATTTCCGACCGGGTGATGGTGCTCTATCTCGGCCGCGTCATGGAGCTTGCGCCGAGCGCGGCCCTGTTCGCGCGGCCGGCCCATCCCTATAGCGCGGCGCTGATGCACGCGGCGCCGGGCGCGCGGCCGGCCGGCGAGCGCATCGTCCTGAAGGGAGAGATTCCGAGCCCCAGCGCGCCGCCATCCGGCTGCGTCTTCCGGACGCGCTGCCCCTTCGCCCTGTCCGACTGTGCCGAAGCCGTTCCGCCGCTGCGCGAGACGGCGCCCGGCCATTGGAAAGCCTGCATCCGTGACGACCTCACCCTCTGACATGCCGGCTCGCGGCGTTCTGGTGGCCGGCGGTCGCGGCTTCGTCGGCTCGCATGTCGTGCGCGCGCTGGTCCGTTCCGGGTATCGCCCCGTCCTGTTCGGCCCGGCCATGGCTGAGGACAGGCTCGCCGACCTCTCCGGCCTCTATGACGAGGTCGAAGGCTCGATCGAGGACAGGGAGGCGCTCGCCGCGGCCTTCGGCCGGTTCGGGCCGGAGTTGGTCGTATCCTGCGTGGCGCATGGCGTCGGCAGGCTCGGTCTGATGCGCTCCGGCGAGGCCGAGGCGGACGCTGCTTTCGCCGTCAATGTCTCCGGCCATGGCAAGCTCATCGACGCCGCCTGCGCGGCCGGGGTGAGCCGCATCGTCTGGACCAGCTCGACCGTCGTCTACGGTCCGGCTTTCGACTATGGCGATGCCCGCGTCGACGAGGACGACCGCTCCGCGCCGACCACCGTCTATGGGCTGACCAAGCAGATGGCGGAGGCGCTCTCGGCCTTCCAGGCGCGCCGGCACGGCATCGACATTGTCGGGCTGCGCCTGCCGCTGATCCTGGGGCATGGCCTCTGGTATCAAGGCGCCGCCAGCGCCATCGCCGATGTTTTCGCGGCGGCGCAGGGGGGTCGTGAGACGCGCGTGGCGTTCCACGACCGGCCGGTCGACCTGATGCATGTCGCCGATGTCGCCGATGCCGTCCTGGCGGTGCTCGGCCATGCCGGCCGGCTGGAGCCGGTCTATAATCTCAAGGGTTTCGAGGCGAGTGTCAGTGAGCTCATCGCCGAAGTGCGGCGCTTGAAGCCCGAGTCGCGCATCACGCTCGATCGCGTCGAGCCGGCGCTGCTGTTTCCGCTGATCGACGGCAGCCGGCTTGCCGCCGCGACCGGCTTTGTCGCCCGCCATGATCTCGGCGGCCTCGTCCGCAGCCTTCTGGTTCCTGAATTGGAGCACGCCCATGATTGAGCAACGCCTGAGCGAACTCGGCCTCGTCTTGCCGGACGCCGCATCGCCCTCCTTCAACTATGTGCCGGTGACACTGCATGGCGGCGTCGCCTATCTCGCCGGGCAATTGCCGAAGGTCGATGGCGAGGTGAAGCTGCGCGGCAAGGCGGGCGGCGCCGTTTCGCTCGAGGCGGCGCGCGGGGAAGCGCGGATCTGCATCCTGCAGGGGCTCGCCTGTCTGAAGCAGGCGCTCGGTTCCCTCGACCGGATCGAGCGTATCCTCAAGGTCACCGGCTTCGTCGCCTCGGCTCCGGGCTTCAACGACCAGCCGAAAGTGCTGGACGCCGCCTCCGACCTGCTCGGCGAGATCTTTGGAGAGGCGGGCCGCCATGCGCGTTCCGCCGTCGGTGTCGCCGAGCTGCCGCGCGACGCGGCGGTCGAGATCGAGATGATCGTGGCCTATCGCGACTGAATCCGGCTCCGGGGAGCGGAGCCCAAATGAAGGGGAGAAGACCATGTCCAGTTCCGATTTTTTTGACCTGATCGACCGGCGTACGCTGCTGGCCTTCGGCGGTCTCGCCGCTGCGGCAGCGATCGTCGGGCCCGCCAGGGCGGCCGAGCTCTATGGGCCGAAGGCCGACGGCGCGAAATCGGGCGGCACCCTCAATATGGGCCTCCTGGTCGAGCCTCCCGGCCTCGATCCGTTCCACCAGGCCGCCGATGCCCGGATCCGTCTGACCGTGCTGATCTATCAGGGCCTCTTCTATGAAAGCCCGGACGGCCAGCCCATGCCACTGCTTGCGGAGGGCTTCGATCTCTCGTCCGACCGGCTCGTCTACACCGTGCGCCTGCGCAAGGGCGTGAAGTTCCACACCGGCCAGCCGATGACCGCCAAGGACGTCGCCTATAGCTACAACTATATCCGCGACCCGAAGAACGGCTCGCCGGGCGCCGGCGACTTCGCCATGATCACCTCGGTCGAGGCGACGGACGACGCGACCGTCAAGATCACCATCTCGGCGCCCAACGCCGCGCTGCCGATGACGCTCGGCAACAAATATGGCGGCGTCGTCCCGGCCGGCTATTTCGACGCCGCCGACGCCAAGACGAAGCTCAACCAGGCGAGCGTCGGCACCGGCCCGTTCAAGCTCACGGAGTTCAAGCCGAACAGCAATGTCACGCTGGCGCGCAATGGCGATTACTGGGAGCCCGGCGTTCCCTATCTCGACAAGATCAACTTCGTCTTCGTGCCGAATGCCGCGAGCCTCCTGGTAGGCCTGCGCAACAAGCGCATCGACATCGCGACCCTGACCCGTCCGCAGGACGTCAAGCAGGTCGAGGGCGTCGCCGGCCTCGTGATCGAGCGCAAGCCCTCGTTCAACCAGAAGGCGATCGACCTCGGCGCCGAGCTGAAGCCGCTCGACGACGAGCGGGTGCGCCGCGCCATCGCGCTCGCCGTCGACAAGGACGAGATCATGCGCGCTTCGATCGGCGGGCTCGGCAAGGTGATCGGCACCATGGTCGCCGGCATGCAGGAGAGCTGGGGCGTGCCGCTCGACAAGCTGCCGAACCAGAAGCTCGATATCGCCGCGGCCAGGAAGCTGCTGGAGGAAGCCGGACACCCCAACGGCTTCGACCTGACCCTGACCTCGATCATCGGCTATGACTGGATGGACGCCGCCGCCGTCACCTTGCGCGAGCAGCTCGCCAAGATCGGCATCAGGCTCGCCATCCAGCGCGTCGAGCTCGGCGTCTGGGTCAAGAACTTCCAGTCGAAGCAGATGGGCTTCACCTTCAACGACTGGGCGACCGTCCCCGATCCGAACCTCCTGTTCTACCGCCACTTCCACAAGGCGCCGGAGGGCGCGGATTTCCGGAACTGGAAGAACGAAGCGGCCAGCGCCCTGCTCGACGAGGGCCGGGTCGAGAACGATCCGGCCAAGCGCCGCGAGATCTATGCGCGCTACCAGCAGGCGATGGCGCAAAGCGTGCCGACCATCATGCTGTTCTCCGCCGACCATATCGTCGTCAGGAGCGAGAAGGTCCGCAACTACGACCAGCATCCGACCGGCTGGTATTACGGCCTGGCGCGGACCTGGCTGGCCTGATTTTCCAATCGCGTGCGGCGCCATGCGCGCCGCACGCAGTCCCGGCGCGGAGCGATGATCGCTTCGCGCGGACCTCTTTCTGAAAGCCGCAAGGTGCGATGGGCGCTTATCTCGCAAAAAGGCTGGCAGCTTCGGTCGTGACCGCGATCCTCGCGTCCGTCATCGTCTTCCTCCTGGTGCGCTCCGTGCCGGGCGACGTCGTCGGCCAGATGCTCGGCCAGACCAGCGATCCGGTCGCGGCCAGGGCGCTGCGCGAGTTCTTCGGCCTCGACCAGCCCGTCTGGCAGCAATATCTCGGCTGGCTCGCCCGTGTCTTCACGGCGGATTTCGGCACGAGCTGGACCCGCGGCCAGCCGGTGCTCGGCATGATCGGGTCGGCGCTCGGCGTGACCTTGCAGCTCGCCTTCGCGACGCTCGCGCTCGCCACGCTGATCGGCGTGCCGCTCGGCGTTCTCGCCGGCATCTACGAGGGCCGGCCGCTCGACCGCGCCATCCAGACCTTCAACCTGCTCGGCCTCGCGGCGCCGGTCTTCTGGTTCGGCCTGATGCTGCTCGTCGGGGTCTCTGCCGCCTTCGACTGGTCGCCGCCGCTGATGTATGTGCCGCCCACCGAGTCGCTCGCCGACAACCTGTCGATCATGGCGCTGCCTGTCCTGAGCCTCGCGCTGCTGCAGGCGGCCGCCTATAGCCAGTTCGTCCGACAGAGCGTCGTCTCGGCCTTTGGCGAGGATTATGTGCGCACCGCGATCGCCAAGGGCGTGCCGACGCGGACGGTCTTCTTCAAGCACCTGCTGCGCAATATCGCGATCCCGCTGATCACCTTCATGGGCCTGATCCTGATCCAGATCCTCGGCGGGGCGGTCATCATCGAGAGCCTGTTCGCGCTGCCAGGTCTCGGCAGGCTCCTCCTCTCCTCGATCGAGACGCGCGACTACCCCGTCTTGCAGGCCGGCCTGCTGGTCGTCGTGGTCATCGCCATGCTGACCAACCTCGCCGTCGATCTCTTCTACCGGATCATCGATCCGCGCGTCCGGCTGAGCTAGGCCCGTCATGAGCGTCTCCTCCATCGCATCCTCCCATCCCGGCCGCCTGGCGCGACTCGCAAAGCGCGCCCGCCGCGAGCCGGATCTCGCCTTCGGCCTCGTCATCGCCGTCTTCGTGCTGCTGGTCGTGCTGTTCCCCGGCCTGTTCACCGCCCATTCGCCGGTGGCGATCAATGTCGACAAGGCGATGGAGGCGCCCTCCGCCCAGCATCTGTTCGGCACCGACGATGTCGGCCGCGATGTCTTCGCTCGCATCGTCTACGGCGCCCGCATCACGCTCTCGATCTGCGCCTCGGCGTTGGTCGCGGCGGCGCTGATCGGCGGCGGCTTCGGCCTCCTGTCCGGCTTCGTGGGCGGGCGCGTCGACATGCTGCTCGGCCGCCTGATCGACGTGATCCTCAGTTTCCCGCCGATCATCCTCGGCGTGATGGTGACCGGCATCCTCGGCCCGAAAACGCTCAACCTCGTCTTCGCCCTGACGGTGGTCTATGTCCCCGTCTTCTTCCGCATCGCCCGTTCGGGCGCCATGGCGGAGGCCGGGCTGACCTATGTCGAGGCGGCGCGCAGCCTCGGCCTGTCCGAGCCCTGGATCCTGTTCCACCACGTCACGCGCAACGTTCTGCCGCTGGTCCTGGTGCAATGCATGGTGCTGTTTCCGCTGGTGCTGCAGATCCAGGCGGCGTTGGGTTTCCTCGGCCTGGGCGTGCAGCCGCCGACGCCGGACTGGGGCGCCATCCTGCAGCAGGGCAAGGACTACATTCTGCTCGCGCCCTGGATGTCGGCCTTTCCGGGCCTGGCGATCCTGATCACGGCGCTGGCGCTGATGCTGGTCGGCCGGGGCCTGCAGCGGCGGATGGACCAGCGCTGACAGCCGCAGTGGCCGTCTTCAGCTGTCGCTGACCGACATCAGCGTGCGCAGCAGATAGGTGCTGATCAGCTCGCGGGCCGCGGTGGCGTCGCGCTTCCTGAGAGCCTCGACGATCGCGGCATTGTCGCGCGCCGCGGCTTCGCGCACGGCGCTGATCGGCAAGGGATGGCCGCCCGGCCGGCCCCAGCCGGCCTTGCGGCGCGACGCGATGATGGTCTCGAAGACCGAGATCAGGAAGCTGTTGCGCGAGGCGCGCACGATGGCGAGGTGGAGCGCGTATTTGGCTTCCTTGAATTCCGTCCAGGTCGCGGCGTTGCGCAGCGCCTCCAGATAGGCCGACAATCCGGCGAGGTCTTCGCTGCTCGCCCGCTCCGCCACCAGCTCCGCCAGCATCGGCTCGAACATCAGCCGGGCCTCGAGCAGCTCACCGAGACTGAACTGCGCTTCGTCCACGGCACTCGCGACGCCCTTCGCATGATCGCGCGCGACGAAGGTGCCGCGGCCGACATGGCGGATGATCAGGCCCTCGTCGACGAGCTGGTTCATCGTCTTGCGCACGGTGTTGCGCGCGGCCCCGAAGCGCGAGGCGAGCGCCCGCTCGGTCGGCAGCCGCGTGCCCGAGCGCAGCCGTCCCTCGACGATCGAGCTCCGCAGGCTCTGATAGATGGCCTGGCTGTCGGAATCCGATTTGAGCCGCGTGCTGGTCTCGTCCGGGTATTTGGCCAGATTCTCGAGCATGTTGGTCTGATTTGGTCCTGCCAATGCCGCCTATCGATACATCATCTGATTTGATTGTTCAAAAGCGATCGCCCTTCACGGTCGCCGGTCAAGAAACGGTTGGCTATTGGTTGAGGTTGGGTGATATTGGTCTGAAGTCGCCTGGCGACATGAACCAATAGCGAGGACATGCGCCATGACGCAGCAAGCGGGCCGGACAGGCGGACAGATTCTGGTCGACTGCCTCAAGCTGCAGGGCGTCGATCACGTCTTCTGCGTGCCCGGCGAGAGCTATATCGCGGTGCTCGATGCGCTCCATGACGCCGGAGACGAGATCAGGCTGGTGGTCTGCCGCCAGGAAGGCGGCGCCGCCAATATGGCGGAGGCCCATGGCAAGCTGACCGGCCGGCCGGGCATCTGCTTCGTGACGCGCGGCCCGGGCGCGACCAACGCCTCGATCGGCGTTCATACCGCCTTCCAGGACTCGACCCCGATGATCCTGTTCATCGGCCAGGTCGGGCGCGAGTTCCGCGATCGCGAGGGTTTCCAGGAGGTCGATTTCCGCGCCATGTTCGGGCCTCTGGCGAAATGGACGGCCGAGATCGACGATGCCGCGCGCATTCCGGAATATCTGCATCGCGCCTTCCAGACGGCGATGGCCGGCCGACCGGGGCCGGTCGTGCTCTCGCTGCCGGAGGACATGTTGACCGATCTCGTCGAGGGCCGGATCGATCTCGGACGCCGCGCCGAACCGATTCCTGCGGCGCCGCGCCAGGATCAGATCGACGCGCTCATGGAACGGATCGGCGAGGCGAAACGGCCGCTGCTCATCGTCGGTGGCGGCGGCTGGACCAGCCAGGCCGGGCGCGATCTCGCCGGTTTCGCCAATCGCAACCGGCTGCCGGTGGCGGTGGCCCTGCGCTGCCAGGATTACCTGTCGAACCACGAGCCCTGCTTCGTCGGCCATTTCGGCATCGGCGCCGAGCCGAGCCTGGTGAAGCGGCTGGGCGAGGCCGATCTGGTGATCGCGATCGGCCCGCGCTTCGGCGAGATGATGACGGCGGGCTATACTTTGCTCGCGCCGCCTCGGCCCGAGGGCAAGATCATCGTTCATGTCCATCCCGATCCCGACGAGCTCGGCCGGGTCTATCAGGCTGAGCTGCCGATCAATGCCGCGGCCGCGACGGTGGTCGCGGGCCTTGCCGCCCAGGCGCCGCTGGCCGAGCAGCCCTGGGCCGAGTGGGCGCAGGCCTGCCGGGCCGATTACGAGGCGAGCCTTGCGCCCTTGCCGCAGCCGGGCGGCGTCAATCTCGGCGAGGTGATCGCGCAGCTCCGCGCCGCGCTGCCGGACACGACGATCGTCTGTTCGGGCGCCGGGAACTATACCGGCTGGCTGCATCGCCACTGGCATTTCACCGACTACCGCACGCAGCTTGCGCCGACATCGGGCGCGATGGGCTATGGCGTGCCGGCGGCGATCGCCGCGAAGCTGACATTTCCGGACAGACAGGTCGTCTCGGTCGCCGGCGATGGCTGCTTCCTGATGAACGGGCAGGAACTGGCGACGGCCGCCCGCCATCGCCTCAAGATCCTGTTCATCGTGGTCAATAACGGCATGTACGGCACCATCCGCATGCATCAGGAGCGCAATTATCCGGCCCGCGAGAGCGGCACCGCGCTGACCAATCCGGATTTCGTCGCCCTCGCCAGGGCCTATGGGCTCAGCGCCGAGCGCGTCGAGGCGACGGGCGATTTCGCCTCGGCGCTCTCCCGCGCGCTTGGCGCCGAGGGCAGCGCGCTGATCGAGCTGGTGACCGATCCGGAAGCCCTCTCCGTGCGCAGCACGCTGTCGAAGCTCCGCAGTTCGGCGCTGGCGCGCCTCGCCAGCTGACCCAGCCCGATCGCATCCCAACGAAAGAAGGCCGACATGCCTCCAGATCAGCCGCTTTGGTCGACGCTCACGCCGGAGGAGCATGAATTCCAGTATAATCCGCAGGCCGCCTTCCCGAATTTCAAGGATGCGCAGGCGAGCCGGAACGCGGTCAATGCCGGGGCGCTGGCGCGGCTCGCGCGCCATGCCGACCTGGCCTATGGCGACCATCCCCTTCGCAAGCTCGACATCTACCCGGCGAGCGCGGGCGAGGCTGGCCCGGCTCCCGTCCATGTCTTCTTTCACGGCGGCTACTGGCGCGCTCAGGACAAGCAGAACTTTGCCTTTTTGGCCGAGCCGCTGGTCGCCGCCGGCATCACGACCATCGTGGCCAATTACGAGCTCTGCCCGGGCTCGACCCTCGACGGGGTGGCCGAATCGGCCCTCGCGGCGGTCGGCTGGCTGCGCCGCGAGGCGGCCGGCTTCGGCGGAGATCCCCGGCGCGTCAGCCTCTCGGGCCATTCGGCCGGCGCGCATCTCGTCGCCGAATGCATGGCCCATGACTGGTCCGCCGAGGGCGTCGATCCCTCCTTCATCACCGGCGCGGTGCTGATCAGCGGCATCTATGATCCGCGCCCGGTGATCGGCACCAGCGTCAATGCCGAGGTCCGCCTGACGGAAGAGGTCGCGCTGCGTCGCGATGTCGAGCGCCGCCCGGTCTTCGCCCGATGCCCGACCGGGCTCTTCGTCGGCGGCCTCGAGCCCTGGCACTGGATCGACCAGACCTACCGCTACTCCCATCACCTTCATCGCAGCGGCCTGAACCCGGAGGTTCACACCCTGCCGCGTTGGGGGCATTTCGACATCCTGAGCGAGTTCATCGAGCCGGGAAGCCCGATCCTCGAGGCGGTGATCGGCCAGGCAAAGGCCGCGTGAGCCATAACCCGAGCGATCGCCAGCGCAGCAGGATTCAGCCGGAGGCAAGGCAATGAGCAGGCAGCAATGGCGGATCTCCGTCTATGATCTCGGCGCCGGGAAGAGCTGTGTGGTCGCGGCCGCCGGCCATGCCTTCGCCTATGCGGCGGGCGGCGACGCGACGGTGGCGGGAGCGACTGTCGCGGCCGGCGATGGCGCCTTCGCCGCGGGCGGTGAGGCCGTCACGAGCTCCGGAGGCGCCTGGCTCTACGAGATCGCGCCCGGCGCGGCGCCGCCGCGTATCGAGGACGGCCTGTCGCCGGTCCTGTCCCGCCTCGCGGTTCTCGGCGAGGGCGAGCACATGCTGCGCGCCGACAGGGTCGAATCCCAGGCCGGCGCCCGCACGCCCGCCCATCGCCATCGCGGCCCGGGCATTCGCCGGCTGGAAAGCGGCCTGCTGATCGCGGAGGTCGGAGACGATCTCGACCGGATCGGGGCAGGGGGCGCCTGGTTCGAGACCGGGCACGAGACCGTCGTCGGCAGCAATATCAGCGGCGGCGTCAACGTCTTCATCCGGGTCATGCTGCTGCCCGTGGAACTGGCGGGCGGCAAGAGCTCGTTCATCGCGGCGACGCCGGCCGATGCAGACAAGCCGCGTGCCGTCAATCTCAGGCTGTTCGGCGAGCGCCCGATCTGAAGCCCGCCCCCCCGGCGCGCTGCCGCCTTGCCGAAGCGGCTGCGATCGGTCAGCCTCGCCGAATTCACTGCGTCCGGAATTGTGGCTCCAGCCTGACGCGGGCTTGCGGCGGAGCGGGATATTTTAGAGGGTCGAGATATGAGAAGCATTGTTGGTGTCGCCGGCGCGGCTGGCCTGGTCATCCTGGTCTCCGGCTGTGTCGGATCGCAGCGAATCGCCACCCCGACTCAGAATGTGGGCCCGGGCCCCGGCGCCAGGGATGCGAAGCATATCGCCAATGACGGGGCCGGCGGCCTGGTCCTTCCCGATGGAACGCGCGTCGCCGTCGACCGCTCGGGCGGCTTCACGCTGCCGAACGGCGCCTATGTCAGCCGGGATCGCTCGGGCGCGCTGAACCTGCCCAATGGATCGCGCTGCCTGCCAGACGGCGGGAACGGCTATAACTGCCCCTGATGCGAGCGCTGGGGTCCATGGCCGCTGCGCGCAGCGTGGCCATGGACCTGGCCCGGCGCCGTGCCGGTCGCCGCTACCTGTAGACGAGATCTCTCAGCGCGAGCGAGATCCACGGCACATAGGTGATGATCATCAGGCACACGAGCACGATGCCGATGAAGGGCAATAGCGAGCGTGTCATGCGGTCGAGCGAGATGCGCGCCACGGCGCAGGCGGCGAAGAGGTTCACGCCGAAGGGCGGCGTGATCATGCCGAGCGCCAGATTGACCACCATCACCATGCCGAAATGCACCGGGTCGATGCCGAAGCTCGCCGCCACCGGCGCGAGGATCGGGGCGAGCACGATAATCGCCGCCGAAGTCTCGATGAACATGCCGATGACGAACAGGAACGCGTTCACCGCCAGCAGGAACGACCAGCCGCTGTCGAAGCTCGCGATGATATAGGCGCCGATCTGGGCCGGAACGCCGGCGCGCGTCAGCAGGAAGCTGAACAGACCGGCCATCGCGATGATCATCATGATCACCGATGACGAGACGACGGATTTGCGCAGGATAGCGATGACGGTCGCGAGGTCGAGTTCGCGATAGATGAAGCAGCTGACGACCAGTGCATAGAACACCGCGACGATCGAGGCCTCGGTCGGCGTGAAGACGCCGCCATAGATGCCGCCCAGGATGATCACCGGCATCATCAGCGCCAGCGCCGCATCCTTGGTCGCGGCGCCGACCGCCATCCGGCCTTCCTTGTCGTTCTTGCCGTAGCCGCGGATGCGGCACCAGACCCAGACCGAGACCATCAGCGCGGCGCTGACCAGGATGCCCGGCCCGAACCCGGCGACGAAGAGCTCGCCGATCGAGACCTCGGCCGCGACGCCGTAGAGGATCATCGGGATCGAGGGCGGGATGATCACGCCGAGTTCCGCCGCGCTCGCCTGCAGCGAGGCGGCAAAGGAGATCGGATAGCCGTGCTTGACCATGGCGGGGATCAGGATCGCGCCGATCGCGAAGGTGGTCGCGACGCTGGAGCCGGACACTGCCGCGAAAATCATGCAGGTCAGGATGCAGGTGCAGGCGAGCCCGCCCTGCACGCCGCCGACCAGGCTCTTGGCGAAATCGACGAGCCGGCGCGAGATCCCGCCCTCGCCCATCAGGTTGCCGGCGAGGATGAAGAACGGCACGGCCGCGAGCGGGAACTTGTCGAGCGCCGCGAAGGCCTGCTGCGCGACGAGCACCAGCGGCAGCGAGGTGAACAGGCCCAGCCCCGCCACCGCCGCCAGCCCGACCGCGATCGCGACCGGGACGGAGAGCATGAACAGCGTGCACATGGTCACGAGCATGGTCGCGGTCATGACGTTGCTTCCTCAGAGCAGGATGCGAAAAAGTGGGAGCCGGTTTTTCGCATTGATCCGGCTCCAACTTATGGGGGAGAGACGGATTCAGCTTTCAGGTGGATCGCCGTGCGGTCCCACCTGAAAGCATCCGGCTCTAGACGGCCGTGTCGAGTTCGTTGCGCCGCGGATCGAAGAACTGCGCGATCACGGCGAGCATGGAGAGCGCCGCGCCCGTCGGGATCGCGGCATAGGCGTAGCTGATCGGGATCTCGAGCCCGGCCAGGTTCTGGAAGCGGACGCGCGCGACGAGATCCCAGCCGAACCAGAACAGGATCCCGAGCAGGGTCAGCGTCGCCAGCGCGATCGCCCCTTCCAGCAGCCGGCGCTGCCGGCCCCGCGCCAGCCGGTAGAGCAGGTCGACCGAGATCAGCGAGCCGGCGCGGATCGCCGCGGCCAGGCCGAGATAGGTCATCCAGATCAGCAGCATCCGGATCAGCGGCTCCGACCAGGTCGCCGGCTCGTGCAGCACGAACCGCGTCACCACCTGGAACAGGCCGGAGCAGGCCGCCGCCGTCAGCATCAGGCAGGCGGCGGCGAGGCTCGCTTCGGTGACGAGACGCTCGGTGCGCAGCAGCAGCGCGACGGCCCTGTTCGACTGCGTCCTCATTTCTGGTCCCGGATGCGGGCCAGCGTCGCCTCGCCGAAGCGCTTGCCGAGCTCGGTGAAGGCGCCCTTCAGCATCTCCTGGAACTTGGCGGTGTCGACCTTCTCGACGACCTGGAGGCCCTGCTGCCGCAAGGCGTCGACGCCGGTCTTCTCGACCTTCGCGACCTCCTCCTTGCAGATCTGCATGGCGCGCCGCGCCGCTTCGAGGAAGAGCTTCTGGTCGTCGGCCGAGAGCGCCTCGAAGGCGCGCGGGGCCATGACGAAGCCGACCGGCGTGAAGGCATGGTTGGTCAGGGTCAGGTATTTCTGGACCTGGCCGAACTTGTTGTTGAGGATCGCGCCGATCGGGTTCTCCTGCCCGTCGACCACGCCCTGCTGCAGGGCCGTGAACACCTCCGGCAGCGCCATCGGCGTCGGCAGCGCGCCGAGCGCCCGCCAGACCTGGAGATGGATCTGGTTCTCCTGAGTCCGGATCTTGAGGCCCTTGACGTCCTCCGGGCCGTTGACCGGCCGGCGGCTATTGGTCAGCTGGCGAAAGCCGATGCCGCCAAAGGCGAGGCCCTGCAGGCCCTTGGCCTTGAACTTCGCCAGCATCTCCTGGCCGACCGGGCCGTCGAGCACCGCCTGGGCATGGTCGAAGTCGCGGAACAGGAAGGGGATGTCGAAGACCTGGACCTCGGGCACGAAATTCGCGATCACCGAGGTCGAGGGCACCGTGAGGTCGACGGTGCCGAGCTGGAGGCCTTCCAGCACTTCGCGGTCGCCGCCGAGCGCGCCGCCGGGATGGAGACGGATCTCGATCCGGCCATTGGTCTTGGCCTTGATCTCGTCGGCGAAGGCCTGCATCGCGATGCCTTCCGGCGCCGTCGAACGCCCGACGAAGCCGAGATTCAGGACCTTCGCCGATTGCGCCGCGGCCTGCTGCGCGATGCCCAGGCACAGGCCGCTCACCAGCGCCAGCCGCAGGATGGAATTGAGCTTCATGGTCGTCTCCTCTGGTGTTTGGAGGCCGGTTGGCCCGGCCGTTGCGGTTATTCGGTCGTCCAATGCCGGGTCACGAAGGGCGCGAGCCTTTCGGGCGTGAGGTCGAGGCCGAGGCCCGGTGCATCCGGCACCGCGACGGCGCCTGACGCATCGAGCGGATGGCTGCCGAAGGCGCTGCGCAGCGGGTTCTCGGACGGGTCGTATTCGAACAGCGGGAAGCGCAGCCGGCCGCGACGCTCCGGCAGGCAGGCGGCGAAATGCAGCGAAGCCTGGAAGTTCACGATCGAGCCCCAGACATGCGGCACCAGCGCGGTGTCGAAGGCGTCGCACAAGGCTGAGATGCGCATGCCCTCGCTCAGGCCGCCGCAGAGCCCGAGATCGGGCTGGACGAAATCGAAGACCCCGGCGGCGAGATAGTCGCGGAAGGCGCGCAGGCCGAACAGCGCCTCGCCGCCGGCGAGCGCGACCGGCAGCGCCGAGGCCAGGCGGCTGTAGCCGGGCAGGTCGTCATAGGCGATCGGCTCCTCGAGCCAGACCGGGTCGACTTCGGCGAGACGCCGGCCGACCGCCAGCGCGCCCTCGACGCTGAAGCCCTCATTCAGGTCGATCATCAGCGGCATCTCGGCGCCGATCAGCTTGCGGATGCGCTGGGCGGTCGCGCCGTCCTGGCGCGGCTCGGTGCCCATCCGCACCTTGATCGCGCGAAAGCCGGCGTCGAGATAGCCGGCGATGTCCGCGTCGAAGTCGCGGTAGGGATCCTGGCCGGGCTTCATGAACGGGCCGCTGACATAGGCGGGAATCGCGCTGCGCAGCTTGCCGCCGAGCAGCGCGTGCACGGGCTTGTCCGCGATCGTCCCGGCGAGGTCCCAGAGCGCCACGTCGAGCCCACCCATCGCCATGGTCGAGATGCCGCGGCGGTCATAGCCGAGCCCGGCATTCATCCGGTGCCAGTTGGCGCGCGGGCAATCCGCCGGCTGGCCGAGCAGATGCGGCGCAAAAATCTCGCGGATCAGGGCAGTGGCCGCTGCCGGATAGGCCCAGGTCTCGCCCCAGCCCGTGGCGCCGCATTCGCTCGTGACGGCGATCAGGAGCGCGCTGCGCCGGTCGAACATCTGGCGGGAATTGCCGATCGGCTCCCGCAGCTGGCAGGCGATCTCGTAGCCGTCGATGCGGGCGATCTTGGGGGGAGCTGACAGCATGAAATCCGGTATCTGGCGAACCTTGAGGAACGCCGATCCCTTAAGCAGCTTTGCGAAGATCAATCCAATTTGATTATCTGCTGGCTAACTCATCAGGATTCCTGAATTATGCGCCTGACGCTCGCTCAGCTCGATGCCTTCTATTGGGTCTCCCAGCTCGGTTCGGTCCAGCTCGCGGCGCGCCAGCTCAACCTGGCGCAACCGACGATCTCGCTCAGGATCAAGGAACTCGAGCAGAGCCTCGGGCGCGATCTCTTCGAGCGGGCAGGGCGTGGCCTGCGGATCACCGATGCCGGCGTCGACCTGCTCGAGCGCGCCCATGTCATTCTCGCTGAAGTCGGGAAGATCCGCGAGGAGCGCACCGTCGAGGTCAGCGGGACGATCCGCATCGGTTTCGCCGAGGGCGTCGCCATGGTCTGCCTCGCGCCGTTCCTCGAGGCGCTGCGCCAGGATTATCCGGCCCTCAAGGCCGAGCTCTACGTGGCCACCAGCTCGGCCCTCGAACGGGACATGGGCGCGCATCGCCTCGACCTCGCCTTCCTGGTCAATCCGGTCGGCCAGGCGGGTTTGCGGATGCTGCCGCTCGGGGCGCAGCCGACGGTCTGGACGGCGTCGCCGCGCTGGGGTCTGGAGGGGCGGGTGCGGCCCGCCGACTTGCGCAGCGTGCCGATCATCTCCAATCCGCCACCCTCGGCGATGTACCGCCAGATCGTCGACTGGTTCTCCAGCGCCGGGTTCGAGCCGGCAAGGCTCGATCTCTGCACCAGCGTCACCGTCGTCGCCCATCTCGTCGCGTCGGGCGTGGGCGTTGGCCTGCTGCCGCTGAAGATGATCGAGACGCAGCTGCAACAGGGCGTCCTGCTCGTCCTGAACACGCAGCCGCAGGTCGAGCCCGGCCGCCTGTTCTCGACCTTCTGGGAGGCCGGGCAGACATCTGCCGTGCACGCGGCGATCCGGACGCTCAAGGCAGTGATCTCGCGGATGGACTACCTGGTTTCCGAGAGTTCCGCCGGCTGACCGCGCTATGGATGCCGCCCTGAAAACTGCGGCGCGCGCTTCTCGAGGAAGGCATTCATGCCTTCCTTGAAATCGTCGCTCATGTAGCACATCAGGATCAGGCGATCGCCGTCGTCGCGCGGGATCGCGGGCCTGAGGCGGCGCAGCGCCTGCTTCGTCGCCTGCAGGGTCAGCGGCGCATGCCCGGCGACGAGGCGCGCCAGCTCCTGCGCGCGCGCCATGATTTCGGCAGGCTCGGCCACGACTTCGCTGACGAGCCCGATCGCGAGCGCCTCCTGCGCCTCGAACAGCCGCGCCGTGAAGATCAGCTCCTTCAGCCGCGCGGTCCCGAGCAGCTCGGCGAAGCGGGCATAGTTCGACATCGACAGGCAGTTGCCGAGCGTGCGCGCGATCGGGAAGCCGAACCTGGAATTGCTCGCCGCGATGCGCAGGTCGCAGCAGCCGGCGATCGCCGCTCCCCCTCCGGTGCAGGCACCGGCGATCGCCGCGATGGTCGGGGCGCGGCAGGTCTCCAGCGCGCCCAGCACGCGGTCGATGCGCGCCTCGTATCCGAGCGCGTCTTCCGGAGTGCTGAAACTGCGGAACTGCGCGATGTCGGTGCCGGCGGCGAAGGCGCGCCCGCCCGCGCCGGTGAGGATCATGGCCCGGATCGAGAGGTCGGCATTCACCGTCTCGCAAATCTCGATGAGCCGCTCATACATCTCGAAGGTGAAGGCGTTGCGCGCGTCGGGGCGGTTGAAGGTGACCGTCGCGATGCCGTCCGCAACGTCGTAAAGGATCGTAGGCAGGGCTTGCGTCTCGGCGCTGTCGGACATCGTCGTTTCCTCGCTCAGCGTCCCTTGAAGTTCGGCTTGCGCTTCTCGGCGAAGGCGCGCCGGCCCTCGGCATAGTCCTCGCTGTCGAAGCAGGCTTTCACCAGCCTGTCGCAGAGGGCGAGATCGCGCTCCGCCTCGTCCTTCAGCGCCTCGTTCACGATCTGCTTGATCGCGGTCACCGTCAGCGGCGCATTGCCGGCGATGGTGCGGGCATAGTCGGTGACATAGGTCTCCAGCTCGGCCTGCGGGACGATGCGGTTGGCCAGCCCCATGGTCCGCGCTTCCTCGGCGTCGAACTGGCGGGCCGTGAAGAAGATCTCCTTGGCGAAGGAGGGCCGCACCACCTCCATCAGCCGCCGGATGCGGGCATAGCCGTAGCCGAGGCCGAGCTTGGCGGCGGGGATGGCGAATTTCGCCGTCTCGCTGCAGATGCGCAGGTCGCAGCAGACGGCGAGATTCGCGCCACCGCCGATGCAATAGCCCTGGATCATCGCGATGGTCGGCTTCTCGATGGCCCGGAGCGCGCTATAGGTGCCCTCGGTCGCCTCCTCATAGCGCTTCACCGCCTCTTCCTGCGCGCGCTCATCCTCGAATTTCGAGATGTCGGCGCCCGAGACGAAGGACTTTTCGCCGGCCCCGCGCACCACCACGACCCGCACCTCCGGATCGGCTCGGAAATCGGCGATGATCCCGATCGCGGCCTCCCACATCTCCAGCGAGACGGCGTTGTGGCGCTCGGGATTGTTGAAGATCAGCCAGCCGATGCCATCGGCCTTGCGGGCGATCATCTTGTCGGTCATGGGCGAAAATCCTGACTGCGGTCGCTTCGGTTAGAGCGTTTTCGAGCGAAGTGGACACCGGTTCGCGTGAAGAAAACGCGGCAAAACAAGAGCCTAGATCGTGCCATTGGCGCGGAAGGCGGCGATATCCGCAGGCGAGAAGCCGATTTCGCCGAGGATCTCGTCGGATTGCTCGCCCTGTTCCGGCGGCGGCACGCAAATCGAGCTCGGCGTGTCGCTGAGCTGGACCGGCTGGCCGACGAGCGTGATGTCGCGCGCGAGCGCTGGCGAATGGATGCTCTGCGCGATTCCGACATGCTGGACCTGCGGGTCGGCAAAGACCTCGTCGATGCTGTTGATCGGGCCGCAGGGCACGCCGACTTCGCTGAAGCGCGCGATCCAGTAGCTGCCATCCTGCGTCTTGAGGATCGCGTTGATCTCCTGGCCCAGGGCATCGCGGTTGCGGGAGCGCAGGGCCGCACTGGCATAGTCCGGATGCGTGATCAGGTCGGTGCGATCGACCGAGCGGCAGAAGCGCTCCCAGATCGCCTGGCCGGTCACGGCGATGTTGATATGTCCGTCGGCCGTCTGGAAGACGCCGGTCGGGATGCTGGTCGGGTGGTTGTTGCCCGCCTGCTTGGGGACGTCGCCATCCATCAGCCAGCGCGCCGCCTGGAAATCGAGCATCGCGATCTGGGCCTGCAGCAGCGAGGTCTGGACCCACTGGCCCTTGCCGGTTTCCTCGCGTGCCAGGAGCGCCACCATGATGCCGAGCGAGCAGTAGAGCCCGGCGGTGAGGTCCGCGACCGGGATGCCGACGCGCACCGGCCCCTGCCCGGGCAGGCCGGTGATCGACATCAGCCCGCCAAGGCCCTGCGCGATCTGGTCGAAGCCGGGCCGCGTCGCATAGGGCCCGTCCTGCCCGAAACCCGAGATGCTGGCATAGACGAGGCGCGGGTTGAGCGCGGCCAGCTGCTCATAGGCTATGCCGAGGCGATGCTTCACATCGGGGCGGTAGTTCTCGACGATCACGTCGGCCTTTTCGACCAGCCTGTGCAGGACCGCCTTGCCCTCCGCCGATTTGAGATTGAGCGTCAGGCTGCGCTTGTTGCGATGCAGGTTCTGGAAATCGGGGCCGTGGCGCGGGCCGCCCGGCCCCTCGCCCGGCTCGAGCTCCGGCGGCGTCTCGATCTTGATAACGTTCGCGCCCCAGTCGGCGAGCTGGCGCACGGCGGTCGGTCCGGATCTCACGCGGGTGAGATCGAGCACGGTGAAGCGGGACAGCGCTAGCGAGGCGGGTTTGAAAGGCATGGCCTTCTCCTTCGCCGCAACCTGCCGAGCAGAATGCAAACTGTCAACAATCATACGTCAACTGTTGACAGTTGTGTTTTGTGGGTGGACGATCAGGCCATGAACGACGTGATGTCAGCCATCGCCCAGCGCCGCACCCAGACCCTGACCGGTATCGTCCAGGACGAGATCGAGCGCATGATCCTGAGCGGGGAGCTCGCGGCCGGCGAGCGCATCAACGAACAGGCGCTCGCCGCCCGCCTCGGCGTCAGCCGCGGGCCGATCCGCGAGGCGACGCGCGGACTGGTCCGCTCCGGCCTGCTCAATTCGGTCGTCAATCTCGGCGTGTTCGTCCGCCAGATTCCCGACGACGAGGCCAATGAGATCTACGACGTGCGCGCCGTCGTCTTCGGTTTCGTCTGCCAGAGACTGGCCGGGCGGATCACGCCGGCGCAGCGCGAGGCGCTGTCGGGGCTGATCGCGCAGATGGACGACGCCATCGAGCGGGACGGGGGCGCGAACTATTATCGCCTCAACCTCGAATTTCACGACGCGATCCTGGATTTCGCCGCCCATGGCCGCGCCAGGCAGACCTATGAGGCGCTGATCAAGGAGACCCATCTCCTGCGTCAGAGCGCGCTCAGCACGGCGCCGCGCATGCGCGAATCCAATGCCGAGCACAGGGCGATCGTCGCGGCCATGGCCGCCGGCGATGCCGATCGCGCCCGCCTGCTCGCCGAAGATCACGCCCATGGCGGCAAGCGCCGCTGGCTGGTCGCGCGCCAGGAAGCGGAGGACGGCAAGACGGCCTGAACACAGGATGGGGACGAGCCCGAATGGGGCCGACCCAAAGGCAACGGAGGAGGAAACGACAATGCCAGCACACCGGAAGACGTGCCTCGCGCTGGGCTTCGGCCTCGCGCTCCTGGTCGCGGGCGCAGCCCAGGCCCAGGAGGCGTTTCCGTCCAAGCCGATCGAGGTCGTCACCCATGCAGGCGTCGGCGGCGGCACGGACATCACCGCCCGCATGATGATGGTCCAGGCGCCCGCCGCGTTGAAGACCGAGCTCGTGGTCGCCAACAAGACCGGCGGCAGCGGGTCGGCCTCGCTCGGATATGCCGCCTCCCGTCCCAAGGACGGCCACACCATCATGCTGATCACGCAGACCCATCTGCTGACCCTGCTGCAAGGCAAGGGCGGGGCGGTGAAGGTCGGCGATCTCGTCGGCATCGCCCGCGCCACCGAGGACCCGCAGGTCCTGATGGTCGGGGCCAGCAGCCCCTACAAGACGGCGCAGGACTTCATCGCGGCGGCCAAGACCAAGCCCATGAAGTTCGGCACCACGCAGATCGGCAGCGTCGATCACATCGCCGTCGTCGGCTTCGCCGAGAAGGCCGGCCTGCAGAAGCCGACCGTCGTGCCCTTCCGCGGCGGCGGCGACATCGTCGTCAACCTCGTCGGCGGCAATCTCGATGGCGCGCTGCTGAACTATGCCGAGGCTGAATCGCAGATCAAGGCGAATGAGGTCCGGGCGTTGATCGTCTTCGCCAAGAGCAAGATGGACTCGTTGCCGCAGACCCCGACGGCGGCCGAGATCGGCATTCCGGCGGTCTATTCGACGACGCGCGGCTTCGCCGTCCTGAAAGGCACGCCGGAGGACCGGATCAAGGTGCTCGAAGAGGGCCTGGTCAAGGCGATGCAGGGCAAGATCTACCAGGATTACCTGAAGAGCTCCGGCCAGTCCGGGAGCAGCGTCGTCGGCCGCGCCGAATGGCAGGCGGAGATCGACGAATTCCTGAAGACCGGCGACGCCGCCCTGACCTCGCTCGGGATCAAGAAATGATGGCCCGGCAGCTTCCGTCGCCGGCAACCACGCTTGCGGCACCGACGACGGAGGGTGGCGACGAAACATCCGCCAGGGCCGGGCCCGTGCCCGGCCGTGCCCACCCGGATGTCGTGACCGGCCTCGTCGTCGTTGCGCTCTGCCTCGCGGTCTGGGGCCTGACCCTGGCCTTCGACGATGTGCCTGCGGCGATTTCCACGGGCATGGCTCCGGCGACGTTTCCGCAGCTTGTGCTCGGCGTCATCATCGTGCTGGCCTGCTGGCTCGCCTTGACCGCGAGCAGCCGCTGCCAGCCGGAGATCGAGGCGGTGCATCCGATGGTCTACGCCACGGCCGCCGCGATCGGCGGCGTGATGGCGGCCATGGCCGTGTTCGGGATCCACGGCGCGGTCGTCGCGTCGATCATCGGCATCGGCCGTCTCTGGGGCGAGCGGCGGTTGTGGCTGCTGGCGACGATCGCCGTCGGCATGTCGCTTTCCCTCCATTTCGCCTTCGTGCGCGGCTTCGGCATCGGCCTGCCCCGCGGATTTCTTCAGACCTGGCTGAACTGAGCAGCCGGCACGTCGCGCCTGCCACAGCATTGCACCACCGGCGAGGACCAGATGGACGCTTTTCTCGCCGGCATGGCGATCCTCACCGACCCCTACATGGTCGGCATCATCCTGGCGGGGACGGTGCTTGGCGTCATCGTCGGCGCGCTGCCCGGCCTCAGCGGCAGCACGACGGCGGCCCTTCTGCTGCCGATCACGATCACGATGAGCCCGGTGGCTGGCATCGCCTTCCTGGGCGCGATCTATTGCGCCGCCAATTTCGGCGGCTCGATCACCGCCATCCTGATCAATACGCCGGGTGACCCCTCCGCCTCGGCGACGGCCTATGACGGCTATCCGATGGCGCGGCGCGGCGAGGCGGGACGAGCCCTTGGCATGTCGACGATCGCAAGCGCGATCGGCGGCATCTTCAGCGTCTTCGTGCTGATCGTCGCGGCCCCGCTGCTGGCGAAGGCGGCCTACAGCTTCGGCCCCCCTGAATATTTCGCGCTCGCGATCTTCGGCCTGTCGATGCTGGCTGCCGTCGGTAGCTCGACGGGCATCAAGAACCTGATGGTCGGAGCCTTCGGCGTGCTGCTGGCGACGATCGGGCTGGATCTGATGACGGGCGTCGACCGCTTCACCTTCGGCGTGCCGGAATTGAGCGAGGGTCTCGGGCTGGTGCCCGTGCTCACCGGTCTGTTCGCGATCAGCGAATTGCTGGTGCAGGCCGGCCGGCTGCAGATCATCCCCGAGCGGCTCGGCCTCAGCGCGATGAAGCTGCCCTCCATGGCCGATTATCGCAAATGCGCCAAGGCGATCGGCCTGTCGAGCGTGCTCGGCACCTTCATCGGCATCCTGCCGGCGCTGGGCGCGACCACCGCCGCCCTGATCTCCTATAACGAGACCAGACGCTGGTCGAAATACAAGGACGAGTTCGGCAAGGGCTCGATCGAGGGCATCGCCGGACCCGAGGCCGCCAACAACGCCGCCGTCGGCGGCAGCATGGTGCCGACGCTGGCGCTCGGCATCCCGGGCAGCGCGACCACGGCCATCATCCTGGCCGGCCTGATCGTGCAGGGCGTGCGGCCCGGCCCGCATCTGTTCAACGAGCAGCCGGCTTTGCTCTATGCCGTCTTCGCCTCGATGCTGGCCTCGAACCTGATGTATGTCGTCCTCGGCCTGTTCGCCGCCAAGCTTTTCGCCCGGATCACGCTGATCCCCGACGCGATCCTGTGGCCGGGCGTGCTGGTCTTCGCGATCGTCGGCGCCTACGGCCCCAACCAGTCGCTGGTCGATGTCTGGGTCATGCTCAGCTTCGGCGTGATCGGCTATGTGATGCGCCGCTACGGCTTCTCGCCGGCGCCGCTGGTGATGGGCCTGGTGCTCGGCACCATGGTCGAGGAGACGCTGAAGCAGTCGCTGCTGATCTTCGACCACAACTGGCTGCTGTTCTTCACCCGGCCGATCGTGGTCGCGCTGTTCGTGGTGACCGCCCTGAGCATCTGCGCCCCCTGGCTGGCGCGGGCAATCAGGAGCGCAACGAAATCATCGCGCCTGCGCGCCGCCGAGAAATAGCCGCCCGGCGGCGGAGGTCGACTCGGGCTGGCGGCTGGCCATTGCCGCTCCGCTACCGATCCCTCGCAGCCGAAACCGCAGGCGGTTATCCGGCCCGCATGGTCTGAGCCATCAAGCCGTCGATTTCGGATTGGGTGATTTTCCCGCTTTCGGCGATGAAGACGACGCGTGTTTCAGCCAGCGTCGACTTGTCCTGATCGAAAGGCGACAACGTCGCCCTGCCGCCCGCGAACTGAAAGAGAGAGCGGCGTTCCGGTTGCTCTACGGCTGCGAGAAAACCTTTCGCACGGGCAAGGCGGGGCGCAAGCCGGCCGATCACCTGCTGAAAGGCTTTGAGCGAGATCGGCTCGTGCGCTGCCCAGCTGAAGCTTTCAAATCGATCGAGACTCGGCCGCTTCGGTCGCGTCGCTCGTGCTCGGATAGTGACGACTTCCGGAAGGGCGAGCTCGAGGGGGATGTCGCCGTCCTGAACCTCGACGATGACGGCCCTGCCGTTGATATCCGCGAGGGCCTGGCGCCGATCGCTTCGCATGGCGGCGCCGACCAGGTCGATCTTGCTGAGGGCAAGGATGTCGGCCGCGCGCAACTGGCTCAGGAACAGCGGGTCGCGATAATCTGCCTCCGATGACCCTGCATCGACAACGCACAGCACCGTTTCCAATGGAGCTTCGCGCCAGATGACGGGGTCCATCAGGTTGCGGATGATGTCCGCGGGATCCGCGACGCCGCTCGTCTCGATGACGATCGCCTCGGGGCGTGGCGAACGCCGTAGGAGATTGGCGAGCGTCCGCAGCAGGTCTCCTTCCAGCGTGCAGCAGATACAGCCATTGGCAAGGCTGATGACGCCATCCTTCGTGCCGGCGATGAGCTCCGCATCGATGTTGATGGCGCCAAAATCATTGACAACCGCCGCGATGCGCCGGCCGCCGGCCTGGCTCAGGATGTGATTGACCACCGTTGTCTTGCCGGCCCCGAGGAAGCCCGTGACCAGCAATATCGGAACCGGCATCGGCTTACGTCGTCGATTGAACGGGTCGGCGCACGGGCCGGCCTGGGCGGGCCGCCACGTCCATCATGCCGTCGCTGATCACCGGCTCGCCGCTGACGATGAGATGCCTGACGCCTTCGGCCGGGCGGTTCATCGCCGAGAATTCGGCCCGGTCCGTGAGCGTCTCCAGGTCGAACATGACGATATCGGCGTCGGCTCCCGCCCGCAGTCGCCCCTTGTCGCGCATGGCAGGCGTGCTCGCCGCGAGGATCTCGGCCGGGATCAGGGTGCATTTCGCGATGCCGTCGAGCAGCGGGATCGCCTGCCGCTCCCGAACCCAGTGACGCAGGAAGCGCGTGAAGGTGCCCGATGAGCGCGGATGCGACGTCGCCTCGTCAGGCAAGGGCCAGGCATCTCCGGTATAGGTCGCGCCATCCGGCATCGACCAGGGCATCGCATCCGAGGCGATGGCGCCGTCCGGATAGAGCACCGAGATGTCGAGCATGTCGCGGTGGCGCGCATTGTTCTCGGTGTCCAGCACATGCCAGAGAACGAGCTGCGAGGGATCCTCGGATTGCGTGGCCAGCAGATCCTCCCGGCCTCGCATCCGGCGTCCGCTCGCCACGAGCTGGATCTGCTCGTAGCTGGTGTCGTTCCGGCTTTCGAACTCGGGGTCGCTGAAGAAGGCGGCTGCGATCACCGTCGAGCCGGTGCCGTATGGGTAGGCCTCAACCGTGATCGGCAAGCCTTGCGCCTGGGCTTTCCTGATCAGGCGCGCGCAACGCTCCACGTCGGTTTTGCTCGAGCTGTTGAAGTGGCAGATATGCATATGCGCGCCGGTCGCGCCGGCATAGCCGATCAGGCGGATATAGGCTTCTGCCGCACTTTTCGGGTCCGTGTTCGCCATATAGGCGATGTGGGTGAAGGTCGGAACGCCGCGGTCGGCAGCAAGCTGGCAAAGCGCGGTAAGCTCCTGTACGCCGGCGCCGGGGGCATAGGCGTTCAGGATGCCGATGCCGATACCGCCTTCGTCGAGCCCGCCTGCAATGCGGTCGAGGATGTTCTGCTGCTCGGCGCTTGACGAGACATTGTCCATCCAGCGCGGATCGCGCATGGCACGTCCGAACGACTCCAGCGACGATTCCTCGTTGATCCCGATCATCGCGCCAATGCGGGCGAACGCCCAATTCGTTGCGGCGCCATAGTTCAGGATGCGGCCCTGCTCGGCTTGGCGGCGATACCAGGATGAGACCGGCAGAACGCCCGCTTCGAGATCGAGCGTTGTGGTCACGCCGTCGAAGGCCTGCATCCGGTCTGCCGGAATCGACTGGCCATGGGCGTGAAGGTCGATAAAACCTGGTGCGACGATCAAACCCCGGGCATCGATCATCCGCTCGGCACTGCCAAGCCCGGTGCCGACCGCGACGATCTTGCCGTCGACGATGGCGACATCCGCTACCTCGTCATGATGGCTTTCCGGATCGGCAACCCGCCCGCCCGTGATCAAGAACCCGCTCATGCGTTAGTCGCCTCCTGCTCGTCGGCATAGCCTGCCTTCGCATCGGCTCAAGGCCGCGGCACAGTTTGGAATCGAGTCCGGCGGGAAGTCCATCGCCGAGCGACTTCTTCAGATTGTCACCACGCGATTGACGGCGCGAGAATTTCCCACGCTCCACTTCTAATTTGGTCGGCTGGCGATGAGGTGAGCCATTCGCCCAGTGGCCATTCACCGGCAAGTTCGGGTTTGCATGAGACGCTGTCGGCATGATGGGCGCGTCTACGAGATTCAGGCCATCGACGCCTTGCACCCGTTTGCAGGGTCGACCCCGGCAGGCCAAATCCCTCGTTGCCGAAGCCGCGGCAATCGTTTATCCAGCCTGCACGGTTTGCGCCCGTAGCTCAGCTGGATAGAGCGTTGCCCTCCGAAGGCAAAGGTCACACGTTCGAATCGTGTCGGGCGCGCCATTTTCCCTAATTAAATCAATGCATTAGAGGACTGCCCACCCTTTTCGAACCTCGATAGCCCCTCCCCGCGGAAGCGATGCGTCGCGTTTTATGCATGACGAAAAAGGGGCGCCGGACGCGTTTCTAGGGATTCGAGGGTTCCCTGTTGTCATTCTTGGCGAAAGCATTTCGGCTTGAGACACAGCGAATCCCTCAAGCGTTGCCTACGTGGGCAACGTTCGTCGCAATTGGCGTGCACCAATTTCCGACAGGTGGACCGCAAGAGCGCTTGTCCGCAGGCGGCCCCATTTCCGACTCTCAGAGCGTCCGGTTTCCGGCCGTCCAATGGACGTGCGTCTCACTTTCCTGGCGGCCATCAATCTGTCGCGCTCGTCGCGCGAGGAACTGCTCTAGCACCGCTTTTGGTTCAAGCGCTTTTCGATTTGGGCGCCGTCAAAGCCGACTTGCCTAGGTCGGACGGTGTGTGACGCTTGCCCTGGACGCGGAACAGCACCACCGTCTTCTGGACCGAACTGTCCGCTAAGGTTCGATGGTGAAGCGAGATCTGATCCCTGATGTCGGGCTGGGCGCCCATTCTGTCGAAAAGATCGAGAACCATCAGAATGGCAAAGCTGACATTGGTGCTCTGATACGCGATTGCTTGGGGCCCGTACTCGTCAACGAGCTGATCTGATGATCGTTTGGGGAGTGATCGTTTGAGCTCGGCCGTGGTTTTCATCCACCGGAACGTGAAAAGGACATCGACGCGACCTCCACCGAGATCTCTCGCTTCTGGGGTGCAGATTTGCGCGAGTGTCGAGCCCATGAGGAAATTGACAAAGTCGTGCTGGAGATCCGCTTCCAGCGGAGGGTTATCGGTGCTGCGGTTGAACAGGTAGGCAACCAAGGGAAACGTCGCGACACTCAAATCGTGACGCGCGACGAGGAAGCGGGTCGTATGCAGCAGGACTACGTCGAAGAATCTCCGAGCGTCCTCGTGCTTTGCGTAGTCGCCATTCTCCATGAGCCCGTTGGTTGCGGCCTCCAGAACCTCAATGAAGCTCCGGGATACTGTCTCATTCAAGATCGATAGCGCGTCCGCCTCGATCCGCGCCACGATCGTCGCCTGCTCGCTCGCTGGCAGGCGCTCAATGATGGCGGCGGTCGGTGAGCTGCCGACCACCGCCCCCGAAGGGCGGTGTGCAACGAGATCTTCTCGGGCGTGGACGACCAGCTCTCGGAGGGCGTCTGCATCCGGCAGCAAGCCAGACGACGAATTCTCGGCGATCCATAGTTCCAGAATATCGAGAGAGCGGAGCTCCTTCTGCATGCTGCCCACGATCCGCGGCCGTAGCAACTCCTCGAGGCCGCCAGCAGTGCTCCGTCGAAACATGCTCCGACTGGCGGTGTAAATCGAAAGGAGCTCATCCTCCAAGGCGGCAGCAACGCTGATCCAGGCGGAGTGGGACAGCTTGCCGGCCAAGCTTTCAAGCCGCAGCGCGAGCGACGACCAGTGGACGCGCTCGCAATCCTTGACCGACAGCCAGGAGCCGGTCTCCGCATCGCGATCTGATCGCATCAGATAGGCCGTGTACTCGAAGGCGGCTTGCTGGATCGCCTCGACATAGGTGGTCAGATCGCCATCCTGACCTGTGTGGAAATCGACCAGCACATCGAGGCAGCTTCTGTAGAGCTTGGCATCGACGCGGCTCTCGGACGCCTGTTCCGCGCGCTCGAAGAAGGCTTGCGCTTGGCGAAATTCTGATAGAGCGGCTTCCGGAGTTGTCGCCTCCATGCCAGCACGAAGAGCGTCGAGGCCAAGCTCGAAAAGCGCTTCGTCCATCGCCTCCTTGACGTTCGCGAGACGCGTCAGGAGCTCCCGCAATTCCTCAAGGGGGGCGTGTGCGTGGATAGCACCTGCGATACGCGCTGCATGGCGCAGATAGTTGCCGTCATCGGTAGCCTCGAGGCTGATGAGATCGGCTTGCAGGCGCAACCTCAATCCGGCTTCGCTTTGGGCGAGGATCATCGCCGCCTTGAGTGCCTGCGCGCGCACCCCGTAGTGATCCGACGCATTCGCCGCGCGCTTTCGAAACGCCTCGCCGACTGCCTTGCGGCTGGATGGGGCGATCAGCCCTCCACGACCAAGCCATGACGCGATCTCCATCATGGCGAGAACATCGGTCGCGTGGATTGCTGCCAGCAAAGCCTTCTCGGTCAGGTCGGTGCGAGGGTGAGATGCGAGAGCCGCGAACAGCTGCGCCTCCTCGACCTCGCCGGCAAGCGCGCTCAACGCCAATGCGACATCGTCGGGCGAGGAATTGCCGAAGTCGAACCGGGCTCCTGCACTCAGGAGCCCGTCAAGGAGGGCGTTAGTCGACACGGTCTCGCGGCCGTCAGAAGAGGAATCGTTGGTCTTGAGCGTGGGTCGTATGGTCGCCAGGGACAACCTGGAGCAGCTGCGGACGAGCGACAGCGCCGACTATAATCTGGATGTCGTCGGCGTTCTCGATCGCCTCCTGAACGGAGGACAGGAGGGTGGCAAAATCACCGGCGCTCATTTCCTGGGATCCCGGGCTATCGAGGACAAGAAGTCCTGGGTGGCGGCCATACATGCGGCGGCGCGAAACCTCGATGATCGCGAGCGCGGCCGCGATTCTCACACGGAGGTTTTCACCCGGCGAAAGTTTGCCGAAGCTCGTCTGCGTAGCGCCTTGGATGATGCGTAGCGCTCCGCCAGTACCCCATTCCATGCTTTCGAGATTTTGCACGCCGAAGAGTTTGGACAGGCGTGTGATTTCTTCAGAAACCTCCCGAAGAATGTCGCGAGCCAGGCCGTCGTAAAGCTCCTTGGTGATCTCTTCCGCCGCTTTCAAAACGGCCTCGTCATCAGCAGTTTTGTCGCCTTGGTTAGGCTCGACCTCATCCTCACCCGCTATGAGACTCTGGAGCTCGGTCTTCTGTGCTTCCAGGCCCCGAATTTCCAGTTCGAGATCGGCCTCAGCCTCAGACGACAGGTCCTTTTCCAGCGACTTCAGCCTACTCGCGGCCGCTGAAACAGCCTGAACAGCCGCCTTCTCGTTGTCTTTTGCTTGGTCGAAGGCGTCCTTTAACAGATCGACCTGCGACGTGGCGTCCTTCACATCGTCTTCGAGATCGCTGATGCGGATGCCGCTTTCATCGTCCTGGTCACGATCTTCGGTGCCGCACAGCGCGCAAATCGCCTTTTTGCTTGCGCTCTCATGACGATTCAAATCAATGCCGGCGTCGCAGGATGGACAGCAGACCGGCCGCAATGAGCGGAATACGAGCCCGGCGTTCCGGTCATCCGTCAGTTGCTGCAGAGATCGCCTCGTTTCGGCCAAAAGTGTCTTGGCGCCCTGCCATTGCCTATCCTGGTTCGCCGACTGATCCCGAGCGCGGTCCGCCGCCTTTCGAAGCGCTATCAGCTCTCCGTCCAGGACGAGGATCTGGGCCCGGATGGCACTGCGATCGATATCCGGCCGAACCTGACCGCGTTTCTCCTCTAGCGCCTCCTCCACCTTTTGGAGGCGCGCCGCCAACCTGTCCAGGAAGCCCTTGTTGAGGGGCGCGCGTTCCGATTTGCTGGCTCGAATCCGCTTCAGTGCCGTCGACGCTGCCGTGTAGGTACTGACCCATGGAAGTCCCATGAACATCTGCAGGAGCCGCAGCGGGATCGCGTCGATCAGGACCTCTCCAAAGATCGCCTTTCCGGGCCCATTGACGAAAAGTGCGGCCGCGATCGCCGGCCAGCCATGGGTATGGCTCCCGTCCCGGTCATTGTGAGCATGGAATCTGGCAAAGCCGAACTCCGCCAGCATGGCATCTTCCATAGCCCGCTCAAGCGGATCGCCTATGGGTCCCTCGTAAAGCGGAAACCAGGTTTCGCCCTGTTCGCGAGCAAACTGGGCCTGCCCCTCCCGTCGCTCGTCGCCAGATTTCTTGGTGATGACGAGCCGATGCTCGATCTCGTTGGCCTGGAAGACCACCTCGACATGGCTCAACCAACGCCAGATGTCAGGCTTCACGCGGTCAGGCAGATCTCCGCGTATGCCACCTTGGATCACGCCGAGCAGCGTGGACTTTCCGCGCGAGTTTTGATCCGAGAGAATTGCCCACAGGCCCTGTCCGAAGCGGAAAGTGCTGTCGAATGGGCCGTTCTCGGCTGCTCCTTCCTTGACGCCCTGTAGCCTGACTGACCGGATCCGCAAATGCTTGCGTCGCGGGAGCGTCGATTGCGGTTCGATGCCATACCGGTCGAGTGTCTCCTGCACCGTGCTAGCAGTAAGCGAGGACTTGCTGGCAATAGCCTCAACCCAGTCCGCTGCTGTGACCTGATGATTCATCCGCGCCGCCTCAAGGAATCGAGCCTGGTGAGAACGCGTCCCTTGATAGACGGGATTTCGGTACCGTGAGGCGCGTCGCGATATTCAGGATGGAGGTACTGATCGTCCTTCAGGCTGGAACCGCTGCGGAAGCCCGCGAGCGTCATGACCAACTGTACGCGATCGCGATACCAGGTTAGACTCGGTTGTTCGCGTTCGATCTTCGCGACGAATGCCAACGCGGCCTGTGTCACGATGAAATCGTGACGTTTGTGCCCTACCGTTTGCTTCAGCGCGCGGACAAGCCCATGAGCCGTTAGGATCGAGAGTGGCATCTCGATGTTCTGGAATGCACCCCGGCGCCAGCGAACCATGGCAACGGTACGGACATCTGGTTCGTCCCGCTCGAATATCTGCCTCGCGGCCTGGAGGCTGGCGAGGTCCTTCTCACGCTCGTATCGGTTGAGCAATTCGTCAGCGAGATAGTCCGGATATCGTACGAGGAAATCCATCGCCATCGCGCGCTTCTCGCCGCGAAAAATGCGCTCGCCGTCTTCAGCCTCTTCGCTGCCGACCACAAGGATGAACAGCAAACGGATGGCATCGCGGTGATGAAACCCGATCTGCTGAATATTCCGATCGGCGCTGAATGCTGCGCCCGAGATGGCTGACGCAGGATGATCAGGCTGCCCTGGCATATTGCAACCTGACAGTAGAAGCAGCGAAATAGCTGGCGTTCACAGCGGATGATCCCCCAACATCCATTCTGCTCTACCCTAGATTGTCGTGCTGGGAAAAATCCATAGGACAAAAGCGCAAAGCTGATCGGTTGAAGCCCAGCGCGTTCGAGAGTGCGGCGCTCCGCTCGCGCTACCTTCACCATCTTCCGAAACCTGGTGAATGGGCGCTTCAGGAACAGGCATAGCGAATGTCCGATTCCCGGCAACGGCCCAATTTCCGAAAGTGGCGCAGGGTCAACTGCCGAATAGTGCTGCATCCATGCCGCGCCCTCGGGTACCCATATGGATGTGCGGCTCGATGCCAGTCAGCCTGTACGCATTGGAGATGCCGAACTCGTTCTTGGCGCTGGGCACACGCTCGACATGCGCCAGGTTGTTAATCGCCAGGACACTCAGGCCGGCTTTGATGTGCTCACGGACGATGCCGGAATATTCGGTGATCTTGTCGTAGCTGATATTCGCCATGTTGGTGTCGTCACCACGGCGAGCCGCGAAGAGCAGATAGAGCTTCAACGCATTCAGTTCGGCGGGTTTCCGCAAGGTGAAGTCGTCGAAGAACGCCATGCGATCGCCGTGATAGAGCGACTTGCACGGCAGCTTTGCCCAGTCCCTGGTCGGATCAAAACGCCGCAGCCCATAATAGCTGCGCCCTCCACCCTCGCGCTCGATGATGCTGCGCTCCTCAAGGATGGCCAGGCCCCGCGCCAGCTTGGCACGGCTTCGCCCGATCAGCATCTCCAGCAGATCGTATGTGATGAAGCCCACGCCCGACTGATCATCGGCGTGATGGGCAAGCGCGATCAGCGTCATCAGCGCTGTCGTGTTGTCGGCATTGCTACCGGCCTTGCCCACCCACCGAAAGTTTTGCAGGCCGCCCTCGTTGATCCACGCAGACGGCAGCTTCACCCAAGGCTTTCTCATTTTTGCCGGTCCTTGGCGATGGTCATGACGGCGTGAATGGCGAACGCCGCGAGGGCAAAGGCCGCGATGACCGCGACCCAGGTGATGACGTCCGGAGGAATGGTGGCGACCGCCGTGATGGTGGAAGGCAACTGCGACATCGAAGGAACTCCGTTTTGTTTTTTCGATGCGATTTTTTTAAACGGACTATCCAATTATACTCTAGAGACAGTTGCCGCACAATTGGCAGCCTTCGATGGACATTAACTGTTCAATATCATATATATAGACCTTCCAAATTTAGTTCATATAGGTTCCTGAAACAGTTCACGAAGGCCGTTTCATGTACGATGCAGGCCTTGGGCTGGTCTTGGCCGGCTTTAACCGGGGCATCGGAACAGCCGCGATCCCTGTGTTACTCTGCGCGCGCGTGACTGCTCCAGCTATGCGAAGGTCCGTTGAGGGTCAGAATCCGAATAAGCCGGCGTCTGAAGTCATGCTCGCGCGGCGCGGCGAAACAGGTCCACGTAGTCCACCGACGCGAGGTCCGACAGACCGCAGGCATCTTCGATCGAAAACCAGGTCAGCTCAGTGTGCTCGTCGTCCATGATTGCGGGTTCGCCCCTTAGCCGACGTTAGGAAGGTCCGATCTTGGATAAGTTCCTAACGGTTGTGCTGGTCGAGCGACAGCAAGCACACTATCGACCAGAACGCTGACGGCGAGAGCCCCTGGCCCGTCTACTAGCATGCCACATTCCAGATTCGCGTGCCGCGATCGACGAAGGAGATTGGCAGAGCCCACATAGGCACTCACACCATCAGCCAGAACGATTTTGGCATGGAAGGTCTCGCCCAGCGTGGTCTCGTCGCCTTCTTCGGAGAAACTGTAGTCGAAAATCCCGGTCGTGAGGGTTCTCAGATGGAATCCGTGTTGCCCGCAGCCCATCAACTGGGAGGTGTCCCGGAGAATCAAGAACCGTTCTGTCGCCGCCGTAGACTCGAAAAGCTCGACCGCCCACGCCGCGCCGGCCTTGTCGATGAAGGGCACCATAATGACGAGGCGGTCGACCGCACGACGCGCAATGTGGGTAAAGGCGTCGTGGGTGTCGGTGAGGGTAGTGAAGGCTGCGCCGGCATGGCGCTTCAACGCGTCTGCGAAGCGGCTCTGCTCGCCGGGCAGGGTGACGACAAGTCGTGTCGTACCCTTTGGCGAAACGAGGTCTCGCGCCCTCATGTCCGCACGCGCGGGTCGAAGAACCCGACGATGGGCGGCGCCGTCGCGGCCTCCCAGTTCGGCGCCGGTCCACCGCGCAGGGCGGCGCGGGATAGGAGTTGGTTGGAGGCGACGCAGGTCGTCTCGCTGACCATGATGCAGGCTGGGCAGGCGCCGCCGCGCGCATCGCACAGCGAACCCGAGCCGCAACGCAGAAGGCGAGGATCGATCGCGCGCCGCAGGTAGTCTTCGGCGTGGTTTCGCCACATGGCGGAGATGTTACCCAGGTCCGGCGTCATCCCCTTGCGATAGAGAACGAATGCGAGGTCAGCCGGGAAGAGGTGTTCGCCTAGACCGTCTGCATCGAGGCCGGACAGGTCTGCCAGCGAGTGCATCAACTGGTGGGCCAGGCTGTGAAGCAGGAGATAGACGTAGGCGCCCAGCGATCTCGGCGTGCCGCCCCGCTCGCGGTCCTTGTAGTCTTCCAGGAACGGCCCGAAGTCCTGGTAAGTCTCAATCAGGAGTTGACCGATATGGACCCCTGCGGGCGGCGTATCGGGGACCTGGTTCAGTTCAAGCCAGCGCCGGACCTTGGCCTCGTCCAGCCTGAAATACAGCGCTTCGTTGCGTTGTCGTGTGACGTAGATCGGGTGCTTGCGTGCGCCTTGAATCGGCAGGGTATCGAAGGCCTTGAGACGAACGGGCATGGACACCGAGCGCCCCTGTGTCTCGCGCTGGTAGATCGGGCCAGACGACACCCGCGAGTAGCCGAAGCTGAACTCGCAGATCGGCAGTCCGCGGATCAAGACCGTTCGCTGAACGCCCATCGTGTCGAGGAGCGGTCCGATCGTGCCGCGATAGCGGGCTAGGGCGGTGGGATCGCCTGCGACATCGGAGAGCTGTGCGTCAGGCGTCATGACATCAACGGCCTCGAACACCGGAAGCCGTTCGGCGATGTGCTCTTCGACGAAGGCGCTGTGCTGTAGCGCCAGGCGGATAGGATCGTAGCGGCGCGCCCAACCCTCCCGGTTCAGCGCCGCACGAACTAGGGCTGGGCTCTGGATCTGCCCGCGCTCGACGACGCCGCTTTCGTACCAAGTCTCCCGGGCTTGGGTGATAGCGCCGCGCCAGCGGAGAATTCCTTCTTCCGACCCGCGCTCTTCGGCGCGCCGCAGCATGTCGACAAGATCCTGGTAGTCTTCCCATTCCGTGGTCCGCCCCGCGTTGCGAAGCGCGGCCTCGATGTCGGCGTCGCTCGGCTCGGCGAACGGGACATCGTAGATGCGCGCAAGTGCGCGGGAGAGGTCGAACCGCCGACCTTCGGTCAGCAGGTCGACTACGTCGGCGTTGCGGAACTCGATGAAATTTCCGCGCTGAGGATAGAAGGCCGAGTTCGCCCGGTACGAGACCGGAAGCATGTTCACTTCAATGAATTCGTACTGCCGCCCGCCGGCTTGGCGATCAGCTTCGAGGATTTCGTAGGTGTCGTGGTCGGGCTTCTTCAGCTCCTTGGCGACGCCGCACTCGTTGCAGACGAACCGCCACTCCGAGAAGACCGGCGCGCCGTTGCGCAGCGAGTAGTTCCGGGCCCCGCAGGTGCAGACATCGATGCGATGCACACGGGAATCGGCGGGATCGAAACGATAGCCGCTGGGGCTCAAAGGCTCGATGCTTCCGGACCAATGGGCATAGACGACATCGACCTGGGCCCACCTGCCGTCATGGTCGCCGCAACGGCGCGGCAGCGGCTGGCGGTCGAGTTCCTCGACCGACGCGAACTCGCGGATGCGGCTGCAGACCCCGCACTGGAACATCAGCGGATAGGGCACATAGCCCACCACGCTGGGGTCCGTGGTCTCGAAATGCTGGCGATCGATCTCCACCTGGCCCGTGCGGACATTGTAGAAATCGGAATCGAGAGCCAGGGCCGGGGCGACTTCGCCGGCCGGCCGGACGGACAAGGCCCGGGACTGCCAGTTCTCGGCGAACTCGCGGATGCCGTCGAAGATCTGGTTCTCGGTGGTCCGGTCCACCTGCACCGGCTTTCGGATCGGGACGGACCGACAGATGCCTTTGCCGCCTTCCCAGGTGAGCAGAACGCCTGGGGCGTAGGAGGTCGCGAGTTGGACCCGGGAGCGCACCATCTTCGGCGGCTCCAGATCGGGATTGGCGGGCGGTTCGAAGCCGCCACGGATGGCGGCCGGGCGGCGATCGCGCCAGCCGTCGTCCCGCTGCGGAGGACGGCCATTGGGCGGGCGGCTCACGCGTTTTCTCCATCAAGCTCGGCGTCGGTTTCCGCCACGGCACCCCGCTGACTGCGGATGGCGCGCATCACCCGCGCGAGGGCGGCCGGTTCCACCCGCGTGTTGTTGGTCCTGGAGGCCGGGTCGTAAGCAGAGCCTACGATCATGCCGGCCTCGTCCACGTCGCGCAGCGAGGTCATTGGCTTCTTGAAGACCGCGGTCTGGTCGGCCCAGTAGTCGCGCAGCCGGCTCTCGGTGGATTGTGCCTTCATGGAGTTAGAAAACTCCTGCGAGGCCCGGTCGACGAGGCGGCGATAGGGTTCGTCGTAGACAGGCCGGCCGACGTGATCGCGACCACGCCCTTCGAACCCAACGGCTCTAAGGATGAAGTTGCCAATCTCGTCGGGGAACCGAATGGGTTCCCGGCGCGCGTCGCCGCCGAGCCGTCCCACGTAGTCGAATTGCGGTGCGCGTTCCTTAATCGCGTCGGCGGTGCGGATGAACTCGACGCCTTCTTTGGTGATCGCCCAGGCTTGGATGTAGGAGGCGAACACGCGGCGAATGGCGTTCTCTGCCCAGCGCTCCACCGCCGGCGGCGCGATCATCCGCTCCAAGAACCGATGGAAGATGTCGTGCGTCTCGACGACGTAGCGGTCGCGGCGGCTCTGCGGCGTGGGCAGCAGCATGACGAAGCCGACGTGGGTCCGGCCGACCCGGCTGGACGCTTGGATGTACTCGGCGATGTCGGACGGCAAGCCGGCGAAGAACATGCTGTTGAAGCGGTCGACGTCGACGCCATGGCTGATCGCGGAGGTGGCGACGATGTTTCGGACCAGGCTGTCAAGCAGCGGGTATCTTTGGCCGGCGAAACTGCGCTCGGCGTCGCCCATGACGGTCTGGATGTCCTTCATGTCGACGCCGCCGGAGATCAGCCGGCTGTCGAAGTGCTCGATGGGCACGCCGGCCGCCTGGTGTCCGAGACGCACTGCGGCGTCGAGGGCGTCCATGATCTGGTCGCCGCCCTTCTTGTTCGTGACATAGGCGAGCGCGATGCGGTGAAGGTCGATTACCGCGAGGACATCCTCATCGCGACCGTCGGCGACACAGCGATCAATGGCGGCCCGACGCCAATCTCCAGCCCGGCCTGGGCTGATGGCCGCTCGCAGGCGGGCGACCGCTCTGGCGCGGGTCTCTTCAACGACTAGGTCAGCCCAAAGCTCGCTGATCAGGGTGTGGAAGACGCCGAGCACATGGACCGACGTTACCGTGTGGGTCGCGTCGTTGGTCATGAGCGAGACGTAGAGCCTCATCCAGGGCGATGTTGCTTCAGGCGCCTCCCAGGACGGAAGCCCCTCGGCCAGCTGCTGCCGGTCGGGATTGCCGCCCGGCGCGGGCGCCGGCTCGGCGAAGAAGGAGTGGTAGATGTCGGGACCGGGATATGGGAATCGAAGCGCTCGCCGCTGATAGAGGACTTCGATCTGCCGGTCCGGGTCGGAGATCGTAGCGGTTGCCGCGATCACCTTAGGCATGCGGGCCGCGCCCCAATCATCGCCTCGCCAAGCCCGCGCAAGCTGCAGGTCGTCGCCCGCGGCGGCGTCGATCTCTTGGAACACATGCTCGAGGAGGGTGTCGAACAGACCGCTGAAGGTGCCGAGGCTTTCCTCCAGAAGGTGCGCCTCGTCCTGGATGATCAGGGCGGGGAACGGGTCATGGAAGACCCTCTGGCCGTTCCGATAGGCAGGAAATACCGGCGCATAGCCGGTAGCGCCCGGCCCGTCGCGCAGGTCATCGGTCCGGCGCGGCGTGTCCAGGTGACCGGTTGGCCCAACCCATCGCGCGAGGCCGAACATGCCGACCACCTTGGCCACCGTATTGGTGTCCTGGCCGAGCATCGCCAGCTTGTCGACAGTACCGAGCAGGACTGAGGGTGCTCGGGCGTAGATCGTGTCGTCTGTCAAAAGGAACGGGAGCGGCGTCGGCTGACCGTGGGCTTGGTTCCAGGAGCAACGGCGATTGAAACAGAGGATCGCAAGGCGTTTGGCCGTAGGTCCCTCGACCTCGTACCGACGAAGGCCCGTCTGCGAGCCGCAACATGGGCAGGTCGGCACCTTGTCATAGGCCGTCCGAAGCTCGCGATAGCGTCGTCCGCGATCCCGTATGGCGGGGGGCTCGTCCGCGCCGTCCTCCAGCCGCGTATCGTCCGCAAAGTCGGAGTCGCCGGCGAGCGGCACGTCGGCGCTGACAGCCGCATACCGATTAGGAGTGTTCGACGCACCAACCCAGAAGCCAATCTCGAAGGACCAGCTTCCGATCCCTTCCCGTCGCCGGATCAGTTCGGCGTTGATCAGAAGGCGGAGGAGGCGCTGCGCCTGCTGCAAGGTCAGGAGCCGCAGTGGATAGCGGATTAGGACGCTGACGCCGCGATCCTTGCCGCGCAGACGGTCGAGGAAGAGCCCGAATAGGAGCGTCCCATAGAAGGCCTCCGACTTGCCGCCGCCGGTGGGGAAGTAGAGGAGGCTGACCGCATTCTCGTCCAGGCGGGCGTTATAATAGATTCGGTACTCCGGCATCCGCGACGCCAACGTCGGGATATGGGCCAGGACGAACGCCAGTTGAAACAGGCGCCATCCTCGGCCGACGTCGGCACCATCGCGCTCGAAGAACGCGCGGTTCATCAAAAGCCAGGCTTCATAGGGCGCAGCCCGCAGACGCAGCGCGGCGGCGTTCGGCCCGTCTGGGGCCGCCGCCAGTTGCTCGGAAGCGGCCTGCGCCTCGACCAGGAGCTCGACGCCGCGCCGAATGAAACCGGCCTCATCCGACTGGCCGGACTCATCGACCGCGAGACGCCCCGTTTCGATATCGGCGTCCTCGGGTGACAGGCCATAGCGAACCTGGTCGCGCAGACTGCTGACATGGTCGCGAATCCAAGCGGTGTAAGCAGCCGGCAAGGCGTGGAGGTCGCCGACCCGGAAGGTCCGATCCGCTAGGCGTCCAAATTGGGTCGGGACATCGGCGCTTCGCGGAATGATCCGCGGCTGGACGAAGCGAGGCGCCCAGGTGGTTGTGAGTCTGACGGTCTCGGGGCCGACCTCGGCATCGACGCCGCAGTTCAGACCGATCGCCGGATACTCTAGGAAATGACGGAACCGATACGACGGCTCCACGCGATCCAGGTGGAGCGGGAGGTGCGCCGCGTTGGGTAATGCTACCCGTAGCGCGCAGCCGAACAGGGCGTGGCAGCGCATCAGCGTCTGGCGCAATGGGAGATCCGACGCCTGGTTGTCGAAGGTCAACCTGTAGGACTGGACAGTCGGATCGACGAAGTCTTGTTGTCGCTCGACCGTGACGGTGAGCTGGGAGAGGTCCGGCGCCACGTCCGCGGCATTGACCGGGAGGGCCTGGACCGCCGCCAGGAAGGTGTTATAGGCCGCCTCGTCCTGCGCGTCGGCTGGCCGGATGACGACATTGCGCCAGGCCGTGAGCCGTCCTTCTTCGGAGGCCAGCCAAGCGGCGACGCTGGCGGCTGCGGCCAGGCGCACCTGGTCGCGGTAGGTGGCGACCGCCGCGGCCAGCGCATCCGCGTCATCCTCCAGCCGGAGGTTCCCAGTCGGCAGAGCGAGCGGCAGCCGTATCCATTTGCCCGGCAGTTGCGCCGGATCGATGAGTCCGTAGGGAATGCGCCGGCCTTGCCGAAGCAAGGTCGCGATCCGAGGGCGCGGTTCGGCTTCGGGCGGTTGCGCTGGGTCAGAGCCGGGCGGGCCGGGTTCGGGTGGCGCCTCCTCGACGACAGCGCCGTCCATGTCGCCGCGCACGAGCTCGATATTCTGTGCGCGGTATGCTTCGATCCGCACCTGTTCCTGGATTTCGGAGCGGCGGCGCCGCACCTCTGACCGGGCGGTCTCGGTCAGATCCCGCCAGCGCGGCCGGTCGAGCCCCTGCTCGACGAAGAGCTGCTGACGGCGCGTGCGGATCGCCAGATCGATCGCCGTTTGTGTCGCCGTGTTGAGCCGAAAATCGATCTCGAGGCCGTTGCGAGGGTCCTGCAGCTCCTCCCAAGTCGGCAAGGCTCGAATGTAGACCGCAGCGGAGGGCTGGATCGTCAGATCCCCGCCCATGCCGGACCGCGTCGTAAAGTCGAGGCCGATGGCGGCGATGCGAATATCCGAGGTTTCGTCTTCCTGGCCGCTGTCGTCGAAGCGCGGCAGGAGCTGCCCGGAGAAAATTGCGCGCCGAGGCGACCGGCCGAAGATCACTCGTCCCTGCTCATCGGCGCCCGACACCCGGTCGACGATGAGATTGACCAAGGCATCGCAGACGGCCTCCTTCACCTCCTCGCCGATGCCGCGCAACTGGGTCGCCGAGAAGCCGTTGCTCATCCTCGGAACTCCCGGCGGCCGGTGATGGTGGCGACAAACTGCTCAGCGGCGGAGCGGACCGCCTTCACGCCAGACAGGCGGTCGAGTTGGGAGGCGTCGGCCCCATGCGGGTCCACCAGGATGCTACGATAGGCGTCGTAGAGCACTGAGCCGACACGCTGGCGGACGGAGCGCTGTTCGATGACCGCCCAAGCCCAGAAGCGGCGCGCCGTCCCCTCCGAGACGCCCAGGGCTTTCATGAACCGCAAGAAAGTATCGCGCTCACGCGGCGCGTGCGGCACGACATCGTGCAGGGCTTTGTCGGCCTCATCGTTGAGGGTGACCCAGTATCGCATCTTCGCGGGATCGACGCGCGGTTCGCCCATGCGCTCGGAGACGACCCGCAGGCGCGCCGAGACGGATTGGCCAGGGATGTCGCGAAACCTCTCCAGGACGACGTCGTGGTAGCTGCGGATCTCCTCGGCGGCGACGGCGGAGATGTTCAGCAGCGGACGCATCTTCTCGATAAAGGCCTGGCCCATGACGCAGATCTCGTCGCCTTCGCCCACCTTCGATGCCTCGGTTTCTCCGTAGCTGACGAGCGCCTGGCTCGGCAGCCTGGACACGAGGCGCGTGCGCGGCCGAGCGATTACCTTCAACTCGTTCGACAGAGTGAACTCGATCAGGTCGCGCGGCGTGCGCGAAGGGCCGGCCATATCGACCACGGTTCCCACCGGAAGGTCGACGTCGGGAAGCGGCGTCTCCAGGGAGTCGAGATTGATCGTGGCCCCGCCAAGGCGTCCGGCGGTCTCGGCAGTCTTCTGGGCCAGCAGGTCCAGCCGGCGCTTCAAAAGCGCGAATTCGGGATACCGCGACAACCGAAGCGCATCGCGGCTGGTCGCGCGCATCGTGTCGAGATCGAGCAGGATCAGCAGCTCCTTAGGAAGCCACGGCTTGGCCATCCAACCCAGCAATTGGCCGCGTGTCGGCCCCACCAGGATCAACCGGTAAAACTGATTGCGCTCACCATCTGGTAGGTTGGCGATGTCGGCAGCCCCTTGCACGTCGGTGAAGTGGATCATGCCGTTGTCGATCCGGCCTTCGAGGTCGGGCATCCGCGCGACCAGGTCTTCGTAGGCAAGCTCAGCGATCAGGTCGCTCTGAAAGACGAAGAGGCATTTGGAGCTGGAACCGAGGAAGCGCTGCACGGCCTTTTCGAGAAGGCCGGACATGGGCGTAGCCCTGGCCACGGCTTCACGCAGAGCTCGGGCCTTCGCGATCGACGCGGTCAGGTCGTCGTAGGCGACTTGGGAGAGGACCGAGCCGACTTCGGTCAGATCCGAGATCAGCCCATTGACCTCGTAGGCCGCGACCTGCTCGGCAGCCACGGCGAGGCCCATCTCGGAGGTGACGTAGGCGCTCAGAGCGCCAAGCGAGGCCGGCAGGGACGCCGCGCTGCGCAGCCGTCCCATCAGTCGGCGCACGGTCTCGGCTCCACGGGCGTCGCCCGCGTCATTGGCGGTCGTGGCCAGGGCACGAAGCTGCGCCAGTTCGGTGACGAGTTCGCCGCCGAAGCCTTCGACCGAGACGCGCTCGCAGCCTCGCCATTCGACCGCGGCTCCCTCTGCAGGGATCGCCACGGCGCTGTCGGTGGCAAACACCACTTCAGAAGGGCAGACCTTACGGTCGACCTTCCCGCGCACCTTGGTCTCCGTCGCCAGAGCGTCGAACCGGACGGCGTCGAACGTCCAGGGATCGTCGGTCAGGGCCACCACGCCGATCCCGCGATGCGCCGCCTCGACCTTCGCGACGAGCTCGCGGACCCGGTCGCGCCAGATCAGCCCAAGGCGAGCTCGCCCCCTGCGGGTGAGGTCGATCAGCAGGACATCGATCGGCAAGGTCGCGGCATTGATCTTCGCGTTCGCCACATCGGCGGCGCGAAGCGAAAACGAGAAGAACGGCGCCGCCTTTGGATCGTCTGCCAAGCCCGTACGGCTCTGCACGCGCAGGTCGGTCTTGGCGCGCGCATGCCAAAGCAGATGACCGTGGTCGGGCACCGGGCCATTCAGGGGGCCACTGGCCACGACCTCGTCGAGGTTGGGATGGCAAAACTCGTCGTAGACCCGTCCGTCCCGCGCCCTCCCGGTTAGGGTTTTCACCCGCGACAGCGCCTGGTGATAGTCAGCGAGGCCCGCCTCAGCCTGCTGGCGTATCGCCCGGACATGGTGCCGGGTATGGCACCGGCTGATCGTCTCCTTGTCCGCGTAAATGTCTTTGAGTGGGCGATGCGCCGTGCTGGCGGCTGGGAACAACAGTGTGCGCAGGCCGATCGGCGTCGACAGCGCCGAAACCGGCTCGCCGTCAAACACCACCTGTATAGGCGCAGCGGAGAGGCAATCGGCGAGGCACGTCAAGACTGCGCCGGCGGCCAGCGAGATTTCCGAGGCCGGCCAAAACAGCGCCGTCCGCCGTCCGCCTTCGCTGGCCGACCTGGCGATGATCTCCACGAGCTTGCGGTAGGCCGGCGAGACACCGAGCGACTGCTGGCTGCCGACTTGATGTAGCGGAAGCGTCCCGAGCGCATGGGCGTAAGCGGCGGCCGGCCGTTGCGGACGCGGCGGTGGCGTGGCGGCTGCAACGCGTTTGGCGAGCGAGTCCGCCATTTGCCGGGCGAGCTGGCCCCGCTGGCCCACCGCCGCCTGGCGTTGATCAAAACGCGTCCGAAACCCCGCCTTCGGCCCGCGACCGCGACTATCCCAATCACGCGACATGGCGGCCTTCTTGCTGAAGGGCGGAGGCCTCATAGGCTGCGAGAGCAGCGTTTTCGGGATCGGCGTGGATCTTGGTCGCTGCCGCTAGGCATTCGGGTTTGGGTAGGTCGAGGGTTCGCAACAGTTGCACCGAAACCGAGGCCGTTCCCGATAGCGCGCGGTAGCGCGCATCCGCAGCCGCGGTGTTTAGGAGTTGGCACACCTGGGCAACGTCTGCCGCGGAATCCCCCGTCAGGACGATGGTGTGGTTCTCCGTCACAAAGCCGCCCCATCGTGCATAGACTGCGGGATCGACGACGGCTGCCACGAGGCGGCGGGACTGCTTGTTGTTGGTTGTGCGCTGCAGCACGGCCGCAGGCTGCTGGACAATCGCGGTCGACGTTCCCTCGAAGCTGACGAAGTCTGCGGCCTTGCCATCCTTGCCTGCAGGCCAGCAGAGTTGACCCGGCCTGACGTTTTTCGCCCAGATCAGCGGATAGGCGTCGGCTTCTTCGACCTTGCGTAGGCGATCACCCTCTCGGTTCCAGACGAAGTAGCCGGCCTTGGCGGCGATCCCGTAGTCCGCGAGCGTGGCACCGCCGCGCGGCGTGGCGTTTAGGGTCGGGCACGGCCAAGGCTCCTCCTGATCCCGCGGTAGGGGGTAGGCACCGATGTCCGTGACCCCGGCGGTCGCGTCGATCGTGCAGAAGCGGGTGTCCGCGCGTTGCGCCAAGCTGGTCTTGCGCAGCAGGAGGACGCTGACATCCTGGGCCACGTCGGCGAAGACTTCGTCCCGCGGGCCAACGTCCCCGACGCATAGCACCTGAGCCTCGGCCTGCAGGTAGCCGCGAAGCTTCGTGTAGAGCGGACCGGTCCGGAAGCTTGATGGAATGACGAGGGCGACTAATGCCCCCGGCTTGGCGGCACGCAGGCAGAGCTCGACGAAAACGGCGTATTTGTTGATGTTGCCGCTGTGAGCGACCTTCTTCCAGTGGTCGCCCACCAACATCGCCGGCGTTACACGCCCATAGGGCGGATTGGCCACGACCAGGTCAAACTCGGGCTCCCAACGGCGGCAAAGCGCATCGCCGACCTGCATGTCGATGGTGGAGACCCCGCCAACCCCCAGTCGGTCGGCGATCAGGCCGCGGGAAATCCGCGCCAGACCGGGATCGATGTCCACGCCATGGAGGCGACTTGCGACCTGATCCGGTTTCGCACCGACCGTCGTCATTCGCGCGGCGATAGTCGAAAGGAACGCGGCGCCGCCTGCGGCGGGATCAAGCACGGATCCTACCTTGAGGTCGAACCCGTACTCGACCGCCAGGTCGAGCACAGCGTTTGCCAGATAGGGAGGGGTGAAATAGGCGGCTTGGTCGCGCCGCACCTCGGCTGGGAGCAACAGGGTGTAGAAGACGCCGACCCAATAGTGGCGCTCGTCGACGCTCAGGGTAGAAAGCGCGCGAGCAAAGCTTCCAAACTCGGTGTTGCCATCATGGGTATGGAGAAGGTCTCCGGCGAGACGCACACGTGCGGCCTCAGCGCCGCTGGGAGCTTCGACCTCCTTTGCAGCTCGCCTTGCGTGCGCAAGAATTGCGCGTCCCCCCTCTCGCCAAGCCACCATTCTAATTTATGCCCCCCGGTTACCTTCGCGCGGAGCAGAATTCTACGCAACTATTCCGAGCACCACTTCGATATCGATATCGATATCGATATCGGCGATGCCAGCGCTTGCCCAAGGTCCGGTTCCCGGCAACGACCCAATGTCCGAAAGTGGCGCACAGGAGATCGATCAATCCACCTCAACCGCCACCGGCTTCTCCGTTCCGAGAAAATGCGCGAGCGATGCCTTCCGCGAGGCCCGGTCGAGCGCATATGACGTGTGGCTGAAGGCGACACCGTCCAGCAAGCCCTGGATGTAACCGGCGATATTGTCCGCCGCCATGATGAGCGCGGTATCCACTGTATGAATGTAGCGGCTCGTCACAGTGCCACGCGAATGGCCGATCAGCGCGGCAATGGTCGCTTCAGTGAAACCCAGGTCGTTGCCGATGCTGGCGAAGCTGTGGCGCAATACGTGCGGCGTGATGTCGGCGAGCTCAGTCTTGCCCAATATCTTCGTCCAGTGGTTCGGAAAGCTTCCGAAGGCCGTGTCATCGGCCCAGCCGGGAAAGGCAAAGCCTTCCGCGCCTTCCTCATGCCGCCCCTCGAAATGTTCCAGCACGGATAGGCCGACCGGGCGCACCGACGCGCCCTCCTTGCTGTCGGTGAGACGCAGACAACTGCCTTCGAAATCGACCTCGTTCCAGCGCAGCTTGATGATCTCGCTGCGCCGGCAGCCGGTCAGGGCAAGAACGCGAATCATCTGCGCCGCGGTCGCATACTGCCTGTCCTCGGCTGCCTTCCTGAGAATTTCGCCGAGCGCGCGATATTCCTGTTCGCTCAGCCGGCGGCCGTTGATGTTGTCCTTCGGTTTGCGAACACCGTGTGCGGGATTACGCTCGATGATCCCGAGTTCGACTGCATAGCTGAGGATGCCGCCGAGAAGCCCGATCGTGCGCGTTGCCGTGCCGACGCCTCCGCGCACGATCGCCCGGCCGCGCAGCTTATCGGTCTTTACGTCCGCGCGGGTCTTGCCGGCCATGATGTCCTTCATGGCCTGGGTGATGTCGGCCTTGATCAGATCACGAACCCGCCGGCCACCGAGCAAGGGGATCAGGTGGCGTTGGATGCGGCCCGTATCCGTAACGATGGTCGTCGCCTTCTTCGGGCGGCCCCGCTTGCCGAGAATGAGGCCTTGCTCGAGATCGTTGAGATAACGGGTGCAGAGCTCCTTGACGGTGATCGCCTCGCGATCGAGCTTGCGATCCTCTGAGGGATTGCCGCCTCTTGCGACCTGACCCAGGAGGACCTTAGCTTCGCGCCGAGCCGCCTCGGGCGTCCAGACTCCGTGCAGGCCGATCGTGTACCGTCGTGACCGCCCGGCAGCGCGATACTGCACAAGGTAGCTGCGCTTCCCGGAAGCAAAGACACGAAGCCCAAAACCAGGCAGATCCTCATCCCAGATGATATAGTCCGTCTCGCCCGCCTCGGCGTTGTCGACGGTTCGTTTGGTCAGCTTCGCCATACTTGGATCTCTTCTCGGCAGCCTCCTCGCGTAAGCAATACGGAAGCACGACAAGGAAGGAATTCGGCCGTCCCATCGTACAAGCGGCGCGGTCGGATATCAAACTTCTTTTTGTATTTCAGTGCTATAGCGTGCATTCGGTTGAAATCGGATAGTTTCGGCGAAGTATACTATCCTTGCTCCGAAGGCAAAGGTCACACGTTCGAATCGTGTCGGGCGCGCCATTTCACTTTCTCCCCTGCCGAGACCTTCTAACACCTTGAAGGGCAAGGTGGTTTTTGCGGTTCGAAAACCGTTTTCAGGGCAATAGGCCAGGCGGTCCGCAAAGGTCAGTCTGAGCGCCAGTTTCTGATACTCGAACTTGCCAAGTTTCCAGATTTTGGAAGGGCTTGCGAGGAACTGGCAGGCGAGTTCGGACAACTCCTCAAAGGTGCTCTGCCGCTGGCCGCATTTTTGGCGCCCGGACGCGAATCCCGGCAACGCGGCATTGATGACGATCGCCTAGGCGGACAGCTGCTCGCGTGAAAGCCCGGCCGCCATCATTTGCGGAAGGATGTCATTGTCCAGGGTGAGATCGCGTCCGTAGAGGGCGGAGAAAATGTCCAGGCCCGCCTTGTGCAGTGGCATCGGTACATTTGCCATCCGCCCCAGTTCAATCAACGGCAGCAGGCCAAAGGGCACATCCTCCAACGTATAGCGGGTATCGATGGTCGCAGGCCCCAGAGTGATCGGCTGCGTTTCGGCGAGCATTCGCGCGGTTTCGCTGAGCGGAGCGTCGGGCACGCCGTAGGTCAGGGAATAGTGCTCGCGCATCGTCCGAACCGTGACGCCGAGGGCCGAGGCGAGGGCAAGCCGCTCGGCATCGATGGCTTCCAGCAGCCGGCCGACCGAGGCCGTCATGTGCTCGCTCTGGCCCCAGGCCTCCGCTTTTTCCATGCGGGTGAAGTTGCAGAGTGCCAGTGCCATGTGGCTCTGCGGATTGACGTTGCTCAAGGCCACGGCAAGCAGGCTGTCGACCTGTCGGAAGCGCTCTCCGAACAGCGTGTTGCAGAGCGCCAATCCGCGCCCGCCGAGGCGCTTCGGCAAGGTGGCGAGATCGACCTTGCTGCGGATGGTCGCGATCTTCACCTGAGCCTCGCCGGTCCGGCGCGCCCGCAGGACGGTCGTGCTCAGCCCGACGATCGGAAGCTCGACACCACGCTCGGCCAGGCGCTGCGCGAGATAGAAGCCGCCGAGCGAGGCATGCGAGGAGATGACGACCACCTGGTCCGGCACAAGCACCGACGCCATCGCGTCCATGACGAGCTTGTGGCCATTGGCGGGCAATGCGATCAGCACCGCGTCTGCACCGACGAGCGCCGCCTCGCAACTCGCTGCGATTTCTGGCCGGAACTCACCGGTGATCTTGCCCTCGCTGACCAGCGGCTGGCCGGCCGCGAGAGCGGCCGTGCTGCGGCCGGAGGGCGACCAGAGCACGGCTTCGTGGCCGCGCTCGATCAGGAAGGCCGCGCTCGCGAAGGCGACGGCTCCGGCTCCCATGATGGCTACGCGCATGACCGGGTTCCGTTCAGCTGAAGAAGCGGCTCGGGCGGAACTCGGCGAGTTCCTCCCGCGAGCGCCCGTTGATGAGTTCGTCGGCGACTGCCTCGCCGAGGAAGGCGCCCAAGGTCACGCCGCTATGGGTGACGACCGCGTAGTAGTTGCCGAGGCCCGGCACCGGGCCAACGGCGGAATAGCTGTCCTTCGGGATCGGGCGGGTTGCGATCCTGACGGCCTCGACCTGCACTTTTGCCAGCGTGGGGATCGTCCTGGCCGCGCGGCGCATCAGTTCCTGAGCCTGAGGGTGAGCCGGAACCGCGTCCTCGTCGGACTGCAGCAACCGATCGAGCTCGTTGGACCGCAGCAGGAAGCGGCCGCCTCCATCGGGACGCATATTGACGAGCGGCGTCCTGAGCGCGCTGCGCAGTCGCGCGCCTGAAGGCGGCGTATAGGCGACGATGCCGAGCGTGGGAGCCAGCGGGATCCGATGCTCGGGCCGCTCGATGAACGCGTTGAGCCAGCGCCCCGCGCAGTTCACGACCCAATCAGCGGTCAATGTCCGGCCATCCGCGAGCACGATGCCGTCGCAGCGCTCTTCGGCGAGCACGAGACGCTCGGCCCGGCCCTCCACGAGTTGCGCGCCATGCCGTTCGACCGCAGCACCGACCAGGGCCCCCGCATAGGGAACCGGGTCGAGCCAGCCATCCCGCGGATAGTGGATCACCGGCGCATTGCCGATCGCCTCGGGTGCCAGATCGGGCTCCAGCTTGCGCACGTCATCGAGGCTCAGCACCTCGGCCGGATAGCCCCACGCGACGAGCTGGCGCAGCTTGGCCAGCGGGTCCGTGCCGTCGCGGCCACCGGCCTCGGCCTCCGCATCCTGCCATTGCAGCACGCCGGGCCGATGATACCAATCCGCGCCGGGAAACTCGGCCAGAATGTCCTCGTGCGCCTGCCGACCGGCAAAGTTCAGCTTGAAATAGGCATGCGATGTCAGCTTCTCGCAGGCATTGACCCAGGCATAGGTCACGCTGGAGGTGCCTCCACCCGGGCGGCGCTCCTCGACGATGGTGACATCCGCGCCCGCCTGCGCGAGCCGATAGGCCACCGATGCGCCGACGACGCCGGCTCCGACCACGATCGCTTTCATGGGTTTTGTCCTCAAAGATCAGAAATGTCCGGCAGGGCTCTCAGCCCTTGCCCACCAGGATTCGGTCCAGCCCGTAGATGCGGTCGACGATCGCCATGAGCAGGAAGGTCAGAAGGATCACGACGGTCGAGACCGAGGCGACCAGCGGATCGATCGATTCCTCGATGTAGTGGTACATGCGCACCGGCAGCGTCATCGAGGATGGCGTGGCGACGAAGACCGTCATCGTCACTTCGTCGAAGCTCTGGATGAAGGAGATCATCCAGCCGCCCGCCACGCCGGGGATCATCAGCGGCAACAACACCCGGCGGAAGACGGTCCATTGCGAGGCGCCGAGCGAGATCGCGGCGCGCTCGATCGCCGGATCGCTCGCCGTCAGTGCGGCCAGCACCAGACGCAAGCCATAGGGAAAGATCACCAGCACATGGCTGCCCAGCAGGCCGATGAACGAGCCGGTGGTGCCGATCTGGGTGAAGAAGCGCAGGAAGGCGACGCCGAGGACGACATGCGGGATGATCAGCGGCGACAGGAACAGCGCAACGAACGCGTCCCGGCCCGGAAAGCTGTGCCGCGCCAACGCCAGCGCGGCGGGAACGGCCAGCAGCATCGCGATGGTGGCCGCAATGACACCCAGCAGGATGCTGAACCAGAACGCCTCCAAAAACTGCGAATGGCCCAGGATCGCGCGGAACCAGCGCAGCGAAAGCTCCGTGGTCGGTAGCGAAAGCAGGTTGGATGGCGTCAGCGACATCCACATCACCACCGCCAGCGGCGCCAGCATGAAGGCGACAAAGAGGCTGTGGAACAGCACCGCGAAAGGGCCGTTGCGGCTCATTGTGCAAACCTCGAATAGCGGCGCTCGACGATGCGGTTGTAGGTCAGCATGATCGTGGCGTTGACCACGAGCAGGACGACGGCAACGGCCGCGCCGAGCGGCCAGTTCAGCGTGCCCAGGAACTCGTCATAGGTCGCCGTGGCGACCACCTTGAGCTGCCGGCCGCCGATGATCGCGGGCGTTGCGAAGGCGCTCGCCGCCAGCGCGAAGACGATCAGCGAGCCGGAGAGGATGCCGGGTGCGACCTGCGGCAGCACGATGCGCCGGAAGATCGTGAACTCACTGGCGCCCAGCGACTGCGCGGCCCGGATCACCCGCGGATCCAGCCGCTGCAGCGAGGCCCAGACCGAGATCACCATGAAGGGCACGGCGACATGGACGAGCGCGATGATCACGCCCTGCACCGTGTAGAGCATGGGGATCGGCCCCGAAGCGAGGCCGAGCGCCGCGAGCACCTGGTTGATGACGCCGTTGCGGCCGAAGAGCAGCGCCCAGCCGAGGGTGCGCACGACGACCGAGATCAGTAGCGGGCTTAGCGTCACGATGAGGAAGATCGAGCGCCAGGGCGCCTTCATGCGCGAGAGGAAATAGGCTTCCGGCGCGCCGATGAGGATGCAGATCAAGGTCGTCGCCAGCGCGATGCCGAGCGTGCGCAGGAAAATCCCGTGATAGTAGGAATCGCCGAGCGTGTCGGCGTAATTGCCGAGCGTCAGCCCCTCGATACGGCCGGTATTGAGGTCGTAGGCCTGGAAGCTCAGTCCGACGATCATCGCGAGCGGCGCCAGCAGCAGCGCCGCGAAGATCAGCAACGCCGGCAGGCTGAGGAGATAGGGTGCGCGGCGGCGCGTGGCATCAGCCATGGCTGTGCTCCGGCACGACGGTGGCGTCGTCGGCTCGCCAACTGACGGAGACGGCGTCGCCCTCGCCGAAGCGCGGCACGCCGCGATGCGGCTCGGACGCCAGCACGGCGCCGACCGGCGTCTCGATCGCGAAGAGCCAGGCATTCCCTTGGAAGACCCGCGAGACGAGACGCCCGTCGATCGCGCCTGCCCCCGCGGCCGCAACCTGCACCTTTTCAGGCCGCAACGCGATCAGCACCGGAGATCCACCGGGAAGCGGGCCGTGGATTCTGCCGCCGACTTCGCCGGCCACACCGTCGATCCGCAGGCGTGCCACCTCGCCGGCCACCGAGACGATGGTCGCGGCGAGCTGCGAGGAGCGCCCTACGAAGGCAGCGGCGAAACGGCTTGCCGGCGCATCGTAGAGCGTCAGCGGATCGGCGAACTGGACGATACGCCCGCTATCCATCACCGCGATCCTGTCGCATGTCGCCAGCGCCTCGGCCTGGTCATGCGTCACCATGATGGTCGTGGTGCCGACCCGGCGCTGGATGGCGCGGATCTCGATCTGCATCTCCTCGCGCAGCTTGGCATCGAGATTGGAGAGCGGCTCGTCGAGCAGGAGCAGCGCCGGCTCGATCGCAAGCGCCCGTGCCAGCGCGACGCGCTGCTGCTGGCCGCCGGAGAGCTGACGCGGATAGCGATCCGCCATCGACGAAAGATGGACAAGGTCGAGCGCTTGTCGGACCTTGTCCTCGCGCTCGGGGCGGCCGATGCCGCGCATCTCGAGCCCGAAGGCGACGTTCTCCGCCACCGTCATGTGCGGAAACAGCGCATAGCTCTGGAAGACGATACCCATGCCGCGCTTGTTGGCGGGCACACCGACCAGGTCGCGGCCATCGAGCAGCACGCGCCCGCTGCTGGGCGCTTCGAAGCCCGCGACGATGTTGAGCGTCGTGGTCTTGCCGCAGCCCGAAGGGCCGAGTAGGCCGACGAATTCCCCAGGCTCGATCGCAAGATCAATGCCGGCGAGCGCGGTGAAACTCGCGAAACGCTTGGTGAGCGCCTCGACTGCAATCTTCGCCATTGTCTGGGACAGTCCGTTTGGAAGGAAACGTCCGGCAAGGTCATCCCCGGCCGGACTGGGAGCCGTGTGATCCCTCTAGCGCTCGATCTCGCGGTTCCAGCGCTGCGTCCAGGCGGCGCGGTTCTGGTTGACCGTTGGCCAGTCGATCTTGGCGAGCTTGCCGACCGCTTCGTCCCCGACGGCGAGCCCGGCCTTCTCGTCTTCGCTGAGTTCGGTCTTGCGGTTGACCGGCCCGTAGCCGGCCTTGGCGAAGGCCTTCTGGATCTCGGGCGAGAGCATGTGCTGCACGAATTTCTGCGCCTGCGCCGGCACATCGCTGTCGACCACCGGGCACATCGTCACCATCAGGGCGGCGGCTCCTTCCTTCGGCTCGACCGTCTCCAGCGGCAGGCCTTCCTTCTTCAGGGCCACCGCGCGGGAGCGCGAGACCACGGTAAGCGCGATCTCGCCGCTCTGGAGCAGTTCCTCCAGTTTTGGCGCCGACGGTGCGAAGGTCACGATGTTCGGGCGGATGCCGTCCTTGAAGGCCTTGAAGCCGGGCTCGATATTGGGCTCGCCACCGCCTGTGGCGCGCGCGACCATGATCAGCCCGTGCAGGCCGGTGGTGCTGGCCGCGCCGAGCAGGGCGAGCTGTCCCTTGTAGGCGGGGTTGCCGAGATCGGCCCAGGAGGTCGGGACGGGAAGCCCCTTCTCCTTGAAGATCTTCGCATTGTAGACCGGGGCGGTGACACCAATGCCGAAGGCGACCGCTTGGTCGGCGAGCTTTGCAATCGGATAGACGTCGTCGAGCACCGGTGCCTTCTGGATTGGCGCGCAGAAGCCGAACTGCACGGCCTGGTACATCGGCCCGTCATCGACGATCGCGACGTCGATTTCCTGCTTGCTCCGCTGGGCCTGGAGCTTGGCCAGCGTCGCCGTCGATTGCCCGGCGACATACTCGACCTTGACGTTGTTCGCCTTCTCGAAGGACGGAATGACCTGCTCTCGCATCAGGCGCTCGAACGAGCCGCCATAGCCGGCAACATACATCGTATCCTGCGCGGAGACCCGGCTTGCGACCAGCCCGGTCGCAAGAAAGGCGAGGCCGACGGCGGCCGGACGGCGGTAACGCTTCTGCATCTCGATCCCCTCGTTTTTTTGTCCTGATAGCGATCAGGGTTCGGATGCGAGGGGGTATCTGTCAATTCACTAACTATGGATCGGTCGATCCGGATTTGATATGGGCATGCCTCGTGGCTCGGCAAGCTACTGCCGCCGGTTCCGTTGCGTCCGGTCAAAGTGTCTGTCCGATCGAGAACCGGAGTGCCTTGATTTGGCGCAAATCAGTCACAAGCACTGGGAAGCGTTCAATGCGGTTCTGCATGTCGGCAACTTCACAAAGGCCGCACGCCTGCTGCGCACCTCCCAGCCCTCGGTCTCGCGGCTGCTGAAGGAGCTTCAGCAGCGGCTGGGCTTCGCGCTTTTCACGCGCATCGACGGCATGACCTTGCCGACGGCGGAAGCGGTGGCGCTGCATGACGAGGTGGAGCGCAGCTTCATCGGGCTCGACCGCATCGCGGAGCGCGCGACGCAGATCAGGCAGCAGCGGGTCGAGAACCTGCGGATCGTCAGCATGCCGGCACTCGCGCACCGCTTTCTGCCCACGATGCTTGCGCGCTTTCTGGAAACCCGCCGCGGGGTCGCGGCAAGCTTGCAGGTGCAGCGCTCGGAGACGATCGCGTCGTGGGTCTCGACCCGGCAGTTCGACATCGGCTTCGCCATGCTGCCGATGGAGAAGCCCGGGGTGGAGATCGAGTTGTTCGACCCCGCACATGGGGTCTGCGTGATGCGCCCCGAACACCCGCTTGCCGCGAAGAGCATCGTGACGCCGCGCGATCTCCACGGCCTTGCCTTTGTTGGCAAGGGGCCGGATAGCTACGCCCACCGCGTGCTCCAACAAGCGTTCGATGAGGCCGGCGCGGTGCCGGATGTCAGAGTGGACACCTCGATCGCTGCCGTCGCCTGCGAACTGGTCGCCAGCGGCGTGGGCGCCACCATCGCCGATCCGTTTACGGCGCAGGCATTCGAAAGCCGAGGGTTGGTCTGGCGTCCGTTCAGACCGGATGTCGCCTATAATTTCGGCGTGCTGTTTCCGTCTCACAGCTTGCGCTCGGCTCTCGTGGAAGAGTTCGTCGCGTTTCTCCGAATCCAAGCGGCTACGGTGGCAGTTAGGTCTTAATTCAGGCCGCTGGCCTCCGATCCGGCGCCGGACCCGCTACCGCACGTCCTGAGCGGAAGCCAAGGCAACTGGCTTAACGGGCGCCTGTGCTCGTATGCGACCGCTTTCCTTGACATGGCGGCCGTTGATGCTGGCCAATATCTCAGCCGCGGCCACACCGCAGATGCGCCCCTGACATCGCCCCATGCCGATGCGGCTCAGAGCTTTGAGCCGATTGACATCGACCACCCCGAACTGTTCCGCGGCCTCCTGGACGGCTCCCGCTTCGATCTCCTCGCAGCGGCAGACGATCGTGCTGTCGGCGCATTGCTCGATCCAGTGAGCCGGAAAGGGGAAGGCGCGCTCGAGCAATGCGCGGAAGCGCGCGATCTTCTTGAGCTGACGCTCGAGCTGCACGGCTCTCGCCCGATCCACGCTCAGGCCCCGGTCTTCGAGCAGCGCCAAAGCGGCGCGTTCGCCTGAATACTCGGCCGCATCGGCTCCGGCGATGCCCGCCCCGTCCCCGGCAAGGTAGACGCCGGCGATGGTGGAACGGCCGGCATCGTCGCGCTCCGGCAGCCACGCCCGGTCGCGCGCGTCGAAGCCGAACCGGCAGCCGGCGAGGTCGGCGAGCTGTGTCTCGGCGCGCAGGGCCAGGCCATAGCTCGCGCCGTCGCAGGCGATGCTTCGACGCTTCTGCCCGGAGCGGAACGAGACGCCGGCCAGCCGTTCCTCTCCCTCGAAGCGCAGCTCCGTCACGCCATGATGGATCGGCACGCGGTTCCAGACGAGTTCGGCGACGAAACGAAAGCCGCGCGTGACGACCGTGGGAAAGTCCGCAAGGCCGGCGAGAAGGGCAAGGGACGCGCCGAACGGTGCGGTGTCGAGCACGGCGGCGACGTCGACGCCGGCCTTGAGGTATTGCCAGGCGACCAGATAGAGCAACGGCCCGGTCCCGGCGAAGACGACCCGTTGCCCGATGGCGCAATGCTGCGCCTTGAGCGCGATCTGAGCTCCGCCGAGGGTAAAGACGCCCGGCAGGGTCCAGCCCGGAACGGGCAGGATGCGATCCGTCGCGCCGGTCGCGAGAACAACGCCGTCATAGGTGATCCGGCGATGGCTGTCCGAGACGACAATATCCGCAACGCCGTCCCTCAGGTTCCAGACCAGTGCATTGGGGAGATAGTCGAGCCGTGGAATGATCGCGGAAAAGTCGCGGTGCAGCCTGTCCGCCTTGGCCGCTTCGGAGCCGTAGCGCATTGCGGAAGGTCGCCCGTCCGGGACAAGAGGCTGCCGGTAGATCTGCCCGCCGCAAGCGTGCCCTTCATCGACCACGATCGGACGGAGCCCGGCTGCGACCAGAGCCTGGGCTGCGCGGACACCCGCGGGTCCCGCGCCGACGACGAGCGGCTGGGCTTTCTTCGTCACGGCGTTTCCTCCCATCCGGTCAGCACGCTCATCCCCGCGGCGAGCGGGGTCGTGCAGGCCCGCACCTTGCCGCCTTCTGCGAGGAGGACCCAGCAGTCCTGGCAGGCTCCCATCTGGCAGAACCCGGCGCGGGGCTCGCGCGAGAAGTCGCTTCTCCGCAGGACCTCGCCCTGACTGAGGATAGCCGTCAGAAGCGTGTCGCCCGGCCAGCCCTCGCAGGCGACGCCATCGACGCGGAATGCGATGGCCGGGCCGCTCTTCGGCGACAGGCGATGGATGAGCGCCATCGCATCAATATCCCGTCGCCCGATCGACCAGACCACGGGGCCTGGCGCCGGCGTCGATCGCGTCGATCGCCTGCACGACGTGCCGGGCCGCCGTGGCGGGTTCGGTCCATCCTGCAACATGCGGTGTGACCGTGATGCCGGGCGTCGTCCAGAAGGGATGATCCGGTGGGAGCGGCTCCTTGCGGAAAGCGTCGAGCGTCGCGCCGGAGAGGTGCTCCTCCGCGACCAGTGCGATGAGGTCGGCATCGACGACATGGTCGCCCCGCGCGACATTGATGAGATAGGCGCCGCGCGGCAGCATCGACAGCGTACCGCGATCCAGAACATTCGCGGTGGCGGCGGTCTGCGGCAGCAGGCAGACCAGGATGTCAGAGCGCGACAGGAAGGCCGGAAGCTGCTCCGCGCCGGCGTGAACCTCGACGCCGGGCACGGGCTTGCCGTGGCGGCTCCAGCCGGCCACCGCATATCCCAACGCGGCCAGCTGCTCCGCGCAGGCCCTGCCGATCTCTCCCAGGCCCATGATGCCGACCTGCATGTCCGGCAAGGACGGGCGCTTCCACAGGCTCGCGGCCTGATTGGCCCTCATTTCGTCCAGGCGGCGGTGACGGGCGAGCACGGCCAGGACGACATATTGCACCATGCGGCGCGTCAGCGTGTCGTCGATCATGCGCACGACCGGCAGATGCCGCGGCACCGTCGCGTCCGTGAGGACATGGTCGACACCCGCGCCGAGGGACAGGATGCCCTTCAGCTTCGGAAAGCTCGCGATCACGCTCGGATCGGCGGCCCAGCTCAGGACGTATTCGACCTCGTCGACCGGCCCCGTATCCGGCCAGACATGGACGCGCAGCTCCGGCGCAAGCCGGGCCAGTGCCTCCAGCCAAGCCTCGGCCGACGCTGTCTTGCGGATGATCACGAGGCTCACGGGCAGGTTCCTTGGAAACGGTCGGGGCGGAAGGCCTCGAGCGGGGTCGGACTGGCACCGTCGCAAACGAGTTCGGCGAGAACCTCGCCGACCGCCGGCGCGATCTGGAAGCCGCCGCCGCTGAAGCCGAAGGCGTGGAACAGGCCGGGCAGGCGCGGGCTCTCGCCGATGAAGGGGTTCTTGTCGGCGGTATAGCCTTCGATGCCGGCCCAGACGCGGATGACCTGGGCGCCGCGCATCGCCGGCATGATCGCCGCGCCGTGCTCGCCGATCCGCGAGATCGCCTGCGCGTCTGGACGAGCCGTGTCGTTGCCGGTGTCGATGCCGAAGCCGCCGCCCATGACGAGGTTGCCGCGCGAAACCTGGCGTCCGTAGAAGCCGCCGCCCTCCACGCCGAGACTGACTGACAGCAGCGCGGGCAGCGGCTCGGTGACGAGAATGGTCGGGTAGTCGACCCGTATCGGCATGTCGTCGCCGAAGGCCGCGGCGATTTCGCCGCCCCAGGCACCAGCGGCATTGATCAGGCATGGCGAGCGGATCTCGCGCCCGTCATCGGCCCGCAGGCGAAAGCCGCCGCCGTGCTCGAATCCCGAGATCCGGCATTGCTCCAGCAGGCTCGCGCCCGCCGCCAGCGCCGCGGCCGCATAGCCGGCCGCGACGAGACGCGGATTCGCGTGCCCGTCGCCGGGACACAGCGAGCCGCCGACGATCTGCGGGCCGAACCCAGGGAAGCGGGCGCGAAAAGCCGCCCCTTCGAGGATCGTCAGCTCCAGGCCGAAGCCGTCGACGCGCTCAGCGTAGGCGGCCAGCGACTCGAGGTCGGCCCGGCTTCGCGCGAGCTTGAGATGGCCCGAGCGCACGAATTCGCCATCGATCCCGATATGGCGGCGCAGATCCGCCCAGATCGGATGTGCCCGGGCGGAGAGATGAAGCTGCGCGGCCGAGCGCCCCTGGCGGCGCACGCCGCCGAAATTGACGCCGCTGGCGCGTGCCCCGCCATAGTCGCGCTCGATCAGCGCGACGGAAAGGCCGCGCCGGCGCAGCGCCAGGGCGGCCGAGGCGCCGACGAGGCCGGCGCCAAGGATCGCGACATCCGTCTCCAGAGGCATGGGATGCTTCAGCCCGTCACGGCCTCCGGGGCGGGCTGGTCGAGCGGCGGCACACCATGGAGATGGGCCATGCCCTTCTGATAGGCCGCGATCTCCCGGGCGATGCGCGCCTCGTCCCAGCCGAGGAGTGGCGCCATCGCTCCGGCTGCGGGGCGGGCGGCCGCGAAACCCTGGTCGCTCGACCAGGCCAGGCCGGTGCGGCGCGAGAGGACATCGTCGAGAGTACGGGCCTGCTCGCGTCTCACGGCCTCGATGACATCGGCGCGCGTCACGGCATGCGCAGGATCGAGCCGCGGACTGTTCTGCCGATCGGGCAGTGGCGCCGCGGCACGGGAGAGCGGCGCCGGCGGATGCGAGGGCCGGACATGGCGCGCAGCAACCGCGAGCACGTCCCTGCCCGTGGCGCGATGCGCGCCGAGCGAACCGTTCGAGAGCGTCACCAGCCCTGCCGCACCTTCCGACGCTGCATCGGAGATCTGACGCGCCCGCGCGCCCATCGGCTGATCGGCGGCAAAGGTCAGCGGGCGGATGCCGGCCCAGGTCGAAACGATGTCGCTGCGCCTGATCGGCAGCCCAGGGAGCAGATGATTGCTCTCGGCCAGCAGGAAATCGAGGTCGGCGGCATCGACGAAGACATCGTCGGGATCGCCCTCGTAGAGGGTCTCGGTCGGCCCGAAGAAATGCAGGTCGCGCCAGGGCATGCAGTAGAACGGGCGGCCGCCGCGGTTGACGCCGGCGACGCCGTGGCCGTGGCATTCCGGCGGCAGCCTGAGGACGATATGCGCGCCCTTGGTGCCGGTGATCCTGCGCGAGACCGGCTGCGGCATCAGCGCGTTGACCCGGTCGACCCAGACGCCGGCGAGATTGAGCACCACAGCGGCCCGCAACTGCGCACGTTCGCCGGTCTCGGCGTCGGCCACGGTCACGTTCCAGCCGGCCCCGTCGCGGGCGAGCCCGACCACGGGAGAATAGTTGCGCGCCAGCCCGCCCAGACGTTCCAGATCGAGCACCATGTCGATCGCGACGCGCTCGGGCCAGTCGATCTGGTACTCGGTGTAGCAGGCGACCGCCCGCAGCTTGTCCTGATCCCTGAGCCAGGGGATGAAGGGCTGTTCGGTGCGGGCCCGGGCGGCCGAGACACGCCGGTAGTCGAGCGGCACGCCGCGTTCCCCGAGGCCGCGCAGCAGCAGGAAGGCGCTGTCCACCTGCCAGGGCGCGTAGGGGCCGTCGGCATAGATCGGGTAATGCATCCGGATCGGCTTCACCCGCTCGGGCTGCGTCTTCACGAAATCGCTGCGCACGGCCATCGACCGACTCACCGTCATGACGGCGCGCAGGAAGCGATCGGGATGGCGCAGGAAGGTGGTCAGCGGCCCGCCGGGCACCAGATAGCGCAATCCGCAATGCAGCAGGCGGCTCGAGCGTGCCGTGGCGCCCGAGCCGAAATCGCCCTTTTCGAACAGGGCGACATTGTAGCCCTCGGCTGCGGCTGCCTGGGCGGCGGCGGCTCCGTTGATACCGCCGCCGACGACCACGATGTCGAAGCTGCGACCTTCGAGGGAGGCGAGCGAGGCGCGCATGGTGACTACTTCGTCAGCGTGGTCTGTTCGGTGATCAGCGGCCCGTAGGACAGCGAGCCCTCGAGCTTGTAGCCGTAGTCGAGGCCCTTGCGACGGCCCCAGACGAGCTTCTGCTCGAAGAGCGGCACCGCGCAGAGCTGCGCGACGATCTTCTCCTGCGCCGCTGTCCACAGCGCGATCTGGCGCGCCTGATCGACCTCGTCGGCAGCGGCGTCGATATCGGCGTCTCCGGCATTGCAATGCGAGAAGTTGGTCACCGCCGTCGGCGTGCCGACGGTGCTGCGGGAGTGGTAGAACTCCTTCAGATAGTTGTCGGCGACGGGGAAGCGTGCCGCGCCGTAGACGACGATGTCGCTCAGGTTCTGCCGGATCTGCTGATGGTAGGTCGCGTGCTCGACGACATCCATCTCGATCTCGATGCCGACCTTCTTGAGCTGCGCCTGCACGATCTGAGCGGGGCCGAGGCTGGTGATGTTCTGGCTGGCGACGACCTTGAGCTTCAGGCCCTTCTCGAAGCCGGCTTCCTTGAGCAGCGCCTTGGCCTTCTCCGGATCATAGGCCGGCAGCTTGGCCGCAAGATCCGCACCGAGCGTCGCGGCGGGGAAGATCGTCTTGGGCGGGAAGGAGACGAGCGCGCCCTTGTAGGCGACCACCTGCCTGACGTCGATCGCATGGGCGATGGCCTGACGCACCCGCAGATCGTCGAGCGGCTTGTGCGACATGTTGAGATAGGCGGCGCCCTGATAAGCCGGCTCGATGACGTCGAGCTCGGTGTCCTTCACCGCCTGCATGCGCTCGGCCCATTTCTGGTCCTGGCGGCCATAGACGAGATCGATCTCGCCCGAGGTGTAGGCGAGGTCGCGGCTCGCATCGGAGCGGATGTAGCGATAGACGATCTGGCCGATCTTCGGAGCGCCGCGGAAATAGCCCTCATGCGCCTTGAGGGTGACCGATTGGCTCCCCTTGTAATCGGCGAAGGCGAAGGGGCCGGTGCCGACCGCCTTCAGCTTGAAGTCGGCGCCATAGGTCTCGACCGCCTTCTTGCTGACGATGTAGCCGCCCTGGAAATCGACCAGCGCGTAGAGCAGCGAGGCGGAGGGCTTTTTCAGCGTGATCTTGACCGTCAGCGGATCGGCGGCCTCGATCGTGTCGATGTTCGCGAAGTCGGCCGAGAAGGTCGATTGCTGCGGATCGGCGGCGCGCTTCAGCGAGAACACCACGTCCTCGGCGGTCATCTGACCGAAATCGCCGTGGAACTTGACGCCGTCGCGCAGCTTGAAGGTCCAGGTCTTCTTGTCGTCGGAGATCGTCCAGCTCGTCGCCAGGTCCGGCTCGATCGAATCGAGGCTGACGGAACCCGGCTTCAGCCGCACCAGCCCGTTGAACATCCAGGCCAGCAGGATCTTTTCCTGCGTCGCCGCGCCGCGATGCGGATCGAGCGTGCCGAGATCGGACGCGGCCATGCCGACGTTCAGCGTCGGACCGTTGGCGAAGGCATGCGAAAGCGGCAGCCCGGCAAGTGCCGTTGCGAGGCCGAGCGCGGCGAGGCTGGAACGCAAACTCATTGGTGATCCCCTGTCGTTGCTTGTCTGGCTTGGACGATTCTGCGGCGCGTCATTCGCCGAGCGGCACGGCCGCCACGATCCAGATGACCTCGGCCTGAGCGGAGCCGGGATTGCGCCAGCGATGCGGCATCTTGCTGTGGTAGCGGAAACTGTCGCCGGGATTCAGGAAGAACGCCTTGTCCTCGAGCCAGAGCTCGAGCCGCCCCTGCAGGACGAGGCCGACCTGCTCGCCGCGCTCGATGGTGAAGAGCTCCTCGCCGGTCGAGCCGCCCGGCTCGATGAAGGCGCGATAGACATTGATCCCGGCCGAGGGCTGGGGCGTCACGATGACCTTCTCGATTCCCTTCTCGGGAGCGTTCAGGGCCGGATGGCTACCGGCGCGGGCGACGACGCCCTTCTCGTCGGCGGCTGGCGCCTCCCCGAATTTCAGCAGCGTTTCGGACGGGACCTGCAGCGCATCGGCGATCAGCCGCAGCACGCGAACCGAAGGCGAGCTCAGGCCGCGCTCGATCTGGCTGATCAGCCCGACAGAGAGCTCGCACTGCTTCGCCAGCGTGGCGATTGGCATTCCCAGTCGCTTGCGGGCCTGCCGGATCTGCTGGCCGAGCCAGAGATCGGCCACACTGCGCGCCTCGAAACTCGCGGTTTTGTTCATAGCCTCGCCATCGCCTCTCGATGCCGAAAAGCTCGCATTCTTGATTACATCACACAAGTGAAATTTTCATATTGACGATGACATCATCAGACCGCTAGCGTTCGCGCTCTCCAGCGAGCGGTGAAACATGTCTTCGATTGCAGCGATCCCTGCCGGGCCGTCCGGCGCGCCTGGCGGTGCGCCATGCTGAGCTACACGCTGAAGCGTCTGCTCTTCGCGATTCCGTCGCTGCTCGGCGTTCTCACCGTCGTGTTCTTCATCGTGCGGATCGCGCCGGGCGACCCGGCGCTGGTGATCCTCGGCGAATCGGCCAGCGCGCAGGCGCTTGCGGCCCTGCGCGAGCAGCTCGGCCTGAACAAGCCGCTCCATATCCAATATGCCGAGTTCATCTGGTCGGTGCTTCACGGCGATCTCGGCCGCTCGATGATCAGCAACCAGCCGGTGCTCAACGAGGTCTGGCGGGTGCTGCCCTACACCCTGGAGCTGACGCTGGCCGCGATGCTGATCGGCGTGGTGTTCGGCATCCCGCTCGGCGTGCTCTCCGCGCGCTATCGCAATGGAGCGGCCGACTACGTCGTCCGCTTCTTCTCGCTGCTGGGCCTGTCCTTCCCCGCCTTCATCTCGGCGATCCTGCTGCTGCTCGCCTTCGCGATCGCCATCCCGCTCTTCCCGGTGATCGGCGAGGCCGCCTATGACGACCCGGCCCAGCGGCTGCGGGCGCTGGTGCTGCCGGCGCTCAATCTCGGGCTGATCATGGTCGCCTACATCACCCGCGTGACGCGCTCGAGCATGCTGTCGGTGATGGGGCAGGACTATATCCGCACGGCGCAGGCCAAGGGCGCTCCGCCGCGCCGGGTGCTGCGGGTCCATGCGCTCGGCAACGCGCTGCTGCCGATCGTCACCGTGGTGGGGCTGTATCTCGGCGTGCTGATCGGCAATTCGGTACTGACCGAGATCGTCTTCAACCGTCCGGGCCTCGGCAAGCTCATCGTCATCGCGCTCAACCAGCGGGACTATCCGACGCTGCAGGCGATGCTGGTGATCTATGCGCTGTTCATCGTGCTCGCCAACATCGTCACTGACCTGAGCTATGGCCTGATCGACCCGAGGGTGCGCAACCAATGACCGCCGCCGCTGTCGCCACGCGCCCGTCCGGCCTGCGCCGCCTCGGCCGCTTCGCCCGAAAGCAGAAGGCCGCGACCTTCGGCCTTGCCGTGTTGTTCGCGATGATCCTCTGCGCCGTGCTCGCGCCCTGGATCTCGCCCTATGACCCGAACGAGCAGAACATCCTGCTCAACCTCGCCGCTCCCTCGGCCGAACATTGGTTCGGCAACGACACCTTCGGCCGCGACACGCTCTCGCGGATCCTGTGGGGCGCGCGTGTCTCGCTCTTCGTCGCCTTCAGCTCGATCCTGCTCGCCATGGTCGTCGGCGGGATGCTCGGCGTCGTGGCCGGCTATTTCGGCGGCCGCACCGACCGCGCCATCATGGCGGTGATGGACGTGCTGCTCTCCTTCCCGAGCCTCGTGATGGGCCTGCTCGTCGTGGCCGTCCTCGGCCCGACGCTGACCAATCTGATTCTCGCGATCGCCTTCACCGCGGTGGCGCCCTTCGCCCGCATCGCCCGAGCGCCGACGCTCTCGCTCCGCAACCGCGAATTCGTCGATGCGGCGCGCTCCTTCGGCATGTCGGACTGGCGCATCATCCTGCGGCGGATCCTGCCCAACATCGCCGACGAGGTGGTGGTGCTCGGAACGCTCTGGCTGGCGACGGCGGTGCGCACCGAGGCGTCGTTGAGCTTCATAGGGTTGGGCGTGCGCCCGCCGACGCCGACCTGGGGCGGCATGATTCGCGACGGCTTTGAGAACATGCTGGACTCGCCCTGGCTGGTGGTGATGCCGAGTCTGGCGATCCTGGCCGTGATGATCGCGCTCAACATGATCGGCGACGGGCTGCGCGACGCGACCGATCCGCGCCTGCGCCAGGAATGAGCGACGGGCCGGCATGATGTCGAGCGAGCAGGACAGGATCGCAGCAGCGCTGGCCGACTTCGCACTGGCCTTGAAGCCGGCCGCGATCCCGGAGGCGGTGGCCGAGCGCGCCAGGCTGCTGATCCTCGACGGCGCCGGCGTCGCGCTGGCGGCGGCGTCGCGCGGCATGGACCGCCCCTTCGCCGAAGCGTTGCGGATCGCCGGGGGAGACGGCGCTCATCGCGTCATCGGCCGTCGCGATCTCTGGTCGATGCGCGACGCGGCATTCCTCAACGGCATGCTGATCCACGCGATCGAATACGACGACACCCATATGGCGGCGGTGCTGCACCCCACCGCCACGACGCTGCCGGCGGCGCTGGCCGCGGCGGAGCATGTCGGCGCCAGCGACGAAGACCTTCTCGCCGCCTATGTCGCGGGGGTCGAGGTCTCCGCGCGGCTCGGTGCGCTCGCCCCGGGCCGGTTCCAGGCGAGCGGCTTTCATCCGACCGGCGTGATCGGCTGCTTCGCCGCGGCCGTCGCGGCCGGGCGGCTGCTCCGCCTCGACCGGAGGCAAATGATCTCCGCCTTCGGCATCGCGCTGTCCACCGCAGCGGGCTCGATGCAGTTCCTGCAAGGCGGCGGCATCGGTAAGCGGCTGCATGCCGGCTGGGCCGCCCAGAGCGGTCTGACCGCGGCCCTGCTCGCCAGCCGGGATCTCGACGGGCCCCGGCTTCCGTTTACGGGACGCCATGGGCTGTTCGAGAGTTTTGCGCGGGTTTCGCCGGATGCCGACATGGTCGAGGCCAGGCTCGGAGATCTCGGGCGCGGCTGGGAAACGCTCGCTGTCGCGATCAAGCCTTATCCGGCTGCCTTCTACAGCCATGGCTGCATCGAGGCGGCCATCCATCTCGCGACGGTGCATGATCTCGCCGTTCCGGACATTGCCGCGGTGGAGGCCGTCGTGCCGCCGGCAGTCCTGTCGAAGCTCGCCGAACCGCATGCGGCGAAGGCCGCTCCCATGTCGGTCGCCGAAGCGCAGTTCGCCTTGCCTTTCCTCGTCGCCAGCGCGCTCGCCGCACGCCGCTTCGGCCTGCCGCAGCTGGAACAGGAAAACCTCGCCGACCCGGGGACCCGCGCCCTCGCTCGTCTCGTGACCTGCCGAGGCGATGCCGGCATGGACTTCCCGCGGGTCTACTCCGGAGCCGTGACCGTCATCTGCCATGACGGCCGGCAGCTATCGCATCGCGTCGACGTCAATCTGGGAGCGATGGAGCGCCCCGTCGGCGCCCCGTTCATTCTGGCAAAGTTCAGCGACAATCTAGGTCGCTCCGATCGATCACTCCTGGGCCGTATCGGCACCATCGTCGCACCAATGCTCTGAGCCCCGGCGCAGACTGTTTGCAGAGTGCGACAAGGATGATCCGAATGGCGCGTTCCGTTGTGGTGCCGATCAGCGCCGCCTCCTCCGGTGACTTTGATCGGCTCTACACTGACACGAGGCATTTGCGCTTGGAGTGGCCGCGCGCTTCGTCGTCCGGGCCAACGCCGTCACCGGGCCGATTCTAGATCGCCGTGCGTCCTAGCGGACGCAAGGTGGCGATCTATCTCTTTGTTTTAGCATCTGATTTTTCCGAAAAGTGGATTCCACTTTTCGGTCCGATGCTCTATTGCCATTCGTCGCCCCCGATCATCACGGAGTGGCCGGGCGAGACCTCGCGATACTCGCGGACCGGGTGCTCGTAGTCGGCCGGACGGATGGGACTCCTGATCTCTCCAGTGGAGACCGGGCGCTTCTCATGCCGGCGGGCGGGATCGGCGATCGGCACCGCGGCGAGCAGGCGCCTGGTGTAAGGGTGCTGCGGATCGCCGAAGATCGCGGCGCGCGGGCCGATCTCGACGATCTCGCCGAGATACATCACCGCCACGCGATGGCTGACGCGCTCCACCACCGCCATGTCGTGGGAGACGAACAGGTAGCTCAGCCCCATCTCGGCCTGGAGGTCGAGCATCAGGTTGACCACCTGGGCCTTGACCGAGACGTCCAGCGCAGAGACCGCTTCGTCGGCGACGATCAGCCGGGGCTTCACCGCCAGTGCACGGGCGATGCAGATGCGCTGGCGCTGGCCGCCGGAGAATTCGTGCGGAAAGCGGCTCGTCATGTCGGGTTGCAGACCGACGCGCTCGAGAAGGTCGGCGACCTTGTCGCGCGCCTGCGCCCTGGTGGCCAGGCCGTTGATGAGCAGCGGCTCGGCGATGGCCGCGCCGACGCTTTGGCGCGGGTCCAGGCTGCCGAACGGATCCTGGAAGATCATCTGCATGCGCTTGCGCTGGTCGCGCAGTTCGCTGGCGCCCAACCTCATCACATCGACGCCATCGAGCAGGACCGAACCGGCCAGCGGCTCGACGAGCCGCAGAACCGAGCGTCCGGTCGTGGACTTGCCGCAGCCGGACTCGCCGACCAGCGCCAGGGTTTCGCCAGCCCTTATGCTGAAGGAGACGTTCTCCACCGCATGCACCCGGCCCGAGACCCGGCCCATGATCCCCGACCGGATGACGAAGCGCGTGGTGAGGCCCGAAACCTCCAGGACCGGGCGCTCAGCCGTCTTGACCGTGTCCGGCACCTCCGCCGGCACGTCGGACTGGCCTGTGGCGCGGTCGACCACGGGGAAGCGCATCGGCCGGTCGTGACCCCGCATCGCGCCGAGCCTTGGCACCGCCGAGAGCAACGACCTGGTGTAGGGATGCCTTGGCCTTGCAAAGATATCGGCCGTGGCGCCGGTCTCCACCGCCTCGCCGTTGTACATCACCACCGTGCGGTCGGCGATTTCGGCGACCACGCCCATGTCGTGGGTGATGAAGAGGATCGACATGTCCTCTTCCTTCTGCAGGTCCTTGATCAGGTCCAGGATCTGCGCCTGGATCGTCACGTCGAGGGCGGTCGTCGGCTCGTCCGCGATCAGGAGCCTGGGCTTGCACGCCAGCGCCATCGCGATCATCACCCGCTGGCGCATTCCCCCCGAGAGCTCGAACGGGAACTGGTCGAGCCGCCGCTCCGGATCCGAGATCCGGACCTTCTTGAGCATCTCGAGCGCGCGCGCCCGCGCTTCCGCCCGCGAGCAGTCCTGATGGGCCAGGATCGCCTCCGCGATCTGGTCCCCGATCCGGTAGACCGGATTGAGGCTCGTCATCGGCTCCTGGAAGATCATCGCGAGGTCGCCGCCCCGCAGGGAGCGGGCGGTCTCGGCGGAGAGCCGGGCGAGGTCGTAGGTCTTGCCGGATTTCGCCGTAAACGCCATCCGGCCACCGCTGACCCGCGCCACCGACTGGGGCAGGAGCCCGATGATCGACAGGCTGGTCACGGACTTGCCCGAACCGGACTCCCCCACCACCGCCAGCGTCTCGCCGCGGTTCAGCTGGAAGGATATGTCCTTCACCGCCGCCACCGACCCGTTCGGGGTCGCGAACTCCGTGCGCAGCCCCTCCACCGCGAGCTGCATGCCCTCCGGCAGGCTCGCATCCACGCGATCCTCGACCTCGCCTGCAATGTCCTCGGCCACGGGCAGGCCCTTCAGCTTGGCGGTGCGGGGATCGAACACGTCGCGCACCGCGTCGCAGAGCGAGTTGACGATGAAGATCGTCGTCACCAAGGCCGCGCAGGGCCAGACCAGACCCAGCGGGTTCAGCTCCAGATAGGCCCGCGCGCCACGGATCATCAGACCCCAGGAAGGCGTCGGCGGCACGATGCCCAGGCCCAGGAAGCTGAGCCCCGATTCGACCACGATGGCGGACGCGACCACCAGCGAGAACTGGACGAAGAGGGGGGCCGCGACGTTCGGCAGGATCGTCTTGCCCAGGATCCGGAACGAGCCGGCGCCCAGCGCCCGCATCGCCTCCACATATTCCTTCTGCTTGACCGAGCGCACCTCGCCATAGGCGATACGGGCGAATTCGGGAGCGTAGAAGATCGCCAGCGTCGCGATCAGCGTCACCGTCCCCGGACCCGTGAAGGCGATCACCAGGAGCGCCAGCAGGATCGGCGGGAACGACAGCATGAATTCCGCGATGCGCACCGTCAGGATTTCCGCGATGCCGCCGAAATAACCGCCCACCAGGCCGGCGGCGATGCCGATGACCGCCGCCACCGCCCCCGTCGCGAAGGCGACGCTCAGCGAGACCTGGGCGCCATGGAGCAGGCGGCTGAGCACATCCCGGCCGAACTCGTCCTGGCCCAGCCAATGTGCGGCCGAGGGCGGCGCCATCCGGCCCGCGATATCCATGGTCAGTGGATCGAACGGCGCGATCACAGGCGCCTGAACGGCGACCAGGATGAGAACCACGATAGCCAGAAGCGACGGTGCGAGGTGGCGGAACCTGGCGTTCTGCCGGATCGAGGCCAGCCTGTTCATGACCTGCGCACCTGCGGGTCGAGAACCGAATGGAGCACGTCGACGACGAGGTTGAGCAGGATGAACAGCGTCGCCGTCACCAGCACGATGCCCTGGACCTCGGGATAGTCCCGGCTCTCCACGGCCCGCACCAGGAAGCCGCTCATGCCGGGCCAGTTGAAGATGTATTCCACGAGCACCGTCCCGCCCAGCATGGAGCCCATCTGCAATCCGGTCACGGTCAGGACCGGTCCCAGAGCGTTGCGGACCACGTGCCGCCGCAGAACCCGCCGCTCCCGCAGCCCCTTGGCGCGCGCCGTGCGCACCCAGTCCTGCTGCAGCACATCGAGGACCGTCGACCGCGTCATGCGGATGATGATCGCGGAGAAGCCGACCGCGATCGCAGCCGACGGCATCAGCAGAAGCGTCAGGTGCGCGAGGGGCGACACGCCGAACGGAACGAAGCCGCCCGCCGGCACCAGCCGCAGCAGCAGGGCGAAGACCAGCACGAACAAGGTCCCCAGCACGAAGGTGGGAATGGACAGCGCGAAGCTCGTGGTGCCACTCAGGGCCCGGTCGATCCATTGCCCCCGCCTGCGCGCCGCCAGAAGCCCGAGCGGGATCCCGATGAGCAGCGACAGGCCGGTCGCCGCCGCGATCAGCTCAAGCGTCCGCGGCAGGCGCTGGGCGATGTTGTGCAGCACCTCCTCGTCGTCCAGGAAGCTGCGCCCGAGATCGCCTCGCGCCAGTCGCGACAGATAGCTCGCATATTGCGTCGTCAACGGCTGATCGAGGCCCAGGCGCGAACGCATATCCGCCACGGCCGCAGGATCCGGCGTCGTCCCGTCGGACGACAGCATCACCTCGACCGGATCGCCAGGCACCACATGCAGGATCATGAACACTGCGGTGGCAACCATGAATATCATCACCGCGGCCACGGCACTGCGTCTCACAAGATAAGCGAGCATTACGTCCTCGGATCTACAGGTTCAGAAATGCCCGCTCAGGAGACGTATACCTTGTCGAACTCCATGCCCGTTTGGCTGAGCATCTGGTTCGGCAGCGCCTTGAAGTCCTTCACGCGGCTGCGCACGCCCCAGCCCTGCAGCCGGTAGTTGATGAAGGTCACCGGAGTGCTTTCCTGAACAGCCCGCTGGAGCTCGGCGTAGATCTGCACCCGCTTGGCCTGATCGGGTTCATAGCGGCCGCTCTTCAGCAAAGTGTCGAGATTGGAATCGAACAGCCCAAAGGAGCGGCGGTAGGAATCCGAACCCGAACCGAACAAGGCCGTCAGGTCATCGGGGTCGCCGAGATCCGGCGAGCCGCCATTGATGGCGAAGTGATACCGGCCCTCATTGCCCTGGTTGACCCGCACGCCCCACTCCGGAAGGGCAAGCTTGATCTGCATGCCGACCGCCGCGAGCTGTTGCTGCATGATCTCGGCGATGTCCTTGTGGAAGCCATAGGTGCTCGTGGCCAGCAGCGTGGCCTGGAGGTTCTGCGCCCCGGCCTCCTTCAGCAGGCTCTTGGCCCGATCCGGATCGTACGGCCACAGGTGCTCGAGCTCCTTCACCTGATAGGGCCCTTCTGGAATTGGGACCCCGTCGAGAACTCTGCCCTGGCCGAAGAAAGCTGCCTTGACGACATCGTCCCGCTTGAGGGCATGGGCCACGGCGCGCCGAACCTTCGGATCGGTGAACGGACCCTGCTTCAGGTTGAACACGATATACATGTAGAGCCCGAGCGGAGACTGCAGGGAGAGTCCCGGCGCCTCCGCTATGCTCTTCATGCTCTGGAAGGGCACGTAGTCGATGATGTCGACATCGCCCGCATTCAGCGCCGCGACCCTCAGGGCGTCGTCCGGATAGGCGATGAAACGCACGGTTTCGAGTTTCGGCAGGCCTGGCTTGTAGAAGTCCGTGCGCGCCTTGAAGGTCAGCGAGACGCCCTTCTCCGAGCTCTCCAGCCGATACGGACCGGCGCCGACCATCGCGTCGAGCCTGTTCATCTGCTTGCTCCATACGATGGGAGCATTCTGCCCGGCGAGCACGAACAGGAACGACGGCGTTGGCTGATTCAGGGCGATGCGGACCGTCTTGGGGTCGACCACCTCGATCGTCTCGACGTCCCGGAATGCCTGCCGGACATAGGCCCATTTTTCCAGTCGGATCGCCTCGAACGAGGCCTTCACGTCATCGGCCGTGACCGGTTCGCCGTTCTGGAACGTCGCGTTCGGGCGAAGCTTGAACAGGTAGGTCTTGGCATCCGGTTGCGACCAGCTCTCCGCGAGTTCGGGGATCACCTCGCCTTTTTCATCGAAGGTGAGCAGGCCCCGGAACATGAGCGCCTTGACGGTTGCTGCCGCAGCGCCCGACCACTCGAACGGCCTCAAGTTCGGCGGATAGGCGGAAAGTCCGTAGGTGACCGTGCCCGCCTGTGCCGCATGCGCGCCTCCGGTGAACAATCCCGGCGCGAGCAGGCCCGCACCGAGGGCGCCGCCACCCAAGAGAAATTCGCGGCGACGAGTAGAAAGAGCCCAGAGATTGTCTATGTTCATGGTGTTTTTCATGTTCCCCTCTCCTGTTTTCAGAAGTTATTCGATTTAGGCGGCGAACGATTCTGTATCCCCGACGTCGTATTCAATCGCGATAAGGTGCGTTGCGCTCCTTAGGTCAGTTCCTGATTGCGAGATCGGGGTGTCCGCTATGCCGCTACGCTGGCAGCAACGCCGGTGGCTTCTCGCTTGTCTCGAGGGCGGCGCGGACGCGATCGGCCCCGTAGTCTCGCTCCGCGGCCGCCTGCGTCACCGTTCCGTCCCGGAGGTCCCGTGCGATCTGTTCGAGCGGGCGGTCATCGCAAGATCCGAAACCGCCACCGCCCGGCGTCTGAAGGCGAATGCTGTCGCCGGCCTTCATCTCGACGTGAGCGATCTTGGAGGGCAGGGCCTTTTGATCGTCGCGGCCGAAATTGCGGATCAGCGAGCTGAGGCCGCCGGTGCCGCCGCCGTCGATACCCGCGGCACCGTGAATGTAGCAGTCGGACCGCGCTGAGAAGGCCGTGGCATCCCGTAGGACGCGGATCTGGCGAACGATGCCGAGCCCGCCGCGCTGGCGTCCTGCTCCGCCTGTATCGACCGCAAGCCCGTAGTGCTCGCAGAGCAGCGGGAACTCGTTCTCCATCGCCTCGGTCGGGAGGTTGAGGCTGTTGGTGACGTGGACATGCGTGGCGTCCATGCCGTCATGGTCCTGCCGCGCGCCGCTGCCGCCGCCGATCGTCTCGCCGGAAACGAAGAAGCTTCCGTCCGCACGCGAGCCGGAGAAATCATAGGAGGGCAGGAGGTTGCAGTGCGACGCGATCCGCCGCTCGGCGGGCAGGACCTCCTGGAAGGCCCCGAACACGGCGCCGGCGATCTTCTGGCAGGTGTTGCTGCGGACGCCGCATGCCGCCGGAAAATTGGGATTTGCGATGGAGCCCTGCGGCGCCGAGATGGTCACGGCCGAGAACATGCCGCTATTGGCCATGAGCTCCGGATCGAGCAGAGCCTTGATGCAATAATAGATCGTCGCGCGCAGGGCGTTGCGGGGCACGTTGAAAGCGCCCTTGGCCTGCGGCCCGGTTCCGTCGAGGTCGATGTCGAGCGTACCGCCGCCGATCGTGATGGTCGCGACGACCGGCACCGGCGCGCTGCCGCGTCCGTCGTCGTCAAGCCAGGTGGTGAAGCTGTGCTTTCCGGCCGGCAAGGCCGCCAGCCGGCCGCGCAGCCGCGCGGCGGTGTAGGACAGGACATCCTCGATGGCGGTCTGCGCGCGCTCGACGCCCATGCGCTGGAACACGGCCCGGGTCTCGTCGCCGCCGCGGATATTGACGGCGATCTGCACCTTCAGATCGAGACGCCGTTCCTTCATCAGCCGCGAGTTCTGGGCGATCAGGTTGAGCAGGTCCTCGTCGACGACGCCGCCACGCGCGATCTTGATGATCGGGATCCGCAGACCCTCCTCGTAGATCGTGCGGGACTCCGGCGAGATCGATCCGGGAACGCAGCCGCCGACATCGGTGTGGTGACCGATATTGGCAGCGAAGGCGACGATCTTCCCGTCAATGAAGACAGGCGTAATGATCGAAATATCGGGAAGGTGCGTGCCGCCGGCGAGATAAGGATCGTTGCAGATGAAGGCGTCGCCTTCGAGCATGTCCTCGATCTTGTAGCGCTCCAGCAGCGCCTCCATGGCGCCGAGCAACGACCCGAGATGCAGGGGGATATGGGTGCCCTGCGCCAGCAGGCGCCCGCCACCGTCGAAGATGCCGACGGAGAAGTCCCGCCGCTCCTTGATCTGGGTCGAAAACGACGATCGCATCATGTGGATCGCCATGCTCTCGGTGATGGAGAGCATGCGGTTGCTGAAGACCTCCATGGCGATGGCGTCGAACTGGCGCCCGACGTCCGGGATTGTATGCTGCGTGGTGTCGGTCATGGCTGGGTTCGCTCAGTTCGTGATGACGATGTTGCCGAAGGCGTCGATGACGGCGCTCTGTCCGGCGAGGACGACGGTCGTCGAGCTCATCTCGTCGATGATGGCGGGACCGCGGACCACGTCGCCCACGGGCAGCGCGGAGCGGCGGTAGATCGGCGTCGCGAGCCAGCCCTCCTCGGGACCGTAATAGACGCTGCGCTCGTCGGCCTGCGCCCCGGCGATGCTGGTGCCGCCGGCAAAGAAGGGCGCCATGGTCTTCGGCACCCGGCCTACCGCCTGCAGGCGGCAGCTCACGATGACGACGGGCTGGCCCGGAATGTCATAGCCGTAGCCCGCCTTGTGAGCCTCGGCGAAGCGATCGAGGAATTGATCGAGTCCGGCATCGTCGATCCTGTCGAACGGCACGCGGATCTCGTGGTTCTGGCCGGCATAATGGGCATCGATCGCCAGATTGAACGCGCGCAGCGCGGGATCGACCTTCTCCGAGACGAGCCAGCGGTCGCCGTCCTGGACCATGCCGCGCAGGGCTTCGCAGGCCTTCGCCCAGTTGTCGGCCGTCGCCGGCGCGAGCTGCATGCGCACGAAGTCGAGGCTGACGTCGGAGAGCAGTGCGCCGCGGGCGCACATCGTCCCCGGCTCCTGGGGAACGAGGATGCGGTGGATGCCGGATTCCCGCGCCACCTCCGCGGCATGCAGCGGACCGGCGCCGCCGAACGCGAACAAGGTGAGCTTTGCCACATCGTGGCCCTGTTCGGTCGTGACCGACCGGATCGCGCGGCTCATGTTGGCGGCGGCGACCTGGATGATGCCGAAGGCAGCCGCCTCCACGGAGATGCCGAGCCGGCGGGCGATGCGTTCCTCGATGCTCGCGATCGCGGCATCGCGATCCACCGGCATCCGCCCATCGAGCAGCGCGACGGGATTGAGACGATTGAGGCAGATATTCGCGTCCGTCAGGGTCGGCTCCTCGCCGCCCCGCCCGTAGGCGACGGGCCCCGGCGACGCGCCGGCGCTGCGTGGGCCGACCTTGAGGGCCTTGGCGTCATCGACATAGGCGATGCTGCCCCCGCCGGCGCCGATGACGTGGATATCGATCATCGGCAGCTTCACCGGGTAGCCGGCGACATCCCGACTCGAGGTGAACTTCGGCCGGCCATCGACGATGAGCGAGACGTCCGTGCTGGTGCCGCCCACGTCGAAGGTCACGATGTCCGGCGTGCCAGCGGCCGTGCCGACCACAGCGGCGCCCATGACGCCGGCCGCGGGGCCCGACAGACAGGTCGTGACCGGCAGGCGCTTGGCCGTCTCGATGGACAGAAGACCACCATTGGAATGGATGGTCAGCGGCGAGACGGCGATGCCGAGTTCGGCGATCTTCGCGTTCAGGCGATCGAAATAATCGGCCATCTTTGGGCCGACATAGGCGTTGAGCACGGTCGTCGAGGTCCGCTCGTACTCGCGGAACTCCGGCAGCACCTTGGACGACAGGCTGATATAGATCCCGGGCAGCTTGGACGCGATGAGGCGGGCAGCCTCCTCCTCGTGAACCGGGTTCCGATAGGCATGAATGAAGGATACTGCGATCGCCTTGACGCCCGTCTCGGCGATCTCGCCGAGCACCTCGTCCAGTTCCCCGGCATCCAGTGCACGCAGGCGCTCGCCCTTCGCATCGAGCCGTTCGTCCACCTCGCGGCGCCGATAGCGTTCGACCAGCGGGTCGGGCTTGCGGATCGCGTAGTCGTAGAGGGCCGGGCGCGTCTGCCGGCCGATGGCCAGCACGTCGCGGAAGCCCTTGGTGGTGACCAGAGCGGTTGGCACGCCCCGCCGCTCGATGATCATGTTGGTGGCGACCGTCGTGCCGTGACCGATATACGAGACGGCGTCCGGCGCGATCTTGTGGATGTCGAGGATCTGCGAGATCCCATCCACGATGGCGAGCGACGGATCGGCCGGCGTCGATGGCACCTTGAAGTACAGGTTGTCGCCAGTGCCCGCATGCGAGATCGTGAAATCGGTGAAGGTTCCACCGACATCGACGCCAATCCGATACATTATCTGTGCCTTCCTTGATGTCTTTTGGTCCAGCCGCGATTTGCCCATGCTTTCCAGGGGGTGCTCGCGCGTAAATCGGAGGCAGCGCGTGACTTGCGCCGTGGAGAGATCGATTGAGGCCGCGCGAAAGATCGACGATGAACCGGTGCGGGCTCGAAGGGCGCGGCTGAGGGCTTGACCTGCATCATGCTGCTGCTCGCCGGTGCATGAGCCGACCCGCGGAAAAGGCCTCGATCTGTCTGTTGGTGCCGCCACGGACGATCAGGTCAGCCAGGATGGCGCCGACGACGGGAACGAGCTGGAAGCCGTGACCCGAGAAGCCGAAGGCGTGATAGACGCCGCCCGCATTCGGCGAGGCACAGATGAGGGGAGATGATCGACGGTTGTCGCCTCCATGCCCGCCCAGGTCCGCACAATTCGCAGCGATTTGACCGAGGGAAAGAGATCGGTCGCCGCCCGCGCGCCCTTGGCGAGCTCCTTGAAATTGACGAAGCTCTTCTGCGCCTCGATGTCGGCGCTGCCCTGAAGCCCTCCGCCGATCACCAGGGTTCCCTGGCCTGATTGCTTGAAGGAGAGTGGCCTCCCAACGATGCTGACGACCGGTTTCAGGAGCGGTGCGACGCGCTCCGTCACCATCATCATCGAGGCCTTGAGGCCAAGCGGGATGTCGTCGCCGATCATGGCGGCGATTTTTCCCGCCCAGGCCCCTGCGGCGTTGACGACGGTCGGCGCGGCGAAATCCCCGGTCGTGGTGCGCAGCCGCCAGTCGGAGCCGACGCGCTCGATCGCCGTGACGCCGGCACCTTCGTGGATTGCGACGCCCGCGGCTTCGGCGCTCCGGCGGAACGCCAGCAAGGTCCGATGGGGATCGGCGGCACCATCGCGCCGGACGACCAACGCGGCGAGGCAATGGGGCGAGATCGCCGGAACGAGCCGCAGCAGCTCCGTTCGGTCGATCAGTTCCTCGTGCTGGTACCCGGCATCCCGCATGGCAGCGAGACGCTTCTCCAGCACGCGCAGCTCATTGGGGTGTTCCGCGACGTTGATCTGGCCATGAGCATGGAAGCCGCAACCGTCGCCGACGATCGCCTCGATATTGTGCCACATGTCCATGGATTCCAGCGCGATCGGAATCTCGGCCGGATGTCGGTTGAGCGTACGGACCCCGGCGGCCGATGCGCCGGAGGCGTGACGGCCGACCCATGACCGTTCCAGGATCGTGACGCGGCGGCCTGCACGCGCCAGATGCAGCGCGGCCGACAGTCCGTGCAGGCCACCGCCGACAACAAGGGCGTCGATCGCCTTCGCACTCATGACGCCGCATCCACGGTGTCGCGCCCTGCAAGTTCGCCGAGCGTGACGGGCTTCAGCGGCGGACGCGCCCTGTACAGGCCGACGTCCGGCACCGTCCTGGCTTCAGCGCCCGCGACGCTCTCCTTCGCCTCAGCGGCGGCAGGGACGCCGTCGATATAGAGCGTGAGGGTCTCCCCCGGCAGGTCATGCAGCTTTCGGAACATCAGATCGCCTGACGTGAAAGGATCTCATGCGGGGGGCGATGTTCATGCCGCGCGCCGAGACGGGCGAGATTTGCACGCACGCGAAAATCGGTGTCGCAGCTATCAGCAGAGATCACGACGCTACCCAAGCCCGGGAGGCCATAAGTGATTGCTGATACTATCGTTTCTGCGCCGATGACGCTGAATTCTGAACCCATGTTCCCCTCGTTGTTGACGAGGGTAAGAAGCCAGATGCTATTATGTCCAATACAAAATTACCCATATCCTATTCTCAAGGTTATACCATGCCGCGTGCCGTCACCCTTCGCCAAATCGAGGCCTTCAAGGCGCTGATTGAACACGGAACGGTTAGCCGAGCCGCAGAGGTCGTAAACATATCGCAGCCGGCGGCGAGCAAGCTGATGATGCACCTTGAGAGCGACAGCGGTCTCAAGCTGTTCGATCGTTACAAGGGCCGCCTAGCGCCAACAGCTCAGGGGCTGCGGCTCTACGAGGAGATCAACCGCATTTTCGTAGGCGTGCGCCAAGTAGACAGTGCAATCGCGTCCATCCGACGCGAGGAGCAGGCGAGGCTCGTCGTGGGCGTAATTCCTGCGCTTTCCGGTGCCTTCATCCAGCGGGCTACAATGAGCTTTCTGATGCGCAATCCGAACGTCTATTGTTTGATCAAATCGCCAAGCTCGCAATGGATTGCCGAGTTCGTTCTGACGCGCAAGCTCGATGTCGGCCTCGTCACCGCCCGGATCGACAATCCCTATATCCTTACCGAGCCACTGCTGGAGCATCCGCTGCTCTGCATCATGCCCATCGGCCACCCTCTCGCGCAACGCGAGGTCGTCCGCCCCGAACACCTGAACGGCGTTCCCTTCGTCTCATTCAACACCGATACCTACACGGGGCAGAAGGTCAGGAGCATGTTCGAAAAATATGAGGTCAAGGCCAACGTCGTGCTCACCGCAGACGCGAATCCTACCGTCTGCCAGTTCGTCGCTGCGGGGCTGGGAATCTCCCTCGTCCATCCGCTGTTTATCGCCGGGATGGAAAAATCTGTCGTCGCACGCCCTTTCGAGCCGGCAATCCCCTTGGATTTCCTGCTGTGCTTTGCCCGTGACGCCCGCAACACCGATCTCATTTCTGAATTTGCAAACGAGACGAAAGCGATGGCGTCGCGCTTCATCGAAGAACTCGCTGAATCCGGGACGTATCATCCAGCGAAGTTATAGAGCGTGATGCGAAAAAGTAGGAACCGGTTCTTCGCATCGATCCTGCTCTAACGTATTGATGCGATATGGATTCCAACTGAAGTCATCTGGCTCTAGGCAACCAGCCGTTCAGTGTCAGACGAAAGATCTCCCAGTTTGGATTCATCAATCTCAATGCCCAGCCCAGGCATATCTGAAACCGGATAGTAATCGCTCTTGATCAACGGCCCTTCTTTCACGAACTGATGTCGCGAGGGCGGATTGTTGTTCTCATACGACTCGAGGATGACGAAGTTCGTCAGGACCGCTGCAAGCGTGACGGAGGCGGCGATCGCGATCGGGCCATGCGGATTGTGTGGCGCGACGCCTATCGAATAGGTTTCGGCGGCGTGGCCAATCTTGATCGCCTCGGTCAGTCCGCCGACGCGGATGATCGATGGCTGCACCAGGCCGACGGCCTGCTTTTCGATGATCTCCGCAAATTGCCTGCGGGAATGGAAGCGCTCGCCGAAGGCAATTCTCGCATGCGTTGCCGCCGAGAGCCGTCCGAGTGCGTCGGCGCTTTGATACTCCGTCGGCTCTTCGACAAAGATCAGGTTGCAATCGGCGATCCCGGCGCAGAACTGGGCCGCCGACGCCCAGTCGAGCCGCCGCCAGATATCCACCATCAAGCCGACCGACGGACCCAGCGCGTCCCGCACCGCCTTCACTTCGGTGATGGCGCGTGGCACGTCATGCTTCATGACCTGATACTGGAATTGGTCGGGTGTGCCGAACGGATACCATTTGAGCGCCGTCGCGCCGCGCGCGACGGCAGCCCTGGCCTTCTCGATCAGATCGTCGGTCGAAGTGTAGCCGGCCCACCACTGGTTGAGGTAGACGCGGATTTTGTCACGAACGGCTCCGCCGACCAGCTTGTGCACGGGAAGGCCATATGCCTTGCCGGTTATGTCCCACAGAGCCTGGTCGATCGCGGCGAGAGCGGCCCGGCTGCTCGCTCCGTCGCTCCAGTAGACCTTGTCCTTCAGGGTCGCCCAGTGCTTCTCGACCCTGGTCGGATCCTGCCCGGCGATCGCGCGAAACCCCTCCTTGATTCCGGCGATGACGGATGGCCAGCGATGGTCGAGCGTTGCTTCGCCGACGCCGACAAGTCCCTTGTCGGTCTGGAGGACGGCCATCAGGTAATGCTTGTTCGCGTTCGGATGAACATAAGTCCGAAGCTCGGTCAGTTTCATGGTGCTGTCCTCGGGCCGGAAAGATCGGTGACGTTCGGGCCGGCGCTCGCCGCTTACTGCGACACGGCCGCCGTCACGATGATCTCGACCAGGACATCGGGCGCGCCCATCTCGCATTGAGCCGTCGCGCGCGTCGGGGCCGCATTCGGCGCGGTCCAGGCGTTCCAGACCTCGTTCATGCCTTCGAAGTCCCGGGCCAGGTCCTTGATCCAGATCTGCGCGGTCAGGAGGCGGCTCTTGTCGGTGCCGGTCTTCGCCAGGAAATCCTCGATCTTCGCGAGGGTCTGCTGCGTCTGTCCCTTGATATCCTGGCCGCGGTCATCGGCGGTCATGCCGCCGACGAAGACCATGCCGTTATAGATCACGGCGCGGCTGCGGCGCTTGTCGGTCTCGATGCGGACGATGTCGCTCATGGCGGTTCCTTTCGGTGGGCGGTGAAATTCTTGTCGGAAGGTCGTGGTCTACGGCACGAAATCGCCGAGCATGACGGGCTTGATCGGGGGGCGGATGCGGTAATATCCGACCTCTCCGGGCGCCGCGCTGCGCGCCCGGGCGATGATCTCGGTCACCGTCAGGCCGCAGAACCGCCCCTGGCACGGGCCCATTCCGCAGCGCCCGAACGCCTTGGTCTGGTTGGGGCCGAGGCAGCCCAGTTCGACATAGCGGCGGATCTGCCCTGCGGTGACCTCTTCGCACCGGCAAACCACGACGCCGGGGTCCTGCGGGATCCGGTTCTCGTCCGTCGGCCGGTACAGGGCGTTCAGGAATGGCCGGATATGGCTATGCCGCTTAAGCTCGGTCTGAAGCGCCGCGCGTCGCGCGGTGTCCACCGTGACGCCAAGACGTTCGCCGATGGCCAGGGCGGCCAGCCGACCCTGCACGGCGGAGGCTTGGGCGCCCACGATGGCGCGGCTGTCGCCTGCGACATAGAGCGTCGTCTCGCCCAGTCGTCCCCAAGGGTCCGTATCGGGAAGCCAGCAGAGTTGATCTGCATCCCAGCGGTGTTTTGCGCCTGTCGACCAGCTCAGTTGCGTGTTGGGGACGATGCCTTGATGCAGCAGCAGCAACGACGCCGGAATGCGAACCGCTTGCCCGCGATGCCTGAAGGAAAGGCTCTCGACCCGCTTCTCTCCCGCGATCGCGAGGCTGCTCGCGCCCGTGAAAACCGGGACGCCGTGGCGCCGCAGGGCCGAAAGCAGGTTGAGGCCCTTCACAAGGTCGCGCCAACCCTTCAGCGCCCCGAGAGCATGGGGCATAGCGCGCAGATGAGCTGACCGGGCGGTGGTATCGACCAGCGCTGCGATCGCCGCACCGGCCCGCAGATATTGCCAGGCGAGCAGGTACAGCAGCGGCCCGCAGCCGGCGAGGACGACCGGACCATTCGGCAGGGCTCCCGAGCCCTTCAGGAGAATCTGCGCCGCGCCGGCTCCCATGACGCCGGGCAGGGTCCAGCCGGGGATGGGAAAAGGCCGCTCCATGGCGCCGCTGGCGAGCAGGACGTGCTTGCCGGCGACCTGCTGGGACCTGCCGCTCTCGACATAATCGACAGTGCCATCCAGACCCACGTTCCAGACGACGGCGCCGCGAAGATGTCGCGCTCCGCTATTTCCGAAATCCGATGCCAGGCTGCGGCCGGCTTCGTAGTCCTTGCCGAGTATCTCGACGCGATCCGCCGGTGCGGACTCGATGTTGCGATAGATCTGGCCGCCGCTGGCGGCCTGCTCGTCGAGCAAGACGACGGACAGGTCGAGCGCGCGAGCTTCGCAGGCCGCAGCCATCCCGGCCGGGCCGGCGCCGACGATGACGAGGTCTGCCATGGCATCGCTCATGGTTCTTCTCCGAAGCTGACCTCATCCAGATGAGCGGCGCCGATCTGGCGGCGTACCGCCATCCCGTCCGTGACCGGGACGAGGCAGCTCTGCCGCGCAGGAACACCGTCGATTTCCACGAGGCATTCGAAGCAGACGCCCATCATGCAGTAGGGCGCTCGCGGTACCTGGCCGACGACGCTCGAGCGAAAGTCATGCACGCCGCCGACGAGCAAGGCCGCGGCGACGCTGATCCCGGCCGGCACCGTCAAAGGCTTGCCGTCGAAGGTGATCGTGACGGTTTCCAGATCCGCCGACCGCGGAATCGCGAACAGCGCTTCAGTGGTCATGAGAGAAGCTCGCATTGGGGTCGAGGAACCGGTCGCCCTTGAAGACGTCGAACTCGGCGGGCGCCTGTGCGAGGCCGGCCATCCATGGCCCGATCACGAAGCTATGGGCGGCGGCGAGGGTGACGCCGCTGTGGCTGGTCGCGACATAGGCGCCCGGGCACGAGGTCGAGCCCTGATAGATCGGGTGCCCATCCGGCGTCAGCGGCCGCAGCGCTCCCCAGGCCCGGACGAGGCGTGCCCGGGCCAGTGCGGGAAAGGTCGCGACGGCGCGGCGCGCCAGCCCTTCGATCTTCTCGGTCGTCGTGCCGTCGTCCAGCCCGACATCCTCCGAGGTGGAGCCGATCTGCACGCTGCCTTCGCAGGTCTGCCTGCATTTGTTCGTCGGGTAGTTGAGAAACGGCTTGAGCCGCTCCGTGATCAGGACCTGGCCGCGGGTCGAGGAGACCGGCGCATGCAACCCGACCTGCGGCGCCAGCCGGGCATTGCCGAGACCCGCGGCCAGCACCAGCCGCTCGCTCTTCCAGCGCTGGCCGTCGATCGCGAGAGCTTCGAACAGCCCGCTGCCGCGATCGTACTGGACGTCGGCGACGTCGACGCCGGTGATGACGTCGGCTCCCCTGTGGCGCAGGGCCGCGTGCAGACCACGCAACAGCTGCAGCGGGTTCGCGTGACCGTCCAGCGGACAGAAGCTGCCGCCGACCACGGACGGGCCGAGACCGGGCAGATATTGCCTGAGCTCGGACGGGTCCATCATCTGGTAGGGGATGCCGCCGACCTCACGATCGATCCTGTCCAGCAGGTCGGCGCGCGCCCTGACATCCGCTTCGCTGAACCCGAGCCAGAAGCCGCCGGGCTGCTGCAAGCCGGCATCGACGTCAGTCAGCTCGAGCAGTTCCTTCTGCAGCTCGGGCCAAAGCTTCAGTGCATCGCGGCTCCAGCTTGCATATCGCGGCATCTTGCCGCCCTTGCTCGACACCCAGACGAGCCCGAAATTGCCCCGCGAAGCCCGGAAGGCGACGTCGCCCTGATCGAGGACGCGGACCTGCATCCCGGCGCGCGTCGCACCATAGGCGATCGCCGCTCCGACAAGGCCGCCTCCGACCACAGTCATTGTCTGGTTGCTCATGTGCAACTCCAGTCCGCGCCCCTTCGCATCGCGAATTTCGGGCGCACATATCCTGTCCCCGCCCAAGGATGGCGGAGCTCATGCAGGTTCGAGTGAGCTATTTCTTGCCGATGAGGACCTTGTCCAAACCGACCATTCGGTCGAGCGCGAACATGAATGCCATCGTTCCGATGATCAGGATCGTCGAGACCGATGTCGTCACCGGATCGGTCAGCTGGGCTATGCGGTTGTACAGCGCGACTGGCAGCGTCGTCGTTCCCGGCGTTGCCACGAAGATCGTCATCGTGACCTCGTCGAAGCTCTGGATGAACGCCAGGATCCATCCGGCCGCCACGCCCGGCAGGATCAGCGGCAGGAGAATGCGACGAAAGGCGACGAAGCGTGATGCGCCAAGCGACCTGGCCGCGGATTCGGCGTCGCGTTCGAGCCCGATCACGGCAGCCAGCGTCAGCCGCAGCGAATAGGGCACGACCGTGAGCGCATGGACGAGTGCCAGAGCGACGAAGGAGCCAGTCAAATCCATGATGGAGAAGAAGCGCAGGAATGCGACGCCGAGCACGACATGGGGGATCATCAGCGGCGACATCAGGAACGCCATCAATCCGTCACGACCGATGAAGCGATGCCGCGCGATGGCGAGCGCCGCAGGCACGGCGACGAGCGACGCCAATGTCGCTGAGGCCAGGCCGAGCCAGACCGACAGCCAGAATGCGCTGATCAGCTCGGGCGCGGCCAGGATCTCGCGATACCAGCGCAGCGAGGCGCCGTCGAACGGCATCGAGATGTATTCCTTGTCGGACAGCGACACCAGCATCACGACGACGAGCGGTGCGATGATGAAGCCGGTGAGCAGCGCGTGGAATATCAGCGCCAGCGGTCCATTCTTTCCGATTTCCTGGCCGCTCATGCGAACACCTGCTTGAAACGCCGCTCCACGAGCCGGTTGCATCCGACGATGATGAGGATGTTGGCGATGAGAAGCAGGACCGCGATGGCGGCTCCGAGCGGCCAGTTCAGCGAATTGAAGAACTCGTCATAGAGCGTCGTGGCGACGACCTTGACCCGGCGGCCGCCGATGATCGCCGGCGTCGCATAGGCCGATGCGGACAGGGCGAACACGATGATCGCGCCTGAGAGTATCCCGGGCATGAGCTGAGGCAGGATGATGCGGCGAAAGCTCGTCAGCGGCCCGGCCCCGAGCGACCTCGCGGCATGTTCGACCTGGCTGTCGAGCCGTTGCAGCGCGCTCCAGACCGCGATGATCATGAACGGCAGGAAGACGTGGGTCAGGACGATGACCACGCCCGTCATGGAGAAGAGCAGCCGCAAGGGCTGATCGACCAGGCCAAGCCGCAGAAGCACGGAATTGACCAGGCCCTGGCTGCCGAGCAGGACCGACCAGCCCAGCGTGCGGACCACTACCGAGATCAGCAACGGGCCGAGAATGACGACAAAGAAGGTGCCGCGCCAAACAGGCTTCATCTTCGCCAGGATCAGCGTTTCCGGCACGCCGAGAACGATGCACAGGGCTGTGACGCCAAGGGCCATGCCGCCGGTGCGAAGGAATATTTCCTGGTAGTAGCCGTCGAACAGGATCTCGATGTAGTTGCCGAGACTATAGGTCGGCTGGATTCCGCGCATGCCGTCGAATGCGTTGAACGAGAGGATCGCCGTCAGGGCCAATGGCACGGCGAGCAGGCCCAGGAACAACGCCAGGGCCGGCATCGACAACACCCATGGAGACCCGCTCCCTTGGACTGCCCGGTCAGCCATGTGTCACCTCCGGCGCAATGACCCGCAGGTCCTCGGCGTGCCAGCTGACGCCGACCGCGTCTCCCTCCTGGGGCTGCGTCGTCCCGAGGTTTTGCGTGGTGACGCGCAGCGTGCCGACATCGGTGTCGACCTCGTAGATCCAGAGGCCGCCGAGGAACAGCCGCGTGCTGACCCGCCCGGCCACCGTCGCCTCGTCGCCAGGGCCGATCCGGAGGCGTTCCGGGCGAACGAACACCTTGATCTCGGAGCCGACACCGCTTTGCTCGGTCGGCGCCGAAAATGACGAGGAACCCACGCGAATGACGGCCGCGCCGTCGCGCCAGGACGCAATCTGCCCGGTCAGGACGTTGGTGTGCCCGAGGAACTTGGCCGCGAACTCCGTGGTCGGCCTGTCATAGAGCTCTTGTGGGCTGCCGAGCTGCGCGATCCCGCCATTGGTCATGACGGCGATCCTGTCGCTCATCGTCATCGCTTCGACCTGGTCATGGGTCACCAGGATCGCGGTGATGCCGAGCCGTCGCTGCAGCGCCCGGAGCTCGACATGCATCTCGCCGCGGAGCTTGGCGTCGAGATTCGACATGGGCTCGTCCAGCAGCAGGACGCGGGGGCGGATCGCAAGCGCACGAGCGATGGCGATCCGTTGGCGCTGGCCGCCCGAAAGCTGCGACGGGTACCGATCCTCGAGGCCGGAGAGGCGCACCATGGCGAGCGTTTCGTCGATGCGCTTGCGCAATTCGGCGCCCTTCACGCGCCGCATCTCCAGGCCGAAACCGATATTCTGAGCCACGCTCATATGCGGGAACAGCGCATAGCTCTGGAAGACGACGCCCATGTCGCGCTTTTCCGGCACGATGTCGGTCAGATCCTGTCCATCGACCACGACGCTGCCGGTGGTTGGCGGCACGAACCCCGCGACCATCTGCAATGTCGTGGTCTTGCCGCATCCCGAAGGGCCGAGCAGAGACAGGAATTCTCCCTGCTCGACCTCCAGATCCACGCCCCGAACCGCCTGGACGGGGCCATAGGTCTTCGACAGGTCTCGTAAAGACAAACTGCTCATATGACGGCTTTCGCTTGGACGGCTGGCGTGATCAGCGGAGAGCCGCGCTCACCTTTCGATCGTGCGGTTCCAGCGGTTCGTCCATTCGGCGCGCTTCTTGTTGATCTCGTTCCACTGCATCGGAATCATGTTGCCGACCCGGTTTCCGCCATAGGGCACCCCGGCGGCCAGCTTGTCGTCCAGCTTGGTCAATCGGTTCGTCGGCCCGAGGCCCTCCGAGGCGAGCTTGGCCTGGACTTCGGGCGTCACCAGATATTGCAGGAACGCCTGAGACGCCTCAGGGGCGCTGTTCTGAACGACCGGGCAGGCGCCCAGCACGAGCGCCGGCGCGCCTTCCTGGGGATAGACGAACTCGATGGGGAAACCGGTGTTCTTCAGCGCTATCGCGCGACTGCTGCCCCAGACCGCGACGTCGACATCGTTGTTCTGGAACATTTCGGCGAGCTTCGCGGGCGACGACGACCAGCTCAGGACATTCGGCACGAGATCCTTGCGAATGGCCTCGAAGCCCGGCTCGATGTTCCTCTCATCGCCGCCATTGATGCGGGCGAACATCACCAGCGTATGAACGCCATAGGTGCCCGACAGCGAAGATGCGGTGAAGCGCTGGGAGTATTTCTTGTCGGTCAGGTCCTTCCAGGACGTCGGAGGAGCCCAGCCCTTCTTCTCGAAACTCGCCTTGTTGTAGGCGATTCCGGTCCCGACGAGGCCGATGCCGATGCCGTTCCCACCGAAATGGGCGAAGGTGTAGACATCCTTGTAGACCGGCGCGTCAGCGAGCTTGTCGCAATATCCGTACTGGATCGCCTGATACAGCGGGCCGTCGTCGACGATGGCAACGTTGATCTCCTGCTTGCCGCTCTGCGCCTGCAGTTTCGCAACGATCTCGCTCGAAATCCCGGGAACGTAGGTGATCTTCACGTTGTGCTTGGCTTCGAATTCGGGAATGATCTGCGCCTGGATCAGTTTTTGCGTGCTTCCGCCAGGCCCTGCCACGTACATCACCTGCTGAGCATAGGCAGGCGAGCCAATAGCCGCCACGCCGGCGAGCAATAGGGTTCGTAGATACGTCATTATCCCCTCCGAATTTGCTTCGGTAAATCTGCAGACAGGGGCGCATCGCTCCCGCTCCAAAATCCTGCAGACGTCCAAGACTATTAACCGGCTCTCATTGGAGCAAATAGAAATGAGCCGAGGGGCTATGCGCTGATGATATAGGGGGCGGGTCCGGGCACGGGCCTCAGTCGGACAAGCGCCCCATGCCTGCCGCATGCGATTGCAGAGCCGCAAGCGCGTCCTGCTCTTCGCTCGTCACGAGCTTCAGGACCTCGACAAAGCTCGCGACCAGGCGATCTTCAGGGCGGGCTTTGGAGTAGATCACCATTGCGGCGTGTTTGAGCGCCGGGCGGAAGGGGCGCATCACGACGCCCATATGGCGGAAGTCCTGCGCTGCTAAGGGGTTGACGATGGCGAGGCCGAGCCCTTGCGCGACGAGGGAGCAGGTGATCGAGCTATAGGAGGTCTCGAGGGTGATCCGGCGGCCGACGCCGGCCCGCTCAAAAACCTCGTCGACGGCGGAGCGTCCGAAGTCGTTTCGGGCAAACGAAATATAGGGCTCTCCCGCCAGATCCGCCGGCTCGACGCATGTCTTGGCCGCGAGACGGTGGTGCTTCGGCATCAGGCACACGCCATCGATCTGGTATAGTTCCTCGCTTTCGAAGCCATAGCTTTCGGTGAGATGCGAGACGATGCCGATATCGCAGAACTGGTCGTCGACCCATTGCGAGACTGCCGTGGAATGCCCGGCATGAATCGAGATGCTCGCTTCCGGGTAGATTTCAGCGAAGCGTTTGATCGTCCGGGGGATCAAGCCGAGGGCCAGTGTCTGGATCGCCGCGATTCTCAGGATGCCGCCGCTGAACCTGCGGATGCGATTGGCGGCTTCGTCGAGACGCTGCAATCCGACGAAGCTGCGCTGCACCTCTTTGAAGAACGAGACCCCGTCGCTTGTCGGAACGACCTTCCCCGGCAATCGATCGAACAAGCGCAACCCGGTGGCTTTTTCCAACTGCGCGATCGATCGGCTGACATTGGGTTGAGATGTGTGAAGGATGCGGGCGGCGGCCGTCGTGGAGCCTGAGACCATGACGGCCCGGAATGCCTCCACATGAGAAAGCCGCATCTCCCCGCCTTTCCCTACCTGTAGAGCACGACAAGGAAACCGCGTGCCGATTTGTCGCCTGCATTGGCGATGCAATGCGAAGTATCAGCGGGGTAACGAGCCGTTTCGCCTTCCTTGAGGGCCATGACGCTCTCGCCACACGTGACTTCGAAGCCCTCCGTCAGGGCTGTGAAATGCTCGAATGTTCCAGATGCATGTGGGTCGCTATCCAATCTACCGCCGGGCTGCATCTCCACGTCATACCATTCCGTTTGACCGGCAAGCCGCGGAGAGCTGAGGATCTTCAATCTGCAAAGTCCGTCCGCACTCCGAATTTCAGGCGTGTGCGTCTTCGTCGTGATCTCGACGTGGTCCGGGCTTGCCGCCGCGCTGCTTGTGCCGACAAGGTCCGAGAACTCAATGTCGAGCGCTTGCGTCAAGCTCCAGACGACGGCGAATGTCGGGTTGGCCTCTCCTCGCTCGATCTGGCTGAGCATCGACTTCGAAACGCCGGATTGGACCGAGAGCTGCTCGAGCGTCAGCTTTCGCAGCTTGCGCTCCTTCTGGATGGCTGGCCCGATCCGCGGCGTTCTCTGAGACATCCTCGCCTGCTTTTGGACTGGGCCGGACGCGCGCGCAGCGGCTTCGTTCCCGTATATAGGATTTTTCCTGTTTCTCAAAATTTATGGTGCCTTGCCACGCTGATCTCGTCTTTATCGCATATGCGGGAGAGAGACGACTAGAGGCGGATGGCTTCATCCGGCTCCATCGGCAGCGACAGCGGAGATGGCGACCCACTCAAGATGAGCCATCGCGCGGGGTCTGGCCCCGCGGGTGCCTTGCCCTCCCTTGACAAATATCCATTATATCGGAATCGTTCTTCGTCGCCGGAAAAGTGAGGACGCCATGACATCGAGTGTCGACGATCGCATTCGCGAGCTGCTCTCGCAGATCCGGGCCGACGGTCTCTACAAGCAGGAGCGGCTCATCGCCGGCCCGCAGGGGGGAACCGTCCGCATTCGGTCCGGCGGCGTGGAGCGCGAGGTCGTCAACCTGTGCGCCAACAACTATCTCGGGCTGGCGAGCCACCCCGACGTGGTCGCAGCGGCCAAGGCAGGATTGGACGAGTTCGGCTTTGGGATGGCGTCGGTGCGCTTCATCTGCGGCACGCAGACTTTGCATCGAGAGCTCGAACAGACGATCGCCCGCTATCTGGGGAAGGATGACGCTGTCCTGTTCGCGGCCTGCTTCGACGCCAATGGCGGGGTGTTCGAGCCGCTCCTGGAAGCGGATGACGCCATCATTTCGGACTCGCTGAATCACGCCTCCATTATCGATGGCGTGCGTCTTTGCAAAGCCAAGCGCTACCGTTTCGCCAATGGCGACATGAATGAGCTCGAAGACCGGCTGAAGGAAGCCGATCGAAATGGCGCGCGCTTCAAGCTGATCGCAACGGACGGCGTCTTTTCGATGGACGGTTACGTCGCCAATCTTCCGGCCATCTGCGATCTGGCCGAGCGCTACGGCGCGCTCGTCATGGTCGACGACTGCCACGCCACCGGCCACCTCGGAGAATCTGGACGCGGGACCCCGGCATTGACCGGCGTCAAGCAGCGGGTCGACATCGTCACCGGAACGCTTGGCAAAAGCCTGGGCGGCGCGATGGGCGGGTTCGTCGCAGCCTCGCAGCCGATCATCGATCTGCTGCGGCAGCGATCGCGGCCCTATCTCTTCTCCAACAGCCTTGCTCCCGCCGTCGCGGCCGGTTCGATCAAAGCAATCGAAATTGCCCAGGGCGCGGATGACAGGCGCCAGAAGCTGGCGATCCATTCCGGGCGTTTCCGGTCCGGTCTGGAAAACGCCGGGTTCGAACTCCTTCCAGGGGTGACGCCGATCATTCCCGTGATGCTCCACGAAGCGCCTCTGGCGCAGAAGATGGCGGCCGCGCTCGATGAACGCGGCGTCTACGTCGCCGGGTTTTTCTATCCGGTCGTCCCGAAGGGCAAGGCGCGCATCCGGACCCAGATGTCTGCAGCTCTCACTGAAAAGGATGTGGACCACGCGGTCGACGCCTTTGCCGACGCCGGCAAAGCGTTGGGCATCATTTGATGGTCAATAGAGGTGTTCTCATGAAGGCTCTCGTTAAGTGGGACGCGCAGCCCGGCTTGCTGCTGGACGACCGCCCGGTCCCGTCGATCGGACCGGACGATGTTCTGATCAAAATCAAAAAGACCGGGATCTGCGGCACCGACATCCACATTTACTCTTGGGACGAATGGGCACAGCGGACAATTCCGGTTCCGATGGTGATTGGTCATGAATATGCCGGTGAGATCGTCGAGCTCGGTGCGAATGTTCGGAATTTGGCAGTCGGCCAGCGCGTCTCCGGCGAGGGACATGTCGTCGGCATGAAGAGCCGGGCGGCGCGGGGCGGGCGCTTCCATCTCGACCCCGAGACCAAGGGCGTGGGCGTAAACATCCCCGGTGCTTTTGCCGAATATCTTCGGCTCCCGGCATTCAACGTCGTTCCCCTACCGGATTCGATCGATGACGAACTCGGCGCCATCCTCGATCCTCTCGGCAATGCCGTTCACACAGCCTTGTCGTTCGACCTTGTTGGCGAGGATGTGCTCGTCACCGGTGCCGGTCCAATCGGTATCATGAGCGCGGCCGTCGCGCGCCACGCCGGCGCACGACACGTGGTGATCACCGATATCAACCCGACCCGCCTCGCTCTCGCTGCGCAAGTGGCGGACATCGAACCCGTCGACGTCAGCAAGGAGGATCTGAACTCCGTCATGGACCGTCTTGGCATGAAGGAGGGTTTCGATGTCGGGCTGGAGATGAGCGGCGCGCCGGCGGCGCTCGACCAGATGGTCGAGCATCTCGTCATGGGCGGGAAAATCGCGATGCTCGGCATTCCAGCGAGGCCCGCAACGGTCGATTGGACCAAGGTCGTTTTCAAGATGCTGACGATCAAAGGTATCTATGGACGCGAGATGTTCGAGACATGGCACAAAATGCTCGCGATGCTCGAAAGCGGTCTCGATATCCGCAAAGTGATCACGCACCGTCTGCCGGCGCGCGAGTATGAAAGCGGCTTCGAAATCATGATGAGCGGCGATAGCGGTAAAATTGTCCTGGATTGGACAATATAACCCTCGGAATCACGCTCTCCTGTTGGCTCGGGCGGGCCGTGGCAGCAGAGGTTTTCGACGGCATGACCCATGACGAGCTTGCCGATTTCCGTCCAGGCAGGATTGGCCACCCGCAGCTCAACGCTGGCGGGCCCGTCGGAGTCTTAAAGAGCCCTTCCGAGGGCTGCGAAGAAAGCGTCGTCGTTGATCTCGAGGCGACTCCGATACCCCGGCTTGGAGCGTGCGCTGAGGACGACGACGACGAGCCCCTTGTGCGGGTTGATATGGATGAATTGACCGTAGATTCCCTCGGCCTGGAAGGTGCCCTCCAGGGCCGAATCCTCAAGCACGGGAATCCACCACATGTAACCGTAAGGGATACGTTCGCTGCCGATGTGATAGGCGGAGCCCGCCTCCGCGTTCCAGCCGTCGGGCAGGAACCTGTCGCCGCCGATACGGCCTTCATCCAGCACGAACTGCCCGAAGCGCCCATAGTCCCGCAGCCGGGCATTGAAGCCGCTCCCCGAAATGGTCATTCCGTCCGGGCATTCCGACCACCAATGGGCATCCGCCTCCGTGCCGAGGCGATGCCAGATCCGTGAAAGATAGTCGGCCAGATTAGTTCCGGTCGCGCCCTCCATCACGGCGCTGACCAGATAGGAATCGCCGGTATTGTATTTCCATGAGCCGCCAGCCGGAGTTTCGGCAGGCAGCGACTCCATGTGTCTGAGGATGCCGCCTTTTTCCCAGCGGCTCTGAATCGCCATGAGCTGGCGGCGGTCGGAGGTTGGATCGCCGTAGTCCTCGCGCCAGCGCACGCCGGAGGCCATGCGCAGCAAGTGCCGCAGGCTGACGTCGGAATAGATGCCGCCGACTTTCGCGTAGCGCGAGACCGGATCGTCGAGGCTCTCGATCAGCCCCTCCTTCAAGGCCATGCCGACCAGCGTCGCGGTGATGGATTTAGCCAGCGAACAGGATTTCCAGATCGTCTCCCGGCGCGTGCCCAGGGCATGGACTTCCTCGACCACTTCGCCATCCTTCAGGATGAGAAGCCCCGCGACACGGTTCACCGAGAGATAGTCGTAAAAGTCGAAGATGCGGCCGTGATCGGCGATCTCCAGTCGTGGCAAGGAGACGGCAGAGCGCCGCAGCGGCCTCACCTGCGATCCACCGCTCACGGTGCGAGCGGGGAACCAGCCGGTGTCGCTGCACATCACTTCCACGAGCTCGTCGGGCAGCATCGTGCCGTCGTAGTAGCGTTCGACCTGCTCGCGGGCCAATCGACTCATGCTCATCGTAGGGTCTCCTCAGCTCGGCATACCATTGGATGGTATCGGGCACTTCGGTCCCGATCTCCTTCCGGCAGTCGCGGATCGGCTTGCCGCGGGATGGTGGTCGCCATCACGGCCTCGCTGCTTGCGGCGACGAACGCTCCGTCGATGAAGGCGCGTCCGGGGGAGCGATCCGGCTGGCGATGGCGCGATAATGCGCGGCATTCTGAACTGTCATGGGCGGCTCTCCGTCACAGGGGCGCGTGCGGGCGCGTATAGGTGCCGCGGGCGAAACGATCGAAGCGCAGCGGTGCAAGGATGTCGGCCGGCTCCGTTCCATCGGCGAGCCGCGCGACGTGGCGCCCGACTGCGGGTCCGAGGCCGAAGCCGTGTCCCGAGAACCCCGTCGCGACGATCAGACCCGCGATCTGGCCCGGCGCGTCGAGCACGGGCAGCGCGTCCGGCAGCACGTCGATGCGGCCGGCCCACGACTTGACGATCGCGATCGCCTCGGCGCCGGCGAAAAGCTGCCGCACGGCCTCGTTCGTCTTGGTAGCGTATTCTCGATTGGCTTCGATAGGCGGTCGCCTTGCAGCAAGGGCGCGCTCGCGCCGCGGAACCACCAGCCGCTCATGCAGATCGTCCATGAAGGGGCGTCCCAGCCGCAAGGCAAAGCCGTTGCGGTGGCGCAGCAGTTCCGGCAGGAAAAACCGCGCGGCCCGGAAGGAGTCGAGCGACAGATCGATGTCGGAGTTCGAATCCGCGGCGATGATGCATGAGCCGTCAGGCCGTTGCCGAAGGCCGATCCCGAAGCCGCAGAAGCAGGCATCCGTCAAGGGCGGCAGGGGCGCGGTCAGCGAGACGGTGCTGCGCACGCTCTGCTGTGGCAGGGAGAGCCCAAGCGGCGCGAGCAGGCGATGGCTCAGCGATCCGGCAGCGCACACTGCGACGTTGCATCGGATCAGTCCGTGCTCGGTCTGAACGCCGCTTACCTTGCCGCCTGCCGTCTCGATGGCGATGGCTCCGCAATCTTCCAAGATCGTCACGCCGCCGCGGATTCCAGCGCGGGCGAAGGCCGTCGTGGCCAAAGCCGGCTCAGCCTGTCCGTCCGAAGGCGTGTGCAGCCCTCCTGCCGTCGCGCGCCGCAGAGAGGGGAGCAGCGCCGAAACCTCGGGGCCCGACAGAAGCCGGGTGTTGGGAGAGATATCGCGCGTACGTTCCTGCCAGCGAACGAAGGCGTTCTGCTCCTGCTCGGTATCGGCGACGAAGATGCAGCCGTTGCGACGCCAGCCGGTCGCCTCGCCGAGTTCTTGCTCCAAACCCGGCCAGATCGACAGCGCCTCCATCGCCAGCGGCAGTTCGAGCGGGTCCCGGTACTGCGTCCGCACGAAGCCCCAGTTGCGGCCCGATTGCTGGGAGGAGACGCGGTCCCGCTCGATCAGCACCGTCTCCATCCCCGCCCGGGCGAGATAATAGGCGGCTGCAGCGCCCATGATACCGCCGCCGATCACGACGGCGTCGGCCCGTTCCGGCAGCACGGCCGGCCGCGCAGCAAGCCGCGCCATCACGTCGTCGGGGACGTGCGAGAGCAGGCTAAGCGCGGGCATCGAGGATGGCGTCCATGTCCATCTCGACCAGGATGTCGGGGTCGAACAGGCCGGCCTGGACTGTGGTGCAGGCCGGGTCCACGCCCCTGAAGGTCGAGGCGAAGACGCTCATCACCGCCTCGTAGTCGCTGCCGTTCGCGATATACATCCGGACACGCACCACATCCGCGAGACCCGCGCCGGCCTTGGCAAAGGCGGCAGCGGCGTTGCGGAAGAGCTGCCTCGTCTGCTGCTCGGCGCCGGCTGCGAGCGTGCTGGCGGCATAGTCGTAGCCGGTGGTGCCCGAGAGCATGATATGCGGACCGGCGACGACAGCACGGCTGTAGCTGTAGGTCTTCTCGAATTCACTGCCCGAGGAGATCAATCGCCTGCCGCCCGCCGCGGATGTCTTGTCGCCCATCGCTGTGCCTCACCTGTTGACTTGAGACACGCATCGGCGGGGGCGGCGGCGATGTCGATTTCAATAATTGGAGGCAGGGAGCGAGGAATTCGCGGGCCGCGCTTGAACTTTTGAGCCCCTGACCCCGAATTATTGAAATCGACAAGCAGAACCGCCGGTGACCTTGTTTCCGGCATGGCGTACCCGATCGGCGGCTGCGCATGGCGGCTCGAGGATATTGTCGACTGATGAAGGTGGACGTCGTCATCGTCGGAGGCGGGATTGCGGGTGCCTCCGCAGCGTACTTCCTGTCGCAGTACGGCTCGGTCGCGCTGGTCGAGCGCGAGGAGCATTTCAGCTATCACAGCTCGGGACGAACGGCCGCTCAGTTCACGGTCGGGATCGGCGCGCCGACGATGCGTCGCATGGCGCAGGCCAGCCGCAGCTTTCTCGAAACGCCTCCGGAGGGCTTCTGCACGCATCCGATTCTGACGCCGCGCGGCTGCCTGACGGTGGCGAAGGCGGGCCAGGAAGGCGTGCTGCGGCGGCTGCAGGACAATCTCGCTTCAGCCGGAGCCCGCGCGGACTATCTGGACAAGGAGGCCGCGCTTTCGCTGTTTCCAGCGCTTGTTGCCGACAAGGTCGATGCCGGCGTTTACGAGCCCGACGCCATGGATATCGACGTCGACATGTTGCTGCAGGGCTATCTCCGCGGCGCCAGGGCCAGAGGGGCTGAACTCCTTACCGGCGCTCCGGTCCAGGGTGTCAGCCGGGAGAACGGCGCATGGCTCGTGCGCTGGCAGGGCGGCGGGATCGCGGCGCCGATTCTCGTCAACGCAGCCGGGGCTTGGGCCGACGAGGTGACGCGCATGGCGGGGCTCGCGCCGATCGGCGTCGTCCCTTATCGGCGCACCGCTTTCACCTTCGCCCTGCAGAAGGAGTTCGACACGCGCTCCTGGCCGCATGTCGGCAGCATCGACTACAACTGGTACGTCAAGCCGGAGCCAGGCTGCCTGATGGGGAGCCTGTCCGACGCGGTTCCGACGCAGCCCGGGGATGTCTATCCCGAGGATCTCGACCTCGCACAGGCGATCGCGAACATCGAGGCGGATACCCGGCTGCATGTGGGGCGCCCCTTGAGCCAATGGGCCGGGCTGCGCAGCTTCGTCGCCGACAGAAATCCCGTGGCCGGTACCAGGCCCGATGCGCCGGGCTTCTTCTGGCTCGCCGGTCAGGGAGGCTGCGGCATCCTGACCTCGCCTGCGATGGGGCAGGCGCTCGCCGCACTCGCCGCTGGTCATGAATTACCCGGAGATCTGGCTGGGATCGGCGTGTCGTCTGGCGATCTTTCGCCAACGCGCGAGGGCCTGGGTCAAGGAATCTGAAGATCTCCACGCCGCTCGGCGTGACGCGGTTTCGAGGCTGAAAAGCAGCCCGTGCAACAAAGGGGATATCACGATGACGGATCGCAACAGGGAGCAACGTCTCGGGTGGCGGCGCCGCGACATGCTGGCGCTCGGCCTGCTCGCCGGAAGCGGTGCGCTCGTCGGCGCGAACGGGCAGTCGATCGCTCAAACGAAACCCGCAGCCGCTCCTGCAAAGCCGCGCGGGCAGGTCGTCGCCGGCATCTCGCAGGAGCCGACCGTTTTCAATCCGCTGATGCCGGGCAGCGAAGTCGATCAGGGCGTATGGTGGCAGATATTCAGCCCGCTCTGGTATATCGATCCGACGGGGCGCTTTGTGCCCGATCTCGCCCGCGAGGTGCCCAGCGTCTCCAATGGCGGGCTCTCCGCTGACGGTCTCACCTGGAAGATCAGGCTGCGCAGCGACGCAAAATGGCACGATGGTACGCCCTTCACCGCCGAGGACGTGAAGTACACGCTCGACCTGATCACCACGCCGGGCTTCCGCGTCCGCAATCGCATCGGCCACAATCTCCTGCGCGACATCGTCATCGTCGCGCCCGACGAGATCCATTGGCGGATGGAAAGCGCCTATTCGCCTTATCTTTCGATCCTGGCACTGACCTTCATGGTTCCCAGGCACGTCCTGGCGAAGGCCGAGGACCCGAACACCGCGGCCTTCAACAACCGGCCGATCGGGACGGGTCCATTCCGCTGGGGCGAGCGCGTCGCGGGCGACCACCTCCTGCTGCACGCCGGCGAGAGCTATCACGGCGCGGGGCCGCATCTCGAACGCGTCGTGTTCAAGTACATCCCCGACCTGACCGCGCTCTACACCCAGTTCAGGACCGGGCAGGTCGATTATCTCGGTATCGGCGGCATCCCGGCTCATTTCGCCAAGGAGGCCGAGGGGCTGAAAGGGCGGCGGATCTCGCGTTCGCCGACGCCTTTTGTCGAGCACATAGCGCTCAATCTCGAATTCGGCCCCTTCGCGGACAAGGCGGTGCGCGAGGCGCTCTATCTCGCGATGGACAAGCAGGCGCGGATCGACGCGATCTATTACGGCCTGCCGGTCGCGACCGAATCCTTCCTGCCGCGCGAGTCATGGGCCTTCGAGCCGGGACTTCCGGTCCACAAGCACGATCCGGCGCGCGCCAACGCGCTGCTCGATGCCGCGGGGTGGGTGCGCGGCGCCAGCGGAATCCGCGAAAAGGGCGGCGTGCGCCTCTCCTTCGCCAACTCGACCACGACCGGCAATCCCGGCCGCGAGCAGTCGCAGCAACTCCTGCAGCAGGATTGGCTCGCCATCGGCGCGGAGATGAAGATCAGCAACATGCCGGCGGCGGTGATCTGGGGCGATTTCTGGCAGAAGTCGAAATTCGAGTCGGTCGCCGTTGGCTCGAACTTCATGATCGGCAACGACCCCGACGCCACGCCGCGCTTCTCCAGCAAGGCGATCCCTGCCAAGCAGGGAGCGGGGCTGAATACCTACCAGTATCAGAATGCCGAGGTCGACAGGCTGCTGGCGCTAGGCGCCAGCCAGTTCGATCAGCAGGAGCGCAAGGCCACCTATAGCAGAATCCAGCGCATGATCCGCGAGGATCTGGTTCTGCTCCCGGTCTATCAGTCGGTCATGGCCGAGGGCTTGAAGGATGGGCTGAACGGTTTCGCCCCGAACATCAACTGCTCTTCCAACTGCTGGAACATGCGCGACTGGTTCTGGGCCGCGTAAGACCCCATGAGCGCCTTTCTTCTGCGCCGTTTCGGGCAGGCCGTGCTGTTGTTGCTCATCGTCTCGATGGTCGGCTTCGCGATCCTGCATCTGGCCCCCGGCGGGCCGATGTCGCAATTCGCCGCCAGCGGCGAGATGTCCCAGGAGGATCTCGATCGCATTGCCGGGCAGCTCGGCCTCAACCGGCCGCTGCCGGTGCAATATGCCGAGTGGCTCTGGCGCATGCTCTCGGGTGACTGGGGCCGCTCCTATCGCGACGGACAGCCGGTGACCGCGGTCATAGGCTCGCATGTCGGGGCGACGCTGCAGTTGATGGCGACCTCGACATTGCTGGCCATGCTGATCGGTGCCTGGATCGGCATCCTTGGCACCATCCGCCGCTATTCGCTGTTCGATTCGCTGGCTACGGTCGGCGCGATGATCGCACTGTCGATCCCGACCTTCTGGTTCGGGCTGGTCGTGATCTACGTCTTTTCGGTCTGGCTCGGCTGGCTGCCTTCGGGCAATCGCTACACGATCGGCGACGGTTCGCTGCTGAACCAGATCCACCACATGGTCGGGCCAGTCATGGTGCTGGCCCTGGTCTCGACGGCGGTGTGGAGCCGCTACATGCGCTCCTCCATGCTCGACGTCGTCAACCAGGACTATATCCGCACCGCCCGCGCCAAGGGGCTCTCGCAGCGCTCGATCCTCATCCGACACGCGTTGCGCAACGCGCTGCTGCCGATGATCACCATCACGGGCCTTCATGTACCCACGCTCCTGTCCGGCGCGCTGGTGACGGAGACGGTCTTCACCTGGCCCGGCATGGGCCGGCTCTTCCTGGATTCGATCAGCTACCGCGACTATCCCGTGGTCATGGGCGTCCTGATGTTCAGCGCCGTACTCGTGCTCATCGGCAGCTTGACCGCCGACCTGCTCTACGGCGTCGCCGATCCGCGCATCGCAAGGGGCGGCTGATGAGCGCGTCAGATATCTCCGTCGAAACGCTGTCTCGACCGCAGACCGGGTTATGGCGGCGGCCCGGCTTCAAGCGCTTCCGGCGCCACAAGCTGGCCGTGTTCGGCGCCTGCAGCATCGCCCTGCTGACGCTCGCCTGCCTGTTCGGTCCGATGCTGCTGCCCTATAGCGATACCTTCATCGATATCCGCCAGCGCTTCGCGCCCCCCTTGTCGGGGCCGCATATCCTCGGCACCGACCCGCTTGGCCGCGACCTGCTCGCGCGTCTGTTGATGGCAGGTCGCATATCGCTCGCGGTCGGCTTCTGCGCGATGATCATCGCCATGGCGATCGGAATTTGCATCGGGCTCGTCGCAGGCTTCTACGAGGGCGTAGTCGGGACGGCGCTGATGCGCTTCGTCGACGCGATGCTGTGCTTTCCATCGATCTTCCTGCTGCTCGCCATCTCGGCGCTGATCCAGCCCTCCGTCCCCTCGATCGTGCTGCTGATCGCGATGACCTCGTGGATGGAGGTGGCGCGCGTCGTCGAGGCGCAGGTCCGCTCTCTGAAGACGCGCGAGTTCGTGCAGGCCGCGGTGTCCTTCGGGGCATCCCACCGGCGCATCATGTTCCGCGCGCTCTTGCCGAACGCGATCGCCCCGATCATGGTCGCGGCCACGCTCAACGTCGCCCACGCGATCCTGGCCGAGAGCTACATCTCCTTCCTCGGCTACGGCATCCAGCCGCCGACCCCGAGCTGGGGCAACATGCTCGAAAGCGCCCAGAGCTACCTCACCAGCGCACCCTGGCTCGCCATCCTGCCAGGTGCGGCCATCACGCTTGCCGTCACCTCCTTCAACTTCGCCGGCGACGGACTCAGGGATACGCTCGATCCGAGGATGGATCTGAGCTAACTGAAAACCCGCCGATCCGGCATGGCCGGGATGATTGCGGGAGGGAGACGCCATGACCAGACGGTTGCCCTCCCTCAATGCTCTGCGCTGCTTCGAGGTTGCGGCGGCGCAACTCAGCATCAAGAAGGCGGCGCTGATCCTGAACGTCAGCGAGAGTGCGGTCAGCCGCCAGGTGAAGATCCTCGAGGACCAGCTCGGCGCTCAGCTTTTTCTGCGCAACCACAATGGGCTGGAGATCACCGATGCGGGCCGCCGCCTGGCACTGAGCGTCAAGGAGGCGTTCGACCACATCGCCAATGCCGTCAATCCGTTTCGCAACGACCGCGAGGCGGTCACGATCAAGGCGCTCCCGACCTTCGCGCTGCGCTGGCTGCTGCCGCGGCTGCGTGACTTCAAGGAGCGGCATCCGCTGATCAAGGTCAATGTCCATACCCGTCTCAACGACATGACGTTGAACGATACCGATGCCGATCTCGGCATCCGTTACGGCATCGGCAACTGGCCGCTGGACTGTGCCAGTGAGCTCTATCCCGAATGGATACTCCCGGTCTGCGCGCCGGGCTATCTCGATGGAACGATCGCCGGCGATGCCGGTCTGTCATTGGCGACGCTGCTCCCCCCGTTGCCAGACCGGCAGGATTGGCAGACATGGTCGGAAAAATCGGGAACGCGGCTGGACACCAGCGGCGGCCTGGACTTCGACGCGCTCGACATGGCCCTGAGCGCGGCGGAAGCCGGACTGGGCGTCGCGGTGACCGACGTCGTGCTGGCCCATGAAGCCATCCAGGCCGGCCGGCTGGCCGTGCCCGTGCCCAAGGCGGTGCCGACCGGCTCCTCCTATTACCTCGTGCGCCCGCCCGAGATGCGCAGGCGGCGTGAGGTCGCTGTGGTCGAAGAGTGGATCCACGACGAGATCGAGGACGCCCGCGCGCTCGTACGCCGGTACGCAAGCTGAAGGCGGCGGCTGCCTCTGATTTTGAGGGGCAGGATTTCAAAAATCATCATCGACCAATGCGGGCTGAAGGATTTAACCACGGCGCGCGGCACTGCCGCGTCAGGAATCCGCTCCTTCCGGCAAGGATCGGGCCTATTGTCATGCGCGTTTATTTCGCGTCTTTGTAGTAGTTATAATACTCGAGTTGTAATTCTGTGACATTTACCCGCTAGTTGAACGGAAATAATATATTACATTTGTCATTCTGCGTTTAGCCTGACAGTAAATCTCCGCAATATCAGCCGGCATCGGCTGGGTATTTCTTGACGGAGACATGCATGACGATTCAGCGCACCCCTCCCGCCCCGACCGAAGCGTGCGCAGAGCCTGGCCTCGGGTTGTGCAGGCTGGCGCTGACAAGTGCAGCGATTACCTTGGGAGCGGCTGCGGTTCTGGCGCAGGAGACACCTCCCACGGTCCAGCTCGACGCGATCGTCGTCGAAGGGCCGGCAAGCCCCGGTTCCGTTCCTCCTGCCTTTGCCGGCGGGCAGGTGGCGACGGGCGCGCGCCTTGGCCTTCTCGGCAATGCAGAGACGCTCAACACGCCATTCAACGTCACCAGCTACACGGACGAATTCATCCGCAATCAGCAGGCGCCGACGCTGAGCGACGCACTGATCCTCGATCCGTCGGTGCGCAGCTCCCACCCTTCCGGCGGCATCGTCGAATCGTTCAATATCCGGGGATTTCCGGTTGGCGAGGGCAACAGCGGCGAAGTTGCCTTCGACGGCGTTTTCGGCGTGGCGCCGAACTACAAGATCTTCACCGATTACGCCGAGCGGATCGAGGTTCTGAAGGGTCCGGCCGCGGCGCTGACAGGCCTTGCGCCCAATGGCGGCGTCGGTGGCGTCATCAACATCGTGCCGAAGCGCGCGGAGGCCGATCTGACACGCGCCGGAACGGAATTTTCTTCGACAACCTATGGCGGCGCCACCTTCGATGTGGCTCGCCGATACGGCTCCGGTCGCGAATTCGGCGTCCGCGTCAACGGCAGCCTGCGCGGCGGCGATACGGCGATCGACGGGCAGCGCAATGTCACGGGCATCGGCTCGCTGGCCCTGGACTATCAGGGTGAGCGCTTCAGGAGCTGGGTCTATGCACTGGCCCAGCGCGACAACTGGGACGTGCCTTCACGCCCCTACAGGATGAGCCCTGGCATTCCGGCTCCGAAGGCGCCGAATGGCGCCCGCAACATGATCCAGCCCTGGGAATTCTCGCAGGTCGACGACACTTCGGCGCTGATCAAGAACGAGTACGATCTCACCGACAATGTGACGCTGTTCGCCAATGCCGGCGGCTCGCACACGCGGGTCAATCGCTTCTTCGCCAATGCGCCCCTGCCCACGATTCTCAATTCGCGAGGCGATACCACACAGGCACCGCAATATTTCGATATGACGATCGATCGGCGGACCTACGATGCCGGCTTCCGCGCCCGCTTCGATACGGGCTTTGTCAAGCATGCGCTGACCTTCCAGGCATCCTACTACCATGAAGACACCGATCGGGCTTTGACCGCCGGTCGTGCCTTCTCGTCGAACATCTACGTTCCGGCGCTGACGGCACCGCAATTCGCGACGCGTGCGCAGCGCATCCGGCTCTCGGACAGCGAGCTGACGAGCATTGCGCTGGCCGACACGCTGTCCGTGCTGGACGAGCGCATCGCTCTGACGCTCGGGGTGCGACGCCAATCCGTCGAATCGACCAATTATTCGACTGTGACCGGAGCCGTCACCTCCCGCTATGACGAGAGCGCCACGACCCCGCTGGTCGGCCTCGTCCTGCGGCCTCACCAGAACGTGTCGTTCTATGCAAATTATGTCGAAGGGCTGAGCCGCGGCGACATCGCCCCGACCACCGCCAGCAACGCCGGCGAGACCTTCGCCCCGTACCGGACGAAGCAATACGAGGCCGGCGTGAAGCTGCAATATGGCAGTTTCGGCGCGACGCTTGCCGGCTTTCAGATCACCAAGCCGAGCGGAGAACTCAACGGCAATCTGTTCGTCGTCGGCGGCGAGCAGCGGGTTCGCGGCCTCGAGTTCAACATTTATGGCGAGGTCGCGCCCGGGCTGCGGCTTCTGGGCGGGCTTGCCTTGCTCGATGGCAAGCTGACCAAGACGGCGGTCATGGCCAACCGCGGCAACGATCCGATCGGCGTACCGTCCACGCAATTCAATCTCGGCGCCGAATGGGATGTGCCGTGGCTCAAGGATCTCACGCTGACGGGCACGCTGGTCTACACCGGCAAGCAATATATCGACGCCGCCAACACCCAATCCCTGCCTGACTGGGCGCGGGTCGATATCGGCGCGCGCTACGCCACCGAGATCGCCGGACGCAAGACGACCTTCCGGGCCACCGTTCAAAACGTCACGGCGGAAAAATACTGGTCGAGCGTTGCATCCTTCGGCACCTTCTATCTCGGTGCGCCGCGGACCTACCGCCTTTCCATGTCGGTCGACCTGTGAGAAGGCGCTTCGTGCCGGGGCGGATGAAAAGGATCGCAGGGTTCGTCGCTGCACTTGCGATGCTCGCCGCCTCAACGCCGACGCGGGCCGAGCAGGTGACGCTCACGGACATCAAGGGCCGCAGCGTCAGCCTCGCTCTGCCCCTCCAGCGTGTCCTGCTCGCGGAAGGCAGGCAGATCCATACGGTTGCGGCGCTTGATCGCGAGGCGCCGTTCGCGCGGGTGGTCGGTTGGGGCGCCGATCTGGAGAAATCCGACCCGGAGAGCTATGCCGCCTATGTGGCGCTCTATCCGCAGGCGGCCGCGCTGCCAAAATTCGGGAGCGTGACGGGTGGCGGCTTCGACGTCGAAGCTGCCATCGCCCTGAAGCCGGACGTCGTCCTCCTCAACTACGAGGCGTAACGGGCGAGTGATGAAACACGGCTCATCGACAAACTCGCCTCTGTCGGCATCGCCGTCGCCTATATCGATTTTCGCCATGCCCCGTTCGAGAACATCGAGCCTTCGCTGCGTCTTCTAGGCAAGTTGTTCGGGCACGAAGAGATCGCCGAACGGTTGATCACCTTCCGCGCAACCCAGATGGCGCGCGTTACCGAGCGATTGGCTCAATACCCGATGCTGAAGCGCCCGCTCGTGATGGTCGACCGCATTCCAGGCTATTCGGAAGACTGCTGCCTGACCTTCGGACCGGAGAATTTCGGCCGGATGGTCGAGGTCGCGGGCGGCCGAAACCTCGGCTCGGAGCTGCTTTCCGGCACCTTCGGGGTCATCAATCCCGAGGCGATCGTCGCGCGTGACCCAGAGGTATTGATCGTGACCGGCGGAAGCTTCGGCGCGCTGGCGCCCGGCGGCGGTTGGGTCGGGCTCGGGCCGGGAGCGGATATGGCGCTGGCACGCAGCAAGCTCGCCGCGTTGGCGCGACGTCCTGCCTTCCTGCACTCGTCGGCGGTCGCGAACCACCGTGTCCATGGGATCTGGCACCAGTTCTACAACAACCCCTACCAGTTCGTGGCGATCCAGCGCATCGCGACATGGCTGCATCCGGACCTCTTCACGGATATCGATCCCGACGCGACGCTTCGCGAACTCCACGAACGCTTCCTGCCGATCCCCTATCGGCCAGGCTATTGGGTCGACCTCAGCCCCGCTCGTGGCAAAGCCCTGCACTTGCCTTGAAAGGCACGTACGGCCTCCAGAAGGCGCCGCGAGCTCTTGCTGGCCGATGCCTGCGCAGTGCGGGGCGAGATGCGGCCCTTGCCGGCATCGGTGACGATCCGTTCCTTGTCGAGATCGACCAGCATCCGCGCCGAGCTGGCGCGTGCCCTTGCCGGGTGCAGCCCAGAGCGCCGCGTCGGGTTCCCCGGAAAAGGCGATCAACGATCATGTCGAGGTCGTCAGGCTCGACATCGTCTTCCATGACTTGATCGCCCAGGCGGCGCGCAACCGCGCCCTGGGCCTCGCGCGCGAGCCGATCAGCCAGCTGTTCATGCCTGCAGGCAAGGCGATCCTGCCGCGCCCTCAAGACGCAGAAGCGCATCATCGACGCCCATCACGCTTTGCTGAAGGCCCTGAAGGAGCGCGATGCCGACGAGGCAGCGGCCTGGATGCATCGCCACATCGCCGATTTCAAGCGCGGCTTCGAACAGACCGGCCTCGATATCGACAGGCCGCTGGAGAGCTTCTGAAGCACGACCTGCCGGCAGATTCTGCACAGACGGCAGCAACGTCCTCGCTCAGCCCGCAGGGCCACTCACCATGTGATCCGCCAGGCTGTAGCAATGGCTCGCCTGATAGGCGTTCCGGCCCCGGTTCATGTGCGTCAGGTTGAACGCCCGGACGGCCCGCAACGCATCGCGCTCCGCGAGGAATTTGCCGATCGAGTGGAAGCCGCGGACCTTGATGCCGAAAATGTCCTCGCCGCGGGGGAAGACATGGCTGACGTCTTCCGGCGTCGTCACGCAGCGCTCGAGGAGAGCTTCGTCCACCTCGCCCTGATCGAGCGAATGGTCCCTGGTGAAATCGGAAAGATGCACCAGGAATAGCGCGCGGATGCCCTCGCCGTCCGCATAGAGCGAGAAAAGCTCCATCCAGCTCGCATTGACGCGAACGAGCGCCTTGCCCGGGGTCGACGGCAGGCACGAAACCGACCAGTAATGCCGCTCGGTCCGGCTCGGGATCGGGATGCAGTCGCGGCCGTATCGCCGGAGAATCTCCAGGACCTCTTGCGCCTGCGGCCGGCGCAGCAGCTTCTCGAACCGCGCGACGTATTTGAGACGCAGCTCCAGCGACTCCGAGCGCTCGTCGGCGTCGCGCAGGATCATCTCGCCCTGCATCCAATCGCGCTGCTGCTGGAGATCCAGGAATCGGCGCAGACCGGTCGTGCTTGGGCGGCGAGTCGCGCTCACGTCAGGTACCATGTCGACCCAGTCAGTTCGGATGGGCTGTCGGCAATTCGATCAACAGACCGCTGGAATACCACAGTGCCCTGGAGACCCACGCTAAAATTACCATCCTGTTGGCTCATGCTGGCTTCTCCGCAGGAGCCGGGTTTCGCTGTCAAAACCTGGAGGGGGCCGCGAGATTAGTAGTGGAAGGTCCAGAGCAGGCTTTCGCTCAATCCCTTCAGCGCCTCGACCGCATCGGGCCGCTCGCGCGCCAGCGTCGTGATCAGCGCGTCCGCCACGGCGAAGGCTGCCGTCGGCGAGTTGGGCAGGAACCCGTTACGAGCAGGCGCGAAGAGGGTCATGTCCGCCAGGCCGACGAGCGGCGACGAAGGCCCGTCCGTCAGTGCGAGCAGCACGGCGCCGCGCTTCTTGCCGAAGCTCGCGAGCTCCAGCGTCGAACGCGAATAGCGCGGCATTGAAATCGCAATGACGAGATCTTCCGGCCCGGCCGAAAGCATGTGGCGAATGGCGCGCTCCGGCCCGCCGCGAGAGGCGGCGAAGACGACATCGGCCTGCAGGTAGAGCGCGAGCCCGTCCTCGAGGAAAGAGCCGACATGATGGCTCGCGCCCGAGCCGACGATGAAAATGCGGCGCGCCTTGAGCAGCATGGCGATGGCGCGGTCGACCGTTTCCTCCTCCAGCGTCGCGATAGCCTCGTCGAGATTGGCGGCTTCCTGTCTCAGCGTCGTCGCCATGGTCGCGAAGACGGAGCCGGCCATGGCGCGGGCATCGGCGAGACCTTCGACCGGGGCGAGGGCGACCTTGAGCGCGGTCGACAGCGCCACGCGGAAGTCGGCATAGTTGGCATAGCCGAGGGCCCGGACGAAGCGGGTCACGGTCGCGGTCGAGGTGCCGCTCTGCTCGGCCAGCCCCTCGATCGTCATCGTTGCGGCGTCGAGCGGGCTTTGCAGGACGTAATCGGCGGCCTTACGATGGCCCTCGCTGAGCGAGGGGTAGACCCGGGCGATGCGGTTGGCGAGGTCCGTCGTCGGTTTCAGGGCGCGTGACATTAGCTCTCCCGCTGATTGACGTCGGATTATTTTCATGTTTGCTAACGCGTGAAAATAAAGCTGTCAAAGGCCGCCGGCCAAGGGAACGGAGAGAGACCGATGCGTCACCGCGCGCTCGTCACCATCATGCTCGGCGCCAGCATGCTGAGCGCGCCGGCGATGGCGCAATCCCTGCGCATCGCGCTCGCCTCCGAGCCGACCGCCGTCGATCCGCATTATCACGACCTGACCCCCAACAACGCGCTCGCCGCCCATATCTTCGACAGCCTCGTGCTGCAGGACGAGAAGCAGGCACTGAAGCCCGGCCTCGCCACCTCGTGGGAGAATGACGGCAAGAACCGCTGGACCTTCAAGCTGCGCCAGGGCGTCAAGTTCAGCAACGGCCAGGCCTTCGGCGCGCAGGACGTGGTCTTCACCTTCTGCCGCACGCTGAAGAACGAGACCAAGGTCTCCGGCTCCTTCGCCGACATCACCGGCAATTTCGCCAAGGTCGAAACCCCGGACGCCGGCACGCTGGTGATCGAGACCAAGGCGCCGGAGCCACTGCTGCCGACGCTGCTGTCGGGCCTGCCGATCCTTTCGGCCTCGATCGTCCAGCACGGCACGATCAGCTACGACATCGAGAAGAATTGCGGCGTCACCAGTGCCTGGCCGGCCGTCAACAACTTCAACGACGGCACGGCGGCGATCGGCACCGGCGCCTACAAGCTGAAATCCTATGTCCGCGGCTCGGCGATCGAGCTCGAGCGCAATCCGGACCATTGGGGCGGGGCTGAGCCCTGGGCGAGCGTGCGTTTCGTGCCGGTGACCAATGCCGGCCCGCGCCTCGCCGGCCTGCTCGCCGGCGATTACGACGTGATCGAGAACCCGGCCGCGCGCGATCTCGGCCGGATCAAGAGCGACAAGCGCTTCGCGCAGGTGGTCACGCCCTCGACCCGCGTGATCTATTTCCAGCTCGACGTCGGTCGCGACGAGAGCCCCTTCGTCAAGGCGCCGGACGGCAAGAACCCGCTGAAGGATGCACGCGTGCGCAAGGCGATGTCGCTTGCGATCGACCGCGACGCGATCGTCAAGCGCATCATGGACGGCGCCGCCGACCCGGCCTACCAGTTCCTGCCGACGGGCATGTTCGGCACGCTGCCGAACCCGGCCAAGCTCGCCTATGACCCGGCCGCCGCCAAGAAGCTGATGGCCGAGGCCGGCTATCCCAACGGCTTCCAGGTCACGCTCTCGGCGACGAACGACCGCTACATCAACGACAGCCAGATCACCCAGGCCGTCGCGCAGTACCTGACGCAGATCGGCATCAAGACCGAGGTCGATGCGATGACGCGGGCGATCTATTTCCCACGCCGCGCCAAGAAGGAGTTCAGCATCGCGCTCGGCGGCTGGGGCTCGAATACCGGCGAGGCTTCCTCCTTCCTGCGCCAGTGGCCGCCGACTCCCGACGAGGCCAAGACCATCGGCGGCTCGAACTATGGCGGCTACAAGAACGACGAGTTCGACAAGGTGATCCGCGCCGCGATCTCGACGCTCGACGACAAGAAGCGCGCCGAATTGCTGCAGCAGGCAATGACGCTCGTCCTTGCCGACGGAGCCTTCATCCCGCTGCATTTCGAAAGCGGCATCTGGGCTCACAAGGCCGAGCTCAAGGTCACCGGTCGCGCCGACCAGTTCACGCTCGCCATGTCGGTGAGGCCGGCGAAGTAGGCCGGCGCCGTCATCGCCATCGAGGTTCGGCGCGATGTCCGCCTATGTCCTGCAGCGGCTGATCCAGAGCGTCCTCGTGCTGCTCGTGGTCTCGGTCGTGGTCTTCTTCGCCGTCTATGGCATCGGTGACCCGATCGAGCTTCTGGTCTCGCCGCAGGCCAGCGCCGCCGACCGGGCGGCGCTGATCCAGCGGCTCGGGCTCGACCTGCCGGTCTGGCAGCAATACCTGACCTTCATGGCCAACGCCTTCAAGGGCGATCTCGGCCGTTCCTTCGTGCATGGCGTACCGGCTGTGCAGCTGATCCTGGCGCGGCTGCCGGCGACCTTCGAGCTCGTCCTTCTGGCGATGACGCTGGCGCTCGCCGTCGGTATTCCGCTGGGGCTGATGGTCGGCCTCGACCCGGAGAGCCGGCGCGCCCGCATCGTCATGGCCGGCACCGTGCTCGGCTTCTCGCTGCCGAGCTTCTGGAAGGGCATGATGCTGATCCTGCTCTTCGCCGTGCTGCTCGGCTGGCTGCCGACGGCCGGGCGCGGCGAGACGGTCTCGATCTTTGGCCTCGAGACCAGCCTGCTGACGCTCGACGGGCTGAAGCACATCGCCCTGCCGGCGCTCAATCTCGCGATCCCGAACCTCGCTTTGATCATCCGTCTCGTCGCCGCGGGCACGACCGAGACGATGACGCAGGACTATGTCAAATACGCGCGCGCCAAGGGCGTGCGCCGGACGCGGATCGTCAACCGGCACGTGCTGCGCAACATCCTGATCCCGGTCGTCACCGTGGTCGGCATCGAGTTCAGCAGCCTCGTCGCCTTCTCGACCATCACCGAGACCGTCTTCGCCTGGCCGGGCATGGGCAAGCTGCTGATCGACTCGGTCTACCAGCTCGACCGGCCGGTGGTCGTCGCCTATGTGCTCATGGCGACGTTGCTCTTCGTCACCGTCAACTTCCTGGTCGACGTGCTCTATGCCGCGCTCGACCCGCGGGTGAAGCTCGCCGGAGAACAGGCATGAGCCTGGACGCTCCCCGTCTCGCGGGCCCGGCGCAGGCCGAGACCCCCTTGCGCGAAAAGGTGCTGCGCCGCCTGCGCAACCGGCCGACGACGCGCGGCGCGACGATCCTGCTCGGCATCATGGTGCTGCTCGCCTTGCTGGCTCCCTTTATCGCACCGCAGAACCCGCATGATCTCGGCGCCCTCAGCGTGATGGACAACCGGCTGGCGCCGGGCGAGCAGGGCATGAGCGGCTTTACCTTCTGGCTCGGCAGCGATGCGCAGGGGCGCGACATGCTGAGCGCCATCCTCTACGGCCTGCGCACAAGCCTGCTCGTCGGCCTCGCCTCGACGATCGGGGCGCTTTCGATCGGCATCATGGCCGGGCTCGCCGCGGCGCAGTTCGGCGGCGCGGTCGATGCCGTCATCATGCGCGTCGTCGACTTCATGCTCGGCTTCCCGTCGATCCTGGTCGCGCTCGTGCTGCTCGCTTCGATCGGCCGCGGCGTCGACAAGGTCATCCTCGCGATCGTGCTGGTGCAGTGGGCGCAGTATGCGAGGCTGATGCGGGCGGCGGCGCTGGTCGAGCGGCGCAAGGAATATATCGAGGCGGCGGTCAATTTCGGCCTGCCGACCCGCCACATCATGCTGGCGCATCTGCTGCCGAACTCGGTCGGCTCCGTGCTGGTCGTCGCGACGATCAGCATCGCCTCGGCGATCACGCTGGAGGCGACGCTCTCCTTCCTCGGCGTCGGCGTGCCGGTGACGCAGCCCTCGCTCGGGCTCCTGATCGCCAACGGCTTCGAGTTCCTGCTCTCCGGCGAATACTGGATCGCCGTCTTCCCGGGTCTCGCCCTCGTCGCGCTGATCATGTCGCTCAACCTCGTCGGCGACCGCCTGCGCCGCAGCTTCAACGTCCGCGCATGAGCGAAGCCCCCCTCCTTTCCGTGCGCGGCCTCAAGACCGTGTTCCATGCCGTGGACGGCGCCTGGCCGGCGGTCGACGGCGTCGACTTCTGTGTGGCCAAAGGCGAGGTGCTCGGCCTGGTCGGCGAGTCCGGCTCGGGCAAGTCGGTGACCGGCTTCTCGCTGGTGCAGCTGATCGATCCGCCGGGCGAGGTCGTCGCAGGCGAGGTCCTGTTCGAGGGCGTCGATCTGCGTGCGGCCTCGCAGGAGCGCCTGCGCAGCCTGCGCGGCGACCGGATCGCGATGATCTTCCAGGACCCGCTGATGACGCTGAACCCGGTGCTCAGCATTGGCGAGCAGATGAGCGAGGCGATTCTCGAGCACCGCGACTGCAGCCGGCAGGAGGCGCTGGACAAAGCGGCGAAGGCGCTGGCGCGGGTCGGCATCTCCTCTCCGGAGACGCGCTTGAAGCAGTTTCCGCACGAATTCTCCGGCGGCATGCGCCAGCGCGTCGCGATCGCGACCGCGCTCCTGAACGATCCCGACCTGATCATCGCCGACGAGCCGACCACGGCGCTCGACGTCACCATCCAGGCGCAGATCCTCTACGAGGTCCAAAAACTCTCGCGCGAGAGTGGCGCCGCGGTGATCTGGATCACCCACGACCTCGCCGTCGTCGCCGAGCTCGCCGACCGCGTGGCGGTGATGTATGCCGGGCGCATCGTCGAGATCGGCGAGGTCGAGACCGTGCTCGACCGGCCGCGCCACCCCTATACGCTCGGCCTGCTCAACTCCTCGGCGACCATGGTCGAGCCTGGCGAACGGCTGCATCAGATCGACGGCGTCGCCCCGCGCATCGACTCGCGCCCCTCCGGCTGCCCCTTCCGGCCGCGCTGCGAGCGGGCACTGCCCGTCTGTGCCGAGGTCGACCCGGCGCCGCATGACCATGACGGCCGGACCCTGCGCTGCCACAACCCAGTGCCCAATCGGGAGGCCGCATGAGCGAGCCCCTGTTCGAGCTGCGCGGCGTTCGCAAATATTTCCGCGGCAAGGCCAATATCGCCGAGCGCATCCTGACTGCGGTCGGCCGGCATGCGCCGCCCGCGACGCTGCGCGCCGTCGACGGCGTCGATCTCAGCGTCGCCAAGGGCGAGGTGCTCGGGCTCGTCGGCGAATCCGGCTGCGGGAAATCGACACTGGCGCGGATCGCGACCGGCATCCTGCCGCCAACCGAAGGCGAGGTCTTCTACAAGGGCCGCTCGGCCGCCGGCCTCAGGGGCAAGGACCGGCTCGATTATCTGCTCAAGGTGCAGATGATCTTCCAGGACCCCTATGCCTCGCTCGATCCGCGCATGCGGGTGAGCCGGATCGTCGGCGAGGCGCTCTCGGTCCACAAGCTGGTGCCGAAGGCGGAGATCGACGGTGCGGTCGACCGGGCGCTGACCGAGGTCGGGCTCGATCTCGCCTATCGCGAGCGCTATCCGCACCAGTTCTCCGGTGGGCAGCGCCAGCGCATCGGCATCGCCCGCGCGCTGGCGGTGAAACCCGACTTCCTGGTCTGCGACGAGCCGGTCTCGGCGCTCGACGTCTCGATCCAGGCCCAGGTGATCAACCTGTTCATGGACGTGCGCGAGCGCCATGGCCTGACCTATCTCTTCGTCAGCCACGATCTCGGCCTGGTCCGCCATATCAGCGACCGGGTCGCGATCATGTATCTCGGCCGCATCGTCGAGATCGGCAGCGCGACCGCGATCTTCGCCGAGCCGGCGCACCCGTATAGCGCCGCGCTGATCAAGGCGATCCCCTCGGCGCAGCGGCGCAAGAGCAGCTTCCAGCCGCTCAAGGGTGAATTGCCGTCGCCGCTCGCGCCGCCCCCGGGCTGCCCCTTTCACCCGCGCTGCGAGCACGCCATGCCGGTCTGCCGCGAGATCCGCCCGGAACTCGCGGAGATCGCGCCCGGCCGCAGCGCCGCCTGCCACCTCCACACGATCCAGGAAGCCGCATGACCACGCTCAGCCTCGATCCACCGCTCGGCCGCAGCACCTTGCCCTTCGTCGATGTCCGCCATCCGGAGCGGCCGCTCGAGATCAACTGCTACCGGCCGGCGGGCCATAGCCCGGACGACGAGGTCGTCTTCGTCCAGCACGGCATGCTGCGCAATGGCGACGACTACCGCGACTTCTGGATCGAGGCGGCCGAGAAGCACAGCCTGCTGATCGTCGCCCCGACCTTCGGCAATGAGCACTTTCCCAAGGCCGAGGGCTATAATAACGGCCTCCTGGTCGGCGAGGACGGCACGATCGCCGCCCAGGACGGCTGGCTCTATGCCGTGCCGGCCCGCGTGCTGGCGGCGCTGCGCAAGGCCGGCGTCACCAAGCGCGACAAGGTCAAGCTGTTCGGCCATTCAGCCGGCGGCCAGTTCGTCCACCGCCTGCTGGCGACGCAAGAGCAGACGCCGTTCGAGGTCGCCTTCGCCGCCAATTCGGGCTGGTACACGCTGCCGACGCTGGAGCGCCGCTTTCCGGAAGGACTCGGCGGTCTCGGCCTCGGTGAGGCGGAGCTGGCGCGCTGGCTGGCCTGGCCGATGGTGATCTTCGCCGGCGACCAGGACATCGTGACGAGCGACCCGAACCTGCCGGCTCAGGCCGAGGCGTTGGCGCAGGGGCCGATGCGCTATGCCCGTGCCCATTTCATGCTCGACTTCGCCAAGGCGGAGGCAGCCAAACGCGGCCTGCCGTGCAACTGGTCGCTGGTCACCGTGCCCGGCATTGGCCATGACGGCGCCGCGATGTCGCGAGCGGCAGCGGCGTATTGGTACGAAGGCCGCATTCCGCCGGTCGAGGAACTGAAGCCTCAGGAGACGGCAGTGGCCTGACGTGCTCGCGCGTCTCGCGGGGACAGGCTGGTCGGTCGCCGGCTGACACGAGTGGCTGACCATCCAGGCGGGTGTTCTATGGGGAATTCCTGGATGTCTGGTTTCACTCGGCAGCCATTGCCGTTCGCAGCTCCGGTTCCTCCGTCGAAACCTCGTGGTTCTCTGCCGCAGCCGGCTTGATCCGGAACCACGCGATATAAAGCGCGGGCAGGAAGAGCAGGATCAGCACGGTGCCGACCGCCGTACCGCCGATCAGCGTATAGGCCATCGATCCCCAGAAGACGGAATGCGTCAGCGGGATGAAGGCGAGCACGGCGGCAAGCGCCGTCAGGATGACGGGGCGCGTGCGTTGTACCGTCGCTTCGATCACGGCGTGATAGTCATCGAGGCCGGCGGCGCGGTTCTCCTCGATCTGCTCGGTCAGGATCAGCGTGTTGCGCATCAGGATGCCGGCCAATCCGATCAGCCCCAGGATGGCGTTGAATCCGAACGGCTGGTTGAAGACGAGCAAGGTCGGCACGGCGCCGACAAGCCCGAGCGGCGCCGTCAGCAGCACCATGGCCATCATCGAGAAGGACCGGACCTGCAGCATGATGACGATCAATGTGACGGCGATCATCACCGGGAAGACCTTGCCCAGGGCGGCGTTGGCCTTCGTCGCCTCCTCGATCGAGCCGCCCGTTTCGATGCGATAGCCGGCCGGAAGGGAGGCGATCAGCGGCTGCAGGGCCGTCATGATCTGCTTGGAGACCTCCGGAGGCTGGGTCGCCTCGTTGATGTCAGAGCGTATCGTGACGACGGGCGTGCGGTCGCGGCGCTTCAGGATCGGCTCCTCCAGACGGATCTCGGAATGGCTGATCTGATCGAGTGGGATCTGGCGACCGTCGCGGCTCATCAGCGAGAAATCTGCCAGCCGCGTCGGATCCAGCCGCTCAGCCCCGGCGCTGCGCGCCACGATAGGAACATTGCGGATATCCTCGCGGACCTGCGTGACGGCGATGCCGGTGAGCAGGAACTGGAGCTGCTGGCCGACTTCCGCCGAGGAGAGGCCGAGGAGGTTCAGCCGATCCTGATCCGGGACGAAGCGAAGCACGGGCGTGCGGTTGCCCCATTCGCGGTTGGCCTGCCGCACATCCGGGACGCCCCGCATGATATCGAGGGCCTTGTCGGAAATGCCGTAGAGCTGCGCGGGATCGGGGCCCGTGACCCGGAACTCGACCGGGAACGGCGTGTAGGGTCCGAACACGAGCTGCGTGACGCGGATAGAGGCCTCCGGTGCAAGCCCCTGCGCCACCGCCTCGCGGAGCCGGTGCTTCAACGCTTCGCGCGCCTCGGCGTCCGGGGTCAGGACGACGATCTTGGCGAAGGCGGGATCGGGCAACTCCGGCGACATCGCGAAGAAGAAGCGCGGAGCCCCCTGGCCGACATAGCTCGTGACGATCCTGGCCTCGGGCTGGCGGTCCAGCCAGCGTTCGAGCTTCTCGACCGCGGCGGTCGTGGTCTCGATGCTGGTGCCCTCGGGCAGGCGGATCTCCACGAGCACTTCCGGCCGGTCGGAGGTCGGGAAGAACTGCTGTTTGATGCTCCCCATGCCGATGACGGCCAGCGCAAAGGCGATGGCGACGGCGGCGCATGTCACGAATTTGTGGCGTGCGGCGAAGGTGATGAGCCGCCTCAGGCGCCGATAGTTCGGCGTGTCGTAGATCGCGTGGCTGCCGCCGGGGACCGGTTTGATCTCGGGCAGCATCTTGACGCCGAGATAGGGCGTGAAGACCACCGCGACGATCCAGGAGACGATCAGGGCGAAGCCGACGACCCAGAAGATGTTGCCGGCATATTCGCCGGCCGTCGAGCGCGCGAAACCCACCGGCAGGAAGCCGGCGATCGTCACCAGCGTTCCCGAGAGCATCGGCGCGGCCGTATGGCTCCACGCATAGGCGGCCGCCTTGATGCGGTCCATGCCCTCTTCCATCTTCACCACCATCACCTCGATGGCGATGATGGCGTCGTCGACGAGAAGACCGAGCGCCAGGATGAGGGCGCCGAGCGTGATGCGGTCGAAGAAGCGGCCGGTTTCCAGCATGATCAGGAAGACGACCGCAAGCGTCAGGGGAACGGCTGCCGCCACGACGATGCCAACGCGCCAGCCCAGGCTGAGCAAGCTGACCAGCAGCACGACGCCGAGCGCCATCGCGAACTTCATCATGAACTCGTCGACCGCCGAGGCGATGTTGACGGCCTGGTCGGTCACCTTGTCGAGTGTCATCCCGAGGGGGAGTGTCTGGGCGATCGCCGCTGACTTGTTTTCAAGCGCCTTGCCGAGCGCGAGCCCGTCCCAGCCGCCCTGCATGACGGCTGCGACCAGGATCGTTGCCTCTCCCTGACGCCGGATCAGATAGGTCGGAGGATCCTGGTAGCCGCGGCGGATATCGGCGATATCGGAGAGCTTCAGGGTCCGTCCCGCAGCGACGATCGGCGTGTCGGCGATGGCCTTCAAGCCTTGGTAGGCGCCATCGACCCGGATGAACATCTGCGGCCCCCTGGTATCGATCGAGCCTGCCGGGGTGACGGTGTTCTGCCGCTGCAGGGCGGCGACGATGTCCTGTGCCGAGACGCCGAGCGTCGCCAGCCTGGCATAGGAGAATTCGACGAATATCTGCTCGGGACGCTCGCCGAGGATGTTGATCTTCTTGACGCCGGGCACGTGCAGCAGGTCCTGGCGGATCGCTTCGGCTTGCCTGGCCAGTTCACGCATCGGCATGCCCTTGGCTTTGAGCGCATAGAGGGCAAAACTCACATCCGAATATTCATCGTTGACGAAGGGGCCGAGAACGCCCGGCGGCAGGTTGCGGGCTTCATCCCCGAGCTTCTTGCGGGCCTGATAAAACTCTTCCTGCACGACGCCGGGCGGTGTGCTGTCCTTCAGCGTGACCGTCATATAGGCGTAGCCCGGCCGCGTCGTCGTCTCGACGCGGTCATACCAGGTCAGCTCCTGGATCCGTTTCTCCAGCGGCTCGGCGACGAGGTCCTGCATCTCGCGCGCGGTCGCGCCCGGCCATACGGTCGTGACCGTCAGGGTCTTGATGGTGAAGTTGGGGTCTTCCGCCCGTCCGAGTGCGAAGAAGGCGTAGGCGCCGGCGGCCACCAGCAGCATGATGGAGAACAGGGTGACGGCCCGTTCGCGAACGGCGATCGCCGAAAGATTGAGGCTCATCGGTTGCCCCCGCCCTGGGACGCGGTCCGGACGCGAGCGCCCTCCTGGAGGAGGTGAGCGCCGAGCGAAACAACCGGTTCTCCGGAACTCAGCCCGGAGATCACGGCGGTTTCGCTGGTCACGCGCACAAGCGTGACGGGCCGGAATCTCACCGTCGAGGTGGCGCCGTCCAGGACCCAGACGCCGGTCCGCTGGCCATTGTCCAGCACGGCGGCGAGGGGCACTTCGACCTCGGGCTGGCTCGCCTGATTGACCAGTCGAATGGTGACCGTCGCCCCGAGCGGTGCTGCCGCGGCCTCGCCGCCGAGCACATAGCGGGCTTCATAGGTGCGGGTCTGGGCATCGGCGGAATCCGATAGCTGCCGCAGATGCGCGGTGTAGCGGCGTCCATCGCTGCCATAGACGCTGGCCTCAGCCGCCGAGCCGATCGCCGGCCGGATCGTTTCGGGAAGCGCGACCACCGCCTCGCGCGGACCGGCCTGGGCGAGCCGGACCACGGTCTGGCCGGCGGAGACGACCTGCCCTGGCTCGCCAAGCGTTTCGACCACGGTTCCATCCGCATCGGCCACCAGGGTGGAATAGGTCGCCTCGTTTTCCGAGACCCGTGCGTCGGCTTCGGCCGCGGCGAGTTGTGCCGTGGCCGTATCGAGCGTGGCCCTGGCTTGCTCGTAGCGCTGGCGGGAAGACCATCCATTGCTCACCAGATTGGCGTAACGCCGCTCGTCCGCGTCCGCCTGAACGACAGATGCGCGCGCCGCAGCAACGGCGTTGCGCTTGGCTGTGAGCGCAAGACGCAGGTCGGTCTCGTCGATCCGCAGCAGCGGCTGCCCGATTTTGACCTGCTGCCCGACATTCACGAGCCGTTCCACGATCTTGCCGGGGACGCGAAAACCGAGATTGCTCTGCACCCTCGCCCCGATGATGCCGGTGAAGCCGCGTTCGGACCCATTCACCCGCGCGGCGCTCGCGAGCCTGACGATCGGTGGTTCCTGCCTCGGGTCGCTCACGGCTGCGGCTTCCCGCGAGCGAAGGGACAGCGTGAAGAATGCGGCCGCCCCCGCCCCCGCGATCAGGACGCCTGCCAGCACAATAGCGGGTCTCTTTTTAATGCCCGTCGCCTTGCCAAATTAGATTGCATTCGAACTCCATATCGAGTATAGATGTTGAACGCAATCTAATTATGGAGACCGACAATGCGGGTCAATCGCGTGCAGGCCGAGGAAAACCGACAGACGGTGATCAACGTGGCGAGCCGCCTGTTTCGGCAGCACGGCTTCGACGGCATCGGCCTGAAGGATCTGATGCAGGGGGCCGGACTGACGCAGGGCGCCTTCTACAAGCAGTTTGAGTCCAAGGATGACCTGGCCGCGCAGGCCTCGCGGCGCGCCCTGGAGAGCGCCTCCGGCCGATGGTCGGCCGCTGCCGAGTCCAATCCTGAAGACCCGCTATCGGCAGTCGTCGACTTCTATCTCAGCATGGGTCACTGCGCCGAGAAGGCGGATGGCTGTCCCGTCGTCGCGCTCGGTTCGGATGCCGCCAGGCAAGGCCCGGACGTGAAGGCGTCATTCGAAGCCGGAATCAAGGACTATCTCGAGATGCTGGGCAGCTGGATCGGCAAGGCCGACGCCGATGAGTCGGACGGCAAGGCCATGGCCATCCTCTCGACGATGGTCGGTGCGGTGCTCCTCTCGCGCGCCGTCAACGACGAGCGGATGTCGAAGCGGTTCCTGCAGGCGGCTGCCGAGAGCGTGCTGTCACAGTCGTCTGCGGGCGATCCACGGCCGGGACGGCGCCAATGACGATGTCGTCGGGCGAGGGGCCCAGCGCGGCTGTCGCAATCCCCGTATCCCTGCACGAAGCCGCAACGAGACCACGGGCGGCGTTCAGGCGATCCGTCCCGATTGAGTTCAGGTACTGTCGCGCTTCTTGAACGCGAAGCCGAGGTCGATGATCTCGGGTCCCGTATGCTCCCCTCTCAGGCGTGCGAGGATCAGTTCGCCTGCCTTCCGGCCGATCTCGTAGCGCGGAACGCGGATCGTGGTGATGGCTGGATCCGTCTCGGTTGCGATCTCGTGGTCGCTGAATCCCGCGACGGCCAGATCGTCCGGCACGACAATGCCGCGGCGGCGGCACTCGGCGATCATTCCTGCGGCCCAGAGATCGGAACCGCAAAAGACGGCGTCGGGATTGCAGCCGCGCGCGAGCAGGTCCTGGAGGGCCAGGCGTCCCTCGCGAATGCCGAAGCCCGTCTCCACGACCAGGGCGGGATCGAACGCGAGCCCGGCTTCGGCGAGCGCCAGCCGATAGCCGTCCAGCCGGGCAGCCGCGCGGTCGTTGTAGTGGGGTGGATAATTGACGAAGGCGACGCGCTTGCGGCCGCCGGCGATGAGATGCGCGGTCATGGTGCGGGCCGCCTCGATATTCGAATAGCCGACGACCGAGTCGATCGGTGCTTTCGGCAATGTCCCGATCTCGACGATCGGGACATTGGTCCGGCGCAACATCTGGCGCGCGGCCTCCGTATGGTCCGCACCCTGGATGATGACCCCGGCGGGACGATGCCCCAGCAGCATCCGCACGATGCTCTCCGAGCGCTCCGGCGCGCCGCCGCTATTCCCGAGCAGCACGCAGTAGCCGGCCGGTTCGAGCGCCTCGGCGACGCCCTGGATGTTGTCCGCGAAGACGCCGTGAGCGACATAGGGCACGATCACCGAGACGATCCGGGTCTCGGTCGCGGCGAGCCCGCCCGCGACCAGATTGGGGACATATCCAAGTTCGGCCATGACGGCCGCGATGCGCCGGCGCGTCGCGTCGGTGACCTGTTCGGGATGCCGCAGCGCCCGCGACACCGTGATCAGCGAGAAACCGGCGGCACGGGCGACGTCACTCATGCTCGCCTGCTTGGCCGAACGCCGGATGCGGCCGCGGCGCTTGTGAAGATGCTCGGTTTCAGCGTCCATATCGCGTCTTCGATCGCTTTGGCCGGCGCCGGAACGGGCTCCGTGTCAGGTGACGGCCTCGGAGAACTGCGGCTGCCAGCGCAACAGATAGCCCTGAACGCGGCGCACGACCACCGATAGCAGCATGCCGACGACCATCAGCACGAGGATCGCCACCATCATCTCCGACGCATTGGCGCGCGCCTGCGCCTCGATGATCAGCTTGCCGATGCCGCGTTCGGCCCCGATGAACTCCGCCACGATGACTCCGACCAGCGCGAAGGAGACTGCCGGCGTCAGCGAGGCGAAGACCCAGGCCATCGCCGATGGAATGACGACCGTGCGCAGCACCGTCAGTTCGCTCGCGCCGAGCAGCCGCGAGGCGGCGATCTGGTCGCGGTCGACGGCGCGGGTGCCCTCGAATGTGTTGAAGAACACCACGAAGAACACGACGATCCAGGCCGTCACCACCTTCGACATGTCGCCGAGGCCGAACATCAGGATGATGAGCGGAACCAGCGCGATGCGCGGAACCGAGTTGAGCGCGGCGATATACGGCCCGAATATGCTGGTGAGGAAATCCGACCGGCCCAGCAGGAGGCCGGCCGCGACGCCGAGCAAGGCCCCGCCCGAAAAGCCCCAGAATGTATTGCGGAGGGTCACGCCGGTTGCAGCGAGCAGGTTGTTCGGATCGAGCCCGAAACAGGCTCCGATCGCAGCCCGGTCGAAGCCGTGATAGACGCCGTCCGCATTGGCGAGGCATGACAGGCGCAGAAAGCTCTGCCAGACCTCCGATGGCTTCGAGACGAAATAGGGGTCGAGGATGTCCGGCACGAACGCACGCAGCGCCTCGATTCCCCGCAGCGAATAGCCCCATTGCCAGATCGCCAGTGCAACGCCGAGAATGGCGAGGCGCCAGAAGATGATCGTCGCACCGCGCCTCATGACGCCGCTCCCTGGGCCTTGCGGAACTCCTCGCCCAGCGAGTGCCAGACATGCGAGAACAGGCGGCCGAATTCCGGGGCCTCGCGCAGCGCGACCGCATCGCGCGGGCGCGGGAAGGTGACCGCGAAATCCTCCTTGAGGCGGCCGGGCCGGGCCGAGAGGAGGATGATCCTGTCGGCCAGGGTGAGCGCCTCGCCGAGATCATGCGTGACGAACAGGACGGTTTGGCGCTCTTCCTCCCAGATATCGAGGAGGATGCGGTGCATCTCGAGCTTGGTATGGGTGTCGAGCGCGCCGAACGGCTCGTCCATCAACAGGATCTCGGGCTTCATGATCAGCGTCCGCATCAGCGCGACGCGCTGCCGCATGCCGCCCGACAAGGTGCTCGGGAACTTGCTCTCGAAGCCGCTCAGCCCCGCCATCCGCACGGCCCGTCGCACCCGTTCGGCGCGCTCCCCGGCCGGAACCCCGGCGATCTCGAGCCCGTAACCGATATTCTGCTCGACCGTCCGCCACGGGAAGACCGTATCGCGCTGGAAGACGTAGCCGACCTTGGGGTTGACCTGGCCGTGCTCCATCGGCGCGCCGTCGATCCGGATCTCGCCGCCGGAGCGCTTGATCAGCCCTGCGACCATGTTGAGGATCGTGCTCTTGCCGCAGCCGGACGGACCCAGCAGCGCGACGAACTCGCCCCGTCGGATCTCGAAGGAGACGTCGCTGACGGCGACGACCTTGCCGTCGCCGCTGCCATAGACCTTGTCGAGGTTGGCGACCCCGATGCGGGTCTCGGCCGGAGCGACGGTGGGGGCGGGCCTGTCCGCCAATGCCAGCGCCGCCATCACCCGATCTTCCCGCGCGCCGCCTCGAGGAAGCGCATGTCGACGACCTGCTCGTAGGGGACCGGCTTGATCTGCGAGCCCGTCCGGTACCAGATTTTGGCGCCGCGCTCGAAATCCGCCTTGCTGATGCGGCCGTCATAAGCCGAAGTGTCGCGGTCGAAGGTGAGCTCCGCGCGCGTCGAGGTCGGGTCGGCCGAGCCGAAATAACGGCGGCCGACAGTCTCGTAGATCTCGTCCTCCGAAGTCTCCTTGATCCACTTCATGGCGCGGTAGAAGCTGGTGACGACGGCCTGGGTCAGCTCCGGCTCGCGCTCGACCGTTTCCGTCAGCGCATAGAGGCTGAGGGTCGGCACCGGCCCGCCGAAATCCTTGTCCCACACGCCCGGCTTTCGCGTGTCGTAGATCGTGCGGCCGAAGCCTTCGCGCTCGGCTTCGATCTGCCAGCCGGGCTGTGCGACGATGGCGTCGAACTGCTTGGCGGCGAGGCCGGCCAGCATCGTCCTCGGGTTGCCGCCCGAGACCCAGTTGATGTCGTTCGTCGAGCCGCGCGTCTCGAACAGGTAGGTGCCGAGCATCCAGCCGCCGGAACCGATCGATGTCGGCGCGACGATCGGCTTGGCGCCGTCCGGCCGCCGCCATTTCGCGAAGGCCTCCAGCGTCGTGACCCCTTGGTCGAAAATGTCGCGCCGGATCACGATCTCGCAGGTGCTGGAGACCATTTGCGTGGCCAGCAGGATCTTGCTGGGCTTGTTGCGATTGCTGAGCTGCAGCGGGTGGCTGGTGTCGCCATGGCCGAAGAGGATCTGCCCGGCGGCGACGAGCTCGCGCGACCGCGCGCCGCCATCCGTCGCGGTCATCTTCATCTCGAGCCCGGCTTCCTTGAAGTAGCCCTTCTCCAGCCCGACATAGGTCGGCGCGTAGATCGGCGCCGATGGGCCGAAGGAGACGCTGGCTTCGCGCAGGGCCGCCCTTGCGCTGCTGGCAAAGGCGAAATGGGCGCCGACGGCGCATCCGCCCGCCAGCAAGTCTCTCCGCGATAATGTCATTGTTCCCTCCTTGGGTGGCGCGCCGGTTTTTGGCGCATTTTATGGTCGTGGCCGGTTCTGGTCGTGTCCCGGGCAGGCCGCGCTTCAGCGCGGTCGCACATGGTCGAAGCGCGGATTGAGCCTGAAGGCCTCCTTGCGGGTCTCGCCCGAGCGCAGGGCGCCCGCGATGGCTGCCTCGATGCGCTGCAGCGCTTCGCTGTCGGCGATGATCTGCTCGGCGTATTCGGCCGGTACGACGACGACGCCGTCGCCGTCGCCGAGCACGAGATCGCCGGGCCGGATCGTCACGCTCGCGCCGCCGATCCCCGGCAGCGAGACCGGCTCGTCGGCCGCGACATAGCGCCAGCGCCTAGCGCCGTTGACCGGCGTGACCGCCGCCGCGACCACCGGGAAGCCGTAGCCGCGGATCTCGTCGGCATCGCGCACCGGAGCGTCGGTGACGAAGGCGCGGCAGCCCTGCCGCTGCAGGCTGTAGGCGACGAAGCCGCCCATGATCGCACCGCCGTTGAAGCCTCCGGACGCGACGATCAGCACCGAGCCCGCCTTGGCGGTGAGCTCCAGCGCATCGTTGGGCAGGGCCGGGCTGGCATGCCTGCCCGCGAAGCTGGCCTCGCCGCGCAGGCAGGCCGCCCGTCCGGCGAAGCGGAGCGTCGCGTCGAGCGGCACCAGCGTCGGCGACAGGGCGTGGTTGGGAAGGCCGGCCTCGTCCAGGACATCGCTGACCTGTCCGGTTTCGAGACGGGCGAGCCTTGCGACGAGAGGGTCGTCCGCCATCGCGATCGTCGGCGCGGGGGCGTTCATGCCGTGGTCCTCACCTGCACGCCGACCTCTTTCGCGGCGGCGAGCAGTTCGTCGACGACCTTGCGGCTCAGATGGATGCCCTCGCGCTCCTGCCGCGCGGCGCGGCGGAACTCGATCTCGCCCGGCATCAGGATCTCCTCGAAGCCGGGCGCCAGCTCGGAGGCCTTCATCGCCCGGACATAGCCGTCCATCCGCCGCCTGAACGAGTCGAGGTCGATGAACGAGGCGATGTCGATCGCGATGACGAAATGACCGTTGTGCTGCGGCTGGTCGAGATCGTCGTAGAGATTGGTCAGCTCCTGTCCGATTGCGCCGCCCGTGAGCAGGCCCGACAGGATCTCGCACATCAGGATCAGGCCCCAGCCCTTGTGGCCGCCGATCGGCAGGATCCAGCCGCCGTTCTTGACCCAGTTGGGATCGGTCGTCGGGTTGCCGTCGGCATCGACGAGCCAGCCCGGGGGCAGCTGCTGCCCACGCTCCGCATGATAGAGGATCTTGCCCCGCGAGCTCATCCCGAGGGCGGCGTCGAGCACGATCGGCTTTTCCATATGCGTCGGCACGCCGACCGTGATCGGCAGCGGCCCTGTCATCGGGGTCTTGCCGCCCCAGACCGGCATGATCGGGGAGCCGTTCGTGGTCGCGATCCCGATCATGCCGGCCTCGACCGCCTGGATGACGTAGGGGGCGCCCTCGCCGTTGTGATTGCTGTTGCGGACGCCAACGGCGCCGATGCCATTTTTGCGGGCCTTCGCGATGGCGAGGTCCATGGCCCGTGCCGTCAACACGGCCCCGAGCCCGCCGCCGCCGTCGATCAGCGCGGTGCCGGCGGTCTCGCTGATGAGATCGAAGCTCGACACCGGCGAGAAGCCGCCTTCGATCAACCTGCGGATGTAGACCGGCAACCGCAGGATGCCATGCGAGTTCATCCCGCGCAGATCCGCTCCGACCAGCCCGTCGGCGACGGTCTCTGCGTCGGCTGCGGGGACGCCGACCTGCGTCAAGCTGGCGATGGCGAGCGCCTTGAGGTCCCTCGCATCCAGAAGATAGCCGTCGCTGTCGCCCGGCCTGAGCGTGATCGAGCAGGTAGCCGCTTCGGCGACCAGCGTGGAAGGCGGCATGGCTTATGATCCTGTTGAAATGATATGCGCTAACATCAATGTTAGCGCATATCATTGCCACGTCAACCGCCCTCGGAGCGTCGGTTGCGCTGACGGGCGCTGGTCACTCGAAAACCTCTGTGCGGGCGGGGCCGGTCAGAGCCAGCGCCGCCCGGAACATTCGACACCCGAAGAGGGCGTCCCACTCGACATGCCCGCTCCTCCTCCGAACGAGAGATCACGGCGCCGGGCGGGGTGCGGGTGGGAGCTAGCCAACACAGCAAGGCAGAAAAGGCAATTGACATTCCAATTGAAATATCACGTCATACATCAGAGCCACCGCAGAGCGGCACGAAGAAACCTGGGAGAAATTCATGACCTCGAAGATGCTGCGTCTCGCTTTCTCGCTGCTGGCTGCGAGCGCCGTGATGGGCGTTCCGGCTCGTGCTGACGACTATCCGTCCCGCACCGTCACGGTGATGGTGGGCGCCAATCCCGGTGGCGGCAGTGACGCGATCGGACGATTGATCGCCCAGAAATTTTCGCAGCTTCTCGGCCGGTCGGTGGTGGTCGAGAACCGGCCGGGCGCTTCGAACACCATCGGTGCTTCGGCGACGACCAAGGCCAAGCCCGATGGCCACACGCTGTTCGTCGCGGCGAGCACGCCCGTGTCGATCGCGCCGCATCTCCTCAATCTGGATTACGATACGCTCAAGGATTTGCAGCCTGTCGGCCTGATCACGCTCGTTCCGAATGTCCTCGTCATCAACAAGGACATGGGCATCAACTCCGTCGCCGAGCTCGTCGCCTACATGAAGGCCAGCCCGGGCAAGGTGAAATACGGTTCATCCGGTTTCGGCACGACCCATGTCATTCTGGCCGAGCAGTTCAACATGGCCGCCGGCGTCAAATCGGTGCACGTTCCTTACCCGGGCGCCGCGCCGACCCAGGTCGACATCATCGCCGGCGTCATCCAGATGACCTTCGACACGGTCCCGGCCGCAGCCGCCCAGATCAAGGCCGGCAACCTGAAACCGATCGCTGTTACCTCGCCACAGCGCCTGCCCGACATGCCCGATGTCCCGACCATCCGCGAGGCGGGCTATCCGCAAGTCGAGATGCAGACGATGTATGCGCTCTATACCACCGGCAAAACACCGCGGCCGGTCGTCGAGAAACTCAACGCGACCCTCGCCAAAGCGCTCGAGGATACTGACTTCAGGAAGCGCATCGACGCGTTCGGCGGCTCCGTCAAGGTCATGAAGACCGCCGAATTCGAGGCGTTCAGCCGCGAGGAATATGACCGCTATGGCGAGGTCATCCGCAAGGCCGGCCTGAAGCCCGGCAACTGAAGCCGCGACCGTTCCGAGCGCGGCGGCCGATCGGGGCGCTGCGCCCTCTCATCGAAGGAGTTTTTTGGTGCCTAGATCCTACGATATCGCCGTCGTGCGAGGAGACGGTATCGGTCCCGAGGTCTGTTCCGCGGCTGTCGAGGTGATCTGTGCGGCGGCGGGTCGCGATCGCTTCAGCCTGAGCGACTATCCTGCCGGTGCCGAGCATTATCTCAAAAGCGGAACCGCGCTCCCTGAAGAGACGTTCGAGGCCTGCAAGGCTGCGCACGCGATCCTGCATGGTGCGGCGGGCATCCCCGGGGTGGTCTACCCGGACGGCACGGAAGCTGGGATCGAATTCGGCCTGCAACTGCGTTTCCGCCTCGATCTCTACGCCAATATCAGGCCGATCAAGCTTCACCCAGGCGTGAGTTCACCTCTCAAGGATGTGGAGCCGAAAGACATCGACTACGTCATCCTGCGTGAGAATACGGAGGGGCTTTATGCGAGCCGCGGCGGCGGCGTGAACGTGCGCGACGAGATCGCGACCGATACGGTCGTCATGACCCGCAAAGGCGTCGAGCGAATTGCGCGCAAGGCCTTTGAGCTTGCCCGCAAGCGCAACGGTGCGCCGCTGGATGGCAAGAGGCGCGTCACCGTTTGCGACAAGGCCAATGTGCTTCGCAGCTACGCGTTCTTCCGGAAGATCTGCACGGAGGTGGCTGCGGACTACCCCGATGTCGAGCTCGATTTCGGCTATGCCGACGCCATGATGGTTCACATGGTACGCCGCCCGTCCTTCTACGATGTCATCGTCACCGAGAACATGTTCGGCGACATCATCTCGGACCTCGGGGCGGTCACCGTCGGTAGCATGGGCATGTCACCCTCTGCCGAAATTGGCGACCGGCAGGGCTTTTTCCAGGCGGCTCATGGCTCTGCGCCTGATATCGCCGGACTTGGCATCGCCAATCCGCTTGGCACGATCCTCGCGGGCGCGATGATGCTCGACTGGCTGGGTGAACGGCACCAGGATCGGGCGCTGATGGAGGCTGCAAAGCAGATCGACACGGCCGTTCAACGGGTGCTCTCCGCCGGCGAAAAGCTGCCGAAGGATCTCGGTGGTCAGTCAGGTACGCGCGCGGTTACCGATGCGGTCTTGCGCGCACTCGACGAGCGCCGGGTCGCGGCGGCATAGGATAGCCAACGCGAAGGAGCAGCAGATGACGGTCGATGCAGCGGCAGGCGAAGTGGAAACGGGTTCGCTGGTCGACCGGGCCTATGGCTGGCTCAAGCGCTCCATCGTCACCAACGAACTGTCGGCTGGCGCCTTCATCGACGACGCCAAGATCGCGCTCGGGCTCGGCATGAGCCGGACGCCCGTGCGTGACGCCCTGCGGCTGCTGCAGGCCCAGGGCTATGTCGAGGTCCTGCCGCGGAAGGCGACGCGGGTCGCCTTCCTCAATGTCCAGGATATGCGGCAGATCTATCAGATCATCACCGCTCTGGAGGTCCAGGCGGTGTCGCTGCTGGTCCAGCGTCGACCTGGCGCAGTGGAACTGGAGCCGCTGCATCAGGCTGTTGTCGCGATGCGCGCGGCCGAGGGCGGCGAACTGCCTGAATGGCATGAAGCCGACGAGCGCTTCCACCGCGCCCTGCTGCAGCTCTGTGGCAACGCCCGTCTTGCGGCGGTCGCGTTCGAATACCGGGATTTCGTCCAGCGGGCTCATCTCGTGGCCCTGCGCCTGCGCTCGGTTACGAAGCGCTCGACGGAGACGCATGCGGATCTCGTCGCGCTGATCGCAGCCGGCGATTCCCAGGGCGCCTATAGCAATCATCTCGGCCAGCGCACCCGCATGGAACACGATCTGATCGGCGCCGTCGAACGCGCCGGTCTTCGCATGCTGTGACGATAACGCCCCGCAAGAGGGCGACATGCGGTGCCACGACGCCGCGTCCAAAGGGAGAAATCAAGGTGGCTTTCACGCTCAACAAGCGGGCGCTGTCGAGTCTGCTGTTCATTCTGATCGGCGGCGGTTTTGCAGCGGTTTCCTGGCTGCAGCATCCGCTCGGCACCGCGGCAAGCATGGGGCGCGGCTTTTTCCCGTTCTGGGTCGGGCTGACGCTTGCAGTCCTGGGGAGCCTCGGCCTGATCCGCTCGCAAGGCCTCTCGGCAGATGGGGAGATCGCGATCGCCTGGCGACCCTTCATCCACATCATCGGCGCCGTCCTGGTTTTCGCAATCCTGCTGCCGGAGGGGGGCCTCTATCTCGCGTCGCTGGCCGGAACCTTGCTCGCGTCGCGCGCTGACCGAGGTTTTCCCATCGGGGCGGCGCTGCTGCTCGGGCTGGGTCTGGCGATGGCGGCGCATCTTGCCTTTGTCTTCGGGCTGAGCCTGCCGATCAGGGCGCTTCCCTCTGTCTTTTCCGTCTGAGGGGGCGACGATGGATCTTCTCGCCAACCTGGCCCTGGGCTTTGAGGCAGCGCTGACGCTGCAGAACCTGGGCTATGCGACGCTCGGCGTCGTGCTCGGTACCGCGATCGGCGTGCTGCCTGGACTGGGGCCGGTTCCGACCATCGCGATGCTGCTGCCCTTGACCTATGCGTTGCCGCCCGAAACTGCGGTGATCATGCTCGCAGGCATCTTCTATGGCTCCCAATATGGCGGGTCGACCACGTCGATCCTGGTCAACATCCCCGGCGAGTCCTCCTCGGTCGTGACCTGCCTGGACGGGCACAAGATGGCGCGAAACGGCCAGGCCGGATTGGCGCTCGCGACAGCGGCTCTGAGCTCGTTCTTCGCCGGCTGTGTCGCGACCGTCCTGCTCGCAGCCTTCGCCCCGACGCTGGCTTCAGTGGCGTTCAAATTCGGCCCGGCCGAGTATTTCTCGCTGATGGTCCTCGGACTGCTCGGCGCCGTGGCCCTGGCGCACGGCTCGGTGTTGCAGGCGATCTGCATGATCCTGTTCGGCATCCTGCTGGGTCTCGTCGGGACCGATATCACCTCCGGTGGCCAGCGTTTCACCATGGGCTTCTCGGAGCTGTTCGACGGCATCGAGTTCGTCGCGCTCGCGATGGGGCTGTTCGGTCTCGCCGAGGTCATCGGCAATGCCGGGCGGCAGGACGACCGGCAGCTCGTGACGAAAAGGGTCGCCGGATTGTGGCCGAGCCGGAAGGATCTCCGGCGCATGTCGGCCCCCGCCATACGAGGCACGGCTCTCGGCTCTCTGTTGGGTCTGCTCCCTGGCGGCGGCGCCACGCTCTCATCCTTTGCCGCCTATGCATTGGAGAAGAAGGTCTCGCGACGTCCCCAGGACTTTGGCACCGGCGTGCTCGAAGGCGTCGCCGCTCCGGAGGCCGCCAACAATGCCGCGTCTCAGACCTCGTTCATCCCGATGCTGACGCTGGGACTGCCGAGCAATGCCGTGATGGCCCTGATGATCGGTGCCCTGATGATGCACAACATCCAGCCCGGACCGCAGGTGATCACGACCAATCCACAGCTGTTCTGGGGGCTCGTCGCCTCGATGTGGATTGGAAACGTCATCCTGGTCGTTCTGAACCTGCCGATGATCTTCATTTGGGTGAAGATGCTGAGTATTCCGTATCGTTACCTTTATCCGTCGATTATCCTGGTCTCATGCGTTGGCGTATTCAGCGTGACGAACGATGTCTTCGGGGTATTCATGATGGCTGCATTCGGAGCCATCGGATATATCCTGCTCCGCCTCGATTGCGAGGTCGCGCCGATGTTGCTCGGATTCGTGCTGGGGCAGTCTCTGGAGGCCTATTTCCGGCGTGCCATGCTGATCAGTGACGGAAGCCTCTGGGTTTTCCTGGAGCGTCCTCTCTCCGCGGTGATGCTCGTCCTGGCCGCTGCGATCGTCGTGACGTTTTTCATTCCGACGATGACGCGCAAGCGAACCGAGGTATTCCAGGAAGCCGAGTAGGCCGGTCATATCGGCGATGGAGGCCATGACGATGGTTTCCGGCCGCAGCGGCGGGCGGTCCGTGTCAGTCCGAAGCCCATATCTGGCCAGGTCCAGAATCGCGCGTGGCAAGATCCACCGGTTGATTGACCAGTGAAGGCCGTTTCAAGTGCAGGAGATCATCATGGCTGGACAGGATGCGGCGATCTCGCCCTTTCGCCTCGAGGGGCAGGTGGCGGTCATCACAGGTGCTGCCCGCGGTATCGGCCGGAGGACGGCTGAGCTCTTCGTGGCGAATGGCGCCCAGGTCGTTCTGCTCGATCGCGATGAAGCGGAGGCGGCGGGCGCCGCCCAATCGATCGGCGCGGGGGCGGGCCCCAATGTCGCAAAACTCCCGGACGAAACCCACGGGGATGACCCGTTAAACCCCCACCCGTCGCCGC
>NZ_JBHYEM010000001.1:313676-397843 GCF_051860145.1 Allobosea sp. | reverse complement strand
CGCAGACGTCGCGGACGAAGCCCAGGTCGATGCCGCTTTCACCGCCATCGCGTCGCAGCAGGGCAGGGTCGATATCCTGGTCAATAATGCGGGTCTTGCCATACGCCGAGCGACGACCGAGCTTTCGCTGGCCGATTGGCAGCGCGTCATCGACGTCAACATGACCGGAGTCTTCCTGTGCTGCCGGGCGGCCGGTCGTTTGATGACCGCGCAAGGCTCCGGCGCCATCGTCAATCTGGCATCGATCATGGGCCTGTCGGGTGGCGGGCTCTATCCGAACATATCCTACCAGTCCAGCAAGGGCGCGGTGGTGAACCTGACGCGGGCGCTCGCTGTCGAATGGGCGCGTCGCGGCGTGCGCGTCAACGCGGTGGCGCCGACATGGGTCGATACGGCCTTCATCGCAGCACTCAAGGCGGACCCGGCCCTCATGGCCGAGGTGCAGCGCATGACCCCGATGGGCCGGCTCGCCTCGACCGAGGATGTCGCCAATGCGATCCTGTTCCTGGCGAGCCCCGCCGCGGCGATGGTGACGGGGCATACGCTTCCGGTCGATGGCGGCTTCCTGGCGCAATGACCGGGTGCAGGGGCGCCGCGTTTATCGTGCCGTCGCCTCCGGGAAGAGCATCTCCTTCTTCCAGTCCGACGGCGCGTTCTTCAACCGGCCGACCTTGCCCATGAAATCGGTGAAGGAACCGAGATTCAGCACATCCGTGGTGATATGGGTCGTCTTGTCGCTCAGGATGGCGACCAGTTCCTCTTTCGACGAACGGTCCTTGGTCAGCCGCAGATAGGTCTCGGCCGCAGCCTCCATGTCCTTGCTGACCATCTCCGTCGCCTCCTTCAGGGCCGACAGGAAGGCGCCGTAGAGCTTCGGATTCTCGGTCCGGAACTTCGCCGTCGCCGCGATGACGTTGAAGGAGATCGGCCCGCCCAGGATCTCGTCGGAGTTCAGGATCGTACGGACCTCCGGGTTCTTCAGCTGGACATTCGAGAAGGGCGGCGAGGAGAAGTTGGCGACGATTTCCGATTTGCCGGCGAGCATCATGGCCGTCGCGTCAGGATGCGAGAGCGAGACGGTCAGGGAATCGAGCTTCTCGAATTCCTTGTCGCCGAACTCCTTGGCGGCGGCGATCTGCAGCGCCGTCGCCTGGCCGGAGACCTTCACCGCCGGAACGGCGATCCGCTGGTTCTGGTTGAAGTCGCGCAGGGATTTGATGGCGGGGTCGCGCACATTGAGCGTCCAGGCCATGGCGTTGATGCCGCTGGCGGCGCGGACATCGATATTGTTTCGGGTGCGCGACCAGATCGTGATGATCCCGGTCGGCCCGAGGCTGGCGAAGTCGAGATTGCCGGAGATCAGCGCGTCGTTCATCACGTCGCTCGATCGGAAGGTCGACCAGTCCACCGTGATGTCGCCGAGGCCGGCGGCCTTGGCGTGCTTTTCGACGAGCTTCTGGTCTTCCATGATCATGAGCTGGATGTAGCCGAGCCCGTATTGCTTCGCGACGCGCAGCGTCTTGGCCTCGGCCAGGGCCGACGATACGGAACCTGCCATCATCAGTGCCGCCACCGCGGCGGCTGCGAGCAATCGCTTCATTGGTGTCTTCTCCCTTGTGTGCGACCCGCTCGGCCTGGAGCCGCGGGCGGCGTTTCGTCCCGGATGAGAGAGGCGGTTCGAGCCGCCTCCTTGCTGTCGTCCGAAGCCGAGGCTCAGGCCTCGGCCAACAGGTCGAGCACCGTGACCTGCTTTTCGGCGATCAGGCTTTTCGTCGCCGCATCGAAACGCTTGAAATGCGCGCTGGCGCAGTGCGCGTCGAAGGCGGCGCGGTCGCGGTAGATTTCATAGAGCAGGATGCAGTTCTTCTCGTCGCCGGGCTGCAGCACGTCGAAGCGCTCGCATCCCGGCTCGTCGCGCCGGGATGTCTCGGCGTTCTCGATCATCAGGGGCATGAAAGTGGCCATGTGGCCGTCCGCGATGCGGAAACGGACCAGAATCGTGAAGCGCGCCATGGATCGTCCTGAGTTTTGAAGCGTGCCGAACGGCGGGGTTAGACGTCCGAGGCTTTCCAGTAATAGTCGCCGACCTCCGAGAGATGCGCGCGCATCGCCTCGGCGGCAGCTTGCGGGTCATGTGCGGCGACGGCCTCGTGGATGCGCTTATGCGCGGCATAAGCGGCCTGCGCGGCGCCGCGCGCCTTGAGCGAGGTGGTCCGTTGTTCGGTCAGCCACTCGCTCAGCCCGTCATGCAGGGCGGTGAAGATCGGATTGCGCGTGATCTCGGCCAGGACGAAATGGAAGGCGACGTCGGTGCGTTCAAAGGCGCGGCCCTGTTCGAGCGCCGCACGATTGGCCGCCAGCGCCGCCTCCAGCCTGGCGATATCCTCCGGCGTGGCGATTTCCGCCGCCAGCCGGGCGACGCCGATCTCGAACATCGTCCGCGCCTGCTGGAAGTGATGCGCGCCGCCGGGTTTGGCCAGCAGATAGCGCGCGACGCCGGAGAGCTCGCCGATCATCGTGCCCGCGCTCGGCTGGGAGACCCGCGCACGCTCGCCGCTGCTGATCGCGATCAATCCCATGCGCTGCAGCGCGAACAGCGCCTCGCGCACGGCGGTCCGGCCGACGCCATAGGCTTCCATCAGCTCCCGCTCGGCAGGCAACTGATCGCCCGGCGCGTAATGGCCTTCGTTGATCGCGGCCTCGAGACGCTCGACGATGTCTTCGTAGAGCTTGCGGCGTCGGATCGGCCGCTGGTCGGGAATGATCGCTCCGGAGATCATGCTGGTTTCCTTGACGAGGGTTCGGCCGTCCCGGCTCGCGCGCGGGCTCAGCTGCCGGGCAGAGTGTGGACGTTGTCGAAGAACAGGTCTTTCCAGTCCTTGGGAGCGGTCTTCAAGCGTCCGATCTCGGCCATGAAGGTCGCCATCTTCATCGTCTGGTGCGGCGTGAAGGTCATCTCGACCTCGGGCGCCGCGATCATCGCGTAGATCTCGTCGACGCTCTCCTTGGTGCCGGTCATGCGCCGATAGGTTTCGGCGGCGGCGCGCTTGTCCTTGTTGATCTGTTCGATCGCCTCCTGCAGGCCGGCGACGAAGGCCTGATAGGCCTTGGGATTGGCATCGCGGAAGCGCTTGGTCGCATAGATCGCCGTATTGGTCGCCGGCCCGCCGAGCACGTCATAGCTGCTCAGGATCTTGCGCACGCGCTCGTCGCGCAGCTGCTGGTGCTGGAAGGGCAGGGCGGAGAAATGCGCCGAGATCACGCCGGAGCCCGACAGCAGCGTCGAGGTCGCCTCGGGGTGAGGCAGCGAGACCGTCAGCGGATCGAGCTTGCCGTAATTAGCGGCGCCGAATTCCTTGGCCGCCGCCATCTGCAGCAGCAACGCCTGGTTCGACACACGCACCGTCGTGACGGCGATACGATCCTGGTCGGTGAAATCCTTGATCGACTTCACTTTCGGATTGGTCGTCAAAAGCTCCATCGGCATGTTGACGATGGCGCCGGCCCCCTTGACCTCCATGGCCGTGCCCTGGGTGCGCGACCACAAGGTCAGCAGGGAGGGGACGCCGCCGCTGCCGAAATCGAGGCCGCCCGACACGAGCCCCTCGGTGATGGCGCCGGGATTGCCGAGCTTGACCCAGCTGACCTTCAACTCGGCGAGGCCGAGCGCCTTGCCGTGTTTCTCGACGAGCTTGCCATCCTCCATGATCATCAGCGGCAGGCTGCTGAGCCCGTATTGCTGGGCCGCCCTGATCTCGCTCACCTCCGCCTGCGCGGGCGCGGTCGAGAACAGCGCGAGACCTGCCGCGGCTGCCAATCCGATGAAATGCCTCACGGTCTATCCTCCCCAAGCCGTCGCCCGTTGACCGGGCTTGATCAGTTCTGCATGCCCCAGCGCTGCACGGTGCGCTTCTCGATCGCGCGGAAGATCACCGACTCGACGAAGAGGCCGATCAGGATCACGGCGAGCAGGCCTGAGAACACCCTTGCGGTGTCGAGCTCGGAGCGCGCCTCGAAGATGTACCAGCCCAGCCCGCCGGAGCGCGACGAGACGCCGAAGACGAGCTCCGCGGCGATCAGCGTGCGCCAGGCGAAGGCCCAGCCGATCTTCAGGCCCGCCAGGATCGCCGGAAAGCCGGCCGGGATCAGGATGTAGATGACGTAGCGCAGGCCTTTCAGCCCATAATTGCGCCCGCTCATCCGCAGCACTTCAGGCACCGCGCGGAACCCGGTGAGCGTGTTGAGCGACACCGCCCACAACACGGAATGGATGATGACGAAGATCAGCGAGCCGATGCCGAGGCCGAACCAGATCAGCGCCAACGGCAGCAGCGCGATCGCCGGAAGCGGGTTGAACATCGCCGTGAGCGTGTTGAGGATGTCCGTGCCGAAGCGCGTTGAGACCGCGATGGTGGTCAGCACCGCCGCCAAAGCGAGCCCGGCTCCATAGCCGTAAAGCAGCGAGCGCATCGAGGTCGAGATACGGTCGAGCAGCGCGCCACTGGACAAATCCCCGACGAAGGTCGTGACCGTCTCCGCGAAGGAGGGAAAGAGCAGCGGGTTGTTGAGCCAGCGCGCGTAAACCTCCCAGACCACCGCGAGCGCGATCAGGATCGCCAGCTTGCGCACCGCATCGTTGTTGACGATGCGCTCGAATGCCGAAAGCGGCCGCGCCACTTCGCCGATGCCGCTCGCATCGATCGGCTCGATCTCGAATTCGGGGCGGCTTGCCAGTGCGCCGCCGCCGCTGCGTCCAAGGGAGACCATGCTCATGCTTCCGGCTCCTCGTGCCGAGCCGCGTGACCGAGTTCATGCTCGAACAACAGGCCGTGAATCTTTTCCGACAGCGCCCCGAAGGCCGGCGTGCCGACGGCGTGGAAATCGAGCTGGGACGCGTCGAGCTCGGCCCTGACTCGGCCGGGATGGGGGGACAGCACCAGGATCCGGGAGCCGACGATGATCGCCTCCTCGATCGAATGGGTGACGAACATCAGCGTGAAGCGCACCTGCTCCCAGAGCTGCAGCAACTCGTCCTGCATCTTGCGCCGGGTCAGCGCGTCCAGCGCCGCGAAGGGCTCGTCCATCAGCAGGATGTCGGGCTCCATCGCCATCGCGCGGGCGATGGCGACGCGCATCTTCATGCCGCCCGACAGCATGTGCGGATAGGCGTCGCGGAATTTCGTCAGCTTGACCTTGTCGATCACCGACAGCGCGCGCTCCATCGCATCCTTGCGCTTGAAGCGGCCGGAGATGCGCATCGGGAACAGCACGTTCTCCAACACGGTCTTCCAGGGCATGAGCTGCTCGAATTCCTGGAACACCATCATCCGGTCGGGACCAGGCCCGACGACCTCGCGGCCGCGCAGCCGGATATGCCCTTCCTCCGGCGTCATGAAGCCGCCGACGGCCTTGAGCATCGTCGACTTGCCGCAGCCCGACGGCCCCAGAACGACATAGCGATCCTGCTCATGGACGGCGCAGTCGACCCTGTAGGTCGCCGTCACGAGATGCTGCGGGGTCTTGTACTGCAGCGTCAGCCCCTCGACCTCGAGCAGCTTCGGCATGACGGCCGCATCGGCTTTCTGCGCTCCCGCGCCGTCCGCGATGGCACGCGGTGAGTCCTGGGCCTGGCGTGGCTGAGCGATGGCTGACGACGTCACGCCCTTCTCCTTGGTTGTCCTCGCATGCCGCTCGCTCGCCCGGAGGCGGCCACGGCTCGTTGTTGGTCTACGTGTAGACCTGTCATACCAGACGTGTCAAACCGCGACCAAGGCGTCCGCTGGAGGCGCCTGCAGACCGGGACAGGAAAAGCCATGGACAACGAGAAGACCGTCACCGTCACTGAGAAGACCCTGAAGGCCTTCTGCCGGGCCATGTTCGTCAAGCTCGGCGTGCCGAACGACGAAGCCATGCTCATCGTCGACAACCTCGTCGAGGCGGACCTGCGCGGCGTCGCCTCGCATGGCGTCGTGCGGCTGCCGATCTATGTCCAGCGCATCGAGGATGGCGGCTCGAACCCGCGACCGAAGCCCCAGATCGTCCGCCAGACGCGCACCACCGCCGTGCTCGACGGCGACAATGGCATGGGCCAGATCATCGGCATCCGCGCCATGGAGATCGCCCTCGAAAAGGCCAGCGATGGTGACTGCGCCTTCGTCTCGGTCCGCAACAGCAACCATTACGGCGCCGCCTCGCATTATGCCGAAATGGCCGCGCGCCGGGACATGATCGGCCTGAGCTTCACCATTGGCGGCATCAACCACATGACGCCCTGGGGCGGGGCCGAGGCGATCCTCGGCAACAATCCGTTCGCCTTCGCCTTCCCGACCCGTGACGGTTTCCCGATCGTCCTCGACATGGCCTGCAGCGTCGCCGCGCGCGGCAAGATCATCGTCGCCGCCAAGGACGGCACGCCCATTCCGGCCGACTGGGCGAGCGGGCCGGACGGAGTGCCGACGACAGACCCGGTCGAGGCCCTGAAGGGCTTCGTGCTGCCGGTCGGCGGGCCGAAGGGCTATGCGCTGACGCTCGGCATCGGCCTGCTCAGCACGATGCTGTCGGGTGCCTGTTTCGGCTCCGAAGTCACGCATATGTACGAGCAGACCACGACACCGCAGAATGTCGGCCATCTCTTCGGCGTGCTGCCGATCGCGGCCTTCGAGGATCTCGACCACTATTACGGCCGCATGTCGAAGGCGATCGCCGACATCCACGGGACCAGGAAGGCGCCGGGCGTGGAGCGCATCTATCTGCCCGGCGAACGCGAGCATCTCGCCTTGGTCGCGCGCCGCCGCGACGGCATTCCGCTCAACGCCGCGGTCTTCGACGAGCTCCGCGAACTGGGGACGCGGCATGGGCTCACCCTGGACGCATCACCCGGCTGACCGCGGACGAGGGCGCCGTGGGGAACTCCTCTTCCGGCCGATTCCGGCGCAGCGCAAACGCCCTCTTGCCAAACGAGCCACAGCGCCCTAACCATCTGCGCATCGATCAATGTATGCGTTATCGGATGCGATGCAGCCAGCAGGCACACAAGCAGAGGCGAATGGCCGGACCCCGCGTTCGACCGACGCTGTCTATGCGCAGCTGAAGCAGCACATCCTCGACAACCACTATCCGCCCGGCGCGCAGATCCTCGAAAGCGAGGTCGCAGCCGAGCTCAACGCCTCGCGGACGCCAGTGCGCGAAGCATTCGTCCGGCTCCAGCAGGAGGGCCTGCTGGAGATCGTGCCGCGACACGGCGTCCGCATCTCCGCGCTCTCGCCCGACGACATGCGCGAGATCTACGAGGTGCTGATGTCGCTCGAGCCGACGGCGGTCGAGCTTCTGGCGACGCGAAAGCCCGACCGCGCCGAGCTCGCGAGCCTCATCGCCTCCTGCGACGCCATGGAAGCGGCGCTCGAGGGCGAGCCCGACCTTCAGGCCTGGGCGCAGGCCGACGAGGCCTTTCACCTCAATCTCGCGCGGCTCTGCGGCAACAAGCGGCTGGCCGCGATGATCATGCAGGTCTGGGACCAGGCCCATCGCGCCCGGATGTACACGCTCTCGCTGCGGCCGCTGCCGGTCAAGTCGACCGCCGAGCATCGCGCCGTGGTCGAGGCGATCCTGGCCGGGGACCGCGAGCGGGCCCGCGAGATCTACCACGCCCATCGCGAGCGCGGCGGCAGCGAACTCACCACCATCATCCAACGACACGGAATCCAGCGGCTATGACGTCAAACTCCTTCCATCTCGCGATGATGCCCGGCGAAGGCATCGGCATCGAAGTCATGGAGGCGGCCAATGTCGTGCTCGGTGCGGTCGAGAAGCGCTTCGATATCTCCTTCCGCCAGGAGCAGATCCCGGGCGGCGCGCATCATTACAAGGAGACCGGCGCGATCCTGCCCAGGGACGGGCTGGAGCGGGCCGGCAAGTCCGACGCGATCCTGTTCGGCGCGATGGGCTGGCCCGATATCCGCTTCCCGGACGGCACCGAGATCGCACCGCAGCTCGACATTCGCATGGCCTTCGGGCTCTACGCCGGCGTGCGGCCCATCCGCGCCATTCCTGGCGTGCCGCCGGTTCTCGCCCATGAGCGCGCGAAGGACATCGATTTCGTCATCGTGCGCGAATCGACCGAAGGCATGTTCGCCTCGCGCGGCAAGGGCGAGATCATCGAGGACAAGGAGGCCCGCGACACGCAGGTGATCACGCGCGCGGTCACCGAACAGCTCACCGATTTCTGCTGCGGGCTGGCGCGCCGCCGGCGCGAGACGCGCGGCACCCCGGGCTGTGTCACGCTGGTCGACAAGGCCAATGTGTTCCGCTCCTTCGCCTTCATGCGCAAGGTCTTCTACGAGGCGGCTGCGAAGCACCCGGACATCGAGGCCAGGCACCACTACATCGACGCCATGGCGCTCGATCTCGTGCGCCGGCCCTGGGATTTCGACGTGCTCCCGACCGAGAACATGTTCGGAGACATCCTCTCCGATCTCGGGGCCGGGCTGATCGGCGGCATGGGCTTTGCCCCCTCGGCCGATATCGGCCAGTCGCACGGGCTGTTCCAGCCGAGCCACGGCACCGCCCCAGACATTGCCGGGAAGGGCGTGGCCAATCCCACGGCGATGATCCTGTCGACCGCGATGATGCTGGATTGGCTCGGCGAGCGCCATGGCAGCGTCGCGGCCCGCGATGCTGCGCGCGCCATCGAGCTCAGCATCGACCACGCCTTCGGCAAGATGAATCTCCGCAGCTACGATATCGGCGGTCGTCACGGCACGCGCGAGATCGGCAGCACCGTCGCGGACCTCATCCTCAGCGGGCAAGCCGATCCGCAATGACACTGACGGTCGCCATCGCGGGCTGCGGCTATTTCAGCCGGTTCCACCAGGATGCGTGGAGCCGGATGGAGGGAGTGCGCGTCGTCGGCGTGGCGGACCGCGACCCCGTCAGGCGCAAAGCGGCAGCCTCGCCGTTTTCGGATGCGCAGGAATTCGAGGACGCCGAGGCGATGCTCGATGCCGTGCAGCCGGATCTGATCGACATCGTCACGCCGCCGCAGACCCACCGCGCCCTGGTCGGCGCGGCGGCGAAGCGCGGCGTGAAGATGATCTGCCAGAAGCCGGTCGCGCCCGACTATGACGAGGCCGAAGCCATCGTCGCGCTCGCCGAAGACGCCGGCGTGATGCTGGCCGTTCATGAGAACTTCCGTTTCATGCCCTGGTTCATGGAGACCAAGCGGCTGATGCGGTCCGGCGCCGTCGGCACGCCGCTCAACATCTCCTTCCGCTTGCGGCCGGGCGACGGCCAAGGGCCCGAGGCCTATCTCTCGCGCCAGCCCTATTTTCAGCAAATGCCGCGCTTCCTCATCCACGAGACCGGCATCCACCTGATCGACGTGTTCCGCGACCTGATGGGCGAGATCACCGGCGTCTTTGCCCGTCTGCGCAAGATCAACCCGGTCATCGCCGGCGAGGATGCCGGCTACGTCATCTTCGACTTCGCCAGTGGTGCGGCCGGGCTGTTCGACGGCAACCGCCATGTCGACCATCCGGCGGCGGACACGCGCATGACCAATGGCGTGCTGCTGGTCGAGGGGAGCGAGGGCGTCATCCGGCTCGACGGCTTCGGCCGGCTTTTCCTGCGCCCACGCGGCCGGGAGGAGAGCGAGCACGCCTATCACTGGGAGGATCGCGGCTATGGCGGCGACTGCGTCTACCGGCAGTCGCGCCACGTCGTCGACCACATCCTGAAGGGCCTGCCGCTGGTCAATTCGGGCCGCGATTATCTGCGCAATCTCGTCATCGAGGAGGCGATCTACCGCTCCGCCGCGGAGGGCCGCTTCATCTCGCTCTGAACCGAAGAAGGCGGCGCCAAAGCCGCCCGGCCGGCCGAACACCACACCCATGGGAGGGATACATGACCAATAGACGCGACATTCTGAAGGGCACGGCGGCAGCTGGCCTCGCCATCACCGGCTTCCCCACCATCCTGCGGGCGCAGAGCGCAAAAGTGCTGCGCTTCAGCCATACCGACACCTCGGTCGGCGCGCGCCAGCAGGCGGCGGAGATGTTCGCCGCTGCCGTCGAGAAATACACGGCCGGCCGCTACAAGGTGCAGGTCTATCATTCGGGCCAGCTCGCCAACGACGCCAAGTCGCTCGACCAGCTCCAGATCGGCGGGCTCGATTTCGCCGTCACCGGCGTCGTCACCTTCACCCCGCATGTGAAGGAACTCTCGCTGATCGCGCTGCCCTATCTCGCCGAGAACTACGAGCAGGGCTGGAAGCTCTACGACACCTCGCCCTTCATCGCCAAGCAAGCGGCGGCGCTGCCGGCCAAGGGCATGCGCATCATCGGCAACTGGGAGGCGGGCTTCCGCAGCTTCACCACCAATTTTCCGCTGAACAGTCCAGCCGACGCCAAGGGCAAGAAGCTCCGGATCGCGCCGGTCGAGATGATCCGCTGGATCATGGAGTCGATCGGCTTCTCGCCCGTCGTCATGCCTGTGACGGAAGTCTATCTCGGCATCCAGCAGAACACGGTCTCCGGCCAGGAGAACCCGATCGACACGATCTATTCGCAGCGCTTCTACGAGGTCGCGAAATACATCACCCTGTCGAACCACGTCTATTCGCCGCTCTGGCTCGCGATGGGCGAGCGCGCCTTCAAGGGCATGACGGCGGCCGACCAGGACGGCGTGATGAAGGCCGCCAAGGAAGCCGGCGATTGGAACCGTCGCGAGGTCCGCGCCAATGACGAGAAGCTGCTGGCCGAGATGACCGCCAAGGGCGCGACCGTGGTCAAGCCCGACCTCGCCGCCTGGAGCAAGGCGGCCGAAGGCGCCAATGAACGCGCTCGCAAGGAGTTCGGCGCGGCGAGCGTCGACCAGATGATCGGGGAAGCCGCGGCCATCCGCAAGGCCATGGGCTGATGCAGGCCTCGCAAGCCGGGGCTCCTCCCGGGCCGGCTTATTTCTACCGGCCCGGCAGACTCGAACCCGCCGTCCTGCGCTGGCTCGGCGACACGGTCGACCTTGTGGTCACCGCGCTCGCCGCGCTGCTGCTCGTCGTCATGTTCGCCAACATCGCGGCGCGCGTCCTGCTGAACAGCGACATCGCCTGGAACACCGAGTTCGGCGAGTTCGTCCTGCTCTGGGCGACCTTTCTCGGCGGCGCCTCGGCCGCGCGCCGCGGCGCGCATATGCGCATCACCGAGTTCGTCGAGGCGCTGCCGCCCGTCTGGACGCGCGTTGTCGAGATCGCGACGCGGCTCGGCGTCATCGCCCTGCTCGGCTTCCTGATCTGGTACGGGCTCAGCATTGCGCAGAGCACCATGGAGCAGGAGATGACGGTGCTGCACTGGCCGATCGGCGTGCAGTATCTCGCCATGCCCGTCGGCTCGGCGCTGGCGCTGGTCTTCGTGCTCTACGAGACGGCGCTGCTGGCCCGCGGCGAGCCCATCCCCCAAGAAACCTTCCAGGACTGACGCCATGGTGCTCGCCGTCATCTGCGCAGTCTTCTTCGCGCTTGCCCTGCTCGGCATGCCGCTGGTCTGGGCGCTGCTGCTGACCACGATCGCGACGATCGGGATCTTCGGCCAGGGCTACCCGCTCGAGGCGATCTTCCTGTCCTACATCTCCAGCGTCGAGCCGCTGCATCTCGCGGCGATCCCGCTCTTCATCTTTACCGGGGAGCTGATCACCCATGGCGGCGTCGGCAAGAGACTGATCGATTTCGCCCGCTCGCTGCTCGCCTTCATGCCGGGTGGGCTCGGCGTCGTCACCGTCTCGGCCTGCACCATGTTCGGCTCGGTCTCGGGCTCGGCCGTGGCGGATTCCGCCGCGATCGGCTCGATCATGGTGCCGCGCATGGCCGAGCAAGGCTATCCGCGCGCTTTCGCGGCGGCGCTGATCGCGGTCGCCGGCACCATCGGCGTCTTGATGCCGCTTTCGATCCCGCTCTTGGTCTACGGCTTCGTCGGCAATGTCTCGATCCGCGAGCTCTTGGTCTCCGGCGTCTTCCCGGCCTTCACGCTCGCCTTCGCGCTGATCCTGCTCTGCGTCTGGAAGGGCCGCTCGCTCGGTTGCGATCCCGGCGGCGCCATGCCGAGCCGGGCCGAGATCAAGCGTACCTTCATCGCCATCCTGCCCGCCTCCGGCATGCCGGTCGTCATCCTCGGCGGCATATTGAGCGGTATCTTCACTCCGACCGAGGCCGCCTCGATCGCGGTGTTCTACGGGCTGATCCTGGCGCTCTTCGTCTATCGCGAGGTCAAGCCACGCCAGGTTCCCGAGATGCTGCTGCATTCCTTCCGCACCAGCGCGGTGGTGATGCTCGTCGTCGGCGCCACCGGCGCTCTCTCCTGGCTGATCACGGTCGAGCAGATCCCGGCCAATCTCGCCGCCGGCATCATGCAGATCGCCGAGAACAAATATGTCTTCCTGTTCCTGCTCAACCTGGCGCTGATCCTCGTCGGCATCTTCCTCGAGCCCTTGCCCTCGCTGATGCTGACCGCACCGCTCTTCATCCCGACTGCCAAGGCCTTCGGCATCGACCCCGTCCATCTCGGCCTGATCATGGTCTTCAACCTGGTGATCGGGCTCTATACGCCACCCGTCGGCGGCACGCTCTTCGTCGCGGCCAAGATCGCCCGCGTCGGCATGGTCGCGATCTCGCGCGAGCTGATTCCGATGTTCGCCCTCGCCCTCATCGTCCTGTTCACCGTCACCTATGTCGAGGCGATCCCGATGGCGCTGGTCTGGTTCATGCGCGGATGAGGCCGATCCCACTCTCCGAGGTCTCGCTGCTCGGCGAGGGCCTGGTCCGGCCCGAATGCGTGCTCGCGACCGCGCGCGGCGATCTCTACACCGCCGACTGGCGCGGCGGCGTCGCCCATCTCAAGCCCGACGGCACGCAGGCGCTCTATGCCGGCGCGACCGCCGACCTGCCGGAGGGCTTGCGGCCGAACGGCATCGCGCTCGAGCCGGACGGCTCCTTCCTGATCGCCAATCTCGGCAGCGAGGCCGGCGGCGTCTGGCGGCTGACGCGGGACGGCCAGGTCTCTCCGGTCCTCGTCGAGATCGCCGGCGTCGCGATCCCGCCCTCCAACTATGTCGTGCGCGACGGCCTGGGCCGACTCTGGCTCACCGTCTCGACGCGGTTGCAGCCCCGCTCGCTGGATTATCGCCGCGACTCCGAGACCGGCTTCGTCGTCGTCATGGACGAGAAGGGCGCGCGCATCGCCGCCGACGGGCTCGGCTTCACCAATGAATGCCAGGTCACCCCGGACGGGCGCTGGCTCTATGTCAACGAGACCTATGGCCGGCGCCTCAGCCGCTTCCCGCTGCAGGCCGACGCCAGCCTCGGCAGCAAGGAGGTGGTCCACGAGTTCGGCGACGGACAGTTCCCCGACGGTCTTGCCTTCGACGCCGAGGGCAAGATCTGGATCGCCGGCGTGATCTCGAACCAGCTTTCGCGCATCGACCCCGAAACCGGCGCCGCCGAGCTGGTGCTGCACGAGACCGACGACGCCCATGTCGCCTGGGTCGAGGCAGCCTATCGCGCCAATGCGCTCGGCCGGCCGCATATGGACGCGACGCCGGCGACGAAGCTGAAGAACCTATCCAGCATCGCCTTCGGCGGCCCGGACCTGCGCACGGGCTATCTCGGCTGCCTGCTCGGCGGCAGCATCGGCTGCGTCAGGCTGCCAGTCGCCGGCGCCAAGCCGGTTCACTGGACATACTGAAGCTGATCTCCATCGCGTTGGGACGGCTCGTCTCATCCCTCTCGCCATGATCGTGCGCGCTGCCCCAGGGCCAGAAACACCGCCGCTCCGGCGCTCATCAGCGCCAGGCAGAACCAGGTCAGCGCATAGACCAGATGCGTGTTGCGGAAGCTGACCTGCGTCATTCCGCCTTGCGGCAGCGGGCCGGGCTCGGTGGCGGCGTCGGCATCGACGAAATAGGGCGCGACCTCGGCAAGGCCGCGCGCTTGCGCAATCGCCGCGACGTCGCGCGAATACCAGCGCCCGGCCGAAGGGTCGTTGGTGCGCAGAAAGCCGCCGCCCGGCTCGCTCAGGCGCAGCAGCCCGACCACGCGCGCCTCCTCGCCTGCCACCTTACGCCGCTCTTCCGGCCCCCGGCGATCGTCCGGCACGAAGCCGCGATTGACGAGAACCGTGAAGCCGGCATCGCTGCGCAACGGCGCCAGCACCCAGAAGCCGGGGCCGCGCTCCGTCACCGCCATCGTCAGCGTCTCCGGCGCATCGAGATAGCGTCCCTGCAGGGCGACGCGGCGATATTCGTCCTTCGCGGCGTCGACGCCCTGCCATTCCGCCGGCCCCGGCGCGGCGACGGGCGGCGCATGAATGCGCGCCTCGACACGGGCGATCAGGTCGAGCTTCCAGGTCCGCCGCTCGATCTGCCAGAGGCCGAGGCCGGTGAACACCAGCGCGAACAGGCAGGTCGCCGCCAGGAAGACGAGCCGCGCCGCGCGTGACCGGCGCCTCGCTCCCGCCTCCGGCAACGTCACGGCCATCCTCACATCCGATGCATGTCGGGCATCATGTTGGCGTTGAGATGGTACATCACCCAGAGCGAGCCCGAGAGCGCGATCACCACGATGACGATGGTGAAGATCAGCGCCATCATCGTCCAGCCGCCCTCGGAGCGGGTGTTCATGTGCAGGAAGTAGATCATGTGGACGACGATCTGCACGGCTGCGAAGGCCATGATGACCAGCGCGGTCAGGGTCGAATTGCCGAGCATGTCGTTCATGACGAGCCAGAACGGGATCGCGGTCAGGACGACCGAGAGCACGAAGCCGGTGAGATAGCCGCGCAGGCTGCCATGGGGCGCGGCATGCGCATCATGGTTCTCGGCGTGATGGCTCTCGACGCGATTCTGGCTTCCGCTCATTTCAGCACGCCCATCAGGTAGACGAAGGTGAAGACGCCGATCCAGACGACGTCGAGGAAGTGCCAGAACATGCTCAGGCACATCAGCCGGCGGCGGTTGGCCTCGATCAGCCCCCGCCTCGCGACCTGAGTCATCAGCACGGTGAGCCAGATCAGGCCGAAAGTGACGTGAAGCCCGTGCGTGCCGACCAGCGTGAAGAAGGAAGACAGGAAGGCGCTGCGCATCGGCGTCGCGCCCTCATGGATCAGATGCGCGAACTCGTAGAGCTCGATCCCGATGAAGGCGAGGCCGAACAGCCCGGTGATGGCGAGCCACATCTGCGTCGCGCCCTGTCGCCCCTTGTCCATGGTCAGCATGGCGAAGCCATAGGTGATCGAGGACATCAGCAGCATGGCGGTGTTGACCGCGACCAGCCTGAGGTCGAACAGGTCGGCGCCCGAGGGGCCGGCGGCATAGTTGCGGCCCAGGACCCCGTATGTCGCGAACAGCACCGCGAAGACGAGGCAGTCGCTCATCAGGTAGATCCAGAAGCCGAGCATGGTCGAGCCGCCGGAGTGCTCGTGCTCCTCTTCCGTGACGTAGAACACCGGAGCGCCGTTGGCGGCCTGGGCCTGTGCTGTCGCCTTCGCCATGCCTCAGGCCCGCCCCAGAACTTCGCTGCGCGCATCCTCTTCGCGCAGCACGGTTTCGGCCGGAATGTGGAAGTCGCGGTCGTAGTTGAAGCTGTGGATGATCACGCTCGCCACGGCCGCGACGAAGCACAGCGCCGCCAGCCACCAGACATGCCAGATCAGGGCGAAGCCGCAGAGCGTGGCGAGCCCGGCGATGATGATGCCGGCGCCGGTGTTCTTCGGCATGTGGATCGGCCTGAAGCCGGCGAGCGGGCGCTCGTAGCCGCGCTTCTTCATGTCCGCCCAGGAATCATGGTCGTGGATGACCGGCGTGAAGGCGAAATTATAGTCCGGCGGCGGCGAGGAGATCGACCATTCCAGCGTGCGCCCGTCCCATGGATCGCCGGTCGTGTCGCGCAGCTGCTCGCGGCGCAGGATGCTGACGCCGATCTGGATCAGGAAGCAGAGGATGCCGAACGCGATCAGCACGGCGCCGAACGCCGCGATCACGAACCAGATCTGCAGCGAGGGATCCTCGAACCGGCTGAGCCGGCGGGTCACGCCCATCAGGCCGAGCACGTAGAGCGGCATGAAGGCGACGTAGAAGCCGACCACCCAGAACCAGAAGGAGAGATGGCCCCAGAACGGGTCGAGCTTGAAGCCGAAGGCCTTCGGGAACCAGTAGGCGATGCCGGCGAAGATGCCGAAGACCACGCCGCCGATGATGACGTTGTGGAAATGCGCCACCAGGAACAGGCTATTATGCAGCACGAAATCGGCCGGCGGCACCGCCAGCATGACGCCGGTCATGCCGCCGATGACGAAGGTCAGCATGAAGGCGATGAGCCACATCATCGGCAGCTCGAAGCGGATGCGGCCACGATACATCGTGAACAGCCAGTTGAAGATCTTCGCGCCCGTCGGGATCGAGATGATCATCGTCGTGATGCCGAAGAAGGAGTTCACGCTGGCGCCCGAGCCCATCGTGAAGAAATGATGCAGCCAGACGAGATAGGACAGGATGGTGATGACCACCGTGGCGTAGACCATCGAGGCGTAGCCGAAGAGCCGCTTGCCGCAGAAGGTCGAGGCCACCTCCGAGAAGATGCCGAAGGCCGGCAGGATCAGGATATAGACCTCCGGATGGCCCCAGATCCAGATCAGGTTCACGTACATCATCGGGTTGCCGCCGAGATCGTTCGTGAAGAAGTTGGTGCCGACATAGCGGTCGAGCGCCAGCAGCGCGAGCGTCGCCGCCAGGATCGGGAAGGTCGCGACGATCAGCACGTTGGTGCAGAGCGACGTCCAGGTGAAGATCGGCATCTTCATCATGTCCATGCCGGGCGCCCGCATCTTGACGATGGTCGCGACGAGATTGACGCCGGACAACGTCGTGCCGATGCCGGCGACCTGCAGCGCCCATAGGTAATAGTCGACGCCGACCCCGGGCGAGTAGGCGGCTCCCGAGAGCGGCGGATAGGCGAGCCAGCCCGTCTTCGCGAACTCCCCGACGAAGAGCGAGGCCATCACCAGCACGGCGCCGCCCACCGTCATCCAGAAGCTGAAATTGTTGAGAAAGGGGAAGGCGACGTCGCGCGCGCCGATCTGCAGCGGCACGACATAGTTCATCAGTCCCGTGACGAAGGGCATCGCCACGAAGAAGATCATGATCACGCCATGGGCGGTGAAGATCTGGTCGTAATGATGCGGCGGCAGGTAGCCTTCGGCGCCGGCGAAGGCTATCGCCTGCTGGCCGCGCATCATCAGCGCGTCGGCGAAGCCACGCAGCAGCATGATGACGCCGAGGATCATGTACATGATCCCGATCTTCTTGTGGTCGACGCTGGTGAACCATTCGCGCCAGAGATAGCCCCAGGCATGCAGCCGGGTGACCAGCACGAACAGCGCGATCCCGCCGAGCGCGACGACTGCGAAGGTCCCGACCAGGATCGGGTCGTGATAGGGGATCGCCTCAAAGGTGAAGCGTCCGAAAAGGAGCTTCCACCAGTCGGGGTAGGAGGTCATGGCTTGCCTCGGCTAGTCGGCCCGGATCAGGTTCAGTTGACGACGCGGGCGGTCACGCCCGCGGTGCCGTAGACGTCGGTCGGCGTGCAGATCGCCGTCACGAAGGGGCGTGGCGGCATCGGCTGCCCGCCCCGGCGCAGGCTCTTGTCGTATTCGAGCGCGACGACCGTATGGATGCCCTCCTTGCCGCCGCCGCCCTTGGCGTCCATCGCCATCATGTCGCGCGTGCACATCTTGGCGCGATCGACGCACATGTTGAGGATGGCCCCGTAGAGATCGGGCGCGACGTCGCGGAACTGGCGCACGGGCTCACGCTCGCTGGGGCGCTCCAGCACGAGATAGTCCTCGCGCCCGAGCGCGCTGCCGTCGCGGGTCGCGCCCTGCACCCAGTCGCCGAATGCCGTCTCGTCGACGCCGCGGAAGCGGAAGCGCATGTCGGAAAAGCCGGCGCCGCTGTAATTGGCGGAAAAGCCTTCGAAGTCGCCGGCATGGTTGATCACGGCGTTGAGCTTCGTCTGCATGCCGGGCATGGCGTAGATCTGGCCGGCGTGCGCGGGAATGAACAGCGAGGTCATCACCGAGGACGAGGTGATGCGGAACTCGATCGGCCGGTCGACCGGCGCCACGACCTCGTTGAGCGAGGCGATGCCCTGTTCGGGGTAGAGGAACAGCCATTTCCAGTCGAGCGCCACGACCTGGATGACGAGCGGCTTGTGGACCGGTGCGGTGTCGCCGGCCTTCGCGACCGCCGGCTTGGCCGCGCTGATGCGCCCCAGGGGCCGATAGGGATCGAGCAGATGCGTGCCCATCCAGGTCATGGCGCCCAAAACGACGATGATCAGCAGCGGCACCGACCAGATCACGACCTCGAGGGGCAGCGAATGGTGCCAGTCCGGATCGTAGGTGGCCCTGGCCGAGGCGCGATAGCGCCAGGCGAAGAATACCGTCAGCGCCATCACCGGAATGATGATGATCAGCATCAGGGCGGTCGAGGCGAACAGGAGATTGCGTTGCTGCACCGCAATATCGCCGGATGGCGAGAGGAGCACCATCTGGCAGCCGCCGAGCACGGCCAAAGCGGGCAGAGCCGCTAGAAATCGAATGATTCGCAAGAGATTCGAGACCTCCCTGCAGGGAACAGCTCTTCTCTAGTCCCATCCCTTCGCAGCGCACATAAGACAATCTGTCCCATTGCGGAGGTTTGACGGGTGGCTTCTATCCACCGTATCCATTTGCATGAGGTGCGGGCAAGGCCGGTGCGATCCGGAATTCCCGCCACGAGGAATTCCCGGTCATGAGTGCTGACGCGGCGAGCCATTCATCGGGTCATCTGACGGACGAGCAAGGGCGGGACCATGTCTCGCCCGCCGACATCGCGCTCGGCGTCATCATCGGGCGGACGTCGGAATATTTCGATTTCTTCGTCTTCGGCCTCGGTTGCGTGCTGGTCTTCCCCGAGCTGGTCTTCCCCTTCGTCGACCGGCTCACCGGCACGCTCTACGCTTTCGGCATCTTCGCGCTGGCCTTCGTCACGCGCCCGATCGGCTCGGTGCTGTTCTTCGCGATCGACCGCCATTATGGCCGGGCGACCAAGCTCACCATCGCGCTCTTCCTGCTCGGCGGCTCGACCGCGGCCATCGCCTTCCTGCCGGGCTACGAGACGATCGGCATCTGGTCCGGCGTCATCCTCGCCGCCTTCCGCTTGCTTCAGGGCATCGCGCTCGGCGGCGCCTGGGACGGTCTGTCGTCGCTGCTGGCGCTGAACGCCCCCGCCAACCGGCGCGGCTGGTATGCGATGCTGCCGCAGCTCGGGGCGCCCTTCGGCTTCATCCTCGCCGCCGGGCTCTTCGCCTATTTCGAGGGCGCGCTGTCGAAGCAGGATTTCCTCGGCTGGGGCTGGCGCTACCCCTTCTTCGTGGCGCTGACGATCAACGTCGTGGCGCTGTTCGCCCGACTGCGCATGGTCGCGACCCATGAATTCGCCGAGCTCATGGAAACGCGCGAGCTCGTGCCGATTCCGGTCCTCGAGCTGCTCCGGGCGCGGGGCAGCATGCTCGTCCTCGGCGCCTTCGTGCCGCTGGCGAGCTTCGCGCTCTTCCACCTCGTCACCATCTTTCCTGTGAGCTGGATCAACCTCTTCACCGACCGCTCGGTCTCGGAGTTCCTGATGGTGCAGGCGGCCGGCGGCGTGGTCGGCGCCGGCGCGATCGTCACCTCCGGGCTGGTCGCCGACCAGATCGGCCGGCGCAACACGCTGCTGCTCTCCGGTTCGATGATCGCCCTCTTCAGCCTGTCGAGCATCATCGCCCCGCTGCTCTTCGGCGACAGCCTGGCCGGGCAGACGATCTACGTCATCATCGGCTTCGGCCTGCTCGGCCTCTCCTACGGCCAGACCGCGGGCGCCGTGGCCTCGAGCTTCGGCACGCAGTACCGCTACACCGGCGCGGCCCTGACCTCCGACCTCGCCTGGTTGCTCGGCGCCGGTTTCGCGCCACTCGTGGCGCTGACCGTGTCGAGCAAGTTCGGCCTCGCCTGGGTCGGCGTCTATCTGCTCTCGGGCGCGCTCTGCACGCTCGCGGCGCTGACGATCGACCGGCGGCTGGAGTCGCGTTACGGCTGAATCGGCCGGTCAGCTGCGCGCGCGGATGATTCTCCAGATGGCCTGAGGCGTCGCCGGCATGTCCACATGCCGCACGCCATAGGGGGAGAGGGCGTCGACGACCGCGTTCATCACCGAGGGCAGGGAGCCGGCGCAGCCGGCTTCGCCGCAGCCCTTTGCGCCGACCCGGTTGGTCTTGGCCGGGACACCCTGGCTGGCGAAGGAGAAGAAGGGCACGTCAGCCGCACGCGGCATGGCGTAGTCCATGTAGGAGCCGGTCATGAGCTGTCCGGATTCGTCATAGGACGTCATCTCGTAGATCGCCTGGCCGATACCCTGCACGACCCCGCCATGCAGCTGGCCCTCGACGATCATCGGGTTCACCAATGTCCCGAAGTCGTTGACCATGACGTATCTGGCGATTTCGATCCGTCCGGTTTCCGGATCGATCTCGACTTCGGCGATGTGGCAGCCATTGGGATAGGCGGATGGCGCCGCCTTGAAGACGTGGTCGACATCCAGGGTCTGGGGCAGCTCCCTGGGCAGGGTCGCTCCTCCTCGCAGCCTTTCGGCAAGGTCCATGATGCCGATCGAGCGGTCGGTCCCGGCGATCGTGAACCGGCCGCGCGCGAATTCGATGTCCGCGACGCCGGCTTCCAGGATATGCGCGGCCAGGACCTTGCCCTTCTCGATGACGAGGTCGCTCGCCTCGATGATGGCCGAGCCGCTCGCCATGATCGATTTGGAGCCGCCCGTTCCGCCGCCGGCGATCAGCCTGTCGCTGTCGCCCTGCACGAGGCGGATTGCCTCGAAGGGCACGCCGAGCTGGCTCGTCAGGACCTGCGCGAAAGGGGTCCAGTGACCTTGCCCGTAATCGAGCGTGCCGGTGACGATGGTGACCGTGCCGTCGGGCTCGAAATGGATGCCGCCCATCTCGTTGCTCGGAGGGGCGGTGACTTCGAGATAGCAGCCGATGCCGCGGCCGCGGAGCCTGCCCGCCTTCCGGCTGTCGCGCAGGCGCGCCCTGTAGCCTTTCCAGTCGGCAGCTTCCAACGCTTGGTTGAACAGGGCCGGGAAATCTCCGCTGTCGTAGAGCGTCCCGACCGGCGTGGCCCAGGGCAGCTGCTGCGGGGCGATCAGGTTGCGCCGCCTCAGGGCAGCCCTGTCGATTCCCGTTTCGCCGGCGGCGGCATCGATCAGCCGCTCCATGAAGTAGTTCCCTTCGGGCCGGCCGGCGCCGCGATAGGCCGCGATGGGTACGGTATTCGTGACGACGCATCTCGTCTGCACCTCCACGAGCGGCGTGCGGTACATCCCGATGCTGTTCTTGCCGATGTTGAGGGTGGCCATCATCGGCCCGACGGGCGAGAGATAGCCGCCCATGTTGCCGATGCCGCTGAAGCGCGTCGCCAGGAACCTGCCGCGCGCGTCGAGCGCAAGCTCGGCCTCGAAGACCATGTCGCGGCCGTGATGGTCCGAAACGAAGCTCTCGGACCTCTGGTCGGTCCATTTCACCGGCTTCTTCAAGAGGCGGGCCGCGTGCAGCAGCACGACATATTCGGGAAACACCGCGGATTTCATGCCGAAGGATCCGCCGACATGACCGGTGACCAGCCGCATCCGTTCCTGCGGCACGCCCATCGCCGCCGCCAGGTTGTTGCGCATGCCGAAAGCGCCCTGGCTGGGGGCATGCAGCGTATAGCGGCCGGTCTTGCGGTCATGCGTGCCGATCGCAGCGCGCGGCTCGATCGGATTGACCACGATGCGGTTGTTGACGATCCGCAGCTTCGTGACATGAGCGGCGCCGGCAAAGGCGGCGGCGACCTTTTCGGCATCCCCGAAATGATAGTCGAGGATGAGGTTGCCCGGGACGTCGTCATAGAGCTGTGGTGCGCCAGGCGCGAGCGCATCCTCCCCCGATATGACTGCGGGAAGGATCTCGATGTCGAGGGATACCGCCTCGGCGGCATCGCGTGCCTGAACGGCCGTGCGGGCCACGACCATCGCCACCGGGTCGCCGACGAAGCGGACCTTGCCGGTCGCCAGCGCCTTCCGGACCGGCTTCCTGATTGGCGTTCCGTCCCGGTTGGGCAGGTCGACGATGCACTTCAACGCGCCGTAGCCCTGGCCCTCGAGGTCGTCGCCCGTATAGATCGCTACGACGCCCTTCATGGCTGTCGCGGCCGACATGTCGATGCCTCGGATGAGGCCGTGCGCGTGCGGACTGCGGACGAAGGCTGCGTAGAGCTGTCCTTCCAGGAAGAGGTCGTCGGTGTAGCGGCCCTCGCCGCGCACGAGAACCGGGTCCTCGTTGCGCGGGACCGGCTGGCCGACCCCAAACTTCATCGCGGAAAGGCTGGCAGAGGACGTGCGCATATTCATAACGAGGCACCGCGATTGAAATCTGGGCTGGTCGGCAGGCGAGGCCGCTACAGTGAACCAAAAGAGCAGTGCCCGCCTTGCAGATGTCGCATGGGCGATACCCGCGCCGTGGACTGGCGAGCCAAGCTCGGTTTCGCGCCCATTTGGGCGGATACGCGATGCCCCTCCGGCGCTTGCCGTCGGGACGAAGGTGGCTCGAGCGGCCCCGGCGCTAGGCGGCGGCGATGTCCATCACGTCGTTCTTCTGGAATCCGAAGGTCACCATGTCGCCGGGGCGCAATGCCGCGATCTCATCGGATGCGTCGGTGAGTGCAGCGAGCTCCGTACCGCCACGCTCCAGGATCACGCGAAAGCCGCGTCCCATGAAGTTCACGGAAATCACGCGGGCCTCGAAGCTCTGGTCGCAGGCCGCGGACTGGCGCCCGACACGCAGTTTTTCGGGCCGGACCGCGATCTCCCCGCCCTCGGAGGGAATGAAATTGCATTCGCCGAGAAACCCGGCGACGAAGCGGTTCGCGGGCCGGTCATAGAGATCTCGCGGGCTGCCGGTCTGGATGAGCCGGCCCTTGTCCATCAGCGCGATCCGGTCGGAGAGGAACAAGGCCTCCTCCTGGTCATGGGTGACATAGACCACCGTCGCGCCGACCGCAGCATGCAGGCGCTTGAGCTCGAGCTGGATCGACTGGCGCAGGTTCTTGTCGAGGGCGCCGAGCGGTTCGTCCATCAGCAGGATGTCGGGACGAATGACGAGCGCCCGCGCCAGCGCCACGCGCTGCTGCTGTCCGCCGGAGAGCTGGCGCGGCAGGCGCTCGGCATAGGCGCCGAGATCGACCAGCGCGAGCGCCTCCTCGACGCGTGTCTCGATCTCGCGCGCCGGCAGCCGGCGCATGTCGAGGCCGAAGGCGACGTTGCGGCGCACGTTCATATGCGGGAACAGGGCGTAGTTCTGGAACACCATGCCGATATTGCGCCGGGAGACCGGAACCGGGCCGATATCCGCGCCATCCACCAGGATATTGCCTGAATCATAGGTCTCGAAGCCGGCGATGGTCTTGAGCAGCGTCGTCTTGCCGGAGCCGGAGGCGCCGAGCAGCGTGCAGAACTCGCCGGCGGCGATCTCCAGCGAGACGCCTTCAAGCGCCCTGGTGGCGCCGTAGCTCTTGTCGAGCGCGCGGATCGAAACGGCCTTGCCGAGGGCGGAGATGCTCATGTCGCTTTGCGTCTCGAGATGAGGAGGTTGGCGCCGAGCACCAGCACGGTCACGATGATGATCAGGCAGGAGGCGGCGATGATCGTCGGGTCGATCTCGTGCGCGACGCCTTCATACATCAGCTTCGGCAGGGTGCGGCTGCGGATATTGGTGAGGAAGAGCGCGATGATCACGTCGTCGAAGGAGGTGATGAAGGCGAAGATCGCGCCGGCAGCGATGCCGGGCGCGATGCCAGGCAGCATCACGCGGCGGAACATCGTCGGCCAGGAGGCGCCGAGACCGAGCGCAGCGAGCTCGAGATTGCCGTCGAAGGATTTCAGGGCGGCCCGGACGGTGATGAAGACATAGGGCGTCGCCAGCACGACATGGCCGAGCGTGACGGCCCAGATCGAGCCGACGAGGCCTGTCGGCGCCAGCAGGTAATAGAGCCCGACCGCGAGAATGATCACCGGCACGATCATCGGCAGGATGAACAAGGTCTCGACGGTGCTGCGCCAGCGCGGGCGCATCCGCGACACGCCAAGCGCGGCGAGGGTGCCCAGCGTGACGGAGATCGCGACGACGAGCGCGGCGATCTGGAGCGACCGCGTCAGCGCCGAGACCCATTTGCCGGCGCTGAAGAAATTCTCGTACCAGGTCAGGCTGTAGCTCTCGGGCGGAAAGCTCAGGAAGGGCGAGGAGCCGAGGCTCATCGGAAAGACGATCACGATCGGCGCGATCAGGAAGATGGCGACGAGCGCAGCGCAGGCGATCGCGACCCAGCCCCCGGCCGAACGGCCGCGCGATGTCACGGTGAAAGGCTCGCCCACCTTGCCGCCGCCACCCTCGATCAGGCGCTCCAGCCCGAAGAAGCGCTGGAACAGCGCCAGCATCGCGACGGTCGCGACGAGCAGGACGCTGGCCAGCGCCGCGGCAAAGGGCCAGTTGAGATCGGTGTTGATATTGGTCGCGATCATCTGCGCGATCATCGTCTGGCCGGGGCCGCCCATCAGGGCCGGCGTCAGGTAGAAGCCGATCGCGTTCATGAAGACGATCATCGCGCCCGCCACCACGCCGGGCGCCGTCAGTGGCAGGATGATGCGGCGAAAGAGCGTGAGCGGTCCCGCTCCGAGGCTCTCGGCCGCCTGCACGGTCGAGAGCTCCAGGTTGCGGAAGGCGGCATAGAGCGGCAGCACGACGAAGGGCATGAGCACATGCGTCATGCCGATCAGCACGCCGGAGAGATTGTAGATGAAGGCGATCGGGCCCGAGGTCAGCCCGGTCCCGGTCAGGAGCTGGTTGAGCACCCCGTTGCTCTGCAACAGGATGATCCAGGCCGTGGTGCGCACCAGCGCGCTCGTCCAGAACGGCAGCAGCACGAGCAGCATCAGCAGGCCGCGCATGCGCGGCCCGACCGTCGCCATCACATAGGCAAGCGGGTAGCTGGCGATTACCGCCAGCACCGTGACGAGCCCGGCGATGCCCAGCGTCGTGCCGAGCACCGACCGGTAGACCGGCACCTCGATCATCCGCCGGAAATGGACGAGGGTGAAGCCGCCTTCGCCGAAGGCGAGCTTCAGCAGCGACAGCACCGGCACGGCGAACAGCACCGCCAGCACGACGGCAAAGGGCAGAAGCCCGAGCCAGACGGGAAAGCCTCGTCTGGCCCCAGCCGGCCCTGCCATCCTCGGGGAGGTGATCGCCGCCATGCCGCCGCCTCAGGCCACGAAGAGGCGGCGCGGAAAATTCGTCAGCCGCTCGCAGCCATCGGCCGTAATAGTGATTGTCTCGGACATGCCGAAGCCCTTGGCCAGCACATAGGTGTGGAAGGTCATGCCGGGCTCGAAGCGCCAGGTCGCGGTCGGCTCGGCCTCCAGCGGCTCGCCGCCATTCGGCTGCAGCATCAGGCCCACCGAATAGAAGGTCTTGTTGGTGTAGGTCTCGCGCAGCCCGGCCGACAGCACGCCCTCGCGGTAGATCGCATCGGGAAGGGTCGCAGTCACGCCGGGCTTCACGGCGGCGATCGCCGCGTCCTGGATCGCGATCAGCTTCTCGACGATCGCATGCTCCTCGTCGGTCGCCTCGGCGACCTTGATCGGACGCATGAAACGGGCGTGGTAGTGGCGCACGTTCGGCGTGGTCTCGAGTTGGACGATGTCGCCCGTCGCGAGCACGCGGTCGCAATAGCCGCCATGGAGATGATAGGCGCGCTCGCCCGAAGAGAGCACGCCGGGGCCGGGCAGGTCGCTGCCGGCGCGGATCATCGCCGCGCAAATCTCGGCGGCCATCTCGCGCTCGCTCGCGCCGGCCTTGGCCGAGGCGATGCCGGCCGCCATCCCGGCTTCGGCCGCCTTGCCGGCCGCGCGTTGATAGGCGATCTCGGCCGGCGACTTGATGAAGCGCATCGTCGTGGCGAAGCGCGAGGCGTCGCTCCAGACGGCGTCCGGCAAGGCCGCGCGCAATGCCTCGTAGCGCGAGACGCTGAGGGTCCAGGCCTGCATCTCGACCGCAAGCTTGCCCTTCGCACCGGCGGTCTCGCGGATCGCGCGCGCCGCGACCGCCATGCGGTCGTCGGAATCGGTCCACATCACCCGCTTCGGGAAGACGCAGGTGGCGTCGAGGTAGTATTCCTCGACGTCGCGGCAAAACAGCACCGGCTCGCCCGCGAGGGGGATGATCGCGAACTGGAAGCTCGAATAGCCGCGCGTGAAGAAGCCGGTGAGATAGGTCACGGTCTCGGGCAGGAAGGCGATGAAGGCATCCTGTCCGGTCCGCGCCAGTTCGGCGCGGACCTTCTCGACCCGCGCGAGATAGTCCTCGCGCGGGAACCAGGGTTGGGCGATCGACATCGTCATTCCTTGAGCATGGCGGTGTAGGCCTCGGTCACCTTGGCGCCGTTGTCGGCCCACCATTCGATGTCGAGGAAGAGGGCGTTCTTCAGCCGCTCGGGCGTCGACGGCAGGGTTTCGGCACGGGCTGCCGGGATCGAAGCCCAGGCCTTCTCCGTGGTCGGCCCATAGGCGACAAATTCGGAGAGCCGCCCATTGTTCTCGGGCTTGACGATGTAGTTCAGGAAGGCGACGGCCTCGGCCTTGTTGGGCGCGCCCTTCGGGATCATGAAGAAGCCGACCTGCGGAATCTGCTGCTCCCAGGCCATGGCGATCGGCAGCTTGGACTCGATGCCGGCCTGGAAACGGCCGTTCCAGCCCAAAGCCATCACGACCTCGCCGGAGCCCAGCGCCTGGACCGGCTGCGCGCCGCTCGCCCACCACACCGCGACGTTCGGCTTCAGCGCACGGATCTTGTCGAGCGCGCGCTTCAGGCCGGCTTCGGTCGAGAGCGTCTTGTAGACATCGGCCATCGGCACGCCTTCGGCGAGGAGGGCCGCCTCGACGACGGTCTCGGGCTTGTCCGGCAAGGTGCGCTTGCCCGGGAATTTCGCCACGTCCCAGAAATCGGCAAAGCTCTTCGGTTGCGCTGCGCCGGCCGGGAAAGCCTTGGTCGAGAATCCGATCAGCGTCGAGAAGATCTCGGAGGCGACGCCATAGTCGTTGCGCGCGCCAGGGATGACGTGATCGGTGTTGACCATGTCGGGCGTGATCTTCTCGAACAGGCCCTGGCGGACGCCGCGCATCAGCCCGCCGCCGCCCGCGGTCACGATATCCCAGCTCACGGATTTCGTGTCGACCATCGCCTTGATCTTCGCGGTCTCGGGGCCGGTGTCCTCCTCGACCTTGATGCCGGTTTCCTTGCTGAAGGGCTGGATCCACGCCTTGCGGATCGCTTCCTGATAGGCGCCGCCCCAGGACGCGAAGACCATCTCCTTGGCCTGCGCTGCCGGAGCGAACAGGGCCATCGCGGCCGCTGCGATGATGAGTTTTTTCATATCCCCTCTCCTCGTTGATGGCCGCCGGTTCAGGCGGCCTTGGCGCCACAGAGCGCGGCGAATTTCGTGAGCATGGTCTTGGCCGGCAGCGCCTCGTCGGCCGTGGCCTTGAGGACCTCGATATCGGCGCCGTCGCGCTCCATCGTGGCGCGGCTCTGCTCGAACCAGGTCCGGGCCTGCTCCCTGGTGACTTCGGGATGGCCCTGGATGCCCCAGACCTTGCGGTCCCGGTAGCGCCAGATCTGATTGGGGCAGAGATCGCTGGATGCGAGGATGCGCATGTCCGGATGGTCGGCGCGCACCTCGTCATTGTGCCAGACGAACATGTAGACGCGCTCGCCGATCCCGTCGGCGATGCTGTCCTCGCGCGCTGCTGGCGCGACATCGAGCCACTTGTTGCCGACCTCGCAGAACGAGCGCCGGAAGACCTGATCGCGCCCGCAAAGCGCCGAGGCCAGGATCTGGCTGCCGAAGCAGACGCCGAGCATCGGGATGCCGAGCCCGTCGGCCTCCTGGATCAGCGCATGCTCGCGGTTGATGAAGGGGATGTCCTCATAGGCGCCGTGCGGGCTGCCGGAGAGGAATATCCCGTCATAGCCGTCAAGCCGCTCCGGGAAATCGCCCTCGAAGGCCCAGCGCGCATCGACATCGAGCCCCCAGGACGCGAAGCGCTCGGGCAGTTTCGCCACGGAATCCCGCTTGGGGCCGTTCTGAAGAAAAAGCAGGCGTCCGCTCATGGCGCCGATCCTTCCATTGCGCTGTCGTTGGGCAGATTGGCCATGGAATCCGGGGCCAGCGTGCCGGCCAGCAGGTCCAGGATTCCCTGCTTGGCGTGGTCGATATGCAGTTGCATGGCTCGTGTTGCTCCCGCGGCGTCACCCGCTTCGATCGCAGACAGGATCGCGTGATGCTCGGTCTTGCCCGGGGCGAAGCGGCGCGGGATCCGCGACAGCCCGAACATGCGCGTCCGCTCGCGCAGCTCCTTCACGAGCCGTGCCATCGTCTGGTTGCCGCTGGCTTCCGCGATCGACAGATGGACGAGATCGTCGACCGTCCAGTGACGGTCGTGGGAGACCTCGCGCGGGCTCGCCATCCCGTCGATGGCGGCGCGGATCCCGGAGAGCCGTTGCTGCGACAGGCGGCCGGTCGCCAGACGTGCCGTCTCGCCTTCGAGCAACCGCCGTGTCGCGAGGATTTCCATCACGTCCTCGATGGAAACCGCCTGCACGGTCAGGAGCCGCTTGTCGCGTCGCAAATAGCCTTGCCCGGCCAGGCGCCCAAGGGCCTCCCGGACCGGCGTCCTCGACAGGCCGAGCTGTTCGGCGAGTTTTCTGTCCTGCACCACCGAGCCGCCGGGCAGGTCTCCGGCGACGATCATCCGACGGATTTCGCGTACGGCCCGGTCCGCCAACGAGGCGTCGTCGAGCAGCGGGGCGGAGCTCTGCGGGGTTGGTATCATGTGAGGATACTTTTGGTATACCAAGCCGTCAGTCAAGTGGGGATCTGTCCAAAATGCGAGCAGCCGTGCCTGTATTGCGACCACGGCGCCTGTGGGAGGGCAATGCTCCGGCCGAGTTTTGAGCGCAGCGCGAGGACCGCACCGAGGGGCGGCGGGACGTTGTCGCCGCTCGGGCCGCGCCATACACTCGCTCGGGTTCGATCTGGCGATCAGCCTGAAGACATGTGAACGAGGGCGATGCGCGCGCGTCAGATCGAAGTGTTTCGGATGGTGATGCGCTGCGGCACGCTGACCAGCGCGGCCGAAGCGCTCAATGTCTCGCAGCCGGCGCTGAGCCAGATCCTGCTCCACACCGAAGACGAGCTCGGCTTCAAGCTGTTCCTGCGCGTCAAGGGCCGGCTCATCCCCACGCCCGAGGCGGAAGAGCTCTATCCCGAGGTCGAGCGGCTGTTCGGCGATCTCGAAGGGCTGCGCCGCCGCGCGGGCGATCTCCGGCAGGGCAAATCCGGCGTGGTGCGCCTTGCCGCCTCGGCGCCGCCGTCGCTCTCGCTGGTGCCCGAGGCCCTGCGTCATTTCCGGGCAGCGCATCCCGATATGCGCATCCTCTCCTATGTCGTGCCGGCCGAGATCATCATGGGCATGCTCGACAGCGGCCAGGCCGGCCTCGGCATCGCCATGAACGACCGGCCCATCCCGCTGATCGACACGGAAATCATTGGCCATACGAAAGTGGTCTGCGTCCTTCCCGCCGGCCATCGCCTCGCGAGCAGCATTGCGGTCAGCGCCGGCGACCTCGATGGCGAGACGCTGATCTCCTACCGGGCCCAATCCTTGCCCGGGCAGCTGCTGCGCGCGGCGCTCGGGCGGGAAGGCCTCTCGTTCGAGCCGGACATGGAGATCGACGTCTCGATCATCGCGCTCGCTTTCGTGCAGCAGGGGCTCGGCATCGCGGTCGTAGACGGGCTTCTGCCCTGGCACAGCTTCCCGGGGCTCGTCACCCGCCCGTTCCTGCCGAGCGTCGCATTGCCGCTCTGCCTGCTGACCAGCGCGCGCCGGCCGCTGTCGCGCAGTCACGAATTGCTGCGAACCCATTTGCGCACCGCCTGCAAGCAGCTCGGGCTGGAGCGGCCCATGGGCTGACATCAGGCGGGCTGACGTCGGGTGCCCTGACGCCATAAGCCCGGCTTATCCGAGCCCGGCGTTTTGCTCTTTGACGATGAGGGCCCGTCGCCGCGACAGTGCCGCTTCCTCTCGCATACAGGCGGATCATGAGCTGGCGTATCGGCGTCGACATCGGCGGCACCTTCATCGACTTCTGCGCGCTGGAGACGACGACCAACCGGTTCGAGACCATCAAGGTCCTGACCACGCCGGACGCGCCCGGCAAGGAACTGCTCGACGGGCTCGGCCTCCTGGAGGAGCGCCACGAGGTCCGGCCGGAGGAGGTCGTCTCCTTCGTCCACGGCACCACCGTCGGCATCAACACCATCATCCAGCGCAAGGGCAGCCGGCTCGCGCTGATCACCACCGCCGGATTCGAGGACGTGATCGAGCTGGCGCGGCTGCGCATGCCGGACATGTATTCACTGTTCTGCGCCCGGCCCGAGCAATTGATCCCGCGCGACCTGATCTATGGCGTCCGCCAGCGCCAGCTCGCCAATGGCGATGTGGCGGAGGCGCTCGACAGGAATGCCCTCGCCGAGGCGGTGGGCCAGATCCGCGCCAGGGGCGTCGAGGGCGTCATCGTCTCCTTCCTGCATGCCTATCGCAATGGTGCGCATGAGGCGCAGGCCAAGGCGCTGATCGCCGAACTCGCGCCAGAACTCTTCGTCTTCGCCTCCAGCGAGGTCTGGCCGGTGATCCGCGAATACGAGCGCAGCACGACCGCGATCCTGAACGGCTATGTCCATCCGCGTGTCGCCGGCTATCTCGGCGCGCTCGAGACGGCATTGGCCTCGCGCGGCGTGCCGGCCGGGCCGATGCTGACCAAATCCAATGGCGGCGTGATGAATGCCGAGACCGGCAAGCGCGCCTGCGTCAACATGCTGCTCTCCGGCACCGCTTCGGGCGTCATCGGCGCGGCCTATCTCGCCGAGCAGGCCGGTATCGGCAATGTGCTCACGCTCGATATCGGCGGCACCAGCGCCGACCTGGCCCTGATCATCGATGGCAAGCCGCAATTCGGCACGGGCGAGGTCGTCGGCGACTTCCCGCTTTTCCTGCCGAGCGTCTCGGTGACCTCGATCGGCGCCGGTGGCGGCTCGATCGCCTGGGGTGACGCCTTCGGCGTGCTCAAGGTCGGCCCCGAGAGCGCCGGCTCGACACCCGGTCCAGCCTGCTATGACCGTGGCGGCACGCGCGCGACCGTCACCGACGCGATGGCGGTCTCGGGCTTCCTCGGCCACACGCCTCTCGCCTATGACCAGATCGGCATGCATCGCGACCGGGCCGAGGCGGTGATCGGCGAGCTTGCCGCATTGCTCGGCCTGGAGGCGCAGGCAACGGCCGAGGCGATCATCGCGGTGGCGGTCTCTGAGATGTTCGTCGAGGTCAACAAGCTCGTCGCCCGCTATGGCGTCGACCTGCGCGACTTCACGCTGATGCCGTTCGGCGGCGCCGGCCCGATGCTCGGCTGCTTCCTGGCGCGCGAGCTCGGGATCCCGCGCGTGCTGGTGCCGCAGCGCCCCGGCGTGGTCAGCGCCCTTGGCGGCCTGATCGCCGATCTGAAGGCCGACTTCATCCAGACGATCTTCGCTGCCGCCGAGCGCCAGTCCCTGCCACGCCTGCGCGAAGCGCTCGCTCGCCTCAAGCGCGACGGCCTGGCCTGGATCCGGGAGGAGCAGGGCTTTGCCGGGCCGGTGGTGGAGAGCTTGACCGCCGACATGCGCTATCACGGCCAGTCCTTCGAGATCGAGGTGCCGCTATCGGAGGATTGGCTCGCGCGAGGCGATCTCGGCGCGATCACTGCAGCGTTCCACCGACAGCACCTGGCGATCTACGATTTCAACGACGAGGAGGCCGAGGCCCAGATCGTCAACCTGCGCCTGGTCGTCAGCGGCGCCACCGCGCGGCCGAATCTCGCGCCGGCCGCGGAGGTCGCCACTGAGGTGGTCGCGCCTGCGCGGATGATCCGGGTCTGGCTCGACGGCGAGAGTCGCGAGGTCGCGCTCTATCACCGCGACGCGCTGCATTATGGGCACCGCTTCGCCGGGCCGGCCGTCGTCGCGCAGCAGGACACCACGATCTGCGTCCCCGCCGGCTTCGACGCTGAGGTCGACGCCTGGCTCAACCTTCACCTCACCCTGCGCACGGAGGCCTGACCATGGTCGACAAGGTGACTCTGCAGGTTCTGGCGAACCATTGCCGGGCGGCGGCCGAGAACATGGCCTACACACTCTACCGCACGGCGCATTCCACCTTCGTCAAGGAGACGGAGGACTTCACCGTGATGGTGATGGACCGCACGGGCCGCGTCGTCGCCGTGCCGATGGACCTCGGCGCCACCTGGTATCCCGGCATGAACTACAACCGGGCGATCGAGCTCGTCGACGAGTACCGGCCAGGCGACATCGCCTTCACCAACGATCCCTATAGCGGCTATCTCGCGACGCATGCGCCCGACACGCATCTCTGGAAGCCGATCTTCCACGAGGGCGAGATCGTCTGTTTCGTCGGCGGCCATGTCCACAATACCGACATGGGCGGTGCCGTACCGGCGAGCCTGTCGCGCTCGCTGACCGAGATCCATCAGGAGGGCATCCGCTTCCCGCCGATGACCTTGATGCGCGACGGCGCCTTCGACGAGAAGGTCCTGCGGATCATGACGATGAATGTCCGCAAGCCGCATCTGAACATGGGCGACCTCAAGGCGCTCGCCGGCGCGCTCAACACCGGCGAGCGCAAGATCCAGGCGATGGTGAAGAAGTTCGGCGCCCAGGGCTTCATGGACGGGCTCGACGGGCTGATGGACTATGCCGAGCACCAGGCGCGCGACATCCTGCGCTCGATGCCGGATGGCGAATATGTCTTCTCCGACTATGCCGACGAGGACGGCGTCGACGGCAATCCTTGCCGGCTCGCGCTGACGCTGACGATCAAGGGCGACGAGGCCATCCTCGACTTCACTGGCAGCGACCCGCAGCTCGGCTCCTCGCTCAATGTGCCGACGGGCTCGGACCCGCGCCACACGCTGCTGCTCGTCGGCGTCTATTACGTGCTCTACACACTGAACCCGCAGATCCTGCTGAATTCCGGCCTGACCCGGCCCTTCACCTGCATCGCGCCCGAAGGCACGGTGCTGAACCCGTCCTTCCCGGCCGCGGTCGGCATGCGCAGCCTGACCTGCGCCAGGCTGCGCAGCCTGATCTTCGGCGCCTTCAGCCTCGCCGTGCCGGAGCGCATGCCGGCGGCGCCCGCCGGCTCGAGCTCGATCGTCAATGTCATGACGACCGACGAGAAGAGCCATCGCAGCGTCATCGCGGCGATCAACCCGGTGGTCGGCGGCGGCGGCGGCATGCCGCATCGCGACGGCCCCAACGGCTCGGGCGCCGACAGCGCCTATCTCAAGAACACGCCGATCGAGATCACCGAGACCGAGGTGCCGATCCAGTTCGTGCGCTACGGACTGCTGCCGGATTCCGGCGGCGCCGGGCGCTGGCGCGGCGGGCTGGCGACCGTGATGGAGTTCAAGGTCTTCGCGCCGAACACGCGCATCACCGTGCGCAACCGCGATCGCTCGCATTTCCGGCCCTGGGGCACGCTCGGCGGGCTGTCAGCCGAGACCTCGAACTTCATCATCAACCCGGGCGCCGCCAATGAGCGCATCCTCGGCAACACGGACATCGCCGTCGCCGAGCCGGGCGATGTTATCCACATCCATTCGCCGGGAGGCGGCGGGCGTGGCTCGCCGCTTGAGCGCGAGCCGGAGCGGGTCCTGCTCGATGTCGAGCGCGGCTATGTCAGCGCGGCCATGGCGAAGGCGCACTATGGCGTTGCGATCGAAGCCGGCGCGCTCGACCTTGCCGCGACAACGGCGCTCAGGGCGCAGATGCAGCAGCGCGCCCACGCCACGCATTTCCATTTCGGGCCGGAGCGGGACGCCTTCGAGCGGATCTGGCACGCGCAGAACTACGCCGCGCTGACCCGACTGCTGGCGGCGCTGCCCGTGCATTGGCGCTTCTTCACCAAGACGAAGATTTTTGCCGCGATCCGCGAGATGGGACGGGACGCGGATGTCGGGGCGGCCTTCGCCCTGGTCCGGCGCGACTACCCGCAGGTGCCCGAGATCGACCTCCAGCCGGAGCTGAGGGCCGCTCAATAGGCGGCGCGCTTCAGGCCGAGACCGGGATAAAGACGGTCGATGGCCTCGATCTCGGCGCGGAGCTCGGCCATGATCCAGTCCCGGATCTCTTTCGCGATCGGCCGGGCAGGGCGGTTGCGCGGCGTCAACAGCACGCAGACGCGTGAGCCGGCCGTCAACCGATCCGACGCCGGGACCAGCGCGCCCGAGATCAGCGCGTGCGACACGACCGTGATCCAGCCGAAAGCGACGCCCTGGCCGAGCAGGGCCGCCTGCACGACCACCGCATAGTCGGAAAAGCTCAGCGTCTTCACCGGTCCCGGCCGCCCCGTCTCGAATGGCGGATACTGGCTTGCCCAGTCGGACGGGGAATCGCTCAGCTGGATGATCGTGTTGCCCTCGCGCTCCGCGCCGCCGGCCGCCTCCGGACGGCGATAATCCTGGCTGCACACCGGCAGCATGATCTCGCGGATGATGAAGGTGTCGGCGGGCACGAGATCCCCTTCGTCGAGGAAGCGCATGCCGAGATCGACGTTCTCGACCGGGCCGCGCAGCGACCCGGCGATCATCTGGAAGCGCAGGTCGACGGTCGGGAAGCGGCGCTGGAAGCGGTCCATGCGCGGCATCAGCCAATGCGTGGTGAAGGCGGACGAGACCGAGATCGTCACCGTCTCCTTGCCGCCGCGCAGCTGTTCGACCTCACGCAAGCCCACCTCGATGCTGCGGAAGCCGTCGGCGACGCGCCTGTAGAGCGCCTCGCCCTCGGGCGTCAGCACCGCGCCTTTCCCGCCACGCTCGAACAGGCGCAGGCCGAGATGGTTCTCGAAGCGGGAGAGCATCCGGCTGACGGCAGGCTGGGTGACGTTCAGCTCATCGGCCGCACGGGTAAAACTGCCGCTGCGCGCGGCCGCCTCGAAGACGAAGAGCGCGTTGCTCGATGACACCATGCGGCGCAGCTCTGACATTACATCAGGTTATGGTTCTCCTGATTATTTGGCAATTGCCGCCGGGGGCTGAAATCCCGTTTCATAACCCCATCGAATGCAGCTTGCGGTGATGGGCTCCCAGAAGCCCGCGCTGCCGGAAGGCACGGCTGACGGCGGTCCCGGACACCATAAGATCGACTTATGGCCGGAACCAAAATCAGTCTTTGCCGACGCGCTCGCGCGGTGTCGCTGTATCGAGACGGGAGACTTGAATGACGAAGCCTGGCGGCGAGCGCGTCGAGATCAGATCCGCAAGCAAGATCTATGGATCGGTGCGCGCGCTCGACGACGTCTCGCTCGACATCGCTCCGCAGGAATTCGTTTCGCTGCTCGGCCCATCCGGCTCGGGCAAGACCACCTTGCTCGGCATCCTCGGCGGCTTCGTCCAGCCATCGGGCGGCTCGATCCATTTCGGCGGCCGCGACGTCACTTTCATGCCGCCGCACAAGCGCGACATCGGCATCGTCTTCCAGAACTACGCGCTCTTCCCGCATATGAGCGTCGGCGAGAACGTCGCCTTCCCGTTGCGGGCGAGGCGCCTGCCGAAATCGCTCCATGCCGAGCGCGTCAAAAGCGCGCTCGCGATGGTCGATCTCGCCGGCTACGAGGAGCGCGGCATCGGCCAGCTCTCCGGCGGCCAGCGCCAGCGCGTCGCGCTCGCCCGCGCCATGATCTTCGAGCCGCGCCTGATCCTGATGGACGAGCCGCTCTCGGCGCTCGACAAGCAACTGCGCGAGACCATGCAGATCGAGCTGCGCCAGCTCCACAAGCGGCTCGGCGCGACGATCATCTATGTCACGCATGACCAGCGCGAGGCGCTGACGATGAGCGACCGCGTCGCGATCCTGAAGGACGGCAGGCTCGTCCAGATCGACAAGCCGGAGCGCCTGCACGATCACCCGGCCAACGCCTTCGTCGCGAGCTTCATCGGCGAGGCGACCCTGCTGCCCGTCCAGCGCATCGGCACGGACAGCGTCTCGCTCGCCGGCACGGTGCTGAAGAGCAGCCGGCCGATCGCGCCGAACGGCGAGCTCGTCCTCGCGATCCAGACCGAGAAGCTGCTGATCGAGGACGGCTTCGGCGCGCCGGAGCGCAACCGCTTCTCAGCGCGCGTGACGGATATCGTCTTCCAGGGCGAGAGCCTGCGCGTGTTCCTGTCGCTCGACGACGGCACCACGCTCAGCCTGCGCCAGCCCAGCCATTACGAAGCGGCTCGCCGCATCCCCCCGATCGGCGAGCGGCTCGCCGTCAGCCTCCACCCGCAGGACACGATCATCGTGCCGAAATCCGGCTCCTGATCGCTCCCCTGTTGCGCAACAGCTCAAGAGAAGTCGACACCATGGCCCTCAGCGATTTCAAGGTTCTCACATTCGATGTCGTCGGCACGCTGATCGACTTCGAGGCCGGCGTCCTCGGTGCCGTCCGCCGTATCGGCGGGTCGGCCGCCGCCAAGCTCTCCGACGACGAGATCTTCGCGCCCTATCTCAAGGGCCGCGAGCTCCATTATGAGCGCTCCAGCGAGGCGATGAAGTTCGTCTACCTCCATCTCGCCAAGGAGCTCGGCCTGCCGGCCGACGACCAGGCGGCCGACGCCTTCCAGCACGCGATGTTCCGTCACCCGGCCTTCCCCGATTCCGTCGCGGCACTGGCGCGGCTGCGCAGGCATTTCCGGCTGGTCGCCATGACCAATGCCGACCGCCCGACCTTCACCTTCTATTCGCAGACGCTGGGCAACCCGTTCCATGACAGCGTGACTGCCGACGAGGCGATCCATCCCAAGCCCGACCCGCTGTTCTTCGCCTTCAACCGCGGCCGGCAATCCGCCTTCGGCTTCAAGCAGGAGGAGATCCTCCACGTCGCGCAGAGCCAGCACCACGACATCGGCGTGGCGAAGTCGCTGGGCTACACCACCTGCTGGATCGAGCGGCGCCAGGGCCAGAAGGGCTTTGGCGGCACCCCGGCGGTGCCCGAGATCACGAAGCCCGACTACCATTTCCCGACCCTGAAGGCGCTCGCCGACGCGGTCGAGGCCGAGAAGGCCTGACATGGCCGGCCCCGCCTGGCATGCACTCGATGCGGCGCCGTCGCTCTGGCGGGCGACGGCCAAGCCGCTGCGCGAGCTGCCGGCCCTGGCCGGCGACGCCCAGGCCGACATCGTCATCATCGGGGCGGGCTATACGGGGCTTTCGGCGGCGCATCACCTGGCGCAGAGCGGTCTCTCCCCGATCGTGCTTGAGGCCAACCAGCCCGGCTGGGGCGCGAGCGGCCGCAATGGCGGCGTCATCACCGCCAAGTTCCGCCTGTCCTTCCCGGCGATCGCCGCCGCCCACGGCCGCGACATGGCGAAAAGAATGTACGATATCGCCCATGAGGCGACCGATATCGTCGCCGAACTGGTCGACGCCCATGGCATCGCCGACGCCAATCTGACGCGTTCGGGCCAGGTCAAGGCGGCGCATAACCACGAGACGCTGGCCTATGCCGTGAAGGAAGCCGACTGGCTTCGTGCCGAGCTGGGCGACACCACCATGTCCGTGCTGGATGCCGATCAGGTTCGCAAGGAGACCGGCTCTGCCGGCTTCGTCGGCGGCGTGCTCAATGCCGGCTCGGGCGGCATCCATCCGCTGAACTACCTTCACGGCCTCGCGGAGGGCGTCGCGAAGCGCGGCATCGCCATCCATGGCGGGACGCCGGCGCTGCGCCTGCGAAGAGAGGGCAGCGGCGTGCTGGTCGAGACGCCGGGCGGCGTGGTCCGGGCCAAGCAGGCGATCATCGCCACCAACAGCTATTCCGACCTGACGTCGGCGACAGCCAAGCTTCAGCGCACGCTGATCCCCTTCCGCAGCGCGATCATTGCGACGGAGAGGCTCTCGCCCAATCTCGCGGCAAGCGTGATGCCGACGCGGCGGACCTATACCGAGACCAAGCGGATGATGCGCTGGTTCCGCATGGTCGACGACCGGGTCGTCTTCGGTGGCCGCGGCGCCTTCGGCAAGACGGATTCGCCTGCCGCCTTCCGCGCCCTGCACAAGGCGATGGTCGGCATCTTCCCGCAGGTTGCCGATGTGCCGCTGGCCTTTTCCTGGTCGGGCCTGGTCGCGATGACGCTCGATTCCGTTCCGCATGTCGGGCGCGTCGACGACCGGGTCATGGTCGCCATGGGCTACAACGGCGCCGGCGTCGCGATGTCGAGCCTGATGGGGCGCTATCTCGCCGGTTTCGCCCGTGGCGAGCGGCCTGATGTCGGCCTGCTCGACGCCAGCCGCATGCGGCCTGTGCCCTTTTATCCGCTTCGAGAACCGGCCGTCCGTGCGGTCGCCGGCTGGTACCAGTTTCTAGACGCGATCGGACGGTAGGCCTCGAAGTTCCGATCCAACAACAGGGGAATAGGACATGGCTAAACGACGCTTGAACCTCCGGCTCGCCTGCGCCGCCGCAGGCCTCTCCCTCGCGATGCTGGGCACGGCGCCGGTGCTCGCCGCCGAACAGATCATGTTCGTCTCGCAGGGCGGCGCCTATCAGAAGGCGCAAACCATCGCGATCCTCGATCCGAGCGCCAAGAAGCTCGGCATCACCATCAACCAGGACAGCGTGCCCGACGCCTGGCCGATCATGCGCTCGCAGGTCGCGACCGGGAAGCCGACCTGGGACGTCGTCGACGTCGCCACCAATTTCTGCCTGCGCGGCGGCGAGCAGGGCATCGTCGAGAAGCTCGACTTCAGCAAGATGCCCAATGCGGCGGCGATGCCGGCCGAGTATCGCAGCGACTGGTCGGTCGCCTACGAATTCTATTCCAGCGTGCTCGGCTACAGCCTGAAGAAATATCCGGAGGCGGCCGCCGCTCCCAAGACCTGGACCGATTTCTGGGACGTGAAGAAATTCCCGGGCCGGCGCTCGCTGCGCAACCATCCGCTCGCCACGCTCGAGGCGGCGCTGATGGCCGACGGCGTCGCGCCCGACAAGCTCTACCCGCTCGACGTCGACCGCGCCTTCAGGAAGCTGGAGGAGATCAAGCCGAACATCACCGTCTGGTGGACCTCGGGCGCCCAATCGGCGCAGTTGCTCAGCGATGGCGAGGTCGACATGGTGATGGCCTGGAACGGCCGCATCAGCGCGCTGACGAAAGAGGGCGCCAAGGTCGCCTATACCTATAACCAGGGCATCCTGCAGAGCACCTCGCTGTGCGTGCTCAAGGGCGCGCCCAACCTGCCGACGGCGATCAAGTTCCTGAACGAGGCGGTCGATCCGGTGCACCAGGCCAACCTGCCGCTGCATATCGATTACGGCCCGGCCAATCCCAAGGCCTATGACACCGGCGTCATCCCGGCCGCCCGCGTCGGCGAACTGCCGAGCGCGCCGGACAACGCCAAGGTCCAGGCGCTGATGTCCTATGCCTGGTGGACCTCGCCCGCCGGCGAGGCGGCCGAAAAGCGCTGGCTCTCCTTCGCCCAGAAGTGAGGGGCGCTGGCGTCCGTCATTCTCGGGCGAAGCGAAGCGTAGACCCGAGAATCTCGTGGAAGAGATGCTCGGGTGTGACGAGGGAACGCGATGAACACGCGCACGATCGACCCATCCCTTCGCTACCAGCGCCGCGAGCAGGGGCTGATGCTCCTGCTCGCCTCGCCGGCGGTGCTGGTGATCCTTGCGCTGGTCGTGATCCCTGTCGGCTGGCTGATGGGCCAGTCCTTCTACGACAATGGCTTCACGCTGGAGCACTACCGGCGCATCTTCAGCGAGGAGGTCTACTGGCGCAGCTTCGCCCTGACCTTTCGCATCGCGCTAACGGTGACGCTGCTGACGCTCGTCCTCGGCTATCCCGTCGCCTATGCGGCCGCCCATGCGAGGCGTCCCTGGGACGTGCTGATCCTGAGCTTCGTGATCCTGCCATTCTGGACCAGCGTGCTGGTGCGCGCCTATGCCTGGCTCGTGCTGCTGCAGCGCACCGGCGTGACCAACCAGATGCTCGAGCGCTTCGGGCTCATCGCGGAGCCGCTGGCGCTGGTGCATAACGAGCTCGGCACGGTGATCGCGACCGTGCACATCTTGCTGCCCTTCATGGTGCTGCCGCTCTATTCGACCATGCAGAAGATCCCGCGCGAGCTGATGCTGGCCGGCGCCAGCCTCGGCGGCGGGCCGCTTCATACGTTCCTGCGCGTCTTCCTGCCGCTGTCGCTGCCTGGCGTGGTCGCCGGCCTGACGCTCGTCTTCGTGCTGACGCTCGGCTTCTACATCACGCCGGAACTGCTCGGCGGCGGGCGCACCATCATGATCTCGATGGTCGTGAGCCGGAATGTCGAGCTCTACAATCAATGGGGCGCGGCCAGCGCCGTCGGCGTCGTGCTGCTCGTCTGCGTGCTGGCGATCTTCGCGATCGTCGGCCGCATCATCCCCCTCGACAAGATGCTGGGGCAGAAATGAAACCGCCGCTCCTGCCGCGCCTCGTCTTCGGCCTCTTCGTCGGGCTGGTGCTGATCTATCTGATCCTGCCTTTGCTGATCATCGTGCCGATGTCGTTCTCCGGCACGCGCTTCCTGACCTTCCCGCCGCCCTCCTTCTCGCTGCGCTGGTACGAGGAGTATTTCGGCAATCCGAACTGGATGCAGGCAACGCGGATGAGCCTGACGATCGGCGTGCTGACGGTTCTCGTCGCGACGCCGCTGGGGACGGCCGCCGCCTACGCGATCAGCAACTCGCAGAGCCGGCTGATGCGCTCGCTGCACATGGTGCTGATGTTGCCGCTGATCGTGCCGATCATCATCATCGCGATCGGCGTCTTCTTCATCTACGCCAAGCTCGGCCTGATCCAGACCCTGGCCGGGCTGGTGCTCGCCAATGTCATGCTCGGCCTGCCCTATGTCATCACCTCCGTCATCGCCGGGCTGCAGAGCTTCGACAAGACGCAGGAGATGGTGGCGCGCAGCCTCGGCATGAACCGCTTCCGCGCCTTCCTGACCGTCACCCTGCCGCAGATCAAGGCGAGCGTCTTCGCCGGCGGCATCTTCGCCTTCATCTCGGCCATCGACGAGACCATCATCGCGCTCTTCGTCTCGGGCGGTCAGTACCAGACCCTGACCAAGCGCATGTTCACCGCGCTGCGCGACGAGATCGACCCGACCATCGCCTCGATCTCCACCCTGCTGACGGCGGCCTCGTTCATCCTCGTGCTGCTGGCGATGAGCGGGCAGAAGAAGGCCGTGCCAGCGGCCTAACCGTCCTCGCCGCTTCTCTGGTCCAGCGCCCAGACGAGCAAGCGACCGGACAGGCGCTCGCGGATCCCCGAGGCCTTGTCCAGCCGCATCCGTTGCAGTTCGGCCGAGTGGCTTTGCTGCCGCTCGCCGCCCGACGCCAATGCCGACACCGCAGTTTTCAGCATGCCGCCGCGCGATGCCGTGCGCTCCCGCAGCAGCGACAGCGCCGAGAGCAGGTTCTGTTCGACCGGGGTGAAATCGCTGCCCAGCGGATAGTCCTCGCAGAAGCCCGCTGCCTTCGCCTCCCGCAGGGCCCGGGACACGAATGCCGGCGTGTTGGCGGCCGCCTGCGCCGGCAGCGCGAAACCGCCCTCGGTCTTGCCTGCCGATCGGGCCTGGCGCAGCAGATCGCCGTGGAAGGCGGCATCAGTGATGCCGAGCATGGCTGCGATGCAGTCGCGGTCGCTCGCGCCGCGCAGATCGGCGACGCCGTATTCGGTGATGACGACGTCGCGCAGGTGGCGCGGGATGGTGGTGTGGCCGTAGCTCCACAGGATGCGGGACTGGCGCCGCCCCCTCCAGGCACGCGACGCGTTCAGCGTGATGATCGAGCGCGCGTCGTCCAGCGCGAAGGCCTGGGCCACGAAATTATACTGCCCGCCGACACCGGAGACGACGGCCCCGTCCTCCAGCCCGTCGGAGATCGTGTCGCCGAGCAGGGTCGTCATCATCGCGTTGTTGACGAAACGCGCATGCGCGCGGTCGCGCCGCTTGCGGTCCTCGTCGCCATGCAGTTCGTTGACGAAGGAAATGCCGCGCATCTGGAAGAGCGTGCGCTCCTGCTCCGACAGGTCGCGCAGGAAGGCATAGAATGCTTCCGTGCCGAGAAAGAACCCGGCATGGAGCAGCGCCCCGTCCTCCGCTTGCCGCTTCAGGATGCCGGACCGGTAGAGCTCCATGAAGCCGTCGACGAACATCTCGCTCGCGGCATAGAGCCCCCGCTCGAAGGGCCGCGTCTCGCGGTTCGGCGGAATCCTGCCGTGGCAGAGCGCGGCGAGCGTGCGCTCGAAGAGCTCGGGCGCCCTGTGCCGCATGATCAGGCCGGCGGTCAGGGCGTCGCCGAGCGAGCCGATCCCGATCTGGATCGTGCCGCCATCCTTGACGAGCGAGGCGGCATGGATGCCGATGGCGTGGTCGGCGTCGGAAACCGGCTGCTTCGGCACCACGAACAGGCCGGGTTCGTCCTGCGGCCGGTCCAGAACTAGCTCGAACGCCTCCTCCGACAGCACGGCCTTGCCGCCCATGAAGGGCAGTTGCGAACTGACCTCGCCGGCGAGGATGAAGCGCCGGCCGTCGGCCCGCAGCGCCGGCAGGATGTCGAGCGTGATGTCGGTATTGCAGGACAGGCTGTAGCCGGGTTCCCCACTGGGCGTCTTCGCGACGAGCTGGGCGATGACGTTGACGCCCTTGTCGAGCAGCATCCGCGCCGCATGGGTATAATTGGCGGAGACATAGCGCTGCTGGGCGGAGGGGACGCCGAGCCAGCGCCCGGCGAGCAGGAAGAACTCGCTGACGGTGATGTTGGCCGGCAGCTTGCCGTCGCGCAGGGCCTGCGCATAGGCCAGCCGCTCATAGCGCCCGAACAGCCGCTCGATGATCGGCTCCAGGAAACGCCGCTCGAGATCGGCCTGCGGGGCCGGCGGCTCGAGCGTCAGCGCCGTGAAGATGTCGAGTGAGACCGCCTTGTCGGCAGCGGCACGGCGATAAAGGGCGTTGGCGATGCGTCCCGCCTTGCCGAGACCGAGCGGAAGCCCGAGCACGACCTTGCCGTCCAGCGCCTCCACGATCCGGTCGGCAATCGCATCGGGATCGTCGTGAACCTGCGGCCGGGCCATGACTAGCTCTCGGCGCGCAGCGTCCGCCACCCTTCGTCGGGCGCGAAGCGCGGCCCGTATCTCTCCTCGAGGCGCATCAGGGTCGCGACGACCTCGTCGATCCCGCGGCTCCTGGCGTAATGCAGTGGGCCGCCGCGGAACGGCGCGAAGCCGGTGGCGAAGATCATGGCGCCGTCGATCGTGTCGGCGTCCGGCGCCACGCCTTCGCGCAGCAGCCGGACGCAGGTGTTGAGCATCGGCAGGATCAGCCGGTCGGCTGCATCCGCCGGCGGCTCGCCCGCCTCGGCTTTCTTCGGCCTGCCCTTGTCGTCGTAGTCGTAGAGCCCCTTGCCGGACTTGGCGCCGAGCTCGCCCGCCTCGACCTTGGCCGCGAGCCAGCCTGGAACCTCCGGCACCTCGTCGGGAAAGGCCTGCCTGAGGCTGCGCGCAACCTCCAGCCCGATATCGAGGCCGACACGATCGGCGAGCTCGATCGGCCCCATCGGCATCCCGAAATCGGTGGCCGCGCGATCGATGGTTTCCTTGGCGACGCGCTCGTCGAGCATCAGGAAGGCTTCGACGAGATAGGGGGTGAGAGCCCGGTTCACGAGGAAGCCCGGTGAGCTCTTCACCGGCGCCGGAAGCTTGCCGATCGAGCCCGTGAAGGCGCGCGCCCGGTTCAGGACCTCGTCATCCGCCCGGTCGTGCGAGACGATCTCGACGAGGTCCATCTTCGTCACGGGGTTGAAGAAGTGGATGCCGACCAGCCGTTCGGGATGCGGCAGCCCTTCGCGCAGCGTGTCGAGCGGGATGCTGGAGGTATTGGTCGCGAGGATCGCGCCCGGCTTCAGCTGCGGCGCGATCGCCTCGAAGAGCTTGCGCTTGGCCTCGGTCTTCTCGGCGATCGCCTCGATCACCAGATCGGCGCGCGCGACGCCGTCTCCGGCGAGGTCGGGCATCAGCCGGTCGAGCGCGTCGCGCCGCTCGATCCTTGCGTGAAGCTTGCGGTCGTAGAACGTGCTCGCGGTTCGGATCGCCTTCCCCAGCGCCTTCGCGTCGAGATCGGCGAGCGTGACGCGCAGGCCGCGGGCGGCGCACAAGGCGGCGATCTCCGCCCCCATCGCGCCGGCTCCGACGACATGGACATGGGACATGCCGCTTTCGCCCTTGCCGTTCGCCCGCAAGCCCTCGCGCAGGAAGAAGACGCGGATCAGGTTCTGCGCGGTTTCGCCTGTCAGGAGCTCGGCAAAGGAGCGGATCTCGGCATCCTGCAGCGTGTCCTGCTCGGCGCCGTGCTCCTCCCAGAGCGCGATCAGGCGGGAGGGCGCCGGATAGTGCCGGGCCGGCGCCTTCTTCTCGGCTTCGGCGCGCATGCGCTTGGCCGCGAACCTGCGGACCAGGGAGAGGTTGAAGGCGTTCACCTTCCAGTGCTGCGCCCCGCTTTTCAGCCGGCCCGCCGCGACGGCCTCGACCGCGGCGGCGACGTGCCGCTCCTCGACCACGGCGTCGACGAGCCCGAGCCGCTTCGCCTTGCCGGCATAAACCGACGCGCCCGTCAGCATCATCGTCATCGCCTGGAACGGGTCGATCAGGCCAGGCAGGCGGAATGTTCCGCCCAATCCCGGATGCAGGCCGAGCAGGATTTCGGGGAAGCCGAGCTTCGCATCGGGAAGCGCGATGCGGAAGCGGCAGGCGAGCGCCAGTTCGAGGCCGCCGCCGAGGCAATGGCCATGGATCACCGCGACGGTGGGGATCGCGAGGCCCGCGAGGCGATCGACGACGCGATGCGCCTGCCGCAGGCGTTCCTCGATCGTGGCGGCATCGGTGATGCCTCTGAATTCGCGGATGTCGGCTCCCGCCGCGAAGCCGCTGACCTTGGCCGAGCGGATGGCGAGTGCGCGCGCGCCGGTCTCCATGACCGTGGAGAGCATCTCATTCAGCTCGATGAGGACCTCTTCGGACAGCGTGTTCGCGCTTTCGCCGGCACGGTCGAGCGTCAGCCAGGCGATGCCGTCCTCCGCCGCCAGCCGCCAATGCCGTAGCTCCTTGACGAGAGAACCGGGGCCCCGCTCCATCTCGCGATCGCGCAGCGCCGCGCGCACGCCGTTCAGGACAGGGTTCATGCCGCCTCCAGCAGCATTGCGCCGCCCTGGCCGCCGCCGATGCATTCCGTCGCGATGCCGCGCCGCTCGCCGTGCTGGCGTAGCGCCTGGGCCAGGTGGAGCACGATCCGGTTGCCGCTCGTGCCGACCGGATGGCCGAGGCTGATCGCGCCGCCATCGACATTGAGCCGCCGGTGCTCGATGCGCCCGAAAGCGTCGTCGAGGCCGAGCACGTCCCGGCAGAATTCGGGACTCTCCCAGGCGGCCAGGCAGGCCAGGACCTGCGCGGCGAAGGCTTCGTTGAGCTCCCAGAGGCCGATATCCGGCCGCGTCAGCCGGTGCCGCTCCAATAGCGGCGTCACCGACATCACCGGCCCGAGCCCCATGATCGAGGGATCGAGCCCGGCCCATTCGCTGTCGACGATGCGCGCCAGCGGGGCGAGCTTGTGCCGCGCGACCGCAGCCTCCGAGGCGAGGATCACCCAGGAGGCGCCGTCGGTGATCTGCGAGGAATTGCCGGGCGTGACCTTGCCATAGGGCTTCTCGAAGACGGGGCCGAGCCTGGCGAGCTTCTCGAGCGAGGTGTCGGGGCGCACGCCGTCATCGGCCTCGTAGACATTGCCGTCCGGCGCGATCGCGGGCAGCACCTCCGAGGCCAGGCGCCCTTCCTCCTGCGCCTTCGCCAGGCGCCGATGGCTTTCGAGCGCATAGGCGTCGGCAGCCGCGCGCGAGATCTCGAAGAGATGCGCCAGCACCTCGGCGGTCTGGCCCATGTTGAGCTCGGTGACCGGGTCGGTCAGGCCGCGCTCCAGCCCGATCACCGGCTTGAGGAAGCTGGGGCGCAGGCCCCCGAGCGCCGCCAGCCGCTGACTGAGGCTTTTCGCCGTGGCGAAGCGCGCGAACCATTCCGTCGCGCCGCGGTTTAGCACCAGCGGCGCATGGCTCAGCGCTTCCGCGCCGCCGGCCAGGATCAGCTCCGCCTTGCCCGCCTCGATCGTCCGGAACGCGGTGTCGATCGACTGCATGCCGGAGCCGCAATTGATCTGGACCGTGAAGGCCGTCATGGCCTCGCCCATGCCGAGCCGCAGCGCCGCGACGCGGGCCGGGTTCATCTCGTCGGCGATGACGTTGACGCAGCCGAGAATGACCGTGTCGAAGGCGTCGGCTCCGAAGGGCTGCCGGGCGAGGAGCGGCCTGCCGCATTGCACGGCGAGATCGACCGGCGTGAACGGCCCGGGCTTTCCCCTGGCGCGCAGGAACGGCGTCCTCGCGCCATCGACGATATAGACCGGGCGCCCCGCCGCGATGCTTTCGCCGCTCGGCCTGGCTTTGCGCGAGGGGCTTGCAGTTTTCCTGACGCGCTCGGCCATCATTCGGCCGCCTCGCGCCGGGCAGCCGCCTCGCGCCGCGGCCTCGGCTTCGGCCGCTCGGTTCGATGCTGCTTTGCGAGCGGCGAGACCTCCTCCATCGGGAAGGCGTCGACCGCCACCACGCGTTGCACGGCGGCCTGGGCCTCGCCGAGCCGGGCCAACTCCTCCGCGTCGATCACGCCGCGGCTGTGGGCCTCCTCGGCATCGCGGATCCTGGCCTTGCGCATCTTCTGTTCCGCTGGCGCGCAGGCTGCGACGAGCCGGAACGCCTCTTCGAGGTGGCGGGCCGGATGGTCCTCGCGCCCCTCGCCGAGATAGAGCCCGGGCGTCAGGCGCTCGCGCTGTGCGGAGGGCTCCAGCAAGGTCGCCGCGACCCTGTTCGTCAATTCGTCCGGAGGCGTCGCATAGGGCACGCCGGCAGGGAAGGCGAGGAAGCGGACGAGCCAGCTTGCCCAGCGCGCCGGCAGGTTCGCGAGAACGCCGTCGAACGCGACCGCGATCCGGTCGACGCCCTGTAGCATGATGTAGTCGACGATCGGCCGGTCCTCCTCCTGCCGTCCCTCGTCCTCGTAGCGCTTCAGCGCCGCGCCCAGCAGATAGAGCTCGGCCAGGATGTCGCCCATGCGCGCCGAGAGCATCTCCCGGCGCTTGAGCGCGCCGCCGAGGGTCAGCAGGGCGAGGTCGGACAGGAGCGCGAAGGCGGATGCGAGGCGCGACAATTGCCGCCAGTGATGCGGCAGCGCGACATTGTCCGGCGCCGGCGCGAGGCGGCTGCCCGTCCAGCCCCGACCGAGGCTGCGGAACGCATTGCCGAGCGCGTGGCGGGCATGTGCCCAGAAGCTGCGGTCGAAGGCATCGAGCCCGGCCTTCCGGTCGGGATCGGACAGCGCCTCCAGCTCGGCGAGCATATAGGGATGCGAGCGGATCGCGCCCTGGCCGAAGATCATCAGGTTGCGGGTGAGGATATTGGCGCCCTCGACGGTGATGCCGATCGGCACCGAGCGGTGTTGCCCACCGAGATAGTTGCGCGGCCCGTCGATGATGCCCTTGCCGCCATGGATATCCATGGCCTTTTCGACCGAGCGGCGCATGTGTTCGGTCGCGTGGTATTTCATGATCGCCGAGACCACCGACGGCCTGTGGCCCTCGTCGAGCGCCGCGACCGTCAGGCGGCGGGCGGCGTCGATCAGATAGGCGTTGGCGGCGAGATCGGCGAGATGTTCGCGAATGCCCTCGAAATCGCCGATCGCGACGTTGAACTGGCGCCTGATGCGGGCATAGGCGCCGGTGACGCGCGCGCACATCGCAGCCGAGCCGGCCGATTGCGAGGGCAGCGAGATGCCGCGCCCGGCCGCGAGCGCAGTCATCAGCATCGTCCAGCCCTGGCCGATCTGCTTCTGGCCGCCGAGAACCCAGTCGAGCGGGATGAAGACGTCCTTGCCGTAAAGCGGGCCGTTCTGGAAATGGGTGAACTGGGGCAGGTGCCGCTCGCCATGGCTGACGCCAGCCGTCGCGGTCGGGATCAGGGCGACGGTGATGCCGCGCTCGACGCCTTCGCCGAGCAGATTGTCGGGATCGCGCAGCTTGAACGCCAGCCCCATCACCGTCGCGATGGGCCCCAGCGTGATGTAGCGCTTGTGGAAGTTCAGCCTGATGCCGAGCACGCGCTTGCCCTCGTGCTCGCCTTCCTCGACCACGCCGAGATCGGTCATCGCGGCCGCATCCGAGCCCGCATCCTCCGAGGTCAGGCCGAAACACGGGATCTCGCGGCCGTCGGCGAGGCGCGGCAGCCAATAGTCCTGCTGCTCCTGCGTGCCGAAATGCAGCAACAATTCGCCGGGGCCGAGCGAGTTCGGGACCATGACGGTGACGCCTGCGACCACGCTGGCGGTCGAGACGGTCCGGACCACCTCCGAATGCATCGTGTTCGAGAAGCCGAGCCCGCCGAACTTCTCCGGGATGATCATCCCGAAGAACTTCTGCTTGCGCATGAAGGACCAGACCTCCTTCGGCAGGTCGTGATCCCGCCAGGTGATCTGCCAATCGTCGATCATGGCGCAGAGCTGGCGGACCGGTCCGTCGATGAAGGCCTGCTCGCGCGCCGTCAGCTTGGCCGGCGGCAGGGCCAGAAGCTTCTCCCATCTGGGATTGCCCGAGAAGAGCTCGCCATCCCACCAGACCGTGCCGGCGTCGATCGCGTCGCGCTCGGTCTCCGAGATGGGCGGCAGAACGCCACCCGCCCACCGGAACAGCGGCTTGGTCAGGTAATCCCGTCGCAGATCGCGTAGGCCCATCGATGTCCCCCTGCTGTTTCGGGAATGCATAGGGTGGCGAATTGTTCCTGAATCAGAGCCGGAACGGAAGGGGCTGCCCGCGCATCGAGCCAATGCCGACGCGTGGCGCCGCCTTGGCTCTGATCTCGATCTGACGAGTAGGATCGAAGGAATCTGTTGCGGCCGATCGTGAAAAGCAGGGCGCCCCGGTCTCGGTCGCGGAATCCACCTTTTCAGGAAATGAAAAGGTTTACTTAGCAAAAATGTGGCGCATTATGGCGATGATCGTGGATGTAAACGTTTTCTTTCTGCTTGCCGAGCGTTCCTCGGCAGCACAAGTCGCATCCGTCAAAACAAGGGGAACAGCATGTCGACGGACACCCTCGCCAATCCTGGAAATCTCGCCGGAGGGCTGCATGCGGAGCGGCGCCGTGCCGCAGTTTCGATCGTGGTCGGCAACGCGCTCGAATGGTTCGATTTCGCGACCTACGCCTTTCTCGCCACGGTCATCGCCAGGAACTTCTTCCCCGCCGGCGATGAGACCACCGCCCTGCTCAGCACCTTCGCGGCGTTCGGCATCGGCTTCGTCGCAAGGCCGATCGGCGCGATCTTCTTCGGGCGGCTCGGTGATACGCGCGGGCGCAAGCTGGCTTTGCTCATCGCGATGCCGCTGATGGGGTTCGGCACCCTGCTGATGGGCCTGATCCCGCCTTATGCCACAATCGGCGTGGCGGCGCCGCTGCTGCTGATCTTGGGGCGTCTGCTGCAGGGCTTCTCGGCCGGTGGCGAACTCGGCAATGCGGTAGCCTTCCTCGTCGAGTGGGCGCCGCCAAGGCGCAGGGCGCTCTTCAGCAGCCTGCAGCAATGCAGCACGATCGGGGGCACCTTGCTCGGCTCGGGCGCCGCGGCGATGCTGACATCCGTGCTGACACCGGAGGCCTTGGATAGCTGGGGCTGGCGTCTGCCCTTCATTTTCGGCGGGCTCGTGATAGCGCCGCTCGGCTGGTATCTGCGCAGCAAGGTCGACGAGACGCCGGTCTTCGAGCAGGCCAGCGCCGTTCCCGTCAAGGCGCCGGCTGGCGCTGGCGGCGACGCCTCGCCCTGGCTGATGGGCGCCAAGACGATGGGGCTGTCCATCGTCTGGACGGTCTCGTTCTATGTCTTCCTGAACTACCTGCCGAGCTTCCTGCCGAAATATGCCGGAACCTCGCCGGCCGCGGCGCTCTGGGCCAATACGGCCGGGCTCTTCGTGATGATGCTGGCAATTCCGGCCTGGGGGCTGATCTCCGATCGCATCGGGCGCAGGCCGCTCTTGCTGGCCGGCGCCATCGCTTTCCTGATCCTGCCTTATCCCTTGTTCGGCATCTTGCTGGGCGGGGCTTCGCCATTGACGGTTTTCGCCGCCATCGTCGCTTCGGGGCTGCTGATCGCCATCTTCGCCGGCGTTGCTCCGGCAACGATGTCGGAGATGTTCCCGACGCATTTACGGACCACCGGCATGTCGGTCGGCTTTGGTCTCGCCACGGCGATCTTCGGCGGGTTCTCGCCCTTCATCTCGACATGGCTCATCAGTGCCACCGGCTCGCCGCTCGCGCCGACATTCTACGTCATGGCGGCCGCCCTGATCTCGACGCTGGTGATCCTCACATTGCGGGAAACCGCGCATGACGATCTGAAATGAGCCGGGAAACTCGCGGGTGACCGCATTGCGCGCGCCTCGAAGCGCGCGCAATGCGGTAGCGCAGCCTTCACGCTGCGGTTACTGATGATCGCCGATCACGCGGCGGATCCGGGAGCCCCAGCAGAAATGGCCGAGAAGCGAGGTGTTTTCCGGGTCGCTGAGAGCGCCGGCGTCTCGATTGCCACCGTTTCGCGGGCATTCAACGAGCCGGCGCTCGTCCGTGAGGACGTTCGCAAGCGGATTCTCGAGGTGGCCAATGCGCTCGGCTATGTTCCGAATTCGGCCGCCAAGGCGCTCCGCTTGCAACGAACGCATATCGTGGGGGCTGTCATTCCGACGCTTGACCACGCGATTTACGCGAGGCTCGTCAACGCCTTTCAGGCGCAGATGTCGGCCTCCGGCTACACGGTGGTCGTCCTGGCTGTCGGCTTCGACAACACCCATGTCGCGGCCTCGATCAAGCAGGTCGTAGAACGCGGGGCCGAGGCCTTGATGATCGTCGGCTCGATCGAGGATGACGAGCTCCGGCATTTCCTGAAGACGAAGAGGACGCCGGTCGTCCAGACCTACTCCTTCGCGTCCGAGCGGGACCATCCCGCCGTCGGCTTCGACAACGCCGCCGCCATGCGCGCCGTGATCGATCATCTTTTGAGCCTCGGGCACAGGCACCTGGCCATGCTGGCGGGGCCGACCCGGGGCAATGACCGGCAGATGGCGCGGGTCGGGGCCTTTCACGCGGCTCTCGCCGAGGCCGGCATCGAAGCGGGCCCGGTCATCGAGAAGCGCTACACGTTCCAGCACGGCATCGATGCCCTTGGCGAGATCCGGGCCGATCATCCGCGCACGACGGCGATCGTCTGCAGCAGCGACATCCTGGCTTTTGGCGTGCTTCACGCCTGCCGCAGCGCCGGGCTGACCGTTCCGGACGACATCTCGGTAACCGGTTTCGATGATCTCGATTTCGCGGCTTTGCTCGACCCGCCCTTGACGACGATCGCAATCGGAGCCGACGCGATGGGGCGCATCGCCGGCGAGCGGATCGTCGCTGCTCTCGAGGGCGGCCCCGCCGAGGGACTCTGTCTCCCGACCCGCCTCGTCCTGCGGGCCTCGACCGCCGGACCGAGAGCCCGCCTTTCGATATGAGACAAAACCCGGAATGCCGAAATCAGTGCTTGCGCAAAAATGAAAACCTTTACATTCTCTATCAACACCGTTTCGGACGCATAGAGCGACGCGAGCGGCGGAGCACCGGCAGAGGTTCAAACGCGCCCGGGCGGCGCGCCAGATCGATAGGTTTCCCATGGAGACGCAGCGCGGAAATAGTCGGGGTGGAGCGGTCATGATCCTGCCGCCCGAGGGCGGCGACAATTATTGGCAGCCGGAGCCTGCCAACGGGCACATCTCGGTCAGGGTCGCGCCACGCCTCGTCGACATGGAGCACCCGGTCGGCCTCGGCACGCAGACGCTGCCGCCTGGCGGCTTCGTCCGCGAGCACGCCCATGACCGCAACGAGGAGGTGCTCCACTTCATCTCGGGCACCGGCAAGGCGCTGATCGACGGGGTCGAGCACGAGCTGAAGCCGGGCGTGACGATTTTCGTCGGCAAGAACCGGCGGCACAAGTTCATCAATGACGGCGAGGGCGAGCTGCACTGGGTCTGGCTGATCGTGCCCAACGGGCTCGAGGATTTCTTCGAGGCCATCGGCCGGCCGAAACAGATCGGCGGCGTCGACCCGACACCCTTTCCGAGGCCTGCCGATGTGGCCGAGATCGAACGCCGGACGGTTTTTGCGCCCGGCAGCGAGAAGACCTGAACGCCGGCAGATAACCGCTTCCGGACGGCCCAGGCCGCGATCCGGCATCGACATCCAGAGGATCACTATGCGTCTTGAAGGAAAGATCGCCATCGTCACTGGCGCAGCCGCCGGAATAGGCGCCGCCACTGCCAAGCTCTTTGCCGTCGAGGGCGCCCGTGTCGTCGTGGCCGATTGGAATGGCGAGGGCGCGCGAGCCGTCGCGAGCGAGATCGGGGACGCAGCGATCGCGGTGACCGTCGACGTGCGGGTGGAGGCCGAGGTGATGGCGATGATGGCCCGCACCCGGGAAGCCTTCGGGGGCCTCGACATCCTGGTCAACAATGCCGGGAAGGGGCTGATCGGCGACGTCGTCTCGATTGCGGAGAGCGATTGGGACGACATCGTCTCCATCAATCTCAAGAGCGTCTATCTCTGCTCCAAACACGCCATTCCGCTGCTGCGCGAGCGCGGCGGCGGCGCCATCGTCAACACCGCCTCGAACGTCGCCCAGGTCGGGATCCGGGCGCGCGCGGCCTATGTCGCGGCCAAGGGCGGTGTGGCAGCGCTGACCCGCGCCATGGCGCTCGACTACGCGGGGGATTCGATCCGGGTCAACGCGGTCGCGCCGGGTGTGATCTGGTCGAGCTATTACGAGAAGATGCTCGAAACGGTGCCCGATCCCGAGGCGTTCGTCGCTGCGCTCAAGGCGCGCGCGCCGATGAACCGGATGGGGGCGCCCGAAGAGATCGCCTCGATGATGCTCTGGCTCGCCTGCGAGGATTCGTCCTTTGCGACGGGCGCGCTTTTCACGGTCGATGGCGGCATGACCGCCTGGTGAGGCGGGCACCTCCAGCAGGATTTCCGGCAGAGTCAGGACGGGGCGATGCAGTTCAGTCGAATGATCACGGTGGTCGGCATGCACACCGAGGGCGAGCTCAACGAGGTCATCACCGGCGGTGTCCTCGACGTGCCTGGCCGGACGATGTTCGAGAAGGCGCGCCATCTTGAATCGAAGGCCGACGAGCTGCGCCAGTTCCTGCTGCACGAACCGCGTGGGAAGGTGACGCAATGCGTCAACCTCGTGCTGCCGTCGTCGAATCCTGAAGCTGTCGCCGGCTTCATCATCATGGAATCGGCGTCGTACCCGCCGATGTCCGGCTCCAACACCATTTGCACCGCGACGGCGCTGCTCGCGACCGGCATGGTGCCGATGGTCGAGCCGGTGACCGAGTTCGTCCTGGAGGCGCCGGGCGGCCTGATTAGGGTGAAGGCGGCCTGTGCCGGCGGGCGCTGCGAAAGCATCACCTTGCGCAACGTGCCGTGCTTCGTCTTCGGGCTCGACCAGCCCGTGGAGGTTGCCGGGCTCGGGCCGATCAATGTCGATGTCGCCTATGGCGGGATGATCTACGCGCTGGTCGATGCGAAGGCGCTTGGTTTCGGTCTCGATCCCTCGGAGGCGAAGGACCTGGTCGCGGTGGGCGAGCGCATCAAGGCTGCCGCGGCCGAGCAGTGCCCGGCCGTGCATCCGGAAAATGCCGAGATCCATACGATCAACCAGACCCTTTTCGCTGGCCCCGTCGAGCGCGGCGAGCGCGGTCTGACGGCCCGCAACACCGTGGTCGTCTCGCCCGGCCGGCTCGACCGCTCGCCCTGCGGAACGGGCACCAGCGCGCGGCTGGCCGTGATGCATGCCCGCGGCCAGATCGCAGTCGGCGAGACCTTCATCCACCGCTCGATCATCGACAGCGAATTCGTCGGACGCATCGAGGAGACCCTGGAGGTCGCCGGCCGCCCGGCGATCGTGCCCAGCATCACGGGCCGGGCCTGGCTGACGGCGTTCCATCAATACGTGCTCGATCCGACGGACCCCTTTCCGACGGGTTACCGCATCGGCGACACCTGGCCCGTGGAGGGCAGTCATGGCTGAGCCCGACACCCTTTTCGCGATCTGGCCAGAGCTCTGTCGCCATGCCGCAAAGCTTGCCTGGGGGCTTGGTGAGGGGCCAGCCGCGGCATTCGCCGCTGCCGATCAGGCGGCCGAGCGGCTCGTTGCGCGCAGCTATTCCACCATCCTGCGGCTCGATGAGGGCGGCCTGTCATGCCGTCTCTTCAGCAGCGTGCCGCAAGCCTATCCCGTCGGCGTCGCTAAGCCGCTCGGCTCCTCGCCCTGGCGGGATCGCGTCGTCGATCGTGCCGAGGTCTTCATCGCCGAGACGCCGGCGGAGATCGCGGTGCATTTCCCGGATTTCGAGCTGGTCGGCTCGCTCGGCGGTCGCTGTCTCGCGAATATCCCCGTCCCCGGCGCGAATGGCCGCATCGTCGGCCTGTTCAATGTCGCGGGCGGACGCGCCTTTACCCCGTCCGAGCTGCGGCTTCTCCAGCTCATTGGAAATCTACTCGGTCCGGCGGTCGCAGCCGCGCCGCCGAACTGAGCCGCCAGTTCCTTACGCATCGATCGACGAGAGCAGCCATGGACGACATCCTCCTCACCAATGCCTGCATCATGGACGTGCTGGCGGGCAGCGTGTCCTCCGAGCGCGAGGTTCTGATCCGCGACGGGCGCATCGCCGAGATCGGCGAGCCCGGGGTCGGCGCCTCGAGCGCCCGGCGCATCGATCTGCGCGGCCGCGTGCTGATGCCGGGTCTTTGCGACGCGCATGTCCATGTCATCGTCCCGATGAACAGCTTCAAGCTGCTGACGACCTGGTCGCCCTTCTACACCGCGATCCGCGCCCTCCCGATCCTGCAGGGCATGCTGATGCGCGGCTTCACCACCGTGCGCGATGGCGGCGGGGCCGAGTTCGGGTTGGCCCGCGCGGTGGAGGAGGATCTCATCCCGTCGCCGCGCATCCTCTATAGCGGCAAGGCTCTCTCGCAATCGGGCGGACATGGCGACATGCGCGGCGCCGGCGAGAACGTTTATGACGACCACTATGCGGTCCCCGGCCTCGGCCGCATCTGCAATGGCGTGGCCGAGGTGCGAGCGGCTGCGCGCGATGAGATCAGGCGCGGCGCGAGCCAGGTCAAGATCATGGCGGGGGGCGGGATCGCCTCCTACACCGACCCGATCGACAGCGATCAATTCTCGGAGGAGGAGATCCGCGCGGCCGTCGAGGAGGCCGCGATGGCAAACCGCTATGTCATGGCCCACACCTATACGGCGCGCCAGATCGCCCGGGCGGTGAGATACGGCGTCCGCTCGGTCGAGCATTGCAACTTCCTCGACGACGAGGCCGCGAGCCTGATCGCCGAGCGCGATGCCTTCATGGTGCCGACCCTCGTCGCCTACGAGACGATGTGGCGCGAGGGGCTCGAGATCGGCATGCCTCCCGAGCTCCACGCCAAGATCAAGACCGTCCTCGACGTCGGCAGCCGGTCGCTCGAGATCGCGGCGAAGCACAAGCTCAACATGGCGTATGGCACCGATCTGATCGGGCCGCTGCATCGCCACCAGACGCTGGAGTTCAAGATCAGGGCGGAGGTTCTCCCCGTGATCGAGGTGATCCGCTCAGCGACAGTCTATGCGGCGGAGCTGTTCCGGATGGTCGGAGAGATCGGCGTCGTCGCCGTCGGCGCCCGGGCCGATCTCATCGCGGTCGACGGCAATCCGCTGGACGATCTCGATCTGCTGGTCGGGCAGGGCGAGCGCCTCGACCTGATCATGAAGGACGGGCGCATCTACAAGGACACGCTGTCCTGAGATCGATGTTCCTCGCCTCGCTGGAGACAAGCATCGGCCGACACCACAACCAAAAAGAGGGGAATTCGACATGAACATCCGACACGGTTTCATCGCGGCGATCGCCGCAGGCGCGCTTCTTTGCGGCCTCACCGCGGCGCGGGCGCAAGGCGGGACCATCCGCTTCGTTCCGCAATCGGAGGCGACGATCTTCGATCCCGTGACCAGCGTCATCGCGGTCACGCAACAGCACGCCTACATGGTCTACGATACGCTGTTCAGCCTCGACGCGAACGGCGTCCCGCAGCCGCAAATGGTCGACACGGTCACGCGCGATCCGTCCGGGCGCGTCTACACCATGACCTTGCGCGCGGGCCTGAAGTTCCATGACGGCAGCGCGGTCCGGGCCGCCGATGCGGTCGCCTCGATCAAGCGCTGGGCCCGGCGCGACGTCGTCGGCACCCGGCTGGTCCAGCTCGGCATGAAGGTCGCGGTCGTTGACGACAAGACCTTCACCGTCGAGACGACGGAGCCGACCGCGCTCGTCCTGGAAGGCTTCGCCAAGCCGACCTCCAGCGCGCTCTTCGTGATGCGCGAGCAGGACGCCATGAACGAGCCGACGAAGGCCGTGACGGCCAATATCGGCTCCGGTCCCTTCAAGTTCGTAGCCGGCGAATATGTTTCCGGCAGCAAGCTCGTCTATGAGCGCAATCGCGATTACGTGCCGCGGGCCGAGCCGGTCAGCTATTTCTCGGGCGGCAAGAAGGTCAATGTCGATCGTGTCGAATTCGTCATCATCCCGGACGCCGCCACGGCCGTCTCGGCTCTGAGCACTGGCGAGGTCGACATCTATGAGGCACCGCCGCTGGACCTGTTGCCCGTCCTGCAGCAGCGGCCGGGCGTGAAGACGCGCGTGCTCAACAAGAACGGCATCATGGCCGTCCTGCGGCCCAACCATCTCCATCCTCCGTTCGACAATCCCAAGGCCCGGCAGGCCTTGATGATGATGGTCGACCAGGACGAGTACATGGCGGTGGCCGGCGGTCCCGACAAAGCCAATTGGCTGCCCTGCAAATCCTTCCTCGGCTGCGGATTGCCGTCGACGACCCAGGCCGGAACAGAGATCTATGCCAGCCAGAACATCGAGAAGGCCAAGCAGCTGCTCAAGGAATCGGGCTACAAGAACGAGCCGGTGACGGTGATGCAGCCCGCCGACCAGGCGCTCGTGCGCGATCTGACCGAGGTCACGGTCGCGACCATGCGCAAGGTCGGGTTCAATGTGAACGTGCTGGCCATCGACTGGGCCACCATGCTCCAGCGCAGGGACAGCCAGGCTGCGCCGGACAAGGGTGGCTGGAACATCTTCCACACCTGGTCCTACTCCTTCGAGCTGACCAACCCCGTGGCGAACTTTCTCCTCACGGCGCCTTGCGGAGGCAAGGGCTGGTTCGGCTGGGCCTGTGATGAAAAGCTGGAGAAGCTGCGCAGCGATTGGGCGAGCGAATCCGACCCGGCCAAGCGCAAGGCGCTCTACGAGCAGGTGCAGATCCGGTCGGCGGAGATCATTCCCTATGTGCCGCTCGGCCAGTTCCTCTCTCCGATCGCCTATCGTGATCGGGTCGACGGCCTGGTCGATGCGCCGCTGACGATCTTCTGGAACATGACGAAGAAATCATAGTCCTGCGGCTCAGGCATTGGCCTGAACCAGACCGTGCCGGGATGGCGGGGGCGGTTCGAGATCGAGATTTATCACCATTGCCTCGCCCCCGTGCTTGCGTGCGGGGGCGAGGCAAAACCTGCGTCAGTGCGATCGCTCGGCCGCGACGATCGACCTATCCCGGCGCCCGCCCCCTGCGCCATTTGGCGGCATAGGGCAGCGCGAACAGGTACAGACCGCTGAACAGGAGCAAAAACAGCGGCAAAAGCGGTGAGTAGACGATCCAGGGGGGAGGCTCCCCCTGGCTCATGGCGACGAAATTGGCGATGACGGTCGCCGTAAAGACGATCGCCAGCCAGCGGTGGGCCTGCCGGACCCAGATGGTCCAGTTCATGGGAACTCCTTCTTGAAGATGGGCTGACGCGGAGGCTGGCGGAGGTCAGCCAGTTGCCCCCAAGACATGCTCCAGCTTCGCGAGGAAGCCCTGCCACCCCGCCCTGGCGCCCCCATAGGCCTGCTTCTGCTCCGGCCTGAAGCCCGCTTGCTCCACACGCAGCCTGGTACCCGCGCCCGTCGGGGTGAGCGTGAAGGTGACGACGCTTTTCAAATTGTAGGCCGCATCGTCATGGACAAAATTCCACGTGTAGGACAGCGTCCTGTTCGGCTCGACGGCCAGGACCTTGCAATCCAGCACGCCGCCCCACTCTCCGCGAAGATTGAAGCTGTGCCCCACGACGGGTTTGAAGTCGTTCTTCATCAGCCACTCCTCGATGAGGTGCGGTTGCGTGAGCGCTCGCCAGATCTTGTCCGGCGGATGAGCGAGCTCCCGTTCGACGGTGACGGAGCGCGTTTCGGTCGATGTTTCGGTCACTGATCCATCCTTTTGAGCAGGTCTTCGAGGTCGTCGAACCGGTTCTCCCAGAATCCGGCCATTTGGCTCGTCCAGTCGATCAGCGGGGCCAGCGCGCCGAGCTGCGCGCTGTAATGCGTCCGGCGGCCCGCCTGGCGGTCGCGCACCAGCCCTGACTGCTTCAGGACGCCGAGATGTTTCGAGACGGCCGGTTGCGAAACACCGGACCCGGCTGTCAGCGCCCCGACCGTCTGCTCCCCGTCGCGACACAGCCGCTCGAAGATCGCCCGTCGGGTCGGGTCGGCGAGCGTCTTGAAGAGGATATCGTGGGGCTGCTGCATCTGGACGTATAACTCGCTGGCTATTGATCAAATCAATAACCCGTCAGTTATGAGTTGGTCAACCCCGGGTTTTGTCGCCACCAAGATTTTGGGGCGCGTTTGGGCGTGCTCTGTGTGGTTGCAACCTGGCGGAGGTCAGGCTTGGCCTTCCACACGCCTTGGTGAAACCAAACTCCCCGTGTTAGTCGCTTGATGGTTCCACCTCGTATCCGGCGGGGTGGAGCGACTGGATAGGGATAGGGATACTGAAATGAAATTTGCTGCCGTTCTCGGGCTTCTCGGTTCGCTCACCATCGGAGGCCTCGTGTCTTCCGGCCCCGCTCTTGCTGGCGAAGCGCTGCCCGCCGCGACCGCTCGACAGCTCGATGGTCAGGCCGTCGAGTTCACCATGACCGCTGCCAAGCAGCGTCGACTCATGATCATGCAGAACGCGAACCGCGAGCAGCGCTATGGGCGCGGCGGCGGATACGGGCGGGGTTACGGCCCGGGCCCGCGACATGGCTATGGCCGCGGCTATGGTCCGCGTCCCGGTTACGGCCCACGCCCCGGCTACGGCTATCGCCGCTACTGAGTGAAGCTGGACGCCGAGACGCCGACTCAAGGCCGCATGGCTAGTGGCCCGGCGTCTCGGCTCCTTCGCCAGGGCAGAGATCGAGGGCCATCAGGATGCTGTCGCGGTAGACGCCGTCGCGTCTCCAGTCGCGCATGCGCCGTCCCTCGATCCGAAAGCCATGCCGTTCGTAGAGGGCGGACGCCGCATCGTTGTCGTGGAGAACCGACAGCGCGATGCGCTCGAGGCCTCTCTCGCGCGCACGGTCGATCGCCAGGGTGAGAAGACGGTGGCCGAACCCCTGGCCGCGATGGGTCGCGAGCAAACCCATGCCCAGGCTTCCGACATGCGCGCGCGCGGGCGAGGTGTCCGGAGCAATGTCGCACCAGCCGACCACCTCGCCGTCGACGGCAACGATCCGAGGGGCGTTGGCCTCCCGCAGGCCGGCCACGAAGGCTGTGTAGCGCTCGATTGACGGCGCGCTCAGTCGCGAGAGCCACCGTCCCTCTCGGGCGACGGCGTCAAGGCAGCGGTGACAGCCGGCCAGGTCAGCCGCGCCCGCATCGCGTATGTCGACGGCCATCGAATTCCTCCCCCGCCCGCAAGCCGAGCTCAATCGTAGCCTGGCGTGGCCGCCGCGCGAAAACCCTATCGTCTGCGGCGACGGAGCGAGGCGGATATGCCGCCGAACCGCCGAAGTTTGAAAAGCCGTTTCATTGACGTTCGAATCGACATCAAGAATTATAAATGCATCGGGTCTAGGTTTCTTGGCCCGTTCGCGGGATTTGCTGGAGCAGCTTGCGCCGCGTCAATAATGCTAAAAGCACCACGATGCATTCGTGGGCTCCTCTGTTTGGAGACGCGCCAATGATCGATATTTCTTTCTTTGCGGCAGCCACTCTGGCGCCTCCCTTGTCTTGTCGCGCCGGCATCTGTTGACCGAACGGATGACGCAGGCCTGAACGGCCGCGGCGAGCCAGGACAGTTTCACGCAATCTGAAAATCGGAGACGCCGCCTTTCGGCCGGCGACAGCAAGCCCATGTCATCGTCAGCGATCATCGAGCCGGCCGACGCGCCGGCGCCTTTCGTCACGCCGGGGGCCTGCTCATGAGCATTCCTCCCGCACCCAGCGCCAACATCCTGTGGTTCCTGCCGACCCATGGCGACGGACGCTATCTCGGCACCTCGACCGGTGGCCGGCAGACCGACTTCGCCTATTTGCGCCAGATCGCCCAGGCGGCGGATGCGCTCGGCTATTACGGCGTGCTCCTGCCTACGGGCAAGAGCTGCGAGGATTCCTGGGTCGTCGCCTCGGCGGTCGCTCCGCTGACCCAGAACCTGCGCTATCTCGTCGCCGTGCGGCCGGGACTGCAATCCCCGACGGTCGCCGCCCGCATGACCGCGACGCTCGACCGGGTCTCGAACGGGCGTCTGCTGGTCAACGTCGTCACGGGCGGCGACCCCGTCGAGAATGCCGGCGACGGCATCTTCCTTGGTCATGACGAGCGCTATGAGGTCACGCGCGAGTTTCTGACCGTCTATTCCGCCCTGCTGCGCGGCGAAACCGTGACCTATCAGGGCAAGCATTTGCGGGTCGATGGCGGGCAATTGCTTTATCCGCCAGCGCAGGAGAACGGGCCGCCGCTCTATTTCGGCGGCTCCTCGCCGGCGGGAATCGCGGTGGCGGCCGAGACGGTCGACAAGTACCTGACCTGGGGCGAGCCGCCCGCGGCCGTCGCGGAGAAGATCGCGACCGCCGACAAGGCGGCGAAAGCGGCGGGGCGCAAGCTCTCCTTCGGCATCCGCCTGCACGTCATCGTGCGCGAGACCGAGGAAGAAGCCTGGTCCGCGGCGAACAGCCTGATCAGCCATCTCGACGAGGCCACCATCGCCAGGTCGCAGGCTATCTTCGCGCGGATGGATTCCGAAGGTCAGCGCCGGATGTCGGCCCTGCATGGCGGCAGCCGAGACAAGCTCGAGATCTCGCCAAATCTCTGGGCCGGCGTCGGCCTGGTGCGCGGCGGCGCCGGCACCGCGCTGGTCGGCAGCGCCGAACAGGTCGCGGCGCGGATCAAGGAATACCAGGCGCTCGGCATCGATAGCTTCATCCTCTCCGGCTACCCGCATCTGGAAGAGGCCTATCGCTTCGCCGAGCTGGTCTTCCCGCTGCTCTCGCTCAACCACGGCAAGCCGGCCTTCAGCGGCGTCGTCAATAACGGCCCCTTCGGCGAGACGATCGCCAATGACGAGAAGCCTGCGCAGAAGCGGGCGGCGAGCTCATGAGGCGATGCGGCATCGCCGGCGCGCCTTCGCGCATCCAGCCGGAAGCAGCGGCCGAGCGGGCCCCGGAAACCAGCGTTGATCCGCTTCCCAAATCAGAGGTTCATCCGATGAATGTCGTCACGACCTTGCAGACCCGCGCCGCTCTTCTGCGCGACACCTCGTCCGACTTCCGCGCCGCGATGCGCCAGCTCGCCGGCGGCGTTGCCGTCGTCACCGTCGGGCGGGGTGAGGATCTCACCGGCTTGACCGCGACGTCGATCTCGTCGCTGTCGGCGGAGCCGCCGACCATCATGTTCGGCCTGAACCTCGCCTCGTCGAGCTTCCCGGTGCTGCAGCGCCATCGCAGCTTCGGCGTCAACTTCCTCACCGCCACGCAAAAGCAGGTCGCGGACCGTTTTGCCGGCCGCAACGGCGAGAAGGGGGCGGCTCGCTACGCCGAAGCCGAATGGTCGACCGGCGTCACGGGAGCGCCGCTTCTCGCCGGCGCGCTCGCCAGCCTCGATTGCGAGGTCGAAGAGCTGATCGAACGGCATTCGCACGCGATCGTCATCGGGCGCGTCCGCGAGGTCAGGCGGGGGCGGAACGACGCTGCCCTGGTCTACTGGCGCGGCGACTACGAGCGCATCGGCTGGATGGTCGAGGAAGCGACGACCGCGCTCGGCCTGCGCGCCTTTTGAGCCCTTTCATCACAGCTTGAGCCGGTTTGGCCGGCACATTTCGGAGATCAGAATGCCCCGTCTCGCACCTGCCTTCTTCCTGACGGCCGCATTGCTGCTCGGCTCCGCCGGCGCGATGGCGCAGACGAAGGAGATCCCCGCCCATGGCGGCACGCTGAACGCGATCGTCCATCCCGAGCCGCCGATCCTGTCGCCGCTGCTGAACACGGCGACGCCGATCGTCCTCGTCGCCACCAAGATCAATGACGGGCTCGTCGATTACGCCCTCGACGGCAGCCTGAAGCCGCAGCTCGCCGAGAGCTGGGATTTCTCCAGGGACGGCCTGACCCTCACGTTCAAGCTGCGCAAGGGCGTGACCTGGCATGACGGCAAGCCCTTCACCTCGGCGGATGTGAAATTCTCGATCGAGGAAGGCCTGCTCAAATACTCCTCGACCGGAAAGCGGATCTTCAAGACCCTGTCGAAGGTCGAGACGCCGGACGAGCACACCGTCGTGCTGACGCTGTCACAGCCGACGCCGGTGATCTACCGCAACCTCAACGCCTCGGCGCTCTGGCTGCTGCCGAAGCATCTCTATGAAGGCACGGATGTCCGCTCCAATCCCTGGAACGCCAAGCCGATCGGCACCGGCCCCTTCGTCTTCAAGGACTATGTCCGCGGCAGCCACATCGCGCTCGACCGCAACCCGAACTACTGGGATTCCGGAAAGCCCTATCTCGACCGCATCGTCTTCAAGGTCATCCCCGACGCGGCCGGCCGTGCCGCGGCCTTCGAGACCGGCGCCGTCCAGTTCGGCCAGCAGCATCCCATCACCTTCGCCGATGCCGCGCGCCTGAAGGCGGGCGGGAAGTTCGCCGTCGACACGCGCGGCTACGAGTTCTCGCCGACCTGGTTCTGGCTCGAACCCAATCACAAGAATCCCTACCTGCAGCATCTCAAGGTCCGCCAGGCCATCGCCCATGCGATCGACCGCAACCTGCTGCTGAAGACGGTCTGGGGCGGCTACGGCAAGCCCTCGGTCAGCCCGATTCCGTCTTCGCTGAAACCCTTCCATATTTCCGAAGGCCTCCAGCAATATCCGTTCGATGCGAAGAAGGCCGAGCAGCTGCTTGACGAGGCCGGCTTCCCGCGCAAGGCCGATGGCTGGCGCTTCAAGCTCACCCATGATTTCATTCCCTATGGCGACGACTATCGCCGCACCGGCGAGTTTGTGCGCCAGGCGCTGCGCCGCGTCGGCATCGACGTGACGCTCGGCAGCCAGGATCTCACCACCTGGCTGAAGAGCGTCTTCACCGACTATAATTTCGACCTGATCAGCTCATGGGGCGGAGCCGGTGCCGATCCGCAGATGGGCATCGAGACGCGGTTCTGGTCGAAGGGGCGCCAGCCCGGCACGGCCTGGACCGTGGTCTCCGAATACAAGAACGACGAGCTCGACGCTGCCTTCGAGGATGCGCAGACGCAGGTCGATCCCGAGAAGCGGCTCGAGGATTACCGGCTTGTCCAGCGTATCGTGCAGCGCGACCTGCCGCTGATCCCGCTTTTCGAGGTCGACTGGTTCTCGGTCTACGACAAGCGCCTGCGTGGCCTGACCGATACGCCGAACCAGCGGGCCGATAATTTCGCCGGCGTCTACTTCGCCTCCGAGTGAGCGATAGCGATGCTGCCCTTCATCGTCAGGCGCCTCTTGCTGGCCGTACCCCTGATCCTCGCGATCATCGCCTTCAACTTCTTCCTGCTCCAGCTCGCGCCCGGCGACCTTGCCGACGTGCTGGCCAGCGAGCAGGGCGGAGCGGCGGCCGATGCCGGCTATGTCGCCGAGCTTCGCCGCAGCTTCGGGCTTGACCTGCCGGTGCTGACCCAGCTCGGCGTCTATCTGAAGAACGTCGCGGCGTTCGATTTCGGTTTCTCGCACCGCTACGGGGTGCCGGTCTCGACCCTGATCACGGCGCGGCTCGCCGGCACTTTGCTGCTCGCGCTGACCAGCCTGGTGATGGCGATCGCGATCGGCGCCGCGCTCGGGCTCGCCGCCGCGCGCCGGCCCGGCGGCGTCTTCGACGTCATCGTCTCGATGCTTGCGACGCTCGCCTACTCGGCCCCGCTGTTCTGGGTCGGCCTGATGCTGATCGTGCTGTTCGGCGTCCAGCTGCAATGGCTGCCGACCGGGGGCTTCCAGGAGGTCACGCAGGTCCCGCTCGCGGGAACGGCTCTCTTCATCGACCGGCTGCGCCACCTGATCCTGCCGGCGACCACGCTCGCGCTGCTCTTTGTGGCCATCTACGCCCGCATGACGCGCGCCTCGATGATCGAGGCGATGAGCCAGGACTATATCCGCACCGCCCGCGCCAAGGGCCTGGGCGAGGGCCAGATCGCGCTGACCCATGGCCTGCGCAACGCCCTGCTGCCGCTCGTCACCATGGTCGGCCTGCAGGCGGGCTCCCTGCTCGGCGGCTCCGTGGTGGTCGAGACGGTGTTCGCCTGGCCGGGCATGGGGCGCCTCGCTTTTGAGGCGGTCAGCAATCGCGACCTCAATCTCCTGCTGTCGATCATGCTGCTGAGCTCCTTCGTCGTCGTCGCCGTCAATCTCGTCGTCGATGTCGTCTATGCCTGGCTCGACCCGCGCATCGGGTTGCGCCCATGACCCGGACCTCGATCCTGCGCTCGGTCCTGTCGTCGCCGGCGGGTATCGCCGGCAGCATCGTTGTGCTGCTCGTGCTCGTCGCCGCGGCTATGGCGCCGCTCCTCTATCCCGGGGATCCGTTCGACATGGTCGCCGCGCCCTTCACCTGGCCGGGCAGCGACGCCGATTATCCGCTCGGCACCGACCTGATGGGCCGCGACATCATGGCCGGCCTGTTTCACGGTGCGGCGGTCTCGCTGATGGTCGGCGGCGTTGCCGCGGCCATCTCGCTCGGCATCGGCATCACGGTCGGTGCGGTCTCCGGCTTCTATGGCGGCTGGATCGACGACGTCGCGATGCGGGTGACGGAACTCTTCCAGACGATGCCGGCATTCCTGCTCGCGATCGTGATGGTCGCGGTTCTCAGCCCATCGATCTACACGATCATCCTGGCGCTCGGCCTCACCGCATGGCCCGGCATCGCCCGCCTGACCCGTGCCGAGGTGATGGCGCTGCGCGACCGCGAGTTCGTACAGGCGCTCGTCGCCATGGGCATGCGCGACTGGCGCATCCTCATGGTTCACATCATTCCGAACGCGCTGACGCCGGTCATCGTCGCCGCCTCCATCCTGGTCGCGACCGCGATCCTCTCCGAGGCCGGGCTGTCCTTCCTGGGCCTCGGCGACCCGAACCATGTCAGCTGGGGAACGATGATCGGGGCCGGGCGCGATGCGCTGCGAACCGCCTGGTACCAGACCGCCATCCCCGGCCTCGCCATCATGATCACCGTGCTCGCGCTGAACCTGCTCGGCGACGCACTCAATCACGCTCTAAACCCGAGGCTGAGACAATGATCACTGCGATCCTGACCGACCCCGGCGCATCCCGGGCCGACCACGCGCGCGCCGGCACGGCTGACGCGCGTTCGAGTGGCGATGCGCGCCAGGCTCCCGATTTCGAAACGGTGGCGGGCCTGTTCCGGCCGATCTTCGCGCGGATCGCCGAGGGCACGGTGGCGCGCGAGCATGAGCGCCGCCTGCCCTTCGAGGAGGTCGGCTGGCTCAAGCAGCAGCGCTTCGGCGCGCTGCGGGTGCCGGTGGAGTTCGGCGGCTACGGGCTCGACCATGCCGGGTTCCTGCGCCTGCTGATCGAGCTTGCCGCGGCCGATTCCAATGTCGCGCATCTCTTCCGCGGCCATATCGCCATCGTCGAGGACCGGCTGAGCGATCCCGATCCGGAATCGCGCGCGATCTGGCTGACGCGGTTCGGCAAGGGCGACATCGTCGGCAACGCCTCCACCGAGCCGGGCGCCGCCATCCTCGACAAGCGCTCGACGCGGCTCCAGGAGGTCGATGGCCGCTGGCTGCTGAACGGGACGAAGTTCTACACCACCGGCAGCATCTTCGCCGACTGGATCGACGTCTCCGCGCGCCGCAGCGACGAGGCCCATGTCTCGGCGCTGGCCGCAAGGCACCATCCCGGCATCGCGATCTCGGACGACTGGGACGGCTTCGGCCAGAAGCTGACCGGCACCGGAACGGGCGTCTTCACCGATGTGCCGGTCGAAGCGCATGCGATCCGCACACGCGAGGACCGCGCACCCTACCTCACGGCGATCTACCAGACGGTGCTTCTGGCGACGCTCGCCGGCATCGCGCGGGCGATCGTCAACGACACCGCAGCCCAGCTTCGCGCCCGCTCGCGCGTCTACAGCCACGGCAACAGCGACCTCGCGAAGGACGATCCGCAGCTCAAGCAGGTCGTGGGCGAACTGGGCGCCGCTGCCTATGCCGCCGAGGCGCTCGTGCTGGCGACCTCCGGCGGCTTCGCCAGGGCGCAGGCTGCCGCCGCGGGGCCTGATCGCGAGGCCGCCATTGCCGCCGGCCAGGCGCTCGAGATCGAGGTCAATCAGGCCCAGGTCGCGATCGGGGAGATCGTGCTGCGCGCCGCCTCAAAGCTGTTCGATGCGCTCGGCGCCTCGGCCGTGCGCCACGAGACCGCACTGGACCGGCACTGGCGCAACGCGCGCACGCTCCTGTCCCACAACCCGCTCGTCTATCGCGCCCGCATCATCGGCGACTTCCTGGTCAACGGAAAGCTTCCGGACCGCGTCTGGAGCGTCGGTATCGCGCAGCCGCCTGCACAGGAAACCGCCGGATGAGCCAGGCTCGCAAGCAGATCCGCCTCAATGCGTTCGACATGAACTGCGTCGGGCATATCAATCACGGTCTCTGGGCACATCCGCGCGACCGTTCGGCGAACTACACCGACATCGACTATTGGCAGAACCTCGCGCGGACGCTCGAACGCGGCCTGTTCGACGGGTTGTTCATCGCCGATATCATCGGCCTCTACGACGTCTACAAGGGCGGTCCGGAGACCGCGCTGGTCACCGGCGCGCAGGCGCCGCTGAACGATCCGATCCTGCTCGCGCCGATCATGGCTGCGGTGACCAAGCATCTCGGCTTCGGCATCACCGTCAACCTGACCTATGAGCAGCCCTATCTGTTCGCGCGGCGCTTCTCGTCGCTTGACCATCTCACCAAGGGGCGCATCGGCTGGAACATCGTCACGGGTTATCTCGACAGCGCCGCGCGCGGGCTCGGCCTGGCGAAGCTGCAGGAGCATGACGGGCGCTACGAGGTCGCCGACGAGTTCATGGACGTGGTCTACAAGCTCTGGGAAGGCAGCTGGCAGGACGATGCCGTGCTGCGCGACCGCGAGCGGCGCATCTTCACCGACCCGGCCAAGGTCCATCGCATCACGCATCGCGGCGCGCATTACAGCGTCGACGGCATCCATCTCAGCGAGCCGTCGCTCCAGCGCACGCCGCTGCTCTATCAGGCGGGCTCGTCCGACCGCGGCCGCCGCTTTGCCGGCGAACACGCCGAATGCGTCTTCGTCACCGGCCAGAACAAGGCGCAGACGCGTTCCGTGGTCGAGGATATCCGCCGCAAGGCCGTTGCCGCTGGCCGCAGGCCCGACGATGTGAAGGCCTTCGTCGGCGTCACGGTGATCGTCGCGCCGACCGAGGCTGAAGCGCAGGACAGGTTCGCGGAGTATCGCGATTATGCCAGCGTCGAAGGCGCGCTCGCGCATTTCTCCGCCTCTGTCGGGCTCGACTTCGCGGCTTACGACCCCGACGAGCCGATCAGCTTCGTCAAGACCGACGCCAACAACTCGGCGCTGGAGGCGATCACCAAGCGCAGCCCCGACAAGGTCTGGACGGTTCGCGGCCTGCGCGAGCAGATGACGCTCGGCAGCCGCAACCAGCCGATCGTCGGCAATCCGTCGCAGGTGGTGGACCAGTTGGCCGCGTGGATCGAGGAGGCCGATGTCGACGGCTTCAATCTGACCCGCACGGTGACGCCGGAAAGCGTCGAGGCCTTCGTCGATCTCGTCGTGCCCGAATTGCAGAGCCGTGGGCTTTACAAGACGGCCTATGAGGAGGGGCCGCTACGGCAAAAACTCTTCGGCACCCCGCGTCTCCCGACGCGCCATCGCGCGGCGCAGTTTCGCCAGCGCTTCAGCGCCGCGGCCGAATAGAGGCGCCTTTTGCGGCGGCGGCCTGCCGGGCGAGGCTCCGCTGAGCTGAAATGAACAACCGGGATGCGCGCGCTTGCACCTCTCGCTCCCGGTGGCGCGCCATAGAAATGGTTGACCAAAAAATTCATCCTACCTAACATCCCGCCACCGCTGCCAGGGAGAGAGCGCCCGCCCGAGAGGCGCTCCGGCTCGCGGACGGGAGGAAGCAGATGAAGGGTCGAGCCCGACATCCCAAGCTTGCCGCGGCAGTCGCCGTCGGCACATTGGCCCTCCAGGCCTGGGCAAGCGGCGCTGCCGTCGCGCAGGACGACAAGCGGCCGCTGAAGATCGGCCAGCTCAGCGACATGTCCGGCATCGTGCGCGATCTGTCGGGCCCCGGCACCAATGTCGCCATGAAGCTGGCGATCGAGGATTTCGGCGGCACCGTGCTTGGCCGCCCGATCGAGCTGCTCAGCGCCGACCACCTCAACAAGCCCGATGTCGGGCTGGGTCTCGCCCGCAAATGGTACGACGAGGGCGTGATGGCGATCTTCGACATCGGCATCACCACCGTCGCGCTGGGCATGCAGGAGCTCTCGAAGGACAAGGACAAGCTCGTCATCTACCTGTCGACGGCGAGCTCCGACCTGACGGGTGCCAAATGCAGCCCCAACGGCATCCACTGGACCTACAACAACTACAGCCAGGCGCTCGGCGTCGTGAACCAGCTGATGAAGCAGAAGCTGGACAGCTGGTACTTCATGACGGTCAATTACGGCTACGGCATCAATGTCGAGCGCGACACGACCGAGATGGTCAAGAAGGCCGGCGGCACGATCGTCGGCTCGACCAGGCATGCCTTCGACATGACGGATTTTTCCTCGGACCTGCTCAAATCGCAGAGTTCAGGCGCCAAGGTGATCGCGCTCGCGACCACGACTGCCCATGCCGGCAACATCGTCAAGCAGGCCGACGAATTTGGCGTCCGGCCCAAGCAGCAGCTCGCGGCCCTGAGCCTGACCCTGCACGACACCAAGGCGATGGGGCTGAAGACGGCGCAGGGCCTGCTCGAGACAGCGCCCTATTACTGGGATCAGAACGAGCAGACCCGGGCCTTCGCGAAGCGCTATTTCGACCGCTTCGGCAAGATGCCGAACATGATCCAGGCCAGTGCCTATGGCGCCGTCCTGCACTATCTCAACGCCGTCAAGGCGGCGGGCACCGATGCGACGGCGGCGGTGAACAAGAAGATGCGCGAGCTGCCGATCAACGACTTCATGACCAAGGACGGCTCGATCCGGCCCGATGGCCGCGTGATGCGCCCGATGTACGTCTTCGAGGCCAAGAAGCCCGAGGAATCGACGGGCGAATGGGACCTCTACAAGCAGGTCGCGGAGATCGCGCCGACGGACGCCTTCGCCCCGCCCGATCCGGCTTCCTGTCCGCTCGCGAAGTGAGCTCGCGGCTCCGGCGCGAGCCGGAGCGGGCCAGGCCGCATGCCGCTGAGGCAGCCGCGCACTGGCCGGTATCAAGGAGAATGGAATGCCCGGCAGCAGCGGAACCGAGGACAGGCTCGACGTCGCAGTCGTGGGCGCCGGTTTCTCGGGGCTCTATCTGATCCATCGGCTGCGCAAGCTCGGCTTCAGCGTGCGCGCCTTCGACAGCGCCGGCGATATCGGCGGGACCTGGTACTGGAACCGCTATCCGGGCGCACGCTGCGACGTCGAGAGCATGCAGTACTCCTATTCCTTCGACGAGGATCTCCAGCGGGACTGGAACTGGTCCGAGCGCTTCGCGACGCAGCCGGAAATCCTGGCCTATGCCCAGCACGTCGCGGAGCGTTTCGACCTGAAGCGCGACATCCGCTTCAACACCACGATCGCGGCTGCGCATTATGACGAGGCGGCGCAGCTTTGGACGCTGATGACCGACAAGGGCGAGGCGATCGAGGCACGCTTCTGCGTGATGGCGACGGGCTGCCTCTCGGCCGCACGCGATCCAGAGATCAAGGGGGCCGCGCGCTTCGCTGGGGCGGTCTACCGCACCGGCAACTGGCCGCATGAGCCGGTCGATCTCAGTGGCAAGCGCGTCGGTGTGATCGGCACCGGCTCGTCGGCGATCCAGGCCATTCCGGAAATCGCCAGGCAGGCCGGACATCTCTTCGTCTTCCAGCGCACGCCGAATTTCAGCGTGCCGGCGAAGAACGCGCCCCTCACCCCCGACTATGTCGCCTCCTGGAAGGACGATTATCCGGCGCTGCGCAAACGGGCGCGCGAGGAGACGCGCTCGGGCACGATCTACGAGTTCGCGGTCAAGTCCGCGCTCGAAGCCACGCCCGAGGAGCGCGAGGCCGAGTACCAGCGGCGCTGGGACAAGGGCGGCGCCAATTTCATGCACGCCTATACCGATCTCGTCGTCGACGAGCGCGCCAGCGAGACGGCCGCAGAGTTCGTCCGCCGCAAGATCAGGGCGGTCGTCAAGGATGCGCGCACGGCCGAGCTGCTCTCGCCGAAGGATTATCCGATCTTCACCAAGCGCATCTGCGTCGACACCGACTATTACGCCACGTTCAACTGCGCGAACGTCACGCTGGTCGATATCAGGCGCGACCCGATCCAGGAGATCACGCCGACGGGCCTGCGCACCGGCGCGCAAGACTTCGATTTCGACGTGCTGGTCTATGCCACCGGCTTCGACGCCATGACCGGCGCGCTCGACCGGATCGACATCCGCGGCCCCGACGGGCGCGACCTGCGCAGCAAATGGGCGCATGGCCCGCGCGCCTATCTCGGCCTGATGAGCGCCGGCTTCCCGAACCTCTTCATCGTCACCGGGCCCGGCAGCCCGTCGGTTCTGAGCAACGTCATCACCTCGATCGAGCAGCATGTCGAGTTCATCACCGACTGCATCGACCATATGCGCGCGAAGGGCCTCGCCCGGATCGATCCGGCGCAGGAGGCGGAAGACAGGTGGGTGGCGCATGTCGGCGAGGTCGCGGGCGGCACGCTACTGCCCAAGGCGGCGTCCTGGTACATGGGCGCGAACATTCCCGGCAAGCCGCGGGTCTTCATGCCCTATGTCGGCGGCGTCGACCGCTACCGGCGCGCATGCAACGACATCGTCGCGAAGGGCTATGAAGGCTTCACCTTCGCTTGAAGAGCCGGCAAAGCAAGGCAAACGCATGACGCTTCATCCCTTCATTGCCGCGATGCTGGAACAGCTCAAGGGCCGCCCGGCCCTTTCGGCGGGCACGCCGGGAGAGGTGCGCGCCATGATCGCCGCCGGGCGGGCGGTTCTCGGCGCCGGCCCCGACCTGGCCCGCATCAGCGATCTTTCGCTCCCGACGCGCGGCGGATCGATCAGGGCGCGGCTCTATGTTCCGGACGGCGACGTCGGCGGCCTCGTCGTCTATCTCCACGGCGGCGGCTGGATGATCGGCGAGATCGAGGACTACGATACGCTCGCCCGCACCCTGGCGGCCGAGAGCGGTTGCGCCGTGCTGCTGCCGGACTATCGGCTGGCGCCGGAGCACCCGTTTCCCGCCGGCCTCGAGGATGCCGAAGACGTGCTGGCCCATGCGGCAAGCCGCATGCCGGACCTCATCGGACGGGCCGGCCGGCTGGTGGTCTGCGGCGACAGCGCCGGCGCCAATCTGGCGACCATCGCCATCCGCCGCTTGCGCGGCTCGGCCGATGTCGCGGCCCAGATCCTGATCTATCCCGTGACGGACTGTGATTTCGAGCGGCCGTCCTACGCCGCCTACGGCGTGGGTCTGCCTCTGACGCGCGAGGACATGGTCTGGTTCTTCCGACACTACGCGCCCGAGAGCCTGTGGTCCTCGCCCGATATTGCGCCGCTGCGCGCCCACGACCTGCGCGGCCTGCCGCCGACACTCGTCATCGTGGCCGAATGCGACGTGCTGGCCGACGAGGGCCTGGCCTATGCCGACAGGCTGGAGCAGGCGGGCATCGACGTCACCAGGCGGGTCGCGCCTGGCCTCACCCACGGCTTCATCCGGCTGCACAACCTTGTCGATGTGGCACGCGACGAGGTCCGCGCTGCGGCGGTCTTCGCTGCGCAAGCCTGCCGCGTCGCCGCCCCGCCCCCGACCATCGACTGAACGCCTGACGAGAGGATCCGCCATGAAAGCCTGGGCCGTGGTTCGCAACAGCGAGCCGCTCGAATGCATCGAGGTGACGATGCCGGAGCCGACCGGCTCGCAGGTCGTGCTGGCGGTGGAGGCCTGCGGCGTCTGCCACTCCGACCTCCATTTCTGGAAGGGCAGCTACAATCTCGGTGGCGGCAAAATCCTGACGCTTGCCGATCGCGGCGTGACGCTGCCGCGTGCGCCGGGACACGAGATCGTCGGGCGGGCGATCGCCGCCGGCCCTGACGCCACGGGCGTGACGCTGGGCGAGAGCTACATCGTCTATCCCTGGATCGGCTGCGGTCGCTGCGACGACTGCGCCAATGAGGACGACAATCTCTGCACCAGCCAGAACAGCATCGGCGTGCTGCAGCATGGCGGCTTCGCCAGCGAGGTCGTGGCGGCCCATCCGCGCTATCTCGTGCCGCTCGGATCGCTCGACCCGGCCTTGGCCTCGACCTTCGCCTGCTCCGGCATCACGGTCTACAATGCGATCCAGAAGGTGATGCCGCTGGCGCCCGACAGGCCGATCGTGCTGATCGGGGCGGGTGGGCTCGGCCTTGCTGCCATCGCGATGCTGCGTGCCTTCGACCATAAGGCGATCATCTCGGTCGATATCGACCCGGCCAAGCGTCAGGCCGCGCTCGGCATGGGTGCGACGGCCACGGTGGACGGGGCGGGCGAGGGCGTCTCCGGGCGCATCGTCGAGGCGGCCGGTGGGCCGGTCAGCGCCGTCATCGATTTCGTCAATGCGACGGGGACGGCCGCCGCCGGTTTCGGAGCGCTCGCCAAGGGCGGGCGGCTGGTCAATGTCGGCGTCGCCGGAGGAGAACTCACGCTCTCGTTGGCGGGCATGGTCTTCCGAAACGTCAGCGTCATGGGGAGCAACACCGGCAGCGTGAAGGATCTGCGCGCCGTGGTGCAGCTCGCCAAATCCGGCAAGCTGCCATCGACGCCGGTGACGCGCTTTCCCAAGGACAGCGCCAACGACGCCATGCGAAAGCTGAAATCAGGCGAAATCACTGGCCGCGCCGTGCTGGTCGAGACCGTCTAGGCGTCAGCCCTATCCGGCTGCCCCGGCCATGATCCCGCCATCGATCGAGAAGGCGCTGCCAGTGCAGAACGAGGCTTCGTCGCTGAGGACGAAGGCCAGCAGGGCCGCGACCTCCCCTGCCTCGCCATAGCGCTTGAGCGGGACGCGCGCGATCGTCGCCTTGCTGGCGGCCTCGAGCGCGTCCGGAGCAAAGCCACGCTCGATATTGTGGATCATCGCCGTGTCGATCGGCCCGGGATGAAGCGCGTTGACGCGCACGCCATGGGCGGCGCCTTCCAGTGCGGCGGTGCGCATCAGGCCGAGCACCGCGTGCTTGCTCGCGACGTAAGGTGCGAGCCCGATGCTGCCGCGCAAGCCGGCCGTCGAGGAGGTCAGCACGATCGAGCCCGCGCCCTGGCGTTTCATCAGCGGCATCAGCGCGTTCAGGCCGATGAAGCAGCCGCGGACATTGATTGCCATGACACGGTCGAAATCCGCAAGCCGCGCCGCGCCGAGCTGCGCCACGGCACCTTCGGTCCCGGCATTGAGAAAGGCGCAGTCGATCCGGCCGAATGTGGCGAGGCCCTCGCGGATCGCGCTTGCCATAGCGTCTTCCTGCGTGACGTCGCCTGGGACCGCGATGGCTGCGTTGCCATGCTCGGCTGCCAGGGTGCGCAGCGGCGCTTTGGCGACGTCGCAAAGCACGAGCCGGGCGCCCTCGGCGGCGAGCCGGCGCACGGCGGCGCGGCCGATTCCGCCTGTCGCGCCGGTGATCAGGACGGAGCGTCCTTCGAAGCGGCGGGTATGCGTCATGGCGATCCTAGCCTCCCTGGCGGTCGGGGATGTCGAGTTCCAGCAAGGCGGAGCTGAGGCTCTTGCCATGCGGGTCGAGCCGGAGCGACCGGGTCACGCCGCCGCCCAGCGCCTGGTGCAGCACGAAGTTGAGCGCGCCGAGCTCCGGCAGCTCGTAACGGACGATCTCGCCATGGACGATGCCGGCGAAGAGCGCCGCCACCCGCTCGGCCGTGACATGCTCCGCCAGGAAGGCGTAGTCGCCCGGCTCGTAGGCGATGACGCTGATATTCGAGATGTCGCCCTTGTCTCCGGCCCGGGCGTGAGCGAGTTCGCGCAGGCGCATCGTCAGGATTCCAGCATGTGGAGCGTCGGACGCACGCGCTCGCGCGGGATCAGGGCGGAGGCAGCCGCGATCACCTCGCGCGCGGCCCATGTCGCGCCGCCGCCTCCGGCCGGGCCGTTGATCCAGACGGCCTCGATCTCGCGGCCGATCCGCTGGGCGTCCGGCAGCGTCGCCGTGCGGCCGGCGATGCGGGCGCGCACATCCATCGCCTCGCCGGGGCCGCGTGGGCCGGCATAGACGGAATCGACCCCGATGACGTCGAGCTGCAGGTCGCGGATCGGGACACCGAGCAGCCTCAGCCGCTCCACCACGATCTCCAGCGCCAGGCGCGCGCGGCGTTCGGCGCCCGCACCGGCATAGGAAATCTGCCCCTCGCCGATGAAGCCGTCGCGGTAGCCGATCGTCGCCTTGAGGCTGCCGGTGCGCGGCGTTCCGCCGCCGCCGCTGAGCCGGACGCGGTCCGGACCGTCCTGCGCGAAGCGGGCGCTGGTGAAGTCGGCGACGACATCGGGCTGGATATAGCGGGCCGGGTCGTGCACCTCATAAAGGAGCTGTTCCTTGCAGGTGCGGATGCTGAGTTCCCCGCCCGAGCCGGCGACCTTGCCGAAGACCGCCGATCCATCCTCGCCGACATCCGCGAAAGGGAAGCCGAGCCGTGCGAGCCCGGCCACGTCCTTGGCGCCGGGATCGGCGAAATAGCCGCCGGTCAGTTGCCCGGCGCATTCCAGCAGATGCCCGATCAGGGCGCCGCGGCCGAGGCGCGTCCAGTCGTCGGGCACCCAGCCGAATTCATGCGCCAGCGGCGCCGTGAACAAAGCCGGGTCGCCGACGCGGCCGGTGATCACGATATCGGCCCCGCCATCCAGCCCCGCCACGATCGGCTCGATGCCGAGATAGGCATTGGCCGAGACGATACGCTCGCCGAGCTCGGCTGCGCTGCCCGGCGCGTCCAGCAGGGGCGGCGCCGAGGCACGGACCTCGTCGAGCACGTCGTCGCCGAGCACATAGGCGATCCTGAGTCCCCTGAGCCCGAGCCGCCGGGCCACCGCCGCCACGGCCTTCGCCGCGGCCGCCGGATTGGCGGCGCCCATATTGCTGACGATCCTGATGCCGTTCTGCCGGCACAGCGGCAGCACGCGCTCCATGCGCTCTTCGAGCCGCTTGTCATAGCCGGCATCGGGATCCTGGAGGCGCGCCTGCTGGGCGAGCGCGATCGTCCGCTCGGCCAGGCATTCGAAGACGAGATAGTCGAGCTCACCCTTCTCCGCGAGCTCGACCGCGGGCTCGATCCGGTCGCCGCCGAAGCCCGAGCCCGCGCCGATTCTGATCGTCCTCACGACGGGCGCCCCGCCTTCGCGCTCACTCGGGCTCGATGCCCGCCTCTTTCACCAGCGCCGTCCATTTTGCGACCTCGCCATGGACATAGCGCGTGAACGCCTCGGCCGAGGTCGGTTGCGCCTCGATGCCGAGCGGCGCGAAACGCTGCCTGACCTCGGGGATGTCGAGGACGGCGTTGACCTCCTTGTTCAGGCGCTCGACGATCTCCTTGGGCGTTCCCGCCGGTGCGAACAGGCCCGTCCAGGAGGCGAGGTCGAAATCCTTGACCGCGGTTTCGGCGATCGTCGGAAGCTCGGGCGCCAGCGTGCTGCGCGCCTTGGTCGTCACCGCGATGGCGCGCAGGCTGCCCGCCTGCACCGAGGTGATCGCCGAGGACATGTCGCAGAACATCACGTTGACCCGCCCGCCCATCACGTCGGTCAGGGCCGGCGGGTTGCTGCGATAGGGCACCTTCAGCAGCTGCAGGCCGGCGCCCTTGGCGAAGCTCTCGGCCATGACGATGCTGGTCGAGCTGCCGCCGGCATAGCTGACATCGCCCGGCTTGGCCTTGGCCAGGGCGACGAGATCGCCGATCGACTTCACCGGCAGGCGCGGATCGACGACGAGGAAATAGGAGAACACGCCGGTATGGGCGATCGGCGCGAAATCCTTGATCGGATCATAGGCCAGCTTCTTGTAGAGCGCGCTGTTGGAGCCATGCGTCGAATTGGTCCCCAGCAGCAGCGTGTAGCCGTCCGGCGCGGCGCGGGCGACGCCCGCCGTGGCGATCGCACCGGTCGCACCGATGCGGTTCTCGATGACGAAATTCTGGCCCAGGCGGGCCGAGAGATGCTGGCCGAGGATGCGCGCCGCCGTGTCGCTGCCGCTGCCGGCTGCGAAGGGAACGACGATGGTGATGAAGCGGCTCGGATAGGTCTCCGCCTGCGCCGCGCCGCACAGGCCCAACAGGACAGCCAGGAATGCTGCAGCCACTCGTTTCATCGCCGTCCTCCCATGGACCGCGCCGTTCCGGCGCTGGGCTCGCGATGGCTTCGCCTGCGAGCGGGAGGAGACTAATCGGCCCGCGCGGATCGGGCAATATAAATGGTCCAATTATTTTAAATATCGCTATTCAGCGTGCGGCCGCCGCCTTGGCTGCGGCCGGGGGCATCGGCGCTACGCCGGTCGCGATGTCGCGATAGCCCGCGACATGCCGGTCCATGCGCTTGAAGGCGGCGTCCTCGTCCTGCTCGCGCAGGGCCTTCAGGATCACGGTATGGGCCTTCACCGCGATCGCGCGCAGCTCGGGCGTGGTGACGTGCTGATAGTCCATGGCATCGCGGATCGGCGTCGAGATCGCCTCCATCAGCGCCATCAGCGGCTCGTTGCCGCTGGCGCGGGCAATGGCCAGGTGCCAGTCGAGATTGATGTTCTTGTAGCTGGCGACGTCGTCGACCGAGGCGACGAACTGCTCGTGCAGGGCTTCCATTTCGGCGAGCTGCGCCTCCGTGCGGCGCTTGGCGGCGAGGCGGGCGAGCGTCGGCTCCACCGCGACCCGGCATTCCAGCAGCGATTCCAGCCTGATGCCATGGGTGCGCACGAAGAGCTCGACGGACCGCGCCACCGAGGCCCGCCCGGGCAGCGTCACCATCGAGCCGCCGGTGCGCCCGACCTTGGTGGTGATCAGGCCCTCCGATTCGAGCACGCGCAGCGCATCGCGCACGGAGGTGCGGCTGAGGCCCGACTCGGCCACGAGGTCGCGTTCGGTGGGCAGGAAGCTTCCCGGCGTGATCTGGCCCTTGACGATGAGTTCGCGCAGGCGGGTCGCCAGGATGTCCGATGCCTTGGGGACGATGACGGGGGCGATCAGCCCGGATGACTTGACGTTCATTCAGCTCCCCCTCGGCCGCGACGGCCATGCGGGTCAATGGTCCAACTGTTCTATCATAGACCCATATAGGTTTCCTGAATGCTCTTGTCCGCCTGCAATTGCCGCGCGGGGCCCGATCGGACGATGCGGCCGCGGTCGAGGATATGCGCCTCGTCGGCGATCTCCAGCACCTCGGTGACGCGCTGCTCGACGATGACGACGGTCAATCCCTCGTCGCGCGCGAGCCCGGCGACGATCTCCAGAACCCGCTCGGCCATCAGCGGCGACAGCCCGACCGAAGGCTCGTCGAGCAGGAGCAGGCGCGGCCGGCACATCAGGGCCCGCGCGATCGCGCACATCTGGCGCTCCCCGCCCGAGAGCTTGCCGGCGAGCTGGTCGCGCCGTTCCGCGAGCACCGGGAAGGCGGCCGTCACCTCCTGGATGCGGGCGGCCATGCCGGCGCGTGCGCCAGGGGCGTAGGCGCCGAGCTGCAGATTGTCCTCGACGCTCATGAACGGGAACAGCCGTCCGCCTTCGGGCACGAGCGCCAGGCCGAGGCCCGGGAGATCGTCGGCGCGGGCGCGGCTGATGTCGCGATCACGGAACCGGATCGCCCCGGCGCTGGGCCGCAGCAACCCCGCGATGGTGGAGAGCAGCGTGGTCTTGCCCGCGCCATTGGCCCCGACGATCGCGACCACCGCGCCGACCGGCACCGCGAAGCTGACATCCTGTAGGACGCGGAGGTCGTTATAGCCGGCGCAAAGCCCCTCGACGACAAGCTCGTTCGTCATGTCCGCCTCTTGCCGATATAGGCCTCGATCACGGCCTCGTCGCCGAGCACCTCCTCGGCCGTGCCCTGTTTCAGCAGCCGGCCGCGGTTGATCACGATCACCCGCCGCGAGAAGGCGCGCACGACCTTCAGGTTGTGCTCGATGACGAGGAAGGTGACGCCGCCCGCGTTGAGCGCGTGCACCATGTCGATGATCTCCTGCACCTCGGTCTGGTTCAGGCCGGCCATGACCTCGTCCAGCAGCACGATCTGCGGCCCCATCGACAGGGCGCGCGCCACTTCCAGGCGCCGCCGCTCGCCGAGCGTCAGGTCGCCTGCCTTGTCGGCGGCGCGCTTCGAGAGCCCGACCATCTCCAGGGCCTCGGCCGCCTTGCTGGCGGCGGCCGGCAGGCTGCGCTGGTGCAGGAAGGCGCCGACCATGCCGTTCTCCAGCACGCTCATCGAGGTCAGCGTCTGCGAGATCTGGAAGGTCCGCCCGAAGCCGAGCCTGGCGCGCTGGTTGGGCCGCAGCGGCCCGATATCGCGCCCCTCGAAGCGGATGACCCCGCCCGAGGGCGGCAGCTGGCCGGTCAGCAGGTTGAACAGCGTCGTCTTGCCGGCGCCGTTGGGCCCGATGATGCTGACGACCTCGCCGCGGCCGACCTCGAAGCTGACCTCGTCGACGGCGCGCAGGCCACCGAAATGGCGCGACACGTTCTCGATCTGCAGGAAGGGTGCAGCGTTCAAGGGTGCGTCGCTCATCGCCGGAACCCCGCGAGCTTGAGGACGAGGCTGCGCAGCGCGCCGATGATGCCCCGCCGCAGGAAGAGGGCGGTCAGCATCAGGATGAAGCCCAGCACGATCAGGTTCGCGCCCGGGACGGTGCCGCCGAGTTCCGCCCGCAGATAGCTCTCGAGCGGGACGATCAGCAGCGCGCCGAGCAGCGGCCCGTAGATCGTGCCGATACCGCCGATCAGCGCGATCAGCGCCATTTTCACGCCGATGTCGAAGAGCGAGAACAGGGTCGGCGGGTCGGCGACGCGCACATACATCATGTAGAGCACGCCGCCCATTCCGGTCAGCGCGGCGCTGATCGCCATGCCGGTGAGCTTGGTCCGCAGCACGTCGATGCCGCTGGCGAGCGCGGCGTCTTCGTTGTCGCGCACAGCCTGCAGCGCGTAGCCCAGCCGGCTGCGCGTCACCGCCGCCATGACCAGCAGGCACAGGGCCAGGAAGCCGAGCATCAGCAGGGCGTAGGACAGCCGGTCGCGGAAGATCATGTTCTGGAAGCCGAGCCGGAACGGGATCGAGAGCCCGCGCGAGCCGCCGGTGAAGCGGTCGAAATAGAGCGCCAGCGACAAGAGCACCTCGGTCAGCGCCATCGTCGCGATGGCGAAGAAGGGACCGCGCAGGCGGAAGACCGGCCAGGAGAACACGACGCTGAGGATGGCCGACAGGGCCGCGGCCGGGAGCAGCGCGAACCAGGGCGAGATCTGGAGCTTGAGGTAGAGATTGGCGACCGTGAAGGCGCCGATCGCGAAGAAGACGCTGTGGCCGAGCGAGAACTGGCCGCCGAGCCCGCCGATGATGTTCCAGGCCGTCGCCAGCCCGGCGAACAGGAACGCGGTCGCCAGGATGTTGAGCGTGAAGCTGTCGCCCGAGAGCAGCGCCACCAGCGCACCCAGCGCGGCGATGACGCCGAGCGTCGTCGGCAGCTCGTGGCGCAGCGTCTTGACGCCGCCGGTCATGCGCCAGGCCAGGCGCTGTTCACGATTGCTCACGGAGCCCCACTTCCTCGGCGCCGGCGACGCCGAACAGGCCCGACGGACGAATGATCAGGACCGCGATGAAGACGAAGAACAGCACGGCATGCTTGAGCGCCGGGTCGAGATAGAAGCCCGCCATCGCCTCGGTCAGGCCGACGATGAAGCCGCCGACATAGGCGCCGAGCACGCTGCCGAGCCCACCCAGCACGACGACCGCGAAGGCCGGCATGATGAAGTTCATGCCGATCTGCGGCGACATCGAATAGAGCGGCGAGAGCAGGCAGCCGGCGAGCCCGGCGAGCGCGGCGCCGACGCCGAAGCTGACCATGTACATGCGCTCGACATTGATCCCCATCAGCCGGGCGGCCTTGCGGTCCTGCGCCACGGCCCGGATCGCCTTGCCCGGCAGCGTGGCGCGCAGCCACCAGCCGAGGCCGCCGGCGACGATCGTGGCGGCGACGAGCACGAAGAGCCGCGCCACCGGCATCTGCACGGGGCCGATCGCGACGGTGGTCTGCGACAGCACCGAGCCGACGCTGAAGCTGACGCCGCGCGTCAGCGCGAGGATGCTGTTCTCGAGCACCATCAGCAGGCCGAAGGTGGCGAAGACCTGCATCATCGGCTCGCCCTGCAGCGGCCGCAGCAGGATCCAGTAGACCGCGCAGCCGAGCGCGAAGAGCGCCGGCACCACGACGATCGGCGCGACATAGGGGTCGAAGCGCAGCGCGACCTGCGCGGCGAAGGCCCCGTACATGCCCAGCATCACGAACTCGCCCTGGGCGAAGTTCACGATGCGGATCACGCCGAAGATCAGGTTCAGCCCGACGCTGACGAGCGCATAGATGCCGCCCAGCAGCAGGCCGATGGCGACGATGTTCAGGAATTCGGCCATGGGCCTCTCCCGATTGAGGGACAGGGGGCCGCCTGTCCGGCGGCCCCGGAGCGTCAGGCGCGCGGCACGTTGACGACGGACACGCCTTCGGCTGCGGCCTCGGCCGGGTAGACCGCCTTGACCAGCCCGCCTTGCCATTGCGCCACCACGGGCAGGGCCCGCGTGTTCTGCATCTTGGCGTCGAACTTGGCGCCGTAGCCGGTCTCATAGGCCCCGAGCGGCTTGTCCATTGCGGCCGCGGCCTTGACGATTGTCTCGTAATCGACGCTGCCGGCGGCCTTGATCGCCTCGAACAGGATCTTCATGCCGACGAAGGCGTTCATCCCCTGCGGCGCGATCGGGTCGCGGCCGTGCTTGTCGCGATAGAGCTTCAGGAAGGCGCCCGCGCCCGGACCGTATTTCTCGCTGACGTCGGGGCGTGGATAGGAGACCAGCAGGATGCCTTCGAGATAGTCCTTGCCGAGCGCCTCCAGGGTCTCCGTGGTGTCGCCGACGCCGCACAGCATCATCGCGGCGGGCTTGAAGCCCTGGTCGCGGGCGGCGCGCAGCAGGAGATTGGTGTCGACGACATAGGCGGTGCTGATCCAGATGTCCGGCGCGGTGTTCTTGGCGCGCAGGATCGAATCGGTCACGTCGATGGCGCGAGCGCTGTGCGAGCCGACGCCGAAGTTCACTCCGGCCTCCTTCAGCAGGCGCTGCTGCTCCAGCGCGATCGAGGTGCCATAGGCCGAATCCTCGTGCTCGACCCAGGCCTTCAGGTCCTTGGGCTGCTTGTTGAGCCTGGCCGCCACGACCTTGAGCGCGCCCTCGACGGCGCGCGAGGCGAACTCGTTGCTGCTCGGGCCGGAGCGGACGAAATTGGGCAAGCCGCGGTCGGTGAGGTCGCGGGCGAGCGCATTGGTTTCCCAATAGAGCTTGCCGTAGTTGAGGGCGCTCTCGCTGGCGGCGTTGGAGATGGCGGTGACATAGGTGCCGGCCAGGATGTCGACCTTGTCGCGCCCGACGAGCTGCTCGATGGCGGCGATGCCTTCCTGTGCCGAGGTGGCGTTGCCGCGCACCATCTGGGCCTGCCGGCCGAGCAGGCCGCCCTGGCCGTTGACCCATTCGGCGGCGAGCTCGTAGCAGCGGGTGACCTCGTCGCCATATTGCGCCATCGCGCCCGAATAGGGGTTCACGGCGCCGATCTTGATCGGCCCGCCCTGCGCGAAGGATCCGCGCGTGGCCGCGATCAATGCCGCGCCTGCGGCGAGGCCTCCGAATTGCCGTCTGGTAAGTTTCATGTCGTCCTCCCTTTGCGTCGTTTTCTTATCCGGCCCGGCGCTGGTCCGGTCTCATCCCGCTTCGCCGTGCCCGGGTTCTCTCCGGATCGAGGGTGAAGACGGGTCTGCCGTCGATGCTGCGCGTCGCGCTGATCGCGACACCGTAGACGGTCTCGGCCGCCTGCCGGTCGATGAGGCCGGCATTGAGGTCGGCCTCGACGGCGGCGAGGTCGCGCTCCAGCGGGTCGCCGAAGCCGCCGCCGCCGGGCGAGCCGAGATGGAAGCAGTCGCCCGCGGCGAAGGGGATCTTCTCGGCCTTGCTGCGCATCGGCGGGATCCAGGTCTCGCCGCCGGTCGTGAGCTGCACGCTGTTGGGGGCAGCGAGCGCGCCGCCCTGGACGCCGAAGGGCGCGTGATCGACGCGATCGCCCAGGATCGAGACGACCGTGTCCGACAAGGTCTCGATGGCGTATTCCGAGCCGCAGCCGCCGCGATGCAGTCCCGCGCCGCCCGAGCCTTCGCGGATGGCGTAATGCCGGAAGCGCACCGGATAGCGGTGCTCCGACATTTCGACCGACATGAACTTGGCCATCGAGCCCGGCGGCGTGCCGTTGATGAGCCCGTCCGAATCCTGGCTCGCACCATAGCCGCCGGGATAGGGGTAGACGGCGACGAAATACTTCTCCGTCTCGGGATGGCGACCGGAGACGGTGGCGACGCCCGTGGTGCCGAAGGGCGCCGCCGGCGTGTGCTCGGGGATCGCCTGTGCCAGCGCGCCGAAGACCACGTCGACGATGCGCTGGGTCACGTCTGTCGTGCCGCCGACCGCCGAGGGATACTCCGCAGCCAGGATGGATTTGCGCGGGATCACGAAGCGGGTGGGCCGGAAGGCGCCGCCATTGACCGGGACCTCGGGGAAGATGTGCTTGAGCGCCACGAAGCAGAGCGAGCGCGTCGTGGCGTCGGAGATGTTCATCGGCCCGACCGCTGCGCCGGACGTGCCGGTGAAGTCGAAGAGCAGGTCCGAACCCGAGACGGTGAGCGCCAGCGCGACCGTCAGCGGCTCGTCGACGACCCCGTCATTGTCGAAATAATCGGTGATCGCGTAGGTGCCGTCCGGGATCTCGGCGATATAGGAGCGCATCTCGGCTTCCGAGCGGCGCATCATCTCCGCGATGC
>NZ_JBHYEM010000001.1:0-313666 GCF_051860145.1 Allobosea sp. | reverse complement strand
CCTTCAGCGTTTCGACGCCGTAGCGCGCCACCAGGTCGTCGAGCCCGCGCCGGCCGAGCGCGAAGACATTGGTCATCGCCGCGAGATCGCCGAGCAGTTGCTGCGGCAGGCGGACATTGGCGGTGATCATCGCCACGACCGCCTCGTTGCGCCGCCCCTCCTCGTAGAGGCGCAGCGGCGGGATGATGATGCCTTCCTGGTGAATCTCGCGCGCCGTCGGGGCCCAGCCGCCGGGCACGCTGCCGCCCATGTCCATCCAGTGGCCGGTATTGGCGAAGAGCGCCAGCAGCTTGCCGTCGACGAAATGCGGCGAGACCAGCACCACGTCGTTGAGATGCGTGCCGCTGAGATAGGGATCGTTGGTGATCCAGATGTCGCCCGGCCGGAAGCCGCCTGCCTTCTCGGCGATCGGGATCAGCCGCTGCACGGTGAACTGCATGTTGGCCAGGAACATCGGCAGGCCGTAGCCGCCCTGCGCGATCGTCTCGCCCGTCACCGGGTCGTAGAGGCCATGCGCGCAGTCGTTGGTCTCGGAGATGATCGGCGAGAGCGCCGCCCGGATGAGATGCAGGTCCATCTCGTCGGCGATCTGTTCGAGGGCGCCGCGAACCACGGCAAGCGTCACCGGATCCATGTCAGGCCACCTCGATCAGGATGTTGCCGAAGGCGTCGACGCGCGCGGCCATGCCGGGCTCGACGACGCTGGTGGTGTCCGCCTGCTCGATGATGGCAGGACCATCGAAGGTCATGCCGGGCGCCAGGTCGGCCCGGTCATAGATCGGCGTGGCGCGCCAGCCGCCGAAATAGACCTCCCGGCTTGCCCTCAGTGGCGCGGGCCGCCGCTCCAGCGGGCTCGGCGAGCCGACCGGCTTGGCGCGCACGCCCAGCACCGCGGTCTTGAGGCCGACGAGCACGACGGGGATCTCGCCCAGGATGTTGCCGTATTCGAGCCGGTAGGCCTCCTCGAAGGCCTGCACCATGCGGGCATGGTCCCAGGACGGGTCGACGGCCGTGCGCAAGGTGTGGATCTGGCCGAGATAGGACATCTCGGCCGCGTGGGTGGCGGCGACGGAGTCGAGCTGCGTGCCGCTGCCGGCGAGGCGGGCCTCGCCATCCTCGCGCTGGCCGAGGAGCACGTCCCGGATGAAGCCGGGTGCGATCTCCGACAGGGGCGTCTCGACGGTCTGGGACAAATCGTAGCGCAGGTCGGCGACGGCGCAGCCCAGCGCGCAGAGCACGCCCGGATGAGGCGGCAGCAGCATGGTGCGGATGCCGACCTCGCGCATGATCGCGGCGCCATGCAGCGGACCGGCCCCGCCGAAGGCGACGAGCGCGAAGCTGCGTGGATCATGGCCCTGCTCGACCGTGAGCAGGCGCGTGCGCCGCGCCATCACATGGTTGATGATGGTCAGGATGGCTTCGGCCGTCTCTTCCACGCCGAGGCCGAGCGGCTCGCCCAGCCCCGCCATCGCGGCGCGGGCGCCCTCGATGTCGAGCCGTGCCAGATGCTTCATGCCGATCGGATGGTCGGCGTTGATCCGGCCGAGCACCGCATTGGCGTCGGTGACGGTCGGCTCCTTGCCGCCGCGGCCGAAGCAGACCGGGCCAGGCACGGCGCCGGCGCTGCGCGGCCCCACCTGGAGCGTGCCGCCGCGGTCGAGATAGGCGATCGAGCCGCCGCCGGCGCCGATGGTGTGCACGTCGATCATCGGCAGGCGCAGCGGGATGCGGAAGTCGAGCTCGGTGGTTTCGGCAATGCGCGGCGCGCCGTTGACCACCACGGCGACGTCGTAGCTGGTGCCGCCCATGTCGCCGGTGATGACATGGCTGAAGCCGGCTTCGGCGGCGAGCCTGGCCGCCGCCATCACGCCTGCGGCGGGGCCGGAGCGAACGATGTTGGCGGCGCGCTCCTGCAATTGCCCGAGCGGGATGAGCCCGCCATTCGACTGCATCACCAGGGTCTGGTGGCCGAAGCCGAGCTCGCCGAGCTTGCCGGCGAGATTGCGGGCGTAGCGGGAGACCAGGGGCTGCAGATAGGCCTGGACCGTGGCGGTGCTGGTCCGCTCGAACTCGTAATACTCGCGCACCACGTCGCTGGAGATCACGATCTCCCAGTCCGGGTTGGCGGCCTGGACGATCTCCCGGGCCCGCCGCTCATGGGCCGGGTTGGCATAGGCGTGCAGGAAGGAGATGACGATCGCATCGACCTCCTCCATCGCCAGGGCGGCCGCGAGCCGCGCGAGGCCGGCCTCGTCGAGCGGCGTCAGCACCGTTCCGCGATGGTCGAGGCGCTCCGCCACCTCCCAGCGCATCTCGCGCGGGATCAGCGGCTGCTGCACGCCGGTGAGGCCATACATGCGCTGCCGGTCGCGGCGGCCGAGCTCGAGGATGTCGCGGAAGCCCTGCGTGGTGATCAGCGCGCAACGCGCCCCGCGACGCTCGATCACGGCATTGGTCGCGATCGTGGTGCCGTGCAGGATCACGTCGAGCGAGGCCGGCGCGCCCTCGGCCGCCTGCAGCGCGTCGATCAGGCCGCGGCTCGGGTCGTCGGGGGTCGAGGGCACCTTGAGCACGGCGTCCACGCTCACCCCGTCGCCGGAATAGAACAGGTCGGTGAAGGTTCCGCCGACATCGATGCCCACGATCCCGCCCATCTCAGTGCTCCGTCCTGGAGAGGCGCGGAAGGGCCGCGGCGATGGCGGCGTCGTCCCAGCCGAGGCGCGCCTTCAGCACGGCGGCCGTATCGGAGCCGAGCTCGTGGCTCGGCTCCAGCTGGCGGCGCGGGACGCCGGCATAGCGCAGCGGCGAGTTCTGGACGACGATGCGGCCGAGCGTCGGATGGTCCTGCCATTGCAGCGATCCGCGCGCATGCATGTTGGGATCGTTCACGACCTCCTCGAGATCGCGCACCGGGGCGCAGGGCACCTTGCTCGCCATCAGCGTCTGGAACGCCTCTTCCTTGGTGCGGCGGCTGGTCCAGTCGGAGACGAGGGCATCGACCTCGTCCATGGCGGCGACGCGCTGCTTCAGGCTGCCGAAGCGCGGGTCGTCGGCGAGCTCCGGCCGGCCCATCGTGCGGACCAGCGAGCGCCAGTGGACGTCGCCGACGCAGATGATCGCGAGCCAGCCGTCGCTGGTCGGGTAGACGTTGTAGGGCGCCTCGGCGAGGCCGCCATGGCGGTTGCCGGTGCGCGGCGGCGGCGAATTCTCGACGCCGCGCTGGCCCCAATACATGCCGAGGCTGGAGCTGAGCGCCGGGTAGACGGCATCCTGCATCGCGACCTCGAGCCGGCGGGCGGTGCCGGTGCGCTCGCGCTCGAACAGCGCCGTCGCGATGGCGCCGTAGAGATGGACGCCGGCGAAGAAGTCGCAGAGCGCCGGGCCGGCCTTGACCGGCGGCCGGTCGGGATAGCCGGTCGTGCTCATCACCCCGGCCATCGCCTGGACGGTGAGGTCCATCGCCGGGTAGCTTTTGTAGGGGCCGTCGCTGCCGAAGCCGGAGCTGCAGGCATAGATCAGCCGCGGGTTCAGCGCCTGCAAGGCATCGGCGCCGAGTTCGAGGCGCTCCATCGTGCCCGGTGCGTAATTCTCGACCAGCACGTCGGCCTCGCGCACGAGGTCGCGCAGGACGGCCTTGCCCTCGGCGCTCTTGAGATCGAGCACCATGCATTGCTTGCAGCCGTTGAGCATCGCGAAGGGCAACGCAGCGCCGCCGACCACGCCGCGCCGGCGCAGGGGCTCGCCGCCCGGCGGCTCGATCTTGATGACGGTCGCGCCCGCCGCCGCCATCAGGAAGGTGGCATAGGGGCCGTTATAGATCTGGCTCAGATCGATCACGACGATGCCGTCGAGCGGCTGCCGCGTCGGATCGGGCTGGTGGTCGACTGCGCTCACGACGCGCGCCCCTGTCTGGCCTGGCGGCGGAAGGCGGACCAGCGATGGACCGGCCACATGTCCTGGTCCTCGCCATGGCCGGGCTTGCCGTTGATCGTCCAGGCGATCAGGCCGTTGCTGTCGATGAAGCTGTGGCGGTTGATGACGATGCCGCTCATGCGCTCGCCGACGGCGAGGAGATCGCGGCCGAACTCGTCCTTGGCCTCGATGGTGATGCGGGTGACCCAGCCCTGCTCGGGGTCGCGCTCGACGATGCGGCGGCCCGAGACGAGATCGCTGATCTTGCCATCGCGGATCATGAAGCCATAGGCGACCGGGTCGGCCTCGTCGTTCCATTTGGTGACAGCCAGGAAGGCGTCGTCGGGCGAGGCGATGCCGGTGACATAGGCGCTCTTGCCCGGCCGGTGCTCGGGACGCGGCCCCCAGCTGCGGTCGCGGATGGCGTAGCAGTCGATCGGGATCGTCTCGCCATGCAGCACGATCTCGCCGGTGACCCGGCCGAACTGGTCGAAATGGTTGAGGTTCTTGAAGGAGGAATCGCCCTTGCGCAGCGGGCGCGCCGGCATCACCGCATCGAATTGCAGGTCGAGCTTGAGCAGGTCCGCATCCTCGAAGCCGAGCCTGTAGCGCGTCAGCGGCTCGAGAGCCTTGATGCTGACGCCAGTGGGCAGCGTGATGTCGGTGAGGTCCTGGTCCTTCGGCAGGCGCAGGGCCGTGTAGTTGGCGGAGTAGGGCACCTCCCAGGGTACAGAGGCGGTCTCGTCCCAGACCCAGCAGCCGCCGGCGATGGTGCCGATATTCGGCCGCGCCATGCTGTAGAGCCAGCCGCCGAGCTTGCGCTCTGGCTTGCAGAAGGCGAACCAGGCCGTCTCCGTCTCCCACCAGCGATCGCTCATCTGGTCGAAATGGAAGCTGTCATCCTTGGCCGTGAAGGGCGTGGCGAGGGCGGCGTCAGACATGGGCGGTTCCGGTATCGGTCAGAGGGGGGAAATCACGGTCGGCGAGGCCGCCGGAGGACGAAGCTGCAAGCTCGGCGTCGCGCGCCGCGCTGCCGGCGAAGAAGGCGAGCGCGGTCGCAAACGGCACGCGGCCTTCGCGCAGGGCTGTACTGAGCGCGGCGCGACCGGCCTCCACCGTCCTGGGGCGGGCGCCGACCACGTCGGCGAGAGCGGCGAGTTCGGTATCCTCGACGACCTGGCCGAAGCGATCGCATTCGCGCAGGTATTTCACGACCTTGGCGGTGTTCTTGGCCGCAGCCACGACGGCCGGATCGTCGCTGACCGCGGCGATGTCGTGCCGGAGCTCGCGCAGCACATAGTCGAACAGGCTGCTGCGCTCGGTGTCGGGCGCCTGCAGGCGGGGCTGTGGCGCCAGCGTTGTGGCCGTCGCCTCGGCGAGTGCCGTCACCAGCAGCCGCCGGTTCAATGCCCGCGAGACGATCGAGTTGCCCGGCAGACCGGTCACGTTGCGGTGGCGGATGATCACGACGCGGGTCGAGACGAAGACGCGGTGATAGCGGATGCGGTCGAGATCCGGCGCTGTCCCCATCGCCGCGCCATATTCATGGATGCGGGCGACGAAATCCGGCACCGGCTCCATCACGCAGCGCATCGAGAACCAGGCCAGATCCTCCATCGGGTCGCCGGGATGGGCGAGCTCCCAGTCGAGCAGGGCGGTGAGATGACCCTCATCGAACAGGAAGTTGCCGGGCCCGGCATCGCCATGGACGAGCACGGGGCGCCCGGGCGGGTCCGGGACATTGGCATCGAGCCAGCTCAATGCGAGGTCGATCAGCGGGTCCTGCCGGCCGGTCTCTTCATACATGCCGCGCCAGGTCGCGAGTTCCCGGCGCACGCAGTCCGCTATTGTCGAGGACGCATCGAGGCCGGGAATCTCGAGACCCGTGACGGGCGTCCTGTGGAGCGTCGCCAGCGCCTCGACGAATTCGCGGGCGATGGTCTCGCGCGCCTGCTCGTCCTTGACCCGGCGATAATCGGCGCGGCCCGGCGCCCGCTCGGTGAGGATGGCCTGGCTGTCCGGGTGGATGGCGATGAGCTTGGGGGCGGGGACGCCGCTGCCTCGCAGCGCGCGGTAGAATTCCGCCTCGCGCCAGACGGTATAGGGCTCCGCCGAGGGCGGCCGCGGCGGCTGGTAGCGCAAATAGAGCTCGGCCTGCGCGCCGGCCGGCGAACGAACGTCGACCGCCCAGGACCGGCAGCGATTGCCGCCGCTGATCTGCTGCCAGGTCGTGACCGAGCCGCCGGTCTCGCCCTCGATCCACGCGCGCAGCTCGTCCGGGCTTGCCGGCCGTCCTGCGGCGGTTCGATGCGATGCGACCGGCCGATGATCCGGCTCTTTGTCCACCTTGGCGCGTCCCTTCCCTTGATCGCCGCCACGATAAGAGGCTCGACAAGCCGGTGCAACTAAATTATCAGACCAATGAAAAGAACGATGAATTGAGGAACGCAGCGGATGGCAGGTCTCTATTTCGACGAGCTGAGTGTCGGACAGCTGTTCCGGCACGAGATCCGCCGCACCGTCACGGAGGCGGACAATGTCTGGTTCAGCGCCGTCACGCATAACCCGGCCTATCTGCATCTCGACGAGGAGTACTGCCGTACCCAGACCGAGTTCGGTCAGCGGCTGGTCAACAGCGCCTTCACGCTCGGCCTGATGGTCGGCATCTCGGTCGGCGACACCACGCTGGGGACGGCGGTGGCCAATCTCGGCTGGGACGAGGTGCGATTTCCCAAGCCGATCTTCCATGGCGACACGATCCGGGTCGAGACCGAGGTGCTCGAGCTGCGCGAGAGCCGGTCGCGCCCCGAGGCCGGCATCGTCGTGTTCCTGCATCGCGCCTATAACCAGCGCGACGAGCTCGTCGCGCATTGCAAGCGCTCCGGCCTGCAGCGGCGGAGGCCACAGGCATGAGCCTGCGCTCCTTCCTCTTCGTCCCCGGGGACAGCGAGAAGAAGCTCGCCAAGGGTGCGGGTGCCGGCGCCGATGCGCTGATCCTCGACCTGGAGGATTCGGTCGCGCCCGCCCGCAAGGCGCTGGCGCGAGACATGGTGCGCGACTATCTCGCAGCGCCTCGCTCCGGCACGCCCGAGCTCTGGGTGCGGGTGAATCCGCTGGCCGACGGCGGCCTCGACGATCTGGTCTGCGTCGTGCGGGCCGCCCCGGACGGGATCGTGGTCCCGAAGGTCGATGGGCCCGCCGATCTGGTGCGGGTCGGCCATTTCCTCGATGCGCTGGAGAAGCGGGACGGCATCGGCAAGGAGATCCGCCTGCTGCCGGTCGCGACCGAAACGCCGAGGGCCCCGTTCGGGCTGGCGCATTACCACGACACGCCGTTGCCGCGGCTCTACGGGCTGACCTGGGGCGCCGAAGACCTCAGCACGGCGCTGGGTGCCAGCACCAACCGGGATCCCGAAGGCCGCTGGGCCTTCACCTACCGCATGGTGCGCTCGCATTGCCTGCTTGCGGCCAAGGCCTGCGGCGTGGCCGCGATCGAGACGCTCTATGCCGATTTCCGCGACGATGCCGGCCTGCGCGCCGACTGTGTCGAGGCGTCGCGCGAAGGGTTCACCGGGCGCATCGCCATCCATCCCGACCAGGTCGCCAGCATCAACGAGGCGTTCTCGCCGTCGCAGGCCGAGATCGCTCATGCGGAGCGCGTCGTCGGCGTCTTCTCGGCGAGCCCCGGCATCGGCGTCGTCGGGCTCGACGGCAAGATGCTCGACATCCCGCATCTCCGGCAGGCCGAGCAGGTTCTGGCGCGGGCGGCCGCGATCGCCGCCCGGCGCGGAACGCCGGTATGACGCTGATCGGCGCCCCTGCCATCCGGACGGGCACGGCATGCCGGGTCGGCGACCCCGCCGATCTCGTCAGGCTGCTGTCGCCGGGAGAGCGCATCCATTTGCCGGGGTCCGGGGCGGAAGTGCCGGCGCTGGTCGAGGCGCTCTGCGCCGGTGACGCGCCGCCCTTGAACGTGACCGGAAGCTTCGTGCCGGGCATCAATCCGACGCCACTGGAGCGCTTCCCGCAGGGCGCGAGCTATACGAGCAGCTTCGCCCACCCGGCGGCGCCGGGCTTGCAGACCGGGGCGCGCTTCCGGCATCTGCCGATGTCCTATGGCGGCTTCGCCTCCTATCTCGCGAGCCAGTCCTTCGATGTCGGGGTGGTGCATGTCTCGCCGCCCGACGCGCGCGGCATGTGCTCGCTCGGCGTCGCCGTCGAGTTCACGCCGATCGCGCTGCGCAACTGCCGGCGCATCTTCGCGGTGGTCAATCCGCGCATGCCGCGGATTGCCGGCGCCGAGACCTTCGACCTCGCGCGCGCCGACGTCGTTGCGGAGACCGATGCGCCCTTGCGCGAATATGATGTCGGCGCGCCCACGGCACTGGCCTCGCGCATTGCCGAACGCGTCGCCGGCTTCGTCGATGACGGCGCGACGCTGCAGGTCGGCCTCGGCAAGACCCCCGATGCACTGATGCACAAGCTTGCGGACCGCCGCCGCCTGCGGTTGCATTCGGGCATGCTGTCGGACGCGACGCGCCTCCTGGCCGAGAGCGGCAGCCTGGATCCGGCATGGCGCCATATGAGCTGCGTTCATGTCGGCACGGCCGCCTATTACGACTGGCTCGCCGGGCGCGGCGAGTTCCGGGTCAGCGCCTGCGACGTGACCCACGCCCCCGCGACGCTGGCCGGCCTGCGCAAGCTGGTGGCCGTGAACTCGGCGCTCAGCGTCGACCTGTTCGGCCAGGCCAATCTCGAGATGCTCGACGGCCGGATGGTCAGCAGCGTCGGCGGCGCGGCGGATTTCGCCCATGCGGCAAGCCTCAGCGCCGATGGCGTCAGCATCATCGCGCTGCCGGCGACGGCGGGTCGCAACGGCGTCTCCCGTATCGTTCCGCGGCTGGACGGCGTCTGCTCGCTGCCCCGTCATGCGGTCGATGTCGTGATCACCGAGCACGGCGCGGCCGACCTGCGCGGCGCGAGCGTGATGGAGCGCGCCGAGCGCCTGATCGCCATCGCTGCGCCCGCGCATCGCGGTGCGCTTCAGGATTGCTGGAAGGATATCGCAGCCCGCCTGTGAGCTGCGCAGACAACGAGGGACTAAGGACATGAAACGCGCCGAGAAAGTCATCATCAGCTGCGCCATCACGGGGTCGATCCACACCCCCAGCATGTCGCCGCATCTGCCGGTGACGCCGGACCAGATCGCCGAGGGCGCCATCGGCGCGGGCAAGGCCGGCGCCGCCATCCTGCACCTGCATGCGCGCGATCCGCAGACCGGCCGCCCGACCCAGAATCCGGAGGTCTTCAAGCAGTTCCTGCCGGCGATCAGGCAGGGCTGCGACGCCATCGTCAACATCACCACCGGCGGCGGGCTGGGCATGACGCTGGACGAGCGCCTGGCGGCGGCGAAATGGGCGCAGCCCGAGATCGCCTCGATGAACATGGGCTCGTTCAACTTCAACATCTCGGGCGCGAGCGGGCGCATCGCCTCGTTCAAGAACGAGTGGGAGAAGCCCTATCTGGAGATGACCAAGGACTTCATCCTCTCCAACACCTTCAGCCAGATCGAGCGCGGCATGACCGAGCTCGGCGACCTCGGCACGCGCTTCGAGTTCGAATGCTACGATGTCGGCCACCTCTACAACCTGGCCCATTTCGCCGAGCGCGGCTTGGTCAAGCCGCCTTTCTTCGTGCAGGCGATCTTCGGCATCCTCGGGGGTATCGGGCCGGAGCCCGAGAACCTGATGCACATGAAGGCGACGGCCGACCGGCTGTTCGGCAACGACTACTATCTCTCGATCCTCGCGGCGGGCCGTCACCAGCTCCCCTTCGTCACCATGGGGGCGATCCTCGGCGGCAATGTCCGCGTCGGACTGGAGGACAACCTCTATCTCGGCAAGGGCCAACTCGCGCCGTCCAACGCCGACCAGGTCGCCAAGATCCGCCGCATCCTCGAGGAGCTCTCGCTCGAGATCGCCACGCCCGACGACGCCCGCCGCATGCTCGGCACCAAGGGCGCGGCCAACGTCGCCTTCTGAGGAGATCCCGATGCCGACCGACATCCCCGCCTATTCGACGCCGGGCGAGAACCGCCAGGTCCTGCTGACGAGCCGCCCTGCCGGCGTGCCGCAGGCCAGCGACTTCACGCTCGCCAGCAGCCCGGTGCCCAGGCCCGGCCCGGGCGAGTTCCTGGTCCGAACCATCTATCTCTCCGTCGATCCGGCGCAGCGCGGCTGGGCCTCGGCCGAGGCGAATTATTCCGCGCCGGTGCCGCTAGGGGGCCCGATGCGGGCTCTCGCCGTCGCCGTCGTGGTCGAGAGCCGGCATCCCGACTTCACCAAGGGCCAGTTCCTCTATGGCTGGTTCGGCTGGCAGGATTATGCAGTCGCGACGCCGCAGCAGGTGATCCTGCGCGCCACGCAGGACCTGCCGCTGACCGCCTTCGGCAGCCTGCTCGGCATCAACGGCATCACCGCCTATCTCGGCTTGACCGAACTCGGCCGCCCGAAATCCGGCGACACGCTGGTGGTCTCGACCGCGGCCGGCTCGGTCGGCAGCTTCGTCGGGCAGATCGGCAAGAGCCTGGGCTGCCGCTGCGTCGGTCTCACGGGCGACGACCGCAAGGTCGCGCTGTGCAAGGAGCGCTATGGCTACGAGGTCGCACTCAACTACAAATCCGGCGGGCTCGACGAGGCCGTGGCTGCGGCCGCGCCGGACGGCATCAACGTCTATTTTGACAATACCGGCGGCACGATCCTCGACACGGTCCTGCGCCGCATGGCGGTGGCGGGGCGGATCGTCCAGTGCGGCACGGCCTCGATCGGATCGTGGAACCCACCACCGTCCGGGCCGCGCAACGAGCGCGAGATCCTGACGCGGCGGCTCGTCTGGAGCGGCTTCGTCATCTTCGACCATATGTCGCGTTACGGCGAAGCCGCCGACGAGCTGGCGCGGCTCTGCCGGGCCGGAATCCTGAGCTTCGACATCGACCTGGCCGAGGGCATCGAGCAGGCGCCGGGCGCGATCGCCTCGCTCTATGCCGGCGAGAACCTCGGCAAGAAGCTGATCTATGTCGGCTGATCGCCGACACATCCCGGAGAGCGCAATGGATATCCAGCTCAGCGAAGACCAGAAGGCCATCGACGCGAGCGTGCGCCAGATCTGCGCCGAGTTCGACGATGACTATTGGACGCGCTGCGAGGAGGAGAGCACCTTCCCGACCGAATATTACGATCTGATGGCGCAGAATGGCTGGCTCGGCATCACCATGCCCGAGGAGGTCGGCGGCGCGGGGCTCGGCGTCACCGAGGCCGCGATCATGATGCATGCGGCGACATCGAGCGGCGGCGGCTATTCGGCGGCCTCCGCCATCCATATCAACCTGTTCGGCCCGCATTCCATCGTCGTGCATGGTTCGCCGGAGCAGAAGCAGCGCTGGCTCGTGCCGCTGGTCAAGGGCGAGCAGAAGGCCTGTTTCGGCGTCACCGAGCCCGATGCCGGGCTCGACACCACCAGCATCAAGACCTTCGCCAAGAAGCAGCCGGGCGGCTATCTCGTCCATGGCCGCAAGATGTGGACCTCGACCGGGCAGGTCGCCGACAAGATCCTGCTTCTGACCCGCACCACGGCGAAGGAGGACAGCAGGAAGCCGACCCAGGGCATGACGCTGTTCTACACCGACCTCGACCGGGCCAAATGCGAGGTGCGCCGCATCCGCAAGATGGGCCGCAACGCGGTCGACTCGAACGCGGTCTTCATCGATGGGCTCTTCATCCCGGAAGAGGATCGCATCGGCGAGGAGGGCAGGGGTTTCGAATACCTGCTCGACAGCCTCAATCCCGAGCGCATCCTGGTCGGCATCGAAGCGGTCGGGCTGGGCCGCGACGCGCTGAATCGCGCCGCCCAATACGCCAAGGACCGCGTCGTGTTCGGCCGGCCGATCGGCAAGAACCAGGGCATCCAGCATCCCCTGGCGGAAGCCTGGACCTATCTCGAATCGGCTTACTGGATGCTGATGCGTGCCGCCTGGCTCTACGATAACGGCCAGCCCTGCGGGGCGGAGGCGAATGCCGGCAAGTTCCTCGGCGCCCGCGCGGCGTTCGATGCTGCGACCAAGGCCGTGATGACCCATGGCGGCATGGGCTATGCCCGCGAATACCAGGTCGAGCGGCTGTTCCGGGAAGCGATCCTGCCGCGGATCGCCCCGGTGACCGAGCAGCTCATCCTGTCCTTCATCGCCGAGCGGGTGCTGGGCCTGCCCAAATCCTACTGACGGCAAGAGCCGGGTCGTCTGCGCAGGCCAGGTCGGCGCTCACGGCGCCAGAACGGGCCGGTGCCGATCATCCCTGTCACCCGCGGTCGGCCTGCGGATCGAGCCAGTCGCGCAGCCAGTCGCCAAGCAGGTTGACGCCGAGGACCGTGAGCATCAGCGCGATGCCCGGCAGTGTGATGATCCACCAGGCGCTGGCGATATAGGTTCGCCCGTCGGCGAGCATCCGGCCCCAGCTCGGCGAGGGCGGCTGTATGCCGAGGCCGAGGAAGCTGAGGCCCGCCTCGAGGACGATGGTGCGCGCCAGTTCCAGCGTCGCCACCACCAGGATCGGGGTGAGGATGTTGGGCAGGATGTGGCGGGCGAGGATGCGCAGATGGCTCGCCCCGATCGAGCGGGCCGCCTGGATGAACTCGCGCTCGCGGACGGTCAGAACCTGGCCGCGCACGATGCGGGCGTAGCGGACCCAGCTCGTCAGCGCCAGCACGGCGATCAGGTTGTGCAGGCTGGGGCCCAGCGCGGCGACGACGAGCAGCGCCAGCAGCATCAGCGGAAAGGCGAGCTGGATGTCGACGAGCCGCATCAGGATGCGGTCGCTCCAGCCGCCGAAATAGCCGGCGATGAGGCCCAGGAAGACGCCGATGATGCCGCCGAGGATCACCGCCGAGCCGGCCACCATTAGCGTGACGCGGCTGCCGGTGACGATGCGGCTGAGAATGTCGCGGCCGAGCTGGTCGGTGCCGAAGGGATGCGGGCCCAGGCTCGTCCAGGAGATCGTCGGCGCCAGCATCCGGGCGCGCAGATCGCCGCGCACCGGGTCCGGCAGGCCGAGCCAGGGGCCGGCAAGGGTGAGCCCGATCAGGACGAGGATCAGCACGCCGCCGAGGATGCCGAGCCAGTTCCGGCGCTGGCGGCGAAGCATCGCACGAAGGCTCATGCCGAATGCCCGATGCGCGGGTCGATCAGCGTGTAGAGCAGGTCGACCAGCAGGTTGATGGCGACGAAGATCGTCGCGACCACCGCCACGCCCGCCTGCACGACCGGGAAGTCCTTGGTCTCGATCGCCTGCACGATCAGCCGGCCGACGCCGGGCCAGCCGAACACCGTCTCCGTCACGGCCGCGCCGCCGAGCAGCTCGCCGGCGAGGATGCCGATCATCGTCACCACCGGGATCAGCGAATTGCGCCCGACATGCCAGGTGAAGACCTGGCGTGGCGGCAGGCCCTTCGCCCGGGCGGTGCGGACATAGTCGTCGCGCATCACGTCGAGCATCGAGGAGCGCAGCAGGCGGGCGATGCTGGCCGTGGTGAAGCAGGCGAGCGTCAGGGCCGGCAGGACGAGATTCTGCCAGGAACCGTAGCCGCCGGTCGGCAGCCAGCCGAGATGCACGGCGAAATACAGGATCAGCATGATGCCGAGCCAGAAGGACGGCGTCGCCTGGCCGAGCAGGGCGACCAGCAGGACGAAGGCCTCGAGCACCGTGCCGCGATAGATTGCCGCCAGCGCCCCGGCCAGGCCGCCGATCAGCACGCCGATGACGAGGGCCGAGCCGGCGAGCAGGGCCGTCGCCGGCAGGCGCTCCAGCACCACCGAGAGCGCGGGGCGGCCATATTGGAAGGACTGGCCGAATTCGCCGCGCAGGATGTTGAACAGGAAGGTCAGGTATTGCTGCAGCACCGGCTGGTCGAGGCCGAGCTGAACCCGCAGCTCCTGCAGCTGGTCCTCGTTGGCGCCGATCGGCAGCAACAGCACGGCGGGGTCGCCGAGCAGGCGCGAGACCACGAAGACGACGGTGACGACGCCCCAGATCGCGATCAGGCCTTCGCCCAGCCGCGTTGCGAAATGTTGGGTCGTTTTCGAGGTGCCACCCATCGCGCGCGACGCTTCCTCAGAGCTCGAGGCCGTAGATCTCGGCGGCCGCCTGCCGCGAGATGCGCTCCTCGCGCAGGTCGCGCTCGACCAGCGCCCGGTCGCGCTTCCGGGGATCGCCGAAGCCGCCGCCGCCGGCCGCGACCATGCCGACCGACTGGCCGGGCTGGAGCATGCCGACCCGGCGCTCCAGCGGCTGCGCGCCCGGCGAGAGCTCGACGCGGGCCGTGCTGCCCGGCTCGCCGCCGAACAGGCCGAAGGGCGGCACGATGCTGTTGGTGCCGCCGGCCGAGATGCGCGCGACATGGTCGAGCATCCGCACGCGGCGGCGCAGCGTCATGCCGCCGCGGAACTCGCCGGCACCGCCGGAATCCTGAACCAGCTCGTAGCATTCGACCATCACCGGATGCTCCGTCTCCAGCGCTTCGATCGGCAGGTTGGCGGTGTTGGTCGTATTGACCTGCACGCCGTCGAGCCCGTCCTTGTGGGCGCGCGCGCCCATGCCGCCGCCATGCATCTCGTTATAGACGTAGAAGCGGCCGGTGCGCGGATGGATGCCGCTGGTGGTCAGGAGCGTGCCGCCGGTCGAGGCGGCGGCGACGCGGTCCGGCACGATCTGGGCCATGGCCGCGAAGATCATGTCGACCAGACGCTGGCCGATATCGGTGCGGCTGTAGACCGCGGCCGGCGGCGTCGAATTCAGGACGCTGCCGAGCGGGGCCGAGACATGGATCGGCCGGTGGAACCCGGCATTGGCGGGCACGTCGGGGTCGACGATGCCCTTGACCGCGAAATAGACCGTCGCCAGCAGCGCCGTGTAGACCATGTTGATCGGCGCGCGCACCTGCGGCGGCGCATCGGGGAAGTCGATCGCGATCTCGTCGCCCTTGACCTCGATCACGACCTGCAGATCCAGCACGCCGTCGATCAGGTTGCTGTCGAAGTCGTGGCGGAAGCGATAGGTGCCGTCAGGGATCGTGGCGATGCCGGCGCGCGTGCGCCGCTCGGTATAGTCGAGCACCTGGGCGCCGGCGGCGCTGACCGTGTCGCGGCCATATTTGTCGCAGAGCGCCTGGTAGCGCTGCACGCCGAGGCGGTTGGCCGCCATCTGCGCCCGGAAATCGTTGATGCGCTCGCGCGGAACCTGGCAGTTCAGCAGGATCAGCGCCATCAGGTCGTCTTGCAGCACGCCCTCGCGATAGAGCCGGACGGGCGGGATGCGCAGGCCTTCCTGGAAGATATGGGCATGGCCGCGGTCGACGAAGTCCGAATGGTGGGCGAGGTTCGTCACCCAGGCGACGAGCTCGCCGCCATGGAAGATCGGCTCCATGAAGACGATGTCGTTGAGATGCGTGCCGCCGCCGGTATAGGCGTCGTTGCCGACGAAGACGTCGCCGGGCTTCACGCTCGCAAGGTCGTGGTTCTTGAAGACGTGCTCGGCGATGCCGAGCAGCGAGCCGAGATGGACCGGGATGTGCTCGGCCTGGGCGATCGTGCGCCCCTGCGCATCGAAGAGCGCGGTCGAGCAGTCCTGGCGCTCCTTGATGTTGGTCGAATAGGCGGCGCGGATGATCGCCTTGCCCATCTCCTCGACGATCGTCGTCAGGGCGCTGCCGATGACCTCGACCGTGATCGGGTCCAGCGTCGGGGTCTTGACGGTGTCCAGCATGGTCAGCCCTCGATGATCAGGTTGAGATAGGCGTCGACCGTCGCGGTCTGGCCGGGCAGGACGAGCGTGGTCGAATCCATCTGGTCGAGGATCGCCGGGCCTGGGACGCGATGGCCGGGGCCGAGCTGCTGGCGGTCATAGATCGGGCAAAGCGTGAAGCCGCCGGCCTCGGGCAGCCAGACCTCGCGCCTGTCGACGATCGCGGCTTCGGCCGGCCCCGTCGCCGGAGCCTGGGGCTTCAGGTCGACCTTGGGCACGAGACCGACGGCCTCGACGCGCAGCGTCGTGACCTGGACCGGCTCTTCGGCGGCGATATAGCCGTAGACCTGTTTGTGGGCCCGCTCGAAATCGGCGCGCAGCCCGGCGATGGCTGCCGCATCGATCGCGCCGCTCGGGCAGGGCACGGTGAGCTCATAGCCCTGGCCGCCATAGCGCATGTCGATCGAGCGGATGACAGAGCGCCGCTCGGCCGCAATCGCCTCCTGCTCGAACCATTCGGCGGCGCGCAGCTCCAGCCCGGCATAGCCCTGCTCGATGCTGCTCGCGCCGTCGAGGCTCAAGGGCAGCAGGCGGGTGAGCGAAAGGTTGGTGCGCAGGTCGGTGAGCAGCAGGCCGAGCGCGCACATGATGCCGGGATATTTCGGCACGACGAGGCGCGGGATGTCGAGCTCGCGGGCGAGGCGGGCGGCGTGGATCGGTCCCGCGCCGCCGAAGCCCAGCATGGCGTAGTCGCGTGGATCATAGCCGCGCTCGACCGAGATCACGCGGATCGCCTTGGCCATGTTGGCGATGACGACGCTGATGATGCCTTGCGCCGTCTCCATCAGATCCATGCCCAGCCGGTCGGCAAGGCGGCCGATAGCGGCCCTGGCGCGGGCCTGGTCGATCTTCATGCGGCCATTGAGGAGATGGGTCGGATTGAGCACCTGGAGCACGACATTGGCGTCCGTGACGGTCGGCTCCTCGTTGCCGCGTCCATAGCAGACCGGCCCGGGATCGGCAGCGGCCGAGCGCGGGCCGACCTTGAGCAGGCCGCCGGCATCGATCGCGGCGATCGAGCCGCCACCGGCGCCGACCGTGTGGATGTCGAGCATCGGCAGCTTCAGCGGATAGCCGTGCACGGTGGCATCGTTCGACATTTGCGGCCGGCCGCGATCGATCAGCGAGACATCCGTCGAGGTCCCGCCCATGTCGAAGGTGATGAGGTTGTCGAAGCCGGCGAGCCGGCCGACCGAGAGCGCGCCGATGACGCCGGCGGCAGGCCCCGACAGCACGGTGCGGGCCGGGAAGTTCTGCGCCACCTCCGAGGAGATCACGCCACCATTGGATTGCGTCAGATGCGGGCGGGCCGCGATGCCGATCTCGGCCAGGCGCGGCTGCAGCCGCGACAGGTAGGACTTCATGATCGGCCCGAGATAGGCGTTCACGACCGTGGTCGAGAGCCGCTCATATTCGCGGAATTCGGGCGCGACCTCATGCGAGATGCTGACGAAGGCGTCCGGCATCTCCTCGGCCAGGATCTCCTTGACGCGCTTCTCGTGAGCCGGCTCGACGAAGGAGAACAGGAAGCAGACAGCGACCGAGGTGATGCCCTCGGACCTGAGCTTGCGGGCGGCGGCGCGCACCTCGTCCTCGTCGAGCGGCGTCAGGATGCTGCCGTCGAAGAGCACGCGCTCGGAGACCTCCAGCCGCTTGTCGCGGCTCGCCAGGATGCGCGGCTTCTCGGTCTGGAGATCGTAGAGCGAATCGCGCTTCTGACGGCGCAGCTCCAGCACGTCGCGGAAGCCCTTGGTGGTGATCAGGCCGGTCTCGGCGCCGCGGCCGACGATCAGCGCATTGGTCGCGACCGTGGTGCCATGCCCGAAATAGACGACATCGACGTCGCCGCCCGCGACCTTCGCGACTTCCCCCACGCCCTGCTCGACGCCGCCGGCGATGCCGAGCGAGGGATCCTGCGGTGTGGACGACACCTTCCAGACATGGATGTCGCCATTGCTCTCGTCGAACATGCAGACATCGGTGAAGGTGCCGCCGGAATCGACGCCGACGCGCAGCCTGATGGCGGATTGGTCCTGAACGGTCATGAGGTGGTCGCGATCCGGTTCGGTCGATGAGAGGCAAAGAGGCCGTGCGGCGGGCGTTTAGCCCGCCTCGCTCCATGCCCGGCGGTTGGCTTCAGCGCGGCTTGATGTCGATGGCGCGGACCCAGTCGTCGCCACGCGCCTGCCAGTCGATCGCCTTCGACTGCGCGTAGGTGATCGGCGTGAAGAACAGGAAGACCGAGGGCGAGGCCTCGCAGAGTTCCTTGGTCAGTTCCTTGTAGAGCGCCGTCCGCTTCGCCGGGTCGTTGGTCGAGCGGGCCTCCTTGGCGCGGGCCGTGAAGGCGTCGTTGTCCCAATAGGCCTGGGGATTCTCCTTCTCCCAGAAATTGAGCAGGCCGCCGGCATCGAGCGTCGGCCAGCCCAAGCCGAAATAGGCGGCGTCGCCGAGATTCTTGGCGACGATGTACTTGTTCATCCAGGCGCCGAACTCGATCTCGCGCAGATTGACCGTGACGCCGATCTCGCCGAGCTGCGAGGCGACGACCTGGGCGATGTCGGAGGCTTGGAGATAGCGCCCCGTCGGAATCTCCAGCTCCATGGTCAGGCCCTTGGCGAAGCCGGCCTCGGCCAGGAGCTTCTTGGCCTGCGCGGGATCATAGGGCACCGGCTTGAGGTCGGGATTGTAGCCGAAATAGGCCGGGGAGAGCGGCTGGCAGTGACTGATCTCGCTCAGGCCGTTGAGCAGGCCGTCATTGATGGCGGTCCGGTCGATGCCGTGGTTGAGCGCGCGCCAGAGCTTGGGATTGTCCTTGAAGGGCGGGCGCTTGGCGTTGAGCTTGAGGAACATGCCGCGCGTGCCCGGGACGGCGCTCGCCTCGGCCCGGCCGCTATCCTTGATGCGTGCGATCTCGGAGGTCGGAAAGGCGGTGATGAGGTCGATATCGCCGGCCAGCAGGGCCGAGATCCGCGAGGAATCCTCCGGCATCATGCGGAAGGTCACGGTGTCGAAGGCAGGCTTCTCGCCCCAGTAGTCCTTGCGTGCCTTGAGTTCGACCCGGTCGCCGCTGGCGAAGCGCACCAGCTCGTAGGGGCCGCTGCCGAGCGCCGTGACCGACGGATTGTTCTCGGCCGTCCATTTCGGCGGCATCAGCAGGAACATCGACATCTGGTCGGGCATGTCGGGATAGGCGGTCTTGGTGGCGAACTCGACGACCGTCGGCGAGATGACCTTGACCTCGCTGATCGAGGCGAACCAGGGCTTGTTGCGCGCGCCCGTCTTGGGGTCGAGCACGCGCTCGACATTCCATTTCACCGCCTCGGCATCGAGTTTCTCGCCATTCGAGAAGGTCACGCCCTCGCGCAAGGTGAAGCGCCAGGCATTGTCGCCGATCGGCTCCCATTTCGTCGCGAGCCCGGGCCGGAGCTTCATGTCCGGGCCACGGTCGACCAGCGGCGTATAGATATGGGCGGCGACGCTGAGATCGGTGCCGACCGTCGTCGATTTGTCGGGGTCGAGCGTGTTGACGTTGCTCGGCAGCGCGATGCGCAGGTCGCGGGCAGCGGCGTCGCCGGGGCCGAGGAGGACGCCGCACAGGGTCAGTGCCAGCACTGAGGCGCCGAGCTTGGAAGACAGGTTGTTGAACATGACGATCCCCTTGACCTGATTTTGGCGCCAATCTTGAATTCGTGATTGGCATCTGTCAATATCCTTTGCGCGCCACGCTCTGCCCAACGACTGGGCAGGACTGTCATGGCCGCCCCGGCTTGCGTCCGGCACAGGTTCCGGCGCAGAAGGATTTTCAGGCGATGCCCCTCGGAATCGCGTCGGATATGGAACAGGAAGGGCGCGGGATACGGTCGATGAGCGTCGACGACAGGACAAAGCTGACCAGCGGCGGTGCGAGTGCGGGCAGGGCGCGCCAGCTCGCCGCACTGATCGAGAGGGATATCAGCACCGGCCGCCTCAGCGCCGGATCCTGGCTGAAGCAGGTCGACCTGGAGGCGCAGTACGGCGCCTCGCGCCTCGATATCCGCCAGGCGCTCGACCGGCTGGAGGAGAAGGGCTTCGTCAAGCTCGAAACCAATCGCGGCTACCGCGTCGAGGAGTTCGACAGCGCCCGTTTCCGCAATGTCGTCTCGATCCGCGCGATCCTGGAGGTGGCGGCGGCCGAGGAGGTGATGAAGCATATCGACGATGCCGGGCTCGCGCGTCTCGACCATCAGGCCGGCCGGTTTGCCGAGGCCGTCGCCTCCGGCACGGTCGTCCAGCAGGAGGAGACCAACCGCGCCTTCCATTCGGTCATGCTCGAGTTCTGCCCCAACCGCGATCTCGTCGCGATGATCTTCGATCTGCGCAGCCGCGTGCCGGTCACGCTGACGCGCGAGAAGAACACGGCGACGCTGCTCGCGCAGACCGCGCGCGACCATTACGACATCGTCGAGCGGCTGCGGCAGCGCGACAAGCCCGGCCTGACGGCCGTCGTCCGGCGGCATGTGCTGGCCGGCCTCGAGATCATCTGAGCCGGAACGGGGATTTCCAATGCGCGTCGCGATCATAGGTTCGGGCGGGATCGGGCGCGGCTATGCCGCCTATCTGGCCGGCCAGGGCCACCAGCCGGTGATCTGGTCCCCGAGCGGCGCCGCGCTTGCCGATTTCGCCGGCAATGCGCCGCTGACGGTCACGGGCAAGATCGAGGGCTCGCTGCCGCTCGCTGTCGCGCCCGACTGCGCCGGGGCCGTCGACGGGGCGGAGGTCGTCATCGTCGCGGTCCAGGCCAATGGCTTCAAGCCTGCGCTCGACGAGCTCGCGCGGCATCTCGGCGCCGGCCAGGCGGTGATCATCAGCGCGCATTGTTCCTTCGCCGCGCTCTACCTGCATCGGCTGCTGGTCGAGCGTGGGCTCGATCTGCCGATCGCCGCCTGGGCGACGACGGCCCTGACCGCGCGCAAGAGCGGGCCGCGCAGCGTCCACATCTCCGGCATCCGGGCGAAGCTCGACGTGGCGACGCTCCCGGCGCGGCTGGCCGGGCAGGGGCTCGGCATTTGCAGGGCGCTGTTCGGCGACCGTTTCGAGCCGCGCGAGGACGTGCTCGCGATCATGCTGAGCAATCTCAACCCGCCGGCCCATATGGCCAACATGCTCGGCAACCTGACCCGCGCCGAGAAGGGCGAGGACTGGCCGAATTACGGCTCCATCACGCAAGGCGTCGGGCGCATCGTCGATGCCATGGATGTCGAGCGTCTGACGCTGGCGAAGGCCTTCGGCCTTTCCGTGCGCAGCGTGCAGGACCATTATGTGCATTCATTCGGGGTCGCGCCCGGCCCGGTCGGCGAGATGGCGGCCGCGGTCTATGCGACGCGGCCGGAGCTGCTCGGCCCCAAGACGCTCGACACCCGCTTCATCACCGAGGACGTGCCCTTCGGCCTCGTGCCGCTGGAGCTGCTCGGCGCGGTGGCCGGCGTGGCTATGCCGCTGCATCAGGCGGGCATCGCGCTGTTCGATGCGATCTGCGGCCGCGATTTCAGGGCCGAGAACGATATCCTGCCCGCGCTCGCCCTCGGTTCACTCGATCCTGCGGCGCTGCATCGGCTGCTCCGCGACGGCTGCTGACCGGCTGACCTTGAGACGGGCATCGCTTGCTGCCGAGTCTTCACGACCTTCGGCCTCGTGCGGTTTCCGATCAATCCGTCATCGCGAGCGAAGCGACGCGATCCAGGGCGCTCGACGGCCCTGGATTGCTTCGTTGGCGAAGCCTCCTCGCAATGACAGCCTATTCTGAGCAGAAAGCTCAGCCAGCTCAGCGAGGCAGCTCGCCGCGCCGCGCCGTTGCCAGCACGCCCGCCACGGCCTCGTCGGAAAGGCCGTAATCGGCCTTGGCCATCTCGGCGGAAATGTAGCCGAGCGCCAGGTCGCGCTCGACGCTGCGCTGGTCCCGTTCGCCGGGCGCGCCGTAGCCCGCGCCGCCGGGAAAGGCCATGACGACCTTGCGGCCTTGCGGCACGAACTGCTTGCCCTTGCCCTTCATCTTCGTGCCATCGTCGAGCGCGATGGTGGTCGGCGCGCCGGCGCCGCCGCCGCGGCGGCCGCGAGCCGGGTGATGGACGCGGTCGAACATCGCCTGGATGTCGAATTCGTATCCCGCCCAGGCGCCAACCTCCATGTGCTGGCCGAGCCCGCCGCGATGGCGGCCGGTTCCGCCGGAATCGGGCCTGAGCTCCTTGCGCCACACGATGACCGGCCCGACCTGCTCGGTCGCCTCGACCGGCATCGTCATCACGCCCGACGGGAAGGCCGTCGCGCTCATGCCGTCGAGCGACGGGCGCGCGCCCGAGCCTCCCGAATTGAAGGTCAAGACTTCGGCGCGAACAGCGTCCTCGGGAGCGGGCCCGTCGCTGCGCGGACGCAGCGAGACCTGGAAGTTGCAGAGGCTGCCCGCACCTTCGGCGGGAACCACGCCGGGCAGGATCTTGTCGAGCGCGTCATAGATCGTGTCGGGCACCATGTGCCCGATGATGTGGCGCAGCGCGACGGGCGCCGGCCATAGCGCGTTCACGATCGTATGGTCCGGCGCGACGATCCGGAAGGGCTCCAGCGACGCGGCATTGTTCGGAATCTCGGGCGCGATCGCGCATTTCAGCGCGTAGCAGGTATAGGCCTTGGTATAGACGAGCGGCACGTTGATGCCGTTCTTGTCGACGCCCGACGTCCCCGCCCAGTCGCAGAGCACGCCGTCCGGCTCGATCGAGATCTTCACGTGCAAATCGATGGGCCGGCTATAGCCGTCGATCCGCATATGGCCTTCGGCCTGCGCCCGCGGCAGCGCCGCGATCTTGTCCAGCGTCGCCTGCCGCGAGTTCGTCAGGATGAACTCCGAGATGCCGGCGAGATCGGCGAGCCTGAACTCGACCATCATGTCGATCAGGCGGCGATGCCCGATCTCGTTGCAGGTCGCCAGCGCATAGATATCGCCGACGAGCTGGTCCGGCTCGCGGACATTGCCGCGAATGATCGTGACGAGCGTCTCGTTCACGGTCCCACGGTCGACGAACTTCATGATCGGAACATGAAGCCCTTCCTCGTAGACCGAATTGCCGTCGGCTCCGAAGCCGCGGCCGCCGACATCGACGACATGCGCCGTGCAGGCGAAGAAGCCGACGAGGCGGCTCTGGTGGAAGGACGGGCTGACGATGGTGATGTCGTGCAGGTGACCGGTGCCCTCCCAGGGGTTGTTGGTGATGTAGACGTCGCCCTCGCAGATGTTCTCCCGCCCGATCCGGCGGATGAAATGCGCAACGGCATCGGCCATGGCGTTGACATGGCCCGGCGTGCCGGTCACGGCCTGCGCCAGCATCTCGCCCTTCTCGTTATAGACGCCGGCGGAGAGGTCGCCGGCCTCGCGCACCGAGGTCGAGAAGGAGGTGCGGATCAGCGCCTGCGCCTGTTCCTCGACGACCGAGATCAGGCGGTTCCACATCACCTGATAGGCGACTTTCGAGATCTCAGACATGAGCCACCTCCTTCCGGTCCGCCTTGTGCGGGGCGGGTGATTGTTCCTCCAGGCGGATATCGATGCAGCCGTCGTTCAGCGTGACGGCCACCCGGCTCGAGGGCAGGACGATGGTGGTCTCCTCCTCCGTGACCACGGCCGGACCGCGGAGAGCGCTGCCGGCCGGCAGGTCCGCGCGATCATAGGCGTCGGCCTCGACCTGCCGTCCAAGCCCGGCATCGAAGATCCTGCGCGCAGCTTGAGACGATGCTGCCCGCGTCCCGCTGAGTGCCTCGACCGCCGTCACCGGCGTCGGCGGGGTATGAGCGTTGACCGACCATACCGTGATCTCGGCCTCGAGGCCCTTCACCGTGCGGCCGAACAGATTGACGTATTCCCGCTCGAAGCGCTGCAGGATGACGGTGGGATCGGCGGCGCGCGCCTCTTCCGGCGTCAGCGTCACCGGGATTTCCCAGCCCTGGCCGGCATAGCGCATATAGATCTTGTATTCGGTCAGGATCTCGCCCTCCCAGCCGCAGGAGCGGACGACGCGAGTCGCCTCCTCCTCCATCTCGTCGAAGAGCCGCGTCACGCGCTGCGTGTCGAACCGCGCCAGCCGCATGAACAACGTCCGGTTCGCCTCGAAACTGAACGGCGCCCGCAGGAAGCCGATGGCGGAGCCGACGCCGGCGCCGGGCGGCACCAGGCAGCGCGAGATGCCGAGCTTTTCGCAAAGCCGGCCGGCATGCAGGGGAGCGGCTCCGCCGAAGGCGATCATCGTATAGTCCGACAGGTCCTCGCCGTTCTCGACGGCATGGACGCGGGCCGCATTGGCCATGTTCTCGTCGACGACCTCGGCGACGCCCCAGGCGCTTTCCAGGGCATCCATGCCCAGCCTGCCGCCGATCTCTGCTTCGAGCGCGCTGGCGGATTCGTCCGAAAACAGCGGGATCGTCCCGCCCGCGAAATTCTGCGGGTCGATCTTGCCGAGGATGACGTCGGCATCCGTGACGGCCGGGCGCTTGCCGCCACGGCCGTAGCAGGCCGGTCCCGGCTCGGATCCGGCGCTTTCCGGCCCGACCCTGATCTGGTTCATCGAGTCGACATGGGCGAGGCTGCCGCCGCCGGCGCCGATCTCGACCATGTCGATCACCGGAATCGAGATCGGCATGCCGGAGCCCTTCTTGAACCGGTAGGTCCGGGCCACCTCGAAGACGCGTGCGGTCTTGGGAGTGTAGTTCTTGATCAGGCAGATCTTCGCCGTCGTCCCGCCCATGTCGAAGGAGAGCACCTTCTTCAGCCCGTGCCGGGCCGCGATATCGGCCGCGAAGACCGCGCCGCCCGCGGGGCCGGATTCGACCAGGCGCACCGGAAACTCCGAGGCGCTTTCCAGCGAGATGATGCCGCCGCCCGAATGCATCAGGAAGATCGGGCAGGAGGCTCCCTCATCCGCGAGCCGCCCCTTGAGCCGCACGAGATAGCTCTTCATCAGCGGCTTGATGAAGGCGTTGGCGATCGTCGTGTTGAAGCGCTCGTATTCGCGCATCTGCGGCGAGACTTCCGAGGACAGCGAGATCATCACGCCGGGCAGCCGCTCAGCGAGCACGTCGTGGATCATCCGCTCATGCGCGTCGTTGACGTAGGAGTGGAGCAGCCCGACGGCGACGCTATCGTAGCCGGCCTCGCGCAATTCCTCGGCGAGCGCCTCGACCTCGGTGCGCTCGAGCGGCACGAGCACCTGCCCGCGCGCGTCCATGCGCTCCTTCACAGTATAGCGCCGGTTCCTCGGCAGCAGGGGCTCGGGCAGCGTCAGGTTCAGGTCGTATTGTTCGAAGCGGCTCTCGGTCCGCATCTCGATGACGTCGCGAAAGCCCTCGGTGGTGATGAGGGCGGTCTTCGCGCCGCGCCGCTCGATCAGCGCGTTGGTCGCCAGCGTCGTGCCATGGATGATCTGCCCGATGGTCGAAGCGGCGATGCCGGCCTTGGAGCAGACGCGGTGCATCCCTTCGACGATGGCGTCTTCCGGCGCGGCATAGGTGGTCAGGACCTTGGTCGAGAACCTCTGCCCCTCCTGCTCGAGCACGACATCCGTGAAAGTTCCGCCGATGTCGACGCCCAGGCGGCCCCCGAAAATGGACATGGCTGCTTCGCCTCCGTTGCTTGATCGAGGGAGGATAGAAATGGGCGTCTATGTCGTCGAATTATTATTATCTATGCTATTCGATACAGATTATTTATCGAGAGCCAGGCCATCGCGACGCGTCAGTGATGCCGGGCGGCACGGTCCCCCGCGAGCTCCGCCGAGCGCTTGAGCAGGAAACTGGCCGGCGTGTGGGCGAAGGAGGCCGTGAAGACGAGCGCGCTCGGCTTCCACGCATACGGGATCTCGATCAGCTCCCCGGAGGCGAGCGGCTTTTCCACCAGCGTATACGGCAAAGGCGCGATCCCGAGGCCATCGATGGTCATTTGAAGGCAGGCCGACAGGCTGCTCGACGGCACGATCCGCACGGGCTTTTCCCAGAGCTCGCGGAAATGCGCGGAAAGCTCGACGAAATGGCGCGTGTTGCGGGCATGGGTGAGGATCGTGTGGGCGGCCAATGTCGCGATGTCGGAGCCGGAGGGTGCGAGCCGGGGCGAAGCGACCCAGACATAAGGAACCGAGCCGAGGTCGGCATTGCTGATGTTGAAGTTCGAGATCGGGCCATTCAGGAGGCACAGGTCCAGCGCCCTCGAAACGAGCTCCTCCCTGAGGTTGATCGTGAGATCGACCTTCAGCTCGACATCCACGTTCGGAAAGACCTGCCGCAGGTCGAGCAGGTAGTCGCGCAGCCAGGTCTGCGCGATGAGCTCGGCGACGCCGAGCCGAAGGATGCCGACCTGCTGGTCCGAGCGGATGGATTGCTGCGAGAATTCCTCCGAAGCGATGAGAACCCGTTCGGCATGGGCCAGCAGGGAATGCCCGATCGGCGTCAGCGCGACCGAGCCCGAGTCGCGATAGAACAGCCTCACGCCCAGCACCGACTCGAGTTGCGAGATGCGCACCGAGATATTGGGTTGCGTCGTGTTCAGGCGCTCTGCCGTCCCTCTGAAGCTGCCGAGCTTGGCCACCCAGACGAAGCTTTCGAGCTGCTTCAGGGTCCAGTTCGGCATCACCCCTCCAAAGAGACATCAGGCGGCGCGCAAATGTTGAGCCGTCGCCACTCTTGATAAAGAAAATGCATTGCGAAAACAGCAAAATTCAATTGGCAGCTATCGAAAGAACACGTTGGACTGCTGTTAGCCGGCCTTGGCGCCCTGGCCGGGCCACCAAGTGAGAGAACCCGTGCGGATTCCAGTCCGTTCCGAGGCAAAAAAGAGGGAAACGATGAACCGCAGAACTCTGATTGCAGCCGCCGTCTTTGCGACGAGTGTCGCCTTGACCGTGCCCGCTTTCGCCCAGACGAGCTGGACGATGGCCTCCGGCTATCCCGAGAGCAGCTTCTTCACCCAGAACATCCGGCAGATGATCAAGGAGATCGAGGAGAAGAGCGGCGGCAAGCTCAAGATCGACCTGCGCTCCAATGACAGCCTGATCAAGCTCGATGCGATCAAGCGTGCCGTTCAGTCGGGCCAGATCCAGATCGGCGAGATCCGTCTCGGCGTCTATGGCAACGAAGCGGCCATGTACAATCTCGACAACATCCCCGGTGTCGCGACGACCTACGATCAGGCCACCAAGCTGACCGAGGCCCAGCGCCCGTTCTTCGATGCGATGTTCAAGAAGAACGGCCTGCGCGCCATCACCTATGTCGCCTGGCCGGGCCAAGGCTTCTACACCAGGCAGCCCCTGGCCGCGCTTGCGGATCTGAAGGGCCAGAAACTGCGCATCTATTCGAAGCAGACGCAGATCATGGGCGAGAAGCTCGGCATGGAAGCCCTGATCCTGCCGTTCGCGGAAGTGCCCCAGGCCTTCTCGACCGGCATGATCCAGTCGCTCTGGACCAGCGCCCAGACCGGGACCGACGTCCAGATCTGGGACTATGTCAAGCACTTCACCTATACCGGCACGATGCACAACAAGAACGCGATCCTCCTTAACGAGCGCGCCTTCCGCCAGCTCGACGAGGCGACGCAGAAGGTCGTGCTCGAAGCCGGAGAGGCCGCCACCAAGCGTGGCTGGGACCTGTCCAAGAAGGCCAGCGAGGAACGCGAGAGCGTTCTCAAGAGCCATGGCGTGACGATCGCTCAATCGCCCAAGGACGTGCTCGACGCCATCGAGGGCGCCGGCAAGGGCATGGTGGCCGAATGGCTGAGCGCCGCGACTGCCGAGGAGAAGGCCGTCTACGAGACCTATCAGAAGAGCCTCAAGTAAAACCGGCCTTCGCGAGACGTCCGTCTTGAGCAACCACGGTCAGCGGGGGGTGTCCGGCATGCGGCGGACTCTGGATAGATTCTACGAGGCCTGCGGCTATCTGGCCGCGGCCTTCATGATCGGCATCGCAGTTGCGATCGTGGCTCAGATCGTCGCGCGCATGCGCGGCGTGACGCTCGACGCCACGGAGGCGGCCGGACTGTGCCTGGCGGCATCGACCTTCTTCGGCCTCGCCCATACCTTCAGGCGCGGCGCGCATGTGCGCATCAATCTGATCGTCGACAGACTGCCGGTCCGGTTTCGGCGCGGCGTCGAGATCTTCAACTGCCTGCTCGGCGGGGTCGTGGTCTCGTTCCTCGCCTGGCATGTCAGCCAGTTGGCGATTCAGTCCTACCAGTACAACGACATCAGCCCCGGGCTGCTGGCCATGCCCTTCTGGATTCCGCAGACGGGCGTCGCCGTGGGCGTGATCGCTTTCGCGGTCGCGCTCGTCGACGAATTGTTCTGGCTGCTCACCGGCGGTCGGCCGCGCTACGAGGCGCCCGACGAGATCGGCCTCGACAAGCCCGTGGCATAGGGAACGCGTGATGGATCCGATCGTTCTCGCCTCGCTGGTTCTCGCCGGCTCGCTGCTCCTGCTGCTGGCAAGCGGCGTCTGGGTTGCCCTGTCACTGCTGACCGTCGGCATGGTGCTGATGGGCCTCTTCACCACCGCTCCGATGGGGTCGCTGATCGCCTCGACCCTGTGGGACTCGAGCTGGGGCTGGGCCCTGACCTCGCTGCCGCTCTTCATCTGGATGGGCGAGATCCTGTTCCGCTCGAAATTGTCCTCGGACATGTTCCAGGGCCTGGCGCCCTGGGTGTCGCGGCTGCCGGGGCGCCTCCTGCATGTCAACGTGCTGGGCTGCGGAATCATGGCGGCGGTCGCTGGCTCCTCGGCCGTGACCTGCGCCACGATCGGGCGGATCAGCGTGCCGGAGCTGGAGAAGCGGCATTATCCGCTCAACATGACGATCGGCACCTTGGCCGGCTCCGGCACGCTCGGCCTGCTGATCCCGCCTTCGATCATCATGATCGTCTATGGCGTGACGGCCGAGGTCTCGATCGCCCGGCTGTTCATCGCCGGCGTCCTGCCCGGTCTGCTCCTGATGTGCCTCTTCATGGGCTACACGGCGATCTGGAGCATGCTCAATCCGGACAAGATGCCGCCTGCGGACCCGCCGGTGCCCTTCCTGGAGAAGGTCTACCGGTCGCGGCGGCTGATCCCGGTCGCGCTCCTGATCGGCTCCGTGGTCGGCTCGATCTATGGCGGCATCGCAACGCCGACCGAAGCCGCGACCATCGGCGTGATCGGCGCGCTCATCCTCGCCGCCGTCGGCGGCGGGCTCAGCCGCAAGAGCTTCATGGAAAGCCTGATGGCGGCCATGCGCACCTCCTGCATGATCTCCTTCATCATCGCCTGCGCGGCTTGCCTGACGATCGCCGTCGCTTTCGTCGACATCCCGCGCTCTCTCGCGAGCTGGGTCGATGCGATGCAGCTTTCGCCCTATGCGCTGCTGGCGGTGCTCGCGATCTTCATGCTGATCCTGGGCTGCTTCCTCGAGGGCATCTCGATCATCGTGCTGACCTCCTCGGTGATGCTGCCGATGGTGCAGGCCGCGGGAATCGACCTCTTGTGGTTCGGCATCTTCGTGGTGGTCCTGATCGAGGCCGCGCAGATCACCCCGCCCGTCGGCTTCAACCTCTTCGTGCTTCAAAGCATCACGGGCAAGGATATCCTGACCGTGACGAAGGCCGCGATCCCTTACTTCTTCGTGCTGATGCTGCTGCTGGTCCTGATCACGGTCTTCCCGCAGATCGTCACGGCGCTGCCGAAGATGATGACGAGCTGATCGGCCGGACAACGAGGCCGCAAGGGAGGAGCCGGCCGCGCCTCCCGCGGAGCAACGTGCCGTTGATCCCGACATGCGGATCGTCGGTTTGAGCCTGAACTTGCTCGCGTCGTCGCGAACGTGATTATGTTCGGGCAGATGGCTGACAATCGTCCTGGGCCGCATGTGGTGATCGTCGGAGCCGGCTTCGGCGGCCTCGAGGCGGCACGCGATCTCGCGAGCGCGCCGGTGTCGATCACGATCGTCGATCGGCGCAACCATCACCTGTTCCAGCCCTTGCTCTACCAGGTTGCGACGGCTTCGCTTGCGACATCGGAGATCGCGTGGCCGATCCGCTCGCTGCTTCACAGGCACAAGAACGTCACGACCCTGCTCGGCAGCGTCGTCGGCGTGGATGTCCAGGAGAAGCAGGTCCTGCTGGACGGCGAGGAGCCGGTCCCTTTCGACACGCTGATCCTGGCGACGGGCGCCCGCCACGCCTATTTCGGGCATGACGAATGGGAGCCGCATGCGCCCGGCCTGAAGACGCTCGAGGACGCGACCAGGATCAGGCGGCGCATCCTGGCCGCATTCGAGCAGGCCGAATGGGAGACGAGTGAGGCCGAACGCGCAAAGTTCCTCACCTTCGTGATCATTGGCGCTGGGCCGACCGGCGTGGAGCTCGCCGGCACGATCGCGGAACTCGCCCATGACACGTTGCGCGGCGATTTCCGCAAATTCGACACGCGCAGCGCGCGCGTCGTCCTCATCGAGGCCGGGCCCCGGATTCTCTCCGGTTTCAGCGAGGATCTCTCGGCCTACGCGCAGCGGGCGCTGACGCGTCTCGGGGTCGAGATCAAGCTGGGACACGCCGTTTCCAAATGCGGCGAGGCCGGCGTCGAGCTCGGTGGGGAGTTTCTCCCGGCCAAGACGATCCTCTGGGCGGCCGGAGTCGCTGCGTCCGCCGCCGCGGATTGGCTGCACGTGCCGGCCGATCGCGCAGGCCGGGTTCTCGTGGAGCCCGATCTCACGGTGCCGGGACATCCCGACATCTTCGTGGTCGGCGACACCGCTCATGTCGAAGGCGCGGACGGCAAGCTCGTTCCCGGCATAGCGCCGGCGGCCAAGCAGGAGGGCCGCTATGCTGCCCGTGTGATCAAGGCGCGGCTGCGGGGCGCTGCCGCGCCACAGCCCTTCGCCTACAAGAACGCCGGCAATCTTGCGACGATCGGCAAGCGCGCCGCCATTGTCGATTTCGGCTGGATCAAGCTGAAGGGCCGCCTGGCCTGGTGGGCCTGGGGCATCGCCCATATCTACTTCCTGATCGGTCTGCGCAACCGCCTGACCGTCGCCCTCAACTGGCTCTGGATCTATATCAGCGGCCACCGCAGCGCTCGCCTCATCACGCAAGGCGACACGAGGAAGGGCAAGGAGCCGACCTAGAGCCGGCCTAAGCGGGCGGAGCTGCCGTCGAAGCCCTGACGACGATGCCCAACGGCTCCAGCCGTTCCCGCTCCTGCTGCAAGTCGAACTCGATGCTGTCGATCAGCCGGTGCGTGGCGCGCTGGCCGAGGCTTTCGAACGGGTATTGGACGGCCGTGATCGCCGGCACCTGCATCGTCGCGAGCGGCCCGTCGAGCAGGGCGATGACCGAGAGGTCGCGCGGCACGGACAGCCCCATCTGCCGGGCCGCCGCGATGATGCCCGCGGCGACGATGGTGTTCGCCGCGCAGACGGCGGTTGGTCGCGTGCCGGCTGCCGCGACGATGCGCTCGAAGGCCGCGCCCGCTTCGGCCCAGCCATAATTGCACTCGCCGACCATGCTGGCCTCGAAGGGCAGGCCCGCCGCGGCGAGCCCGGCCCTGAAGCCATCGAGGCGCTTGCGCCCGGCATATTGGTGGAGCGGCCCCGAAACATGGCACAGGCTGCGATGGCCGAGCGCCGTGAGATGCTCCACGGCCTGGGCCGTGCCCGTCTCGTAATCGACGATGATCGAGTCGTTGCGCTCGTCGAGCTCGCGGTTGACCAGGACATAGCGGATCGACTGACGGCGCAGCCCCGCGACCAAGCTCGGGTCGCTGACCGTGGTGAGCAGGATGCCGTCGACGCGGTTGCCCTCGATCAGGCGGCGATAGAGCTCGGTATCGGGCTGGTCCTTGTCGGCCAGCGAGATGAAGAGGGAATAGCCCCGCTCGATCGCCGCCTTCTGCGCGCTGCGGATGATCGTGCCGAAGGCCGGGTTGTCGATCTCGGGAACCACGATCCCGATCATGTGCGAGCGCTTCAGGCGCAGCGCGCGAGCCCGGACATCCGGCCGGTAGCCGAGCTGTTCGGCGGCATCGAGGATGCGCTGGCGCGTCTCGCCCCGGACCGCGAGCGTCGCTTCCCCGCTCATCACCCGCGACACGGTCGATTTCGCGACGCCGGCGAGGGCGGCGACATCGTCGAGCCGTGGCACCGGTGCGGCCTTGTCCATCCAGCAGAATCCTCGCCTGTCGCGAATTCCCGGCAGCGGGCCTCGCCGCGACGAGGAAGTGCACGGCTCGCGCCCGCTTGACAAGGTCGGGTTCTAGCACATAGCGTTAAGGAAATCGATTTCCTAAATCGATTTCCCAAGCCAATCGCGAGACGAGCCCATGCATCTGCTTCCTGGCGTCCTCCTGCGCCGCGATCCCGCGGCGGATGTCGCGCCCGTCGTCTTCGACGTGCCTCGCAGCGGCACCTGGTACCCGTGCGACTTCCGGCCGGACGCGCCGTTCCAGGATGTGCATCGCTCGGTCTCGATGCATCTGGGCGAGCTCTACGACGTCGTTCCGCAGAGCGGCGCGACCTTGCTCTACGCGCTCTTCCCCAATGCCTATGCGGATGCCAACCGGCACGAGACCGATGTCGATCCCGAACTGCTCGCCGATGAATGGCAGGGCCCGGGCGTGCTTGCGCCGACCGTCAAGTCGAAGCTCGGCATCGGCCTGATCCACAGCCTGGCCGGCGACGGGCCGCTCTATCAGCGCAAGCTCGCCGCCGCCGATATCCGCAACCGGATCGAGAACTACTTCCTGCCCTATCACGACGAGCTGGCGCGCATCATCGCCGCCCATCGCGCCGCCGCGGGCGTCAGCTACCATGTCAGCTGCCACAGCATGGCCTCGATCGGCGGCCGTTCGACGCTCGATCGCGGCGAGCAGCGCTCCGATTTCGACATCGGCGACCTCAATGGCGCGAGCTGCGACCCGGAATTCTCCGAGCTCGTCGTCTCGACGCTCCGCGGGTTCGGCTACAAGGTCACCGCGAACTTCCATTACGCCGGCGCCGAATGCATCCGCCGGCATTCCGATCCCGCAGCCGGCCGCCACAGCCTGCAGATCGAGCTCAATCGCAAGCTCTACATGAACGAGGCCGAGTTCACGAAGACGGCCGGCTTCGCCGAGGTGCAGACGGCGATCGTGACGCTCGCCGGCGCCATTCGCGACTATGCAACGGCCAAACGCCGGGCGTGAGCCGGCGATACGGCTTTCAAGAAAAGAACGGGGATCATCATGAGATCATGGCTCGGTATCGCCCTGTCGGCGTCCTGCCTCGCATTCGCCAGCCCGGTCTGGGCCCAGCCGAAGGATGCGCTGGTCGCGACGCTCAACAGCAACGTCAACCATCTCTATCCCGGCCGCGGCACCACGGCCGAGGAATACAATGTCGCCGTCCTGCTCTTCAACGGCCTGGTCCGCATTACCGAGGACCTGAAGCTCGAGCCGGAGCTCGCGACCTCCTGGTCCGCCAATGCCGATGCGACGGAATGGACCTTCAAGCTCAGGGAGGGCGTCAAGTTCCATAACGGCAAGCCCTTCACCGCGGAGGACGTGGTCCACACCTTCGCCTGGCTCGCCGACCCGCAGCTGGCCTCGCGCGCCCGCTCCACGGCCGAGATGGTCAAGGCCATCGAGACGCCCGATCCGCACACCGTCAAATTCGTGCTCAAGGAATCCTACGGATCCTGGCCGGAGATGCTGATCGAGCGCCATCTGAAGATCGTCCCGGCCGGCGTCACCATGGAGCAGATGTCGGTGAAGCCGGTCGGCACCGGGCCCTTCATGTTCGAATCCTATACGCCCGGCGACAAGCTGACCGCGACGAAGAACCCGGATTATTGGGAACAGGGCCTGCCCAAGCTGAACCGCGTGACCTTCCGGGTCATGCCCGAGGACGCGGCGAAGATCGCGGCGCTCAATGCCGGCGACATCGACATCCTCTGGAACGTTCCGCTCGAGGCCATTGGTGAGCTCTCGGCCTCCAAGGCCCTCAAGGTCGACGCCGTTCCCACCGGAACCTGGGACGGCATCGTCATGAACAACGAGCTCAAGCCCTTCAACGACGTGCGCGTCCGCCGCGCGGTCCTGAAGGCGCTCGACAAGCCAAAACTCGTCCAGTTCGCGCTGTTCGGCCAGGGCGCCGCGACGCATACGCCGATCCCGCCGAACCACCCGTTCTTCGACAGCTCCCTGCCGCTGACGCCGGACATCGCCGGCGCGCGCAAGCTCCTGGCCGAGGCCGGTTATCCCAAGGGCTTCGAGATCACGCTCAACGCGCCCGTCGGCCGCCCGACCCGCGAGCGCGCCGCGGTGGCGCTGCAGCAGATGCTCCGGCCGGCCGGGATCAACGTCAAGCTCGAGCGCGTGCCCTATAGCCGCTGGGGCGCGACCGTCGCCGGCAAGGCGCCCTTCTACATGGACGGCTATCTCTCGCGCCCGACCATCGATACCTCGACCTATCCCTGGTACCACAGCAGCGGCTCCTGGAATAACCAGATGTGGCACTTCAAGAGCGAGCGCATCGACGCGGTGCTCGACAAGGCCAGGCGCACGACCTCGCCCGACGAGCAGAAGGAGCTCTATCGCCAGTTCCAGGGCTATGCGCTCGAGGATGTGCCGGGCGTGGTGATGTATGTCATCAACTTCGCCACCGCCTACAAGACCGGCCTGAAGGGCTACCGCACCCATCCCTATTCCTGGATGGATCTGCGCCAGGCGCATTTCGAATAGCGCTGCCCGCTAACGAGCGATTGCCCGATCCATGACCGGCTATGTGCTGAAGCGGCTGCTCTCCATCGTCCTGACGATGGCGGTGATGTCCGTCCTGATCTTCTGGATCACGCAGGTGATGCCGGGCAATGTCGCCTATATGATCCTCGGCGACTTCGCCTCGGCCGAGGACGTCGCCACGCTGGAGGCGAAGCTCGGCCTCAACGACCCGGCCTATGTGCAATATCTGCGCTGGGCCAGCGGGCTATTGCATGGCGACCTTGGCCGCTCGCTGGTGATGGACCGGCCGATCGCGCCCATCCTCTGGGACGCCGTTGGCAAGTCGGCGATCCTGGCCGGGATCTCGATCGGCCTCGTCGCCCTGCTCGGCATCTGGCTCGGCGTCTATGCCGGCGTTCGCCATGGCAAGACGGCCGACCACGTCGTCTCCGTCACCACCTATGTCAACATTGCGGTGCCGGAATTCCTCTGGGCCATCGTCATCATCATGATCTTCGCCGGCTATCTCAACTGGTTCCCGGCCACCGGCTACAGCGATCTCTCGAACGGCGTCGGGGCCTGGGCGCGCCACCTGATCCTGCCGATCTTCACGCTGGTGACCGGCCTGATGGCGCATGTCTCGCGGCTCACGCGCTCGAGCATGATCGACACGATGCAGAGCCAGTATGTCCGCGCCGCCCGGGCGCGCGGCCTGCCCGAGAGCCTGGTCATCCGCCGTCACGCGCTGCCGAACGCATTGCTGCCGACCATCACGGTGCTGGCGATCGATGTCGGCATCATGATGGGCGGCATCGTCGTGGTCGAGACGATCTTCTCCTATCCGGGGCTCGGCCGGCTCTTGATGTTCGCGATCCAGAACATGGACGTGCCGCTCCTGCAGGCCTGCATGATGGTGATCACCTTCGTCTATGCCGCATCGAACCTCGTCGCGGACCTGCTCTACGCCTTCCTCAATCCCAGGGTCCGCTATGGCCGAAGCAGCAATGACTGACGCCCCGCGCCGCCGCCGGCGGGTGCCGCTGAGCCTCGTCTTCGGGGCGGGGCTGCTGGCGGCCATCATCGTCCTGGCGCTCGCCGGACCGGCGCTCTCGCCCTACGATCTCGACGCCATGCAGCTCGATGTCAGGCTCGCCCCGCCGAGCGCCGCCCATTGGCTCGGCACCGACGAATTCGGGCGCGACGTGCTGAGCCGCATCCTGAACGGCGCGCAGACCTCGCTTGTCATGGGCTTTGGCGCGACGCTGGTCAGCCTCGCCTTCGGCGTGCCGCTCGGGCTCGTCGCCGGCTATTACCGCGGCGTCGTCGACGAGACGATCATGCGCGTCGTCGACATCATGATCTCGCTGCCGCCGATCATCCTCGGCCTGCTGATCCTGTCGGTGACCTCGCCGAGCCTGTGGAAGACGGTCCTGGCCGTCGGCTTCGTCTATATCCCGATCATCACGCGCCTGACCCGCAGCGTCACGCTGGAGGTCGCGGGCGAGGAATATATCCAGGCGGCGGAGGCCCGGGTCGAGAGCGGCTGGTACATCCTCTTCCACGAGATCCTGCCCAATGCCTGGCCGCCGATCATCGTCGAATCGGCCCTGCGCGTGACCTTCGCCATGCTGCTCGCGGCGGCGCTCAGCTTCCTTGGGCTCGGCGTCCAGCCGCCGGCCTCGGACTGGGGCCTGATGATCGCCGAGGCCCGGCCCTTCATCAATTCCGCGCCCTGGATCGCCTGCGCGGCCGGCGCGGCGCTTTGCGTCACGGTGATCGCGATCAACCTGTTCGGTGACGGCTTGCGCGAGGCGCTCGATCCGCGCCTGTCGAGGAAGCGCTGATGTCCGCGCCTGCGCTCGAGGTCAAAGGCCTCTCGGTCAGCTTCGCCGCCGATGGCGGCCGCACCCGCGTCCTCCATGAGGTCGACATGACGGTCGGGCGCGGCCGCGCGCTCGGCGTCGTCGGCGAGTCGGGCTCGGGCAAGAGCACAGCGGCGCTCGCGGTCCTCGGCCTGCTCGACAAGAACGCGGCCGTCGACGCCGGCCATGTCCTGCTCGACGGCGAGGATCTCTATGCCAAGAGCGACGAGGAGCGCCGGGCGCTGCGCGGCGGCAAGGTCAGCATCGTCTTCCAGGACCCCTTCACCACGCTCAACCCAGCGATCCGGGTCGGCAAGCAGATCGCCGAGCCGCTGATCATGCATCGCGGCATGAGCGAGGCGCAGGCGCGGGCGGAGACGCTGAAGCTCTTGTCCGAGGTCGGCATTCCCGATCCCGCCCGCATGGCCGCGAGCTATCCGCATCAGCTCTCCGGCGGCATGAAGCAGCGCGCGCTGATCGCCAGCGCGCTCGCCTGCGAACCCGACCTCCTCATCCTCGATGAGCCGACCACCGCGCTCGACGTCACCGTCGAGGCGCAGATCCTCGATCTGCTCGACGAGCTGCGTCGGAAACGCGACCTCTCGCTGCTCTTCATCAGCCATAATCTCGGCGTCGTCTCGCGCATCTGCGACGATATCTGCGTGCTCTATGCCGGTCGCGTGGTGGAGCAGGGGCGGACCGACACCGTCCTCTCGCAGCCGCGCCATCCCTACACCAAGGGGCTGCTGGCCTCGCTGCCGGCGCTCTCAGTCGAACGCCGCCGGCTCGAGCCGATCCCGGGACGCCTGCCCGACGCGCGCGTCGTCCCGGCCGGCTGCGTCTTCGCTCCGCGCTGCCATTTTGCCACAGCGCGCTGCGAGGCCGAGCCGCAGCAGCTCCTGGCGCAGGACAACGGCAGCCGAAGCCGCTGCTGGCGCTCGGCCGAGCTCGCCGGCACGGCCTGGCGCAGCGGGGAGGCCGCGGCGATCCTGCTCCGGCCCTCGCCCCCTGCCGACGCGGTCAAGCTGATCGAGGCGCAGGAGATCGAGCGGACCTTCCGCAGCGGCGGGCCGCTCGACGGCCTGTCCTTGCGCTTCGACGGCTGGAAGCCGCGGCTGAGCTTCGGGCAGGCGCCGTTCCGGGCCGTCGACAAGGTCTCGCTGACCATCCATGCCGGCGAGATCGTCGGGCTGGTCGGCGAAAGCGGTTCGGGCAAGACCACGCTGGGGCGCTGCCTGATCGATCTGGTCTCGCCGAGCGCGGGCGAGGTCCGGATCGATGGCGAGAAGCTGCTGAGCGCCTCGCGGCGACGCAAGCGCGAGCTGCTCCGCAACGCGCAGATCATCTTCCAGAATCCGGATTCCTCGCTCAACCCGCGCAAGCCCGTGCGCGAGATCCTGGCGCGGCCGCTCGAGCTCCTCGGCCTCGACAAGGCCGCCCGCGAGCGCCGCGTGCACGAGCTGCTCGACCTCGTCAGGCTCGACGCCCGCTATGCCGAGCGCTACCCGCATGAGATGAGCGGCGGCGAGAAGCAGCGCATCGGCATCGCCCGGGCGCTCGCGACCAAGCCGCAATTCATCGTTTGCGACGAGGCCGTCTCGGCGCTGGACGTGTCGGTGCAGGCCTCGATCCTCAATCTCCTGCTCGATCTGCGCGACGAGTTCGGCCTGGCCTATCTCTTCATCACCCATGACCTCTCGGTCGTGTCCTACGTCTCCGACCGCATCTGCGTCATGCGTCGCGGCGAGATCGTCGAACAGGGCCGCACCGAGGCGATCCTCGAACGGCCTGCGCATCCCTACACCGCGTCCTTGCTGGCGGCGGTGCCGAGGGTTCGTCAGCTCGAATCCGGCGTTTCGGCGTCGTAGCCTGACGCCCTCATCGCCGCCGCTGCCGCCTGCGCCGCGAGCCGGGGCGCCTGCGGAGCATCTTCACCAGCATCACGACAAAGGGGAGCAGCATATTGGCAGCGTTCGGTTGTGGAATGTCCTGCGCCCGATCCTTCCGCCTCTCGGCGGCGGCCTTGTGGCGAGACACCACACCGACCGTGGCGCCCGCGCGGCGATTTTGCGCGCGATCGCGAGCCCTGCGCTGACGCCGATGCCACCATCCCCCCGCGTTCCTTCCAGCCGCGCCCGATCCTTGTTGTAATGGGCCCGGCGGCGACTCGGCCGCGGGGAGGAACGATAATGGCCAAAGGCCTGCGCAAGGGGCTGACCAGCTATGGCGACGAGGGTTTTGCGCTGTTCCTGCGCAAGGCCTTCATCAAGGCGATGGGCTATTCCGACGACGCGCTGGAGCGCCCGATCGTCGGCATCACCAACACCTTCAGCGACTACAATCCCTGCCACGGCAACGCGCCGGCCCTGATCGAGGCGGTGAAGCGCGGTGTCATGCTCTCGGGCGCCATGCCGATGGTGTTCCCCACCATCTCGATCCATGAAAGCTTCGCCCACCCGACCTCGATGTTCCTGCGCAACCTGATGGCGATGGACACCGAGGAGATGATCCGGGCCCAGCCGATGGATGCGGTCGTCGTCATTGGCGGCTGCGACAAGACGTTGCCGGCGCAGATCATGGCAGCCGCGAGCGCCGACCTGCCGACCGTGGTGGTGCCGGTCGGCCCGATGGTGGTTGGCCACCACAAGGGCGAGGAGCTCGGCGCTTGCACCGATTGCCGGCGGCTCTGGAGCGCGCACCGCGCCGGCGAGATCGACGAGGCCGAAATCGACACGGTCAACGGCCGCCTGGCGCCCTCGGTCGGGACCTGCATGGTGATGGGCACGGCTTCGACCATGGCCTGCATCACCGAGACGCTTGGCCTGTCGCTGCCGATGAGCGCGACGATTCCCGCCCCCCATGCCGAGCGCATCCGGCTGGCCGAGGCGAGCGGCGCGGCCGCCGCGCGCCTGGCGGTTTCCGGCGGCCCGCGCCCCAGCGAGCTGCTGACGCCGCGCGCCTTCCGCAATGCGGCGGTGGTCATGCAGGCGATCGGCGGCTCGACCAACGGCGTCATCCACCTGACCGCGATCGCCAACCGCACGCCGCATCGCTTCGACCTCGCCATGCTCGACGAGATCGGCCGCGAGGTCCCTGTCCTGGTCGACCTCAAGCCCTCCGGCGCGCATTACATGGAGCATTTCCACCATGCCGGCGGCGTGCCCAGGCTGCTCGCCCAGCTCGGCGAGCTGATCGATCTCGACGCCGGCACGGTCACTGGGGGCACGTTGCGCGATGTCGTCGCCACAGCCGAGGAGGTGCCGGGGCAGGATGTCATCCGGCCGCGATCCGCACCGATCAAGCCCGAGGGCTCGATGGCGGTGCTCTACGGCAATCTCGCGCCGGGTGGCGCCGTCATCAAGCAGGCGGCCGCTTCCGCGAGGCTGCTGCAGCATACCGGCCGGGCGCTGGTGTTCGATTCGGTCGTCGACATGGCGGCCCGGATCGACGATCCCGATCTCGAGGTTTCCGCCGATGACGTCCTCGTGCTGCGCAATACCGGCCCGAAAGGCGCGCCGGGTATGCCGGAGGCCGGCTACTTGCCGATCCCGAAGAAGCTCGGCCGCCAGGGCGTCAAGGACATGGTCCGGATCTCGGATGCTCGGATGAGCGGCACGGCCTTCGGCACCATCGTGCTGCATATCACGCCGGAATCCGCGATAGGCGGCCCGCTGGCGCTGGTTCAGAGCGGCGACCTGATTCGCCTCGATCTCGCCGGCCGCCGCATCGAACTCCTGATCGAGGAGAGCGAGTTCGCGCGCCGTCGCGCCGCGTTGCAGTCCGCATCATCTCCGCCGCTGCCGGCCCGCGGCTATGCGCGCCTGTTCCAGCAGACCGTGACGCAGGCCGACGAGGGCTGCGATTTCGACTTCATGGTCCGGCCGCGCGGCGAGACACCCTGACTCGCCGCGATCTCGCCGCCGCGGGGTATCTCGCCGCCTTCAGGCGCCGAGGAACTTGAAATGGCCGAAGCCGCGATAGGACGATTCCAGGATGTCGACGCCGCCGCGCTCGCGCAGCGTCTCGGCGACCGCGAGACCGAGCGCGACCGCGCGCCCGGGCTCGTCGTCATCGGCAGCGACGAGCTTCTGCCGGCCATCGATCGAGGTGATCTGCGCATGCAGCGCCAGGCGTCCGTCCTTCCAGGTCGTCGCCGCGCCGACGGGCAGGCTGCAGCCCGCGCCGAGCGCGTGCAGCATCGTCCGCTCGCAATCGACCTCGGCGCGGATCCTGGGATCCTCGATCTCTTTCAGCAGCGCCAGGAGCTGCGCGTCGTCGTCCCTGGCCTGGATGCCGAGCGCGCCCTGCCCGACGGCATGGGGGAAGAGCTGCGGGTCGAGCAGCTCGAAGGTCGCTTTCGCCAGTCCGAGGCGCTGCAGCCCGGCCTGCGCCAGGATGACCGCGTCGAGACCGTCCTCTCCGTCGATCTTGGCGAGCCGGGGGCCGACATTGCCCCTGATCGGCACCACCTCGACATCGGGCCGCAGGCTCAGGATCTGCGCGCGCCGGCGCAGGGAACCGGTGCCGACCCGCGCGCCCTGGCGCAAGTCGTTCAGGGCCGCGCCGCACAGGACGTCGCGGGGATCCTCGCGTTCCGGCACGGCCGCCAGGACGAGGCCCTCCCGCAGCGTCGTCGGCAGGTCCTTCAGCGAATGCACGACGATGTCGACCTCGCGGGAGACGAGCTGCTCCTCATGCTCGGTCGAGAACACGCCGATGATGCCGAACTGGTGGAACTCGGAGACGCGGTCGCGGTCGGCCATGGTCGCGATCGGATGCAGCGAGAACTCGGCCTCGGGATGCTTCGCCTTGATCAGCCCCATGACATAATTGGTCTGTGCCATCGCGAGGGGGCTGCGCCGCGTGCCGATCTTGAGATGCATCGGAAACTCTGTCCAGGCTGGAAGCTGCCAGCCTCCGTTGATGAGCGCCGCTCTATATCAGGGCTGGCCCCGCACCGCGAGTGCGGCGTTGCATCGCTCCATCTTGGCAGGCGCGGCTGTCCGATTGACAGCCCGGAGCCTGCTCCTCTACCATCCCATAATAGCGTGCCTTATTCCATAATAATGAAATATCAGGAAAGGGAAACGCTGACCTTGGCAGGAGGAGAATGCGACATGCGGGACGTTGTCGAAAGCAAGCGAAATCTCATCAAGGGTGGCCTGATCGGCGGGCTTGCCCTGGCCGCGGCGGCGAGCTCGGCCCGGCAGGCTGCGGCGCAGTCCGCCCCGACCAGCCTGCTGCGCACGGTCCTCGATCGCGGCAAGCTGATCGTCGGCACTGGCTCGACCAATGCGCCCTGGCATTTCGAGGACGAGAAGGGCCAGCTCGTCGGCATGGACATCACCATGGGGCGCATCCTGGCCAAGGGCCTGTTCGACGATGACAAGAAGGTCGAGTTCGTTCGCCAGGACGCGGCCCAGCGCATCCCCAACATCAATACCGGCAAGGTCGACATCGTCATCCAGTTCATGACCATGTCGCCGGCGCGCGCACAGCTGATCGCGTTCTCCCGGCCCTATTACATCGAGGGCATCGCGCTGCTGACCCGCCCCGACAGCGAGAAGAAAACCTTCGACAGCCTGCTCAAGGCCGGCTCCTCCACGCGCGTCTCGATCCTTCAGAACGTCGATGCCGAGGCGTCGGTGAAGAAGGTCCTGCCGCAGGCCAACGTGATGCAGCTCGACAGTCAGGCCAACGTCATCCTGGCGCTCGATTCCAAGCGCGTCGACGCCGCCGCCGTCGATCTGTCGACCGTGTGGTGGCTGGCGAAGCGGCACCCGGACAAATACGCCGATGCCGGCAAGTCGTGGAACTCGATGCTCTACGGCGCCGGCATGCGCCAGGGCGATCCGGACTGGGTGCGCTTCGTCGACACGACCTTCGGCATCGCGATCTACGGTCACCAGAACGAGATCTACGACGCGGCGATCAACGATTATTTCGGCCTGAAGCCGCCCGTGCGCGAACCGGGCCTGCCGCGCTTCTGACGGCAGCGATCCGCCGCCGCCCCGATCGACCGGCGCGCGCCGCAAGCGCGCCGTGAGGTCGAGGCGGCGCTTGCTTGTCCCGCGAGGCAGCACTTCGGCATGGCCAATTATCACTTCAACTTCGCGATCGTCTGGCGCTACGCCTCAAAACTGTTCGAGGGGCTGCTGCTCAGCATCGAGCTCGCGGCTGCGACGATCGCGATCGGCATGGCGATCGGCCTGGTTCTCGCGCTGATCGAGCTCGACGGCCCGCGCTGGGCGAAGCCGCTGATCAGGGCCTATGTCGAGTTCATCCGCAACGTGCCGCTGCTGCTGCTAGTCTATCTCGTCTTCTACGGCGTGCCGAGCGCGATCGACCTGCAATATGACGCCACCACCTCCTTCGTGGCGACGCTCGCGATCTATTCCGGCGCCTATCTGGTCGAGATCCTGCGCGCCGGGCTGGAGGCGGTGCCGCGAGGCCTGATCGAAGCCGGCAAGGCGATCGGCCTGACGCCGGCGGGCGTGCTCGTCCATGTCCGGCTGCCGACGGCCTTGCGCATCGCCCTGCCGTCGCTATCGAACACCTATGTCTCGCTGTTCAAGGACACTTCGATCGCCTCGGCGATCGCCGTGCCCGAGCTGGCCTATGGCATGCGCTGGATCGAGACCCAGACCTTCCGCACGGTCGAGGTCTATCTGCTCGCAACCCCGATCTATCTCGTCACCAGCTACGCCATCCTGCTGCTGCTGCGGCTGGCCGAGCGCCGCTACGCGATCGCGCGGTGAGGCCATGACGCTCTTCCTGCAAACCATGCCCTTCCTGCTCGACGGCCTGCGCATCACGCTGCTGGTCTCGGTCAGCGTCGTCCTGCTCTCGCTGGTGATTGGCATCCCGCTCGGGCTCGCCCTGGTCTTCGGGCCGCTCTGGGCGCGTTTTCCGATCCGGCTCTACGCCGATTTCGTCCGCGGCGTGCCGATCCTGGTGCTGCTCTATTTCGTCTATTACGGGCTGCCGGCGATCAAGGTGAACCTGCCCAGCCTCACCGCCGCGATCGTGGCGCTGACCGCCTTCAAGACGGCCCAGATCATCGAGATCACCCGCGGCGCCTTCCAGTCGATCCCGGTCGGGCAGACCGAGGCGGCGAAGACGATCGGGCTCGGCCTCTTCGACCGCTTCGTCTACGTGCTCGCGCCCCAGGCGGTGCGGCGCTTCCTGCCGCCTTTCGTCAACAGCGTCGTCGACACGATCAAGGGCTCGTCGCTGGTCTCGCTGCTCGGCATCGTCGATCTGATGCTCTCGCTGCAGCAGGTGATCGGGCGGACCCATGTCGCGCTGCCGCTCTATGTCATGGGCGCGCTGATGTATTTCGCCATCAATTTCCCGCTCTCGGTCCTCAGCCGGCGGCTCGAGAAACGCTTCATCTGAGCGGAAGGATGATCATGGCCGAGTCCACGTCCGAACCGGTGATCCGCATTGCGGGCGTCACGAAATCCTTCGGCTCCCATCAGGTGCTGAAGGGCATCGATCTCGATGTCGCCAAAGGGCAGGTGATCGCCATCATCGGCCCCTCCGGCAGCGGCAAGACCACGCTGCTGCGCTGCATCAACTTCCTCGAGGAGTATGACGGCGGCTCGATCCGGATCGACGGCGTCGAGGTCGGCTATACCGAGGCCGGCGGGCGTCGCCGCCGGCGCAGCGACCGCGAGCTTGCCGGCATCCGCGTCGATGCCGCCATGGTCTTCCAGCAGTTCAACCTCTTCCCGCATCTCACGGCGGCGCAGAACGTCATGCTCGGGCTGGTCAAGTCGCGCAGGAAGAGCAAGGCCGAGGCGCGGCAGATCGCCGAGAAATGGCTGGCGCGGGTCGGGTTGTCCGCCAAGCTCGACGCGATGCCCGCACAGCTCTCCGGCGGCCAGCAGCAGCGTGTCGGCATCGCCCGCGCCGTCGCGATGGAGCCGAAGGTGCTGCTGCTCGATGAGATCACCTCGGCGCTCGATCCCGAGCTCGTCGGCGAGGTGCTGGCCGTCGTCCAGGAGCTCGCTGCCGAGGGGCGGACCATGATCCTCGTCACCCATGAAATGGCCTTCGCGCGCGAGGTCGCCGACCGCGTCGTCTTTACCGATCAGGGCCATGTCGTGATCGACGCGCCGCCGAAGGCCGTGTTCGACGAGCAGCCGAGCGAGCGCCTGCGGGCGTTCCTGTCGCGCTTCGCCGGCTTCCGGGCTGCGACCTGATCCCGTTCCTTAGCCCAGCCTTCCCGTCACACTGTCATGTCGAGTTCGCCGATGTCTTCCCCCTCCGATGAAGCCGGATCGCCTTATGAGAGGCTGGCCAGGCTCGGCCTCGAATTGCCGCAGGTGCCGGAGCCGATCGGCAATTTCACCACCCATGTCCAGGAGGGGCAGCTCGTCTATCTCTCCGGCCAGGGCCCGACCCATGCCGACGGGCGCCTGCATGCCGGCAAGGTCGGCGCCGATGTCAGCGTCACGGAGGCCTATCAGCACGCGCAGCTGACCGGGCTCAACCTGATCGCGGTGCTGCACGCGGCGCTCGGCGACCTCTCGCGGGTGCGCCGCATCGTCAAGGTGCTCGGCATGGTCAATGCCGCGCCGGATTTCTGCGATCACCCGGCCGTCATCAACGGCTGTTCGGACCTCTTCCTCGCGGTCTTCGGCGAGGCCGGGCGCCATGCCCGCTCGGCGGTAGGCTTCGGCTCGCTGCCGCGTCAGATCACCGTCGAGATCGAAGCCGTCATCGCCGTCTCATGAGCCTATTGCCGGAAATTCCAGCCCAGGCTCGCTTCGATGCGGCGGGCCGCGCCGCGCACCGCGTCGCCGAAGCGCGCCGGATCCTCGATCACGCGGAACTCCGGCAGCACGACGGAGATGGTGATGACGCAATTGCCGTCATTGTCGCGGACCGGGGATGCGACGCAGGCCACGGCATAGTCGGATTCGCCTGCCTGGACGGCGAGGCCGGCGGCCAGCGCCTCGCTCGACTGCTCCGCGAGCAAAGCGGGGTCGATCGTCGCCTTGCCCGTCGGCGAGCTCTTGGCGCAGCGACGGAACAGCGCGACGCGCTCGTCGAAATCGAGATGGGCGACGAGGAGCCGGCCCGAGGCCGTCCAGTTCAGCGGCACGCGCGTGCCGACGCGCGAGGTCACCTTGAAATGGCCCGGTCCCTCGGCCATCGCCTCGACGACCATCATGTCGCCGTCGCGCCCGCAGATCTGCACGGTCTCGCCGACCTCGCGGCAGAGCACATGCATCTCATGCGTCGCGATCGTGATCGTCTCCAGATCGCGGGCATAGGCCAGGCCGTAATGGTACAGCTTGGGGCCGAGCCAGACCGCGCTGCCGTTACGGGACAACAGGTCCCGGGCGACCAGTTCGTCGATGATGGCGTAGACCGTGGAGAGCGGCGCGCCCACGGCATGGGCGATGTCGTAGCCGGTCGTCGGCCGCCCCGTCTCCTGGAGATAGTCGAAGATCTGGATCGAGCGCTCGATGCCGCTGACCCGGGCCCGGCGCGGCTTCTCGGCCATCGGCGCGGACGGCACCCGAATCTCGCTGTCCTTCATTGGCCCGCTCCTTGTCCTGCGATTGCGCAGACCGATTATCGTAACCGCGCTCCCGGAGGAACGCCATGAACAAGCCAGACATCCGCGACGCGCTCGGCCTGCGGCCGGTCATCAACGTATCAGGCACGATGACCGCGCTCGGCGCCTCCATCGTCGTGCCGGAGGCGATCGCCGCGATGGCGGCCGTCCTGCCGCATTTCGTCGAGGTCGACGAGCTTCAGAAACAGGCGAGCAAGGTGATCGCCCGGCTCTGCGGGGCGCAAGCGGGTTTCGTGACGGCGTCCTGCTCGGCCGGCATCACGCTCGCCGTTGCCGGCGCGATGACCGGGGACGACCTCCTGGCGGTGGAGCGCCTTCCGGACGCGACCGGCCTGAAGGACGAGGTCCTGATCATGACGGGGCATATGGTGAGCTATGGCGCTCCTGTCGAGCAGGGCATCAGGCTCGCCGGCGCGAAGGTGGTGCCGGTCGGGCAGGCGACCAGCGCGCGTGCCTATCAGCTCGAGGGTGCGATCAGCGAGCGCACCGCCGCGGCGGTCTATGTCGTCTCGCATCACACCGTCCAGTACGGGCAGATCCCGCTCGACGAATTCGCCGCGATCTGCCGGGCGCGCGGGGTTCCGGTCATCGTCGACGCGGCCTCGGAATATGACCTCGAGGGTTTCCTGGCGGCGGGCGCCGATATCGCGCTCTATTCCTCGCACAAGTTCCTCGGCGGGCCGACGGGCGGCATCGTCGCCGGTCGCAAGGACCTGGTGCGCGCCGCCTTCCTCCAGAATGGCGGCATCGGCCGCGGCATGAAGGTCGGCAAGGAGAGCGTCGTCGGCACGATCGCGGCGCTGGAGGCCTGGGAGCGGCGCGACCATGCCGGCATCCGCGAGCGCGAAAGCGCGGCGCTGGCGCTCTGGCGCGACCGGCTGGCCGACAGGCCGGGCGTGCGCGCCGAGATCGTGCCGGACCCGACCGACAATCCGCTCGACCGGTTGATGGTCTCGGTCGAGCCGCAGGAGGCCCATATCACCGCCTGGGACCTGGCCGACGCTCTCGCTCGCGGAAAGCCGCCCGTCATCGTGCGCGACCATGAGGTCGAGCACGGCTTCTTCTATCTCGATCCCTGCAATCTCCATCCCGGCCAGGAGAAGCAGGTCGCCGACCGGCTCGCTGAAGAGCTCGATGCGGCCCGCCGCAGCAACGAGGTCATCGCCACGCCCCTGCAGGACCGGCGCAACCGCCGGCGCGCCTATCTGAAGCGCTGGCCCGATTGAGGTTGGCGGGGCTCAGACCGCCTGCCTGACGAAATGGCCGGCCGCGACCTCGACCAGTGCCTCGGCCGGCGGCGTCCAGTCGAGCTTGCGGATCGGGCTCGGGATCTCGTCGATGGCGAGCTCGCGGCGTAGCCCGCGCCGCGCCGGGTCCGGTACCGGCACGGCCGAGAGCAGCTTGCGCGTATAGGGATGCTGCGGATCGGCGAAGACGGCCTCGCGCGGGCCGAGCTCGACGATCTCGCCGAGATACATCACGGCGACGCGGTGGCTGACCCGCTCGACCACCGCCATGTCGTGCGAGATGAAGAGATAGGCGAGGCCGAACTCGGCCTGCAGGTCGAGCATCAGGTTCAGAACCTGCGCCTTGACCGAGACGTCCAGCGCCGAGACCGCCTCGTCCGCCACGACGAGCTTGGGCGAGAGCGCCAGCGCGCGGGCGATCGCGAGCCGCTGGCGCTGGCCGCCGGAGAACTCGTGCGGATAGCGCACGCCCATGTCGGGCGAGAGCCCGACCCGGCGCAGCAGCTCGGCGACGCGCTCCTTCGCCTCAGTGCCCTGCGCCAGTCCGTGCACGAGGATCGGCTCGGCGATGGCCGCGCCGACGCTCTTGCGCGGGTTGAGGCTGGCGAACGGATCCTGGAAGATCATCTGCATGTCGCGGCGGACATTGAGCAGGTCGGCCTTGCCGAACCCGGTGACGTCGCGCCCCTGGAAGCGCACCGTCCCCGAGGATGGTTCGACCAGCCGCAGGATCGAGCGCCCGGTCGTCGACTTGCCGCAGCCGGATTCGCCGACCAGCGCCAGCGTCTCGCCGCGCTGCAGCGTGAAGGAGACGTTCTCGACCGCATGCACCATGCCGCGCAGCCGCCCGAGCACGCCGCCGCGAATGCCGAAGCGCGTCGTCAGGCCGGATATCTCGAGCAGCGGCGCCTCGTCGGCCTTGACCGTGTCCGCGGCCTCGACCGGCTTGCCCCGGACCTCGCCATTATCCGGGTCGATATGCGGGAAGCGCAGCGGGCGCCCATGTCCCTCCATGTCGCCGAGCTTGGGCACGGCGGCGAGCAGCGCCTTGGTATAGCCATGCACCGGCGCGTTGAAGACCTGGGCGGAGGGCGCATCCTCGAGCTTGCGGCCCTTCCACATCACCACGACGCGGTCGGCGATCTCGGCGACGACGCCCATGTCGTGGGTGATGAAGAGGACGGACATGCCCTCCTCGTCCTGCAGGGTCTTGATCAGCTCGAGGATCTGCGCCTGGATCGTCACGTCAAGCGCCGTCGTCGGCTCGTCGGCGATCAGCAGCTTCGGCTTGCAGGCGAGCGCGGTCGCGATCATCACGCGCTGGCGCATGCCGCCGGAGAGTTGGTGCGGATAATTGCCGAAGCGGGTCCTCGCGGAGGGGATGCGGACCTTCTCCAGCATGCGCAGCGCCTCGGCGGCGGCCGCCCTCTTGTCGAGCCCGCGATGATAAAGCAGCGCCTCGCTGATCTGGTCGCCGACGGTCAGGACCGGGTTCAAGCTCGTCATCGGCTCCTGGAAGATCATCGCGACATCGTTGCCGCGGACCTTGCGCATCTCCTCTTCGGAAAGCTTCAAGAGGTCGCGGCCTTCGAGCGCGATCCTGCCCTCGATTCGGCCGTTGGCGGCCGAGACCAGCCGCATGATCGAGAGCGCGGTAACGCTCTTGCCGGAGCCCGATTCGCCGACGATCGCGACGGTCTCGCCCGGCGCGACCTCGAAGCTCAGGTCCTCGACGGCCCAGCGCCATTGCCCGCCGACACGGAAGGCGGTCTGCAGGTTCGCGACGGAGAGGACGGGGCCGCTCATCGCTCGCCCTTCAGCTTGGGGTCGATCGCGTCGCGCAAGCCATCGCCGAGGATGTTGAGCGCGAAGACGATGATCAGGATCGCGAGGCTCGGCGCCAGCACCAGCCAGTAGCTGTCGAGGATGTTCTCGAAACCCTCGCGGATCATGCCGCCCCAGGTCGGGATCGGCGGCTTCACGCCGAGCCCGATGAAGGCCAGCGACGCCTCGGTGCGGATCGCGCTGGCGAGCCAGAGCGAGGCCATCACCAGGATCTCGGGAAAGATGTTGGGCAGGATGTGCCGCGCCATGATCCGCGCGTCCGAGAAGGCGAGCGCGCGGCCGGCCTCGATATAGTCGCGCTCCTTCACTGTGATGGTCGGGGCGCGGGCGATGCGGGCGAAGGAGGGGATCGAGGTCAGCGCGATCGCGATCGTGATGTTCTCCATCGAGGGGCCGAGCATCGCGACCAGGATCAGCCCGAGGATGAGCGAGGGGAAGGCGAGCAGGATGTCCATCGCCTGCATCACCACCACGTCGAAGCGCCCGCCATACCAGCCGGCGAGGACGCCGATCAGCGAGCCGACGACCATCGCGATCACGGTCGAGGCGAAGCCGATCACCAGCGAGATGCGCGCCCCGTAGAGCAGGCGCGAGAGGATGTCGCGGCCGAAATAATCGGTGCCGAGATAATAGTTCTCGTGCGGCGGCTGCAGCTTGGACAGGATGTTCTGCTCGAGCGGGTCATGCGGCGCGATCACCGGAGCCAGCACGGCGGCCAGGATCACGAGCACGACGATCGCGAGCCCGACCCAGGAGGTCTTGTTGGCGTTGAAGGCGCCGATCGTCGCCTTGAGCCAGCGCAGTCGCGGCGGCGCGGCAGGGCCGGCATCGTGGACGGAGGCGCTCATGACAGCTTCACCCTGGGATCGGCGAGGGCATAGGTCAGGTCGGTCGCGATGTTCACCAGCACGACGATCAGGGTGTAGATCACCATCATGCCCTGCAGCATGGTGTAGTCGCGCTGGTTGAGCGCGCCGACGATCAGCTTGCCCAGCCCCGGCCGGTTGAAGACGATCTCGGTCAGCACCGAATTGCCGATCAGGATGCCGAGATACAAGCCCACGATGGTGATCACCGGGATCAGCGCGTTGCGCAGCGCGTGCCGCCAGATCACGACGCGCCAGGGCACGCCCTTGGCCCGGGCGCTGCGGACATAATCCTCCTGCATCACCTCCAGCATGGCCGAGCGCGTCACGCGGGTGATGTAGGCCGCCATGATCAGCCCGAGATTGAGCGCGGGCAGCGTCATCGCCTGGAACCAGGCCGAGAACGAGCCTTGGCCGGCGCTGATCACCGGGAACCAGCGCAGCATGATCGCGAAGAGGATGAGCAGGATGATCGCCGAGACGAAGGGCGGGAAGGACAGCCCGATCAGCGAGGCGATCCGGGTCACGTAGTCCGGCATGCGGTTGCGGTTGATCGCGGCCCAGACGCCGAGCGGCACGCCGAGCAGGATGCCGAGGATCAGCGAGACGATGGTCAGCTCGATCGTCCAGGGCAGGACGGCGAGCACCTCCTGGATCACCGGCCGGCCGGTGACGAGCGAGACGCCCCAGTCGCCCTGCAGCGCGCCGTAGAGAAAGCTCCAATATTGCTCGAGCAGCGGCGCGTCGAGGCCGAGCCGCGTGCGCATCGCCGCGATCGCGGCGGCGTCGGCCTGGTCGCCGAGAATGACCTGCGCCGGATCGCCGGGCACGATCCGCACCACGACGAAGACGAGCGAGAGCACGGCCCAGAGCGTGACCACCGCGAAGCCGAGGCGTTTGACGAGAAAGGCGCCCATGATGCCGCCGCTATGCCGGAGAAGGGGAGCGGCCGCGGACCGGCCGCTCCCGAACGCTCACTTGGTGAAACGCGTGGTCTCGAGGACCGGCGGGCCCAGGTTCAACGAGGCCTTGAGCTCGTAGCCGAGGTCGAGGCTGTCCTTGTAGGCCCAGAGCTGCATCATCTCGTTCACCGGGATCGCGCAGACCTGCGCGATGATCTTCTCCTGCGCCGTCTTCCAGAGCGCCAGCTGCTTGGCCTTGTCGGTCTCCGAGCGGGCCTGGTCGATCTCGGCATCGGCGACGTTGCAATGCGAGAAGTTCGTCACCGCGGTCGGCGTCTTCACGATCGAGCGCGAATGGAAGAACTGCGTCAGGTAGACGTCCGCCACCGGGAAGCGCGCCGCCTGGAAATGCACCACCTGCGACAGGTCCTGGCGGATCTGCTGGTGGAAGGTGGCATGCTCCACCGGCTGGATCTCCAGCGTGATATTGGCCTTCTTGAGCAGCGCCTGCACCGCTTCGGTGAAGCTCAGCATCGAGGGCAGGGTGGTGTTGATCGCCTTGATCGTCACGCCGTTGGGGAAGCCCGCTTCGGTCAGCAACGCCTTCGACTTGGCGAGGTCGAAGGGCAGCAAAGCCGCCTTCTCGTCCGTGCCGAGATAGCCCGACGGCACCACCGAGACGGCCGGGCGCGAGATGTTCTTGCCGCGGAACTGCCAGATCGCGTTGCGGTCGATCGCATGCGCGATCGCCTGGCGGACCTTGAGGTTGTCGAGCGGCGGCTGGCTCATGTTGAGATGCAGCACAGACATCTCGGCGGGGCCCATCGCCACCACCTTGACGCCGGGGATCGCCTGCATGCGATCGACCCAGGCCTGCTCCTGCCGGCCGAGCATCATGTCGAGCTCGCCGGCCTGGAAGGCGAGGTCGCGCGAGGAATCCGACGGGATGAAGCGGTAGAGGATCTCCGTCAGCTTCGGCTTGCCGCGGAAATAATTCGGGTTGGCGACGAGCTTGGCATATTGCTGCGGAACATATTCCTGGAACATGAACGGGCCGGTGCCGACCGGCTTCTTGGCGAAGCCATCCTTGCCCAGTTCCTCGGCGGCCTTCTTACAGACCATGTTGCCGCCATGGTAGTTCATGACGATGCCAAGCAGGCTCGGGATCGCCTGTTTCAGCGTGATCTTGACCGTGTATTTGTCCGGCGCCTCGACCTTGTCGAAGGCGGTGTAGTCGGAGGAGAAGGCCGAGCTTTCCTTGGTGGCGGCGCGGTTCAGCGAATAGACCGCGTCCTCCGAGGTGAACTCGCCATAGCCGTGATGGCACTGCACGCCCTGGCGCAGCTTGAAAGTCCATTCCTTGCCGTCGGTCGAGGAGGTCCAGCTCTCGGCGAGATCGGGCTCGATGAATTCGGGCGAGAGCTCGCCCGGCTTGATCCGGACGAGGCCGTTGAACATCCAGTTCAACAGGGCCTTGCCCGGCGTGCCGGAATTGATGTGCGGATCGAGCACGCCGGCATCGGCGCTTTGCATGCCGACGGTCAGCACCGTCTTTTGCGCCAAGGCCGGGCTCGCCAGCAGGGCGCTGGCCAGCATGGCGGCGAGGAGGGTTCCGGTTCGTTTCATGGCATTCCCCTGCGTTTTTATTTAAGTCTCGACTTGTGCCGATGGTGCGATCGGGCAGGGCGGGATCTCTGGGGATCGCGACGCCTCGTCCGGGTTTTCGATGCCTTCTAGAGCGTATCCTCCAGCCTGCAATTGACCAGCAGTTCCGCCACCGAGGCATTGTTGGGCAGCGCGAGCACGGTGGCAACCAGCCTCGCGAGATCCTCCGGCTGGGTCATCTCCGCCGGCGCCAGCGCCTTGCTGTAGGCCGTCATGTCGCTTGGCACGAAGGAGGGGCAAAGCGCGGTGGCGCGCACGCCCTTGTCCCAGGCGATGCGGCGCGCGGCATGGTTCAGCGCGATCATCGCATGCTTGGTCATGTTGTAGGCGATATGGTCGTTGCGCACGCGTTTGCCCGACATCGAGGCGACATTGACGATGCGGCCCGTGCCGCTCGCTTCGAGATGCGGCAGCGCGCAATGGATCAGGTTGAGCGGGCCCTTGCAGTTCGCCGCCCAGATCGCGTCGAGCGCGGCCTCGTCTGGGTCGCGCAGCGTCATCGCACTGTGCATCCCGGCATTGTTGACCAGACCGTCGATCCGCCCGAAGCGCGCCGCAGTGGCCTCGACCCAGGCGCGATGGCTCGCCCAGTCGCCGGCATCGTAGCGGCCGATATGGATGCGGTCCTGCTCCCAGCCCGCGCTCAGGCTCTCGAGCGAGGCGAGATCGCGCCCGCCCAGGCTCAGGCTGTAGCCCTCAGTGTAGAGCGCCTCGGCGACGGCGCGGCCGATGCCGCGATTGGCGCCGGAGATCAGGATCACGCGTCCGTCGGGGGCGAGCATTGCGGGCGGTTCCTTCAGCCGTGCAGCGTCAGGTTGGCAGGGGTCGCCGTGCGGCCGGCGAAACGGCCAAGCCGGAACGAGGACAGATCGAAGCGCGGCTGCCGCGACAGCGCAAGATCGGCCAGGATTTCGCCGGTCACCGGCCCGATCCCGAAACCGTGTCCGGAGAAGCCGGCGGCCAGGATCAGCCCCTCGACGCCGGTATGGGCGTCGATCGCCGGCAGCGCGTCCGGCGTCAGGTCGATCAGCCCGCCCCAGATCCGAGAGACGCCGGCATCGGCGAGCGCCGGCAGCACCTGCGTCACGCGTCCGATCAGTGTCGCGACGTCGGCTGCGCGCGGCGCCAGCAGGTCCGGCGTCCAGCGCGTCGGCTCATGCGGCCAGGTGCCGATCCCGGTGGTGACGCGCAACCGTCCGTCGATCTCCTGCCGGCCGGCGGCGTCGGCATTGGCGACGCCGAAGACCTGCTCGAACAGCGGCGGCAGCGGCACGGTCTGCAGCACGCAGACGAGCCGGATCAGCAAGGGCAGTTCGAGGCCGAGCGGCTTCAGGAGTTCCGGCGCGTGGATGCCGGTCGCGAGGATGACGCGCCCGGCCGCGACGGTCTCGCCCTCAGCCGTCTCGACGCCGGTGATCCGGTCGCCGCTACGCGTCAGAGCACGCACCACGACGCCTTCGCGGATCTCCGCGCCATGGCGTTGGGCGGCCGCGGCATAGGCCAGCACCGCCGGCACCGGGTCGGCATGGCCGTCACCGGGGCAAAGCGAGGCGGCGAGGATCGATGGCGCGATGGCCGGCGCGACCGCGCGGATCGCAGCATTGTCGGGCAGATAGTCGATCTCGAGGCCGAGCTGGCGCTGCTGGGCCACCAGCTCGCGAATGGTCTCGACCTCGGCCTCGGTTCGGGCAAGGCGCAGGTTGCCGCGGCGGCGATAGCCGGTCGGCGCGCCGAGCTCCTCGTCGAGCCCGCCCCAGCGTTCGACGGCGGCCCTTGCCAGCGGCAGCTCGGCCGGGTCGCGCCCGGATTGCCGGACGCCGCCGAGCGTCCAGCCCGAGGCCATCGCCGCCAGGACGCGGGCCTCGAACAGGGTCACCGAATGGCCGGCCCGCGCGATCTCGTAGGCGGCGGCCGCGCCGCTGATCCCACCTCCGACGATGACGACATCCGGCATGGGCCAGGCCGCCTCAGGAGAGGTCGACGCTGATGCGCTTCTCGGGCTCGTCCGGCTTGCGGCGCTTATAGGCCGTGACCTCGAACTCGACCTTGAGCTCGGGCTGGCCGAGCGGCGTGCAGGTCGTGGTGTTGGCCGGGTCGATGCCCCTGAACTTGCGGCCGACGACGGCGCCGACCGCTTCCATGTCGGCGATGTCGGGCACGAAGACCTTGATCGCCACCACGTCCTTCAGCGAGGCGTCGACGGCGGCGAGCGCGCCCTCGATGTTGCGGAAGGCCTGCTCGGCCTGGCCCGCGGCGTCCGAGGCGATGGCGCGGGTCTTGTAGTTCCGGCCCGCCGTGTTGGAGACGAAGATCATGTCGCCGGCGACCACCACCCGCGAATAGCTGTTCAGGTCCTCGAATTTGCTCCCGGATTTGACTTTGATGATCTCACTCACGGGGCTCTCCTTCAGGCACGGCAGGTGGTTCGATTGGTATATACCATTCGAGCTGCCTGCCGCTGTCAAGGATCGCCGCAGCGGGTCGGGGCAAGTCGGTCTGGAATGATTGCCTCGGCAACGAATGGCGCGGAGGTCGATGCTCTTCGGTTTGGCCCATGCAGGAAAAGTCTTCCCCACCGCGATGCTGGCCGAAGCTAAAGGAACCGTGCGGAAAGCGAATTGACAGGCTGGTATATACCAATCCATGCTGAACCAAGGCCAAAAAACAAGGGGATATCCGATGACGATGATTTCGCGCCGTACCCTGCTTGCCGCCGGAGCCAGCCTGCCGCTGGTCCATGGTTCCGCCTTTTCCCAGACGCCGGCGAAGAAGGTGCTGCGCTTCGGCCTGTCGAGCTTTCCGCCGAGCCTGCAGCCCTGGGTGCATACCGGCACCGCGGCGCTGACCGTGAAGCTCCTGATCTTCCGTGGCCTGACCGGCTTCGACGAGAAGGGCGAGGTCCGGCCCGAGCTGGCCGAGTCCTGGACCCAGGACGGCCCGACCGGCTGGATCTTCAAGCTGCGCCAGGCGCATTTCCACAATGGCAAGCCGGTCACGTCCGAGGACGTGAAATGGACGCTGGAGCAGATCGCCGCGCCGAACTCCACCGGCTTCCTGAAGGCCGAGTTCGGCGGCATCGAAAAGATCGAGACGCCTGACCCGCGCACCGTGCGCATCGTCATGAAGCAGCCGACGGTGACGCTGCCGATCTGGCTCGCCAGCCCGCATGCGCCGATCATCGCCAAGGATTCGATCGAGGGTCGCGGTCTCGGCGTCGGCGCCGGACCCTTCACGATCAAGGACCAGGAGCGCGGCGTCTCGATCGAGGTCGCGGCCTTCGACAAATATTACAAGCCGGGCCTGCCCAAGCTCGCCGGCATCAAGCTCACCGCCTATGCCGACGAGAACCTGCGCGTCGCGGGCCTCCAGGCCGGCGATATCGACATGATCGAATATGTGCCCTGGCAGCACATGGCGGCGATCGAGAAGGATCCGCGCCTCAAGCTCGACGCCGCCAACGGCCCCTTCATGGGCCTGAACTTCAACGGCACCACCGGCCCGTTCAAGGATGCGCGGCTGCGCCAGGCCGTGGGTTTCGCCATCCGGCGCGAGGAGATCGTCCAGGCCGCCTTCTATGGGCGCGGCACGCCGCTCCAGGGCATCCCGATCCCCGATACCAGCCCTTATTACGACGCCGGGCGCGCCAAGTTCTGGAGCTATGATCCCGACCGCGCTAAGAAGCTGCTGGCCGAGGCCGGCATGGCGAAGGGCTTTTCCTGCACGCTGCTCTCGACAGCGCAATACGGCATGCACAAATCGACCGCCGAGGTCGTCCAGGCCCATCTCGGCGAGATCGGCATCGACGTGAAGCTCAACCTGCCGGACTGGGCCTCGCGCGTCGATCTCGGCGCCAAGGGCCGCTACGAGTTCTGCGTCCAGGGCACCACCGCCGACAACAACGATCCCGACGGTCTCGCCCCGTTGCTCGACGGCGACCTGCCGCCCAACATCTCGCGCAGCTTCGGCCTGCCGACGCCCGAGATCCACGCGCTCTTCGCCAAGGGCCGCGCCGAGTTCGACGTCGCCAAGCGCAAGGCGATCTATGCCGAGCTCGAGAAGCTCGCGCTCGAGCAGGCGCCGCTGGTCGGCCTCGCCTGGCGCTCGCAGGGCTATGGCATGGTCAAGGGCATCACCGGCTTCAAGGGCCTGCCGGGCGGCACCAACTTCTTCTCGGCCTATTCGATGGAAGAGACCGCGCTGGCATAAGCGCAGCGCCCGTCATTGCGAGGAGCGCAGCGACGAAGCAATCCAGGGGTCGGTCAGCGAGCCCTCCTGGATTGCTTCGCTGACGCTCGCAATGACGGTGCTTCATCCCGCCGCCCGCGCCGTGCGCTCCAGCCGGGCGAAGCGTTCGAGCCGGAACGGCTTCATGTCGACCATCGGCGTCCGGCCCGAGACCAGGTCGGCGATCAGCCGGCCGGCGCCGGGGCCGATGCCGAAGCCGTGGCCCGAAAAGCCGCTGGCGATGAAGAAGCCCGGCAGGCGCGGCACCTCGCCGATCACCGGCACCGCGTCGGGCGTGGCGTCGACATAGCCGCCCCAGGCCTGCGCGACCTTCATGCCGGCGAAGGCCGGGAAGGCCGCGATCAGGTTGGTCTGCGCCGATGTCAGGATCGAGTCGACGGGCGCCGGATCGAGCACGCGCGTCTGCTCGAACGGCGTGACCTCGTCGAGCGCCCAGCGCCGCGGCGTCTTGAGTTCATCGAGGAAGCGTCCGCTCAGCCGCAGCTTGAGTTCCTTGCGCTGCTTCAGCAGGGACGGCGCGAAATCGCCGAACAGCCGAAACGAATCCGGCACGATCTCGGCGCTGCTCGCGCCGCGATGGGCGACGGTGTAGCCGCCGTCCTGGCGCTTGCGGAAGGCGAAGTCGGAGCCGCCGACGGCATGGCTCGGCGGGCCGTCGAGCGGTTCGGTTCGCAGCACCGAGCCGAGCACCTTGAGCTGCGGGAAATCGATGCCGAGATTGCCGAGGAAGAGCCGCGACCAGGCGCCGCCGGCCAGCACCACCTGCGAGCAGGCGATCGTGCCGCGTTCCGTCACCACGGCGCTGACCCGGCCGGCCCTGGTCTCGATGCCGCGCACGGCGCAGCGCGTCAGCACCGTGCCGCCATGGCGGCGCAGCGCCCGCGCCATCGCCGGAACGGCCTTTTGCGGCTCGGCCCGCGCGTCGCTCGGCGTGAACAGCGCACCGGCGAAGGTGCGCTTGACGCCGGGCGCGACGTTCTCGATCTCGCGCGAACTCAGCAGCCGGGAATCGAGCTGGTACTGCTTGGCATGGTCGAGCCAGGCCTCGTGCTGGGCCAGCGCCGCCGGCGTGTCGGCGACATAGACGATGCCGGAACGGGTGAAGCCGGTATCGCCGCCGACCAGCTTGTCCATCTCGGACCAGAGCCGCATGCTCTCCAGCCCGAGCGGAATCTCGCCGGGATCGCGGCCCATGATCCGGACCCAGCCCCAGTTGCGGCCGGATTGCTCGTGGCCGACCTCGCCCTTCTCGCAGACCGTGACGGAAACCCCGTCCTTGGCAAGGAAGAGCGCGGTCATGATGCCGATGATGCCGCCGCCGATGACGACGACGTCGCTGCTCGCGGGCAGGCTGGTATCGGGATCGATCGTCTCGATGGTGATGCCCATCACACGCCCTCCCGGGTCGAAGGAAGCGGTCCGGCCTCGGGCCGGAAGCGAGACGCGAGCATAGCCATGGCTGGTCCTAGGGCGTGGGCGTTGAATTCCGGAAGACGACGTGGTGCGGGTGGTTGACCGATCTCATGTATTCGATCGGCCGGCCCTCGCCGTCACGCGCGACGAGCCTCAGCAGCAGGGTGGGGGAGCCCGGCTTGATCAGCAGCAGGCGGGCCTCTAGATCGGTCGCGGTGCCGACGCCGATCTCGCGCTCGCGGGCGCTGGCTTCGACGCCGTAGCGCTCGCGCAGCAGCCCGTAGAGCGATTGCCCGGCGACGAGGTCTTCGGCGACCAGTCCGGGAAAGCGCGTCGCCGGCAGGTAGCTGGTCTCGATGCAGAAGGGCTCGTCATTCACGCTGCGCAGCCGGCGGAACATGATCAGGTCGGAGCCGGACGCGATGTCGAGCCGGCGTGCGATGCTGTCGGTCGCGGTCTCCTCGCCGAAATGCAGCAGCTTGTTGCCGGGATTGCCGCCGGCATTGCGGATGATGCGGGTGATGCCGAGGCTGGACTGCACCTCGATCGGGCGCGTCACCTGGACCAGCGGGACGCGGGTGCCGCTGGTGCCGTTGCGCTCCAGCACGTTGCGGTCGACCAGCTTGTCGATCGCCTTGCGCACGGTCATCCGGTTGATCCCGAGCGTGTCGGCGAGCGCCCGCTCGGACGGCACGCGGTCGCCGGGGCCATAGTCCGGACCCGCGACGAGGTCGAGCAGGTAGTCCTGCACCTCGACATAGATCGGCTTGGCCCGTTTCGCGGGTTCGCGCATGGCTGGCGTCTCTCGCAACCTTCTCGTTTCCGCATATAGCGGGGAATGTCTCGGCTCCACATCCCGGATTCACAGAAGCACGCGATTCGCGCGCTGGCGAGATAGGCGATGGGCGGATTGGACTATGCTTGACAGGAATTGGTATAGGTGATTGGTATATACCAATTCTTCGCCGCCTGCAATTCATCGCTGCCGGAAACCGACGCTTCCCATGTCCATCGCTTTCGACCGCGCCCGCGTTCATGAGGGCTTCGCGCAGACCCGCGCCGCCGTTCCCGCCGCCTATGCGCTGGGTCGCCGCCTCGCTCCCGAGATCGACCGGATCTATCTCGTCGCCTGCGGCTCGGCCAATCGCGCCATGCTCGGCATCAAGTACTGGCTCGAGCATTATTCGCCGGGCATCGAGGTGCGCCGCTATTTCCCGGCCGAGCTGATGGCGATCGATCCGCCGCGGCTGGATGGCCGCACACTGGTCCTGCTGGCCTCCAAGTCGGGAACCACGCCTGAGACGGTCGCAGCCGCCGCCTTCCTGAAGGACAGGCCCTGCAAGGTCGTCGCCTTCAGCCAATATGCCGACAAGCCGCTGGCGCTCGCCGTGCCGCAGCATTTCATCGTCGGCGACACCAGCGAATCCTTCGCCGCGATGTTCATGCTGATGCAGGCGCTGGTCGGCGGCGTCATGAACGCGAAGGAGGGCTGGGCGCTCGGTGACAAGCTCGTGTCTTCGCTCGACGCGCTGCCGGCGGCGATTTGCGATGCGGCCGAGCAGAACGAGGAGCGGGCCGCGACGGACGCGCGCCTCTACGCCAAGGATCGCAATTTCTACCACGTCGCCTCGGGGCCGGGCTTCACCACGGCTTATGTCTTCGGCGTCTGCATCCTGATGGAGATGCTCTGGCTGCACAGCTATCCGATCGAGGCCGCCGAGTTCTTCCACGGCCCCTTCGAGATCATCGACCGGCAGACGCCGCTGATCCTGATCACCGGCGAGGATCCGAGCCGGCCGCTGATGGAGCGGGTGACGAGCTTCTGCGACACCCATGCCGAGCGCGTGATGAAATACGATTCCCGCGATTTCGCCATGACCGGGATCGCGCCGGAAATCCGCCCGATCGTTGCGCCCTATATCCTGCAATCGGCGCTGAAGCGGATGGCGGCGCATCTGTCGGTGCTGCACAACCAGCCGCTTTCGACCCGCCGCTACATGTGGAAGGTCGCCTACTGATCAGGCGCGCCGGGAAGCGACCAAGGAACCGCCCATGACCCACAGCCTGCTCGGGCTCGGCGACAACACGGTCGACACCTATGTCGATCGCGCGTTGCAGTTCCCTGGCGGCAATGCGGTCAATGTCGCGGTGCTGGCCCATCGCCTGGGCGCGCAGACGGGCTATCTCGGCTGCCTGGGCTCGGACGAGGCCGGCATGCTGCTCGTCGATGCGCTGCGCGCGGAGGGCGTCGACACCAGCCATTGCCGCATCTGCCCCGGCGACAATGCCCGCGCCTTCATCGGCCATGACGGTAATGACCGCCGCTTCCTGCGCTCGCAGCGTGGCGTGCGTGGGCAATGGGGCGGCTTCTCGCCGGCCGATCTCGCCTATATCGCCGGCTTCGACCTGGTGCATGCGAGCGTCTACAGCGAGCTCGACGCCGATCTCGCGACACTGCGTCCCGCGATCCGCCGCTTCTCCTACGATTTCTCCGAGCGCTGGACCGACGCCAATCTGACGGCGACGCTGCCTGTTCTCGACATCGCCTTCCTGTCCTTCCCCACCGGGTCCGACGCAGAGTGCCAGAATCTCGCTCGCCGCTGCATGGAGGCCGGGCCGGGGCTCGTGGTGGTGACGCGGGGCGAGCGCGGCTCGCTCGCCCTGGCGGGTGGGGTATTCCATCACCACGGGGTCACGCGCGCCGAGATCGTCGATACGCTGGGTGCCGGTGACGGTTTCATCGCCGCGTTCCTGCTGGCCCTACTGGCTGGGCGGGACGCGCCGGAGGCGCTTGCCGCCGGCGCCGGCAATGCCGCGGCGGTCTGTGCCTATCAGGGTGGATTCGGCCATGGCGCGCCATGGTCTGCTGCCGCGGAGATCGCGGCCTGTTGAACGGGAGGTTTTGAGCTCATGGCCTGGCGTATCGGGATCGACTCCGGCGGTACCTTCACCGATGTCTGCCTCTTCGACGATGCGAGCGGGCAGGTCGCGGTCTGGAAGGTGCCCTCGACGCCGGACGACCCGTCCCGCGCCATCGCCCGCGGCACGCAGGAGGGCACCGAGCGCGTCGGCGCGAAGCCGAGCGAGGTGGTCTATTTCGGCCATGGCACCACGGTTGGCACCAATGCGTTGATCCAGCATCGCGGCGTCAAGACCGGGCTCATCACCACCGACGGTTTTCGCGACCTGATCGAGATCGGCCGCCAGAAGCGCCCGGACCTCTACGATCTCCAGGCCGACAAGTCGCCGCCGCTGGTCACGCGCGACCTGCGTTTCGGCGTATCCGAGCGCCTGCGCCATGACGGTTCGGTCGAGACGCCGCTCGACGAGGAGGGGGTGCGCCAGGCGGCGCGCGAGCTGAAGGCGGCGGGCGTCAAATCCGTCGCCATCGGCTTCCTCTACGGTTTCGTCCGGCCCGAGCATGAGGAGACGGCACGGCGCATCGTCGCCGAGGAATTCCCCGAGGCCTTCATTTGCGCCTCGCATGAGGTCGCACCCGAGTTCCGCGAATACGAGCGCATCTCGACCGCGGTGGTGAACGCCTATCTCGGCCCGGTGATGCAGGGCTATATCCGTCGCCTCGCCGAGCGCCTGAAGGAACTCGGCGTCACCACGACGCCGCATCTGACCCAGTCCAATGGCGGCGTCATCGGCTTCGACATGGCGGCGCGCCTGCCGGTGCGCACCGTGCTGTCGGGTCCCTCGACGGGCGTCGTCGCGGCGCAGGCGATCGGCGCCATGACCGGCATCGAGAACCTGATCACCTTCGACATGGGCGGCACCTCCTCGGATGTGGCGCTTCTCCGCGGCGGCGAGGCCAAGCTCGCCAGCGAGGCCAATGTCCACGGCTACCCGATCAAGGCGCCGATGCTCGACATCCACACGGTCGGCGCCGGCGGCGGCTCGATCGCGGCGATCGATTCCGGCGGCCTGCTCAAGGTCGGCCCGCGCAGCGCCGGCGCCGATCCCGGCCCCGTATGCTACGGCCGCGGCGCGACCGAGCCGGCCGTCACAGACGCCAATGTCGTGCTGCAGACGCTGAACCCGACGCATCTGCTCGGCGGCCGCATGCCGATCGACCAGGCGCTCTCGAAACAGGCGATCGGCCGCATCGCCGGGGAGCTCGGCCTCGACCTGATGGCGACCGCCCAGGGCATCATCTCCGTCGTCACCGCCAATATGGCGAAGGCGATCCGTGTCATCTCGGTCCAGCGCGGGCATGATCCGCGCGACTATGCGCTCGTCGCCTTCGGCGGAGCCGGCCCGCTCCATGCCGCGCGGCTGGCCAAGGAGCTGGAGATGAAGCGCATCGTGGTGCCGCGCAATCCCGGCATCGGCTGCGCGCTCGGCCTGCTGCTGACCGATCTGCGCGCCAATTTCGCGACGACCCGGCTGGCGGTGCTGGCCGACGGGATCGTTCCGAGCATGGCCGAGATCTTCGCCGGCCTCGAAGCCCAGGCCGAGCACTGGTTCGCCGAGGAGAAGGTCGCGCCCGGCGACCGGCAGCTCCGGCGCACCGCCGATCTGCGCTATCACGGCCAGAATTACGAGCTCGCCATCGACGTGCCGGACGGGCCGATCACACCCGCCACGATCAAGGCCCTCGCGGACGGCTTCGCGCAGGCGCATAAGCGGCTCTACGGCTTCGTGGCCGAGGGCGAGGCGGTGCAGCTCGTCACCTATCGCGTCGAGGCCATCGGCTTCGTGCCCAAAGCCGAGTTCCGGCCTGAGCCCGATGCAGGGCCCGATGCTTCCGGCGCGATCGTCGGCCGGCGCGAGGTCTGGTTCCCGGAGGCGGGCGGCTTCGTCGATTGCCCGATCTATGATCGCGAGGTGCTCAAGTCCGGCAATCTCGTCGAGGGGCCGGCGATCATCGAGCAGATGGATGCGACGACCGTGCTGTTGCCTGGCATGACCGCTTGCGTCGAGCCCTATCTCAACCTGATCCTGGAGACGCCGTGATGAACGCCCCCACACCCGTCACCGTCGATCCGATCACCGTCGAGGTCATCGGCTCCGCCTTCTCCTCGATCACCGAGGAAATGGGCGAGGCTTTGGTCAAGGCGAGCTATTCGACCAACATCAAGGAGCGGCGCGACTGCTCGACCGCGCTCTTCGACATCGAGGGCAACACGCTCTGCCAGGCCGAGCATATCCCGATGCATCTCGGCTCCTTCATCGGCATCATCCCGCATATCCTGAAGCGCCATCCCGTCTCGGAGATGAAGCCGGGCGACGTCTTCATCGGCAACGACGCCTATGAGGGCGGCGGCACCCATTTGCCCGACATCGTCCTGGCCGAGCCGGTCTTCCATGACGGCGAGATGGTCGCCTGGGCCGTCAACACCGCCCATCATTCCGATTTCGCCGATCGCGGCCACGCCCATATCTACCAGGAGGGCCTGCGCATCCCGCCGATCCGGCTCTATGATGGCGGCCGGTTGATGAAGGACGTGCAGGAGCTGATCCTGCTCAATTGCCAGGTGCCGCGCGAGCGCCTCTCGGACCTGCGCGCCCAGATGGCGGCGAACCGGCTCGGCGTCGAGCGCGTCAGGGCGCTTTGCGACAAATACGGCCGCAGCACCGTGCTCGCCGCCGGCCGGGCGCTGCAGGACTATGCCGAGCGCAAGATGCGCGCCGGCATCGCCTCGATTCCCGACGGCGTCTACCGCTTCTCGGATCGCTTCGACAACACCGAGCTCGACCAGGACATGGAGTTCTCGATCGAGATCACGGTAGCGGGCGAGGAGATGACGCTCGCCTTCGAGAGCCCGCCGCAGGCGCGGGCCGGCTTCAACATGGTCTATACCGCGCTGCTCTCGACCGTCTATTACGCGGTCAAGACGGTGGCCGACCCGACCATTCCGCCCAATGCCGGCCTCGCCCGGCCGCTGACGATCACGGCGAAGGAAGGCACGGTGCTGAACTGCCTGCATCCGGCGGCGGTCAACGGGCGCATCGCGCCCTGCCAGCGCGTCGTCGACCTGATCCACGGCGCATTGGCCCAGGCGGTGCCCGAGCGCGTCATCGCCGCTTGCTCGGGCGCGGTGGCCGCGGCGACCTTCATGGGCGCGATGCCCGGCAGCGGCGATCTCTGGGTCTATCTCGAGACGATCGGCGGCGGCTCCGGCGCGCGCATCAACAAGGACGGGCTGGACGGCGTGCATGTCCACATGACCAACACCTCGAACCTGCCGGTCGAGGCGCTGGAGGTCGAATACCCGCTGACCCTGCTGCGCTACGAGCTGGTCGACGGCTCGGGCGGGCGCGGCCGCCAGCGCGGCGGCATGGGCCTGCGCCGGGTCTACCGGGCCGAGGCACCCTGCCGGCTCAACATCGACAATTCGCGGCTGAAGTCGCAGCCCTGGGGCCTCGCCGGCGGCGAGCCGGGGCAGGGCGGCTCGTTCTCCTTCAGCGCGGGCGTCGCGCCCTTCCACATGGGCGACGGCTCGCTCGAGCCCGGCCAGATCGTCGAGATCGTCACGCCCGGCGCCGGCGGCTATGGCCCGCCGGCAGAGCGCGACCCTGAGGCGCAGGCGCGCGATCTTGCCGAAGGGCGTCTAGCGCGCGCCTGACACCCCGCCGCATCGGTGCCGCGGCTTTCGGGTTGCGGGTCGGAAGGCGCCAGGTGCGATTCTCAAAAAAATTCGCCGCCGCTCCTGGGGAGACGGCGGCGAAGTCGGGGAGGAACCGTGGGTAGCCTCTCAGGCCAATGCGGCCATCCGATGGCTCAGCAATTTCGCCGTGAAGAATGCGTAATCCCGTCCAAATCGCGGGCCAGTCTCGGGCTCCAGGCGGGGAGAGAGACCATGATCCAACGCAGAACCTTTGCCATCGCGACGCTCGTCATGGCGCCGCTCGCCATCTTCTCCGGCGCCGCCTTCGCCCAGTCGACCGAGATCGAACCCAATGACGGGCGCTTGCGCCCGCCGGAGATCGTGCCCGAGGAACCGACGCAGCTGGAACGGCCGATGCAGCCGGAGCGCCGGCTGGAAGCTGAAGACATCGGCGAGGACGAGGCGGTGCGCATCGCCCGCGACGAGGGCATGGTCCGGATCGAGCGCATCCGAGAAGGCCGTCGCGGCTGGGTCATCGTCGGCATCGACCATAACGGCGACGACATGCGCATCATCCTGAACCATCAGGGTGAGATCATCGACATCCAGCGCGAGTAGCGCGGCTTCGGCTCACCGTCATTGCGAGGAGCGAAGCGACGACGCAATCCAGAGGGTTGCGCGAGGCCTCCTGGATCGCTTCGCTTCGCTCGCGATGACGGTCGGGATCAGAAAGGCCGGTTAGTCTTGGCTCGGAAACGCGCCGTCATCCAGGCTTGCCCCCGGATGACGGCGTGATTCCTTGTAAAATTGGTGTGCTCTATGCCGCGTTCGATTGCGGCGTGGCGTCGAGATAGCTGCGCTGGAAGGTCTCCATCACCGTTCCCACCATGTCGCGCGCGACATGGAGCTGGTCCTCCTGGAAGGCGAGCGCGCGCGGCGAGTTCAGCACGATCTCGTAGCTCGGGAAGTAGTCGACGAAGTCGAAGCGCCGGAAGAGCTCTTCCGTGACCGTGCGCAGCAGCGATTTCGAGGCGCTGTTGGCGACGATGACGTCGGTGTCCTTGAAGGTCGCGCCGAGCGGCACCGGCGAGACGGTGACGACGAAGCGCATCTCCGGATGGCAATGCTCGCGGATCAGCGCGATCGAGGAAAGCATATCCTCGAGCGTCGCCTCGTAGCCGTAATCGATGAAGCGGAAGCGCTCCGGCATCCGCGCCAGCCAGGCCGGGCCGGGATGCATATTCATCGCGATGCCGGTCTCGGCGTCGAGCCAGGTCTCGGTCAGGCCGAGCGTGAAGAAGCAGATGCGCGCTTCCTTGATCCGGGCGGTGGCCGCGGTCAGCTTCGCGCGGTTGGCGAGCGCCGTCTCCTTGTCGAGCAGCCTGAGCCCGCTGGCATGCGGATCGAACCACTGGCCGGGCGCGAGCTCGATCAGCCCTTCGTCCGGATAGGTTTCGTTGAGCAGCACGCGCTTCAGCTCATGCGTCATCGAGCGCACCGAATATTTGTTCAGCGCGCCGCGGCTGAGCGTGCCGCGCGCCGCGCCACCGCCGCGACCGGTCGCCTCGTCCCAGGTCTCGAAATGCTCGGCCGGCACGCCATGGCCCTTCAGCAGCAAAGGCAGGCCGCGCATCATCAGCACGTTCTCGACCTCGCGCGCGAAGCAGGAGCCCATGGTGAAGATCGGCCAGGACGGGTCGATCTGGAATTTCGGCTTGTGCTCGACCTCGAGGAAAGAGCCCGTGGTCAGGCGTGTCTTGGCCATGCGGTCGGGCTTGCCCGACATCCAGCCGCGGGCCGAATTGCCCCGCATGACGGAAAGCGCGGTTCCCGCGTCGTATTCGATCTTCATCGTCGACTCCTGCCGCTAATGGGGGCCGTCGGCATGCCGCCGCGACCCTCCTCGAAACAATCTCTGGGAGTTCCCGGGATGCCTGCGCTCCCCGGAAACGGTGATGCGGATTGGCACGGGGCGCAGCGCCTCGTCTGGGGGCGCGGCGCGGAACAGGGAGGCGAGCGCCTCGGCCAGCCGTGAGATCAGGGAGCTGGGCATCTGTCGCATCTCCTCTTTCACATCCGGTGCGGAACGCCATTCAGATCGAGAAAATCCCGCATCCGGTCATAGGATTGCGCATAGGAGCGGGCGAAGGCGTTGAGCGGCGCATCCTGATAGACCGCGCGCCAGCCGCCCTCGGCGATCGCGGCCTCCGGCACGACGGGGATCTTCAGCGTCTCTGCCAGCTCCTGGCTGCGCGTGTCATAGGCGACGAGCACGCCCGGCACGCCATGGGCGATCGCCGGCAGCACGCCATGCACCCGGTAGCCGACGGCGAGGTCGAGCCCCTGCGCGAATTGGTCGTAGCGCTCGACATCGAAGAAGCTGAATAGCTGCTTCTCGTAGATCGTTCGCATCCGGGCATCGTCCGGGCCGCTCCACCAGCCCGTGTGCACGAACTCGGCCACGGCCTTTGCTTTGGCCGCCTCGTCGCGCAGGAAGAAGGCCTTCTCCTCCTGCTCGCCATGCGAGCTCATCACCATGTCGCTCTGGTCGTCGACCTTGAGCAAGGCCGCCTTCTGCTGGCGCAGATAGGCCTCCGGATCGGCGGTGTAGGTCGGGTCCGCCTCGCGCCGCAGGCTGAAGGCGACCTTGCGGATCTCGCGCTGGTCCGGGATCCGGATCGCGAGGTCGCGCTTGCGGGTCCGGAAGATCGAGGGGCAGCCGACGACCGTGACGTTGCCGATGCCGTTCTGGCGCAGGGTCTCGGCGCTGAAGGCGCCGCGCACGCCGATCGAGGCGCAGCGCTCGCCGACGATCTGCCAGAAGCGCTTCGATTTCTCGGGCAGCTGGATGGCGCGGTTCTGGCTCGCCTGTGCGCCGACGCCGATGGCGTAGACCGGCAGCTTGACCCGCTCCAGCACCTCGATGGCGCGGAACCACTCCATCTTCTCGTGGATGAAGTTCGAGCCGCGCACGAAGACATAGTCGAACTCGCTGGCGTAGCGCTCGATATCGGCCTCGGTCGGGCTCATGATCTTCATCGGCTCGAGATGCGCGTAGCGCAGCAGCTTGAGCGTCGAGTCGTAGACGATCATGTCGCCGATATTGAAATACTCGGACAGCAGCTTGTCCATTGGCGCGCGATACCAGCGCACCTTGTCGTGCTCGTAGACTTCGCCGGCCGGATAGATCACCAGCGCGCGCAGCTTCTTCTCGGTTGCGATCGGCGCCAGGCCGGAACCGGGCGCTACTTTTCCGGTCTCCGCGTCGAGCACGGAAATCTCGCGCGGCCGGTTCTCTCCGAGCCGCGGCAGCGGGATCGTCAGCTCCGCGCTCGCCGCGTCGCCGGCGATGGCGGCGCCGGGATTGATGGTCGCGTAGTCCTGTCCGTCCAGCCGCAGGCGCAGGCCCGGCCAGCCGCCATCCGGCCGCCGGGCGACGGAAACGACGATTTCATTCGTGGTGGCGCGCAGTATTTTCAAGGCTGGTCCTTCACGATGCGGACCTTGATCCGGACGAGATCGCGGTCTGGCCCGATCCTGCAGTCCTTCACCCGCATCTTGGTCATGAACAGGAACGCCTCGTCTCCGGTCGTCTCGAAATTGCGTGATTTCGAGCTTGGATCGGCGAGCGAGCCGTAGGCGTAGCGGGTGCGGTCGGCGCAGTTCTTGCTCCACATCGTCGGATGGACGACGAGCGTCTGCAGCGGCGACCAGGTCTTCAGGTCCTTCGACCAGCTATAGGCGACACGCCCGCCGGCGATGCCCTGGCTCGGGTCCGGCCCGAGATGGAAGATGGAGAGGAATTGTCCGCTCGGCTCGTGGCGGGTGATCGAGCCGACCGTGGTCGGCAGCACCTTGAGCGGCTGGCACGGCTCGGCCTGGTCCGTGTTCTCGCGATAGGGATCGCGGGCGCGCAGCACGAAATCCTTGCCGTCGAAGCCGCGCCAGGAGGTCGGGTCGTCGATCTTGGTGCTGCGGAACAGGCAGACGCCGCGCTTCTGGCCCTCGCCGCCGGTGGTCGCGATCAGCGCATACCAGGCGCCGTCATGCTCGATGATGTTGGACGGGTTGAAGAAGCCGCGATGGCGACCCTGGTCGACATCCTGCCGGAAGCCCGGCGCGGCCACCAGGGTCGGCGGCGAGCTGTTGGTGAAGTGCTGCCCGCCATCGCGCGATTGCGCCGCGGTCACGACATTGTACCAGCAGCTCATCGCGTCCTTGAACTGGCAGGCGCCGGCATGCTTGTCGGCATGGTATTCGTCGTGGACCAGTGCGAAGACGTCGCGGCCATTGCGCGTCCAGGTCGCCGCGATCCAGCTCTTGTCGCTGAACTGGCTCGGGTCGGCGCTGTTCTTCGACTCGAAGGAGACCGAGCAGGAGGTCGTGATCCGGTCGAGTCCGGCGCCGATCAGCGGGCGGTTGCGGTAGTTGCTGGCGAAGGCCACGACCTCGCCGCTCGCATCGCGGAAGGCGCGCAGCGGCGCGTCCGGGATGTGCCATTCCTCGCAGCGCTGGCGCGACCAGGCATAGACGGTCTCTTCCTTCGCATCGGGCACGACCTCGACGCGGTAGCCCGGCGCCTGCGCCGTGGCGGCTGCGGGCGAGGCGAGCGCCAGCAGCGTTGCCAGCGTCCTCGCGATTTCGTGCCGCGCTGCCATCACGCGACCTTGCGCTCGGCTTCGGCGGCGGGCGGCGGGGCGGCCTTCGCCGTCTCCGGCCCGATCATCTTGGTGTCGACCTTGTTCTCGACCAGGAAGGCGCGCATCGCCGCGTAGACCTGGCCATAGGCGGCGTTGAACTTGTCGAACAGCGCCTGCTCCCAATGCTCCTCGAGCCGGAACTCCCGGCCGGAGAACACGTCGAAGCTCGGGATCTTGAAGGTCTCGGCGAACTCGACGGTGCGGCTGTCATAGGTGAAGTAGATCGACGGCGTGCCGTTGGCGAGCGCCATCAGGTTGCCGTGCAGGCGGTAGCCGAGCACGAGGTCGAGCCGGCGCACGAGCTGCTCGTAATCGGCGACCGAGTCCGAATAGAACAGCCGCTCGCGGTAGAGCCGCTCCATCTCGGCATCGAGATACCATTCATTGGCCCAGCCGTTCTGCCGGAGCGCCGCGATCGCCGCCTCCTTCTGCTCCGGCGTCCCCAGCGCCAGCATCTTCTCCTCGATCTCGCCTTGCGCCATCAAGGTCGCGTCGAAACGCCCGGCGAGCGATTTCACCAGGTCGCGGTGGAAGGTCAGGTAGCGCTTGATGTCCTGGGCATAGGTCGGCGAGACCTCGCGCCGCAGCGTGAGGCCGATCGTCTTGACCGCGTCGAGCGCCGGCAGACGGATCGCGAGATCGGGGCGATTGGCCCGGAAGGCGGTGGGGCAGCCGATGATGCGGACATTCTTGATGCCGATCTCGTTGAGGATCTCGGCCGAATAGACGCCGCGCACGCCCATCGAGGCGGTCGAATCCGCCATCAGCCTGAGCACCGTCTTGGTGTCCTCGCTGAGCTCGAGCTTGCCGCTGACCGGCGCCTGCGCGCCGATGCCGAATGCGATCACCGGAATCTTGAGCCGGCGCAGCACCTCCGGCGCCTGCTCCCACTCCATTTGCGAATGGACATAGTTCGAGCCGCGCAGGAAGACGTAGTCGTATTCCGCGTTCAGCCGGTCTACCTCCGCCGGATCGAACCGCGCGATCGACAGGACGTCGAGCTTCTCGAAATTGAGCAGCTTCAGCGAGGAATCGAAGACGAAGGCGTCGCCGATATTGTGATAGTGGTCGATATGGCTGGCGAGGTTGGCATGGTCGTACCAGCGCACATTGTCATGGTCATAGACCTCCCCGGACGGGCTCATGACGAGGATGCGGGCCATGGTGTCTCCCCTGGTTTTTCCGTTGGTTTCTTCTGGCATCAGGCGATCATCGGCGTCGCCGCGCGGCTCGCCGGCATCGGTATGCCGCGCTGCTCGATCAGGCGCTGATAGAGCGCGATGTGCTGTGCGGCGCATTCGACATGGGTCAGCGGCGGCGTGATGCCGGCGCGCAGGCGCGGCCAGAGATCCGGCTCGCTCAGCGCCCGTGTCATGCAGTCGACCAGGTCTTCCGGGCTGCCCGAGCGGAAATGCAGGCCGTTGACCTCGTCGACGATCTTCTCGGCCATGCCGCCGATATTGCTCGAGAGGATCGGGCGGCCGTGGAAGAAGGCCTCCTGGATCACGATCGGTGAGTTCTCCCACCAGACCGAGGGCATAACCACCCAATCGACCGAGCGCATCAGGTTCGGCATCTCGTGGTTCTGGAAGGCGCCGCAGAAGCGCACGCGGCGCCCGGCGCTCTCCACCAGTTCCGCGAATTTCTGCTTGTAGGCCTCCGGCTGGCGCTCGAGATTGCCGCCATAGACCAGAAGGATCGAGTCCTCGCCCCAGACCGAGTCGGGAATGCGGGTTACCGCGTCGATCAGCACGTCGGCGCCCTTATAGGGCGTGAGCTGGCCGAAATAGGCGAAGCGCGAGCGCCGGGAGGTCTTGTCGGGCAGCGGCCGCGGCGGAGCGGCCTCGGCGACGTCGATGCCGTTCTCGATCACGCTGAAGCGGTCGGCAGCGAGGCCCCAGTCCTGGTAGCGGTCGGCCAGGAAGCGGCTCGGCGAGACGAAATGGTCGGCGAGGTTCAGCATGCCCCGGATGAAGGTCTCGCGCGCCAGGAAGCGGCCGGGCGCGATGTCGGGGAAGCAGGCGTTGCAGTCGGTCGGCGAGGCCCGGTAGCAGAGCTTGAAGGCGCCGGTCTTCACCATCTGGCCGTGGTGGTGGCAGATCGAAAGATACTCGTGGAAGGTCACCACGATCAGCGCATCGGGCAAGGTGTCGCGCACCGCGAACAGGCATTCCAGCCCGAGCCCGATGAAATGGTGGAAATGCACCACGTCGGGCTTCAGGTCGCGCAGCACCCGGACGAAATCGCGCTCGATCTCCTCGGTATTGCGGTTCGAGAGCAGGAAGTGGTCGTATTCCTCGGCGTAATAGAGCAGCTCGCCGCCGCGCTGGCGCAGGCTCATCAGCGCCGTGCCGGCATGGCGCGGCGTCGGCGCGCCGACGCGCGCCAGATAATGCGTGTCGATGCCTTCGGCCGCCTGCAGGCCCTTGTGCAGGTTGTAGGAGGCGATCTCGGCGCCGCCGAGAGACAGGGTCGGATGCCCATGGGATACTACGAGTACGCGCATCATCACCCTCGCATGTTCGAGACGGCCAGCGCCCAGCGGCGGTCGAAGCTGGCGCGATCGGCGAGCTGGGCGAGCGTCACCAGATGTGGCCGCGCCATCTCACCGTCCTCGACGACATAGATCTCGACTTCGGGCACCCAGACCGAGGGGGAGCCGTTCATCCGGAGCTTCAGGCAGAGATCGAGGCCCTTCTCCGCCGTCGTGAAATAGTTGCGGGCGAAGCCGCCGGCCTCGATGAAGGCGGCGCGCGACAGCACGCAGCATTCGGTCGCCCCGGCCGCGACCTCCATCGGGCCGAGATTGCCGATGGCGTCGAGCGGATAGCCGACGAATCGGTTGAAAACGCGGCGGCCCGCGCCCTCGCCCTCCATCCAGGCGCCGGCCCAGCGGATCGAGTTGTCCTCGAACAGCAGCGTCGGGCTCGCCACGCATTGGCCGCCGCGCGCCTTGAAGGCGCGTTCGAGCCGGCCGAGCCAGCCCGGCATCCTGATCTGCGCCGCCCCGGAGAGCAGCGCGATCGTCTGGAAGCGGCAGGCCCGGGCGCCGGCCTCCATCGCGTCGCAGGCATCCTCGACCCCGTCGACGAGGGCGAGGCGCACGGAGAGGCCGTAGAACTTGGCGAGCCGGCGCGCCTCGGCGCCGATCCGGTCGAAGCTTTCGGCCGGCACCGCCAGCACGATCGGCACCGGCCGCACTTCCGGATCGATCGCGAGCAGCGCGAAGAGCGAGGAGAGCTCGCGCTGGCGGTGGTCGAGGCCGATCACCAGCCCGAGCGCGGCATCGGCCTTGAAGTCGCCGAGGTCGAAGGTCTCGACCACGCGGGGCGGCGCGATCTCGGCCGCCTGCAGGGCAGGTGCGATCTGGCGCTCGACGACCGCGGTCGCGGTCGAGGATTTCGGGTCGAGCAGGCCGAAGACGCGCTCCAGCGTCCGGCGCGGCTGGCCGCGTCCGGCCTCCAGCGGCAGGAAGGCCGGGCCCGAACCCTCGATCTCGAATTCGAGATAGAGCGGCTGGCCGGGCTCGGGCACCAGTTTCGGCGCGAAGACGATGAAGCCGTGGCTGTTGCGGCGCGCGCCGAGCATATGGGAGAAGCGCGGATCCTCGGCGAAGGCGGCCGCCACGTCCGGCCGCGAGACGCGCGTCCAGAGCCGGTCGATCACGCAGGACTGGCTGCCCGACCGCAAGGTCACGGCGCTGACATGCCGGTCGGGATCGAACATCCAGCCGATGATCAGCGTGCCGGAGCTCTCGACGATGGTGGCGTCGTCGATCCCGGCGCGCACCGGGGCTTCCAGCAGGGCGACCGTGTCGCGGCCGTCGAAGCGCTGCGAGGCGCGCCGGAGCTTCTCGGCCGTGCCCTGGGGCGCGCTGCCGCGTTGCAGCCCGTCGCGCAAATGGCCCGGAACCGTGATCGGCTCGAGCAGGACATGGCGCTCATAGACGTCGAGCGCCCGCCAGCCGTCATTGGCGCGGAAGAACAGCCGCTCGATCTCGCTGGGGTGGCGGATCTCGCATTCCTCCAGCAGGCCGAAGAAGCCGCGCGCGCCGTCGCCGAGGTCGTCGCGCTCGAAGGTCCCGGCCTCGAGCACGGCGAAGGACAGCCCGGCATGGGCGATCAGCAGCTTGGTGCGCCCGGCCGAGAAATCGGCGGTCCAGCCCTGGACGAAGACGCCGTCGTCGATCGGGCCCATCACCTCGACGAAGCCGCCGGGCTTGGCGATCGATTGCAGCAGCATCGCCGCCGCGCGCAGGCGGCGCGGATTGGGCTTGCCGGCGAGCAGGATCTCGAGCAGCCCATCGACCACGGTCGGGAAGGCCTGGCCCGCATCATCGGCGAGGGCGGCGAGGAAGGATTGCAGCGGCAGGGGCTTCGGCGAGAGCACGAGCCGCAAGGGGCGGCCCGGCCGGCCGAGCAGCAGGGCGCCGGAGCCGCTGCGGTCCGTCGCCGGGGCAGGCGCCAGGCAGAGGAAGCCGATGGCCGCCCCGGCTTCCGCCTGCGGCCGGCGCCAGGTCAGCGCCATGGTCTCGGCCTTGTTGCGCGGATTGCCGTCGACCGCGACCGGCACCTTGCCGGGCATCGCGTCGCAGACGCTCATCACAAGAATCGCGTTCTCGCCGAGCGGCGTCCAGGCGACGGTCGGCGCCGGGCTGAGCCGGGTCTGTTCGGGCACGATGACTTCGCTCATCGTCTCACCCGTTCACCAGCGTCAGCGCCAGCGTCGCGAAGGACAACAGCGCCGCGAGGCCCGAGAGCGAGCCGAGCAGCACAATGGCCTGGCGCATCGGCCGCTGGGCTTCCTTGCGGATGGCGATCAGCCGGTCGTCGAAGCTGCGCAGGGTCGCGTCGAAGCGCAGCTGGAAGACATCGAGCTCGGCGAGGCGCTCGGTGATGCGGTCGGCGCGGGCGGCCTCGGCCGCTTCGTCGCGCTGCACGCCGCCGGCCGTCATCCGCGCACTCATCTCGTCGAGCTTCTCGACGAGTTCCTTCTGGGCGAGCTGGCCGCGCCGGTTCAGCGCGATCAGCGCCTCGACCCGGTCGAAGAACCGCGCGAGCGGCACTGCGATCGCGGCCTCGGCGGCGAGCTCGGCGGGAGGGGGCAGCCTGAGCTCGAGTTCGATAGCCGTGCTCGGCGAGACGCCGATGATGGTCAGGCGCTCGCGCGCCGCCACCGTCTCGTCGTTGAGTTCCATCGAGAAGGCGTGGCGCCCGTCGCCGATGCCGTTGCGTCTCAGGTCGATGCGGCTCTGGTCGGCTTCGGCCTCGGTGACCGTCCGTCCGTCGAGCATCAGCCGGATCTTGAGACGTTCCTCGGGCCGGGCCTCGTCCCAGATCCAGCCATGCAGCCGGTTGCCGTCGAGCGCATCGACGCGGCCGTTCAGCCGCGCCGGGACGATGTTGGGCAACCGCTCGGTTCCGTCGGGGTCGCGCAATGTGGTGCTCATGCTGCCTCCGCGAGTTTGAGCCTGTCGAATAGGGTGAGGTGGGCGTTGGCGCAGTCGGCGATGGTCGGCGGCGGCTTGATGCCCTCGACCAGGCGGTCCCACAGGCCTTTTTCCTCGACCGCGCGCCTGAGCGTGCGGGCAAGCAGATGCGGGTCACCCGGGCGGACATGCAGCCCGTCGATCTCGTCGCGGACCATTTCCGCCATGCCGCCGATGCCGCTGGCGATCACCGGGCGGCGGTGCTGGAAGGCCTCCTGGATGACGAGCGGGGCGTTCTCCCACCAGATCGAGGGCATCACCACCCAGTCGATCTCGCTGATCAGCTCGGGCAAGTCCTCGCGCCGATAGGGGCCGCAATGCGTGACCGCGCCGCCGGCCGCCGCGAGAGCCGTCTCGAAGGCGGCGACGAAGGCGTCGCTCTGGAACGGCGCGCCGCCATGGATGCGCAGCTCGAAGCCGCGCAAGCCCGACTCCTGAAGCAGCGCCGCTGCCTTGGTCAGCTCGAGCACGCCCTTCCAGGGGTTGAGATTGCCGAAATAGCCGAAGCTGGCGCGAGCGCCGCGTTTCGTCCGATGCGGCACGGCCTCCCGTGCCGGCAGGGCGTTGGCGATCACCTCGATCCGGTCGCCGGCGAGGCCCCAGTCGATATAGCGCTGGCGCAGGAAATGGCTCGGCGCGACGAATTGGTCGACAGCCGCGAAATGCGTCTTCAGGAAGCGCTCGCGCAGCAGGAAGCGGTCGGAGCCAATCTCGGGGAAGCAGGCCCGGCAGCGCGCCGGCGAGGCGGCGGTGCAGCGTTCCTTGTCGGTCGGCCGCATCATCAGCCCGTCATTGTGGCAGATCGGGTAATAGTCGTGCAGTGTCATCACGATCCTGACGCCGGGCAGGAGCCGACGCGCCAGGGTCAGGAACTCGGCGCCGATCAGGACGAGATGGTGGACATGGATCACGTCCGGCCGGAACTCCTCGATGAGCCCGCCAAGATCCTGCAGCGTGCCGTAATGGTCGATCTGGCTCAGGTAGAACCGGTCGAAATGGCCGCTCCACAACAGGATGTCGCCGTCGGGCCCGGTCGCCTGCAGCGCCGTGCCGGGATGGGCCTCGCGATGGATCGCGTTGGTCGCGCCGAGGAACATCACCTCGCAGCCCTGCTCGCGATAGGCGCCCGCGAGGTCATGGGCGAGGATCTCGGTCCCGCCCGGATGCAGGTCCGGGTGGTTATGTGCGACGACGAGGATGCGGCGCGTCATGAGCTGCGTTCCGGCTTGGTGGCGATCAGCACGTCCTGGTAATGCGCGGCATTGATGCCGCGCCAATGGCCGGGACGCAGGCTCTCGACCAGGAGCCCGGTCTCCTGTGCCCGCGCCAGCAGGAACTCCTCCTCGATCCCGGCCGCGGCGAGCGGGGCCTCTTCGATCGCGTACCAGCCGGGCCCGTCGCGCCAGCGCTTGAACTTGAGGCGTTCCTGGCCCGTGGGCTGGCCGGCGATGGCGAAGGCCGTCAGGAACAGCCGCCCGCCGGGCGCGAGCAGGCGCGCCGCCTCGTTGAGATAGACGGTGAGCTCCTCCGGCGGCAGATGCGTGGCGACGGAGATCATCGTGATGAAGTCGAAATTCTGGTTGGGAAAGCCGAACTGGACCTCGGTGCCGGGCAGGGAGCCTTGCGGGTTGTAGAGCGGGTGAGCGATGTCGAGCCGCTGGAAATGGAAGCGCGGATAGACCGGCGTGATCGTCTGGGCGCACCAGAGGATGCCGTCCATCACCGGGTCGACGCCGTCATAGCTGCCGCGCTCGGGGTCGAGATACTGGGTCAGCGGCACCGCCATGCGGCCGATGCCGCAGCCGATGTCGAAGATGCGCTCGGTCGGCTTCAGCCGGCCGATCCGGACGAAATGGCCGAGGAACTCCGCGCCGATGGCGCGATAATCGCCATCGCCGACAAAAATGCTCTCCGCCGGAGGATGCGGCAGGAAGCGGTTGCTCCGGACATGGTCGAGCAGCCAGTCGAATTCCTGGCCGGGGCCGCCGGGAGCTGTCTCCTGACTGGGTTCGATGGGTCGCAGCGCTACGGTCGCCGTCATGCAGCGGTTGCCCTCCTGAGGACGTCGCGGGTGGGAAGCTCGGTTGATTCACGCGGGGCGGCGGCCTTGCGCGGCAGCGCGGCGTCGCCATTCATCAGCGCCTCGATCTCGCCGTTCCAGCGTTGCGTCTGCAGCCAGGCATTGTGCTGGGAGGCGACGCCGCGGGTATAGTCGAGACTCTTCGAGATCGACTGGCGCTCGAGATGGTAGAGCGAGACGCCGGGCACGTATTTGATGCCGAAGCCGGCCTGCCGGATCTTCAGGCAGAGGTCGCTATCCTCGTAGTCGCCGATGACATAGCTCTCGTCGAACCCGCCGACCTCCTTGAACAGCGCGCGCGGCAGCAGGACGCAGGCGCCGGTGACGCCGGGCACCAGCTTTTCGACATTGGCGGGCGGGTAGTTGCCCGGCATGCCCTTGAAATAATGATGGTTGAGCCAGCTTCCGTGGCGGTCGCGCTTGAACAGCAACCCGGCATGCTGCAGCGAGCCGTCGTCATAGAGCAGCTTCGGCCCGACGGCGCCGACGCGTCCGCGCCGGTCGAGCTTGCGGGCGAGCGCCGGCAGCCAGCCGGCTTCGGTCGGGATCACGTCCGAGTTGACCATGGCGAGCGTCTCGCCGCGGGCAGCTTCGGCGCCGGCGTTGCAGGCGGCCGAGAAGCCGCCATTGCGGCCCATCACCACGAGCTGCATCGGCAGGCCATAGGCGAGATGCAGGCCGCCGAGCAGATGCGCGACCTCGCCCTCGTGCTCGGGGGAATCGAGCACATAGATCAGCTCGGCCTTCTCGGTGAACCAGGGGTCGCCGGCAAAGGCGGAGACCTGGATGCGCAGGAAGTCATAGACGCGGTAGAGCGGGATCACGACGGAGGCGACGGGTCGCGCCGGCGGCGTGCCGATCGTCCTGACGCGCGGCGCCGGCAGGCTGGCGCGCAGCTCCGCCTGGCAGGCGGCGAGCACGGGCGCCAGGCTGCGCTCCAGGATCTCCGCGGTGAGATGCTGAGGCGGGATCGAGGCCAGCGCGCGGGCCCGGATGCCGGCCGCGTCGGCCGGCTGCAGGTTCGGGCGCAGGAACAGCGAGGTGCCCGATTTCAGCTTCAGCTCGCAGCGCGGCTGCAGGACGGGCGCCCCGGACGCATAGCCCGGCACCAGCGCGAGAAACCCCGTCGCGGCCCTGTGGTCGCCACCCGGCTCGGCCGGCGGGAGCAGCGCCGGAAAGCGCTCGACCCGCTCGATGATCGGGCTCGGCTCGCCCTCGCCGCGATGCACGAGGATCTGTTCCAGCAGGCCGTCGCGGTCGGAATACCAGCCGCCGAGCAGGAGGCCGGCGGAATTGCAGACGGCGAGATCGAGCTCCGCCGAGGGCAGGTCGTCGCGTCGGCGCACGCTCTGCACCGGCAGCGGAAGGCGCTTCTGCATCTCGATCGCCAGCAGGCGGCCCTGTTCGGACGATTTGGCCAGTTGCTCGACGAGCCAGCCGCGCAGGTCGTCCCGCTCGCTCGCCTTGCTGGCCCACCAGCGCGCCAGCGTCGGCGCCGAGGCGCGCTCGGGCAGGGCGCGGACGATCAGACCGATATCGGTCTGCAGGACGAGGAGGCCGGCGCTGCGCGGCGCGACCTCGTCGACGATCAGGTAGAGCGAGCGCCGCGCGTTCCGGTCGGGCTTGCCGAGCCGTGGGCGCGAGGCGATGCGCGAGAGATTGGCCTGTCCCAGCCAATAGGCGGTCTTGACCGAGCCGAGCCGTCCGGGAACCGAGGATTCGAGCAGGATCTTGCCGTCGGGCAGGGTGGCAGCCGGAGAGGCCGGCGCGGGCTTGCGCGACAGGGCGAGCAGGAACTGGCGCAGGAAGCCGAGATAGGCCGTGGTCTCGCGCAGGCTGAACAGCGTCGGCCAGGTGTCGATCAGCGCGGTCGCCAGCGCGATCCGGCCGGACGGCGCCAGGTCGCGCACGATCTCCGGCGCATCGGCCATGGCGTGGATGAATTCGGGGTCGAAGGCGACGGCCTGGTCGGGGCCGAGATTGCCGCCGGACAAGGTGGCGATGATGTCGTCATGGCCGGCATGGCGGAAGATGCAGACGATGCGCGTGCGTCCGTCGCTGAGGCCGAGCGTCAGCGAGGCCGAGGAGACCCGGCGCTCCCGGCTCGCCAGCGAGACGGCCTGCCGGTCGGCGAGCGGCCCGTCGAGCGTCCAGCTCAGCAGGAACACCGCGCCGCACAGCCGAAGCAGCTCGGGATTGGACGCCTGGTCGGCGGCCATTTGGGTCGGGGCGATCGTCAGCATGGCGCAGATTCCGACTGGAAGGGTGCGACGCCGGCCGCGGAGGCCGGCGTCGCGAGGTCGTTACGCGACGGTGAAGTAGGAACCCGGATCGCTCTGGATGTCCTCGGCGGTGACGCCGACCAGGGTCAGCGTGTCGCCGTTGCCGAGATCGACCACGGCGTTGCCGCCGACGGTCGTGGCACGCGCGGCGACGTCGTCGGCCGAGGAGACGCCCGTGCCGTTGATGTCGGACGCGATCTGCAGCATGTCCGAGCCGGCCTCGAAATCGAGGACGAGGTCGTTGCCGCCGCCGCCGTTGAAGACGAACGTGTCGGCACCCGCGCCGCCAGACAGGATGTCGTTGCCCTGACCGGCGAAGAGCACGTCGTCGCCCGCGCCGCCCTGCAGGATGTCGTCGCCCTGGCCGCCGACGAGCACGTCATTGCCGTCGCCGCCCTGGAGCACGTCATTGCCCTGGCCGCCCTGGAGGATGTCGTCGCCGACACCACCCTGGAGCACGTCATCGCCCTGGCCGCCCAGCAACACGTCATTGCCGGCGCCGCCTTGCAGGATGTCGTCTCCCTGACCGCCGGAGAGGACATCGTCGCCCTCGCCGCCGAACAGCGAATCGCTACCCTCGCCGCCGAAGAGCACATCGTTGCCCTCGCCGCCGAAGATGCTGTCATCGCCATTGTCGCCAAAGATCAGGTCGTCCCCGTCCTCGCCGAAAATGGTATCGTCGCCGCCGCCGCCTTTGACGAAATCGTCGCCGGCGCCGGCATGAACCACGTCACTGAAACGGGTCCCGATCAAGAAGTCATCGAATGCACTGCCTTCGATCGTGGCCATTATCACCTCCTAGGCGATTGAATGCGCCCGCGGGTCGGCTCGAATTGCCATCACCCGAATAAAGGGCGCCGTTCCGATGACAGGCGAAAGGCCTATCATCGCTCGACATACATGAGAGTAGACAATATGTGCAGCGCAGCAAGCGTTTTATTGTGACTTTTTTGCGATGCAAAAAGATTTATAATCTATATCAGCGCACTTAAATTTGATAGTCGATCAAAGTAAGTTCGAAATTCGAAATATATACTTATGGAAATTGATATTAGATTATTGTGGCGATTCTTTGAGCAGAATAATTAAGATTTTTAACTATCAATCCTCTCTGAAGGCGCGGTTGAAGCTGTCGGTGAACGGCGACAGCAGGTAGTCCATGGCGCGGCGCGAGCCGTTCACGACCAGCACCTCGGCCGCCATGCCGGCATGGAGCGAGACGTTGTTCTCGGCCAGGGCTTCCGGCGTGATCTCGGCGCGGGCGATGAAATAGGCGGCGCCGGTCTTCTCGTCGACGAGCTGATCGGCGGCGATATAGGTGACCTTGGCGATCAGCGGCGGCATCAGCCGGGCGTTGAAGGCGGTGAGCCTGATCCGGGTCTCGGCCCCGAGCTTGATCGAATCGATGTCGCGCGGGTCGATCTTGGCCTCGACGACAAGTGGCTCGTTCTCGGGCACGATGTCGAGGATGGGCTCGCCCGCCGCAATCGCGCTGCCGGCGGTGCGTGTGCGGATATTGACGACGATGCCCTCCTGCGGCGCGATGACGACGAGGCGGCGCAGCACGTCCTCGGCCTGGACGATGCGCTCGACCACTTCCGAGAGGAGGAGCTGCGAGTCCTGCAGCTCCTTGGCGATGTCGCCCTGGCGTTCGAGGCCGATCGAGATGATCTCGAGATTCGCGCCGGCGACGGCCTGTTCGGCCTTGGCCTTGCGCGCGGCGGTCTCGCCGGCGCGGCCGGCGAGCTCGCTTTGCTTGGTCTGGAGCTCGACGAGCTGGCTGCGCTTGGCGTAGCGCTTCTCATAGAGGTCGGCGACCGTGCGCACCTCGTCGTCGATCAGGCTGCGCTGGTAATGCGTCGCCGCGATCTGGGCCTGGAGCGCCTCGGTCTCGGCCTGGTGCTGCTCGATCACGCGCTTCTGGATGCTGATCTTGCCCTCGTAGACCTGGGCGCGGGCCTGGAAGAGCTTGCGCTCGGCGGTGACGACCTCGCGCGCGATCGGCGTGCCCGCCATCTCGAGATCGTCGGGAAAATCGATCCCTGCCGCGTTGTTCTGCTCGGCCCTGAGCCGGGCCAGCTTCGCTTCCAGACCGACCCGCTTGCCGTGGAGCTGCTGCAGCTCGGCGCGCTGGCGCGCATCCTCCAGACGCAGCAGCGGCTCGTCCTTGGCGACGCGGTCGCCCTCCAGCTTCAGCAGCATCTTCAGGATGCCACCTTCGAGATGACTGACGGTCTTGCGCTTGCTGTCGACGATCACCGTGCCTTGGGCGACGGCGGCGTTGTCGAGCCGCGCCGTCACGGCCCAGGCGCCGAAGCCGCCGAAGCCGATCGCGATCGCGCCGACGCCGGCGAGCATGAGATTGCGCAGCGAGGGCATGCGCTCCTCGGGCTCCTCGGTCGCCGGCGTGACCGGGACGAGGGCACGGCTGGAGCTTCGCAGGGCCGGGAACTTGCTCATGCCGGGGTCCTCGCCGTGGCTGCTTCACGGATCTGGCCGGCCTGCTCCTGGCGCTTCGGCTCGATCTCGACCAGGCCGCCGGGCGTGATCATGCCGGCGATCGCCGAGCGCGGCCCGAACTGGGCGATCCGGCCCTCGCGCAGCACCAGGATCTTGTCGACGACCTGCATCACCGAGGGACGATGCGCGATCAGGATGACCATGGCGCCCGATTCCCGCGCCGCGTTGATGGCGCGGATCAGGCTCTGCTCGCCCTCGGCGTCGAGATTGGCGTTGGGCTCGTCGAGCACCAGCAACCGCGGCGAGCCGTAGAGCGCCCGCGCCAGGCCGATGCGCTGGCGCTGGCCGCCCGAGAGCTTGAAGTCGCCGTCATTGACGCTGGTGTCGTAGCCGAGCGGCATCCGTCCGATCAGCTCGTGCACGCCGGCGATCCGGGCCGCCTCAAGGATCCTCTGGGGATCGGGCTGCTGCATGCGTGCGATGTTCTCGGCGATCGAGCCGTTCAGCAGGGAGACCGATTGCGGCAGGTAGCCGACCATCGCGCCGAACGAGGCGCGCTCCCAGAGATAGACATTGTGGCCGTCGAGATAGACGCCGCCGACATTCGGCTTGAGCACGCCGACCAGGAGCCGCGCCAGCGTCGATTTGCCGGCGCCGGATGGCCCGACCACGCCGAGCACCTCGCCCGGCGAGAGCGTGAAGGAGATGCTCTTGATCACCGTCTGCTCGGAGCCGCCCGGCGCATAGACGACGCGGTCGATCACGAGGTCGCCCTCGGTCGGTGGGTTGGCCGTGGTCTGGCGCTGCGACGAGCGCAGCAGCAGGAGCTCGCGCACCCGCTTCCAGGCCGCGGCCGCCAGCACCCATTGCCGCCAGTCGGAAATCATCGAATCGAAGGGGGCGAGCAGGCGCCCGAGCAGGATGCTCGCCGCCATCAGCGTGCCGATCGTGACCTCGTTCTTGATGGCCAGGGTCGCACCGGTTGCATAGATCGCGAGCTGCATCGTCATGCGCGAGCTGCGGGTTACCGCTGCGATGAACTTGCCGCGGCGGGTGCCGAGGTCGAGATGCTCGATCATCGCCACCTGCCGGCCGCGCCAGCGCTTGGCCAGGGCCGGCAGCATGCCCATCGCCTCGATCGTCTCGGCATGGCGCAGGCTGGAGCCGACATCGTTGATGCTGGCGACGCCCTCCTCGTTGGCCTCTTTCAGGACACGCCGGGTGAGCACGTCCGAGAGCACGCCGAGCAGCAGCAGGATGATCAGCGAGATCGCGCCGACGAGCCCATAGACCGGATGGAAGGCGAAGAGGACGGCCAGGAAGATCGGCGACCACATCGCTTCGAGCGGGGTCGCGATCGCGGAGCTCGCAATGAAATAGCGGATGTCGTTGAGGTCGCGGATCGCTTGCGTCGCCTGGGCCGAACCCTGTTCGAGCGAGGAACTGACGGCCGCTTCCAGAGCTGGTAGATTGAGCCGGCGCGCGAACAGGCTGGCCATCGTCTGGAAGGTCAGCGAGCGGATGAACTCGATCGCGCCGTAGAGCACGAGTGCCCCTATGGCGATCACAAGCAGCATGGTGAGCGTGTCGAAGCTGCGGCTGACGATGACGCGCTCCTGCACCTGCAGCATGAACAGCGGCACGGTCAGCAACAGGAGGTTGATGCAAAGACTCAGGAAGGCCGCATAGCCGAGACCGCCGGCAAAAGAGCGCTGGAGTTCACGGACCAAACTGTCGGGCGCCGAGGCTGCGGCCTTCATGCATGTCTCCGTTGCGGGTGGACTTGTGTCAGCCAGCGCGATACCCAGCCTTTGCTCAAGCAAGATGGCTGACGACGACGCGATGGGCTTATTAGCATGTCACGCAAGCTGTGTCGCAAATATGACAGATAAAGAGTCGAATATCTTGGAATAAAATCGTAAAATATGGCCAGAATGCGCGATATTTCGAATTTTGAAACAGTTTATACGTAACAAAAAATTGCTACATTCTTAGTTTTGAGGTATCGCGGCTGGCATGTGCTTTGCGTGTAGGCTAATCGACTCCAGAAGGGGATATCCGCGGGCGGGGTGCCCATTTTGAAACCAGGCGGAGTAGAGAATGCATTCGAAACCGCATTTCAGCGATCAATTCCTAGGCACGGCGCTTAACGGCCAGCATGGCAGGACGGAACGGCGGGCCGATTCGGACAACGGGGCTTCAAGAAATCTGGTCTCCCAGCTCGACCTTGCCCGCATGATCGAGAGGGTCAGCAGGCGCTTCCTCGATTATCTGCGCCTGGAGCTGACCCGGCTTGGCGTCGATGACATCTCGCCCTCGCAGGTGATGGTGCTGCTGACGATCGGCACCGGTGAGATCGCGGTCCGCGACCTGCTCGATCGCGGTTATTATCTCGGCTCCAACGCGTCCTATAATCTCAAGCAGCTCGTCGAATGCGGCTATCTCGATCGCGGCGCCTCGCCCCGCGACCGCCGGCTGGCCAGGATTTCGCTGTCTCCGAAAGGCCAGCTTCTCTGCGAGCGGCTGCGGCTGCTCGACGAAAGCAACCAGTTCGGGCTGAGCCAGGATCTCGATCTCGAGCCGGATATGCAGACCACCTATGACACCTTGCGCCGCCTCGAGCTCTGGTGGGGCGATGCCTTGCGCTATGGAGGGGTTCTGTTCGCGTCATGCGCGTCCTATTCATTCATCGCTCAGGATCTGGCCAATTCGCTCATCTGATCGGGCGCCTCCTCGGCGAAGGCGCCGAGGTGACCCTCGTGACGGAACGCGTCGAGGCCGCTCGTCCTGGTCTCAGCCAGATTCCCTACACCGTCGGCAGGACCGAGACGGCGAGCCCCAGCCTCGCCGCGACGGAGTATCATGTCATGACCGGCGAGGCCGTGGCCTCCGCCCTGCGGCGCCTGCGCCGGGACGAGCGGCCGGACGTGATCGTCGGCCATACCGGTTGGGGCGGGCTGCTCTTCGTCAAGGACGTGCTGCCCGATACGCCCGTTCTAGGTTATTGCGAATATTACTATAACGGCCAGAATTCCGATTTCGATTTCGACCCGGCGGACGATGCCTCCGAGGCGCACCGGATGCGGCTGCGCATGCGCAACGCCGCCCAGCTCGTGACCCTGCAGGCGATCGACGCCGCCTATACCCCGACCCGCTGGCAGCACCGCCAATATCCCCAGAGCCTGCGCGACCGCATCGCCATTTGCCATGACGGCATCGATACGCGGCTGTGCCGGCCGAATGCCGCCGCCGAATTCACATTGCCCGATGGCCGGGTGCTGCGGGCCGGCGACGAGGTCGTCACCTTCGTCGCGCGCGATCTCGACCCCTATCGCGGCTACCCGCAATTCATGCGCGCAGCAGCACTGGCGGCGCGGGCGCGGCCCGATGCGCTCTTCGTCGTCGTCGGTGGCGATGGCGTCGGCTATGGCCGTCCGCGCGAGGATGGCCGCCTCTGGCGCGAGGTCATGGCGCAGGAGGCAGGCCTCGGCGAGCGCATGGTCCATATTCCCTGGCTGACGCATGACGAGCTGATCCGCCTGTTCCAGGTCTCGGCGACGCATGTCTATCTGACCGTGCCCTTCGTGCTGTCCTGGTCGCTTCTCGAGGCGATGGCCTGCGGCTGCCTGATCGTGGGCTCGCGGACGCCACCGGTGCAGGATGTCATCGCCGATCGCCGCAATGGCCTGCTGGCGCCCTTTCACGACGCGGCGGCGCTTGCCGGCACGATCGCCGGGGCGCTGGCCCGGCGTGGCGAGGCGGGCGGCCTGCGTGAGGCGGCGCGCGCCACGGTGCTGGCGAAGTTCGAGCTGGAGGCCTGCCTCGATCGCCAGACCGGCTTCATCGAGCGGCTTGCGGCGCAGAACGATCTGCGTGCGGCGGAAACCGCCTGGGCCGAGGCCGGCTGAAGGCCCCGCCGCCGGCGGGAAGCGCTGCCGGCGCCTTACTGGATCGTCGCTCCGTGCGACCGCTGGTAGGTCATCGCCTCGGTGATAAGGCGTCCGCGGCGCATGGGCCGCAAGCCGGCCTCCTGCCAGCCATCGGCCGTCATCAGCCGCGCCACCATGCCGTGGATGCGCTTGGGATGCGCGTCGGGGTCGTCGCTGAGCCAGAGCCCCCAAGATTCCTCGATCAGGCTGACCAAAGGCTCGAGTGGCGGATCGCCGCGCTCGGCCGCGTATAGCAGCGCGGCACAACCTGCGGGCGACGAAATGATTTCCCAGATCTCGAGCGGCTCCGTTCCCCTGTTCATGATTCTTGGCCTTTCCCTCTGCCCGCTAATATCGGGCTTGATCTGCCCTACATTGATACTACTGCATGCGCCCACCCCCGGATGCAGAATGCAGAACTATACTGCAACGCCGTTGAGGAAGGAAAGTGCGACGTGCTTTCGCAGCCTCGCTAAAAGGTCTCATGCGCCGGGATGCGCTCGGGCAGCCGGCGATCGAGGCGTCACAATCGCTTGAGGAAGCCGCTGGGTGTCTGGCCGGTGACTTGCCGGAAGGCATGGGCGAAGGCGGCCGCTCCGGCAAAACCGGCGTGATGCGCGGCCTGGGCGATCGAGGCCCCTGCCGAAAGCCTGTCGATCGCGCCGACGATTCGGGCCCGCTGGCGCCAAGCCTTGTAGGTCAGCCCGGTCTCGTCGGGAAACAGCCGGCTGATCGAGCGCGCCGAGGTTCCCGCCCGCCTTGCGATCTCGTCGATGGCGAGTCGCATGGCAGGGTCACCGAGCGCGATATCCGCGACGCGGCGGCCGGCTCCCCCGCCTGGCAGCGGCAGGAAGGTCGGCGCATCCGGCGTCTCGGTGAGTTCGTGCAGGATGAGCCGCGCGATCAGCTCCGCCCGCTCGCTCGCCGGCTCGCAGTCGAAAAGGGTCAGGATCAGGGCGCGCAGCAGCGGCGTCACCTGGAGGGCGAAGGCGCGGTCGAGCATTTGCGCCGGCGCCCAGCGCCGGCAGGCCGCCGCCTCGAAATACAGCGTCCACATCTCGACATCGGCGACCATGTCGAGCGCGTGCGACAGGCGCGGTGGCACCCAGACGGCGAGTTGCGGCGGCACCAGCCAGCGCCCGCTCTCGGTCCTGACCTGCATCGTGCCGGAGACGGCGAAGATCAGCTGCGCCTCGCGATGGGCGTGCAGGCCGAGCGCGGTGCCGCGCGGATAGATGCGGCGCAAGGTGCTGAAAGGGGCCGGCATCGTCGGAATGGCGTCTCTGCGATCGATTTTGGCATCACGTCGATATCACGCCGGATTACCATGCCGGCGAGGAGATCGCCATGAACCGCCCCGCGACCGTGCTCGCCTATGTCAACGCCGCCCATTTCATCGATCACTACGCGATGCTGGTCTTCCCGGCGGCGCTGATCGTGATGGCGCCGGTGCTCGGCTATGACTATGGCGAGCTGCTGCCCTATGCGACGCCGGGCTTCGTCGCCTTCGGCGCCGGCTCGCTCCTGACCGGCTGGCTCGGCGATGTCTGGAGCCGCCGCCATATGATGCTGATCTTCTTCATCGGCATCGGCCTGGCGCTGATCTGCGTCGGCTTCGCGGCGACGCCGCTGCAGTTCGGATTCACGCTCTTCCTCGTCGGCGCTTTCGCCGCGATCTACCACCCCGTCGGCACGGCGATGATCGTCGCCTATGCGCCGCGTCTCGGCCGCGAGATCGGGCGCAACGGCGTCTTCGGCAATCTCGGCGTCGCCTCCTCGGCGCTCGCGACCGGCCTGCTCGCGCAATATCTCGGCTGGCGCGCCGCCTTCATCGCGCCAGGCCTCGCCTCGATCGCGATCGGCATCGCCTTCGCCCGCGCCGTCGTCCACGAGAGCCGCGAGGGTCACAAAGCGGCAACCGCGGCCTCTCGCGTGCCGAAGGAGGCGATGTGGCGCGTGCTGGCGGCGCTGGTCATCACGGTGCTGGCGAGCTCGACCGCCTTCAACGCGGTCACGGTCGCGCTGCCGAAACTCTTCGCCGAGCGCCTCACTGAGCTCACCACCAGCCCGGCGCTGCTCGGCCTGATCGCGGCCGGCGTCTATGTCTTCGGCGCCCTGGCGCAATACACGATCGGTGGGCTGATCGACCGGCACGGCCTGCGCGCCGTCTTCCTGCCGCTCTGCTTCCTGCTGGCGCCGGCGCTCTATCTTTCGGCGATCCTCTCCGGGCCGGCGCTGCTGGTGGCCTCGGTCCTGGTCATCATCGCGCTCTTCGGGCAGGTCACGATCAACGATGCCATGGTCGGCAAATACACCAGCGACCGCTGGCGTTCGCGCGCCTATGCGGCCCGCTATTTCATCGGCTTCACGGCGGCTGGCGGCGCTGTCGCGCTCGTCTCGATGCTGCACGCGCAGGGCGGCTTCACGCTCGCCTTCCAGGTCCTGGCGGGGCTCGGCCTGATGGTGATCGTCGGCGGATTGATCTTCCCGGCCGAGCGCGCCCCGGAGCTAGAGGCGCAGGCGGCCGAATAAACGGCCGTGCCGCGCTACCAGTAGGTGGTGATGGCGTCGATATCGGGTCGCTTCCGCTCGCCGAGCGCTTCCCGCGCCGTGCCGATATGCACGATCCCGGCGATTTTCTCGGCTTCGGAGAGCCCGAACAGGGCATGCATGCCGGGGCTGTAGGCGACCCAGCCTGTCAGCCAGGTTGCGCCATAGCCGAGAGCCTGAGCGGCGTGGAGCAGGTTCATGCAGACGGCGCCGGCCGAGAGCTCCTGCTCCCAGGCGGGAATGCGCGCCGTGGTGTCGCTGCGGCTGACGACCAGCACGATCGCCGGGGCATAGGTCAGCGAGCGGCCGACGATCGCGCTGAATTTTGCGCGCTTTTCGGGATCCATCGCCGTGTTCTCGTCGGCGTAGAGCCGGCAGGCCGCCTCGCTCGCGCGCTTGCGCGCCTCGCCCGCGATCACGACGAAACGCCAGGGTTCGAGCCCGCCATGATCGGGCACGCGCGCCGCGATCGTCAGCAGGCGGCGAAGCTCGCTTGAGTCCGGTCCCGGTTCGGCGAGCGCGGTCATGCCGACGGACCGGCGCTCCTCCAGCAGGCGCAGCAGCGCCTCGCCGTCCTGCGGTTTCGGCACCGTGATGGCGGCGGCCTGGCTCTGGGTCATTCCTCGTCCTTGCTCATGAGCGAGCGCTCAGGCCCGCCCGGCCACGCGGGCCAGCCGCAGGTCGGTCACCGGCGCCGGCTGGGCCATTCGCGCCATCGCGACCTGGAGGGCCTCGATATCCTGCTCCAGGCTCGGCCGCCAGCCGCAGGGGCAGGCGTCCTCATGGCGGTGCGCGTCGGCCACCTCCTGATAGATCGATCCGAGCGCCTCGGCGGCGAGCGCCATCACCGTCATCGGCGCGAGCCGCGACTCGTGCAGCATGTCGCAGAAGGCCGTCATCACCACTTGCCGCAGCGTGGCGCGGGCAGCCTCGGTATCGTCGTCGGTGGTGATCTCATGCGGCATGGTGAGCAGCCCTCCGCCTGTTGCCATGCTGGTCCTCCGGCGCGAAATCGCCGGCCGCGCTTTCGAGCGCCACTGTGATCAGGTCGACGAGACGCTGCATCCGTGCCGGCAGCGCCTGATAGGCGGCCGGGCTCGCATTCGCCGGCCCTTTCGCGAAGGCGAGCGCCTGGCGCAGCTCGAGCGGCGTCGCTCTGGTCCGCAAGGTTTCCCGGATGATGAGCTCGTCGCCCCGGCCGATCGCCGCGACGACATCGGGTGCAGAAATCTCGCGCATATCGAAACCTTGCTCCGCCGAATCGATCGAGGCCCCCGAGATAGGGGCGATGGGACGTCCATGCAAGTATCTGTTTTTATTAGATAAATGGAATAGTTCGAAACTGGAGCCTCGTCTGGCCGCGCCTCGGTCCGCTCCATTCACCCACGGTTCATCGGGTCCGCGACAGGCTCATCGCCGGCAGGGGGTACGCAGCACACGGGAAAACCGGGCGCGGATGCCTGCCGTGCGGGGGATCATTGTTCTTGCTGAAGCTCGTCGACGGGCCGGGTCCAATTGCGCAACCGCCGACCGATCGGCAGGTCGCGCGGCGCTTTGCCGCCTTCACCAGGGGGTACTGGCAGGGGCCGACCGCCGGCCGGGCCTGGTTCTGGACGCTCTCGCTGGCGGCCTCGATCATCGTCAGCGTCTTCGTCAACGTCACGGTCAACCGCTGGAACGGCTGGTTCTTCGACGCGCTCGAGAAGAAGGATGGCGAGAGCGCGCTGATCGCCATGGCGGTCTTCCCGGTGCTCGCCGCGATCGTCGCCGGCATCGGCGTCGCCATCCTGGTGACGCGCGAGACGCTGCAGGTGCACTGGCGGCAATGGGTCACCGCCAAGCTCGCCGATAGCTGGGTCGGCGATCGGCGCTTCTTTCGCTTGAGCCTGTCGAACGACGAGCCGGCCAATCCCGAATACCGCATCGCCGACGATGTGCGCTGGGCGACCGAGCCGCTGGTCGATTTCGCCATCGGCCTGCTCTCGGCCGTCATCACCATCGTCATGTTCATCGAGATCCTCTGGGAGATCGGCGGTGCGCTGACGCTGCCGGCAGCGGTCGGCGCCTTCACGATCCCGGCCTATCTGGTGCTGGCCGCGATCCTCTACGCCGTGCTGGTCTCGCTGCTGATCACCGTCGTCGGCCGCCGCCTGCCCAGCCTCGTTGCCGCCCGCAACGAGGGCGAGGCCCGGCTGCGCTTCGCCCTGATGCGGATCCGCGACCATGGCGAGCCGATCGCGCTCGGCCGGGCCGAGGCCGGCGAGCGCCGCGCCGTCGCGCGCACCTATGACAGCCTGGCCCAGCGCTGGCTCGCCATGATCCGCCAACGCGGCCGGCTGACCTGGATCACCAATGGCAGCGGTGCGCTCGTGCCGGTCGTGCCGCTTTTGCTGGCGGCGCCGAAATATCTCTCGGGCGAGATGTCGCTCGGCGGCGTCGTCCAGGTCGCGGCCGCTTTTGTGGCCGTGCAGAACGCCTTCAACTGGGTGCTCGACAACTTCATGCGCATCGCTGAGTGGCTGGCGGCGGCGCGACGGGTCAACGAGCTCGCCGATGCGCTCGAGCGCATTGAGCGCGACCCGCCCGCCGACCATCTGACGCTGACATCGAGCACTGATGGCCTGCTGCACCTGGACGACGTCACCTTGACCGACCGCGATGGCCGCACGCTCGTCGCCGGCATCGGCTTCTCCTTGCCGCCGGGCGCCACCATGCATGTCTCGGGCGAGCTCGGGCTCGGCAAATCGGCGCTGATCCAGGCGCTTGCCGGGCTCTGGCCCTGGGGCCGCGGCGAGCTTGCGTTGCCGGCAGCGGCGCGGGTGACCGTCGTTCCCCACAGCCTGCATCTGAGCGAAGGCAGCCTGCGCACGATTCTCGATACGGCGCTGATGCTGCCGGGCGACGCGCTGGCCGATGCCCTGCGCCGCTATGGTCTTTCCGCGCTCGTGTCCTCCCTCGACGAGCATCGCGACTGGGGCAAGCTGCTCGCGACCGGAGACCGGCAGCGCCTGGCGCTCGCCCGCGCCGAGCTCGAAGCGCCCGACATGCTGCTGCTCGACGAATCTACGAGCGCGCTCGAGATCGACTCGGCGCTCGCACTCATCGCCGAACTGCGCGCCGCGCGGCCGGACGCGATCATCCTGCTGATGGGCCAGAGCCCCGGTTTCGCCGAGGCCGCCAGCCACCATCTCGTGATGAAGCGGGCTGGCGGCGTCGCGCGCATGGCGGGCCATGACAATCCGCGGCCGGTCCGCGCCGAACCGGCCGCGCCATGATCTCGCAGGTCCTCAGGATGAGGGCTGACACTCTCCACGGCCTTCTGGCCGGTCATTTCATTACGGAGCTGATCGCATGCTGAACATCTGGGACGTCTATTGGGGCCTGCGGGTCGAGCAATGCCCCTGCGACGTGCATTTCGTCGAATGGCTCGAGGAGCAGGGCCTCACCGGCAAGCGCATCTACCATTTCGGCACGGGCGGGCACCATTATATCGGCATCCGCTGCGCCGAGCCGGAGCTCGACTGCACCGTGCTCGGCATCACCGCCTCGCCCAAGGAATATGATGCCTTCGTCAAGCTGGCGATCGACAACCCGGCGATCACCAAGAGCTACTGCGCCTATTTCGGTGACATCTACACCAGCAACGCAAAGCTGCTGCCGCGCTTCGACATCGTCACCCTGTTCCATTCCTGCGAGTTCCGCAGCGAGAAGAACGACGCCTATGGCGCGCTCACCGATCTTCAGGTGATGCAGCTTTTCACCGATCAGACCGATATCGGCGGCCATATCCTGTTCTATACCGGCTCCTTCGCCTATGCCGCTGCCGAGCCGGTCATTGCCGAATGGGCGAGCTCGCGGCCGGTCGAGGAGGTCGAGGGCTTCAAGACCCTGCGCGTCTTCCGCAAAACGGGCTGATGGGCCAGCTCGGAACCCGCTTCAAAATGGGCCGGCCGCATGTTAGGGCTGGTCCCGCAACTCGTTCGAGAAAGGGGGGCTGCGTGATCACGTTCTTTCGTCACCATCGTCAGCGCGGCCCCGTTCAGGCCCTGCAAGCAAGCTTGCAGGGCTGACCCCGAGACGATCCCTCACAGGTTCTCTTTCCGGTCTGCCCTTCGTGGTGGCGCGGCGCTGAGCGTCAAGGCTCCGGCGCACGACCCACCGCCCAATCCATCGAGCTGACGCCGCAAAAAGGCATCCGCATCCCGCAGGCCGCGAAGCGCTTGTCCGGAAGGCGGCTGAGGCTCGGGCAGTCCAGAGAACGACAATGGCTTTGATCAACGCTCGTAAGCTCGGCGTCACGCTTGGTGCGCCGCTGTTCGCCAATCTCAACCTGACGATCGGCGCGGGTGACCGCCTCGGTCTCGTCGCCGCCAATGGCCGGGGCAAGTCGACGCTGCTGCGCTGCCTCGCCGGCTCGCTCGAGCCGAGCACGGGCGAGATCACGCGCTCGCGCGGTCTGCGCGTCGGCCATGTCGAGCAGGACATCCCGGCCGCGCTGCTCGCCTTGCCCTTCTACGATCTCGTCCTTCGCGCCCTGCCGCGCGAGCAGGCCGAGACGGAGGCCTGGCGCGTCGATGTCGCGCTGGAATCGCTGGAAATCCCGGTGGCGTTGCGCCGGCGGCCGTTGTCGCAATTGAGCGGCGGCTGGCAGCGCTTCGCCCTGCTGGCGGCCGCCTGGGTCACCGATCCCGACATGCTGCTGCTCGACGAGCCGACGAACCATCTCGATCTCGCCCGCATCCGCCAGCTCGAAGACTGGCTGAACGGCCTGCCGCGCGACGTCCCCGTGGTGATCTCGAGCCATGACCGCGCCTTCCTCGACGCCGCGACCAACCGCACGCTGTTCCTGCGGCCCGAGAACTCCCAGCTCTTCGCGCTGCCCTACACGCGGGCGCGCGCCGCGTTGGACGAGGCCGACGCCTCCGACGAGCGCCGCTACCAGCGCGACGTCAAGGCGGCGCAGCTTCTGCGCCGGCAGGCGGCCAAGCTCAACAATATCGGGGTCAATTCCGGCAGCGACCTTTTGGTCGTGAAGACCAAGCAGCTCAAGCAGCGGGCCGAACGTCTGGAGGATGCCGCGCGGCCCGGCCATCACGAGCGCTCCGCCGGAGCGATCCGGCTCGCCAATCGCGGCACCCACGCCAAGGTGCTGATCACGCTCGACGATCTGACGGTGGAAACGCCCGACGGGACGCCGCTGTTCCGGACCGGCAAGCGCTGGATCAGCCAGGGCGACCGCATCGTGCTGCTCGGCAGCAATGGCGCCGGCAAGTCGCGCCTGGTCGAGCTCATCCGCGCCGCGGTCGCGAACCCCGAGGCCGCGGCCGCGGCGATCAGGGTCACGCCCTCGCTGGTGCTCGGCTATGGCAGCCAGAGCCTGTCCGAATTCGCCGAGGGCGACACGCCGCATGGCGTGATCACGCGCCGCTTCGATATCGGCGACCAGCCGGCGCGCAGCCTGCTGGCCGGCGCCGGCGTCGCCGTCGACATGCAGGAGCGCCGCCTCAGTGCGCTCTCCGGCGGCCAGAAGGCGCGCCTCGCCATGCTGGCGCTGCGCCTGGCCGAACCGAATTTCTACCTGCTCGACGAACCGACCAACCATCTCGACATCGAGGGCCAGGAGGCGCTCGAGGCCGAGTTGATGGCGCGCGAGGCGAGCTGCCTTCTGGTCTCGCATGACCGCAGCTTCGTCAGGGCGGTCGGCAACCGTTTCTGGCTGATCGAGAACCGGCGCCTGACCGAGATCGAGAGCCCGGAGGCGTTCTTCTCCGCCACTGGCGGCGGGGAACCGTGACCGCGAACCCCACGCCCTGCGCCAGCCTCATGGCGCGCATTCAGCGCGCTCTCCCGGCTTGTGGATCGCAGCCGAGCCGCTATCTGTCGGGGCGGGCGCCTGGCGCCCTCCCGCCCGCAATCGGCGCGAGCTGTGATCCGGCCCCGCGCGCAACCGACCATGAGAGAGCATGTCGTTCGGCCCGCATGAGCCAGGAATGCCCTTGCGACGGCGCAGCCGCTGGTGGTGGCTGGGTCCGCTGGCCAGCATCACCATCTTCTGCGCCTCGCTGGCCGTGCTCTGGATCATCATCCGGGAGATGGAGCCGGGCCAGGTCGCCGGCGCCTTCGCCGATGCCAGCCGCCGCCAGATCGGGCTCGCGCTCGCTTTCACGGCGCTGAGTTATTTGCTGCTCACCGGCTATGACAAGCTGGCGCTGCGGCGGCTCGGGCTGACGATTCCGTACCGGACCACCGCGCTCGCCTCCTTCACCAGCTATTCGGTCTCCTTCACGCTCGGCTTTCCGCTCGTGACCGGCGGCACGGTGCGCTACTGGATCTATTCGGCCAAGGGCGTGCGCGCCTCGGAGGTGGCGAGCCTGACCGTGATCGCCGGCCTGACCTTCTGGCTCGGCCTCGGCGCCATCCTGTGCGCCTGCCTGCTTTATGCCTCCGAATCGGTCGCCATGCTGGCGCGCACGGCGCCCTGGGTCGTCCAGGTCGTCGGCGCCGTCGCGGCGCTCGCCATTCTCGGCTATCTCGTCTGGGTCTCGACCGGCGAGCGCACCTTCCGGGTCCGCGGCTGGAACCTGCCGCTGCCCGGCCTCGGCATCACGCTGGGCCAGATGTTCCTCGGCGCCTGCGAGGTCGCGGCCGCGGCCGCGGTGCTGTTCGTGCTGCTGCCGGGCGGGCACAATATCGAGTACCCGACCTTCCTCGCCGTCTATGTCTTCGCCTGCCTGATCGGCATCGCCAGCCATACGCCGGGCGGGCTCGGCGTCTTCGAGGCGACGATGCTGGTCGCGCTGAATCGCCTGCCCTACGAGCACGTGCTCGGCGCGCTGCTGCTCTTCCGCATCATCTACTACCTGCTGCCCTTCATCCTGGCGCTCGTCCTGCTGGCGCTGAACGAGATGATCCGCCGGATCAAACGGCACGACGTCTAGGGCCAGCCGGCCCCTCAGAACATCGCGGGTTCATGCGCCTTGGCCCGGTTGATGAACCAGACGTCGATCGCGACGGCCTCGGCCTTGTCGTTGCGGAAGACGTCGCCGAACTCGTAGGGCACGAAGCCGAGCGGCGACAGGAAGCTGATCAGCTCGTGGAGCAGGGGCGTGTTGCTGCCATAGCTCCGCTGAAGCCAGGTCTCGAGCATCAGGAACTTCACACCCGGGAGCGTCTGCCTTGCGCCTTTCAGCGCAGCCAGTTCGCCGCCCTGGATGTCGATCTTGAGCAGGTCCGGCGCCGCGCACATCCGCGAGGCGACGATCGAGTCGATCGAGCGGACGGGGACCTTTACGGGCTTGATATGGTCGGCTCCCGCAATCGCCAGGGTCGTGCTGGCGACGGGGTCGTCATAGATGTTGATCTTGATCGAGCCGTCCTTCTCGCCGATGGCGATGGGATGAAGATGGGCGTCCTGGTGGATGCCCTTCAGGTATCCCAGGATCTCGCGATAGCTCGGATTGATCTCGGCAAGCGGCTCGAAGACCTCGAAGCGGGACTCCGGCAGCACTTTCGACATGATGTTGACCCAGGCCCCGTTGGAGCCGCCGACATCGTAGACGACCGGAAAATTGTAGCCCAAAGCCCTGATGGCGCGCCCGACCTGAGCGTCCATGTCACCATAACTCATGCAATTGATCCCTATCCCGCTTCGGAAAGAGCCGCGGCCCGCCGACTTTGCCTCAGGCGAAGAACAGTGCCGCCTGGACCTCCGCTACGGTCAGCGCAGCATAACCGTGGACCTGGAACGAGTAATAGCCCGAGCCCTGAGCGATATAGCCGATCACGTCGGTGCCATACTGGGTCAGATAGACCGAGCCGCTATAGGCTGTCGGCAGGATGATATAGTCCTGCACCCCGCCGGCCTTGAAATCGGCGATATAGTCGGCGTCTCCCGCCCTGACATCGAAGCTCAGGTTGAAGTAATCCAGCCCGCCGACATTGTAGTCGCCGTAGAACGTGTCGTTGCCGATATAGCCGCCGAGCGCATCCGAGCCGTTGCCGCCAAGCACGGTGTCGTTGCCGCCGCCCGAGAAAATGGTGTCGTTGTCGGCCCCGCCATCGATATAGTCGTTGCCGTTGCCGGTCGCGATCGTGTCGTTGCCGGCCTCGCCGAGCGCGCTGATCGCGTTGCCCAGGCCGGAATAGATCGTGTCGTTGCCGCTGCCGCTATAGGCCACGTCGGTGCCCTGATCGGCCCAGATCAGGTCGTTGCCGGCGCCACCGCGCAGTGTGTCATTGCCTTCGCCGCCGATCAGCGTGTCGTTGTCGTCGCCGCCATCGAGCAAGTCGTTGCCGCGGCCGCCATCGATATAGTCGTCGCCGGCGCCGCCATAGAGGCCGGCGAGATAGGTGCGCGTTTCGCCGTAGAAATGTGCGACGGTGATGACGACGTTCGTGTCGCTGCTGTCGCCGCCATAGATGACATCGTTGCCGTCGAAGCCGTAGATGGCATCAGTGCCATCTCCGCCTTCAAAGTAATCGTTTCCGGAGATTTCGTTCGCAGTAGGCTGGCCGCCAGCCGGAGGGAAGAGAAATTGGCCTCCCGCCAGGAGGTCACTGCCTTCGCCGCCATAGATATTGTCGGATAGGCGATCGCCGAACGCCAGATCGTTACCGTCGCCGCCATAGAGGTTTCCATACCCATTGTCGTTATTTATGAATATATAATCGCTTCCCCGCCCACCTTCGACGACGTCGAGCCCGCCGATGTTCGACGCCAATGTGTCGTTGCCGTCGCCGCCGTAAAGATAGTCGTACCCTGTCGTCACCGTGTCGTTGCCCGTCGTTCCCATGTAAGTGGCCATGACAATGTCCCCTCATTCTTGGGCAGCCCGTGCCCTTGATCGTCGAGACGGTTCCCCGGCGGGCGAATGCCCGCTCAGCGACGTCGCCGCGGCGATCTAGCCACAGTCGCCGGCTCCCGCCGTCCTTCATTTGGAGGATGGAGGTGCTGGTTTCGGTGGTCGCCGAGGGATGGCCGGCGAAGGGAGCGGCGCCGGCCGGAGAGGGCGCCGCTACGCGATCAGCTCTCGCCGCCGTCGTTCAGGTAATCCGCGGCGGCGAGCACGATGCCGGTGTCGGTCAGGCCGATCGCCTTCTCGTCCTTGTCCTTGTAGGGAACGGCGTGGAGGACGTGGCGGATGGTGTTGAGCCGGGCGCGGAACTTGTCGTTGGCGCGGATCACGGTCCAGGGCGCCCATTCGGTCGAGGAGCGCGCCAGCATCTGCTCGAAGGCGCGCGAATAGGCATCGAAGCGCGGGATCGCCTCGAAATCGATCGGCGAGAGCTTCCAGCGCTTCAGCGGGTCGTGCCAGCGCGCATGCAGCCGGCTCATCTGCATCTCGCGGCCGATGGTCAGGAAGAGCTTGATCAGCCGCACGCCGTCGCGCACCAGCATGCCCTCGAAGGCGGGCGCCTCGCGCAGGAAGGCGTCGGTCTCCTCGACGCTGCAGAACTCCATGGCTCGCTCGACGCCGGCGCGGTTGTACCAGGAGCGGTCGAAGAACACGATCTCGCCGGCCGTCGGCATCTGCGCCGCATAGCGCTGGAAATACCATTGCCCCTTCTCGGTGTCGGAGGGCTTCGACAGCGCCACGACCCGTGCCTGGCGCGGATTGAGATGCTGGGTGAAGCGGGCGATCGTGCCGCCCTTGCCGGCGCCGTCACGCCCCTCGAAGACCAGGACGATGCGCTCGCCATGCTCGCGCGCCCAGCTCAGCAGCTTCAGGAGCTCGATCTGCAGCGGCTCGAGCTCGCGCTCGTAGTGCTTGCGCTTCATGCGCTTGTCGTAAGGATAGTCGCCGCTGCGGAAGGCCGCCTCGGCGATCGCCTTCGACAGCTCCTTGGCCTCGATATCGAAGCCGGCCGCTGCCTTTGCGCTCCGTTTCGCGGTCGTTGGCGCCTTCGCGCGCTTGGTCTTCGCCGCCGGCGGAATCGCCCGCCTCGCCTTGTTTCCGGACGCTGCCTTCGCCATCCCAGTCTCCTGTGCTGACGCAAGCTAGCCTGCGGTCCCGCTGAAAGGAACGGCCGGAATCGACCTGCGTGTCGGCGCGCGCGATTGGCAGCGCGCCTGCCGCGCCCTATGAGGGCGCCAGCGCCACCCGCGGAGCCTGTTTGCATGGCCGATCTCGTCGATCCTCAAGCCCCGGTCACCGCAGCGCTGGTGGAGGCGCTCGGCGCTGCGGTCGTCCTGCTCGACGCGCAGGGCGTGGCGCAGGCGCTGAGCCCGGCCATGCGGGCGCTCATTCCCGCGCTCGAGCGCGGCCAGCCGCTGACGCTCGTGCTGCGCGACCCCGATCTGATCGACGCGATCGAGCAGGCCGCGCGCCAGGGCGGGCGCCGCGTCATCGAGCTGATCGAGCGCGTCCCCGTCGAGCGCACCTTTCGCATCCATATCGCCGCGCTCAAGGGCACGGGCTGGCGCAGCCCGGTGCTGCTGACTTTCGAGGATCTCAGCGAATTGCGCGTCACCGAGCGCATGCGCGTCGATTTCGTCGCCAATGCCAGCCACGAGCTGCGCACGCCGCTCGCCTCGCTGCTCGGCTTCGTCGAGACCCTGCAAGGCCCGGCCCGCAATGATGCCGGCGCGCGCGACCGCTTCCTGACGATCATGCGCGAGCAGGGCCTGCGCATGGCCCGCCTCGTCGATGACCTGCTCTCGCTCTCGCGCATCGAGCTGCGCGCGCATCTTGCGCCGGAAACCCCCGTCGACCTTGCCGGCATCTCGCGCGAGATCGTCGACTCGCTGACCTTGATGGCGCGCGAGCGCAAGGTCACGCTCCGGCTGGTGATGCCGGAGCAGCCGGTCAGGGTCGCGGGCGATCGCGACGAATTGCTGCGGCTGATGGAGAACCTCGTCGAGAACGCGATCAAATACGGCCGCGAGGGCGGCGAGGTCATGATCGAGGTCGCCGATGGCGCGAGCGAGGCCAGCGTCAGCGTCCGCGACGACGGGCCGGGCATCGCGCCCGAGCATCTGCCGCGCCTGACCGAGCGCTTCTACCGGGTCGACACGGCCGCCAGCCGCGAGGCCGGCGGCACGGGCTTAGGCCTCGCCATCGTCAAGCATATCGTGCTGCGCCATCGCGGCCGGCTGACGATCGAGAGCGCTCAGGGCGAGGGCGCGACCTTCAGGGCGATCCTGCCGCGTCTGGGGACGAGTTGACGCAGCGGCGGCTAACGTGACGGTCTGTCATCTGTCTGTCATATGCAGGGTGTTCTAGCGGGCCTGCCAAAGACTGCGACCCAGACGAGGACTCCTCAATGCGCAAAATTCTCATTCTCGCGGCTGCGACGATCGGCTTGGCCGGCGCTGCTCAGGCCGCCGATATCACCGGCGCGGGCGCGACCTTCCCCTTCCCGATCTATTCGAAATGGGCCGAGGCCTATAAGAAGGAGACCAATATCGGTCTCAACTACCAGTCGATCGGCTCGGGCGGTGGCATCCGCCAGATCAAGGCGAAGACCGTCGCCTTCGGCGCGACCGACGCGCCCCTCAAGGGCGAGGACCTGACCAAGGACGGCCTCATCCAGTTCCCGACCGTCATGGGCGGCGTCGTCCCGGCGATCAACGTCGCCGGCGTCGAGGCGGGCAAGCTCAAGCTCACCGGCCCGATCCTCGCCGAGATCTATCTCGGCACCGTCAAGAAGTGGAACGATCCCAAGATCGTCGCGCTGAATGCCGGCGTGACCCTGCCGGATGCCAATATCAACCCGGTCTATCGTTCGGACGGCTCGGGCACGACCTTCGTCTTCACCGACTACCTCTCCAAGGTCTCGGCCGACTGGAAGTCGAAGGTCGGCACCAACACCTCGGTGCAATGGGCTGTCGGCATCGGCGGCAAGGGCAACGAGGGCGTCTCGGCCTCGGTCAAGCAGGTCGCCAACTCGATCGGCTATGTCGAATACGCCTATGCCAAGCAGAACAAGCTGGCCCATGCCCTGGTCCAGAACGCCGACGGCCAGTTCCCGGCGCCGGACGACAAGGCCTTCCAGGCCGCCGCCGCCAATGCCAACTGGCAGGAAGCCCCCGGCTTCGGCATCTCGCTGAACAACCAGAAGGGCGCCAACGCCTGGCCGATCACCTCCGCCACCTTCCTGCTCGTGCACGCCAAGCCCGAGAAGCCGGAAGAGGTGCAGTCCGCGCTCAAGTTCGTCGACTGGGCCTTCAAGAACGGCGACAAGCTCGCCCTCGATCTCGACTACGTGCCGCTGCCGGCCAAGGTCAAGGACGAGGTCCGCGCCGCCTGGAAGGGCGTCACCGACCCGGCCGGCAAGCCGATCTTCTGATTGCCGACCAAAGCGAGGCGGGAGCTTGTTCCCGCCTCGCCATTCTGCCTGAGACCCTGATTTCCTCGTGCTTCTTCTGCGACCGGAGTAACCACGGATGGCTGCCGTGACAGATCAGATGGCCGCGCCCGGCGCGCCCGCCATTCGCCGCACTCCAAAAGGCACTTTCGATCTCGTCTTCCGCAATGCCAGCCTGCTGGCCGCGCTCTTCGTGCTGGTGCTGCTCGCCGGCATCATGCTGTCGATGGTCATTGGCGGCTGGCCCGCCTTCCGCGAATTCGGCTTCGGCTTCATCACCTCCAGCGTCTGGGACACCCAGAACGAGCAATACGGCGCCTGGCCGGCGATCGTCGGCACCTTGTCGACCGCGCTGATCGCGCTCGTCATCGGCGTGCCGCTCTCGCTCGGCATCGCCGTCTATCTCACCCAGCTCGCGCCGGCCTGGTTCAAGCGCCCGGTCTCGACCGCCATCGAGCTGCTCGCCGCCGTACCCTCGATCATCTACGGCATGTGGGGGCTTTTCGTCTTCGTGCCGCTCTTCGCGGCCTATGTGCAGATCCCGGTCTCGAACATCGTCGAGGGCATCCCGCTCGTCGGCACCGTGCTGTATTCGCGCTCGCCCTCGGGGCTCGGCATCCTGACGGCGGGCATCATCCTCGCCTTCATGATCATCCCCTTCATCGCCTCGATCACGCGCGACATGCTCGAGCAGATCCCCTCGGTGCTGCGCGAGAGCGCCTACGGCATCGGCGCCACCACCTGGGAGGTGGTTCGCCATGTCCTGGTGCCGCAGGCCGGCGTCTCGATCATCGGCGCGATCATGCTGGGGCTCGGCCGCGCGCTCGGCGAGACCATGGCCGTGACCTTCGTCGTCGGCAACGCCAACCGGCTCTCGGCCTCGATCATGGACCCGGGCTCGACCATCGCCTCGCGCATCGCCAACGAGTTCAACGAGGCGCTCGGCCTGCAGCTCAACGCGCTGATCGCGCTCGGCTGCATCCTCTTCTTCGTCACCTTCGTCGTCCTCGTCATCGCGCGCATCCTTGTGTCGCGCGTCAAGGCTTACTGAGCGGGTCCCGACCATGAGCATGACGACAACCCCGACCCCCCGCCCGCTGCCCCACGCGCCCTGGGGCCGCGTCCGCCAGTCGCGCCGCACCGCCGACAAGGCGATGAGGGTCATCGCCACCGGCTTCACCTTCCTCGCCATCCTCGTGCTGTTCTGGATCCTCGGCATGCTGATCGTGAAGGGCGTCGGCGGGCTTTCGCTCGCCACCTTCACCCACATCACGCCCGGCCCCGGCAGCGAGGGCGGCGGCCTCGCCAACGCCATCGTCGGCTCGGTGGTGCTGACCTTCCTCGGCATCGCCGTGGCGACGCCGATCGGCGTGCTCGCCGGCACCTATCTCGCCGAATACGGCAAGGGCTCGAAGCTCGCCGACCTGATCCGCTTCATCAACGACATCCTGCTCTCGGCGCCCTCGATTCTGATCGGCCTCTTCGTCTACGTCATCCTGGTCGAGCCCTTCCGCGGCTATTCCGGCTGGGCCGGCGGCGTCGCGCTCGGCATCATCGCGATCCCGGTCATCGTGCGCACCACCGAGGACATGCTGCGCCTCGTCCCCGGCTCGCTGCGCGAGGCCGGCTCGGCGCTCGGCGCGCCGCCCTCCGTGGTCATCACCAGCGTCACCTGGCGGGCCGCGAAATCAGGCATGGTCACCGGCATCCTGCTGGCGCTGGCCCGCATCGCCGGCGAGACCGCGCCGCTGATCTTCACCGCGCTGAACAACAATTTCTGGTTCTCGCCCAATCTTTCGGGCGGCGTCTCCAACCTGCCCGTGACGATCTACCAGTTCGCCTCCGCCCCTTACGAGAACTGGCAGCAGCTCGCCTGGGCCGGTTCGCTGATCATCACCGTCTCGATCCTGCTATTGTCGCTCATCGCCCGCCGCATCGTGCGCGGCGGCAAATGAGCGGCCAACCCTCGTCGCGTTCGATCTGAAGGATGAAGTCGATGCTTTCGACGCTGGAACTGAGCCCGCAATCGCTCGATGCCGAGGCGCCCGTCCGGATCGCGGTCAAGAACCTCGATTTCTACTACGGCGAGCACAAGGCGCTGAAGAACATCAATCTCGATTTCCGCGATCGGCACGTCACCGCGCTGATCGGCCCGTCGGGCTGCGGCAAGTCGACCCTGCTGCGCATCTTCAACCGCATCTATTCGCTCTATCCCGAGCAGCGCGCCACCGGCGAGGTCATGCTCGACGGCCGCAACGTCATCTCGAACCAGGTCGACGTCAACGAGCTGCGCTCGCGCATCGGCATGGTCTTCCAGAAGCCGACGCCTTTCCCGATGTCGATCTACGACAATGTCGCCTTCGGCATCCGGCTCTACGAGAAGCCGCCGAAATCCGAGCTCGACGACCGCGTCGAGGGCGCCCTGCGCCGCTCGGCCCTGTGGGACGAGGTCAAGGACAAGCTGAAGAGTTCCGGCATGGGCCTGTCGGGCGGCCAGCAGCAGCGCCTCTGCATCGCCCGCACCATCGCGCAGAAGCCCGAGGTGATCCTGTTCGACGAGCCGACCTCGGCGCTCGACCCGATCTCGACCGGCAAGATTGAGGACCTGCTCGAGCAGCTCAAGAGCGATTTCACCATCGTCATTGTCACCCACAACATGCAGCAGGCGGCGCGCATCTCGCAGTACACCGCCTTCATGTATCTCGGCGAGGTGATCGAGTTCGACGCCACCAACACCATCTTCATGAACCCGCACAAGAAGCAGACCCAGGACTACGTCACCGGCCGCTTCGGCTGAGCCTGACGGTTCTCCCAATCTGCTTTGCCGACAAAGGACATGCCGCGATGACCGATCACATCGTCCGCTCTTACGACGCCGATCTCGAAGGGATCCGCCGCAGCCTCGCCGAGATGGGCGGCATGTCCGAACGCATGCTGGGCGATTCCACCGTCGCCCTGGTGCGCCGCGACACCGCGCTGGCGCAGAAGGTCATCACCGCCGACCAGCGCCTCGACAATCTCCAGCGCGAGGTCGAGGAGAAGGCGGTCCTGACCATCGCCCGGCGCCAGCCGCTCGCCAACGACCTGCGCGAGCTGATCTCGGCGATCCGCATCGCCGCCGATATCGAGCGCGTCGGCGATCTCGCCAAGAACATCGCCAAGCGCGCCGTCGCCATTGCCGGCCAGTTCCAGCCGCCGCAGCGCGCCGTGGTCGGCCTCGAGCATATGAGCCGGCTGGTTCAGGCCCAGCTCAAGGACGTGCTCGACGCCTATGCCGCCGGCAACGAGCAGAAGGCGATGGAGGTCTGGCGCCGCGACGACGAGATCGACGCGCTCTACACCTCGCTCTTCCGCGAGCTCCTGACCTATATGATGGAAGATCCGCGCAACATCACCTTCTGCACGCATCTCCTGTTCTGCGCCAAGAATGTCGAGCGCATCGGCGACCACACCACCAACATCGCCGAGACGATCCATTATCTCGTGACCGGCGAGACCCTGGATACGGCTCGCCCCAAGCTCGACACCACCAATATTCTCCTGGACGCCGTACCCGGCAAATGAGCCGGCACGGCCTGGCCTTTGGATCTGCTGAGACATGCCCGCACGCATCCTGATCGTCGAGGACGAGGAGCCGCTCACCCTGCTCCTGCGCTATAATCTCGAAGCCGAGGGCTTCGAGGTCGACAGCGTCGCCCGCGGCGACGACGCCGAGCTGCATCTGCGCGACCACACGCCCGATCTCGTCCTGCTCGACTGGATGCTGCCCGGCCTCTCCGGCATCGAGCTCTGCCGCCGCCTGCGCGCCCGGCGCGACACCGAGCGCGTGCCGATCATCATGCTGACCGCCCGCGGCGAGGAGACCGAGCGGGTGAGGGGGCTGGCCACCGGCGCCGACGACTATGTCGTCAAGCCCTTCTCGCTGCCCGAGCTGATCGCGCGCATCCAGGCGCTGCTGCGCCGCGCCAAGCCCGGCCATGTCGTCGGCCTGCTGGCGGCGGGCGATCTCGAGCTCGACCGCACCACCCGCCGCGTCCGCCGCAACGGGAGCGAGCTGCATCTCGGCCCGACCGAGTTCCGCCTGCTCGAATTCCTGATGCAGGCGCCGGGCCGGGTCTATTCCCGCGCACAGCTCCTCGACGCCGTCTGGGGCCGCGACGTCTATATCGACGAGCGCACCGTCGACGTCCATGTCGGCCGGCTGCGCAAGGCGATCACGCCCGACAACGCCAAGGACCCGCTGCGCACCGTGCGCGGCGCCGGCTACGCCTTCGACGAGACCTTTGCGCGGGGCTGAGCCGCCGGCCTCGCTTCGTTTCGATCACGCGAACCCCCGTCATGCTCGCCCTCGTGGCGAGCATCCATGTCTTGAACGGCTGCCGCTGGCGAAGACGTGGATGGTCGGGACAAGCCCGACCATGACGAGGAGGGTTCGCGTCGCGATCGCCCTTGACCTGCGAGACCTCCGGCTGCAAGCCGGGCCGATGCAAAGCAAAACGATCGCCATCATCGGAGCTGGGCCCTCCGGCCTGATTGCGGCCGAGCGCCTCGCCGAGGCCGGCCATCTCGTCACGCTCTACGATCGCATGCCCTCGCCGGCCCGCAAATTCCTGTTGGCCGGGCGCGGCGGGCTCAATCTCACCCATTCCGAGCCGCTGGACCTGTTCCTGTCGCGCTATCGCGAGGCGAGAGACTGGCTCGAGCCGGCCATCCGCGCCTTCCCGCCCCAGGCGCTGCGCGACTGGGCCGACGGGCTCGGCCAGGACAGCTTCATCGGCAGCAGCGGGCGCGTCTTTCCGCGGGCGATGAAGGCCTCGCCGCTGCTGCGCGCCTGGCTGCGCCGGCTCGATGGACTCGGTGTCACTTTCGCGTCGGGCCATCACTGGACCGGCTGGGCCGATGACGGCGCGTTGCTGTTCCGCAACCACGATGGCGCCGAAATCCAGGCCCGGCCCGCCGCGACGCTGCTGGCGCTCGGCGGCGCGAGCTGGCCGCGGCTCGGCTCGGATGGCGGTTGGGCGCCGCTGCTGGCCTCGCGCGGCGTTGCGCTGTCTCCGCTCAGGCCGGCCAATGGCGGCTTCACCGTCGACTGGTCGCCAATCATGCGCGAGCGTTTCGCTGGCGCGCCGCTGAAACGCATCCTCATCCGCTTCGCCGGCGAAGAAGCGGCGAGCGAGGCGATGGTCGATGCCGGGGGGCTCGAAGGCGGCGCGGTCTATGCGCTGTCGGCGCCGATCCGCGAGGCGATCCTGCGCGAGGGCAGGGCGACCGTCACCATCGATCTGCGGCCCGACCAGGATGGCGCCCGGCTCACCGAGCGCCTCGCCCATCGCGGCAAGGGCGTGACGCTGAGCAACCATTTGCGCAAGGCCGGCGGGCTGTCTCCCGTCGCGATCGGGCTGCTGCGCGACGCCGCAAAGGGCCCGCTGCCGCAGGATGCCGCGGCGCTCGTCGCGCTGGTCAAGGCCGCGCCGTTGACGCTGACCGGCCTCATGCCGCTCGAGCGCGCCATTTCCACCGCCGGCGGCATCGCCGCATCCGAGCTCGACGCGCAATTCATGCTGAAGCGCCTGCCCGGCACCTTCGCCGCTGGCGAGATGCTCGACTGGGAGGCGCCGACCGGCGGCTATCTGCTGCAGGCCTGTTTCGCGACCGGCGTCGCGGCGGCGGCCGGGATCGAGGCCTGGCTGGCCGGCGGATGAGCGCTCCCGCTCAGCCGATCGCGACGATCTCGACCTCGGCCGTGCCGATCATCACTGTATCGCCGACGCGCTTGCCCATCAGCGCCCGGGCCAGCGGCGAGACGAAGGAGAGCGTGCCCTGCGTCGGGTCGGCCTCGTCCTCGCCGACGATGCGCCAGGTCTGGTGCCGGCCGTCGGCGCGGTCGATGGTCACGGCGGCGCCGAAATGGACCTCGTCCGGGTCCTCGGGCGGCGGCACCAGCTCGGCATTGGCGCGGCGCGCCGTCCAGTAGCGCAGCTCGCGGCCGGCATGCGAGATCGCCGCGCGGTCCTGCGTCGCCTGGGCCTGCGCATGCGCATCGTGCCACTGGGCCAGCTCGGCTTCGATCTGCGCCAGGCCTTCGGGCGTCACCAGATTGGCATGGGGCGAGATCGGACGGTCAGGCAGGTCCTCGAAGGCTTCGCCGCCCTCGGGCTCCTTCACGAATGCGCGGCTCATGCTGAGCTCCCCTTTTTGTCGGTTCTTGTTCGTCGCCAGATCCTGCCACTGCGCCCGCACCAGAGGGCCGGCGATTCCCTGAATATGGGGATCGGATACCGCAGGGGGCAAGATCGCTGCGCCAGCGTCCGCCCGGGCGCATGATGAGCCTCGAACGCTGCCGCCGCAACGTTTCGTCGTGCAGATGTGCAGCCGGTCGTGTTCTGCTCAGCCGCTCGCGACCAGACGGCGCGTGAAGCTGCGCCCGCCATCACCGGTCGAGACCTCGCCGACGCGGGCGAGGGAGATCAGGATGGCCCGGACAGCGCCCTTGATCCGGATGCCCTGTGCGAAGCCGAGCGCGATCTGCGCTTCGTCGAGCGGGGCCGAGGATGCGGCCAGGGCCGCCAGCACCGCCGCGACGCGTTCGACCGGCGCGGCCGGGAAGCTCGGCTTGACGCGCGCGGGCTCCGCCGGGGCGAGTTCCACCGCCTCGATCTGCTCGCCGCCCTTGCCGTCGCGGGCGAAGCGCGGCCGCTGGTAGTCAGGCCGGAGCCAGCGCATCTCGCCGCGCGCTTCCTCCCGCCCCCGCTCGCGATTGAGCGCGACAAGCCGGGCGAGGATGTCGTCCGTGCCCAGATCGGCCGGCCAGCCATAGGCGGCAGCCACGGCGGCATCGACCGCGTCGTGGTGCTCGTTGATGATCAGCACCAGCCCGCGATCGCGCATGCCGGCTTCGGCGCTGGTCAGGACGCGCTCGGCGCGGATGGCATCCCGCATGTTGTAGAGCTTGGTCAGGGTCAGGTCGGGGTGGTCCTCGAGCACCTGCTTGCGCAGGGTGTCGAGCGCCTCCGCCGGTTTGCGGATCGCTTCTTTTTGCGTTTCGCTCGCCTCCGGAAAGGGGAAGGGGTCGAAGCAGCGCGACTTGGAGTAGCGCGGCCCGTCCTCGAGGGTTCCACCCTGATGCAGGCACCAGATCATATGGACCTGCGACGACAGCACGCCGAGATGGAAGGCGTCGGAAACTCCGACCGCGACCAGCATGTTGTCCGGCAGGATGCTGCTGTCGAGAAACTGGAAGACGCGGTGCTTGGCGGTCTCGACGGTGACGATGTAGCGCTGGAGGCCTGCAAGCGCGGGTCGCAGCTCGCGCCGAGGCTCGCCAAAGATCCACCAGACGTCGCGATAAGCTGGGCGATTATTGCCGTCGCGCCCGTTCTTTCCCTCTTTCACCATGAGTTTGAGGTGCTGATACACCTCCGGGAACCGCGCCCGCACGTCCGTGGCCGCGAGCCCGAACAAGTCGATCACCATCGCGCCGCGTTGTCGGCCTGTCAGGTCGCGGCCATTGCGATAGGGCCGGATATGGGCTTCTAGTCCCGGCCGCCTGCCGAGGCCGAGCGCTTCCGCCTCGCGAGCCGAGACGATGAAGCCCGCGCCATGCAGCTTGACGCCAGGCGAACTCAGGCCTTCGTTGGCCAGCAATGGCTTTGACCGCGTGACATCGACGCCGACCGTGAGATCGGCATTGATCCGTCCCCGTTTCTCGCTGAGCTCGATGTCCGGCTGGTCGCTGTCGAGCGCCGCCTCGGACACGACCTTGCGCAATCTTCCCTCGTGACGCCCGGCTGCTGCGACGGTCATCGCGATGCGCACTGCCGCCGCGTCCTTGCCGGCCTTCGTCCAGGGATGGTCCGGGACCGCGAGCAGCAGCGAGATCGGCGTCCTGCCGTTCAGGTGCCGCTCGACGACGCGGCGCTGAAACACCTGCGTGATCGAGTTGGTGGTGACGAAACCGAAGCGCTGGAGCACCGTTCCAGGCCGCGTCAGCAGTTCCGCCGCCCGATCCCACCAATACATCACCAGGTCGGCGCTCTCGTTCATGCGCGGGTGCGCGGCCCATAGGGCTTCGGCATAGGCGTCGCCGAGACGAGCCCGCACGTCCTTGCCGCCGATGAAAGGGGGATTGCCGACGATGAACTCGGCCTCGGGCCAGTCCGGCCGGCGCGGATTCGGCAAAATCTCGCGGCCGCCGATCCATTGTGGCACCGGCCAGCCGTCCCAGCTCAGCACGGCGTCGCGGCGGTAGATATGGTCGAGCCGTTCGAGGATCGGCTCGCGCGGAGCGAAGCCGCGCGTCCGGAAATGCCACTGCAAATGGCCGATCCAGAGCACGAGGTCCGCGATCGCCACGGCGCGCTTGTTCATGTCCATGCCGAGGAATTGGTGCGGGCCGACATAATGCGCCCCGAAGCCGCCAAGCTGCTCGCGGCTGCCCAGCTCGCTCGCGGCGTCGAGCACTTCGCCTTCGAGCTTCTTCATCAGTTCCTGCGCGACATGCAGGAAATTGCCGGTGCCGCAGGCCGGATCCAGCACGCGGGTTCCGCAGAGCGTCTCGTGGAAGCGCTCGACCAGCGCCAGAGCGGCTTTCTCGTCGCCATGGTCGCGTGCCCGTTGGGCGGCGCCGAGCACCGCACGCCAGCCCTCCCGAAACGGCCCGATCACGGTCTCGACGACCAGCCGCTCGACATAGGCGCGCGGCGTGTAATGTGCCCCGAGCCGCGCACGCTCGTTCGGATCGAGCGCCTGTTCGAGCAAGGTGCCGAAGATCGCCGGTTCGACCTCCTTCCAGTCGTGCTCGGCCGCGGCCAGGAGTTCGCCGAGCTCTTCCCGCCCGAGCGGAAAGACCTTGGCATCCTCGTAGAGCTTGCCGTTGAAGCGCTTGATCAGCGTTCGCGTCGCTGTCGAGTAGCCGCCCTTGTCCATCGCTTGCCACAGGTTGGAAACGAGCGGCATGAACGAGGCAGGACTCGCCACGCATTCCTGCAGCAGCGACTTGAAGGCGCCTCGCGGAATCAGCTCGACATCCTCCGCGAACATCGTGAACAGGCAGCGCATCAGGAACAGCGCCACCTCCTCCGGATCGTGCTTCCTCTCGAGCACCTTGGAGACCGCCGCCAGCCGCGCTGCGATCTGCCGGGTGACGCGCGCCGCCTGCCGCGCCGGATCGAGGCTGTTGGGCTCGTCCCAGATCGCCTTGACGCGTTTGCAGATATCCGGATCGCGCAGGTCCTCGAGATAGGCCCGATAACTCTGGCGGTCGGGGAACTGGACATAGTTCTTTCCGTAACCGGTGAAATCCGCGAAGAACTCGAAACAATGGCCGACATCGCAGACGATCAGGAAGATCGGCCAGCCATGCGAGGCCGGCAGCGCCCGCGCATAATCCGCCGCCTGCCTTCGCGCATGCAGCGCCTGCACGTCCCAGCTGCGATCGGCGCCGCGCCGCCCGCGCGGACCGGCCGGGGCCGGCTCCGCCATCGGCAGCTCGCCCTGCGCCGGCAGAATTTCCTTCGTCTGCCCTTTCAGCCGGCTCTGCTTCGCCTCCAGGACGAAGGCGCCCTTCTTGTAGAGGTCGATGCGGCCGGTCGAGGCAGCGCCGTCGATATCCCGGAATTTGACCGGATATTCGAAGCGGTAGCTCACCGCCTCGGGGTCGCTCGTCGGCGGCTGCGGCTGATCGACGCCGATCAGCGCGCAGAACTCGTTGAGGAACTGGGCATAGGCCGCCCGCTCCGCTCCCTCCGATACGCGCCAGCGCGCGATGAAGGCCTCGACCTCCGCGCCGGCTCGCTCGACCTCGCCCCCCGACATGGTCGCCTCAATAATTGAGTTGTTATTTAAATTCAATCAAAGGTTGTATTTGCGCTCCTGTCAACTCCTGTCAGCTATGCGCCCATCCAGGCACGCACCCTCTCGCTTCGGCCGCAAACTGCCCCCATATTGGCGCCATGCCGAAAAGCCCCGACACCGCCGACAAGTCCCCGGCCAAACCCGCCGCCGCCAAGTCCTCTGCTGCGAAGACTGCCGCGAAGAAGCCGGCCAGCGCCCGCACGCCGAACTCCAAGGCGTCGAAGCCCGAGCTGAAGCCGCTCGAGGGCTATCTCGCCGATCTGCTCAATCCCGCGATCAACCGCGGCAAGGCGGTGCCGGGCGGTGCCTCGGGCTTCAGCGACCAGCCGCAGGCCGGCTATGAGGCGCGGCCGGGCGCGGGCGCGGAGGGGAAGCCGCGCAAGCTCTCGAAAAAGGCCGATTCGGCCTTCGATCCGGAGAGCGACAGCGCCGCCTCGCTGACGGCGAAGTCGCTGCAATCCCTGCTCGAGACCGGCAGCCCCTTCATCGATCCCGGCCGGCCCTGGATGCCGCATCGTCCGGCGCGGCCGGAGAAGTCGGAAGGCGGCATCAGCTTCCGCATGCAGTCGGATTTCGAGCCGGCCGGCGACCAGCCGGTCGCGATCGCCGATCTCGTCGACGGCGTGCGCCGGCAGGAGCGCGACCAGGTCCTGCTCGGCGTCACCGGCTCGGGCAAGACCTTCACCATGGCGCAGGTGATCGAGAAGACGCAGCGCCCGGCCTTGATCCTGGCGCCGAACAAGACCCTGGCCGCGCAGCTTTACGGGGAATTCAAGAGCTTCTTCCCCGACAATGCGGTCGAGTACTTCGTCTCCTATTACGACTATTACCAGCCCGAGGCCTATGTGCCGCGCTCGGACACCTATATCGAGAAGGAATCCTCGATCAACGAGCAGATCGACCGCATGCGCCACTCGGCGACGCGCTCGCTGCTGGAGCGCGACGACGTCGTCATCGTCGCCTCGGTCTCCTGCATCTACGGCATCGGCTCGGTCGAGACCTATACGGCGATGACTTTTGCCATCAAGCTCGGCGAGCGCATCGAGCAGCGCCAGCTCATCGCCGATCTCGTCGCCCTGCAATACAAGCGCACGCTCGGCGATTTCGCCCGCGGCACCTTTCGCGTCCGCGGCGACGTGATCGAGCTGTTCCCGGCTCACTATGAGGACCGCGCCTGGCGCATCGGCCTGTTCGGCGACGAGGTCGAGAGCATCTCCGAGTTCGACCCGCTCACCGGCCAGAAGACGGCGGACCTCGAGTTCGTCAAGGTCTACGGCAATTCGCACTACACCACGCCGCGCCCGACGCTGACCCAGGCCGTGAAGTCGATCAAGGAGGAGCTGAAAGCCCGCCTCGACGAGCTCAACCGCATGGGCCGCTATCTCGAGGCGCAACGGCTCGACCAGCGCTGCACCTTCGACATCGAGATGATCGAGGCCACCGGCTCCTGCAACGGCATCGAGAATTATTCGCGCTATCTCACCGGCCGCAAGCCGGGCGAGCCGCCGCCGACCTTGTTCGAATACCTGCCCGACAACGCGCTGGTCTTCACCGACGAGAGCCATGTCACCGTGCCCCAGATCGGCGGCATGTACCGGGGCGACTTCCGCCGCAAGGCGACGCTGGCCGAATACGGCTTCCGCCTGCCCTCCTGCATGGACAATAGGCCGCTGCGCTTCGAGGAATGGGACGCGATGCGCCCGCAATCGGTGCATGTCTCGGCCACGCCCGGCGGCTGGGAGATGGACCGCACCGGCGGCGTCTTCACCGAGCAGGTCATTCGCCCGACCGGGCTGATCGACCCGCCGGTCGAGGTTCGTCCGGCCAAGCACCAGGTCGCCGACCTGCTCGACGAGATCGGCGAGGTCACGGCCAAGGGCTATCGCAGCCTCGTCACCGTGCTGACCAAGCGCATGGCCGAGGACCTGACCGAATATCTGCACGAGAACGGCGTGCGCGTGCGCTACATGCATTCCGACATCGACACGATCGAGCGCATCGAGATCCTGCGCGATCTGCGCCTCGGCGCCTTCGACGTGCTGGTCGGCATCAACCTGCTGCGCGAGGGCCTCGACATCCCGGAATGCGGCTTCGTCGCCATTCTCGACGCCGACAAGGAGGGCTTTTTGCGCTCCGAGACCTCGTTGATCCAGACCATTGGCCGCGCCGCCCGCAATGTCGACGGCAAGGTCATTCTCTATGCCGACCATGTCACTGGCTCGATGGAGCGGGCCATGGCCGAGACCAGCCGCCGCCGCGAGAAGCAGACGGCCTGGAACGAGGCCAATGGCATCACGCCGCAAACCATCAAGCGCGCCATCGGCGACATCCTGGGCTCGGTCTACGAGCGCGACCATGTCACGGTCGACAAGGGCCTGGTCGACGCGCCCATCGCCGGCCACAACCTCAAGGCCGCGCTGGCCGATCTCGAGAAGCGCATGCGCGAGGCTGCCGCCGACCTCGAATTCGAGACCGCCGCGCGCCTGCGCGACGAGATCAAGCGCCTGCAGGCGACCGAGCTCGCCATCGCCGACGACCCGCTGGCGCGGCAGGGCGATGTCGAGGCCAGCGCCGGCAAGTACAAGGGCGAGCGCAGCTATGGCGCCAGCGCCAACCTGCCGACGCGGGCCCGCAAGCCGACCGACGCCGACATGGGCCCGCATAACTGGGGCGGCGGCGAGGGCCGGCCGAAGGCGAGCGTGGCAAGGCCGCGCAAGCCGGGACTGGACGAGATGGGCCCGGTGCCGGAGTCACGGCCGTTGGGGGCTGGGGAGGAGCGCGGGAGACGGAGGGGGCGGCGGTAGCGCGCGAGCGGGGGGCCTTGCCGCATCCCCCGTCGCTAACTGCGCCGGACTTCTGCCGACGTTTGTCTAGACATCAGGGCCAGTCCTCTTATCGAGAATACCGCCGAGGGAACTCCACGATCTTACCGCTCTCCACATCCACGGCTCTAATGCCAGATTTAAGGACAGCAAGTTCTGGCGCGGGAGCTATCTCGAAGAATCCTGCTTCCACTCCCGCAATACGCTCGATTTCGTTCACTGGAAGCGCAAGCATAGCGCGGATCGAAGATTTTGAAAGAATGCCCTCCTTGGTCAACACTTCAATGGCCCTTCGAAGCATTCTTGGTTTTTCAAGTTGCATTTCGCCAAATCGATCAAATGGCTCAGATAGACGGCCTCGCCAACCACGACGAGTCATGTTTCTGTAAAGCACAGAACGCTCCTCATCTCCTATCAGGCCTAAGTCATGGGCACGGTAAATCATTGCGCCAATTGACATGCCCCAACGTCGTTTTAGTGAACAAAAATAATCGAGGGTAGGCGCGCGAACCTCGAAACGAAATGCGCTTTCGGGAAACAAGAAGGCGCCGGCAAATCGATGCGCCTGCTGCTCTATGATCTTAAATAAATGAGGGTCTCGTGATTGCTGAAGAGTCACGTTCTTATGCAGTACCGCATGACCGAGTTCGTGCGCAGCATCGTACCTCACCCGCACTGGGCTAATCTCGTGCGAGTTTATCCCGACAAACATGCGTTGTAGTCGAGGCGATCGGAAGAAGAATCCGTCCTGCTTGTCGGAGTCAAAATCCATCATCAAAACAGGGATGCCTGCATTCTCTAACGCCAAAAGCACATCTGGAATCGGAAGATCCCAAAGTTTCCAATGGTGCCGGAGATTGACGGCAGCTTGTTCAATATCAGAGTCTTTGTACAAGCGGAAATCTGGTGGAAGCTGCAAATCAGGAAGCTCGTTAAGCGGGAAATCGACCTCTCGCTCCAGGAAATCGAAAACTTCGAGTAGCCAAACCATTCTTTGCTCAGTCATCTCACGAGCGAGTTTGGTCTCGGCCGCACGACTGCGCCAGAAGACAACTTCAGGACGCTCATTCCATTCTGGCTTCACGAAAAAGTCGCTGGGGAAGTTCAGATGCTTTGCAAGTAGGTCGAGCTTGTCAGCCTGGGGCTTATCAACTCCGTCCTCGTATCGCGCGATGGCAGTGCCGGTGACGCCAACCAGATCGGCCAGAGCGTTCTTAAACAAGCCCCGCGCCAGCCGAGCCTCCCGTAGACGAGATCCACGAAATGACTGGATACCAACCTTCATCTCAACCGGCTTCCTTGAAAACATTCTTCCGCTTTGGGGTTATGATGACTTGATCTGCTTGGTAACCATCGACCGGTGAAGCTGCTGGCAACGATACCCCCGCCTCGCGTCCGAACATTGCGACCGTGTGAAGATCAATTCTTTGCACCCATTGCTGATAGCTCGCGTCTGGTAACGCCAGCATAAGGTTCCCAAGAACCGTATCGGCCTTGTTGAACACCTTTCCAGCGGGGCCATGAAGGAGAACCGCGAGTGTGGAACCTGCCCAGTCCGGGCGCGGTGGCCGGTCCCCTAAATCAAGTTCAAGCTGGCACGTATAAGCGAGTGTCTCCGCAAGCGCTCGCTTGTAGTCAGCAGTCGAAGGGTGGTCATCGAAGCCGATAATCGACTCCTGGATGAGTGTAACTCGACCAACTTTCAGAAGCACCTTGCTCTGTCCATTGCACGCCAATCGCATCACCTCGAACGGAACGCCGAATTTTTGTGCGCAATCGATGAGCGCCGAGTTTACGACAGACGCGCGGCGCCTATTGAATTCTTCCGCAGCCCAACCACTGGCATCTGCCGGTAGGCGCCTTAATTCCTCGAACAAGTTGGGATAGCCCCATCCCACTTTAACCGCGAGCGCCTCAAGAAAATCGCTGTCAATGTCACGAAGCAATCCAAGCGCGTCTTCTCGAGACCGAATCACCCAGCAAATCCTCCAACGGCCGAACGGATGAAGGTATAGGTCGTTTTTCTCATAAAAGTCAAGTTATGAGTATCTCACGGCTGCGGTGTTAAGCGTGTAGTGACTGTGATGATACGCCCTATATCTCTCCCATGACCGTCCCGCCTGAATTCGTCCATGCCTCGCGCGATTTCGACCGTTTCCTGCTCGATGCGCGCGAGACGCTGGGCCACGCCACCACGCACCAGACCTGGTATTCCGTGCTCGGCGTCTTCGTCACCTTCCGGGCGCGGCTCTCCGTGCCGCAGGCGGTGGCCTTCGCGCAGGCGCTGCCGCCGCTGCTCGGCGCGATGTTCTTGTTCGAATGGGACCCGACGCAGGAGCCAAGACCCTTCACGCCGCGCGCCGAGCTGGCCAGGGAGGCGAAAGCCTTCCGCATCGAGCACAGTTTCCTGCCCGACAGCGCGATTGAGGATGTCGCCGCCGCGCTCCGGCGCCATGTCGACCGCCGCGAGTTCGAGCGCTTGCTGGCGGAGCTGCCGCCGGAGGCGCAGGCGTTCTGGGCGGTGGCGGAGTAGGGCGCGGGGAACCCTCGTCATTCTCGGGCGGAGCGCAGCGCAGACCCGAGAATCTCTGGCAGGATGAGGCATCCTTGGCTCTCCTTCACGAGATGCTCGGGTCAAGCCCGAGCATGACGGCCGCGACGGGAATAGCCGGCCCGCCTTATCCCCGTCCCTTCCACCTCCCCTATAATCGCGCCCATCCCATCCCCGAGGGGCAGCCATCCGGAGGCATGTCGTTTGGCGGGGTGGGTGCGGCGCCTGCGGGCGAGGGTTGCGCCTCGCTCCCGGGAGGCTTCGGGAACCGTCCTGGGGGTACTACGGCCCCTGCGCGAGGAGCTCGCTAGATGCGCCGGCTCACACTGGCGCGAGAGAAGCGCGGCCCGGAGCTTTCAAATCGCCGTCTGGCGGAGCGCCACGGGGCGTGCGGATGGTGGCTCAATCCATCCGCGCCGCGTCCTGGCTCAACGGACGCGGACCGATACCCCCGCGCCTCGCGGCGCTCCGCTGCCCCTCACTCTCGAAGCGCCCGCGTGCAGGCACGTGGGCGGGGGTGACGCGTGGGCGCGATCCCTTCTCCCCTCGGGGGAGAAGGTGGCCCGGCGAAGCCGGGTCGGATGAGGGAAGGACGGCATGAGAACGCGATGACGGCTCACCCGGTAGCACTTCCCTCATCCCCTGCCGGACCTTCTCCCCCGAGGGGAGAAGGAGGCACGCTCCCAACGCAGTTGTGATCAACCCGCTGCAACCGCGCTCCGGTTTCGTGGTTTGATGGGCGAGCGCCGCTTTGCGGCGCGCAACGGGGAGACACACGCATGACGCCGAACCGCCGCTCCGTCCTCGCTTTCGGGCTCGTCGCCATCGCCGGCCCGGCGCTGGCGCATCATGGCTGGTCCTGGGCCGAGGGCGAGCAGATGACGCTCACCGGCACCATCCAAAAAATCTCGATGGCGCCGCCGCATCCGATGCTGATGGTCGAGGCGCAGGGCAAGCTCTGGCAGGTCGATCTCGGCAATCCGAGCCAGACCGAGCGCTCCGGCTTCCGCGGCGACAGCGCCAAGCCCGGCGATCAGGTGACCGCGCTCGGCAACCGCCATCTCGACAAGGAGAAGGCGCATATGAAGGCGGTGCGCATCACCATCGCCGGCAAGAATTACGACATGTATCCGGAGCGCATCCGCACGAACTGACGCGCCGCCATGGGCATCGTCGAGGCGCTGGGGCATTGGCCGGGCGCGCTGCTGCTGCAGCGCTCCGGCACGGCCTATCTGTTCGTCAACGCCGCGCATATCCTCGGCATCGGCCTGCTGCTCGGCGCGATCCTGCCGCTCGACCTGCGGCTCATCGGCGTCATCCGCGGCGCGCCGTTGGCGGCGATCGGCCCCTTCCTGGTGCGGGCGGCCGGTTTCGGCCTGGCGCTCGCCCTAGTGACGGGGTTCTGGCTGTTCACGGTCAAGCCGGGCGAATATCTCGCCAATCCCGCCTTTCTCTGGAAGCTCGGCCTGCTGGCGCTGGCGCTCGGCAATGTCGCGCTCCAGCACCGCGGCGAGGCCTTTCGGCAGGCGCTGGCGCAGGGGCGGCCCTCGCCGCGCATCCGGGCCGGCGCGCTGGCCTCGTCTTCGCTCTGGCTCGCCGCACTGGTGGCGGGCCGCTGGATCGGCTTCGTCTGATGCAACGAAAAAGGCCCGGCCTTTCGGCCGGGCCCCGTATCGGGCGAATGCTCACCAGCGGTCGTAGCGCTCGTAATGGTCGCGATAGCGGCGGCCATGCGCCGGAGCCCAGGGCGGCGGACCGCCATAGCGCCGGCCGTAGCCGTAGCCGCCGCCGTGGCGATAGCCGCGATCGCGATAGCCGTAGCGCTCCTGCCGGTCCAGATTGCGCTGGATCTCCCACATGCGGTGCTCGCGATTGTGCCTGACATAGCTGGTCTCGAGCTTGTCGAGCCCGGCCGAGCCGGAGAAGGTCTCGCTCGCGGCCGCCGGTGCGATGGCGGCCGGTGTGATGACGGCGCCCAGCGACAGGGCCGCGGCGATCAGAAATTGGCGCATGGATTCCTCCTTTGCCTGCGTTGGTCCCAGTAGAACCGTCCGGGTTGCAACCCAGGCTGAACGGAAAAGTTCGGTCCCGTTCATCTTCGGGCAGGGCGCGATACGGCCTCACTCGCGATGGAAGAGCCGGCGCAGGCTGTGCTTGGCGGCGTCGAGCGTGCGGCGCTTCTCGGCCGGCAGGTTCTTGCCGGCGCGGTTGATGTAGAAGGTCAGCATCGACATCGCCGAGCGGTACGGGCTCGATTTGCGCCGCCGGCTATGCTCGGCCGAGCGTTTCAGCGAGCGCGCGATCCGGCGCGGGTCGTTCGAGGTGAAAACCGATCTCTCCAGCTCGAGCGCGTCGCTCGCCTTCGTCACCCGGCCTGACCATTTGCGTTGCGGTGTCGTCATCGTGAGCCTCCTTCAGGCGTTCGGTCCGCCCTCGATCTCGGTGGCGAAGGCCAGCGCCACCTCGAACTCGGCCGGCTTGAAGCATCTGACCTCGACGAAAGGGATGACCGGATTGGCGAAGGAGACCAGCGTCTCGATCCAGCCCTTGTCGGTGACCACCGCCTCGCGCGGAAAGCGCTTCCATTCGAGGATCTTGCCGAAGCCGTAGCGGGCGTCCTTCAGCCCGGCGCCAATGGTCATGTCCTCGAAGCCGGTGAGGTCGACGAGCAGGCCGATCTTCTCGTGGCGCGTCAGCCTGGCTTCGAGATCGGCGACGAGCGCGTCGAAATCTTCCGCCGTCACCGTGCCGGAAAGGCGATAGGCGCCGACATGGTCGGGCGCGGCGAGAATCGCGAACATGGCGTGGCTCCTGCGGGCGTGCTGCCTGAGGAACGCATGAGCAGGGTGGAGGTTTCGCGGCCATTGCGCTGCCGCATCGCGGCGCTACTCTGCGCGCAAACGGAGGGAATGCCATGGCCGAAGAGCTCGTCTTCTACACCAACCCGCAATCGCGTGGCCGCATCGTGCGCTGGATGCTCGAGGAGGTCGGCCAGCCCTATCGCACCGAGATCGTCGGCTTCGGCCCGCCGATGAAGGGCGCGCAGTACAAGGCGCTGAACCCGATGGGCAAGGTGCCGGTGCTGAAGCATGGCGACATGATCGTCACCGAATGCGCCGCGATCTGCGCCTATCTCGCCGACGCCTTCCCGCAGGCCGGGCTCGCGCCGGCGCCGGGCAGCAAGGAGCGCGGCCCCTATTACCGCTGGCTCTTCTTCGGGGCCGGGCCGACCGAGGCGGCGGTGACCAACAAGGCGCTCGGCGTCGAGGTGCCGAAGGAGCGGACCGGGATGGTCGGCTACGGCTCCTTCGCCGATGTGATGGATACGCTCGAGGCGGCGGTGACGCAGGGCGAATACCTGGTCGGCGACAGGTTCAGCGCGGCCGACGTCTATCTCGGCGCGCAGATCGGCTGGGGTCTGCAATTCGGCTCGATGGAGCGCCGCCCGGCTTTCGAGGCCTATGCCGCGCGCATCCAGGCGCGCCCCGCCGCGATCCGCGCCAACGAGATCGACAACGCGATCATCGCCGAGCAGCAGAAGGCGGCGCAGTAGCGTGCCCCACGCTGGGCGCATGCCGAACCCGGCTCGCGGCCGGGTTGTTGCGTTGCGGGAGATCGCCTAATCCTGCGCAAATCGGCCGGCTATCTCGCCGGCCGCTCCCGTCTCGCGCGGGATGACCCGGGCCTTCGCCCGGCTGCAGGCTGACATGACCGACAAGACAGACCCGACCCTGCCGCGCCACGGCATGGGCTTCTATCCCTTCGTGGCGATGATGGCCGCCCTGATGGCGACCAACGCGCTGGCGATCGACGCGATGCTGCCGGCCCTGCCGCAAATCGGCGAGGCGCTTGGCATCCACGAGCCCAACGAGCGGCAATGGATCGTCACCAGCTACCTGCTCGGCTTCGGCGTCGCCCAGATCGTCTATGGCACGCTGTCCGACCGCTTCGGCCGGCGCCCCGTGCTGCTCTTCGGGCTCGTCGTCTATGTCGTGGCCAGCGTGCTGTCGGCCTTCTCGACCAGCTTCGCCATGCTGATGCTGGCGCGGGTGGTCCAGGGCGTGGGCGCGGCGGCGACGCGCGTGCTCGCGGTCTCGATCGTGCGCGACTGCTATTCCGGCCGCGACATGGCCCGCGTCATGTCGCTGGCGTTGATCGTCTTCCTCGCGGTGCCGATCCTGGCGCCCTCGATTGGCCAGGCGATCCTCTGGGTCGCGCCCTGGCGCTGGATCTTCGGCGTCCTGACCGCCTTCGGCGCGGTGGTGATGCTCTGGGCGGCGATTCGCCTGCCCGAGACCCTGCACGAGGAGGATAGGACGCCGATCAAGCTCGCCAGCATCGTCGCCGCCTTCCGCACGGTGCTGACGACGCGCATCGGCGTCGGCTACATGCTGGCGATGACCTTCGTGCTCGGCGGACTGTTCGGCTTCATCAACTCGGCGCAGCAGGTCTTCGTCGATGTCTTCAGGGCGCCGGAATGGTTCACCACCATCTTCGCGCTGATCGCGGCCTGCATGGCGGCCGCTTCGCTGCTGAATTCGCGCATCGTCGGCCGGCTCGGCATGCGCCGGGTCTCGCATGGCGCGCTGCTCGGCTATATCGCGCTGACCAGCCTGCACGCGATCCTGGCGCTGAGCGGGCACGAATCGCTCTGGACCTTCGCGCTGCTGCAGGGCGGCACGATGTTCGCCTTCGGCCTGCTGGCGCCGAATTTCGGTGCGATGGCGATGGACCCGCTCGGCCATGTCGCCGGCACGGCTTCCTCCGTGCAGGGCTTCGTCACCACGGTCGGCGGCGCGCTGCTCGGCTTCTATATCGGCCAGCATTTCAACGGCACGGTGGTGCCGCTGACGCTCGGCTTCTCGCTCTGCGGCCTGGTCGCGCTGGCGATCGTGCTGGTGGCTGAGAAGGGAAGGTTGTTCCATCCGGCTGCGGGGCGCAGCTAGGAAAGGATGCGGGCCTTTGGGGCTTCTCTCGCCCCGTCACCGCCGCCTGGTGGCGACGGGCATGCCGGGAATCGTCTTCAGTCCAAGTAGATCGATAGAGATTCGCGTTGGCTCGGGAAGCGACGCCGCCGATCGGCTTCCCGTGGTAGTTCGGCGTCAGACCGTCTTGAGATTGACGGCTGAGGACTTGCCGGTCTTGCGATCGGCCTCGAGATCGAAGCTGATCTTCTGGCCTTCGTTCAGGCCACGCAGGCCCGAGCGCTCGACCGCGCTGATATGGACGAAAACATCGCTCCCGCCCGCGTCAGGCGTGATGAAACCATAGCCCTTGGTTTCGTTGAACCATTTCACGGTACCCGTGCTCACGTGCTATCCCTTCGGTCGCTATCCGGACCGGCACATGCCGGCCCAGGCGGTACTGTAGGGTCGAAGATGCGCGCGTGGCAATGATGCACCGCAAAACCGCAATCGCGCCCGCAAAAAGCCCGATGCCTATGATCGCCCGCCATCGACTGAAAGCACCTGTCCGGTGATCCAGCCGGCCTGCTCGCCGAGGAAGAACAAGGTGGCCTGGGCGATGTCGTCCGGCGTGCCCAGCCGGCGCGTGTGGATGCTGTCGAGCAGGCGCTTCTGGCCCTCTGCACCATAGCTCTGCCATTGCCGCTCGGTTGCGGGGTTGGAGCGCACGAAGCCCGGCGCGACCGAATTCACCGTGATGCCGTGCGGGCCGAATTCCCAGGCGAGCTGCTTCGTCAGCCCGACCAGCGCATGTTTCGCGCTCGCATAGGCCTGGATGCCGGTCAGGCTCGGGCGCAGGCCGGCGCCGGACGAGATCGTGACGATGCGGCCGTAGCGCGCCTGTTTCATCATCGGCGCGGCGGCCTGCGCCAGGAAGAAGGCGGCATCGACATTGGCCGCGAAGATCGCGCGCCAGTCGGCTTCGGCGATCTCCTCGATCGGCCGGCCGACCTGGCCGCGCACGCCGCCGGCGGCATGAACGAGCAGGTCGAGCCTGCCGCTCTCGGCCGCGATGCGCGCGATCAGGGCCTGCGCGGCCTCCGGCGTGCCGAGGTCGGCGGCATGGGCCTGCGCGCCGATGGCGGCGGCGGTCTCTGCCACGCCGTCGGCATCGATATCGGCCAGATGAACCCACGCCCCGGCCGCGGCCAGCGCGGCGGCGATGGCGCGGCCGATGCCCTGGGCGCCGCCGGTGACCAGCGCGACGCGGTTGTCGAAGCTCAGTTGCATCGGTCGATCAGCACCTTGAGCGTGTCGAAGGAGAGCGGCCGCCGGCCGTCCTCGATCTCGTGGATCAGCGCGACCAGGGTCTCGAGCGCCGGTGTGGCGACGCCGGCCTCGCGGCCGAGCGCGGCGATGACGCCGATTTGCGGGTCGACCTCGGTCTTGCGCTTGCGCACAGCGAGGTCGCGCCAGATGCCGGAATGGGTCTTGGCCGTCTTCGAGGTGTAGTCGGCGAGCCAGGCTATCGCGGCGATCTGTGGATATTCCGGCCGGCCGGGCGCGAATACCATCGGATCGAACTCGCCGAAGCCGAGCGAGGCGACGCCGCGCGCCGCTGCGACCGCGCCGACCTCGCGCCCGAGCGCGAGCCAGACCGGCAGGCGCCGCGGGTCGCTGAAATTGGCCGACATCGAATCCTCGGTCAGCGCCGTGGCGAACAGCATCGCGCCGTAGGCGAGCTTGCCCCAGAGATAGCCCCAGATATTGTCGGTGAGCACGGCGTCGGGCTCGAAGATGCGCATCAGCCGGTGCATCTCCAGGGCGCGGGGCGTCAGCGCCCCGTCGAGCTCGCCGACGACGACCGCGCCGCGATTGCCGTAGAGGATCTCGCCCGGTCCGTGCCAGTCGGCGCCGAAATTGACGAAACAGCCCATCGTGCGCGCCGCGCCCACGCGCTCGGCGATCGCCAGCTCGTTGAGGCCGTTCTGGGCCGAGAGCACGAAGCCGTCCTCGGCCAGATGCGGGGCCAGCGCCGAGAGCGACGCGTCGGTTGCCCCGGCCTTCACGGCCAGCACGATCCGCTGATAGGTCCCGGTCAGCTCGGCCGGCGTGACGGCCGGCACGACCTGGCGGAACTCCTCGATCGGGCCGGTGATCGCAAGGCCGGTCGTCCGGCAGGCCTCGACATGGTCGGGGACGATGTCGACGAGCAGCACCGGAATGCCGGCGCGCGCCCAATAGGCGCCGAGCGTGCCGCCGATCGCGCCGGCGCCCCAGATCAGGATCGGTTCGGGCGCGCTCATGGGGCGGGCTCGGCCTGGCCGGCGAGCTCGACATCGCCATGGGTGGCGACATGGACGAAGCCGTCGGGCGTGACCCAGCCGCGATACATGCCTTCGGAATTATAGGGGGCGACGATCGCGCCGTCGGCGCCGATGGCGACGAGACCGGCGCCGACCTTGTGCGCGGTGAGCTCGGCGATCGCCTTGTCGGTGGCGTCCGCGAGGCTGAGGCCGGAATAGGCCATCAGCGACGCGATCTCGTGGCCGATGCAGTAGCGGATGAAATATTCGCCCTTGCCAGTGCCCGAGACCGCGCAGCGCCCGTCGCGGGCATAGGTGCCGGCGCCGATGATCGGCGAGTCGCCGACGCGGCCGGGGGGCTTGTTGGTGTAGCCGCCGGTCGAGGTCGCCGCGGCGAGATGGCCCTCGACATCGCGCGCCACGGCGCCGACCGTGCCGTGCTTCTCGGCCTCGCTGGCTTCGGAAGCGGTTCCGACCAGCTCGCGGATCTTCATCGAGGACAGGTTCTTGCGCCGGCGTTCGGTCGAGAAATACTCGTTCTCGACCATGTCGAGGCCCTCGGCCTCGGCGAAGCTGTCGGCGGCGGCGCCTGCGAGCAGCAGCGGGTCGCCGCGGCGCATCAGGGTCTTGGCGGCGCTGATCGGGTTGCGGATGCGCTTGACGCCGCAAAGCGCGCCGGCGGCGAGCGTCTCCCCGTCCATGATCGACGCATCGAGCTCGTGTTCGCCGTCGCTGTTGAACGCCGCGCCGTGCCCCGCGTTGAAATGCGCCGAATTCTCCAGCACCAGCACGGCCGCCTCGACGGCATCGACGGCGGAGCCTCCCTTGGCGAGGATCGTCCAGCCTGCCCGCAGCGAGCTGGCGAGATCGGCCTTGGCTTCGGCCCATTCCTCCTCGGACATCTCGGCCTTGGGCAAGGTGCCGCAGCCGCCATGGATGGCCAGAGCGATAGGGGAGGTGGTCATCGGGTTTTCCTGGTGCGTGTCCCGCTCTCCCGTCTGGGAGAGGTCGAGCCGTGATAGGCGGAAGGGGAGAGCAGGCGGCGGGGCACTTACCCCAGCTCATGGCCTCGCGGCTAGTCTCTCCTTGCATGCCGGCTACCCGGTCGATGCGTTGCCGCCCCGCTCCGGCTCACGACCGGAAGCGGGGAACGGCGGGTCCCGACCTTATTTCTTGGCGGGTTTGATATCCATCGCCAGCGTGTCCTCGTCCACACGCGGCGCGATCGTGACTTTGTCCTTCTGCATCGCCCAGGCCGAGCCGACGGCGACGATCGGCAGGCGCGGCCGGTCCTTGGCGACGATGGCGTTGGCCTCGGCCAGGAACTGGTTGCGCTTGGCCTCGTCCATCTCGACCGCGGCGTCCTCGATCAGCTTGTCGAGCTCGGCGTTCTTGTAGCCGAGCACGTTGAAGGCGCCGAGCTTCTTGGCCGGATCGTTGGAATGCACCACGGACGAGAGCGTGTAATTGGCCTCGCCGGTCAGCGTGCCCCAGCCCGACATCGAGATCGAGAACTCGGCGCGCGTCCGGGCCGGGAAGAAGACCGCGCCCGGCTGGGCGTTGGCGTTCACCTCGATGCCGATCCGCGCCAGCATCTGCGCGATCGAGGTGCCGACCTGGCGGTCGCCGGGCAGGCGGTCATTGGTGAAGGAGAAGGTCACCTTGAAGCCGTTGGGGTAACCCGCCTCCTCCATCAGCTTCTTGGCCTTGGCGAGGTCGGGCTTCAGCGCCGGCAGCGACGTGTTGTAGCCGGCGATATCGGGCGTCACGAGCTGGTTGACCGGGGCGCCGAGCCCCTCCATCGCGATCTCGACCAGCGCCGGCCGGTCGATGGCGAGATCGATGGCCTCGCGCACCCTGGCGTCCTGCAGCGGGTTCTTCGGCAAAGGCGAGCCATCCTTGGCGCTGATCTGCGGGGACTTGTCCCGCATGTCGAGCTCCATGTTGAAGACATAGACGGTGTCGATGGTCGCGACCGTGAGCTTGGCGTCGCGCTTCAGCGTCGCGACGTCGGAGGCGGGCGCGCGCACGATGATGTCGACCTGGCCGGCCTTGAGCTGGGCGACGCGGGCGGCGTCGTTCGGCAGTTCCTTGCGCAACACGCGGGCCCAGGGTTGCTTCTCGCCCCAGAACCCGTCGAAGCGCTCCAGCACGAGCTGGTCCTTCGGCGTCCAGGAGACGAATTTGTAGGGGCCCGTGCCGATCGCCGCCTTGCCGGTGTTGAAGGCCTCGTTGGCATTGTCCTTGGTCAGCCCGGCGGCCGCCTTGTGGGAGACGATGAAGAGCCGGATGAAATCGTTCGGCAGGTTCGGCGCCGGCCCGTCGGTGATGATGTGGACGGTGAGCGGATCGACGATCTTCACCTCCTTGACCCGGCGCACATAGATCGTCGTCGGGTTCGGGCCGGCGACCATCGGGATGCGCTCGATCGAGAACTTCACGTCCTCGGCGGTGAAGTCGGAGCCGTCATGGAACTTGACGTTCGGCCTGAGCTTGAACTCCCAGGTCGAGGCGTCGATCGCCTTCCAGCTCGTGGCGAGCCTGGGCTCGATCTGCAGCTTGTCGCCGGACCAGGTCAGCGTGTCGAAAACATGTTTCAGCGCCTCGGCATGGGTGCCGGTCGCGGTGTAGTGCGGGTCGATCGATTCCGGGCCGGCGCGCACGCCGATGGTCAGCGTCTGGGCGAGCGCGGCCCCGGAGACCGCGGTGCTGAGCACGGCTGCGAGTGCCAGCATGCGAAAAGACGATGCGAGTTTCATGACGGCTTCCCCTGGATGTTTGGTCGGGGGGCGGCAGACGCTTCGGCCGGACCCGACGGGCGGTTCTTGGTGTCTATCGCCGTGGGATCGCGCTCTCCCGGCACGACTCCACGGCGCTGCGGGCTCGAACGTCCTCCCGTTCAGCTCTGGGGCTCGAGATCGGCCGGCCAGTTCGGCGAGGCGATGACGAGCTTGTCCATCAATTCGCAAAGCTGACGCTGCTCGGCGTCCGTCAGCGCCGCCAGCATGCTGCTCTGCTGCTGCACCATCAGCGGCATCGTTTCCTCGAAGATGGCGCGGCCGGCGGGCGTCAGATGCAGCACGAAGCTGCGCAGGTCGTAGCGGTCGGTCTCGCGCTTCAGCAGGCGCCGGGTCAGCAGCTTCTGGATCGCGCGGCTCAGGGTGTTCTTGGGCAGGCCGGAGGAGGCCACGATGTTCTTCGCCGCGACACCCTCTTTCAACCCGACCGCGTAAAGCGCAACGAATTCCGGGCGCACCAGGCCGTAGCGCGTCTCGATCCAGCGATAGACCGGGTCGTTGAAGCGGAAGGCGATGAAATTCAGCCGGAACGACAGCCAGCAGGGATTGTCCCAGAGCTTGGTGACGGTGAGCGGATCGAGATCGCGCAGCGCGGCCTCGCGCTCGTGGTCGACGCGCGACAGCGAGGTCGGAGCGCGGCGCATGAACAAGCTCCCATTTGGTTCCAAATGGAACTTGACGGTCTTCCGGGCGGGAGTCAAGGATGGCGCAGTCATCGGGAAAAGCAAGGAACGGGCCGTGCGCGTCGCGCAGATGAACTGGATGCAGGTCGAGGCACAGGCGGCGCGTGACGACCGCTGCGTGCTGCCGCTCGGCTGCGTCGAGCAGCACGCCTATCTGAGCCTCGCCACCGATACGATTCTTGCCGAGAAGGTGGCGAACGAGGCGGCCGAGCCGCTGGAGGTCCCGGTCTTCCCGGTGCTGGCCTATGGCATGACGCCCGGCTTTGCCGCCTATCCGGGAACCGTCTCGCTGCGGATGAGCACCTATGTCGCGCTGATCGAGGACATGCTGGAGGGGGTCTACCGCTCCGGCTTCCGCCGCATCGTCCTGGTCAATGGCCATGGCGGCAACGCGCCCGTGATGACCTTCTGCACCGAATGGATGGGCCGGCGCCCCGATGCCAGCGTCAAGCTGCATGACTGGTGGGCCGGCCCGCGCTTCCAGGCGGCGGTGAAGGCGGTCGATCCCGCCGCCTCGCACGCCTCCTGGATGGAGAATTTCCCCTGGACCCGACTCGACGGCGTCGCGCTGCCGGACGGCGTCAAGCCGCCCTTCGACCGCGCGCGCTATCAGGCCGCCAACCCGGCGAAGAAGCGCGAGATTCTCGGCGACGGCAATTTCCACGGTCGCTACCAGCGCTCGGATGAGGAGATGCTGAGCCTCTGGCAGGTCGGGGTCGAGGAGACCCGCGCGGTGATCGCGGAGGACTGGCCGTGACCCCTCGCAGCGACTGCATCGCCCGATGCTAGGCCATGTCATCGAGCGCGCCCTCCAGGCGCTGCTGGTGATGCTCGTCATGTCGGCGCTGGTCTTCATCGGCGTCTATGCCATCGGCAACCCGATCGACGTCCTGATCGGCCCCGATGTCAGCCAGGACATCAGGCTCGAGACCATCGCCCGCTACGGGCTCGACCGGCCGCTCTGGGAGCAGTATTTCACCTTCCTCGGCCGCGTGCTCCACGGCGATTTCGGCCGTTCCTTCGTCTTCGGCATGCCGGTGCTCGATCTCATCCTGTCGCGCCTGCCGGCAACGCTGGAGCTGACGCTCGCGGCGGTCATCGGCGCGGCCCTGATCGGCGTGCCGGCAGGCATCTATGCCGGCTATCGGCCCGACAGCCTCCTCGCCAAGATCATCATGGCGATCTCGATCCTCGGCTTCTCGGTGCCGACCTTCTGGATCGGCCTCGTGCTGATCATCACCTTCGCCGTCGAGCTGCAATGGCTGCCGGCCGGCGGGCGCGGCGAGACGGCGAGCCTGTTCGGCATCGAATGGAGCTTCCTGACCCTGAACGGGCTCAGCCATCTCCTTTTGCCTGCGCTCAACCTCGCCTTCTTCAAGCTCGCGCTGATGACCCGGCTGGCGCGTGCCGGCACCCGCGAGGTCATGCTGACCGACACGGTGAAATTCGCCCGCGCCGCGGGCTTGTCGGAATGGACCGTGCTGCGCCGGCATGTGCTGCGGCTGATCGCGATCCCGCTCGTCACCGTCTTCGGCCTCGAATTCGCCTCGACGCTCGCCTTCGCCGTCGTCACCGAGACGATCTTCTCCTGGCCCGGCATCGGCAAGCTGATCATCGATTCGATCACCTCGCTCGATCGGCCGGTGATGGTCGCCTACCTGATGCTCGTCGCCTTCGTCTTCATCACCATCAATTTCCTCGTCGACCTCACCTATGTCGCGCTCGATCCGCGCCTGCGGAAGGCCCGCGCCTGATGAGTCCAGCCTCGCCGCTCGCTCGCTTCTGGGCCGAATTTCGCGAGAGCAAGGTCGCGCTCGCCGCCCTTGCCGTGGTCGTCCTGATGATCGGCGTCGCCGTGCTGGCACCCTGGATCGCGCCGCAGAACCCCTACGACCTCGCCAACCTGCCGCTGATGGATGCGCGCCGCCCGCCCGGCTATGTCGGCTCCAGCGGCTACACCCATATCCTCGGCACGGATTCGCAGGGGCGCGACCTGTTCTCGGCCATTCTCTACGGCCTGCGCATCTCGCTGCAGATGGGGCTCATCGCCGGCACGGTCGCGCTGACCCTGGGCGCCACCCTCGGCATCACCGCGGCCTATCTTGGCGGCCGCTGGGAGGCGTTCATCATGCGCGTGGTCGACCTGCAGCTCGCCTTTCCGGCGATCCTGCTCGCGCTGGTGATCTCGGCGCTGCTCGGCCAGGGCAAGGCCCAGCTGATCGCGGCGCTGGCGGCCGCCCAATACGCCTATTTCGCCCGCACCGCCCATGGCGCCGCCGCTGCAGAGCGCGGCAAGGATTATGTCGAGGCCGCCTTCTCGGTGCCCCTACCGGCCCGCCGGGTGGTCTGGCGCCATATCCTGCCCAACTGCCTGCCACCGCTGATCGTGGTGGCGACGGTCCAAGTCGCCAACGCGATCGCATTGGAGGCGACGCTCTCCTTCCTCGGGGTCGGCCTGCCGGTGACGGAGCCCTCGCTCGGCATGCTGATCTCGAACGGCTTCCAGTACATGCTGTCGGGCCGCTACTGGATCTCGATCTATCCCGGCCTCGCCCTGATCGCCCTGATCGTTGCCATCAACCTCGTCGGCGACCAGATCCGCGACCAGGTCAATCCGAGGCTGAAGCGATGAGGGGGCATGCGACCACGCTGCGAACGAACTCCGAGCACACCCCTCCCCCTTGTGGGGAGGGGCAGGGGTGGGGGGCGAGCGACTGGGTGAGCGCTCACCAGGCGGAACGCCCCCCATCCCCATACCCTTCCCCACAAGGGGGAAGGGAGGCGCACGCTCGTCCAGTGGAGCGCCCATCGTCATGACCGACGCGCCTCTCCTCGAAGTCACCGACCTCGTCACGCATTTCCACACCCGCGCCGGCGTGGTGAAGGCGGTCGACGGCGTCTCCTTCGCGCTCGCGCGCGGCGAGGTCATGGGGCTCGTCGGCGAATCCGGTTCGGGCAAGAGCATTACCGGCTTCTCGATCATCGGCCTGATCGATCCACCCGGCCGGGTCGAGAGCGGCTCGATCAAGCTGGAGGGGCGCGAGCTTCTCGGCCTGCCGGCGGCGGAACTCCGCGCCATTCGCGGCAAGGCGATCTCGATGGTCTTCCAGGACCCGCTGATGACGCTGAATCCGGTGCTCACCATCGGCGCGCAGATCCTGCTGGCGCTGGAGGCGCACGAGAAGGTCTCGGCGCAGGAGGGTCGCCGGCGCGCCATCGCGGCGCTTGCCCAGGTCCGGATTCCCGAGCCGGAGGCCAAGGTCGATTTCTATCCGCACCAGTTCTCCGGCGGCATGCGCCAGCGCGTCGCCATCGCGATCGCGCTGCTGCACAAGCCGAAGCTGATCATTTGCGACGAGCCGACGACCGCGCTCGACGTCTCGATCCAGGCCGAGATCCTGGCCGAGATGAAGGAGCTCGTCGCCGCGCTCGGCACGGCGCTGATCTGGATCAGCCACGATCTCGCGACGGTCGCGACGATCGCCGGCAAGGTCTGCGTCATGCGCCATGGCAGGATCGTCGAGGCCGGTCCGGTCCGCGAGGTACTGACCCGGCCGCAGCATCCCTATACCCAGGCCCTGCTCGATTCCCTGCCGTCCCGCGCCAGGCCCGGCCAGCTCCTGGCGCGTGGCGCCGGCGTCACCGATGCAGCCCCGCCGCCGCGTCTTGCGACGGGCGAGCGCCACGCACCGACGCCGGACGCGCCCTATTTCACCATGGAGCTGGTCAGCAAGCGCTTCGAGGAGCGGCCCGGCCCCTTGCGTCTGCTGCTGCAGAAGGTCGGGCTGCGCGGGGCGTCGCATGGCGTCCAGGCCGTCGATTCCGTCAGCCTGACGGTGACACGCGGCGAGGCGCTCGGTCTCGTCGGCGAATCCGGCTCCGGCAAGTCGACGCTCGGGCGCATGGCCGCCGGCATCTATGCGCCGGACGCCGGCACGGTCCTGCTCGACGGTGGGCGGGTGATGAGCGTGGGCGAGCGGCCGCACAAGGTGACGACCCGCATCCAGACCATCTTCCAGGACCCATTCGCCTCCCTGAACCCGCGCATGCGCATCGGCGACGCCATCGCCGAAGGGCCGGTGGCCCATGGCATCGTGACCAAGGCCGGTTCGGGCGAGTATGTCCGGCAATGGCTGGCCGCGGTCGGGCTCGATCCGGCCTTCGCCGAGCGCTATCCGCATCAGTTCTCCGGCGGCCAGCGCCAGCGCGTCGCGATCGCCCGGGCGCTGGCGATGCAGCCGGACGTCGTGATCTGCGACGAGCCGGTGGCCTCGCTCGACGTCTCGATCCAGGCGCAGATCATCAATCTGCTGATCCGCCTGCGCGCCGAACTGGACCTGACGCTGGTCTTCATCTCGCACGACCTCTCGGTGGTGCGCCATCTCTGCGACCGGGTGGCGATCATGTATCGCGGCTGGATCGTCGAGGAGGGGCCGGCGGGCGAGATCTACGACAATCCGCAGCACGACTACACGAAGCGCCTGCTCGCCGCCGTGCCCGTGCTGCCGACGCCATGAGTTTTTGCACCCGTCGTCATTCCGGCCGCAGCGAAGCCGAGCGCCGGAATCCGTCGTAGGGTTCCCGCTCTACGACGGGTTCCGGAGCTGCGCCGCTTGAGCGGCTTGTCCGGAATGACGGTGTGTTCGAACCGAGAACAAGGAGGCACTGCAATGGCCGAACTCGAACCCTGGCAATGGCCGGAAGAGACCTGGCGCGCCAAGGTCGACCGCGTCCGCGCCGGCCGCAACCTCAAGCCGGCCAGGTGGAAGAACGGCGCCCGCTGCGCGGTGGCGCTCTCCTTCGACGTCGACCACGAGACCAATGAGCTGCGCGACGGCGGCGCGTCGGTCGGCCGGCTGTCCTGGGGCCAGTATGGCAACCGCGCCGGCATGCCGCGCATCCTGAACCTGATGGCGAAGGAGCAGATCCAGGCGACCTTCTTCGTGCCGGCGGTGACCGCGCTGCTTTATCCCGACGAGCAGCGCCGGGTGATCGCCGAAGGCCACGAGATCGGGCTGCATGGCTGGATCCACGAGGTCAACACTGCCGTGCCGCCGGCAGCCGAGCGCGAGCTGCACCTGCGCGCCGCCGACACGCTGGAGAAGGTCACCGGCGTCAGGCCGGTCGGGATGCGCACGCCGTCCTGGGATTTCTCGGAGGTGACGCTGAGCGTCGAGCGCGAGCTCGGCCTGCTCTACGACTCGTCGCTCTTCGCCGATGACGATCCCTACGAGATCGTCGAGAAGGGCGAGGCCACCGGCATGGTCGAGCTGCCGGTGGAGTGGATCCGCGACGACGCGGTCTATTTCAACATGAACCGCTTCCAGGCGCTCAGGCCCTATACCGCGCCCGAGGCGGTGTTCGACATCTTCCGCCGCGAGTTCGACGGCGCCTATGAGGATGGCGGGCTCTTCCTCCTGACCATGCACCCCCATGTCATCACCTACCGCTCGCGCTTCTGGATCCTCGAGGAGCTGATCCGGCACGCCAAGGCGAAGGGCGATTGCTGGTTCGCGAGCCATGCCGAGATCGCGGCCTATGTGAAGCAGGAGGCGGGTCTCTAGCGCTCGGCAGGGCAAAGGCGCGTGCAGCAAGGGAGCGGGCAGGGTTCCGGGAACCCTGCCCGATTTCGGCCGTTTTCGGTTCATGGCGGGTTCAGTGCGCGGGCGCACTGTTGCGCCAAATCCTCAATAAGGAAACGGACCCCATGACGCGCACCAAGAGCTGGCTCCTGATCGGAACCGTTCTCCCTGGCCTGACCCTGTCGCAGGCCGGCTTCGCGATCGAGCCGGGCCAGCCATTCCCGCAAATCGCGCAAGCGCCGCCGGCTTCGTCCGATGACGCGCCCGACCAGCGTCGCCGGCAGCGCCCGCAAGGTGCGCCCGGCGGTCCGGCCGAGACCCGGCCCGAGCGACCGCGCCCTGCGCCTGGAGCGCCCGGCGCTCCTCCGGCCGTGCAGCGGCCAGCGGCACCGGCCGCTCCCGGGGCGGCGCCACCGGCCCAGCGTCAGCCCACCCCGGCCCCCACCGCACCGCGCCCCGCGCCGCCGACAGGCGCGCCGCCCGAGCCGCGTCGCGATCCGCCCATGCCGCGGGCTGTCCCACCGATCATGGCGCCCGGCGCGCAGCAGCCCGGCAGCCCGCCGGCGACGCGTCCGCAGCCCGTTCCCGGTCAGCCGCCGGCCGTCCGGCCGCCGCCGGTGACGGCGCCCACGCGTCCGACGCCCGTTCCGCCCGCAGTGACCGCTCCGAGCGCGCCCGTTCCGCCGGCTGTGCCCACGGCTCCGCGTACCGCGCCAGCGCCGCAGACCGGCCAGCCGCCCGGCGCTCCTCCGTCGGCTCGCCCGCCGGGCACGCCGCCCGGCCAGCCGCCGGCTGCGCGGCCCACCCCCGTGCCGCCCGCGACGGCGCCCGGCCAGACCCAGGCGACGCCGCCCGTGACGACCCCAGGCCAGCCGCCCGCCGCGCGTCCCGGCCAGCCGCCCGGCGCTCCGCCGCAGCCCGGCCAGCCGCCTGCGGCTCAGCCCGGCCAGCCCGGCGTTCCCCCGGTGGCGCGCCCGCCGGGCACTGCGCCCGGGACGGCGCCGCAACCCGGCCAGCCTCCTGCCGCTCAGCCCGGTCAACCCGGCGTTCCCCCGGTGGCGCGTCCGCCGGGCACTCCGCCCGGCATCCCCGGCCAAACCCAGGCCACGCCGCCAGCGCCGCAACCCGGCCAGCCGGGCGCCCGTCCGCCCGGCACGGGGCCCGCGCAGCCGGGTCAGACCGGCGTGCCGCCGGGCCAGCCCCCGATCGCCCGCCCGCCGGGGCAGCCCCAGCCCGGCCAGCTCCAGCCGCAGGTCACGCCGCCGCCCGGCCAACCCGGCGTGCCGGGCCAGCCGATGGCCCCCGACAGGCAGGGTCGCCGTGGCGGCATCGGCCTTGGCGGCGCGGCTGCGATCGGCCGGCGTTCTCGGCGGCATCATGGCGACCCAGGGCGCCGACCGGCTCGACGACGTGCGCGGCCGGCGCGAGGAGCGCCGCGAGGGCGACGTCACCATCATCCGCGAGCCCGGCCGCACGATCATTCGTGGCGACGACGACCGCTATGTCATCCGTCGCGACGAGGACCAGCGCTTCCGCGATCTCGGCTGGCAGGGCCGCACCGAGCGCCGTGACGGCGAGACGCGGACCGTGTTCGAACGTCCCGACGGCACCCGCGTCGTCACGGTCACCGACGAGGATGGCCGCCTGATCAGGCGGACCCGCTTCGATCGCGACGGGCGCGAGGTCGTGATCATCGACAATACGCGCCGCGATGGTGGCCGCCCCAGCTTCGCCGAGGAGGTCGTCGTGCTCGAACAGCCGCCGCTGCGGATCCCGCGCGAGCGCTATGTCGTCGACGCCGACCAGGCCGACGAGCGCCTGATCTACGAGACGATCATGGCCCCGCCGGTCGCACCGCTGCCGCGACGCTACACGCTCGACGAGGTGCGCTACTCGCCCGACCTGCGCGCCCGCATGCGCAGCGTCGATATCGACACGATCACCTTCGAGACGGGGTCGTGGGAGGTCTCGCAGGGACAGGCGCAGCGCCTGTCGGTGATCGCGGCCTCGATCCGGCAGGCCTTGCAGAGCTCGCCGAACGAGGTCTTCCTCGTCGAGGGCCATACCGACGCCGTCGGTCCCGATGTCGACAACTTGTCGCTGTCGGATCGCCGGGCGCAGTCGGTCGGCGAAATCCTGACCCGCGACTTCCAGGTGCCGCCGGAGAACCTGACGACCCAGGGCTATGGCGAGCAATATCTCAAAGTGAACACGCAGGAGGCCTCGCGCGAGAACCGGCGCGTGACGCTCAGGCGCATCACCCCACTGCTCACCGGCCAGAACCAGCAGTGAGGCAAGAGACGAGGCGGCGTTGCGGCGCCGCCTCGTCTTGCTCAGACCTCCTCGATCCAGGCACGCAGTCGCGCCACCGCCGAACGCTTGCGGCCGGTGACGAAGCGGGAGGCGTCGAGGTCGAAGCGGACCCCCAATTCCCGCTCCGCCTGTTTCAGCCAGCGCGGAAAAGCCTGGAGATTGCCGGCGCCGAGCGGCGTGATCCCAACATCGTTCCGGAGCACGCTGCCGTTGCGTTCGTCGAAACGGCTATGATTGCCGCTGTCGATGATGCCGAGCGACCAGTCGAATTCGGGCATGGGTCGCAGCGACAGCGAGAGCAGGTATCCGGAGCCGCCGGCCTCTGGGATCGCGCATCCGATCACCCAGTCGTCGCCGTCGAGGCCGAGATCGAGCGCCTTCGCCAGGGCCATGCTCTCGCTGCCGGTGCGGCGCGCGCGCTCGGCCTGCGACAGGCGATCGATCAGGGCGATGAATTCCGGCTCGGCCGGCTGCGCCAGGGGCAGGGCGGCTTCGGCATGGCCGAGCAGGATGGAATGGTGTTCGTCCTGTCGCGGCAGGTTCAAGCCGCCGTCGAGGAAATCCCGCAGCAGCGCGACGCGGGCGCCCGGCGTCAGCAGCACGATCAGGACCATGCCCCAGAAGCCGAGCTCGGTGACCCAATAGCCGTCGTCGCGCTTGTCATGCCGGTAGTTGAGATGGCGTAGCGTCGCGAGCAGGCGTTCGCCCTCACCGGTGAAGGCGGCGAAATTCTTGGCCTTGGCGCGCTGCCCCGGCAGATGGCTGAATTTGCAGACATAGTTCAACAGTTTGAGACGCTGCTTCAGCTCGGCGGCATTCGCTGTCGGTCCGCCCGCCACCGAGCCGTTCTCGTCGAAGCCGAAGATCCAGAGCAAAGGCAGGGGCTTGGCGAGCACGGCGGGCTGGCTCTGCTTCGGCGGCAGCAACCTGCGGTAAGCCTGTTGCAACGTGGCGAACTCGGCCTGCGGCACGGCTGTGAGAGCGTTCCTCTCGTATGCGAGGAACTGCCGCAACATCTCGCTCGCCCCGTCCTTGTCGGTCATCGCTTTCCAGCCGGTATCGCGTCACATCACCTGGCGGCGACTATCGCAACCGCGTGCGGCATGGGCAATTCCGGCACCGCGCTGGAACCAGCCTCGCCTGTGCCGGTTGTTCCAACAGGCCGGTCATGGCTGCCGGCCCGACTGGAGGGGTGGCATGCGCAAGACCCAATGGCTCCTGATTGCCCTGATATTAGCGGGTCTCGTTGCGGCCGAGGCCGTCGCGGCGCAATCGCCGCCGCCGCAACAGCGCCAGCAGCGCGCACCAGGCGTGCCGATGGCGCCGAATGCAGGCGAGGTGCAAAAGGTCGAGCCGCGCTCCGATCGCGTCGAGGCGACGCGGGAGCGCGAGCGGTTGGCGCGAGACCGTTCGGGGCCGCCGAACCCGAGCCGCGAAGTGCCGATGCCGAAGCCGGTGCCGTCGATCATCGCACCTACTCGGTAGCGCTCGCGGTTTCGGATTCAGATTTGCGTAAGGCTCGCCGCCTATGCTCGCGGCGAGGAGCATCGACATGAGCGATTCCGTTGCCATTGCGCAGGCCTTCGTCGCGACGCAGGCCGCCACCACGCGCCAGGCCCTGCAGACCGAGATGGTGAAGCAGCAGGCCGACGCTGACCAGGCGCTCGTGGCGATGCTGCAGCAGAGCGCCGACATGCAGAAGGCAGCCCTCGCCGAGGGCCAGGGCCAGAATCTCGACATCTTCGCCTGAAGTATCCGTCATTTGCGGGAAGGCCTCCGCTCGGCGCAATGTCGCGGCGGCATGGCCGCTGCTCTGTTGCCGGCTTGCGCATCGCCGCCGGCACGCCTACCTTCCGCGCTGTTCCGAGGGGTGCTCGCAAGGGCTGAGATGGCGATAAGCCGAACCCGTCGAACCTGATCCGGGTCATACCGGCGGAGGGACTGGAACGCGGCATGGGCCCTACCCGTATCCGCAGACAGCGACTGGACCGCTTCTAAACCCGGATCTCCTGAACCTTGGACCAAGGAGGAGATCCCATGAACGCCCACACCAAACCGCAGAAGAACAGCGTCAAGACCGCGCCGCAAACGGTGACGACCGGTCCGATCATCGGCTCGCGCAAGATCTATGTCGCGCCGCCCGAGCATCCCGAAATGCGGGTCCCGTTCCGCGAGGTGCAGCTCACCACGGATTCCGAGCCGCCGGTGCGGATCTACGACCCCTCCGGCCCTTTCACCGAGACCGACGTCTCGATCGACCTCAATGCCGGCCTGCCGCAGCCGCGCCGGGCCTGGCTCGACGCCCGCGGCTTCCAGACCGTGCCCGGCCGCACTGTGACCGCCGCCGATAACGGTCATATCGGCGAGGAGCATCTCGTCCCGTCCTGCCCGGCGCAGCGCCCGATCCTCGAGGCCAGGCCCGGCCAGATGGCGACGCAATACGAGTTCGCCCGAGCCGGCATCATCACCCCCGAGATGATCTACGTCGCCCATCGCGAGAATCTCGGCCGGGCGGCGATGCTGGAGGGCGCGAAGGAGCGCCATGCCGATGGCGAAAGCTTCGGCGCCTCGGTTCCCGAGTTCGTCACGCCCGAATTCGTCCGCGAGGAGATCGCGCGCGGCCGCGCCATCATCCCGGCGAACATCAACCATCCCGAGCTGGAGCCGATGGCGATCGGCCGCAACTTCCTGGTCAAGATCAACGCCAATATCGGCAATTCGGCCGTCACCTCCGGCGCGGCCGAGGAGGTCGAGAAGCTGGTCTGGGCCATCCGTTGGGGCGCCGACACGGTCATGGACCTCTCGACCGGCCGCAACATCCACAACATCCGCTCCTGGATCCTGCGCAACTCGCCGGTGCCGATCGGCACGGTGCCGATCTATCAGGCGCTGGAGAAGGTCGGCGGCGACCCGATCAAGCTCGACTGGGAGGTGTTCAAGGACACGCTGATCGAGCAGGCCGAGCAGGGCGTCGACTATTTCACCATCCATGCCGGCGTGCGCCTGCCTTACGTGCCGCTGACGGCGAACCGCGTCACCGGCATCGTCTCGCGCGGCGGCTCGATCATGGCGCGCTGGTGCCTGGCGCATCACAAGGAGAGCTTCCTCTACGAGCGCTTCGACGAGATTTGCGACATCATGCGCAAATACGACGTCTCCTTCTCGCTCGGAGACGGCTTGCGTCCGGGCTCGATCGCCGACGCCAATGACCGTGCCCAGTTCGCCGAGCTGGAGACGCTGGGCGAGCTCACCAAGGTCGCCTGGGACAAGGGCTGCCAGGTGATGATCGAGGGCCCCGGCCATGTGCCGATGCACAAGATCAAGGAGAACATGGACAAGCAGCTGCGCGAATGTGGCGAGGCGCCGTTCTATACCTTGGGCCCGCTGACCACCGACATCGCGCCGGGCTATGACCACATCACCTCGGGCATCGGGGCGGCGATGATCGGCTGGTATGGCTGCGCCATGCTCTGCTATGTCACGCCGAAGGAGCATCTCGGCCTGCCGAACCGCGACGACGTCAAGACCGGCGTGATCACCTACCGCATCGCCGCCCATGCCGCCGATCTCGCCAAGGGCCATCCGGCCGCGAAGATCCGCGACGACGCCGTCTCCCGCGCCCGCTTCGACTTCCGCTGGGAGGACCAGTTCAACCTGGCGCTCGATCCCGACACGGCGCGCTCCTTCCATGACGAGACCCTGCCGAAGGACGCCCACAAGGTCGCGCATTTCTGCTCGATGTGCGGGCCAAAATTCTGCTCGATGAAGATCACGCAGGATCTGCGCGCCGAGGTGCTGGCGATGGGCGAGAATGAGCGCGCTGCGCTCGAGGGCATGGCCCAGCAAGGCATGGCGGAGAAGTCGCAGGAATTCCTCGCCAAGGGCGGCAATCTCTATTTGCCGGCCGCCGAATGAGCGCGACAGTGACCGCTGACCGCCTCGACGCGAAAGCCGTCGCGGCGGTGCTGAGGCGCGTGGCGGAAGGCCGGCCGCGCGTGCAGTGCCTGACCAATACGGTGGCGCAGAACATCACCGCCAACATGCTGCTCGCCTTCGGCGCGATCCCCTCGATGGCGATCCATGTCGACGAGGTCGCGGCGATGGCGGAAGGCGCCGGCGCGATCCTGATCAATATCGGCACGATCAATGCCGAGAGCGAGCTCGCCATCCCCAAACTGCTCGAGGTGGCGCGCGATCGGGCTAAGCCACTCGTCTTCGACCCGGTCTTCGTCGAGCTCTCGCCCTTGCGCCGGCATGTGGCGCGCGAGGTGCTGCGGCTCTCGAACATCGTCGTGCGCGGCAACGCCACCGAGATGGCCGCGCTCGAAGCCGATCTCGAGGCGGCACGCGACCGCGACCTGACCCTCGTCACCACCGGCAAGGTCGATCGCATCACTGGGGCGACCGGGACGCTGTCCGTCGCCCATGGCCACCCGCTGATGACGAAGGTCACCGGCGTCGGCTGCGCGGCGGGCGCCCTGATCGCCGCCTGCTGCGCGGTCGAGAAGGACCCGGTCGTCGCGGCCGCAGTGGCCCTGACCGCCTATGGCATCGCCGGCGAGATCGCGGCGGAGCGGGCGAGGGGGCCGGGCAGCTTCGAGCCGGAGCTGATCGACGCACTGGCGAATCTCGACGAAGCGACCCTGCGGGCGCACATGGGAGAGCGGTCATGAGCGTCGATATCCGCCTCTATGGCATCGTCGATCCGCAGATCGCCGGCGGCCGCTCGCTCGCCGATCTGGCACGCGCCGCCGCCGAAGGTGGCGCGACGCTGATCCAGCTTCGTGCCAAGACCGAGACGACGCGCGAGATGGTGCGCGAGGCCCGCGCCATCCGCTCGGCCCTGCACGGCACCCATGTGCCGCTGCTGATCAACGACCGGGTCGATGTCGCGCTGGCGTCGGGCGCCGACGGCGTCCATCTCGGCGCCGACGACATGAAGCCGAACGACGCTCGCCGCCTGCTCGGGCCGCGCGCCATCATCGGCGCGACGCTGAAGCACGAGGACGAGCTCAAGGAGCTGGCGGCGGCGAAGATCGACTATGCCTGCATCGGCGGCGTCTTCCAGACCGCGCACAAGGACAATGCCGACGCGCCGCTCGGGCTCGACGGCTTCGCGGCCCTGCGCCGGAAAGCCGCGTCGGTGCTGGGATCCCTGCCGGTCGGCGCCATTGCCGGCATCACGGCGGCCAATGCGGCCTCGGTGATCGAGGCCGGCGCCGATGGCGTCGCGGTGATCGGCGCGCTCTTCGTCCAGGACGATGTCGAGGCGGCCGCGCGCGAATTGCGGGCCGTGATCGAACGGCTTCTGCCGACCGTCGAGGAGACGCCGGTCGGCGCCTGATCCCGGCCGGCAATGCCGCGCGCGCAGCCCCGCTAGGAGGCGCCGGCCCCTTGCCTCGCGGCGCTCGCTCCCGCATGAACGGCGGAACCAAGAGGGAGCGCCCGCCATGACGAACTACGTGATCGATCCGCCCGCCATCAGCGCGGTGCCGGTGGCCGGCGGCGGTCTCTTTCCGGTCCGGCGGGTCTTCTGCGTCGGCCGCAACTATGCCGAGCACACCCGCGAGATGGGCGGCGACCCCGACCGCGAGGAGCCGTTCTTCTTCTCCAAGCCGGCCGACGCGCTCGTCATCAACGGCGCCGACATGCCCTATCCGAGCAAGACCAAGGACCTGCATCACGAGATGGAGCTGGTCGTCGCGATCGGCACCGGCGGCAAGGACATCCCCGAGGCCGAGGCGCTGGCCCATGTCTATGGCTATGCCGCCGGGCTCGACATGACCCGCCGCGACCTGCAGGGCGAGGCCAAGAAGGCCGGCCGCCCCTGGGACATGAGTAAGGGCTTCGACCAGTCAGCGCCGATCGGCGAGATCGCGCCGGCGAGCCATAGCGGCCACCCCAGCGCCGGCAAGATCGAGCTCACCGTCAATGGCCGCGTGCGCCAGAGCTCCGACCTCTCCAAGCTGATCTGGAGCGTGCCCGAGACCATCGCCTATCTCTCCGGCCTGGTGGCGCTCGCGCCCGGCGACCTGATCTTTACCGGCACGCCGGAAGGCGTCGCCGCAGTCGAGCGTGGCGACGTGCTGGAAGGCGAGATCGCCGGCATCGGCACCGTGCGTGCCCGGATCGTTTGAATTAGCTCCCAAGGAATTGTGAACATGCGCCTGACCCCCGACGCCGCCGGCGTCTATCCCATCGCGCCGACGCCCTTCAATGCCGATGGCAGCGTCGACTGGACCAGCACCGACCGGTTGTTCGAGTTCTATGCCGGCATCGGCTCGGACGGCGTCACCGTGCTCGGGATCATGGGCGAGGCGCCCAAGCTCGAGCCGGAGGAATCGGTCGGCCTGGTCAAGCGCGCCGTGGCGAAGATGGGCGGCAAGCCGATCATCGTCGGCGTTTCGGCGCCCGGCTTCGCCGCGATGCGTTCGCTGGCGCGCCAGGTGATGGCTCTCGGCGCCGGCGGCGTGATGATCGCGCCGCCGCCAAGCCTGCGCACCGACGACCAGATCGTCGGCTATTACGCGCAGGCGGTCGAGGCGATCGGCACCGACATCCCCTTCGTCATCCAGGATTATCCGCTGACGCTCTCGGTGGTGATGACGCCGGCCGTGATCCGCCGCATCGTCCAGGACAATCCCTCCTGCGTGATGCTGAAGCATGAGGATTGGCCGGGGCTCGAGAAGATCTCGACCCTGCGCAAGTTCCAGGCCGACGGCTCGCTGCGCAAGATCGCGATCCTGACCGGCAATGGCGGCCTCTTCCTCGATTTCGAGATGGAGCGCGGCGCCGACGGCGCCAATACCGGCTACGCCTTCCCGGAGCTGCTGATCGACGTGGTGCGCTTCAGCAAGGAGGGCAAGCGCGACGCGGCCCATGACATCTTCGACGCGCATCTGCCGCTGTTGCGCTACGAGCAGCAGCAGGGCGTCGGCCTCGCCGTCCGCAAATACACGATGATGAAGCGCGGCATCCTGGCCAGCGACGCCCAGCGCAAGCCGGGCGCCGGCCTCACCGCCGCAGCGAAGGCCGAGGTCGACTACCTGCTGGCGCGGCTGGCAAAGCACGATCCGCGCGCGAAGGTGTGAAGCGAGCGCGCCTCTTCCCTTCTCCCCCTGCGGGAGAAGGTGGCGCGAAGCGCCGGATGAGGGGTCGCGCGCGCCCTTTCCGCGTCATGGTCGGGCCTGTCCCGACCATCCACGTCTTCGTCTATCGAATGCCGTATTCAAGACGTGGATGCTCGCCACGAGGGCGAGCATGACTCGAAGGTCGCGTGACCCCTCATCCGTCTCGGCTTCGCCGAGCCACCTTCTCCCGCAGGGGGAGAAGGGAAGCGCGCTGCCTGGTTGATCCTCAGTGATGCTTGTGCTCGGCCGCCCCGGACGAGCCCTTGGCGCCGATGCCCTCGACCTTGAATTCGACCTCGACGGTGCCGGCCTTCTCGAAGGTCAGCGTCGCCTTGAGGCGCTCGTCCTGCTTCAGGGGCTGCTTCAGCTCCTGGAACATGATGTGGAAGCCGCCGGGCTTGAACTCGACCTTGGCGCCTGGCGGTATCTCGATGCCCTTTTCCAGCTCGCGCATGGTCATGACGCCATTGTTGACCGCCATCTCGTGGATCTCGCCACGGCCGGCAAAGGGGGCCGAGACCGAGACCAGCCGGTCGGGCGTCGTGCCGGTATTCTCGATCGAGAGATAGCCGCCGCCGACCTTGGCACCGGCCGGCGTGGCGCGCGACCAGGGATGGTCGATCTTCAGCGGGCCGGCCTTGTAGTCATGGGCGAAGGCGGTGGTGCCTGCGAGCGCGAAGGCGATCGCGGCGAGATAATGAACGGGCTTGTGCATCGGAAAGGTCCTGAAAAGGGAACATGGCCGTTCGCGAACGGCCAGAAGGCCCGGATTCCTGCGGCGGAGCCGTCGAGGAGCGCGGGGAAAGCGGCAGGCTTCTAGCTGCGGGCCGGCGGCGCGCGCGATTGCGGCAGGCCGAGACCGATGCCCGGCAGAACGCCCGTCTCATGCTGGGCCGGCTGGGCGAGCGTGACGGCGATCCGCAGGCTTGCGGGTTGCAGTGCGCCCGGCGGCGCGGCGACGACCGGGTTGGCCGGGCAGCCCTGGCAATGCAGCTGGCCTTGCTGCGGCTGCGGGCTCTCCGGATCGGCCGCAGGCTGTCCCGAGCACAGCGTCGCGGCCGCCAATGCCGGATGCGCTGCCAGCACGAGCGTTGGCGCAAGCCCGGCAGCTAGCACGGCGAGCCCATAGAACGCCGCCAGCCAGGCTCCGAGACCGGAGCGGCGCAGGCGCGCGAGCAGGGGGGCGAAAGCCGACATCAGGCGACATGGCGCGCCGGCCCGCCATCCGTCAAGCCGCCTGCTGTCGCAGGACGAGGCCGAGGCTGCGCGACGAAAGATTCTGCTGTTTCCCGGCTTCGGCCGGAAAGCTTCGTATCGCTCGTCGTGTTTTTTTAAAAGAACGATCGGGTTGACAAACAGGATGCCTCGGACCAGATTGAAGCCGTCGCCGGACTTGGGTTCCGGCGTCCGCGGAGATTTGAGCGAGCAGCTTGCGCCGCGTCACCAAACGCTAAAGCGGAGTTTGACATGACGATTTCGATCCTGCCCCGACCAGCCGCCGCCAGGCTTCCGGCCGCCTGCTGTTGTCGAATGACGATCCTGAACTGAACGACTGCCCGCGCTGCCGGGCTCCTTTTCCAGTCAGATCCCATTCGAGCGCCGTTTCAGCGGCGAAAGGCACGCCATGTCCACGCATTCACAAAGCTATGTCATCGAGATCGGCGAGACCCAGGTCGGGCTCGTCAACCGCCGCGCCGACGAGCGCTTCTTCACCTTCATTTCCGCCTCGGCGGCATTCGGCGCCCTCGAGGGGCATCGTTTCGCGACGCCGGGCGCCGCCGAGTCCGCGGCCCGTCAGCTCGCGAAGCCGCGCGCCGGACACAGATTGCGGCTGGCGTCATGACGGGGGAGCGCAGCACGGCCCTCGGCGCCCTCCGCGTCCATCTCGCAGCGTGGTTCGAGCGGGCCTTTCCGGCCGAGCTCGGCCAGCCGCCGCGCGCGGCGTGGCCGGTCGGGGATGACGAGGAAGCCCGCGAGGCGCGCCGCCGCTCGATCCACGACGTGACGCGCGAACAACTCGGGATCAGTCACTGGTCCTGCCACACCCATTTCTGAGGTCATGATGAACGCCCCATTCAGGCCCGACGCCTTCAGCGTCGGCGCCGTTCCCATCCCCATTGCCGAAGCGGCCATCCGTTTCGAGAAGGTCGGCAAGGTCTTCCCGACCCGGCGCGGCCAGGGCGCCGTCACGGCGCTCGAAGGCATCGATCTTTCCGTGCCGCGCGGCGCGATCCTCGGCGTGATCGGCCGCTCCGGCGCCGGCAAGTCGACGCTGATCCGCCTCGTCAACGGGCTGGAGCGGGCGAGCTCCGGCCGCATCCTGCTCGAGGGCGAGGACGTCACCGGGCTGACCGAGGCGGGCTGGCGGGCGCGCCGGCGCTCGACCGGCATGATCTTCCAGCATTTCAACCTGCTCTCCTCGCGCACGGTCTTCGACAATGTCGCGCTGCCGCTGGAGATCGCCGGCACGCCCAAAGGCGAGATCATCGCCCGCGTCGCCAGGCTGCTCGATCTCGTCGGCCTCGCCGACAAACGCGGGCGCTATCCGGCCGAACTTTCCGGCGGCCAGAAGCAGCGCGTCGGCATCGCCCGGGCGCTGGCGACCGACCCGAAAGTCCTGCTCTGCGACGAGGCGACCTCGGCGCTCGATCCCGAGACGACGCAGTCGATCCTCGCCCTGCTCAAGCGCGTCAACCGCGAGCTCGGCATCACCATCCTGCTGATCACCCACGAGATCCCGGTGATCAAGGAGATCTGCGACCGCGTCGCGGTGATCGAGGGCGGCCGCATCGTCGAGGAGGGCGAGACCTTCGCCGTCTTCACCCGGCCGCGGCATCCGACGACGGCGCGCTTCGTCGAGACCGTGACCGGCGTCGAGCTGCCGCCCCATCTCACTGAGCGGCTCCGCACCGAGCCGCGCGAGGGCGACAATGCGCTGCTGCGCATCACCTTCACCGGCGAGAACGCCACCGCCCCGGTGATCAGCCGGCTGAGTTCGGTGGTTGGCGTCGACGTCAACATCCTGGCGGGCCGCATCGACGCCATTGCCGGGCAGCCCTTCGGCAGCCTGCTCGTCTCGGTGCCGGCGCGCGATCCGGAATACTCGGCCGTGCTCGGCGCGCTGAAGAGCCTCGAACTCAAGGCGGAGGTCCTCGGCCATGTCTCCTGAACTGATCCGCCTCATCGTCCAGGCGACCGGCGACACGCTGCTGATGGTTGCGGTCGCCGCGGGGCTCGGCACCGTGCTCGGCCTGCCGCTCGGCGTCTTCCTGGCGACCAGCAAGCGCGGCGAGCTCTTCGCGGCGCCCGCCGTGAACGCCGTGCTCGGGGTCGTCGTCAACGCCACGCGCTCGACGCCCTTCATCATCCTCGTCGTCGCGATCATCCCGTTCACCCGGCTGATCGCCGGCACCTCGATCGGCACCAATGCCGCCATGGTCCCGCTCACCCTTGCGGCGACGCCCTTCATCGCGCGCCTGATCGAGGGCGCGATCCGCGAGGTCGACCAGGGCCTGGTCGAGGCCGCTCGCGCCATGGGCGCGAGCCCGCTGCAGATCGTACGCAAGGTGCTGGTGCCCGAGGCGCTGCCGGCGATCACGCTGGGCCTCACGCTCGCCATCGTCAGCCTGGTCGGCTTCTCGGCCATGGTCGGCGCCGTCGGCGGCGGCGGGCTCGGCGATCTCGGCATCCGCTACGGCTACCAGCGCTTCATGCCCGACGTGATGGCGATCGTCGTCGCCGTGCTGATCGTCCTCGTCCAGACCGTGCAGAGCATCGGCGACCGCCTGGCGCGGCGCCTCAACAAGCGCCTGCGCCACGCCTGAGCCTTCCCGTTCAACCGTTCACCACCCGCAAGGAAACACCATGTCCATCACCACCCGCCGCGCCGCGCTCCTGTCTTCGCTGGCCTTAAGCCTCGCGCTCGCAGCCCCCGCGCTCGCCCAGCAGAGCCAGGTCGTCCGCATCGGCGTCTCGCCCGGCCCCCATGCCGAGATACTCGAGAAGGTGAAGCCGCTCGCCGCCAAGAAGGGCCTCGACCTCAAGATCATCGAGTTCTCCGACTATGTCGTGCCGAACCAGGCGCTCGACGCCGGCGAGCTCGAGGCCAATTCCTTCCAGAACCAGCCCTATCTCGACAACCAGGTGAAGGATCGTGGCTTCAAGCTCGTCAATGTCGGGCTCACCGTGAACTTCCCGCTCGGCATCTACTCGGCCAAGTACAAGAGCTGGGCCGAGGTGCCGGACGGCGCCACGGTCGCGATTCAGAACGATCCGACCAATGGCGGCCGCTCGCTGCTGCTCCTGCAGGACAAGGGCGTGATCAAGCTCAAGGACGGCGTCGGCTTCAAGCCGAGCGTCGCCGACATCACCGAGAACCCGAAGAAGCTGAAGATCATCGAGATCGAGGCCGCCCAGACGGCGCGCTCGCTCGCCGACGTCGCCGCAGCCGCGATCAACACCAACTACGCCGTCGACGCCAAGATCGAGCCGACCTCGGCGATCCTGCGCGAGGACCCCAAGGGCCCCTATGTCAACCTGATCGCGGTGCGCGCAGTCGACAAGGACAAGCCCTGGGTCAAGGCGCTGCTCGAATCCTACCACACCCCCGAGATCAAGGCCTTCGTCGCCGAGCGCTTCAAGGGCTCCGTCCTCGCCGGCTGGTGACCGCTCCCTCCCACCTGGTCACCAAGATGCGGCCAGGCACCTTCACCCCGGATGCGCGAGCGTCCGGGGTTTTTTGTTGGGATCGGCGTCAGGCGAGGTTGGCGCGCAGGTAGTTGATCAATGCGCGCAGCTTTGGCGCGAGGTTTCGCCGGCTGGGGTAATAAAGGTAGAAGCCGGAGAAGCGCGGACAGTATTCTTCGAGGATCGGCACCAGCTCACCGCGTTCGATCGCCGGGCGGAAGCTCTCCTCCATGCCGAAGGTGATGCCGGCGCCGGCGATGGCGAGCTTGATCATCAATGCCATGTCGTTGGTCGTGATCTCGGGTGAGACGGCGACGGCGAACTCCTTTCCTCCCTCGCCGAACTCCCAGCGATAGGGCGCGACCTTCGGTGCGGGCCGCCAGCCGATGCAGCGATGGGCCGCAAGCTCGCGCGGATGGCCGGGCGCGCCGAACCGCTCCAGGTATGACGGCGAGCAGACGGCTGACTGGCGCTGGTCGCCCGACACGGGGACCGCGATCATGTCCTGCTCGATCACCTCGCCGAGCCGCACACCGGCGTCATAGCCCTCGGTGACGATGTCGAACTCCTCGTCCGTCACCGTGATGTCGAGCTGGATGTCCGGACAGGCGGAGGTGAACCCCGCGAGGAGCGGTCCCGCGAGGAAGGTCTCGGCGATCGACGAGACGGCGAGGCGCAACAGCCCGCGCGGTCGTCCGCGCAGGCTGGCGGTGGTCTCGATCGCAATCCTGATCTCGGCGATCGCCGGCGCCAACGATGCGTTGAGGCGCTCGCCCGCCTCGGTCAGGCTGACGCTGCGCGTCGTCCGCTGGACGAGCGCGATCCCCAGAATCTCCTCGAGCCGCCTGATCGTCTGGCTCACGGCCGAACGCGTGACGCCGAGCCGGTCCGCTGCGGCGCGGAAACTCCTCTCCTCGGCGACCAGCGTGAACACCGCAAGCGCGTTCAGATCCGGATTCATTGGTTAGTATGTCTTTCCAGGCTGGAGAGCTGTCGACGGCTTATCGCGACAATGGCCTGCCTCTACCGTCCTGCCAACTCCGACGGACGCGGAGAAGCAGAGGAGAAGCCGGATGGCTCCCGACGAGGTTCGTCCCCCAGCAAACGAGGAGGTCAACATGACCATGTCCACGCACGCTCCACTGCGCACTGCGGCGGCGGCCCTGCTTTTCGCCGCGCTGCCGGTGCCCACCATGGCCGAGACGACCGAGGAGCGGCGCAAGCGCGGCGACACCGTCGTCAGGAGCCTCAACAACGGCGTGACCCAGCCGACGCTCGAGCGCATGCGGCAGGAGTTTCCCTTCCTGGCGGACGCGACCGAGGCCTACGCGCTCGGCGATGTCTGGTCGCGGCCCGGCCTCGACAGCCGCACGCGCCAGCTCGCTGCGGTCGCTGCCTTCGCGGCCACCGGCCACACGGCCTTCATGAAGGTCCATGCCGGCTATGCGCTCAATATCGGCGTGTCCGAGAACGAGCTGAAGGAGATCATCTACATGGTCACCGTTCCGGCCGGCTTCCCGCGCGCGATCACGGCGTCGCAGGCGCTGTCGGAGCTCTTTGCCGAGCGGCGTGCCACGCCGGCGGGCAAGCAGTAGGAGGGCGCCTTGAAAGAGCTTCCGCTGCTGGCACTTTCCGCTCTCCTCAGTTTTTCGTTCATGCCAATCGACAGGGCTCACGCGCAAATGACCGCACAATCCCAGACGCGACCACAGCCGGCGCAGAGCCACCCTTATGTCGGCATGTGGGTGACCTCCGACGGCCATATCCGGCATGAGCTTCTGCCGAACGGTCGCTACGACGAGGCAAGGGGCTCCAGGGAGAGCGCCTATCGGGGCCGCTACGAAGTTCGTGGCACCCATATCGACTACTGGGACGATACCGGCTTCACCGCCGACGGCACATTCGTCGACGAGGACACGCTGCACCATGGCGGCATGGTGTTCCGGCGAACGAGGTGAGCTTATCGATGGGTCGCAGCGTCATGTTGCAGCGCCTTTATCGCCGAGCGCTACAAGGAGACTCCGTCCTCGCGCGTTCTCCCGCCGTCAAACGCGCCGCAAGCCGGCGGCGCCCCATTCGGTCTCGAAGGCCGCCAGGGTGTCGAGATTGGACATCGGGTCACGAACGTCGTCGACGACGCGAAATTCGAATGAAGCGCGGTCTCGCGTGAAGGTGCAGCGCGTGTAGCCGTGACGTTGAGCGTCGACGAACTGGATATGCGGATTGTCCGGAAGCGATTCGATATACCCCTTGTGATCGCCCAGGCGCGAGCTGATGGTCCCGCAGACGATATGCGCCGCCACGGCCTCCGAGCGCAGATCCTGTTGCCGGGATGGCACGTTCGAGGCGACGAAACCGTGGATATCGCCGCCGAGGACGACGGTGTCGCGGCTCGGTCGCGCGGCGATGAGGTCGACGACGCGCTGATGCGCCGCCGCGTAGCCGCCCCAGCCGTCGGTGGAGAAGCCGATCCCGGATTTCATCTTGCGCTCGAAGGGCGAGAACATGAGCTGCTGCCCGAGCAGCAGCCAGCGTGCGCGAGCCGGCTCGGCAAGGCAGCGCGCCAGCCAGCTCTCCTGGTCCAGCCCGAGCATAGTCCGCTCCGGGCTGAACGCATCGGCGCATTCGGCGGCCGATACCAGGCGGCTCCGGTCGAGTTTTGGCGCCGGCGGCGGGCAGGCGAGCGGCGAGCGATATTGCCGTTCGTCGAGCATGACGAGGTCGATCAGGTCGCCGAAGGCCAGGCGCCGATAGAGGAGCGCGTCCGGCCCGAGCGGGCGCTGCGCGTTCCTCAGTGGCATGTGCTCCCAATAGGCCTGATAGGCCGCAGCACGCTGCCGCAGGAACGTCGCCGTCGGAGGCCGGCCGGGAGCATGGTTCCCGGCATAGTCGTTCTCGACGTCGTGATCGTCCCAGATCGCGATCCAGGGAAAGGCGGCATGCGCCGTCTGGATCGCCGGGTCGGTCTTGTACCAGGAATGCATCCGGCGATAGTCGGCCAGCGTCTTCGGGACATCGATGGGAACGTCGCGGACCTTCTGCTTGACGGCGGCCTGGCTCGATGACGGAGCCTCGTAGATGTAGTCTCCCAGATGCAGGACGAAATCGAGGTCGTCTTCGGCCATCCGATGATAGGCCGCCCAGTTCCCGTACATCCAGTGCTGGCATGCGGCCGCGGCGAAGCGCAGGCGCGACACCTGTTGTCCTGGCGCAGGCGCGGTGCGGGTTCTGCCGACCGGGCTCTCGGTGTTCTCGGCGCGAAAGCGGTACCAATAGGAGCGCCCGGGTTCGAGGCCGCCGACCTCGACATGCACCGAATGCGCGAATTCCGGCATGGCCAGGGTGACGCCGGTCCGCACGACATCCCGCAGGCGTTCGTCGCGTGCCACCTCCCAGACCACCTCGACGGGCGCCTCGCCCATGCCGCCATCGGCCGCGAGCGCATCGCGGACCAGCCGCGTCCACAAGACGACGCCGTCCGGCCACGGATCTCCCGAGGCGATTCCCAGCTTGAAGATGCCGTCCGGGGACGCTCGGACCGGGGTCGTTGCCAGAGAGGTCGACAGGCCGATGCCAATGGCTCCTGCGAGCGTATCGCGGCGCGTATAGGACGTCATGATCGTTGCCTCCGATGGATCGATCGTCTGCAGGTGTCCCCACAGGACGCTGCCAATGCCATCGGAGTGAGACAAATAGATTTATGAAGGTGGATAGATAGAAAAAGCCGATGTGATCAACGCCACCCTGGAGCGCCTCACTCTGCCTGGCGCGCGGCGGGGCCGGATCGGAGATGCTGACGGTCGAGAGCCAGGGCAACAAGGCTCGCGACGATTTCGACAAGGGTGCCCGGATGGGGCGGGCGCTCCTCCGGATCGAACGCCAGCCCGATGACGGCCCGGCTTCCCGCAGACGTCATCACCGGCCAGAAATCGAAGCGCGAGGCATCGAACGGGTAGATGTCCGCCACCGAAACCTTGCCCGTCGTCAACGACGACCGCGCCGCCTCGATATCCACGTCGCGAGGCTCGATCTTGCCGCGCCGCTCGACGAAATCGACCGAGGTCTCCGACATCGCCATCACGACGACGGGGACTTGGAAAAGCGCTTCGAGCGCATCGGCGGTGCTGGAGAAGATCGCCCTCGGGTCGACGGCTGCGACGATGTCCCGGCTATAGGACTGCACGACCGCGGCCTGCCGCCGTCCAAGCGCCGCATCGTCCGCCCTGTGCCGGGCAGTCGATGCCACGGCGCTCGCAACGACGCCGACGACAAAGAGCAGCCCGATCGCCCAGATATTGGCGGGGTCGTCGACGCGAAGCGTGAAGCGCGGCTCGGTCAGGAAGAAATTATAGGAAAGGGCCCCGAGGATCGCCGCGCCCAGCGAGGGGCCAAGGCCGAAAGCGACGGCCGCGATGAGCACGGGCACGACAAAGACAAGGGACAGGTTCGGGATCGTCACCGCGCTGTCGAGCCCGACAGCCACCACCGTTGCCATGGCCGTCATCGCGAGCGCGACGAGATAGCGAACGACGAAAGGAGCGTTGAACAGCTGCAAGGCCGGCAGCGTGCCGGGCTCTGGCAGGAGCTTGAACTCTTCCGGAGACCTCTGGGCGCTCATTGCGACGTTCCTCATGCCGGTGCTCGTCCGCACCATCGGTACGCCGGCATTGCTCGGCAGCGCTCTCAGCCTTCGCCTAATGGGGGGCCGTGAAATAGATCTGCAGAGCCAGGACGCCGGCGAGCAAAAGCAGCAGGACGAAGGACTGCAGCAGGTCGCGCGCGATACCGTCGAACGGCCTGCTGCGGCGTGTGGCTTGATATACCGCCTCGCGCCGCCGCCTCAAAGACGCTTCGCAGGTGACCATTCCAACCTCCGCCACGAGACCGCGGATGATCGGTCATATCGGCATAAGCCCGCCATACGATCCGCCGAGGGGACGCATAAGGCCGGCGTAAGGTCTTTTCGAACCGCACAGATGGCCTGAACGCTCCCCGCCTATGCGGCGGAACCTGATTGAGCGCGCGGCGATCGATGGGCCGGGGCAAGTCGTCGAGCGCGTATCTGAGCTCCTCTACCAGTGACGACGACGCCGCGACCAACGAGCTCCCGCCGTCATCGGCCGGAACGTGCGCGCCTCTCGGGCAGACGTCATCCCGCTGGCCCTTATGAAACGCTTATGGAGGAGCGCGCAGAAGCACATCGAAAACATGCCGGGCGCAGAATAGCTGCTGGGCGCACATGGCGGGCGGTCGCCGCTCCATGGGCAACCGGTTTCCCTCGGAGCATAATGCGGCGATGAACGAGCAGTTTCAGCCGGGCACACTGGCCAAAGACCTGGCCTTACACGAGGCCGGGGTCGTCGCCGCGAGCGTCTACGCGGGCGGGCGCAAGGTCGCGGAGCTCAGCAGCATCGAGGAAGCCGCCGCCTGGCATGAGCGCCCGGATCACGTGGTATGGATCGGCCTCTTCGAGCCGTCCGATGAGCTGCTCGGCCGGATCCAGCGCCAGTTCGACCTGCATGAACTCGCCATCGAAGATGCCCACAACGCCCATCAGCGGCCCAAGGTCGAGCAATATGGCGACGCTCTCTTCGTGGTCGCGCGCACCGCCCAGATGGTCGAGGGCCGGATCGCGTTCGGCGAGACGCATCTCTTCGTCGGGCGTGGCTACGTCGTCTCGGTCCGCCACGGGGCGTCGCGCTCCTACGGCGCCGTGCGCCAGCACTGCGAGGCCTGTCCCAGGACACTCGCGCACGGGGCGGACTACATCCTCTATGCCGTCCTCGACTTCATCGTCGACGATTACCGGCCGGTGCTGGACAGCATCACCGCCGAGGTCGACGCCATCGAGGACCGGGTGCTGAAGCGCACCCTGTCCAAGACGCGCGTCGAGCGCCTCTATCTTCTCCGTCGCGATCTCCTGCGCCTGCGCACGGCGGTCGTGCCGCTCGTCGATGTCTGCCGCCGCCTGGAGCATGCCGAGGTCAAGCCGCTCGACCCCGAGATGCAGCCGCTCTTCCGCGATGTCACCGACCATGTCCATCGCGTCGAGGAGGAGATCGACAGCTTGCGCGAGGTGCTGGCCTTCGCCTTCGAAGCCAGCCTGATGATCGGCCAGGCGCAGCAGACCGAGACGACCCGGCACCTTGCCGCCTGGGCCGCCATCCTCGCGGTTCCGACCGCGATCGCCGGCATCTACGGCATGAATTTCGAGCACATGCCGGAGCTGAAATGGCAGTACGGCTACTTCGGGGTGATTGCGGCCATCGTCGTCATTTGCGGCAGCCTGTACTGGCGCTTTCGCCGTAACGGGTGGCTGTAGGCGGAGAATGGCCGCCGCGCGATGATCGGCGGCCTGCGTGCGCGGCGCGCTCGAGATGCCGGTGCAAGGGTCCACGGCAGACCCGAGTTCCCGTCCCCCTCACTCGGCCGCCATCTCCTGCAGCTTCTCCACCCGCACCGCGCAGACCTTGAACTCCGGGATCTTCCCCAGCGGGTCGAGCTGCGGGTTGGTCAGGAGGTTCGCCGCCGCTTCGACATAGGCGAAGGGGATGAAGACGAGGTCATGCTGCAGCGCTTCGTCCGCGCGCACGGGGAGCGCAATCCGGCCACGGCGCGTCGTCACCAGCGCGGTCTCGCCGGCGAGCAGGTCGAGCTGGCGCATCAGGAAGGGGTGCATCGAGATCGTCGGCGCCGGCTCCAGCGCGTCGAGCACGCTGGCGCGCCGCGTCATCGCGCCGGTATGCCAATGCTCGAGCTGGCGGCCGGTGGTGAGATAGAGCGGGTAGTCCTCGTCCGGCACCTCGGCCGCGCTGAGTCCGCTCGCCGGCACCAGCCTGGCGCGCCCGCTCTGTGTCGGGAAGGCGTCGGCGAAGACGATCGACTGGCCCGGATCCTCCGGCGACAGGCTCGGATAGGCGACGGCGTCCTCGCGCTCGAGCCGCTCCCAGGTGATGTTGGCGAATGAGGGCATCGCCAGGGTCATCTCGGCGAAGACCTCGCGCGGATGGCCATAGCCCCAGTCGAGGCCGAGCTTCTCGGCCATTTGCGTGATGATCTCGAAATCGCGTCTCGCCTCGCCGGGCGGAGCGAGGGCCGGGCGGCCCATCTGCACCTGCCGGTTGGTGTTGGTGACGGTGCCGGTCTTCTCCGGCCAGGCCGAGGCCGGCAGCACGACATCGGCGAACATCGCCGTCTCGGTCAGGAAGATGTCCTGCACCACGAGATGGTCGAGGCAGGCCAGGGCGTGGCGGGCATGGTTGAGGTCGGGATCGGACATCGCCGGGTTCTCGCCCATGACATAGAGCCCGCGGATCTCGCGCCGGTCGATCGCGTCGATGATCTCGACGACGGTCAGCCCCGGCTGCGGGTCGATCTTCGTGCCCCAGAGGTCCTCGAAGCGGGCCCGCACGGCGGGGTCTGTCACGCTCTGGTAGTCGGGCAGCACCATCGGGATAAGTCCGGCGTCGGAGGCGCCCTGGACGTTGTTCTGGCCGCGCAGGGGATGCAGGCCGGTGCCCGGCCGCCCGGTCTGGCCGCAGAGCATGGCGAGCGAGATCAGGGCGCGGGCATTGTCGGTGCCGTGGCTGTGCTGGCTCACCCCCATGCCCCAGAAGATGATGGCGCGTTCGGCCCGGGCATAAAGCCGCGCGACCGTGCGGATGGTCTCCGGCGCAATGCCGGTGATCGGCGCCATCGCCTCGGGCGGATAGGCGTCGAGATGGGCCTTGAGGCGCTCGAAACCCTCGGTCTGGGCCTCGACGAACTGGCGGTCGTGCAGGCCTTCCGCGAGAATGACATGCATCATCGCATTGAGCAGCGCGACGTCGCTGCCCGGCCGGAACTGCAGGAGATGCGCGGCGTGCCGCTTCAGCGCCGTGCCGCGCGGATCGAGCATCACGAGCTTGGCGCCGCGCTTCACAGCCTGCTTGAAATAGGTCGCGGCGACCGGATGGTTCTCGGTCGGATTGGCGCCGATGATGACGATCACATCGGATGTCAGCGCCTCGTTGAAGGCGGCGGTGACCGCGCCCGAGCCGATGCCTTCCATCAGCGCCGCGACCGAGGAAGCGTGGCAGAGCCTGGTGCAATGGTCGATATTGTTGTGGCCGAAAGCCTGGCGGATCAGCTTCTGGAAGAGATAGGCCTCCTCGTTCGAGCCCTTGGCCGAGCCGAAGCCGGCGACGCTGCGCCCGCCATGCTCGCGTTTCAGCTTCAGGAAACCCTCGCTCGCCGCAGCGAGCGCCTCGTCCCAGCTCGCCTCGCGGAAATGCGTCAGCAGGTTCGCCGGGTCGACATTGACGCCCTTGGGCGCGCCCTCGCGGCGGATCAGCGGCCGGGTCAGCCGCAGCGGGCTCGCGACATAGTCGAAGCCGAAGCGGCCCTTGACGCAGAGCCGGTTCTCGTTGGCCGGGCCGTCGCGACCCTCGACATAGGCGATCGCCCCGTCACGGACCTTGAACGAAACCTGGCAGCCGACGCCGCAATAGGGGCAGACGCTGGCGACGCTCTCGTCGGCGCCGCGGCTGCCGACCTGCGTCGCCATGTCGAGGATCGATTTCGGCATCAGCGCCCCGGTCGGGCAGGCCTCGACGCATTCGCCGCAGCCGACGCAGGTCGAGGCCCGCATCGCGTCGTCGAGATCGAAGACCGGCCGGTGCGCCTCGCCGCGAAAGCCCATGCCGATGACGTCGTTGACCTGGACCTCGCGGCAGCCGCGCTCGCACAGGCCGCAGGCGATGCAGGCATCGAGATTGACCGCCATCGCGGGGTGCGACAGGTCCTGATGCGGCGGATGGATGCCGTCCTCGCCATTCCAGCGCGAGGGGAAGCGGCTCACCGCGACGCCTTGTGCGTCGGCGAAGCTCCAGAGGGGCGAGGCGGCGTCATGCGCGCTCTCGCGGGGCGGCTGGTCGGCGACGAGCAGCTCCATCACCAGCTTGCGGGCGCTGATGGCGCGCTCCGAGGCGCTGGTGACCTTCATCTCCGGCGCGGGCTTGCGGATGCAGGAGGCGGCGAGCACGCGCTCGCCCTCGATCTCGACCATGCAGGCGCGGCAATTGCCGTCCGGCCGGTAGCCCGGCTTCGGCCGGTGGCAGAGATGCGGGATCGTGGTGCCTTCGCGCTGTGCGACCTCCCAGATCGTCTCGTCGGGCCCGGCCTCGACCGCGTGGCCGTCGAGCGTGAAGCGGATGGTGCCGGTCATCCCGCCACCTCCGGGAAGAAGCGCAGGATGCTGCGCACCGGGTTCGGCGCGGCCTGGCCCAGCCCGCAGATCGAGGCGTCCCGCATCACCTGGTCGAGATCGCCGAGCAGGGCCTTGTCCCAGCGCGGCGCCTTCAGCAGCCTATGCATCTTCTCCGTCCCGGCGCGGCAGGGCGTGCATTGCCCGCAGCTCTCATGAGCGAAGAAGGCGAGGAGGTTTTGCGCCACCGCGCGCAGATCATCCTGATCCGACAAGATGACCACGGCATGGCTGCCGATGAAGCAGCCATGCTTGTCGAGCGTGCCGAAATCGAGCGGCTCCTCGGCGAGGGTGGCCGGCAGGATGCCGCCCGAGGCGCCGCCCGGCAGATAGCCGGCGAGGCGATGGCCTGGCGCCATGCCACCAGTGAGCGCGATCAGCTCCTTCGCGGTCGAGCCCGCCGGCGCGACGACGACGCCCGGCCGCGCGACACGGCCGGAGACCGACCAGGAACGGAATCCCTTGGCCCCGCGCACACCTTGGGCCGAAAACCAGTCCGGCCCCCTCTCGACGATGTCGCGCAGCCAGAACAAGGTCTCGACATTGTGGTTCATCGTCGGCCGGCCGAACAGGCCGCGCTCGGCGATGAAGGGCGGCCGGTGGCGCGGCAGGCCGCGCTTGCCCTCGAGGCTCTCGATCATCGCGCTCTCTTCGCCGCAGATATAGGCGCCGGCGCCGCGACGCAGCACGATGAAGCCGGGCGGGCAGATCGCAGCCGCCTCCAGCGCCGCGATCTCCTCTCCGAGCAAAAGATGCAGATGCGGATACTCGTCGCGCAGATAGAGGTAGATGCGCTCGGCCTGGACGGCCCAGGCCGCGACCAGCGCGCCCTCCAGCATGCGATGCGGGTCGCGCTCCAGCCAGTAGCGGTCCTTGAAGGTGCCGGGCTCGCCCTCGTCGGCATTGATCGTCATCAGGCGCGGGCCGGGGAAGGAGCGCACGCTCTGCCATTTCTTGCCGGCCGGGAAACCGGCGCCGCCGAGCCCGCGCAGGCCGGCATCGGACAGAAGCGCGATCAGCTCGTCCGGGCTGCGCTCGCCCGCCCGGCAGGCGAAATGCAGGCGATAGCCGCCGGCGGCGCGGTAGGCGTCGAGCCGGACCGCGCGCGGCAGGATGGGATCGCGCTCGTCCAGCCGAGCCACCTCGGCCAGGCCCGCGGCATCGACATGGCCGAGCCCGTTCCTGCCGACCATCGCGGCAGGAGCCTCGGCGCAGCGCCCGATGCAGGGCGCGCGCAGCACCCGGATGCGGTCGGGGTCGACCGCTCCCTGCAGCCCGGCGATCACGGCTTCGGCGCCCGCCATCATGCACGACAGCGAATCGCAAACGCGGATGGTGAGCGGGGCAGGGACGGTCTCGCCGTCCTTGACGATGTCGAAATGGTGGTAGAACGAGGCGACCTCGAAAATCTCGGCCTCCGAGAGGCGCATCGCCTCGGCCAGCGCCTTGAGATGGCGCGCCTGCAGCGCCCCGTAGCGGTCCTGGATCAGATGGAGATATTCGATCAGGCGGTCGCGGCTCGGCTCTTCGCCGGCGAGCAGGGCCCGGATCTCGGCCAGCGCCTCATGGTCGAGCGCGCGCCCCTTGGGCGTGAAACGCGGCCGCCGGGCGCCTGCGTCGCGCCTCGGCCCGCTTGGATCGGCCATTGTCATGCCGTTTATATGTCCTCCCGTTGCGGGAGAGATGAGCCGATGTCGCCATGCGCCGCAAGGCGGCGGCGCGACGCATCGGGTCGCGTAAACGACAGATCGCCCCCCGGCATTGCCGGAGGGCGTCATGGTGAGCGGCTGATATCAGGCGAAGCTGGCGGCGCTGCTCGAGCGCTTGAGGCCGATCACCTCGAGCTCGGTGACCACCGCGACCGCCGCCGCCTGGGCGAGCACGAAGGCGATGCCGAGGCCGCTCGGCGAAAACCAGCCGGCGACGAGGATCAGCAGGCTGTCGGCGACCCAGAGGATGTTGACGCCGATTACTGCGTAGATCGCGAGGCGCGGCAGGCTCGCCCGGCTGGCAAGAAAGGCGAGCGCGGCGGCGCAGGGCAGCAGCACGAGGCCCGCGCCCCTCAGGAAAGCCTCGGGGAAGCCGAGCAGGCCCGAGAGCGGCGCTGCCGCGAGCGAGAGCAGAAGGCCGGTGGCGGCGCAGGCGGCGGCGTCGAGGGCGAGCGCGTTGCGCAGGAAACGGGAGGACTGGATCATCGACATGGCTTGGTCTCCTGTCTGGGCCGCGTCCGGTGTCCGGTCGGGGCCGTTGCTGATGGAGGCCATGCTGACGCCGTCATGGCGGCGGGTCGATTAAGCGAGAGGTAATTGGAACCGGGCGGACGCGCCGCTAGAGTCAGGACCATGAACAGGCATCACCAGCCGACCGTCGGCCATCTCATCCGCGACTGGCGCCAGCTGCGCCGGCTCAGCCAGCTCGATCTCGCGCTCGAGGCCGAGATCTCGCAGAAGCATCTCAGCTTCATCGAGAGCGGGCGCTCGGCGCCGAGCCGCGACATGGTCCTGCACCTCGCCGAATATCTCGGCGTGCCGCTGCGCGAGCGCAATGCGCTGCTGCTCGCGGCCGGCTATGCGCCGGTCTATCTCGAGCGCTCGCTCGAGGATCCCGGCCTCCAGGCCGCCAAGGCGGCGATCGATCTCGTTCTGAAGGGCCATGAGCCCTATCCGGCGATCGCGGTCGACCGGCACTGGACGCTGCTGGCCGCCAACGGCGCCGTCGCGCCGCTGCTCGGAATCGTCGCGGATGCCGATCTGTTGCGCCCGCCGGTCAACGTGCTTCGCCTGAGCCTGCATCCGGGTGGGCTCGCGCCCTTCATCGCCAATCTCGGCGAATGGCGGGGCCATCTGATCGCGCGCCTGCGCCAGCAGATCAGGGCGACGGCCGACCCGGTCCTCGCCGATCTCCTGGTCGAGCTCCTGACCTATCCCGCGCCGCCGCAGCCCGTGCGCAAGGGGCATGTGGCGGACAGCGAGACTGAGGCGGCCATCGTCGTGCCCATGCAGTTGAAGCTCGGCGATCGGACGCTGTCGCTGATCTCGACCACCACGGTCTTCGGCACGCCGGTCGACATCACCTTGTCCGAGCTGGCGCTGGAAACCTTCTTCCCGGCGAATGCGGAGACGGCCGAAGCGCTGCGGGCGCTGGCTGCGGCGTAGAATTCGTCATGCTCGGGCTTGACCCGAGCATCTCGGGACGGAAGAGCGCCCTATCCTGCCAGAGATTCTCGGGTCAAGCCCGAGAATGACGTGTCCTCCGGAACCTTTGCCCGTTTCGCCCGTTGTTTTCACACAAGCCGCTGATGCGGCGTGGTTTTTTTGAGAGGAACGATCCCATGGGCAGCACCGCCGACAAGATCAAGGGCATGGCCAACGAGGCTACCGGCAACGTCAAGCAGGCGGCCGGCAAGGCGATGAACAAGCCCGGCCTTCAGGCCAAGGGCATCGCCCAGGAACGCAAGGGCGAAGCCCAGCAGGCGGTCGGGAAGACCAAGGATGCGGTGAAGAAGGTGGTCGACAAGGCCTGACGCGAGTCAGCGACCTCGATCGAAGAAAGGGCGGGTGACCTCAGGGGTCGCCCGCCCTTTTCTTTGCGTTTCGAAGCCCTCATCCTGAGGAGCGATCGCAGATCGCGTCTCGAAGGATGCTCCAGCGGTTTACTGGATCATCCTTCGAGACGCCGCTGCGCGGCTCCTCAGGATGAGGGCTGGAAATACCGGCTCAAGCCGCCCCGCCGCTGATGCCGCCGAGGAAATCCTTGACCCGGCCGAAGAAGCCGGCGGTCTCGGGATGGGTCGAGTGCGAGCATTCGCGCTCGAATTCCAGCAGCAGCTCGCGCTGGCGCGCGGTCAGCTTCTGCGGGGTCTCGACCACGACCTCGATATAGAGGTCGCCGACCTCGCGCGAGCGCAGCACGCTCATGCCCTTGGCCTTGAGCCGGAACTGCTTGCCGCTCTGGGTGCCTTCCGGGATCTTCACCCGCGCCTTCTCGCCGGTCAGCGTCGGCACCTCGATCTCGCCGCCGAGCGCCGCCGAGGTCAGGCCGAGCGGCACCCGGCAGAACAGGTCGGCGCCGTCGCGCTGGAAGATCGCGTGCGGCTTGATCGAGAGGAAGATGTAGAGATCGCCCGCCGGCCCGCCGCGCAGCCCGGCCTCGCCCTCGCCGGCGAGGCGGATGCGCGTGCCGTCCTCGACGCCGGCCGGGATGTTGACCGAGAGCGTGCGCTCGCGCGTGACGCGGCCGGCGCCCGAGCAGTTCTTGCAGGGATCGTCGATGACCTCGCCGCGCCCGCCGCAGGTCGGGCAGGTGCGCTCGACCGAGAAGAAGCCCTGATTCGCCCGCACGCGGCCATGGCCGCCGCAGGTCGGGCAGGGGCGAGAGGTCGAGCCCGGCTTGGCGCCGGTGCCGGTGCAGGCTTCGCAAGCGATCGAGGTCGGCACCCGGATCGAGGCGTTCTTGCCGGCGAAGGCCTCGTCGAGGCCGATCTCGAGATTGTAGCGCAGGTCGGCGCCGCGTTCGCGGCCATTGGCGCCGCGTGGCCCGCCGCGCCCGCGCGCATCGCCGAAGAAGGAATCGAAGATATCCGACATGAAGTCGGAGAAATCGGCGCCATTGCCGGGGCCGGCGCTGCCATTCTCGAAGGCGGCATGGCCGTAGCGGTCATAGGCGCCGCGCTTCTGGCCGTCGGCGAGGATCTGATAGGCCTCGTTCAGCTCCTTGAACTTGGCCTCGGCCGCATGATCGCCGGGGTGGCGGTCGGGATGGCACTGCATCGCGAGCTTGCGGAAGGCGCCTTTCAGCTCCGCATCGCTCGCGGTCTTCGAGACGCCGAGAACCTCGTAATAGTCGCGCTTGGACATCAGGTCGGCCCTCCGGCCTGACGTCGAAAGACCATGCGGTAGAGCATGATTGCCAAGTCCATCATGAATTTCAAAACCAGGGGCGCTAGCGGCACCGCCCAGATTCCTGGGTTATCGCGAAAAAATTCGATCGTCCTAGTCACCGGGCTGAACACATAAGTCCAATCGGGCATCACCACGATCGTCTGGCGCGGATGCTCCATACGGGCAATCCAGAGTTCTCCGCCTCGATCGGCTTGCTGCAGTTCCGCTAGTGACATGTCCAGCTGGGCGAAGAAAGGCTTTCCACGCAGTTCAGTTTCGATACGAACGCGACGGCCATACTCCCATCCCACATACTGGCCGGAGAGTGCGGCACGCTCCGTTTCAAAGTCATCACAGTTGATGAACTGGCGAACGAGGACTCTTTCCTTCCCGATCCTATGGTTCAGGATGCAGATTCGTTCGACAGTCCTGATCAAGGCCTTCTGACCGTTCACGTAACGGATCGACAAGGCGAAGATTGCGAAGCCCAGCGGGACCACAGCGGTCAAAATCACCGCGACGGCCACGGTCGCGTACGGAAACGTCCGGGAAGAAGGGCGACCGACTGGCGAAGGCGGAAGATTGCCGCCGGACGTTCCCACGTTCCAATCTCCCCCATGGCCATGACCGGATAGCGATAGCTATCCGGCCCCCAGCTCGCACTGGAAGAAGATGCGCGATTACGCGCTCTTCTTTTTGTCGTCGTCGCTGACATCCTTGAAGTCGGCGTCGATGACGTCGTCCTTCTTGGCCTCGCTGGACTCGGCTTCGCCGCCCTCGGCTGCCGCGCCTTCGGTCTGGCTCGCCGCGTACATGGCTTCGCCGAGCTTCATCGAGGCCTGCATCAGGTCGGTCGTGCGCGAGGTGATGGTCTCGGCATTGTCCTCGGGCAGGGCCGCCTTGAGTGCGTCGAGCGCGGTCTCGATCGCCGTCTTGTCGGCGGCGGAGACCTTGTCGCCATAGTCCTTCAGCGACTTCTCGGTCGAGTGCACGAGGCTCTCGCCCTGGTTCCTGGCCTCGACCAGCTCGCGGCGCTTCTTGTCCTCGGCGGCGTTCGCCTCGGCGTCCTTGACCATCTTCTGGATGTCGGCCTCGGAGAGACCGCCGGACGCCTGGATGCGGATCTGCTGCTCCTTGTTGGTGGCCTTGTCCTTCGCCGTCACCGAGACGATGCCGTTGGCGTCGATGTCGAAGGTCACCTCGATCTGCGGCATGCCGCGCGGCGCCGGCGGAATGCCCATCAGGTCGAACTGGCCGAGCATCTTGTTGTCGGCCGCCATCTCGCGCTCGCCCTGGAAGACCCGGATCGTCACCGCGCCCTGGTTGTCCTCGGCGGTGGAGAAGACCTGGCTCTTCTTGGTCGGGATCGTGGTGTTGCGGTCGATCAGACGCGTGAAGACACCACCCAGCGTCTCGATGCCGAGCGAGAGCGGGGTCACGTCGAGCAGCAGCACGTCCTTGACGTCGCCCTGCAGCACGCCGGCCTGGATGGCGGCGCCGATGGCGACGACCTCGTCCGGATTGACGCCCTTATGCGGCTCCTTGCCGAAGAACTGCTTCACCACCTCCTGCACCTTCGGCATGCGCGTCATGCCGCCGACGAGGACGACCTCGTCGATCTGGCCGGCCGACAGGCCCGCATCCTTGAGCGCCTTGCGGCAGGGCTCGATGGTGCGCTGGACCAGATCCTCGACCAGGCTCTCGAACTTGGCGCGCGAGAGCTTGATGGCGAGGTGCTTCGGCCCCGAGGCGTCGGCGGTGATATAGGGCAGGTTGATCTCGGTCTGGGCGGTGGTCGAGAGCTCGATCTTGGCCTTCTCGGCCGCCTCCTTCAGGCGCTGCAGGGCGAGCTTGTCCTTCTTCAGGTCGATGCCCTGCTCGCGCTTGAACTCCTCGGCGAGATACTCGACGAGGCGCATGTCGAAATCCTCGCCGCCGAGGAAGGTGTCGCCATTGGTCGACTTCACCTCGAAGACGCCGTCGCCGATCTCGAGGATAGAGACGTCGAAGGTGCCGCCGCCGAGGTCATAGACCGCGATCGTGCCGGTGGTCTTCTTGTCGAGCCCGTAGGCGAGCGCGGCCGCGGTCGGCTCGTTGATGATGCGCAGCACCTCGAGCCCGGCGATGCGGCCGGCATCCTTGGTGGCCTGGCGCTGGGCGTCGTTGAAATAGGCAGGCACCGTGATGACCGCCTGGGTGACGGGCTGGCCGAGATAGGCCTCCGCGGTCTCCTTCATCTTCGTCAGCGTGAAGGCGGAGATCTGCGAGGGCGAATAATCGGTGCCGTCGGCCTCGACCCAGGCGTCGCCGGTCGAGGACTTCTTGATCTTGTAGGGGACGAGATTCATGTCCTTCTTCGTCATCGGATCGTCGAAGGTCCGGCCGATGAGGCGCTTGATGGCGAAGAAGGTGCGCTCAGGATTCGTCACCGCCTGGCGCTTGGCCGGCTGGCCGACCAGCCGCTCGCCGTCATCGGTGATGGCGACGATGGAAGGCGTGGTGCGCGCGCCCTCGGAATTCTCGATGACCTTGGGCGTGGACCCCTCCATCACTGCAACGCAGGAGTTGGTCGTGCCGAGGTCGATACCGATTACTTTACCCATGGACGGGATCCCTTTCGATTGAGCAGATCGCCGGCCTGCGACGCATTCCACGCCGCCTGCCGGCCCATGGACCGGCTCGCCCCCGCCTGTCGCGGCGAACGAAACCGGCATTCCACGTTACGCGGTCGTCAAACCGCCTCTTGGCGGCGTATATAGTGAGGGTGTTCCCACCCTTGCAAGACACGGAGCCGGATTAAGAATCGGGCGATGGAGCGGATGGGGCGGGCACCGATCGGCGGCGCATCATTGCTGCGGAGTGTTGCGCCGCTGCTCTTGCGCGTGCGTAATCGGCATTTCATGCAGAAGATTGCGTTTCCAGTTCCACGGCGCCCAATGCTGACGAGACCCGGCCGCACTGCTTTCAAGATCTTCGCGATGCTGGCGGTTGCCGGCCCGGCTGGTCTTGCGCAGGCGCAGCCGCTGCAATTGCCCGGCGCGCAGCCCTTCAACGCGCCGGGAGCGCATCAGGCGCCGCCGCCGGGAGCAGCGAGCAAGCCGCGCGAGCCCCGCGCTCCCTCGATGCCGGCGATCAGGCTGCCCACCGAGGAATCGATCGCCGGGCGGGTGCTCCGGCGCAATGGCGGCTTCGGCGAGGCCGTCTTCGACAAGACAGCCTCGGGCTATGGGCTCAAGCTGAATGCCGCCGGTTTCCAGGTCGACAACCTGACCGAGCCCTGCGCCATCTCCTTCGGCGACGCGCCCCTGCCGGTGACGGCGGTCGGCCGCCCGGCCGGTGTGCCGCGCTACAAGCTCGAAGCCTCCGCCTGCCCGATCGTCTTCGACGTGCTCGACGGCGCTTTCCTCGTGGTCGAGCCGGTGCAGCCCTGCGTCATCGAGGCGGCGGCCTGCCGGGTCGATGCGCGCGGGCTCTGGGGGCCGGATGCGCGCAATCTCACGGCGCGCTCCCGGGAGATCGAGGCCGACCGCGGCAAGGCCGAGCGCGCGGTGCGCGAGGGCTATCGCGCGCTCACCGCCAAGTCCGATCCATCCGACCAGCGGGCGATCGCGCGCGAACAGGCGGGCTTCACCTCGGAACGCGAGCTGATCTGCCGCGATTTCCAGCGCGAGGGCGCGCTCGGCTTCTGCGCGGCGCGCATCACCGAGGCGCGGGCGGCCTCGATCCGGGCGCGGCTCGGCCTGCCGGAGCCGAAGCCCGAGCGACCGCGCCCGGCGCGCCCCGCCGTCGCTCGCCCCGCTGCGCCGCCTCCGGCCCCGCCGACGCAGTGACGGCGGCGCCGGTCACGCCTTGGGCAGGTCCGGCACCTTGTAGGCGGTCGTCGCCTTGATCCGCTCCATGGCGAAGCGCGAGGTGACGTTCTTCAGCGGGATCGTCTCGATCAGCCTTTTGTAGAAGCCGTCATAGGCGGCCATGTCGGCGACGACGACGCGCAGCATGTAGTCGACATCGCCGGCCATCCGGTAGAATTCCATCACCTCCGGCATCGACGCGACCATCTGCGCGAATTTTTCCAGCCAGGGGCCGGAATGGTCGGCGGTCTCGATCTGGACGAAGACGGTCAGGCCGAGACCGATCTTCTCCGGCGCCACCAGCGCGACGCGCTTGGTGATGACGCCATTGGCTTCCAGCCGCTGAATCCGCTTCCAGCACGGCGTCTGGGAAAGCCCGACGCGGTCGGCGAGTTCCGCGATCGAGATATTGGCGTCGTTCTGCAGGACAGTCAGGATCTTACGGTCGATCGCATCCATTCTCTCGGCCTATCTGTGCGAGGAAAATTCTCACTGCAAAATGCATCATGAGAGATTTTTCTTCTTTTTGATGTCGCTAACTTGTATTTAGATAGAAAATCCTTTTATCAACAGTCAATAGGCCACAAAACACGTTCTATTCTGGGAAATTGCCATGGACCGTCGTCAGTTCCTGCTCTCCGGCTCGTCGCTGCTTGCGGCAGCGCCTTTCGCAAGCGCCCGAGCCCAGGCAGGCGCGACCGCCCGCGTCGGCTACATCCCGGTCATCGGCACGGCGCCGATCTTCGTCGCCAACGGCGAGGGCTGGCTCAAGGAAGCCGGCATCAGCGCTGCCTTCACGGTCTTCGAATCCGGGCCGAACATGATCCAGGCCCTGGCCTCGGGCACGATCGACCTCTATGTCGCCGGCATCGCGCCGCTCGCCGTCGCCCGCTCGCGCGGCGTCGACATCCGCGTCGTCGCCGCGACCGCGATCGCCGAGAACGTCTTCGTCGCGGCGCCGGCGCTGGCCAAGTACTTCACGCCGGGCACGGCTCCTGCGGCCGCCTTCAAGGCGCACAGGGCCGCGAGCGGCAAGCCTGCCCGCCTCGCGACGCAGCCGGCCGGCTCGGTGCCGAACACCACCTTGCAATACTGGCTCTGGGAGGTCGCCAAGGCCGACAAGGCCGATGTCGAGGTCGTGCCGATGGGCATCGACGCGACCCAGCAGGCCGTGCTCGCCGCCGCCGTCGAGGGCGCCATCGTGCGCGAGCCGGCTCTCACCATCATCCAGTCCCGCAATCCCGGCATCAAGCTGGTCGCCGGCGGCGAGGAATTGTTCCCCGGCCAGCCGGGCACGGTCGTCGCCGCATCGGGCGCCTTCGTCACGAAGAACCCCGACGCCGTGCAGAAGCTGGTCAACGGCCTCGTGCGCGCCGCCGACCTGCTCGTGAAATCGCCGGAGAAGGCCGCGCCTCATGTCGGCGCCGCGCTCGGCAAGGGCATCGTCGATCCGGCCTTGATCAAGCAGGCGCTGGTCTCGCCCGCGAGCAAGTTCGAGATCGACCCGCGCAAGATCATCGAGCCGGCGCGCGCGATGCAGGCCTATCAGGTCAAGCTTGGCTCGCTGGAGAAGGAGCTGCCCTTCGACGGCTTGTTCGAGACGCAGTATTACGAGCGCGCCATCAAGAATCTCTGACAACCGGCGGCTAACTTGACCTCATTCAGGGCTCCGGCCCTCGCCCTTGCCGGGCTGATCGCCTTCCTCCTGCTCTGGGAGGCGATTCCGCATTTCGGCCTGGTCAATCCTGCCTTCCTGCCGGGCCCGAGCGTCCTGCCGGCCGCCTTCTGGCGCGAGGTGACCTCCGGCGCCTGGCTCTCGGCGATCGTCGGCTCGCTCGGCCATTATTTCACCGGGCTGATCCTCGGCTCCGGGCTGGGCGTCGCCGCCGGCGTGCTCGTCGGCATGTCGCGGCTCGCCGAGGAGGCGACCGCCTGGGTCGTGCGCGTGCTGCGGCCGATCCCGGGTCTCGCCTGGGTGCCGTTCGCGATCATCTGGTTCGGCGTCAATCCGGCGGCGGCGGTCTTCATCATCGCCATCGGCGTGTTCTGGATCGCCTTCTTCGCGGCGCAGGGCGCGATCCGCGGCGTCGACCGCGATCTCATCGAGGTCGCCGACGCCTTCGGCTTCCGCTCGCCCTGGCAGCGGCTCGTCAAGATCCTGCTGCCGGCGGCGCTGCCCGGCATCCTCGTCGGCCTGCGCACCGCGCTCGGCCAGGCCTGGATGGCGGTGGTCGCGGCCGAGATCTTTGGCGTCGCCGGCGTCGGCCAGCGCATGATGCAGGCCTCGAGCCTGCTCGCGACCGATATCGTGGTGATCTACATGCTGACCATGGCCGCGCTCTACGGCCTGCTCGACACCGCTTTCGTCGCCTTCCAGAACTGGGTGCTGCGATGGAAAGCGTGATCGACATCCGCCAGCTCTCGCTGACCTTCACCCGCGACGGCCAGGCGACCGAGGTGCTGCACGAACTCGATCTCCAGGTCGCGCGCGGCGAGTTCCTCGCCATCGTCGGGCCTTCCGGCGTCGGCAAGTCGACCTTGCTGCGCGTCGTCGCCGGCCTCGCCAGGCCGAGCGGCGGCGAGGTCGTGATCCATGCCAGGGACGGCACCCGCCGCCCCGTCGCGCTGGTCTTCCAGGATTCGCGGCTGCTGCCCTGGCGCAAGGTGATCTCCAATGTCGGCTTCGGCCTGGAGGGGCAGGTGCCGCGCGCGGCGCGTCTCGCGAAGGGCCAGGAGATGCTCGATCTGGTCGGCCTCGGCCCGCTCGCCCAGCGCTGGCCGCACCAGCTCTCCGGCGGGCAGCGCCAGCGTGTCTCGCTGGCCCGGGCGCTGGCGGTCGAGCCCGAGATCCTGCTGATGGACGAACCCTTCTCGGCGCTGGATGCGCTCACCCGCGAGACGCTGCAGGACGAGCTGATCCGGGTCTGGCGCGAAACCGGCAAGACCGTGCTCTTCGTCACCCACGATATCGACGAGGCCGCCTATCTCGCCGACCGCGTCGTCGTGCTGTCGGGGGCTCCGGGCCGGATCATCGCCGAGCACCGCATCGACGCAGCCCGCCCGCGCCGCCGCGGCGCCGATGCCGAGGCCGAGATCGTGCGGGCGGTGCGGCTCGGGCTGGGCGCGGATGTCGTGACGGACGGCGCGGCGATCTGACCGGCCACCGTCATTGCGAGCGTAGCGAAGCAATCCAGAGGTCTCGCGCAGTTCCCTGGATTGCTTCGTCGCTGCGCTCCTCGCAATGACGGAGAGCTACTTCCCCTCCGCGAACACCTTGAACGCCTCGCCATAATCGGGATGCCAGCGCGAGAGCGGCGGGCGGTTCTCCACGATGTCGCCGATCGCCCAGAGCATGCGCCGCTCGTCGAGCGCGCGCGGCGTGTCGTTGTCCGGGCAGAGGATGTAGAAATCGCCGGCCCTCAGCCGCTCCATCATGAAATCGACGGTCTGCTCGGGCGTCCAGGCGCCGTCCGGCTTCTCGAGGCGCCCCTTGGCGGCGAGCGGGGTGAAGACGAAGCCGGGGATCAAGAGATGCGCGCTGACGCGGCAGCCCTTGGTCTGGCGCAGCTCATGCTGCAGCGCCTCGGTGAAGGCCTTCACGCCGGCCTTCGAGACGTTATAGGCCGGGTCGCCCGGCGGCGTGGTGATGCCCTGTTTCGAGCCCGTGTTGATGATCAGGCCGGGCTTGCCGTTCGCGATCATCTCGGGCGCGAAGATCTGGCAGCCATGCACGACGCCGCCGAGATTGACGGCGAGGACCTGATCCCAGGTCCCGTTCGCGCCGAAGATCGTGCTTCCCGGCTGGATGCCGGCATTGTTCATCAGCACCTGGACGCTGCCGAAGCGCAGGGTGACCTGTTCATGCAGCGCGCGGATCTCGTCCGGCCGTGCGACGTCCGTCGGCACCGCCAGCACGTTCTCCTCGCCCGCGATCGTCGCCAGCACCTGGCCGGCGGCGCGCAGGGCCTCGCCATCGCGATCGGCGATCGCGACCTTCATGCCTATCCCGGCGAAATATCGCGCCGCGGCAAAGCCGATGCCGGACGCGCCTCCCGTGACGACGGCGACATGCGAGGGGGAGAGGGCGGCGAGATCGATCGACGGCATGGCGACGGCCTTTTCGAATCGGGTTGGCGAGGCGGCACCTAATGAGCGGGGCAGGGCGACATCATGGCGCGCTGCATCATTTCCGGAACTGCCCGAAGAAGACCCGTTCACATGGCATCACTGGCTTGTCATTGGCGTCCGGTGGCGAACTGAGGCAATTGAGCGGTGGTATCTGTGGATCTGACGACGGAATCTATGGGCGAGCGCATCACCTTCGGCTTTCTGCGGCGCGGGCTTCTGGCCCTGGCGCTGCTTGTCCCCGGCGCTGCGCTCGCTGCCGAATCCGCGCCCGTCACCAGCCCCCGCGTCACTGCGACGCTGCTCTCGAGCCGCGACACGGTGGCGCCCGGCGAGCGCTTCCAGGTCGCGCTGGTCCAGAAGATCGCCAAGGGCTGGCACACCTATTGGGCCAATCCCGGCGATTCCGGTGAGCCGACTCGGATCGACTGGAGCCTGCCCGCCGGTTTCTCCGCCGGCGAGATCCAGTGGCCGGCGCCCAAGGCGCTGCCGGTCGTCCCGCTGGTCAATTTCGGCTTCGAGGGCGAGGTTCTGCTCCCGGTCGAGATCGCGGTTCCTGCGGACGCAAAACCCGGCGACCGGCTTTCGCTGAAGGCGAACGCCACCTGGCTGGTCTGCGAGAAGATCTGCATTCCCGAGGAAGGCGCCTTCACCCTCGACCTCGCGGTCGGCCAGAGTGCGATCGCCGACGAGGCTGCGCAGTCCCGCATCGAGGCCGCCCGCGCCGCGCTGCCGCAGCCGGCCGGCTTCAAGGCGAGCCTGAAGGCGGAGGGCGACGGGCTCGCCCTGACGCTGCCGGGATTGGGCAGCGCCAGCGACCTGCGCTTCTTTCCGCTCTCCGACACGCTGATCGAGCATGCCGCGGCGCAGCCTGCGACAGCGGGCGCTGACGGCGCGGTGCTGCAGCTCACGCGCTCGGGCGCCTTCAAGGTCGAGACGGCCGAGCTTTCAGGCGTCGTCACCTATCGCGAGGCCGGCGCGCCGCGCGCGCTCACCCTCGTGGCCGATGTCGATCCGGCGCTGGTGACGGCCGCGACCGCCGCTCCCGCAGGCTCGGTTCCGGCGGTGGTGCGGATGCCGACGCCGCCCGAGAGCGACCTGACACTGTGGGCGGCGCTCGCCTTCGCCTTCGCCGGCGGGCTGATCCTCAACCTGATGCCCTGCGTGCTGCCGGTGCTCTTCATCAAGGCGCTCGGCTTTGCGCAACTGGCGCAGGCGAACCGCTCCGAGGTCCGCGAGCAGGGGCTGCTCTTCCTGTGCGGCGTGCTCTCGACCTTCATTCTGCTGGCCGCCGCCGTGATCGGGCTCGCCGCGCTCGGCACCAGCGTCGGCTGGGGTTTCCAGCTGCAATCGCCGCCGCTGGTGATCGCGCTCGCGGTGGTCATGGTGCTGATCGGCCTCAACCTGCTCGGCGCCTTCGAGGTCGGAGGCTCGGTGCAGGGCGTCGGCCATGGCCTGGCCTCGGGCGGCGGCCGCATGGGCGCCTTCATGACCGGTGTGCTCGCCGTCGTCGTCGCGACGCCCTGCACGGCGCCCTTCATGGGCGCCGCAATGGGCTACGCGGTGACCCAACCGCCCCAGACCGGGCTCGCCGTCTTCCTCGCGCTGGCGCTCGGCTTCGCCGCGCCGGTCGTGGCGCTCTCCTTCGCGCCGGGCTGGCTCCGGCTGCTGCCGAAGCCGGGCCGCTGGATGGTCGTCCTCAAGCAGGCCTTCGCCTTCCCGATGTTCGCGACGGCGATCTGGCTGGTCTGGGTCGCCTCGGTCCAGGCCGGGCCGGGCGGGGTGCTGGCGGCACTGGCTGCGATCCTCGCCGCTGGCTTCATCGTCTGGCTGCTGCGCATCGGCCGTGGCGCGCAGCTGCGCGGTCGCGTCGTAACAGTGGCGCTCGCCTTGCTCGTCGCAGGCGGCGCCGGGGCCTTCGTCCTGCAGAGCGCCGTGCCCAATACGGCCGCGCAGGCTGAGGGCGGCGATCCGCAGGCCTGGTCGCCGGCGCGCGTCGCAGCGCTGCAGGCGGAAGGCCGGCCGGTCTTCGTCAACTTCACCGCCGCCTGGTGCATCACCTGCCTGGCGAACGAGCGCGTCGCGCTGTCGCGCCAGGAGGTGAAGGACGCCTTCGCCTCGCTGAACGTCGCCTCGCTCAAGGCCGACTGGACCAATCGCGACGCCACGATCGCCGCCGCACTCGCCGAGCATGGCCGCGCCGGCGTGCCGCTCTATTTGTTCTATCCCGCGGCCAAGGGCGGGCAGGCCGAGATCCTGCCGCAGCTCCTGACCACCGACATGCTGGTCGAAGCCGCGGCGCGCGCCGCCGGCCGGGAGGCGAAGACCGCCGCCAACCGCCCCTGACGTCCCCCTGCAAGTCCACCTGAGAAGACGGAGACAGACATGAAAGCCATGACCAGACAGACTTTCATCGCCGGCCTTGCCTTTGCGGGTCTTGCCTTTGCAGGGCTTGCCCTCGCCGCGGGCGCCGCCCTCGCCCAGGGCGCGGCCAAGCCCGGCGCGCCGGCGCCGGCCTTTTCGGTGGTCGACGCCGACGGCAAGACGCAGAAGCTCGCGGACTATGCCGGCAAGACGGTGATCCTCGAATGGACCAACCATGACTGCCCCTATGTCCGGAAGCACTACAACAGCGCCACCATGCAGACCTTGCAGAAGGACATGGCCAAGGAGGGCGTCGTCTGGCTCTCGGTCATCTCCTCGCCGGTCGGCGAGCAGGGCCATGTCGACGGCGCCAAGGCCAAGGAGCTGACGGCCTCGCGCGACGCCGCCCCGGCCGCCATCCTGCTCGATCCGAAGAGCCAGATGGCGCGCGCCTACGGCGCCCAGACGACGCCGCACATGTACATCATCGATCCCAAGGGCACGCTCGCCTATGCCGGCGCGATCGACGACAAGCCCTCGTCGAGCGCCTCCAGCCTCAACGGCGCCAAGAGCTATGTGCGCCAGGCGATGGCCGAGCTGAAGGCCGGCAAGCCGGTCTCGGAGGCGGCGACCAAGGCCTATGGCTGCGTGGTGAAATACGCACCGGTGAGCTGAGGCGCTGTCGTCATTCTCGGGCGGAGCGCAGCGCAGGCCCGAGAATCTCCTTCAAGAGATGGTCGGCTCAAGGCCGACCATGACGCTGGAATTTACTTCCGCCCGAGCCTTGCCCCGCTCGTCGCGTCGAAGACATGGACGCGGTCGGGATCGACCGCGACCCACAGGCGCTTCGATTCCTTGGCGACCTCTCCGGTCGCCGCCTGCATGACGAAGGGCAGGCCGGCGAGCTGGCCGTGGAAGAGCTGCGTCGCCCCTAACTCCTCGACGAACTCGACGTTGAAGGGCAGGGAGCCGGCCTGGCCCTCGGAGGCGATCTCGATATCCTCCGGCCTCAATCCCACTTCGACCTTTGTCCCGGCCGGCAGGTCCTGCTGCAGGTCGCGCGCTTCGAGGAGCGCCTCGCCGAGCGCGACGATGCCGGGCCCGTCGATCGCAGCCGGCAGGATGTTCATCGGCGGCGAGCCGATGAAGGTCGCGACGAACTTGCTCGCCGGCTTGCGGTAGACATCGGCCGGCACGCCGATCTGCTCGACCTGCCCGCCATTCATCACCACGAGCTTGTCCGAGAGCGTCATCGCCTCGACCTGGTCATGCGTAACATAGATCGCGGTGACGCCGAGCGCGCGCTGCAGCTTCTTGATCTCGACCCGCATCTGCACGCGCAGCTTGGCGTCGAGGTTCGAAAGCGGCTCGTCGAACAGGAAGACCTGGGGCTTGCGCACGATGGCGCGGCCCATGGCGACGCGCTGGCGCTGGCCGCCCGAGAGCTGGCGCGGCCGGCGCTCCAGCAGGTTCTCGATCGCCAGGATGCGGGCCGCTTCCTTGACGCGCTTCTCGATTTCGTCCTTGGGCGTCTTACGGTTGCGCAGGCCATAGGCCATGTTGTCGTAGACGCTCATATGCGGATAGAGAGCGTAGTTCTGGAAGACCATGGCGATGTCGCGATCGGCCGGCTCGATCCGGTTGACGACCTTGCCGCTGATCGCGACCTCGCCATCCGAGATCGTCTCCAGCCCCGCCACCATGCGCAGCAGCGTGGACTTGCCGCAGCCCGACGGGCCGACGAGCACGCAGAAGCCGCCATCGGGAATGTCGAAGGACACGCCCTTCACGGCCTCGACGCCGCCGGCATAGATCTTCTTGACGTTGGTGAGGGTGACCTGGGCCATGTGCGGGTTACTTCTCGGTTTCCACCAGGCCCTTCACGAAGAGCCTCTGCATGGCGATGACGACGAAGACGGGGGGCAGCATCGCCAGCATCGCGGTCGCCATGGCGAGCTGCCATTCGGTGAGCGCGTCGGCGGTGACGATCATTTTCTTGATGGCGATGACGATGGTCTGCATCGAGTCCTTGGTGGTGATCAGCAGCGGCCAGAGATACTGGTTCCAGCCATAGATGAACTGGATGACGAACAGCGCCGCGATCGTGGTGAGTGAGAGCGGCACCACCGTGTCCTTGAAGAACTTGAACGGCCCGGCGCCGTCGATCATCGAGGCCTCGAGCAATTCGTCCGGGATCGTCATGAAGAACTGCCGGAACAGCAAGGTGCCGGTCGCGGACGCGATCAGCGGCACGGCCAGTCCCTGATAGCTGTCGAGCATGCCGAGATCGGAGACGACCTTGAAGGTCGGGAAGATGCGGACCTCAACCGGCAGCATCAGCGTGACGAAGATGATCCAGAACGCCGTCATCCGGAACGGGAAGCGGTAATAGACGATCGCATAGGCCGAGAGCACCGAGATGAAGATCTTGCCGAGCGCGATCGCCATCGCCATCACGAAGGAGTTGAACATCATGATCGCGACCGGCTCGCGCGTCGTGCTGGAGGTGCCGACGAAGAGGATGCGGTAGTAGTTCTCGAAGAAATGCGGGCCGGGATAGAGCGGCAGCTGCCCGTTGATGATGGTCGAGGCGTCCCAGGTCGAGGCGACGAAGGTCAGCCAGACCGGGAAGGCGACGATCAATACGCCGATCGTCAGGATGACATAGGCGAGGATATCGCCGAAGCGCCGGTCTTCGACCATCAGGCCGCTCCTCCATGGTCGCGCGCAAGCCCGGCGAGCGCATCGGCACAGGCGTTGAGAAAAGCCTCGCCCTTCTCCCTGCCCGCCCGCCGGGCGTCGCCGATCACGCCGGTCTCGGTCATCTCGCGGAACGGCCGGTAGCGCCCGACATTCGGGCGGGTCAGCGCCGCGAGATCGGCGCCGAGCATGCCGAAAGCCTCGGGCAGGCGCTCGGTTCGGACCGTCTCGGGCGCCAGCACCATCATCATCGAGGTCTCGACCTCGCAGGCATGCAGCACGCTGACCTGGTCCTGCATGAAGGGCGCCATCGCCTCCTGCGCCAGGGTGAAATAGGTGGTGCCGAGGATGCGAAGCGAGGTCTCGCGCGCGAAATCCGGCAGGAAGGCGGCGAGCGCGGCGATGTTGCCGCCATGGCCGTTGACGATGATCACCCGGCTGAAGCCATGCCGCTCGATGCTCTTCAGCAGCGCCAGCAGCACGGCGCGATAGGTCGGGATGTCGAAGGTGAAGGTGCCGCCAAAGGCCATGTGATGCTCGGCCATGCCGCACCACAAAGTTGGCGCGACCACGACCTCGATATCGTCGGCGCGCTCCGCCGCCGCCTTGCAGACGCCCTCGCACAGGATGGTGTCGACGCCGACGGGAAGATGCGGCCCGTGCTGCTCCATCGAGGCGATCGGCAGGATGACCACGGCGTCGGCCGCGGCCTTGGCGCGCAGTTCCTCGGCGGTCAACTCCTTCCACATCACGGAGGCCATCAGTTCCGAGCTCCGTTTGTTCTATCCTCAGCCCTCATCCTGAGGAGCGGACGAAGTCCGCGTCTCGAAGGATGCTCCAGCACCCTCTCGAGCATCCTTCGAGACGCCGCTTCGCGGCTCCTCAGGATGAGGGCTGAGCTTGGCATAGCCCGCATCAGTAATTCACCTTGCGCTCGATGAAGCGGAACTGGATCGCGGTCATCGCGATGACCATGACCAGCAGGATCACCGACTGCGCCGCCGAGCCGCCGAGATTGGAGCCGCCCTTGCCGTCGGAATAGACCTTGTAGACCAGCGTCTCGGTCGCCCCCGAGGGGCCGCCGCCCGAGATCGTGTCGATGATGCCGAAGGTGTCGAAGAAGACGTAGACGATGTTGACGACGAGCAGGAAGAAGGTCGTCGGCGAGAGCAGCGGGAAGACGATGGTCCAGAACCGGCGCATCGGCCGCGCCCCGTCGATCACCGCCGCCTCGATCACGCTCTTTGGGATCGATTGCAGGCCGGCGAGGAAGAACAGGAAATTGTAGCTGATCTGCTTCCAGGTCGCAGCCAGGATGACCAGCGTCATCGCGTCGTTGCCGTTGAGGCGCGGATTCCAGTTCACGCCCAGTTGCTGCAGCCCGCGCGCCAGCATGCCGAGGGAAGGGTCGAACATGAAGATCCAGAGCACGCCGGCGATGGCGGGCGCTACCGCATAGGGCCAGATCAGCAGGGTCTTGTAGATCTCGGCGCCCCTGATCTGCCGGTCGGCCATCACGGCGAAGAGCAGGGCGATCGAGAGCGAGAGCACGCAGACGAAGGTGGAGAAGATCGCCGTGTTGAGGAAGGCCCTGAAATAGCCCGGGTCGGCGAAGAGGTCGCGATAGTTCTCGAACCAGACGAACTGCGTCGAGGTGCCGAAGGCGTCCTCCAGCAGGAAGGACTGCCAGACCGCCTGGCTCGCCGGCCAGTAGAAGAAGACGATGGTGATCGCGAGCTGCGGCAGGAGCAGCATCAGCGGGATCATCAGGCTGCGGAAATGGGCGTTCTTCTGCATGAAGGCGGGGAGCCTGTCTCGTCGCTTTGGTCAATCTGGAAACGGCGTCATCCCGGGCGAGCGTAGCTCGACCCGGGATCCATGCCGCAACGGTTCAGGCATGGATCCCGGATCTGCGCTTCGCTACGTCCGGGATGACATCATGGTTGTGGCGGGGCTCAGCGCGAGGCCGTCCGCTCGAACTGGCGCAGCGCCTGGTTGCCGCGCTCCACCGCCGCGTCGAGCGCTGCCTTCGGCGTCTTCTGCCCGTTCAGCGCCGCCTCGATCTCCTCCGACCAGATGTCGCGGATCTGGACGAGGCCGCCGAAGCGCAGGCCGCGCGAGTTCTCGGTCGGCTCCTTGTTGGTGAGCTCGAGGATCGGCGTCTCGAGATAGGGCTTGTCCTTGTAGAAGCCGGAGGACTTGACCTTCTCATAGGCCGCCTTGGTGATCGGCAGATAGCCGGACTCGGTATGCAGCTTCACCTGGCGGTCGACGTTCGAGAGGAAGGTGAAGAACTTGGCGACGCCCTTGTATTCGTCGGCCTTCTTGCCGCCCATCACCCAGAGCGAGGCGCCGCCGATGATCGAGTTCTGCGGCGCGCCCGGCACATCCGGATAATACGGCATCGGGGCGTTCGCCCAGTCGAACTTGGCGTTCGCCTTGACGTTGCCGAAGAAGCCCGACGAGGTCAGGAAGATCGGGCATTCGCCCGAGGTGAAGCGGCCCTCGCCATTATTGGTGCGGCCGGAATAATCGTAGGTCTTGTCCTTCTGCAGCTCGACCAGGTTGGTCAGATGCTTGACGAAGGCCGGGCTGTTGAAGTTCAGCACCGTGTCGAAACCGTCGAGCCCGTTCGCCTTGGTCGCGATCGGGATGTTATGCCAGGCGCCGAACTGCTCGATATTGGCCCAGGTCGCCCAGGCGTTCGAGAAGCCGCACTTATCCCAGCCGGCGGCCTTCAGCTTCTTGGCCGCCTCGAACACCTCCGGCCAGGTCTTGGGCGGCGCGTCGGCGTTCAGGCCCGCCTTCTTGAAGGCATCCTTATTGTACCACATCACCATGCTCGACGAATTGAACGGCATCGAGAGCATGTCGCCCTTGGCGGTCGAATAATAGCCGGTGATCGCCGGCAAATAAGCCTTGGGGTCGAAAGCCTCGCCGGCTTCCTTCATCAGCTCGTGCACGGGCTTCACCGCGCCCTTGGCCGACATCATCGTGCCGGTGCCGACCTCGAAGACCTGCAGGATATGCGGCGCGGTGCCGGCCCGGAAGGCGGCGACGCCGGCGTTCAGCGTATCGGGATAGGAGCCCTTATAGGCCGGGACGACCTTGTAGTCCTTTTGCGAGGCGTTGAACTCCTCGGCCAGCTTGACCACGACGTCGTTATTGGCGCCGGTCAGCGCGTGCCACCACTGGATCTCGGTCTGCGCGGCGGCGGGCACCGTCCCCGCCAGCGTCAAAAGCGCGGCCGAAATCATCAAACGCGATCTGGATGTCATCTCGTCTCTCCCTTCCGCCCCGGCTTGCGGGCGGTTCTTGTCGTTGGTGCGCAAGCTAGCATGAAGGACTGGTGACGTTTCAATGACAATCACACGACATGCGTGCCATGCCCGATCAATGCCCCTGCACGCGTATTCGCCCCCTTGCGCATTACCGGCGAAGCGGCTGTTCTCCCCCGCGACCTTCATCGTGGCAATTCCACCAATGGACGAACGATCATGCCTGAGCTTGCCCTGACGCCCCGGAACACCTTGCCGGCCGATGCCGCGAAAGCGGCGCTCGCCGGCCGTGTCTGGCGGCCCGATGTCGAAGGCCCGGCGGTCGTCGTTCTGCGCGGCGATGATCTGGTCGACATCACAGGCGCCTTCGCCACGATGCGCGATCTCTGCGAGACGTCCGACCCGGCCGCGGCCCTGCGCGCTGCGAAGGGCGAGACGATCGGCAGCCTCGCCGCGATCCTCGCCAACACGCCGCCGGACGTCCGCGACGCGGGCAAGCCCTGGCTGCTGGCGCCGCTCGACCTGCAGGCGGTCAAGGCCGCCGGCGTCACCTTCGCCGTCTCGATGCTGGAACGCGTCATCGAGGAGAAGGCGCGCGGCAATCCGGCCGCCGCCGCGACCATCCGCACCGAGATCGGCAAGCTCATCGGCGACGATCTCTCCAAGCTGAAGCCCGGCTCGCCGGAGGCGATGCATCTCAAGGAGGTGCTGATCAAGCAGGGTGCCTGGAGCCAGTATCTCGAGGTCGGCATCGGTCCCGATGCCGAGATCTTCACCAAGGCGCCGCCGATGTCGGCGGTCGGCACCGGCGTCGATGCCGGCCTGCACCCGGCCTCGACCTGGAACAATCCCGAGCCCGAAATCGTCCTGATCGTCGCCTCGACCGGCACGATCGTCGGCGCGACCCTCGGCAACGACGTCAACCTGCGTGATGTCGAGGGCCGCTCGGCGCTGCTGCTCGGCAAGGCCAAGGACAACAATGCGGCAGCGGCGGTCGGCCCCTTCATCCGCTTCTTCGATGCCGGCTTCACGCTCGACCATGTCCGGAACACGACGGTGACGCTGACCGTCGAGGGGCCGGACGGGTTCAGGCTCGAAGGCTCGTCCTCGATCGCCAAAATCAGCCGCGACCCGGCCGATCTCGCCGGGCAGATGCTCAACCCGAACCACCAATATCCTGATGGCGCAGCGCTCTATCTCGGCACCATGTTCGCGCCCATCAAGGATCGCGACACGCCCGGCGGCGGCTTCACCCATAAATACGGGGACATCGTCACCATCGCCGCACCGGAGCTCGGCGCGCTGACGAACCGCATGCGCCGCACCGATGAATGCGAGCCCTGGACGTTCGGCGCCTCGCATCTGATGCGCAACCTGGCGAAGCGCGGCCTGCTGTGAGCGGCAAGGGCGTCCTCGTCTACGGCGAGGCGCTCGTCGATATCGTGCCGGCGACCGAGGGCCGCCGGGCCGAGGCCGTCCTGGGCGGTTCCGGCTACAACACGGCGCTGACGCTGGCGCGCTGCGGCGCGAAGGTCGCCTATAATGCCAGCCTGTCGCGCGATACGATGGGCAAGCGTTTCCGCGTGCGCATGGCCGAGGAAGGCATCGACCAGCGCTTCGTGAGCGACTGCGACGCGCAGACGCCGTCCGCCACGGTGGAGTCGATCGACCACGACGGCGCGGCGAGCTATCGATTTCGGCTGAGCGGCACGGCCTTCGACGTTGCGCCACCCGAACCCGCGGACCTCTCCGATTTCGCGCATCTGCATGTGACGTCCTTCGGCGCGACGCTTGGCGTCTCGGGGCAGGCGGCGTTGGCGCTGATGCGCCGGGCGCGCGAGGTGGGGCTCAGCGTCAGCTACGATCTCAATATCCGCCTGCCCGTCTTGCCGCCGCCCGATCAGGCGCGGAGCGCCATCGAGGAGCGCGTGCCGTTCTGCGATCTGGTGAAGCTCAGCTATGACGACGCGGTGGCTGTCGATACGGGCTCTGGCCAGGACTACGAGCGCTGGTTCGCCGGCGGACTGCCGCTCGTCCTGAGCACCTCGGGTGATCACGGCGCTGATCTATATCTGGCCTCTGGCGGGATGATCTCGGCTTTCGTGCCTGCTTCCGAGGTCGTCGACACGATCGGCGCCGGCGACAGCTTCATGGGCGCCTTCCTCGCCTCGCTCTGGCAGAATGGCGGCCTCGGTCCGCTCCTGCGCGACCTGCCCGAGGAGATCTCGGCCTCGGCCATGGATTTCGCCTGCCGGGTCGCGGCCGAGACCTGCGGCGAGCGCGGCTGCAAGCCGCCGCGCCTCAAGCCGAAGCCGCCCTATGACTGACGGAACCAAGCCGATGCGCCTGAGCTATCTCGACTATCACACCTGCGGCGAGCCGGTGCGCATCGTCACCGGCGGCTATCCGGAACTCACCGGCGCGACCATCCTCGACAAGCGCCGGCAGGCGCGCGAGCGCCACGACGATCTGCGCCGGGCGATGATGCTCGAGCCGCGCGGCCATGCCGGCATGTATGGCGTCATCCCGGTCGTGGCGAGCCATCCGGAGGCCGTCTTCGGCGTGCTCTTCACCCATAACGAGGGCTATTCGACCATGTGCGGCCACGCCACGATCGCGCTCGGCCGCTACGCGATCGAGCGCGGGCTGGTGCCGCCGATCGAGCCGGTGACGCGCTTCGCCATCGAGGCGCCCTGCGGGCTGCTTCGCCTGGCTTGCGAAGTGCGGGATGGCAAGGTTGGCGAAGTTCGCTTCGAGAGCGTGCCGGCCTTCGTCCAGGCGCGCGACCGCATCGTCGCGGTGCCGGGCTTCGGAGACGTCACCACCGACATCGCTTATGGCGGCGCCTTCTACTGCATCCTGCCGGCCTCGCGTTTCGGGCTCGATCTGTTCGAGACGCCCGTGGAAAAGCTGACCGAGGCGGCCGCGGCGCTGACCGACGCGGTCCGTGCCGGGCCGCCGATCACCCACCCGAGCGAGCCCGATCTCGGCTTCCTCTATGGCACCATCGTCACCGACGAAGCCGGGCCGGAGGAGACGAGCTTCAATCTCTGCATCTTCGCCGAGCGCCAGATCGACCGTTCACCGACCGGCTCCGGCGTCACCGCGCGCATGGCGCTCGATCATGCGAAGGGGTTCGTCCAGCCGGGGCAGGCGCGGCTCTTCCGCAGCATCACGGGCGGGACCTTCTCGGGCCGTGTCGTCGGTCCGGCGGAGTATCCCGCCGATGGCGCCGTGACGGTCGAGGTCGGCGGCGTGAGCCATCTCGCGGGCGAGGGCGTGTTCATCATCGAGGCTGACGATCCGCTCGGCCTCGGCTTCGAGCTGCCGGCGCGCTTCTCTGAGATCGCGGCGCCATAGCCGCGTTCAATCGGGGCGGCGGAAATTCACCACGACGGTGCGCCAGTGCTTATAGGCTTCGGCGTGGCGTTTCAGCCCGGCATAAGGCTCGCAGCGGCGGACGGCCCGCAATGCGCTCGTGGCCAGCAGCGTGAAGCCCGGCTCGTCCTTGGGGTTGAGGAGGACCGGGTCGCGCGCCAGCGAGCCGTCGCGGCGGAATTCCAGGCGCAACTGCACGACATCCTGCGCGCTTCCCGCGCCAGGCGGGATATTCCAGCATCGGACGATGCTGCCGTGCAGATAAGTCGCTACGGTTGCACTCATCGCCCGCTGGGCGGTTTCCTGGGCCTCGGCGCTCTGAAACTTTGCGCCCGCGAGGGCGAGCGCCACGAGCGCGGTGCGCCATGGTCCGGAAAGCGATCGTCGGGTCACGCGTTTTCGCTCCTTAGAGCCGGATGACTTCAGTTGGAATCGCTTTGCGGTTCCAACTGAAGTCATCCGGCTCTCAACAATAGGTTAGAGCAGGATCGATGCGAAAAACCGGTTCCCACTTTTTCGCATCCTGCTCTAGCAGAGCCGATGCGAAGCGGCGACGTGGGCGGGGCGGCGGCTCAGGCCGCCACCTCGCCCGTCTGCCCGGCTTCCCAGCCGAGGATGGCGCGCTTGCGCGTCAGGCCCCAATGGTAGCCGGTCAGCGCGCCGGACTTGCCGATGACGCGGTGGCAGGGCACCACGAAGGAGATCGGGTTCTTGCCGACTGCCGCACCGACCGCTCGCGCCGCCGTGGGCTTGCCGATATGGCTGGCGACGTCGCCATAGGTCGTGGCGCAGCCGACCGGGATCCGCAGCAGCGTCTCCCAGACCCGCACCTCGAAATCGGTGCCGATCAGCACGACCCGCAGCGGCGTCTCGGAGCTCCAGGCCTTGGGATCGAAGATCCGTCCAGCATAGGGCCGCGTCGAAGCCGGGTCGAAGCGGTAATCGGCATGGGGCCAGCGCCGCATCATGTCGGCCAGCGCCTCCGCCCGGCCGCCGACGACCTTGCCGCCATCGACGCTGGTCGAGACCCAGCCTAGTCCCGCGAGACCGCGCTCGGTGGCGACGATCAGCGCTTCGCCGAAGGGCGAGGGATGGAAGCCATAGGAGAGCTTGAGTCCCTCGCCGCCGGCTTTCCATTCGCCCGGCGACATCGCCTCATGGGTGACGAAGAGATCGTGCAGCCGGCCGGGGCCGGACAAGCCGACCTCGTAGCTCGTGTCGAGGATGCTCGCCGAGGAGGCGAGCAGGCCCTTGGCGTTGTCGAGCGTGATCGCTTGCAGGAAGGCCTTGGGCGTCAGCCCGCACCAGCGCCGGAAGAGATGGTGGACGTCGGTCGGCGTCGCGCCGGCGGCATCCGCGATCGCCTCGATCGTCGGCTGCTGCCGCCAGTGCTCGGTGATATAGGCCAGGATGCGCCGCACGGTGTCATAGTCCGAGCCCGGCGCGGCAATCGGGAAATCCGCCTCGGCCGGCATGGCCTGCGCCGCGCGGGCGAGCACGGCGTTGGAGAAGCGGGTCGGGGTCATCGCCGTTTTCATCGAAGCTTGAGCCATCATGGTGGTGGACCTCGTGTCTGTCGTCATGACACGAATTTAGAAATCCCACGGTGCCGTCACCACCCGAAAGCTGGCAAGCTCGCCAGCAGCGATTCCCCGGGGATTATATCTCATGTCTGAGCTCGCGGAGGGCATTGCCGGGCTTTACCAGCGCCACGCGCTCGCCTTCGACGCCGCCCGCGGAAAATCGCTGTTCGAGCGGCCCTGGCTCGAGCGCTTCCAGGCGCTGCTGCCGCCGGGCGGGTCGATCCTCGATATCGGCTGCGGCTCGGGCGAGCCGCTCGCGCGTCATTTCGTCGAAGCGGGTTATGCCCTCACGGGGATCGATGCCTCGCCGCCATTGATCGAGCTCTGCCGGGCGCGTTTCCCGGAGCATGGCTGGTTGGTCGCCGATATGCGAACCCTGTCGCTCGGCCGAAGGTTCGATGGCTTGCTTGCCTGGGACAGCTTCTTCCATCTCACGCCGGTGGATCAGCGCAGCATGTTTCCGGTCTTCGCGGCGCATGCCGCGCCGGGCGCGGCGCTGATGTTCACCAGCGGCCCGAGCGAGGGCGAGGCGATCGGCTCCTTCGAGGGCGAGCCGCTCTATCACGGCAGCCTGGCTCCGCAGGAATATCGGACGCTGCTCGACCGTCACGGTTTCGATGTCGTGGCTCATGCCGTCGAGGACCCGAATTGCGGCGGGCACACCATCTGGCTGGCGCGAGCGCGATAGCGCCGGTCAGGCTGGCGGGGACCCGTCCAGGAAGCGCTGCAGCTTCTTGCGGGTCAGGCGCTGGTTGTTGCGGTGCCACTCGTCCTGCGTCGCGAAGACCGGCGAGGTCTCGTCCCAGCCGCTGCAGGAATAATCCGACTGCTCGGCGAAGAAGGCGATGAAGGCCTCCTGCGACGTCCATTCGGCGATGGCTTCGCCGGGATGCCAGCCATCCAGGATGTCGCAGAGCTTCACGCCCGCCTCGGTGCGGATCAGCCCATGGCCACAGAAATCGCGGTGGAACTCGTGGATCAGCCCCTCACCGATGGGGCATCGCATCAGCTTGCGCCAGACCTGCTCCGCCAGCACCGGCCCGAATAGCGCCCGGTCGAGCTTGTCGCGCAGGATGAGCCCATAGGCGCGCACGTTCTTCTCGCCTTCGGAGAGCGCTTCGGGGGCGGTTGCTTTCCGGCTCGGCGCGATTGCGACGATCAGGACGAAGGCGATGACCGCCAGCGTCAGCAGCGGCACGATGGTGGCCGCCATTCAGGCTTTTCCGAAATCCGGGCCGCGCCGTGCCTTGGCCAGTGCCGTTCCCAGCGCCTCGGCAAAGCCTTCCCGCTCATCCGGCGAGAGGGCGCTGCCGACCGGCACGCTGCGGCCGCGGGAGACCAGGCTGAGCCCCAGCAGGCCGTAATCCTCGTCCTGCTCGCGCTCGAGCTTGGTCCAGGCCGGATTGGAGCGCCAGATCGCTTCCTTGCCGCGATGCGAGACCTTGCGCAGCAGCACTTCGAGCGGCGTCACCACGATGCGCTCGAATGCCCGCGCCGCGCGGAAATTGAGCTTGAAGGCGATGAACAGCGCCAGGATGTCGAGGCCGAAGAAGCCGGCGACCGGCCAGGCGCCGAGCACGACGAAGGGGATCGAGGACACCACGCTGGCGAGACAGACCAGCGTCATCACGATGCGAAAACCGCTCTGGCCGAGCGAGCGATGCGGCGTGATCGTGGCGTCGAAGACGGGGCGCTCGGAGGCGTCCGTCCGCTCCTCGCCGCGATAGCCGTAATCATGCTTGCCGCCGCTCATCCCGCGATTATAACGCCGGGATGAGCGACAGGAACAGGCCCATGGGCCGCAAGCCAGGGCCGGTGAGGATCACGACGCCGAGACCGCGCGACGCGGCCGGCATCCGCGAGATCTTCGAGCGTTTCCAGGCCGCCAATCCCGAGCCCAAGGGCGAGCTCGAGCATATCAACGCCTTCACCTTGCTGGTCGCGGTGGTGCTCTCGGCCCAGGCGACCGATGCCGGCGTCAACAAGGCGACGCGCAAGCTCTTCGCGCTCGCCGACACGCCGCGGAAGATGCTGGAGCTCGGCGAGGAGCAGGTGCGCGAGCTGGTCAGGACCATCGGCCTCTACCGCACCAAGGCGAAGAACGTCATCCTGCTCAGCGAGAAGCTGATCGCGGAATTCGGCGGCGAGGTTCCGACCAGCCGCGAGGCGCTGGAAAGCCTGCCCGGCGTCGGCCGCAAGACTGCCAATGTCGTGCTCAACGTCGCCTTCGGAGAGATCACCCATGCGGTCGACACCCATGTCTTCCGCGTCGCCAACCGCCTGCGCATCGCGCCGGGAAAGAATGTGCTGACCGTCGAGCTCGGGCTGGAGAAGGCCGTGCCCCCCGAATATGGCCGGCACGCGCATCACTGGCTGATCCTGCACGGGCGCTACACCTGCAAGGCGCTCAGGCCCGAATGCGGCCGCTGCCTGCTCAACGATCTCTGCGATTCGCCCGACAAGCGCGTGACCTGACCGGCGGCAAAAGACCCGCCGTCTTGCGGCGGCGGGTCGTAGCATCGTGTCGCGGAGCGGCCGGTCAGGCCGTCGCGTGCGGCTCATGCCGATAGTCCCAGACCGCCCAGGCCGAGACCGCCGCCGTCAGCACGCCCAGGATCATATGGGTCCAGAACGCGTTGAAATTGCCGGTGAAGCCGAGCATCCAGGGCGAGGCCATCAGCCAGAGGCCGAGCACCAGGTTCACCCACTCCTCCCATTCGGCGAAGACCGAAAGCGCCGCGACGGCCACCAAGGCGAGCACCACGGCGACGATCCAGGCGTTTCGCGTGGGCATGGTGTCGCCCACGAAGCCGACGATCCAGGGAGAGATGAACAGGCATGCGGCGATCAGGAGATTGAACAAGTCCTGCGGCCGCCGGCCATTCGTATTCGCGGTCAACATGATCACCTCCATGAGTGTCGATCATCCGAACCACTATGCCTTGCGCCCGAAAGCGCTTGGTGATCAGTAATTTAATACTGCAGGCGCGCCAGTTCAAGATCGGTACGCACAAACGTGAATGGCCGGCGCGAGGCCGGCCATGACGTTGACAGCGCTGCTGCGCCAGAAAACTTACTTGACCACGACTTGGGAGGCCCAAGCCTGGCAGATGCGTTCACTTGGCGTCGAGCAATTCCTTCACCGAGAGCAGGACGAGCTCGTTGTCATCGGCCTTCTTCGGGTCGCGCGAGGAGGAGAAGGGCAGGTTGTTGTCGTTGCCGACGACGATGACGCCGTTGGCGCGATCGACGACATCGACATTCTCGATGGTGAAGAAGGGGAAGGGCAGCACGCCGTCGATGGCGCCCTGCTTCGCCTTGCCGTCCGGATCGGCGATCTTCATCAGGTCGATATAGCCGACCTTGCGCACGAGCTTGCCGACATTGGCGTCGGTCATCTCGATCTTGACGATGCGCTTGAACTTGGCGAGGTCGTGGAAGCAGTCTGGGCCCTTCTGGCCAGCGGCGCAGGCGCGGTCGGCGGTGCCTTCGCCGTTATCTCTTTCAATAATGAGCGCTGTAGTGCTGTCGATCATGTTGAAATCGCCGATGGCGAGGCCCTTCTGCTCCAGCGGGAAGAACCAGGAGCGGCCGGTCCACTTCTCGTTCTGCACGTCGAATTCGAGGATGCGCAGCACTTCCTTGCCGTCGACCTCCTCGTTGCCCTTGGTCTCGGCGTTCCAGAGCGGGCCCTCCAGCAGCGGGTAGAGGAAGCGCCCGTCCGGCGATTGCGCCATGCCCTCATAGCCCTTCGAGCGGCGGACATTGAACTCGACCGGCAGGTTGGGCGCGCCGGGCGTGGTCACGGCGTAATGGTCGGGCGAGCGCGCGGGCTTGCCGTCGACCATGGTCTCGAACACAGCCTCGACCTTGCCGTTGGCGTCGGTGCGGATCAGGTAGGGGCCGAATTCCTCGGCGATCCAGATCTTGTCGCCGACCGGCTGGATCGACTCGGGATCGAAATCCGCGCCGGTCAGGTAACGCTTCTCGGTGCCCTCGTGGACGATGCGGAACGGCACCTTCTTGTCGGGGTCGTGCAGGAAGGTGGTCGCGCTGCGCTCGATCTTGCCCCCGGTGAAATCGGCCTTGAGGCGGTGGAAGAACAGCATCGCGTCGGGCGAGTTCGCCTTGGCGCCGAAGCCGTTATCGGTCAGCACCAGGAACTCGCCATTGCCGAGCGAGCGGATGCCGGAGAAGCCCTGCACCGGCTGCCCGGCGAAGGGAGTGGAGAGGCCGGTCGGGCGCCCGCCCGAGGTGCCCATCACGGTGCCGACCTGCTCGACGCGCTTGCCCGGCGTCGTGAACTTGCCCGAGACCTTGAGATCGGCCGGGGCGTCGGCCGGGGCGGGGATGATGGTGTTGGCCGGCAGCAGCGCATGGCCGAGAAGCTTGGCCGAAAACTCCTTAGGCGCGTCCTGCGCGCCGGCGAGCATGGTCGAGGACAACAGCAGGGCTGCGGCGAGGGCAAGGCGCATGGGACACTCCGGCGCTGGATGAGACGCGCCGGATTGACCCTGCAGCGTTTCAGCCCGACGACAGCGGCGTGACGGTTGGGTGACGTATCGTCGGCTTCGCCTCAATAGCCCCGCGTCGGGTCGACCATATGTTCCAGCGGCTCGCCGGCCTGCAGCCGCCGGATCTGCGCGGCGATCAGGGTCGCGATCGCCTCCGGCTCCGACATCGCCGCGTTATGCGGCGTCACCGTCACCGACGGGTGGCTCCAGAGCGGCGAATCCGCCGGCAGCGGCTCGCTCTCGAACACGTCGAGCGCCGCGCCCTTCAGCGTGCCGGCGTCGAGCGCGGCGAGGATGTCGGCCTCGACCTGCAGCCCGCCGCGCCCGGCATTGATCAGGAACGGCCCGCCGAGCCGGCCGTTCTGCGCCAGCGCCGCGAAGAGATCGGCATTGAGCATGCCGCGGGTGTCGGGCGTCAGCGGCAGCAGGCAGACGAGGATGTCGGTGCGGCCGAGGAAGGCGAGCATGCCGTCGGAGCCCGCGAAGGTCACGAGGCCGTCGACGTCTTTCGGCGAGCGGCTCCAGCCGGCGACATCGAAGCCGATGATCTGCAGCTTGCGCGCCGCGTCGAGCCCGAGCTCGCCGAGCCCCATGATGCCAACCCGGACCGAGCGCGCGGCGGGCTGGTGGCGGTCGTCGTCCCAGGACTTCGCCAGCTGCTGGCGGTCGTAGCGGCGCTGCTGGCGCAAATGCATCAGGCAGTGCAGCACGACATATTCGCTCATCCGCGCCGTCAGGTCGGGATCGACCACGCGCGCGATCGGCACCTCGGGCAGCCGGGAATCGGCGAAGATATGGTCGACGCCGGCGCCGAGCGAGAAGATCGCGGCGAGGTTGGGCAATCCGGCGAGGCTGCCTTCGGGGTGCTTCCAGCTCGCGACATAATGCACGGCGCGCCGGTCGAACGGCTCGCCCAGCGTCACGACCGGGAGCTCCGGCAGGAGCGCGGCAAAGCGCTCGCGCCAGTCCTCGACATGCCATCCGGTCATCGCAACGAGCAGGGTCATGATTGCGTCGTCTCCGTAATGCGTTCGGCGATCAGCGGGCCATGGCCGGCTCCGTCGTCGCCGAGGGAATAAGCGCGCCGCAGCCGGGCCTCGGCTGCGCTGAAACCGGCCTCGTCGCGGGCATGGACGATCGCGAGCGGCCGGTCCGGCCCGACCCTGTCGCCCAGCCCGGCCAGCTCGGTCAGCCCGACGGCGTGGTCGACCGGATCCTGCGGGCGCGTCCGCCCGCCGCCCAGCGCCACCACGGCGAGGCCGACGCCGCGCGTGTCGCTCGTCTGCACGATTCCGGCCCTCTGCGGATAGGCCGGTCTGACGATCGGCGCCGCGGCAAGATGCCGCTCGGAAGCGTCGAGCAGGTCGGCAGGCCCGCCGAGCGCGGCGACCATCCGCGCGAAGCACTCGGCCGCAGCCCCGCTGGCGAAGGCGGTCTCGACTCGGCGCCGGGCGTCCTCGGGGTCGCTGGCGAGCCGGCCGAGCAGCAGCATCTCCGCGGCGAGCGCCACCGTCACCTCGTGGAAGCGCGGCTCGCGCCGCCGCCCGGTCAGGTGGTCGAGCGCATAGGCGACTTCGAGCGCATTGCCGGCGGCCGAAGCCAGCGGCTCGCTCATGTCGGTCATCAGCGCCGTCGTTGGCAGGCCGGCGCCATTGGCGACGGCAACGAGCGCCTGAGCCAGGTCCCGGGCCTTGCCGAAATCGGGCAGGAAGGCCCCCGAGCCGAATTTCACGTCCATGGCGAGGCCAGAGAGCCCGGCGGCGAGCTTCTTCGACAGAATCGAGGAGACCAGAAGCGGGATCGTCTCGACCGTCGCCGTGACGTCGCGGATGGCATAGAGGCGCTTGTCGGCGGGAGCGAGATCGGCGGTCTGGCCGATGATCGCGCAGCCGGTCTCGCGCACCACCTTGCGGAACAGGGCGAGGTCGGGCTGCGTCGCATAGCCCGGCACGGCGTCGAGCTTGTCGAGCGTGCCGCCGGTATGGCCGAGGCCGCGCCCGGAGATCATCGGCACATAGCCGCCGCAGGCCGCGACCGCCGCCGCCAGCGGCAGGCTGACCGTGTCGCCGACGCCGCCGGTCGAATGCTTGTCGAGCGCCGGGCCGGGCAGGTCGTCCCAGTTCAGCACCGTGCCTGAATCGCGCATGGCGAGCGTCAGCGCGACGCGTTCGCCCTCGTCCATGTCGCGGAAGAACACCGCCATGGCGAAGGCCGCCGCCTGTCCCTCGCTGACCGAGCCGTCGGTCAGCCCGGCGACGATCTGGCGGATATCGGCCGCGCCAAGCGTGTCGCCGTCGCGCTTGGCGGCGATGATCTCCTGCGGCAGCCGCATCAATAGGCTCCGTCGATGCGTTCGCCGGCGGTCTTGCCCTCGATGATGTCGACCAGCACCTGATGCAGTCCGCTGGCGCCGAAGCGGAAGGTCGCGGGCCGCGCCCAGTCCGGCCCCATGATGCGGTCGGCCAGATCGAGATAGGCGCTCGCATCCTCGAGCGTCCTGATCCCACCTGAGGGCTTGATGCCGACCGGCTTGCCGGAGGCCTTGATCACGCCCAGCATCGTCTCGACGGCCGGCAGGCTGGCCGAGCGGGCGGTCTTGCCGGTCGAGGTCTTGATGAAATCGGCGCCGGCGGCGATGGCAAGTTCGGACGCCGATTTCACCGCACCGAGATCGGGATATTCGCCGGTCTCGAGGATGACCTTCAGCAGCTTGTCGCCGCATTGGTCCTTGGCGCTCGCGACCATCTCGCGGGCGATATCGCTATCGCCTTCGAGGAAGGCGCGCCAGGGCAGCACGAGGTCAATCTCGTCGGCGCCGTCGCCGAGCGCCTCCGCGACGTCGCCGGCGGTGAGCGCGCAATTGCTGCCTCCGGCCGGGAAATTGACCACGGTCGCGATCTGCACGGTGGAGTCCCGCAGGGTCTGGCGCGCCACGGTGACGAAGCGCGGCCAGATGCAGATGGCCGCGACCGGGCCGGGCGTCGCGACGGCGCGCGCGCAGAGCTGCAGGGTTCCCGCCTCGCTGGCCTGGTCGGAGAGATCGGTCAGGTCGAGCAGGGCGAGCGCGCGGGCTGCGGTCTCAGTATCGGTCATGGCGTCTCAGAGCTCCGTCAGGAAGGCGCGCAGCAGACGGCGCAACCCGGCCGAGGCGCCCGCCGCCACATCGCGCGTCTCACCATGGCTCGGGGCGCCGCCATGCAGCCCCGCCGCCATATTGGTGATCACCGAGATGCCGGCAACCCGGATGCCGTGACGCCGCGCCAGGATGACCTCCGGCACGGTCGACATGCCGACGAAATCCGCGCCCAGCACCCGTGCCATCCTGATTTCGGCCGGCGTCTCGAAGCTTGGCCCGGAAAACCACATATAGACGCCCTCGCTGAGATTGATGCCGGCGGACGCTGCGGCCTTCCTGAGCCTGGCGCGCAGATGCGGGTCATAGGCATCGACCATCGGCACGAAACGCCCGTCGCCGGTGTCGCCGATCAGCGGATTCAGGCCGTTGAGATTGATATGGTCGCTGATCAGCGCCAGCCCGCCCGGCCGCATCTCCGGCTTCAGCGACCCGGACGCATTGGTCAGGATCAGCGGCGGCGATCCGAAAGCGGCCAGCATGCCGATCGGCACGCGCATCGCGGCGGGATCGCCGGTCTCGTAATAATGCGCCCGGCCCTGGAAGATCAGGACCTGCCGGCCGTGCAAGGTGCCGTAACAGAGCGTGCGGGCATGGCCGGAAACCGCGCCCTCCGGAAAGCCCGGGATCTCCGAGAACGGGATGGTCACGGGATCGACCATGTCGTCGACGATGCGGCCGAGCCCGGTGCCGAGCACGAGGGCGCAATCGACCGCGCCGGTGACGCCGTGATCGACCAGCATCTGCGCCGCCTTGTCGAAGCTCGGATCGGCCGCCATCACATGCCCCGGCATTGCGTTTCGGCGCCGCGGGCGAAGGCCCGCTGTCACGCAAATCAGGCCGGCAAATTGGCTGGTCCGAACGAGGCTGGCAACAGCTCGGCGAGGGAAAAGCGGGCGCGGACGCCCTCCGGCCCGGCGATCAGGATCGGCGTCTCCGGCGTCGCGAATTCGCGGATGCGCTGGCGGCAGGCGCCGCAGGGCGTGACTAGCGCCTCGCCGTCGCCCAGCACCAGGACGGCCCGAATGGCGCGGCCGCCGCCGGCGATCATCGCCGAGATCGCGCCGGCTTCCGCGCAGGCGCCCACCGCATAGGAGGCGTTCTCGACATTGCAGCCGGCATAGATCGCGCCGTCATCGGCGAGCAGGGCGGCACCGACCCTGAAGCGCGAATAGGGCGCATAGGCCTGCCGCTGCGCAGCCTTGGCCACGGCGAAGAGGGCGTCCAGATCGGGCTCGGTCTCGGCCATGATGGGGTCAGCGCTCCTTGACATAGGGCAGGCCGGACGCCTTCGGCGGCGTCGCCCTGCCGATGAAGCCTGCGAGCAGGATCACGGTCAAAAGATAGGGCAGGGCCTGGATCATTTGCACGGGCACCTGCCCGATTCCCGGCAGGACGACGCCCTGCAGGCGGATCGCGATGGCGTCGAGCAGGCCGAAGAGCAGGCAGGCGCCGAGCGCCGGCCAGGGCCGCCAATTGGCGAAGATCACGGCGGCGAGCGCGATGAAGCCCTTTCCCGCCGTCATGTGAGGCAGGAAGGCCGCCGATTGCGAGACGGCGAGATAGGTGCCGCCCAATCCGCACAGCACGCCGCAAATGACGACCGCGCCGTAGCGCAGCCCGGCGACCGAGATGCCGGCGGTGTCGACGGCGGCCGGATTCTCGCCGACGGCGCGCAATCTCAGGCCGAAGCGCGTGCGCTTCAGCACGAAGGCGGTCAGCGGCACGCAGAGCAGCGCCAGATAGACCGGTGCGGCATGGCCGGAGATCACCTCGTCATAGATCAGGCCGAGGATCGGGACGTGCTCGCGCATCGCTGCCGCCAGCGGCAGCGTCAGGTCGCCGAAGCGCGCGCCGCCCTCCAGCGGCGGCGTCCGCCCGCCCTGCTGGTACCAGGCATTGCCGAGCACGACGGTGACGCCGGCCGCCAGCATGTTGATGGCGACGCCCGAGACGATCTGGTTGCCGCGCCAGGTGATCGCGGCGAAGCCGTGCACCAGCGAGAGTGCGACCGAGGCGAGGATGCCGGCGCCCAGTCCCACCCAGGCCGAGCCGGTCGCGAAGGCTGCGACCGCCGAGGCGAAGGCGGCGACCAGCATCTTGCCTTCCAGCCCGATATCGACGACGCCCGAGCGCTCGGACCAGAGCCCGGCCATCGCCGCGCAAAGCAGCGGAATCGACAGCCGGATCGTCGAATCGAGAATGACGGCGACGGTTGTGAGCCAGTCCATCGCTAGCTCCTCACCGTCATTGCGAGCGCAGCGAAGCAATCCAGGATGTCTCGCGCAATCCCTCTGGATTGCTTCGTCGCTACGCTCCTCGCAATGACGGAATTCGCCGGCCGGACCATGCGCTAGCCCTTCCGGACCAGCAGGAGGCCAGTCGCGACGAACCGGCGGAAGAGCCCGTCGAGCGCGCCGGCGAACAGGATCACGACGCCGCCGATCACCACGACCATGTCGCGGGTGATGCTCGGCTTGTCGAAGGAGAGCTCCGCCCCGCCCTGGTAGAGCACGCCGAAGAGAAGCGCGGCCAGCGCGACGCCGACCGGGTGACCCCGCCCCATCAATGCCACCGCGATGCCGACGAAACCGTAGCCGGCGGTGAAATCGAGCAGCAGCCGGTGCTGCACGCCCATCACCTCGTTGACCGCGAGCCCGCCGGCGAGCGCGCCGGAGATCGCCATGGCGATCATGGTGGTGCGGGCCGGCGAGATGCCGGCATAGGCGGCGGCGCGCGGATTGGCGCCGACGGTGCGGATGGCATAGCCGAGCCGCGAGCGGTAGATCAGCGCCCAGACCGCGACGAGCGCGGCGAGCGCCAGGAGGAAGGCGCTGTTGAGCGGCGTCGCAGGTAGTTTCACGCCAAGCGGCGCCAGCAATTGGTGCATCGGCGTCAGCACGGCGTGGCTGGCGAATTCCGGCGTTTCGGCCTGCATCGAGCCCGGCTTGCCGATCACGTTCACCAGCAGGTAGACGCTGAGCGTCGCCGCCAGGAAGTTGAACATGATCGTGGTGATCACGACATGGCTGCCGCGCGTCGCCTGCAGCCAGCCCGGAACGAAGCCGTAGAGCGCCCCGCCTGCCGCCGCCGCCAGGATGGCGAGCGGAACGAGGACAATGGCGGGCAGCGGCGCCAGCCAGAGGCAGGCGAGCGCGACGAAGATGCCGGCGATCGTCGCCTGGCCCTCGCCGCCGATATTGAACAGCCCGGCATGGAAGGCGACCGCGACGGCGAGCCCCGTGAAGATGAAATTGGTGGTGTAGTAGAGCGTGAAGCCGATCCCCTCCAGGCTTCCGAGCGCGCCCCTGAGCAGCAGCGCCATCGCCTCCAGCGGGCTCTCGCCGATGCCGAGCACGACGAGCCCGGCGACAGCGAGCGCGGCAACGACGCTGACCAGCGGGACGAGCCCCGCATCGGCCCAGCGCGGCAGCTCGATCGGTGCGGCGCTCATGGATAACAAGGCTCTTCGACGGGAAGGCGCGGGAACCCCTCCCCCTTGTGGGGAGGGGAAGGGGTGGGGGGCGAACGACCGGGTGAGCGCTCGCCAGGTTGCACGCCCCCCATCCCGCTCCCTTCCCCACAAGGGGGAAGGGACGAGCCGGACCTTCGAACGAGTGACAGCTCCATCACGCCGCCGCCTCGCTCACCCCGGCCATCAGCAGGCCGAGATCGCGCTCGTCGGCGGCGTCGGCCGCGCGTTCGCCGGTGATCCGGCCGCCGCACATGGCGAGGATGCGGTCGGACAGCGCCATCACCTCCTCGAGTTCGACCGAGACCAGCAGGATCGCGACGCCCGCGTCGCGCAAGGCGATCAGCCGGCGATGGATGAACTCGATCGCGCCGATATCGACGCCGCGCGTCGGCTGTCCGACGAGCAGCACCTTGGGCGCGCGCTCGATCTCGCGGGCGAGCACGATCTTCTGCTGGTTGCCGCCGGAAAATTTCCCGGCCCTGAGATGCGGATCGGCCGGGCGCACGTCATAGGCCGTCATCCCCGCGAGCGCGTGGGCCGCGATCCGGGTGGGGGAGAGGAAAGGGCCGGGCCCGAAGGCGGCGTCGTCCTGATAGCCGAGGATGCTGTTCTCTGCGGCGGGAAAGGCGGTGACCAGCCCGGTCCGCTGCCGGTCCTCGGGGATATGCATCAGGCCGAGGCTGCGCAGATGGGCCGGTGTCCGGTCGGACGCGCTCAGGATGCGGCCGTCGAGGCGAATGACGCCGCGCGACGGCTGGACCAGTCCCGCCAGCACGTCGAGCAGCTCGCTCTGGCCATTGCCGGCGACCCCGGCAATGCCGACGATCTCGCCCTCATGCAGGGTGAGGCTCGCTTCGCTCAGCCGCTCGACGCCGCGCTCGTCGCTGACGCTGAGCCCGGCCGCCTCCAGCACCGGCTTGCCGCGCGGGCGCGGCGTCTTCTCGACCCGCAGCAGCACGCGCCGCCCGACCATCGCCTCGGCCAGCTCGGGCGGCGAGGTCGCGGAGGTGGCGAAGCACGCGATCATCTCGCCGCGGCGCATCACCGAGACCGTGTCGGTCGCCGCCATGATCTCGCGCAGCTTGTGCGTGATCAGGATCACGGTCTTGCCCTGCGCCTTCAGCGCCCGCAGCAGGCAAAAGAGCTGGTCCGCCTCCGGCGGCGTCAGCACCGCCGTCGGCTCGTCGAGGATCAGGATCTCGGCGCCGCGATAGAGCGCCTTCAGGATCTCGACGCGCTGCTGGAAGCCGACCGAAAGCTCGCCGACCACGGCATCGGGATCGATCGCGAGGTCGTAATCGCGGGCGAGGCGGGCGAGTTCCGCGCGTGCGGCGGCGAGGCCTCCCTTGAGCAGGCCGCCGCCCTCGGCTCCGAGCACGACGTTCTCGACCACGCTGAGCGGCTCGACCAGCATGAAATGCTGGTGGACCATGCCGATGCCGGCGGCGATCGCATCGGCCGGGCTGCGGATCCGCACTGGGCGGCCATTGATCCTGATCTCGCCGGAATCGGCCTCGTAGAAGCCGTAGAGGATCGACATCAGCGTCGACTTGCCGGCGCCGTTCTCGCCGACGATGCCATGGATCGAGCCGGCGGCGACCGTCAGCGAGACGTCCTTGTTGGCCTGGACCGGACCAAAACTCTTGCTGATCCCGCTGAGCGCGATCGCCGGGGCGCGCTCGTCGCTCATGGCGTGATCACCATGCCGTCAAAGGCCCGCTCCTCCGGCAGAGGCGCCTCATGCGCCAGCATGGCGGGGCTCATATGGGTCAGGATGATGCGCGGCGTCGCGAGCTCGCCGCGATGGGCGGCCAGCGAGCGGTAGTCGAGATGGTTCGTCAGCACTTGGTCATAGGTGTAGCACTCGACCAGCAGCGCGTCGGCTCCGGCCGCCAGCGGGATCAGCGCTTGCGTCCAGGCCGTATCGCCGGAGAAGGCGAAGATCTTGCCGTCTCGCGCCAGCCGATAGCCCTGGCAGGGTCCGGCGCGCTCGTCATGCACCATCGGGAAGGCCTCGACGGAAAAGCCCGCGAGCGTCGCGGGCGCCTCCGGCGTCACCTCGACGAACGAGATCGGGAAGCGCCAGCGATTGCTCGAAGAACCCGGAAAATCGGCCTCCAGCGCATGCAGCGCGCGGTGCTCGACACCGACGGGCCCGGCAATGGTCAGCGTCTCGCTCCGGCGCGAGAGAAATTGCGCATCGAGCAGGAAGGCGGGCAGTCCGCCGAAATGGTCGCCGTGGAAATGCGTGAAGAGCAGGGTCGAGATCGGATTGCGCGCGATGCCGGCCTTGTTCAGCGCCACCAGGCTGGTGGCGCCGCAATCGAGCAGCATCCGGTCAGTGCCGGCCTCGACATGCAGGCAGGTGTTGAAGCGCCCGCCGGAGCCGAAGGCGTCGCCCGAGCCGAGGATGGTGATCTTCATGGCGAGACACCCGCGGCGCAAGGCCGTCCCCGCAAGGCGGAGAGGCGCGGCGTCGCTTCGGCCGGGGACCGCAAAAAGGTCACCTCACATCGTGCATTTCGAATCCGACATGTAGTCGTGGACCTTGACTGTCCCGGCGATGATCTCCTCGCGCGCCTTGTCGGCGGCGGCCTTCATCTCGGGCGTGATCAGCGCGCGATTGGCATCGTCGAGCGCCCAGGCGATACCGTCCTCCTTCAGCCCGAGCACCGAGAGCCCGGGCTTCCAGCTGCCGTCGCGGGCGGCCTTGAAGGAGGCATAGGTCGCAACGTCGACGCGCTTCAGCATCGAAGTCAGCACCTTGCCGGGCTGCAGGCCGTTCTGGTTGGAATCGACGCCGATGCCGAGCTTCCCGGCGTCGGCGGCGGCGCGCAGCACGCCGATCCCGGTGCCGCCGGCGGCGTGGTAGATCACGTCGGCGCCGCGGTCGATCTGCGACTTGGCGAGCTCGCCGCCCTTGACCGGGTCGTTCCAGGCGGCCGGGGTCGAGCCGGTCATGTTCTGGAAGATCTCGGCGTCCTTGTTGGCCGCCTTGACGCCCTGGGCATAGCCGCAGGCGAATTTGCGGATCAGTGGGATGTCCATGCCGCCGACGAAGCCGACCTTGCCGGTCTTCGAGGCCATGCCGGCGAGCAGCCCGACGAGATAGGAGCCCTCATGCTCCTTGAACACGATCGACTGCACGTTGGGCAGCTCGACCACCATGTCGATGATCGTGAATTTCAGGTCGGGAAACTCGGCCGCGACCTTCTGCAGCGCGGTCGCCTGCGAGAAGCCGACGGCGACGATCGGCGAATGGCCGTCGCGCGCGAAGCGGCGCAGCGCCTGCTCGATCTGCGCCTCGTTGGTCGGCTCGAAATCGCGGAAGGCGACGCCGGTCTCCTGCTTGAACTTCTCCGCGCCGTTATAGGCGGCCTCGTTGAAGGATTTGTCGAACTTGCCGCCCTTGTCATAGACGACGGCCGGCTTGATGTCGGTCTGGGCCAGTGCCGCGACTGCCGAGAAGGCGGCGCCGGCCAGCGCCAGCGCGAGAGTTCTCACCCGCATGATTAGCTGTCCCCTGTTGAACGCGCGGCGCGGTTCGCCCGCCTTTGCCTGGCGACACGATGGCATGGCTTGCCGGCATGGCCAAGCGGCTCTGCGGATGGCGCATCCTGCCTTGCCACGGCCATGATTGCCCAAGCCCGCGGATCGGCTTAACCCTTGCCGCATGGGCCTGAACGACGACGAGATCGAACGCTATGCGCGCCATCTGGTGCTGCCGGAGATCGGCGGGCCGGGCCAGGCGCGGCTGAAGGCCACGAGCGTGCTGGTCATTGGCGCGGGTGGGCTCGGCGCGCCGCTGCTCCAGTATCTGGCAGCGGCCGGCGTCGGCATGATCGGCATCGTCGACGACGACCATGTCTCGCTCTCCAACCTGCAGCGCCAGACCATTTTCGGCAGCGCCGATCTCGGCGTGCGCAAGGCGGTGGCGGCGGCGGGTTTCATCAAGCGGCTCAACCCGCATGTCGCGGTCGAGGAGCATGTCACCCGCATCGACGCCCATAATGCCCGCGCCATGGTCGCCTTCTACGACGTCGTCGCGGACGGCTCCGACAATTTCGAGACGCGCTATGCCGTCTCGGACGCCTGCTTCCATGAGAAGAAGCCGCTGGTCACCGCTGCGCTCGGCCGCTTCGACGGCTCGCTGACCACCTTGCGGCCGCATGAGAAACGCGCGGACGGACGGCCGAACCCGACCTATCGCTGCCTGTTCCCCAGCCCGCCGCCGCCCGGCACCGTCGCGCCCTGCGCTGAGGCCGGTGTGCTCGGCGCGCTCTCCGGCGTGATGGGCTCGCTGATGGCACTGGAGGTGATCCGTGCGGTGACCGGCTTCGGCGAGCCGCTCGTCGGCAGGCTCCTGCTCGTCGACGCCATGACCATGCGCTTCGACATGATGCGCTATGACTGGGACGGGGCAAATCCGCTCAACGGGACGGGGGCCAGCGCTGGCGGTTAGGCCGCGCGCCCGACCTTGGGCAAGCCCATCCTTAACTCGTCTGGCTAGAGCGTTCTGCGATCACGGAATCCGAAAAATCTCCATCATCCCGGGCAAGCGGCTTTGGCCGCGCCGACCCGGGATCCATGCCGGAGCGCAAACTGTGAAGGTTCCGGCATGGATCCCGGCGCTACGCGGCGCTCCGGCCGGGATGACCTCTGCATTTTCTGAACGCCGGATAGCTGAGACGAGCGGCTCCCTACCTCTTCGCCTCGATCACGTCCCAGACCTGCGCCGCGATATCCGGCCCGCCGAGCTTCTTGATGGCGCGCACCCCGGTCGGCGCGGTGACGTTGATCTCGGTCAGGTAGCCGTTGATCACGTCGATCCCGACCAGGATCAGGCCGCGTTCCTTCAGCACCGGGCCGATGGCCTCGCAGATCTCGAGCTCGCGCTTCGACAGGTCGGTCGGCGCTGCCGCGCCGCCGCGCACCATGTTGGCGCGCAGGTCGCCCTCGGCCGGCACGCGGTTGACCGCGCCCGCCGCCTTGCCGTCGACTAGGATGATGCGCTTGTCGCCGGCCGAGACCTCCTTCATGAAGCGCTGGACGACCCAGGCCTCCTTGAAGATCCCGGAGAAGAGGTCGAAGAGCGAGCCGAAATTCGGGTCGCCTTTGCCGGTCTTGAACACGGTCGCGCCGCCATGGCCGTAGAGCGGCTTCATGACGATCTCGCCATATTCCTCGCGAAAAGCCTCGATCTCGGCCCGGTCGCGGGTGATCAGCGTCGGCGGCATCAGCTCGGGGAAATGCGTGACCAGGATCTTCTCGGGCGCATTGCGCACCTGCGCCGGGTCGTTGACCACCAGCGTCTTCGGATGGATGCGCTCCAGCATATGGGTCGAGGTGATATAGGCCATGTCGAAGGGCGGGTCCTGCCGGAGCAGGATCACGTCGAGGCTGGAGAGGTCGGTGCGCTCCTCCGCGCCCAGCGTGAAATGGTCGCCCTCGACGTCGCGGACCTCGACCGGCCGGATCGGCGCGGTGACCTTGCCGTCGCGCAGCGAGAGCTTGTCCGGCGTATAGGTGAAGAGCCTGTGGCCGCGCCGTTGCGTCTCCAGCATCAGGGCGAAACCCGTATCGCCTGCGATCTTCACGCGTTCGATCGGGTCCATCTGGATGGCGACGGCAAGGGTCATGGGGCAGGCTCCTGTTGCGCGGCCTCATATCGGCCGGCCCCCCGCGCCAGCGCAAGAGGGCGGCTGCGCGTCACAGGATCAGCTCGAAGGCGCCCGGCACATGGCGCGGCCGGCGCCAGGGCGCGAGGAAGACGGCGTCGGCCCGCAAATGGTGCTCCATCGCCCAGGGATTGCGCGCCAGCCACTGCCGGATGCGGGTCTCGACCAGCCGGCGCTTCTCCGGGGTGATCGCGATCAGGGCGTCGTCGAGCGCACCGCGCGCCTTGACCTCGACGAAGGCAATGGTGCGGCCGCGCTTGACGATCAGGTCGATCTCGCCGCCCTTGCCGCCGAAGCGGCGCGCCAGCAGACGATAGCCCTTGGCGCCGAGCCAGAGGATCGCCAGCCACTCGCCGCGCCGGCCGGTGATGCCGGAGCGCCGGGCCCTCTGGCTGCGCACACCGCTGGTCACGGTTCGCGCGTAAGTTCGAGCGCCCGCGCATAGACCTTGCGGCGCGGCTGCCCGGTCTCGGCCGCGACCTGCGCCACGGCCTCCTTGAGCGAGAGTCGGCCGAGCGCCTCGCCCAGCCGCGCATCGATCACATCCTCCGCCGGCAGCAGCGATTCCGCGCCGGGCGGCCCGATGATCACGACGATCTCGCCGCGTGCCTCCTCGGCCTCGCCGTAATGCGCCGCCAGCTCACTGAGCGCGCCGCGCCGCACGGTCTCATGGAACTTGGTCAATTCACGCGCCACCGCCGCCGGTCGCGCGCCCAGCACGGTGGCCGCGTCCGCCAGCATCTCGGCGAGCCGGCGCGGCGATTCGAAGAAGACGAGCGTGCCGGGAATGACGGCGAGCTCGGTCAGCCGGCCGCGCCGCGCCGCCGATTTCGGCGGCAGGAAGCCCTCGAAGAAGAAGCGGTCGGTCGGCAGCCCGGCCAATACCAGTGCCGCCAGCACGGCCGAGGGGCCGGGGATGCCGGTGACCGGCAGGCCCTCGGCCACGACATCGGCGACGAGCTTGTAGCCGGGGTCCGAGACCAGCGGCGTGCCGGCATCGGAGATCAGCGCGAGCCGCCCACCCTCGCGCAGCTTCGCCAGCACCTTCGGCCGCATCTGCGCCGCGTTGTGCTCGTGATAGGGCAGGAGCGGCGTCGAGATGCCGTAATGCGCCAGCAGCGTCTTCGAGGTGCGGGTATCCTCGGCCAGCACAGCGTCGGCCGCGGCCAGTGTCGCCAGCGCCCGGAACGAAATGTCGCGGAGGTTGCCGATCGGCGTCGCGACGATATGCAGGCCGGGCGCCAGCGGCTCGGCCTCGGCGCGCAGTCCGAAGGCGGTGTAGCTTGCGGCGCGTGGCGGCGCGGATGAGGAGGGGGACGAGGTCGACATCGGCGCACGCTGCCACAGCCGTCGCGCTCGCGCCACGCGCGCCTGCAGCTTTGACGCGTCGCAATTGCGGCAAGACAGAGTTAACAACTTGAAAATACCATGCCGGGCTGGCAGGAAGTCCTTCGGTCGGGGGACTGCAAGCCGGATAGGGCCTGGAAAAGGGCCGCATTCCCCTGTGCTCGACTGGAGATGTCCCGTGCGGCTTCAACGGCTCCCCCTCCCGGTCCCGCGGCTGCGAATGGCGGCGCTGGCTTTCGGCCTCTCGATCGGGCTCGCATCCTGCAGCGGAGGCACCTCCGGCCTGCCCGGTTTCGACAGCGGCGCGACGACGCCGACCGGGCAGACGCAAGCGCCGACCGGCCAGACCATCGGCACTGGCAAGGTCAAGGTCGGGCTCGTCCTGCCGCTCTCGGCGGCGGGGCAGGGCGCGACCGTCGGCAATTCCCTTAAGAACGCGGCCGAGATGGCGCTGGCCGAATTCCCCGGTGCCGACCTCACCTTGCTGGTCAAGGACGATCGCGGCTCGCCGGAAGGCGCCCAGGCGGCGACGCAGGAGGCCCTGCGCGAGGGCGCCGAGCTGATCATCGGCCCGCTCTTCGCGCCCTCGGTCCAGGCGGCGGCTCAGGCGGCACGCGGCGCCAACCGCCCGGTCATGGCCTTCTCCAGCGACACCAACGTTGCCTCGCGCGGCGTCTATCTCCTGTCCTTCCCGCCCGAGAACGACGTCAACCGCGTCATTGCCTATGCCTCGGCGCAAGGGCGCAAATCCTTCGCGGCGCTGGTTCCGGACACCGCCTATGGCAAGGTCGTCGAGGCCGCGTTCCAGCAGGCGGTGGCCGACCGTGGCGGCCGCGTCGTGGTGATCGAGCGCTTCGGCGCCGACCAGAACAGCATGCGCGCCTCGGCCCAGCGCATCATTCCGGCCCTGCAGCAGGCCGATGCGCTCTTCGTGCCGGCGGCGGCGGACTCGATGCCGGCGCTCGGCCTCGCGCTCCAGCAGGCCGGCTACGATCCGGCCAAGGTCAAGCCGCTCGGCACCGGCGTCTGGAACGATGCCGGCGTCGCCCGCGTGCCGGCGATCCAGGGCGGCTGGTTCGCCTCGCCCGACACGGCCGGTTTCAATGCCTTCGCCGGGCGCTACCAGCAGCGCTTCAACAGCGCCCCGACCCGCACCGCGACCTTGGCCTATGACGCGGTCTCGCTGGCGGCGGCGCTGGTCAGGACGCAGGGCAGCCAGCGCTTCTCCGAGTCGGTTCTGACCAATTCGCAAGGATTTGCCGGCGCCGACGGCGTCTTCCGCTTCCGCCCCGATGGCCGCGTCGAGCGCGGGCTCGCCGTTCTCGAATTGCGCAACGGCCAGATCGTCACGGTCAACGCCGCCCCACGCGATCTCGGCCCGCCGACGCAGTAGGGAAGGGCGCGTCATTCTCGGGCGAAGCGCGGCGCAGACCCGAGAATCTCGGCCAGGAAGAGCACCCTCTTGTCATGAGATGCTCGGGTCAAGCCCGAGCATGACGGTTGGCCGTCTCAGGCCGCCAGATCCGCCACCACGGCGTCCAGAACCAGCGCGCCGTCCGGCGTGGCTGCGAGCTTGCCGCCGAGCTTGTAGGTCAGCAGGCCCTGGTCGACCAGGCTGTCGACGCGGCTGGCCTTCAGCGTGCGCCCGGCCAGCGCGTTGAACGTCGCCGGGTCGATGCCCTCGACCAGACGCAGCCCCATCAGCAGGTATTCGTCGCCCTGCGCCTCTGCATTGAGGCGCTCGTTCTCGATCAGCGCGTCGCCGTCGCGCTCGACGCGTTCGAGCCAGGTCTCGGGGCGCTTCTCGGTCGATTGCGCCATGCGCCCGTCCGACGTCACCAGCCGGCCATGGGCGCCCGGGCCGATGCCGGCATATTCGCCATAGCGCCAATAGACCAGGTTGTGCCGGCATTCGGCGCCCGGCCGCGCATGGTTCGAGATCTCGTAGACCGGCAGGCCGTGTTTCGCCGTGGTCTCCTGCGTCGTCTCGTAGAGCGCGGCGCCGACCTCGTGGTCGGGCACTTTCAGCTTGCCCGCCCTGAACAGGGCGTCGAAAGCCGTCTCCGGCTCGATGGTGAGCTGGTAGAGCGAGAGATGCTCGGCGGCGTGGCTGATCGCCAGCTCGAGTTCGGCGCGCCACAGCGCCGGCGTCTGCTCGACCGAGCGGGCATAGATCAGGTCGAAGGAATAGCGCTCGAAATAGCGCCGGGCGATCGCGACGGCGTCGAGCGCCTCCTGCGTCGTGTGCATCCGGCCGAGCGATTTGAGGTCGGCATCGTTCAGCGCCTGCACGCCGAGCGAGACACGATTGACACCGGCGGCGCGAAAATCCTGGAAGCGGCCAGCCTCGACGCTGGTCGGGTTCGCCTCGAGCGAGACCTCGCAATTGCGATCGATCGCCCAATGCTCGCCGATGGCGTCGAGGATCGCGCCGACCGTGCGACCCTCCATCAGCGAGGGCGTGCCGCCGCCGAAGAAGATCGAGGAGACCGTACGGCCGGGGGCGAGGGCTGCGCGATGCACGATCTCGCGCCGGAAGGCCGCGACATAGCGGGCCTGGTCCGGTGGTGTGTGCCGGACATGGGAGTTGAAGTCGCAATAGGGGCATTTGGCCAGGCAGAACGGCCAATGCACATAGACCGCGAAACCGGCGCCCGCGGTCGGATGCGTCGGGGCCGCCTGCCGCTCGGCGATGGCGACCGGCGCGCTCATGCGGGCATCCTCAGGCAGGCGGCGGCGAGTGCCTGGAAGGCGCGGGCGCGATGGGACAGGCTGGCCTCGCGGTTGCCCCAGTCGATGCCGTGCTTCTCGATGCTGCTCATCTCGCCGAATGTCCGCTCATGGCCGTCGGGCTTGAAGATCGGGTCGTAGCCGAAACCGGAGAGGCCGCGCGGCTCATGCGTGATCTCGCCGAAGACGCGGCCCTCGAACAGCTCCTGATGCCCGTCCGGCCAGGCGATCACCAGTGCCGAGACGAAGTGCGCGCGGCGCTTGTCGGAGGTCGTGGCACCACGCCTGGCGAGCTCGGCCTGGACGCGGGCGAGCGCCGGGGCGAAATCCTTGCCGGGTCCGGCCCAATTGGCCGAGAATAGGCCGGGCGCGCCGTCGAGCGCGTCGATGCAGACGCCGGAATCGTCGGAGAGCGCCGGCAGCCCGCTGGCTGTGGCGGCCGCGACCGCCTTGATCGCGGCGTTCTCGGCGAACATGTGGCCGTTCTCCTCCGGCTCGGGCAGGCCGAGCTCGCCGGCCGAGACCAGGTCGACGCCATAGGGCGCCATCAGCTCACGCATTTCGCGCAGCTTGCCCTGGTTATGGGTCGCGATCACGACCTTGCCGGAGAGGAGGCGATGTTGGCTCACGATTGGCTCCTCAATCCATTGTATTTGGAGACTGAGGGGCATCCCCGGTATCCTCGCGCCCCGAAGGAGGGGCAAGCCGAGATGGCTTCCCTCGACGGCTGGTCTCTGTTCTGAAAGCGAGAACAATGATTCCGCCGACCAAGGCAAGGCCGATGGTCACACCCAAAACTATGGCCAGCCATTCCATGGCGCCATCCAGCCTCAGGCCACCGCCGCCTTCTGCAGTGCGACCAGCTTGGAGACGCCGCCCTTGGCGAGCTTGAGCAGGGCCAGCAGTTCCTCCTCGGAGAACGGCGCGCCCTCGGCCGTGCCCTGGACCTCGACCAGCCCGCCCGAGCCGGTCACGACGAAATTCGCGTCGGTCTGCGCGCCCGAATCCTCGACATAGTCGAGGTCGAGCACCGGGTTGCCGGCGACGATGCCGCAGGAGATCGCGGCGACATGGTCCTTGAGCGGGTTCGCGCCCTTGAGCATGCTGCGCCCCTCCATCCATTTCAGCGCGTCGTGCAGAGCGACCCAGGCGCCGGTGATCGAGGCGGTGCGGGTGCCGCCATCGGCCTGGAGCACGTCGCAATCGACGACGATCTGGCGCTCGCCGATCGCGGTCAGGTCGACCACGGCGCGCAAGGAGCGTCCGACCAGCCGCTGGATCTCCTGCGTGCGGCCCGAAGGCTTGCCGGAGGTTACCTCGCGGCGGGTGCGCTCATGCGTGGCGCGCGGCAGCATCGAGTATTCGGCGGTGACCCAGCCCTTGCCGGTGCCGCGCAGCCAGGGCGGGCCCTTTTCCTCGACGCTCGCGGCGCAAAGGACCTTGGTCTCGCCGAAGGTGACCATGCAGGAGCCTTCGGCATAGCGCACCACGCCGCGTTCCAGCGTGACCTTGCGCATCTCGTCGGCCGCGCGTTTGGAGGGTCGCATGAGCATATCCTGATGGTTGAATGGCGCGGCTTGTAGGCGTTTGAGCCCGAGGCGGCAAGGCAAAGCTCCTCTTCTCCCCTTGCGGGAGAAGAGGCCCCGAAGGGGTGGATGAGGGGTCGCGCTGCGCTTTCTGAAGCCATCGAGCATCAAATGAAGTAAAATAGGCAGTCGTTGCGCGACCCCTCATCCGTCTCGGCTTCGCCGAGCCACCTTCTCCCGCAAGAGGGAGAAGGAAGAGAGTCCTTGATCCGTCGCCTCGCGACAGGGACAATGGCGCATGCGCAACCCGAACCCCGCATCGCGATGAGCGCGCATTCCAAGCCGGAGAACCCCGGCGGTCTGGTCGAGATCGACCAGCGCTCCCGCGAGATCTTCCGGCAGATCGTCGACGGCTATCTCGCGACCGGCGAGCCCGTCGGCTCGCGCAACATCGCCCGCCTGCTGCCGGTCTCGCTCTCGCCCGCGACCGTTCGCAACGTCATGACCGATCTCGAGCTGGCCGGGCTGATCCATGCGCCGCATGTCTCGGCCGGGCGCCTGCCGACCGAGCGCGGCCTGCGCTTCTTCGTCGATGCGATGATGGAGGTCGGCAACCTCACCTCCGAGGAGCGCAAGCGCATCGAGGCGCAGATCAAGGCGGGCGCGACCAGCCGCACGCTGGATGCCACCCTGACCGAGGCCTCCGCCCTGCTGTCGGGCCTCTCGCGCGGCGCCGGCGTCGTCGTCACCACCAAGGCCAATGCGCGCCTGAAGCATATCGAGTTCGTCCGGCTCGATCCGTCGCGCGCCCTCGTCGTGCTGGTCGCGGAGGACGGCACGGTCGAGAACCGGCTGCTCGCCCTGCCGCCGGGCCTGCCGGTCTCGGCCCTGACCGAGGCCGCGAATTTCCTCAATGCCCGCGTTCTCGGCAAGACCCTGAGCGAGCTGCGCCGCGAGATCGCCGAATACCGGGCCACCATGGAGCGGGAGCTCGATGCGTTGACGGCAAGGCTGGTCGAGAGCGGCATCGCGACCTCGTCGGGTCCGACCAGCGACCGCCACCTGATCGTGCGCGGTCAGGCCAATCTCCTGGAGGATCTCAAGGCGCAGGATGACCTGGAGCGCATCCGCCTACTCTTCGGCGATCTCGAGACCCAGACCGACGTGATCGACCTGCTCGCCCGCGCCGAGGCCGGTGACGGCGTCCGCATCTTCATCGGCTCGGAGAACAAGCTGTTCTCGATGTCCGGTTCCTCGATGATCGCCGCGCCCTTCCACGATGCCGAGCAGCGCATCGTCGGCGTCGTCGGCATCATCGGCCCTACCCGGCTGAACTATGCCCGCATCGTGCCGATGGTCGACTACACCGCAAAGGTCGTCGGCCGGCTGCTGGATGGCGGGCGGTGAGGCGGATGTTCCGCGCGTTTCGTGCGGGAGCCTTTGGAGCATTGCTGATGACAAGTTCGGCGCAGGCCGCGAGCCCGGATCTCCTAGTGGCCGCATCCGCCGGCCATGCCACTGAAGTGTCCCGGTTGATCGCAGCCGGCGCAAACCTCGAAAGCCGCGACACGCAGGGCCGGACGCCTCTGCTGCTCGCCGTCGCCGGCAATCACGTCGCCATTGCCAAGGCGCTGCTCGCCGCCGGAGCCGATCTCAACGCCCAGGCCGCCAACCGCGACACGCCCTGGCTGCTCGCCGGCGCCAGCGGCCGCGCCGAGATCGTCGCGGCGATGATCCCGCTCAAGCCCGATCTCACGATCCGCAACCGCTATGGCGGCAACGCCCTGATCCCGGCCTGCGAGCGCGCCCATGTCGAGACGGTGAAGCTGCTGCTGACCAGCGGCATCGACCTCGACCATGTCAACGATCTCGGCTGGACCTGCCTGCTCGAGATCGTGATCCTCGGCGATGGCGGTCCGCGCCATCAGGAGGTGGCGAAGCTCGTGCTCGACGCCGGCGCCGATCCCAACCTCGCTGACAAGGACGGCGTCTCGGCATTGACCCATGCCCGCCAGCGCGGCCAGCGTGCCGTCGCGGCTCTGATCGAGAAGGCCGGCGGCCGCTGACTATTCGAGCCAGTCCGTGATGAAGCGCTCGCTGGCATGCACGTCGATGGCCTCGAGCCGGCCCGGGCCGAGATTGCTGAACTTGTGCGGCACGCCCGGCGGAACGACCAGGATCTGCCCCGCTCCGGCTTCGATCGTCCGGTCGCCGACGGTGTAGAGCCCGCGTCCGGCGCGGATGATGAAGGTTTCCGCATAGGGATGGGTATGCAGGCGCGGGCCGGCGCCGACCCTGTCCGTGCTGACGAAGATCAGCGAGACGCCGGCTCCAAAGGTTTGTCCCTGCCATTCGCCGCGCCAGTGCTCGGCATCGTCGCTCCAGCTCTCTTTCTCGATCAGATGTCCTGTCATCCCGCACTCCTCATGTTGGCGGCGAGCCTCGCACCGCGCCACCGGCGGCTCAAGCCGCCCGGACGATTTGGCATCGGCGCGCCGAGGCGCTACCTGTGCGCGCCAAGGGCGGCCGCGCCGCTACCAAGGCCCAGACACATCAAGGCTCGCACAGACCATGACCGACACGCTTCCCGATCGTCTCTCCTCGAATCCCAACAGCCCGTTCTACAACGAGGAGCTGCTCGCGCAGGACATCGGCGTGCGCTTCAAGGGCGTCGAGAAGACCAATGTCGAGGAATATTGCGTCAGCGAGGGCTGGGTCCGCCTCACCGCCGGCAACGCCAAGGACCGTCACGGCAACCCGATGACGGTCAAGCTCAAGGGCGAGGTCGAGCCCTATTTCCGCAAGGCGGATTGAGGTCGGCTAGGACCGCGCCAGGGCCCAGCCGAGGCAGCCTGTGGCGAGCAGGCCGAACGCAACCCGTATCTGGTGGAGCTCACCCCAGCGCTGGATGAGGGCGCGCGCCGCGCCGGCCTGCTCGGCCGCCATGCCCTGCAGCTCGGCGTTGACGGGCGCGATCACGAGCAGGGTGAAGGGCAGATTGGCCAGCATCAGCGCCGCGCCGACCAGCCATAGCCTCGTGCCCGTCAGCCACCAGGCGACGAGAGCGGCGAGCGTCGTCAGCACCACCAGCGACGCCTGCATGGCCGTGGCCGGGCCGATCGCCGCTTGCCATTGCCTGAGCAGCGCGCCGTCGTCGAGCAGCAGGCGCGCCGGCTGCTCGGACGCCAGGATATAGATCGCCGCACCGCTGAAGGCTGCGGCCAGCGCGAGCGCGACGGGCCCCAGGATGCTGACGGTTACCGGATAGGACATGAGATCGCTCCTCTTCGGTTCGAGGTCGGCGGTAATTTGAACAGCATGCTATATATCATTGCATAGCATGCTGTTCAACTGCTATCCCGGCCGGGCAATGGCGGCGCGATCGTGACGACCTTCAAGACACATTCGGCCGGATATCTCGCCAATCACATGGCCCGGCTTTTCGCCAAGGCACTGGCCGAAGCCATCCGCCCGCTCGGGTTGGCGCCGGGCCAGTTCATGGTCCTGCTCGAGCTCTGGCGCGAGGATGGCGTCACGCAGAAGCATCTGGTCGAGCGGCTCGATGTCGAGCAGGCGACGATGGCGAGCACGCTCGCCCGGATGGAGCGCGACGGGCTGATCGAGCGCCGCACCGATTCAGCCGATGCTCGCGCGCGGATCATCCGCCTGACGCCACGCGCCCGCGGGCTCGAGGATGCCGCGATCGACAAGGCGCGCCAGATCAATCAGCGCGCGTTGTCCGGCTTGTCGCCGGAGGAGGCTGAGGGAGCCCTGGCCGCGATGCGCGCCATCATCGCTGCGCTCTCCGACGATCCGGCCATACCCGGGCTGACGGACTAGACGAGCGCCTTGTAGAAGAAGGTCGAGCCGCAATCGCTGCCGTCGGGCATCAGCGCATAGCGGGGAATCGTGCCGATCTCGGTCCAGCCGAGCCGGTTGTAGAGCCGCCGTGCCGGGCCGGCCTCGTCGGTGTCGAGGCAGAGCAGGGTGCGCCCGGCCTTGAGCGCCTCGGCTTCTGCGACCAGCATCAAGGCTTCGCCGATGCCTTGCCGGCGCGCCGAGGAATGCACCAGCACTTTTGCGATATCGGCGCGATGCGGCTGGTTTGGCTTGCCGGCGGGGTGCACCTGCGCCGTCCCGACGATGTCGTTCCCGCGTCGCGCGACCAGCAGCAGGACCTGCCCCGCCGCGACGCCAGCGGCGACACCCGCCCAATAGGCCTCGAAATCAGCCTCGGTATTCTCCGCCATGAAGCCGACCGAGGCGCCGTTCGCGACGGTGTCGCGCAGGATGCCGGTGAGGGCAGGGATCGCAGCGCGCGCCGCAGCCGCTCCGAGCCGCTCGATCGCGACGCGGTCATTACTCATCCTGCCCATCGGGCCGTCTCCATCAAGGCCGTACATTAAGATAGATTATCGTCTCTTATATTGGAATCAAGCGCTTCCGCGCCGTCCCTGTCGCGGCCCCGCGCAGGACGCTTGGCCGCGAGGCGCTTCGCTGCTATTGCGCGGCCATGAGCACCCGCAGTTTCGACAACATCCGCAATTTCTCGATCGTGGCCCATATCGACCACGGCAAGTCGACGCTGGCCGACCGGCTGATCCAGCAGACCGGCACGGTCGCCGCGCGCGACATGAGCGAGCAGATCCTCGACTCGATGGATATCGAGAAAGAGCGCGGCATCACCATCAAGGCGCAGACCGTCCGGCTGGATTACCGCGCCCAGGACGGCAAGGATTACATCCTGAACCTGATGGACACGCCCGGCCATGTCGACTTCGCCTATGAGGTCTCGCGCTCGCTCGCGGCCTGCGAAGGCTCGCTGCTGGTGGTCGACGCCTCGCAGGGCGTCGAGGCGCAGACGCTCGCCAATGTCTATCAGGCGCTCGACGCCAACCACGAGATCGTCACCGTCCTCAACAAGATCGACCTGCCGGCGGCCGAGCCCGAGCGCATCAAGCAGCAGATCGAGGACGTGATCGGGCTGGATGCTTCGGAAGCCGTCGCCATCTCGGCCAAGACCGGCATCAATATCGAGGGCGTGCTGGAGGCGATCGTCCAGAAGCTGCCGGCGCCCAAGGGCGATCTCGAAGCACCCTTGAAGGCGCTGCTGGTCGATTCCTGGTACGACGCCTATCTCGGCGTGGTCGTGCTGGTGCGCATCATCGACGGCACCCTGAAAAAGAACATGACCATCCGGATGATGCGGGCCAACGCCGCCTATGGCGTCGACCGCGTCGGCGTGTTCAAGCCGAAGATGCTGGAAGTGAAGGAACTCGGCCCCGGCGAGGTCGGCTTCTTCACCGCCTCGATCAAGGAGGTCGCGGACACCGCGGTCGGCGATACGATCACCGACGACAAGCGCCAGACCCCGAACGCGCTGCCAGGCTTCAAGCCGGTGCAGCCGGTGGTGTTCTGCGGCATCTTCCCGGTCGATGCCGCCGATTTCGAAACCCTGCGCGCCGCGATGAGCCGTCTGAGGCTGAACGACGCCAGCTTCTCCTACGAGATGGAGACGAGTGCGGCGCTCGGCTTCGGCTTTCGCTGTGGCTTCCTCGGGCTCTTGCACCTGGAGATCATCCAGGAGCGGCTCGAGCGCGAGTTCAACCTCAACCTGATCTCGACCGCGCCCTCGGTCGTCTATCACTTGCAACTACGCGACGGCTCGGTGCTCGAACTGCACAACCCGGCCGATATGCCGGACGTGATGAAGATCGAGACGATCGAGGAGCCCTGGATCAAGGCGACGATCTTCACGCCCGACGAATATCTCGGCTCGGTGCTGAAGCTCTGCCAGGATCGCCGTGGCGTCCAGACCGACCTCTCCTATGTCGGCAGCCGCGCCAAGGTGGTCTACGACCTGCCGCTGAACGAGGTGGTGTTCGATTTCTACGACCGGCTGAAATCGATCTCGAAGGGCTATGCCTCCTTCGACTACGCCATCACCGACTATCGCGAGGGCGACCTTGTGCGCATGTCGATCCTGGTCAATGCCGAGCCGGTCGACGCGCTCTCCATGCTGGTCCATCGCTCGCGTGCCGACGCGCGCGGCCGCGCCATGTGCGAGAAGCTGAAAGACCTGATCCCGCCGCACATGTTCCAGATTCCCGTCCAGGCGGCGATCGGCGGCAAGATCATCGCCCGCGAGACCATCCGGGCGCTGCGCAAGGACGTCACCGCCAAGTGCTATGGCGGCGACGCGACGCGCAAGCGCAAGCTTCTGGAGAAGCAGAAGGAAGGCAAGAAGAAGATGCGGCAGTTCGGCAAGGTCGAGATCCCGCAGGAAGCCTTCATCGCCGCGCTGAAGATGGACAGCTGAGCCGGCCCTAGGCCAGCGCCGCCTCCCTCGTCTCCGCATCGATCAGGAACGCCGCGATCGCGCCGGCGAGCAGTAGGACGGCGAACAGCGCGATCGCGGTCGCAAAGCTCTGCGCGATCACCAGCGCCACGGCCGAGGGCGCGAGCAGACCGCCCAACCTCGCCATCGCGCCCGCCGCGCCCATGCCGGTGCCGCGCAGGCTCGTCGGATAGAGCTCCGGCGTGAAGGCGTAGAGCGCCCCCCAGGTGCCGAGCAGGGCAAAGCTCATCAGCAGGATCGAGGCGCCGATCACGGTCGCGCTGCCGGCGCCGACGAAGAGTGCGCAGCCGGCGGCGCTGAGCAGCAGGAAGCCGATCAGGGTCGGCCGCCGCCCCCATCGCTCGACGCCATAGGCCGCGAGCACATAGCCCGGGACCTGTGCCAGCGCGACGATGACGAGGAAGCCATAGCCGCGCACGAAGCCAAAACCCTCGCCGGCGAGTCGGGCCGGCATCCAGGTGAAGACGCCGTAATAGGAGACCGAGACCAGGAACCAGATGGCCAGGATCAGCCCGGTGCGCCGGCGCAGCTCGGGCGAGAGGAGGCTCGCGCCTGGGTCCACTTGTGGCGCGGTGACCGTCGTGCCGGCCGGCAGTTCGGCCTGGCCATTGCGCCGCAGCATCTGGTTGAGGACGCCGCGCGCCTCCTCGCTCCGGCCTTCCTTGAGCAGGTACATCGGCGATTCCGGCACCCAGAAGCGCAGCCAGATGCCGATCAGCGCCGGAAAGGCGGTGACCGCGAAGATCCAGCGCCAGGCATCGGTGACGCCGGCTGCGCTCGCCGCCCAGGCCGCGAGCGCGACGACGATCGTGCCGACAGCCCAGAAGCCTTCGAGCATGACGAGCCAGCGCCCGCGGTTCTTCGGCGGCAGGAACTCGGCCATCATCGCGTAATCGACCGGCAAGGTGCCGCCGACCGCCATGCCGGTCAGGAAGCGCAGCGCCAGCAGGACGCCGAAGGAGGGCGCGAAGACCGAGAGCAGCCCGAACACGGCGTCGCAGGCGACGGTGATCAGCAGCACGCGGCGGCGGCCGTAACGGTCGGCGAGGCGGCCGAACAGGGCGGCGCCGATCAGCATGCCGAGAAAGAACAGCGTGCCGGTCTGCAGCGCCTGCGGCACCGAAAGCCCGAATGTCGCGGCGATCGAGGCGGCGGTGAAGCCGACCGCCAGCACCTGCATGGCGTCCGCGGCCCAGACCAGCCCGAAGATGCCGAGCAGCCGGCGCTGGAACGGCCCGGTACCGGCGCTCGTGAGGGCGTGTTCGACTGTAACGCTCATGATCACGCCTTTTCCTCGGGAATGCCTGCTCTATGTACCCGCATCGTCATCCCGGACAAGCGGCGAAGCCGCGCCGATCCGGGATCCATCGTAAGGTTCAGTGCTCTACGATGGATTCCGGAGCTCCGCTTCGCTGCGTCCGGGATGACGCTTGGAGATTGCTGCAAGGCCTACAGCGGGACGCCGAGCCCCTTCAGCTCCGCGCGCAGATCGATGGGCTCGACGAAATGCACCGCCTGCATGCCGACGGCCCGCGCGCCTTCGACATTCTTCACGCTGTCGTCGATGAAGATGCAGTCGCCCGCCGCGAGGCCATAGCGCTCCAGCAGCGCATTGTAGATCGCCGGATCGGGCTTGAGCAGGCGCTCATGTGCCGAGACGATCACGCCGTCGAAGCTCTGCAGGAAGGGAAAGCGGATCAGGCACTCCGCCCATTTCTCGCGTGAGAAATTTGTGATGGCATAGACCTGCTCGCCCTTCGCCTTGAGATCGGCCAGCACCGCGACGCTGGCTTCGATCGTCGCCGGCACCGTCTCGTGCCAGCGCTCGTCGAAAGCTCTGATCTCGACCTCCCATTCCGGGTGGGCGGCAACCAAGGTCGCCACGGCTTCGGCCCAGGGCCGGCCGCGATCCTGCTCGAGATTCCAGGCGGCGGTGCAGACATTCTGCAGGAACCAGCTGCGCTTGGCATCGTCCGGGATCAAGTCGCGGTAGAGATGGAACGGGTCCCAGCGCAGCAGGACATTGCCGACATCGAAGACGACGACAGGACGGGTCGAAGGCATGGGCGGTCCGTTCCGGGCGATAGCTGTCGCGAGGCTCACGCCCTTGTGTGCAGACGTGCGAGACAGAGGCAAGGCCTCTCGCGTATTCCGGGCATGCAAGGGCGGAGAACGGCATGACATCATGGTTGCCATGGCTGGACCGGCAGGGCCGGTTCTCGGGGCTACGCGCGACGGCTTTCGCGCTGGTGCTGCTGCCGGCGCTCTGGCTTGCCTTCGATGCCTGGACCGGTCAGCTCGGCTCGAAGCCGTGGACGCGGGCGGTGCACGACACCGGCACCTGGGCGGTGCGCCTGCTGCTCGTGACGCTCGCGATCTCGCCGCTGCGTCGCATCCTCGACTGGGGCAAGCTCCTCGGCATCCGCCGCATGCTCGGCCTGTCGGTGATGTTCTACGGTCTCTCCCATCTCCTGCTCTATTGCATCGATCTCGGCTTCGACGGCGGGCTGATCGTCTCGGAGATCGTCAAGCGCTTCTACCTGCTCGTCGGCATCACCACGCTCACCGGCCTCATCGCGCTCGGCGTGACCTCGACCGACGGCATGATCCGGCGCCTCGGCGCCGCCCGCTGGCAGCGCCTGCACAATCTGGTCTACGCCATCACCGCGCTCGCCTTGCTGCATTTCGCCCTGCAATCGAAGATCGACGTCACTCAACCGGCCTTGATGGCCGGGCTTTTCGCGCTGCTGATGGCCTATCGCCTGCTGCCCAGGCTCGGCGTCACGCTCGATCCGGGCCGTCTGGCCCTGATAGCACTCGCCGCCGGCCTGCTGACCGCGCTTGCTGAAACCGCCTGGTATGCCTTCGCCACCGGTGTCCCGGCCTGGACGGTGTTCCAGGCCAATGCCGATATCGTGGTCTATGGCGAATGGGCGGCTCTCAGGCCCGGCCACTGGGTCGCCTTCGCCGGGCTCGTCGTCGCTGCCGCCTCGCTGTTCCGCGGGTCCGGCGCCCGCCGGGCGGGGCGGCGGCCGCGCCAAAGGGAAAGGCTTTCCCCGCAGGCCGGTGGGTGACGGCAAATCATTCCGCCGAGACGGTTGGCAGCAGGTTGGAGACACTCTAACCCTTAGACCATGCCGGACGATCCCCAAGCGCAGCCCGTCGCCGATGTCGCCGCCGCCGAGCTCGCTTCGGAAGGCGTGATCCCCCCGCCGGGGCCGGTTTCCCCCTTCGTGCCGCTGCAGCAGCCGATTTTCCGCGCCGTCTGGTTCGCCAGCCTCGCCTCGAATTTCGGCGGCCTGATCCAGGCTGTCGGCGCCTCGTGGATGATGACCTCGATCGCCGATTCGGCGGATATGGTCGCGCTCGTCCAGGCCTCCACTACCTTGCCGGTGATGCTCTTCTCGTTGGCGACCGGCGCGATCTCGGATAATTTCGACCGGCGCCGGATCATGCTGACCGCGCAGCTCTTCATGTTCTCGGTCTCGGTCGGGCTTGCGGTCTCCGCCTGGTTCAACCTGCTGACGCCCTGGCTGCTCCTGAGCTTCACCTTCCTGCTCGGCTGCGGCACGGCGCTCAACAACCCGGCCTGGCAATCCTCGGTCGGCGACATGGTTCCGCGCCGCGACGTGCCGGCCGCCGTGACGCTGAACAGCGTCGCCTTCAACATCGCCCGCAGCGTCGGCCCGGCGATCGGCGGCATCATCGTCGCCGCTTCCGGCGCGGTCGCCGCCTTCATCATCAACGCGCTGAGCTATATCGGGCTGATCATCGTGCTCGCGCGCTGGAAGGCCCCCAAGGTCGAGCGCCTGCTGCCGCGCGAGACGCTCTGGATCGCGATGGGCGCCGGCGTGCGCTATGTCGCGATGTCGCCGAACATCCGCAGCGTCCTGCTGCGCGGCTTCTGTTTCGGCTTCGGCGGCATCGTCGCCTTGGCGCTGCTGCCGCTGATCGCGCGCGATCTGGTCCGCGGCGGTCCGCTCACCTTCGGCATCATGCTCGGCGCCTTCGGCGTCGGAGCGGTGGCCGGCGCCTTCATGAGCGCCAGGCTGCGCCGGATGCTGTCGACCGAGGCGCTGGTCCGCGCCACCTTCGCCGCCTTCGCCGTGGCGGTCGCGATCATGGGCGTCAGCACGGCGCTGCCGCTCACCTTGCTCGCGCTCTGCGTCGCCGGCGGCTGCTGGGTCCTGACACTGTCGACCTTCAACGCAACAGTGCAGCTCTCCGCGCCGCGCTGGGTCGTCGGGCGCGCGCTCGCGCTCTACCAGATGGCGACCTTCGGCGGCATGGCGGCCGGCAGCTGGGCCTGGGGCCGTGCGACCGTGGAGCTGGGCACAGAGCAGGCGCTGCTGATCGCCGCGCTGGCGCTGGTCGCGGGCGGGGCGCTCGGCCTGCGCTACAAGTTGCCGCCGCTCGAGGCGCTGAATCTCGATCCCCTCAGCCGCTGGCAGGAGCCCAAGGTCGCGGTCGATATCGAGCCGCGCAGCGGGCCGATCATCGTGACCATCGAGTACACGATCCGCGAGGAGGACGTCGTTCCCTTCCTGAACATCATGGCGGAGCGCCGCCGCATTCGCCGGCGCGACGGCGCCAGGCACTGGGCCCTGCTGCGCGACCTGACCGACCCCTGCCTCTGGATCGAGCGCTATGACAGCCCGACCTGGGTCGAGTACATCCGCCAGAACCAGCGCGTCACCCAGGCCGACGCGATGATCGGCGAGCGCGTGCGTGCGCTGCATCAGGGCCCGAACCCGCCGGTCGTCCACCGGGTGATCGAGCGCCAGCCGGGTTCGCTGCCCTATGCGCATCGCAGGCGGGCGCAGGAGGAGGCGCCCGCGCCCGATCCGCGGATCAGTTGAGAGGCTGGCTCAGAGTCCGCTTGGAAGCCTCAGCCCTCATCCTGAGGAGCCGCAAAGCGGCGTCTCGAAGGATGAGGGCTCAGAGAGTTTCAAACAGGCTCTCAGGCCTTCAGGTGCAGGCTGACCAGCACGGTGATCTCGGCGCCGGCCGGCAGCGAGACCGCCACCCGCAAAAAATTGCCGAAATGGCCGAGCCGCTGGAAGGTCACGGCGTTCTCGGCCGCGGGCAGGGCGAAAGCGGAGCCCTCGGTGGCCCAATGGATTCCGTCGGCCGAAATCTCGACACGCGCCTGCGGCAGCGTGCCTTTGGGCGGCTTCAGCGCCCTGACGAAGACGATCGCCTCCTTGGCCCAGCCGGCCTCATAGGGCTCGCTCGCGGCTTCGCCGGTCCAGGTCTCGTTGCGGGCGACGATGGCGGTGAGGTTTTCCGGCAGCATCAGAAATCCCCCGAGAGGCAGACGGAATCGAGATAGGCGAAGGCGCGCTTGTCCGTGTCGGTCTCGGCGAAGAAGCCGAGATTGAGCATGCACCAGAGGTTCTTCATCGCCGGGATGCGGATCGGCTCGTAGCTCTCCATGTCGAAGCTGCGGTCGTTCACCTGGAAGCCGGTGGCGCGCATCGTCGCGAGGTCGAAGTCGAAGCGCAGATAGTGCCAGTTAATCTTGGTCGGGATCTCATTGTAGCAGAGCCGCTGTCCGCCGCCAGGCAGGTCCTCCCAGTCGGTCGGCGCGAGATGGTAATGCGTGATCGTCTTGCCGGCGGTGCCGATCGGCTTGATCGGCGTCGTCTTGCGTTTGAACTGCCATTTCTGGACGTGGTCGCCGTCGAGCGCGTTGAGAAAGCGCAGATGCGGCATCACCCGTTCGCCGCCCGCGCCATACTGGTCGCCGACCTGGAGGTCGTAGAGGAAGCCGAAGGAGCGGATATCGGTCTCCGAGAGCTGGAGCTCGTTCGCCTCGGGCTTGAAGGTGAAATAGGTCTCGAGCCGGATCGGCCCAGCCTTGCGGAAGGTCAGCCGCTTGATCGCGACGTTCTGCGCGCCCTTTTTCGGCCGGGTCGCGATCTTCAGGGCATAGGACCCGTCGACGCCGCCATGCGAGCCGAAATCCCAGTTCGGCAGCGTCGACAGCATCGCATGCGAGTGCTGCGCATAGCCCGGCAGCATCGCGTCGAGCGTGTTCTCGTAATTGCCGACGAGCTGGGTCCAGCCGCACATGCCACGATCGAAATCGTCGAGGCAGATGATGCGCGGCAGCGGGTCGAAGCGGCTCAGGCGTGGGTCGGCCTCGCGGATGGCGCGGCGCATGTCGTCGAGTTGGGTCATGGAATTACCCTTTCACCGCGCCGGCGGTCAGGCCCGCGACGAGATGTTTCTGCATGAGGATGACGAAGGCGAGCACCGGCAGGAGCTGGACGGCCGAGGCGGCGAAGAGCACGCCCCATTCGACGCCCTCGACCGCGCCGATCATCTCGGCCACGACCAGCGGCGCCGTCTTGGCCTTGGTCGTGGTGAAGATGAAGGCGAAGAGGAACTCGTTCCAGGCATAGACGATGACGAAGACCGCGACCGCCAGCATGCCCTGCGCGGCGAGCGGGAAGATCACTCGCCGGATGATCTGGAACTGCGAGGCGCCGTCGATCATCGCCGCCTCGTCGAGCTCGCGCGGGATCTGGTCGATGAAGGTGCGCATCACGATGGTGCCGAGCGAGACGAAGAAAGTCGCGTAGAGCACGATCAGGATGAGATGCGTGTCGTTGAGCCCGAGCCAGTTCACGATCGGGAACAGCGGCAGCGTGATCACGATCGGCGGGATCAGCCGGATGAAGATCAGGAAGAAGGCGCTGGCCTGCAGGCCCCGGCTGGCATGGCGCGAATAGGCGAAGCCGGCGAGCAGCGAGACGGCGACGGCGAGGATGGTTGCGCCGGTCGTGACCAGGAAGCTGTTCCACAAGCCGATGAAGAAGTCGCCCCAGCGGCTCCAGAGCAGCTCGTAATTGGCGAGCGTCGGCGTGAAGCTGAAGCGCGAGGTCAGCGAGAAGATGTCGCGGTCGGACTTGAAGGACGACATCACGATCAGCGCGATCGGCAGCACCGACCAGGCGACGATCACAAGGATGCCGAGGCCTTTGAGGACCATGAGAAGGGGAGAGCGCTTACGCATTTTTGCGGAACATCTCCCTGTAGAGCGAGCGCAGGTAGAACAGGGCGAGCAGCAGCGAGGCGAGCACCAGGAGCCAGCCGGTGGCGGCGGCCGAGCCGAAGGCGTTGTAGCGGAAGGCTTCGAGATAGAGATAGACCGCCATGACCTCGGTGGTCCGCGCCGGCCCGCCGCCGGTCATCAGCCAAACCTCCGAGAACAGCCGGAAGGCGAAGATGTAGCGGAACAGCGCCGCGATCAGCAGCGCCGGCATCAAGAGCGGCAGCGTGATCCGGCGAAAGGCCGTCCAGCCGGTGGCGCCGTCGATAGCGCCGGCCTCGTAGAGCTCGTCCGGCACAGAGAGCCTGGCTGCGTAGATGATGATGAAGCTGAAGGGCAGGTGCAGCCAGATCGAGAGCAGCGAGACCATGAAGAGGCCATGCGAGGGCTTCACCGCCCATTCGATCGGCGGCAGGCCGAGGAAGCCGAGGAACTGGCTCATCATCCCGACATCGGGCTCGAACAGGTAGCGCCACATGACCACCGCCGAGACTTCCGAGACCGCGTAGGGCGCGAGCACGATCGCGAGCAGCAGCGCCCGCATCGGCACGCCCGAGGCGAAGAACAGCGCCATCAGCAGGCCGAGCAGCAATTCGACATGCACGACGACCGCGACGACGATCACCGTGTTGATCAGCGCGCGCCAGAAATACGGGTCGCCGAGCACCTTGGCGTAGTTGGCGAGGCCGACGAAGGTCGCGGCCTGGCCGAAGGAGGATTCGTTCAGGCTGAGCCAGAACACATAGATCGCCGGCAGGAAGATGATGCCGCCGACCATGAGCTGGACGGGGCCGACCAGCGCTATGGCGGAAAATGGCGTGCGTCCGGCCATGGCTTACGCGATCCGGTGGCGCTTCAGCGCCGCGCGGTCGATCTCGATGCCGAGGCCGGGGCCTTGCGGGATTTCGAGCATGCCCTCGACGAGCTGCGAGCCCTCGCCGACGAGCGGGGTGGTGAAGGCGTCGCGCAGCGGGTTGGCGTAGACCATGCACTCGAAGGTGCGCAGCGTCTCGGCAGCGGCGGCGAGCTGCAGGCTGGCGGCGACGCAGATCGCGCCGGACCAGCCGACATGCGGGGCATAGGCCGTGTTGAAGGCCGCCGCGAGCTCGGCGATGCGCCAGGTTTCGGTGATGCCGCCAGAACGGGTGACGTCGGGCTGGATCAGCCCGAGCGAACGGTCCTGCAGCAGCATCAGCGCCTCGCTCGCGACATAGTCGCTTTCGCCCGCCGCAAGCCGGATCGGCAGATGCTGCGCCAGCCGCCGATAGCCGTCGCGGTCATGCGGCGCGATCGGCTCCTCGAAGAAGCCGTAGCCGAGATCGGCCAGCGCCCGGCCGACGATCATCGCGTCGTCGACGTCATAGGCCCAGTTGGCGTCGACATAGAGCGCGATGTCGTCGCCGGCGAGCCTGCGGATGAACCGGGCGCGAGCGACCGCGTCCTTCAGCGGATGGCCGAGCTTGACCTTGATCTCGCGGAAGCCGGCCTTCAGCGCGGTCGCGACCTCGGCCTCGACCGTGGCGTCGTCGAGCCAATTGATCGAGGAGGCATAGGCCGGGACCCTCGTCCGCCCGATGCCGCCGAGCAGCTTGTGCACCGGTTCGTCCGCTGCCTTGCCGGCAATGTCCCAGAGCGCGATGTCGATGGCCGAGATCGCCTCGACGATCTGCCCGCCGGGTCGGCCCGAGAGCGCCGCCCGCATCGCCTTCCACAGGGCGCGCCGGTCGGCCGGATCCTTGCCGATGAGCCGCGGGACCAGCGCCTCCTCGATGAAGCGCGCATAACCGGCAGCGCCCCGCCGTGCCAGCGCCTCGCCGAAGCCGATGATGCCGTCGCTGGTCTCGATCTCGACCACGACGATCTCGATCGCCGGATAGTCGCCCTGCGAGGTGCGCTGGACCTTGGGCAGCACCGCGCGCAGCGGATGGACCTCGATCCGGGCGATGCTGCGGCGGCTCATCTGCTATCGGTCCTCGGCGGGAGGTGAGAGGTCAAACCTAACTGATAGGTTGATCAGTTGCAAACCTGCTCTGTATCTGTCAATCATGAATTGGGAGGATGTCCATGACCGAGGCCGCGGCCCTGTCCGAGATCGAGAGCGACCCGTTCGGCGCCGCCGATGTCGTGCCGACGCGGCTGGGTGATGCGCTGATCGCGCGCATCACCCAGGCGATCCATGACGGGCGGCTGAAGCCCGGCGACGCCTTGCCCTCGGAGGCGCGGCTCGCCGCCTCCTTCGGCGTCAGCAAGCCGATCGCGCGCGAGGCCATTCGCCAGCTCGCGGCGATGGGCGTCGTCAATATCCAGCAGGGCAAGGTCACCCGCGTCCAGGCGCTCGATGCCGGCCCGCTCGACCGCTTCTTCCGTTTCGCCGTGCGCGGCAGCAAGACCGGGCTGACCGAGGCGGTCGAGATGCGCCGCATGCTCGAGCCGCCGATCGCGCGCTACAGCGCCGAGCGGCGCTCCGATGCCGATGTCGCCCGGCTCGATGTCATCCTCTCGCGCATGGAGGCGGCGCTCGGCGACGTGCCGCGCTGGATCGAGGCCGATCTCGATTTCCACGAGGCGATCGCCGCCTCCTCGGGCAACCGCCTGCTCGACCTGCAGATCCGCGGCCTCAGGCCGGTGATCCGCGAGGTCATGGAGATCTTCAATTCGCGCAGCGCCCGCACGCAGGCCGACTGGCGCCAGACCTATGAGCGCCATGTCCGGGTCGTCGACGCCATTCGCGCCGGCGAGGCCGAGGCGGCCGAACGCGCCATGAACAAGCATTTCGAAGCGGCTGAAGCCGCCATCGCGGAACTCGCGACACTCCGGGAGGACAGAGATGACGACAGGAACGGGACCAGATCGTAGGCAGGTTCTCGGCGGCATGCTGGGCTTGAGCTTCGCCGGCGCGGCGGGCTCCGCCTTCGCGCAGCAGGGCGGCCCCTTCAACGTCTTCACTCATCGCGTCATGCAGACGGTGGCGACCGGCGCGCAGGGCGGCGACATCACCAAGGACTGGGCGCAGAAGAATGGCGTCACCGTCCAGTGGACCACCTTCGACACCGGGCCGCTGCAGGAGCGCCTGTTCCGCGAGGCCAGCCTCGGCGAGACCAGCGTCGATCTCGGCTTCGTCGTCAACACGCAGGTCATCCCGCGCGCCGCCAACCTGTTCGAGCCGCTGGACGAATATCTGAAGCGCGATCCGCTCGAGGACCCCGCCGACATCTTCCCCGGCCTGATGGAGGGCATGAAGGTCGCGGGCAAGCAGCTCGCCGTGCCCTTCCGCCATGCCTCGTCCGGCCTGCATTACAACGAGGAGATCCTGGCCGAGAAGGGCTTCTCCAAGCCGCCGGCCTCGATCGAGGAGATGGTCGAGATCGCAAGGGCCTGCACCTATCGCCGGACTGACGGTACTGCCGTGGTCGGCCTGTGCACGCCCGGCGTCACCTATCCCAACGTGATCGACATCGCCCGCGCCTGGGACGGCGATTTCATCACGCCCGACTTCAAATGCGTCGCCGACCAGCCGCCGATGCTGAACGCGATCAAGCTCCTGCGCGCTCTGTTCGAGGCCGGCGCCTTCCCGCGCAATTTCGCGACGCTCTCGCCCGAGGACGTCAATGTCTGGATGCAGACCGGCCGCGCCGCCATGAGCCTGCAGAGCATGGGCCGCAACCGCATCTACAACGACCCGCAGAAGTCGAAATTCCCGGGCAAGATCAAGACGGTCGCCGTGCCGGCCTCGAAGACGCTCGCCGGCAAATACGAGGCCGCGCCGGCCAAGGTCGAGTTCTGGGGCATGGTCATTCCCAGGAACGCCAAGCGCAAGGACCTCGCCTGGAGCTTCATCAAGGCGATGTCCTCGAAGGAGGCGACGCTGAAGGCGGCGCTCAACGGCAACGGCCCGGTGCGCGCCTCGACCTATGCCGACCAGGGCTTTGCCGCGACGGTGCCCTACGCCGCCGAGGAGCTGAAGGTGCTCAAGGTGGCGCGCGTGCCGTTGCCGGCCTTCGACGAGGCCGCCCGCGCCGGCGACCTTTTCAAGGAAGAGGCCGAGGCTGCCGTGCTCGGCATGAAAACGCCGGAGGAGGCGATGGCCTCGCTCGTCAAACGCGTGCAGCCATTGCTGCCGGCCTGATCTGGACAACGCTCAACCGCGCGGCACAGCGCGGACCATCCTCGGAGGAACAGATGAACGACCACTTTCTTTCGCGCCGCCGCTTCGGGCAGCTCGCCGCCGGCACGGCCGCGGCACTCGCCTTGCCCGGCCGCGCTTTCGCACAGGCCAAGACGCTGACCGCGCTCGGCCACCGCGTCCACCAGACCTCGGCGACCACCGGGCCGGGCGGCGACGCGACCGAAGCCTGGCGCAAGCAGGCCGGCGCGAACGTCAGCTGGGTCACCTTTGGCGACGTCAACGCCATCCATGAGCGCCTGTTGCGCGAGGTCACGCTCGCGGAGACCTCGATCGATGTCGGCTATCTGCTGAACGGGCGCGCCGTGCCGCGCAATCTCAAGCTGTTCGAGCCGCTCGACGCGCTGATGAAGGAGGCCGCGATCGAGGATTTCGTCGATTTCGCGCCGGGCCTCGTCGCGCCGCTCAAGGTCGACGGCGCGCTGCACGGCATCCCCGTGCGCCACGCCACCAATGCCCTGATCTATAACGAGGCGCTGCTCGAGGAGCGCGGCATCACCAAGCTGCCCGCCACCTTTGAGGAGCTGGTCGAGGCGGCGCGCAAGCTCACCTTCAAGCGCGAGGACGGCACGCAGGTGAACGGCCTCGCCTTCACCGCCGTCTTCGCCTCGAACTTCCTGACGCTCGCCCGCTGCCTCGGCGGCGACTACATGACCAGCGACGGCAAGCTCGTCGCGGCCGAGGCGCCGATGGTCAAGGCACTGACCGTGCTGGCCGATCTCTACAAATCCGGCGTGCTGCCGCGCAATTTCGCGACGGTGAACAACGAGGAGATCACCACCTGGATGCAGCAGGGCCGGGCGGCGATGACGATCAACCCCTTCGCCCGCCTCGTCACCTATAACGATGCGAGCAAGGGCAAATATGGCGGCCGCTTCAAGTCGCTGCTGCCGCCGATGGCGGCCGACCTCGTCGGCAAGATGGAATTCGCGCCGACGACGGAGTTCTGGTCGCTGGTCATCCCGAAGAATGCCAAGCAGAAGCCGCTCGCCTGGGATTTCATCCGCGCGCTCTCGTCGAAAGCCGGCACCAAGGCGATGGCCCTGAACGGCAACGGCCCGGTCAGGATCTCGACCTATGCCGACCCGGCGCTGAAGGCGGCGATGCCCTATGCGGCCGACGAGGCGGCGGCGCTGAAGGCCTCCCGCATCCATCTCCCCGCCTTCGACGAGCAGGCCCGCGCCCACGACATCTTCATCGAGGAGACGCAGGCCGCGGTGCTCGGCCTCAAGCCGCCGCAACAGGCCATGGACGATGCGGTCAAGCGCGTCCGTCCGCTGCTCGGTTAAGCCATGGCGTCCTTGCAAGGTCGTGTCGCGCTGGTCACCGGCGCGGCGCGCGGGATCGGCCTCGCCATCGGCACGGCGCTCGCGGAAGCGGGCGCCCACCTGATCGTGCATGACCGCGACGCGGCGGCGACGCAAGCCGCCGTGGATCAGCTCCAGCAGGCGGGGCTGAGCGCGTCTCCGCTCGTCGCCGATCTTGCCGATCCGGCTGCACCGGCGCGCATGCGTGATGCGCTCGCCGCCGACGGCCGGCAGCCCGACATCCTCGTCCTGTGCGCCTCCGTCGAGATGCGCGAGAGCTGGGATGCGGTCACTGAGGCCTCCATGGCGGCGCAGAGCGAGATCAACCTTCACGCCACGGTCCGGCTGATCCAGGCCTTCCTGCCCGGCATGGTCGCGCGCGGTTTCGGCCGGCTCATCGCGATCGGCAGCGTCCAGGAGGCGCGGCCCAATGCCAGCCATTTCTATTATGCCGCCACCAAGGCGGCGCAGACCAATATGATCCTGAACCTCGCCCGCACGCTGCGCGAGCCGGACATTACCTGCAACATCATCAAGCCCGGCGCGATCCTGACCGACCGCAACCGCGCCGTGCTGACCGACCCCGCTTATGAAAGCGCCGTCCTGGAACGGATTCCGCTGCGCCGGCTCGGCGCGGCGCGCGACTGCGCCGGGGCGGCACTGCTGCTCTGCTCGCAGGAGGGCGCCTATATCAACGGCGCCGAGATCGCGGTGGATGGCGGGTTGGGGCTCTGATCAGCCAAAGACCCACAAGCCCGCCAGCCCGGCCGCGCCGACGATGATGCGCCACCAGGCGAAGAGCGCGAAGCCGCGGCGCGAGACGAAGTCGAGGAAGCTCCTGACCACGACCAGCGCCGCGAAGAAGGCGGACACGAAGCCGACCACGATCAGCATCGTGTCGTCGAAGGTCAGGATCTTGTAGTTCTTGAGCAGGTCATAGGCGAAGGCGCCCGCCATGGTCGGCATCGCCAGGAAGAACGAGAACTCCGCCGCGGCGCGCTTGCTGGCGCCGAGCAGCATCGCGCCGACGATGGTCGAGCCCGAGCGCGAGACGCCGGGGATCATCGCCAGGCACTGGATGAAGCCGATCTTGAGATACATCGCCAGCGGAAAGGCGGTGGCGTCGGTGTGCTTCACCTCGAGCTCGAGCTCGTCGACGACGAGCAGCACGAGCCCGCCCGCGATCAGTGCGCAGCAGACCAGGAACGGGTTGAACAGCACGCCCTTGATGAAGCCGTGCAGGACGGCGCCGATCAGCGCCGCCGGCAGGAAGGCGACGAGCACGCCGATGACGAAGCGCCGCGCCGTGGGGTCGGTGCGCAGCCGCAGCGCGATGTCGAGCAGCCTGCGGAAATAGACCAGGAGGATGGCGAGGATCGCGCCGAGCTGGATCAGGACCTCGAAGGTCTTGCCGTTCGATTCGAAGCCGAGGAAATGCCCGAGCAGCAGCAGATGCCCCGTCGAGGACACCGGCAGGAACTCGGTCAGGCCCTCGACGATGCCGAGAACGATCGCTTCGATGAGATTGTCCATGACCTTGTCCCAAGGCGGCTGCGGCGCCGCCCGCCGCGGCAGAGGTAAACCGCGCCCCTCTCTTGCGCCAAGCTCTTTGCAAATTGGTTACCAACTTGCCAACGCAATACGGTGAAATCGCGCGCCGGACCTTGCGGCAACTTGTGAGGCCGGTGAGCCGGGACTATAGCAGGCGCCCGGCGCATAGCCTGATGCCTTCCCTCCGCGCAGCCCTGCTTCAGCCGCATCCTTCTGTTTCAAGAGTCCAATGGCGTCTCTTCATCACTATCCGCTATGCCCGCATTCGCGCTTCATCCGGCTCGTCCTCGGCGAGTTCGGAATCGAGCCCGAGCTGATCGAGGAACGTGTCTGGGAGCGCCGCCGCGAGTTCCTCGAGATCAACACGGCGGGAACGACGCCGGTCTTCCGCGAGGAGAACGGCCTCGCCGTGCCCGGCGCCGGGCCGATCGCCGAGTATCTCGACGAGACCCGCGGGCTGGCGCTGGGGCCGCGCCGCCTGCTGCCTGAAGGGCCGGCCGAGCGCGTCGAGGTCCGCCGCCTGCTCGACTGGTTCAACCTCAAGTTCCATGAGGAGATCACCGGCCCGCTCGTGCTCGAGAAGGTGATGAAGCGCTTCATGAGCCGCGACGAGGGCGGCGGTTCGCCTGACATGAGCACGATCCGCGCCGCGCGCGCCAATGTGCGCTATCATTTGCGCTACATCGCCTGGCTGACTGCCAAGCGGAACTGGCTCGCCGGCATGTCGCTGAGCTATGCAGACCTTGCCGCGGCGGCGCATCTCTCCTGCGTCGACTATCTCGGCGACGTGCCCTGGGAAGAGGACGAGGCCGCGCGCGCATGGTACGCGAGGATCAAATCCCGGCCGAGCTTCCGGCCGCTGCTGAGCGACCGGATGCCGGGCATGGCGCCGAGCGCCCATTACGACAATCTGGACTTCTGAGCGGCGCCAGACTCAAGCGCGCGGTCGTCGAGCGCGCCATGGCCGAGGGCTTCGTCGTGGCGCGCGTCGCGGCAGCCTCCGCGATCCCCGACGCTCCGCAACGCCTCAAGGCCTGGCTCGACGCCGGCCATCACGGCGACATGGACTGGCTCGGCGAGCGCGTCACGGAGCGGGCCGATCCCCGCGCGCTCTGGAGCGAGGTCCGCAGCGTCGTCATGCTCGGCATGAGCTATGCCGGCGAGGGCGACCCGCTCGCCATTCTCGCCGAGCCCGACAAGGCGGCGATCTCGCTCTATGCCCGCCGGCGCGACTATCACGACGTCATCAAGGGCAAGCTGAAGAGCGTCGCCGGCCTGCTGGCGGCGCGCGGCGGCGCCGACGTCAAGGTCTTCGTCGACACCGCCCCGGTGATGGAGAAGCCCCTGGCGCAGGCGGCGGGGCTCGGCTGGCAGGGCAAGCATACCGTGCTGGTCTCGCGCGAGCACGGCTCCTGGCTCTTCCTCGGCGCGATCTACACCACGGCCGAGCTGCCCGTCGACGCGCCGGAGGTCGACCATTGCGGCTCCTGCCGGCGCTGCCTCGAGATTTGCCCGACGGATGCTTTCCCCCAGCCCTATCAGCTCGATGCCCGCCGCTGCATCGCCTATCTCACCATCGAGCATCAGGGCCATATCGACGCGTCCCTGCGGCCCGGCATCGGCAACCGCGTCTTCGGCTGCGACGATTGCCTCGCCGTCTGCCCCTGGAACAAGTTCGCCGAGGCCGCGCACGAGACGCGGCTCGCGCTGAAGGGCGAGCTCGATGCGCTGCCATTGGCCGAGCTCGCCGGGCTCGACGATGCGCGGTTCCGAACGCTTTTCGCCGGAACGCCGGTGAAGCGCACAGGCCGGGATCGTTTCGCCCGCAATGTCCTGATCGCCATCGGCAATAGCGGTCGCCCGGAGCTGGTCACCAGCGCCGAAGCGCTCATGGCCGACGCCTCGCCGCTGGTGCGCGCAATGGCGGTCTGGGCGTTGATCCGGCTTGCGCCCGCCCGTGCGCGCCAGCTTGCGCGGGCCGCGCTCGTCAGCGAAACCGACGCCGCCGTCCGCGAGGAATGGCTCCAGCTCCCGCTTGCTCCGGATCGTGTCGCATGAAGCTCGTGATTTTCGGTCTCGGCTACTCGGCCGGTTTCTTCGCGCGCGCCGCACAAGTCGAGGGCTGGGAGGTCACCGGCACGGTGCGCTCGGCCGAGAAGGCGGGCAAGCTCAGCCGCGAGGGGTTGCGTACGCTGGTCTTCGACGGCTTCGCGGTGTCGCGGCCGCTGGCCCAGGCCGTGGCCGAGGCCGATGCGGTCCTGGTCTCGGTCCAGCCCGGCGAGGACGGCGACCCGGTGCTGAACGGCCTGGCGGAGGCGCTGACGCAGGCGCCGAATCTCGGCTGGATCGGCTATCTCTCGACCATCGGCGTCTATGGCGACCATGGCGGCGCCTGGATCGACGAGACCGCCGAGTGCCGGCCGACCAGCGCGCGCTCGAAGCAGCGTCTGGCGATCGACGAGGCCTGGCTCGGCTTTGGCGGGCGCAGCGGCAAGCCGGTCCAGATCTTCAGGCTGTCGGGGATCTACGGGCCCGGCCGCAACGCCATCACCAAGCTGCGGGCCGGCACGGCCAACCGGCTGATCAAGTCCGGCCAGGTCTTCAACCGCATCCATGTCGACGATATCGCCGGCGTGCTCCTGGCCTCACTGGCCAGGCCCCGCGCCGGCGCCGTCTATAACGTTACCGACGACGAGCCGGCCCCGCCGCAGGACGTGATCGCGCTGGCCGCCGAACTCGCCGGCCTCACCCCGCCGCCGGAGGTGCCGTTCGACCCGGCGAAGCTCTCGCCGATGGCGGCGAGCTTCTATGGCGAGAACAAGCGCGTCTCCAACGCCTTGATGAAGCGCGAGCTGGGTTACGTGCTGCGTTACCCAACCTATCGCGAGGCGCTGCGCGCGCTGGCGGCCGCGGGCGAGTGAACGTCCTCAGGCGGCGCAGCGCTCGCAATCGTCGCTGAGATAGTCGAGATAGCGCCGGTCGATGAAGGAGACCGGCACGATCACCAGCACGTCGATGGTGCCGAACTGCTTGTCGATCACGGCGCCCGAGCCGAAGCGCGCGCCGAGCCGCAGATAACCCTTGATCAGCGGCGGCATCTGTCTCAGCGCGGCCTTGGCGTCGACCTGTTCGATCGGCAGCTGCGCCATGCTGACATGGCGCTCCGGCCGCGCGGCGGCGAACCATTCCTTCTCCGCCCGCGCATGGTGGTGCAGGAAGCTGAGCGGCAGAGCCAGCGCCTCGGGATCGGTGCCGTCGAAGCTGGCGCAGCCGAACATCGCATCGATCCGGTGATGGCGGACATAGGCCCAGATGCCGCGCCAGAGCAGCTCGACCGTCTTCTTGGTGCGATAGGGCTTTAGCACGCAGGAGCGGCCGAGCTCGAGGAAGCGCAGGCCGGGATGGTGGGAGATCATGCCGGACAAGTCGAACTCGGCCTGGGTATAGAAGCCGCCCAGCTTTGCCACGGCGCCCTCGCGCATCAGGCGATAGGTGCCGACGACCTTCGGCTTGATGCCGCCGAAGCGGCCGCGAGCGGCATGGTCGATGACCAGCAGGTGATCGCAGGCGGCGTCGTAGCGGTCGGCGTCGCGGCGGAACATCCGCGAGACCACGTCGGGCTTCGCCGACATTTCCTCGTAGAAGACGCGGTAGCGCAGCCGTTGCGCCCGCCAGATCTCGCGCGGCCCGCGCGCGAGCCGGACTTCGAGCGAACCCGAGCGGCCGAGCGAATCGCTCAAGCCGTCCTGGTTCCAGCCGAAGCGGCGGGCCGTGTCGCTCGAGATCAACATGAGCGGGGAGAGGCGCGACAGCAAAGGATGGCCGGCCGGCAACTGATTTGCCGGCTGTCGCAGACCGCGCAACATATCGAAGGCCATCGCTCGTTTCGTCCCCGTGCCGTCGAATCTGCCGTTCGTCAGGCTAGCGCCGATGATCCTACGGGATCGCGACGGAACTGCGACAGACTTGTGACGGCTCGTCAAGCACTCAGAGTCAGGGGAGGGCGCTCCTCGATTCGCTCGATCCAGCCGCGCAGGGCCTCGCGGGCCAGCGGTTTAGCCAGACAATCATTCATTCCGGCCGCAAGGGCGGCGCGGCGGTCGTCATCGGCGACATTGGCCGTGACTGCGACGATCGGTAGCGACGGCTCGCGTCCGAGCGTGGTCTCCAGGGCACGAATCTGGCGGGCGGCGGCCAGCCCGTCCAGCTCCGGCATGCGGATATCGAGCAGAACCAGGTCGAAGGACTTTCGGTTTCCGGTCAGGCCGGCCTCCGCGAGCGCCACGGCCTCGCGCCCGTTCCGGGCCCAGATGGCGGCACAACCGAGCCGTTCGAGCGTCCTCGTCGCCAGCAGGGCGTTGATCTCGTTGTCCTCGGCGACAAGGACGGTGAGCCGCGGCGCGGCCTGCGTGGCGGTGCCGGCTGCGTCCGTCGTGCTGTCGGGCGCCGGCGGCGTCCCGCTCTGCCCGCCCGGACCGGCAAGCCGCTCGTAGAGCGAGCGCGCCCGCACCGGCTTGACCAGGAAGCCGGTGAAGCCGCTCGCGAGCGGCGAGCCGAACTGGCGGCGCTCGAAAGGCGACAGTACCACGAGACAAGTGCCGATCCCTGCCTTGCGCGCCGCGGCCGCGACCGCGCGCGCCGCGTCGGTCCCGATTTCCAGGTCGATCAGGGCGGCATCGTGCCCCGGCTCGCGCCCGAGCAGGCCGAGCGCCTCGCTCGCGTCCCGCGCCTGCAAGACCGCGGCGCCGGCATGGCCGACCGTCTCCGTCAGATAGCCGGCCCCGAACGGCGCGCCCGAGACGATCAGGATGCGCTTGCCCCGCCAGTCGGGCGCCGCCGCGACCTGATCGCAGCCCTCCGCCGCCTGCAGGGGCAGGATGACGCGGAAGATCGCGCCGCCGCCAGCCGGGCTTTCCGCCGTGACCGTGCCGCCCATCAGCGTCACGAGCCGGCGCACGATGGCAAGCCCGAGGCCGGTCCCGTCATGGCGGCGAGCGGCCGAGCTGTCGGCCTGCTCGAACTCCTCGAAGATCGTCTGGAGCCGCTCTTCCGGGATGCCGGGCCCGGTATCGGCGATGGTGATCTCGATGCCGTCCGCGCGGCGGCCGATGCGAATGCCGACGCCGCCGGCCTCGGTGAACTTGACGGCATTGCCGACGAGATTGAGCAGGATCTGCCGCAGCCTGTCGCGGTCGCCGATCAGATGGGAGGGCAGGTCGGGCGCCAGCAGGCTGGCGATCTCGATTCCCTTCGCCTGGGCGCGCGGCGCCATCAACTCGCTGACCGTCTCGATCAGCAGGCCGAGATCGAAGCGTTCATGCGCCAGCTCGAGCTTGCCGGCCTCGACCTTGGCGAAATCGAGAATGTCGTCGACCAGGCCGAGCAGCGCCTCCCCGGACGTGCGCAGCGCGCGGACATAGGTCGATTGCTCCGGGTCGAGCCGGGTGTCGTTCAGGAGATCGGCCATCCCGAGGATGCCGTTCAAGGGCGTGCGGAACTCGTGGCTGACGGTGGCGAGGAAACGCGACTTCGCCTCGCTTGCACCCTCGGCCCGGCTGCGCGCCTCCTCCAGGGCCTGCTCGCCGGCGATTCGGGCCGAGATGTCGCGCCCGACGCGCTGCAGCACGGTCTTTCCGAGCGCGACCGGCACGACGGTCTCGACCCAGGAGATCCAGCGGTCGCCGCCGTCGGGCGAGGCGATGCATTCGTCGAAGATGCGCGTGCCGTCCGCCAGTGCCTGCGCTGGGCGGCTGGTGATACGACGGGGCTCGGCCGTGTTGCCGATGATCTCGGTCTCGGTCGCGCCGAGCAGGGCGGCATAGGCGGCGTTGGCGTAGACGATCTGGCCGCCGTTGCGGCGCACGATCAGGTCGCCCTGCGCCTCGATCAGGCTGCGATAGCGCTCCTCGCTGTCGGCCAGTGCCCAGAGATGGTCGTTCAGGCGGTCGAGGTCCTGGCTCAGTTCGGTCGCTTGCCGGGTCAGCCGATCCCGCGCCCGCAGCGCCAAAAACGCCAGCAGACAAGCCGCCGCCGCGATCAGGCTGGCGACGATGACCCAGAGCATCGGCGTGAGGGACAGGGGCTCCATGGCCGTGAATCTAGCAGCGCCGCCTTGAGAAAGGGTTCGCTCCACCGCCGAGGTTTCAAGATCGTTTGAATCGAACTGTTAACCTCTCCGTTAGCCTCTTGGCGCGGCTGCCAGGCGCGGCGGCGGTTCAGGCCGCCTGCGCCACCTGGTCGATGCGCGAGCGATAGGACAGCGCCTCGGCCAGGTGGAGACGGCCGACCTTCTCCTCGTCGTCGAGATCGGCCAGCGTGCGCGCGACCTTGAGCACGCGGTGATAGCCGCGCGCGGTGAGCCGCATGGCGTCGGCGGCGTCGCGCAAAAGGGCGATGCCCGCATTGTCCGGCCGTGCGACCTGGTCGAGCACGGGCGCGGGGCAGGCGGCGTTGGTGCCGATGCCGGCTAGGCCGAGCGCTTCGAACCGTGCGGCCTGCATTCGCCGCGCCGTGGCGACGCGGGCGGCGACCTCTGCCGAGCCTTCGCTCGCCGCCGGCAGGATCAGGTCCGCCGCCGTCACGGCCGGCACGTCGATGACGATGTCGATCCGGTCGAGCATCGGGCCCGATATCCGGGTCTGGTACTGGGCCATGCAGCGCTCGTTCGGTTGCCGGCGGCAGGCGAAGCCCGGCTCGGTCGCCTTGCCGCAGCGACAGGGATTCATCGCCGCGACGAGCTGGAAGCGGGCGGGATAGACCGCCCGGTGATTGGCGCGCGAGATCAGCACCTCGCCGCTCTCCATCGGCTGGCGCAGGGCATCGAGCGCCTGCGCCTGGAATTCCGGCAGCTCGTCGAGGAAGAGCACGCCGTGATGCGCCAGCGAGACCTCGCCCGGCTTCGCCTGGATGCCGCCGCCGACCAGCGCCGCCATCGAGGCCGAATGATGCGGCGCGCGGAATGGCCGACGGTCCGTGAGCGCCCCTTCGGCGAGGTGTCCGGCGACGGACTGCACCATCGAGACCTCGAGCAATTCGCGCGGCGAGAGCGGCGGCAGGATCGAAGGGAGCCGGCTCGCAAGCATCGATTTGCCTGCGCCAGGCGGGCCGTTCATCAGCAGGTTGTGCCCGCCGGCCGCGGCGATCTCCAGCACGCGCCGGGCGCTTTCCTGGCCTCGGATATCGGCGAGATCGGGCAGCGGCCCGGCCTGCCTTGCGATTGCAGGCTCGGGCCGCGCCATCACCTGCGTGCCCTTGAAATGGTTGGCGAGCTGGATCAGCGAGCGGGGCGCGAGGATGTCGATATCCGCCGCCGCCCAGGCGGCTTCCGGCCCGCAGGCGGCCGGGCAGATCAGCCCCTGGCCGCGCGCATAGGCGGCGATCGCGGCCGGCAGCACGCCGGCGACGGCGGTGATCGAGCCGTCGAGGGCGAGCTCGCCGAGCACGGTATAGCCGGCGAGCGCATCGGCCGGAATCGCGCCGATCGCGGCCATGACCGCAAGCGCGATCGGCAGGTCGTAATGGCTGCCTTCCTTGGGCAGGTCGGCTGGCGCCAGGTTGACGGTGATGCGCTTGGCCGGCAGCGCGAGGCCGGACGCGATCAGCGCCGCGCGCACGCGCTCCTTGCTCTCGCCCACCGCCTTGTCCGGCAACCCGACCAGGATGAAGGCGACGCCGCCCGGCGTGACCTGGACCTGAACGTCGACGGCGCGCGCCTCGATGCCCTCGAACGCCACCGTCGCGACCCGCGTCACCATCAGCGCCACCCCATTCCCCAGGGAGAAGCTAACGAACGCTCAGCCGGATGGCAAGAACATATCGAGAACTTCAGGTGGGCGCGAGGGCCGCGCGCCGCGCCAGGAACTGTCGCACCAGCACCGGCGCGGCGATGACGAAGCCGGCCAGAACGCTGCCCGGCGTGGCCAGGATCATCGGCAGGGCGGCGAGTGCGATCACGAGGCGCTCCCACATGGCCAATGGCGCCAGGAACCAGCCCGCGAAGGCGGCCGACAGGAAGGTGATGCTCATGATGCAGGATGCGGTCGAGCCGATCAGCTCGGTCCAGGTGAAGCCGGACGCCATGATCAGCATCGAGGGCGAGAACACGAAGACGAAGGGCACCAGCACCTTGCCGAGCGCCAGCCGGAAGGCGGTGTTGCCGGTCCTGAACGGGTCGGCACCGGCCATGCTGGCGCCGGCATAGGCGGCGATCGCGACCGGCGGCGTCACATCGGCGAGGACCCCGTAATAGAATACGAAGAAATGCGCCACGAGCGGCTGCACGCCGAGCATGCCGAGCGCCGGCGCCGCGACCGTCACCATGATGATGTAGTTCGCGGTGGTCGGCACGCCGCAGCCGAGCAGGATGCAGACGATGCCGGTGAGGCAGAGCGTGAAGAACAGCGTGGCGGATTTGATGTCGAAGGGCAGGAACGGCAGGAAGCCGAGGATGCCGTTGGCCCATTGATCGGCCAGCGAGGTCACGATCCAGGAGATCTTGAAGCCGACGCCGGTGAGCGTCACGACGCCGACGATGATGCCGACGGTGGCGGCCGCCGCGCCGACGCCGATCGCGTATTTCGCCCCGAGGATGAAGGCGTCGATCATGTCGTTGAGCCGGCGGCGGCCCTCGGTCGAGCGTATCAGCACGCCATGGGCCATCACGGCGAAGCAGGCCAGCGTGAAGCCGGCATTGACGCCGGGCACGCGCAGGAACTCGGTCGGCGCGGCAAGGCCGATGGCGAGCGCGAAGACCAGCGCCGAGGCCGCGCGGTACTGTGCCAGGCCGACCAGCATGCAGCCGGTGATGCCCCAGAACGCGGCGAGATAGGGCGTATAGCCCGTGAACAGGATGAGGATGAGCGCGAAGAGCGGCGCGAGCGTCGGCCAGTCGCGGGCGAAGACCTCGCGCAGCTTCGGGATCTCGGCGTCGGTCAGGCCGCGCATGCCGGTGCGCTTGGCTTCGAAATGCACCTGCATCAGCACGCCGAAGAAATGCATGAAGGCCGGGATGATCGCCGCGACGACGATGGTGGCGTAGGGCAGGTTGAGGAATTCGACCATCAGGAAGGCGGCCGCGCCCATGATCGGCGGCGTGATCTGGCCGCCGGTCGCGGCGGTCGATTCGATCGCCGCCGCGAAATGGCGCTGGTAGCCGAGGCGGATCATCATCGGGATGGTCAGCGAGCCGACCGTCACCGTATTGGCGACCGAGGAGCCCGAGATCATGCCGAACAGGGCCGAGCCGAAGATCGAGATCTTGGCTGGCCCGCCGGCGAACCGGCCCGCGACCGCCGCGGCGACGCCGAGGAAGAGCCGGCCGAGCCCGACGCGGGTGGCGAGCACGCCGAACAGCACGAAATGGAAGACATAGGTCGCGACCACGCCGAGCGCGACGCCGTAGACGCCCTGGCTGGTCAGGTAGAGATGGTTGACGAGATTGGCCCAGGTCGAACCGGGATGCAGGAAGATGCCGGGGAACCAGTTGCCGTAAAGCGCATAGACCATGGCGAAGAGCGCGATCAGCGGCAGGCCCCAGCCGATCGAGCGGCGCGTCGCCTCGATCATCAGCACGATGGTGATCGTGCCCATCACGACGTCGAGCGGCGAGGGATTGCCGACGCGGAAGACGAGATCCTCGAAGATCCAGGGCACGTAGAGGCTCGCGACCGCGACCGCGACCGCGCAGATCCAGTCATAGAGCGGCACGCCGCCCGGGCGCAGCCAGGTCGAGGCGTGCATCGTCTGGGCGTCGCTCTTGCGGCCCGAGAACACCAGGAAGATCAGGCCGAGCACGAAGGCGAGATGGATGCCGCGATGCGTCGTCTCGCGCAGCAGCCCGAAGCCGGCCGTGTAGTAGTGGAAGGCCGAGAGCGCGAGCAAAAGCCCGCCGACGATCAGCGCCGTGCCATGCGGCACCTTGCGGAACTGCATCTCGGGATCGAGTTCTTCCTCGAGCTTGGCGAGATCGGCGGCTGAGGGCTGGGGTGTCATCGCGGACTTTCGGCGGGTCGCGGTATCAGCAGGCGAAACCGTCATTCTCGGGCGACGCGCAGCGTCGACCCGAGAATCTCCGGCAAGAGATGCTCGGGTCAGGCCCGAGCATGACGCCTACGGCGTCACTTCAGCAGCCCGGCTTCCTTGTAGAATTTCTCGGCGCCCGGATGCAGCGGCACGCCGAGCAGGCCCTGCAGCGCGGTCGCCTTCTGGATCGCCTTGCCCTTGGCATGGCCGGCGTCGAGCGCGGCGCGGGTCTTGTCGCTCCAGAGCGCCTTGGTCACGGCATAGACCGTGTCGTTCGAGATCTTGGCCGAGGTCACCCAATGGGCGCCGACCGCGACGGTCTTGACCGCGCCGACATCCTTGTAGGTGCCGGCCGGGATCTCGTCGGCGGCGAAGAAGGGGAACTCCTTGGCGAGCTTCTCGGCCTCGGCGCCGGTGATCGGCAGGATGTCGATGCCGGAGCCGGTCGAGGCCAGTTCCGAGATCGCCGCCGCCGGGAAGCCGCCGGTAAAGAAGAAGGCGTCGACAGAGCCGTCCTTCATCTTCTCGGCCGCCTGGTTGGGCTTGAGGTACTCGGCCGAGATGTCCTTCTCGGTGATGCCGAAGGCGGCAAGGATGGCCTTGGCGTTGAGCAGCGTGCCGGAGCCGGGCTCGTCGAGCGAGACCTTCTTGCCCTTGAGATCGGCGATGCCCTTGACGTTCGAGGCCTTGCGGACGACGAGATGCACCGATTCCGGATAGAGATTGGCGATCGAGCGCAGCTCCGCGACCTTCGGCTTGCCGTCATAGACGCCGGTGCCGGAATAGGCCCAGTAGGCGACGTCGGCCTGGACGAAGCCGGATTCGGCCGCGCCGCCGACGATGGCGTTGACATTGGCGACCGAGCCGTTGCTGGCCACCGCCGTCGAGACGAGCTGCGGCGGCGTCGAGATCGCGTTCGCGATCAGGCCGCCGATCGGATAATAGGTGCCGGCCGTGCCGCCGGTGCCGATGCGGAAGAAGGCCGGCGCCTGGGCGAGCGCAAGGCCGGCCGCGAGCGCGACGCCGCCGAGCGCGAGGCCCATGACGGCGAATTTCGATTTGAAGATGGACATGTCGACAGATGCTCCCGTGAACCGGCCAGTGTTCGCAGCTTTTGGCCGGCGATCAAGAGCCGTGCGGGCAAGACCCGTGCGTTTCGCGCCGTGCGCGCGCAAGATTGTGGCTATTTCGCGGCAATCGCGGCCGCCGACGGCCGACGAGCCGCCATCTCCGGTCGCTCAGTGACCGTTGCCGTTGCCCGCCTTTGCATGCGCATCGCCCGAAATCCGGTCGCTTAGCGCCATCACCAGGCCGGAACCGACGAAGACGAGGTGGATCGCGACATACCACATCAGGTCGCGGTCGCTGGTGCCCTTGACGTTCATGAAGGCCTTCAGCACCTGGATCGCCGAGATCGCGACGATCGAGGAGATCAGCTTGAGCTTCAGGCCGGAGAAGTCGATCTTCGACATCCAGTCCGGCCAGTCGCGATGCGCGCTGGCGTCGATCTTCGAGACGAAGTTCTCGTAGCCCGAGAAGATCACGATCACGATCAGCGAGCCGGTGAAGGTCAGGTCGATCAGCGCCAGCACGCCGAGGATGACCTCGGCCTCGGTGGCGGTGAAGACATGGCTGAGGAAATGGAAGGCTTCCTGCAGCGCCTTGATCAGCAGGCCCGCCAGCGCCAGCACGAGCAGCAGGTAGAATGGCGCCAGCAGCCAGCGGCTGGCGAAGAGGATCGCTTCCAGCGCTCTGGTCACGCCCGACGACTCGGGAACGGGCCCGTCTCTCTCTGCCTCACGCTCGCTCATCGCCCGCCCCGCTCGATCGGCCAGCCTGTTTTCTGCCATGACGCGAAGATGCCCCGCAAGCAGCGCTGCGGGGCATCCTCGTCGAAAGCGGCGGGGAGCTAGGCGTCGACGCCGACGCCGATCTGGCAGGCGACGCCGGTGCCGCCCAATCCGCAATAGCCGGCCGGGTTCTTGGCGAGATATTGCTGGTGGTAGTCTTCGGCGAAGTAGAACTCCGGCGCCTCGATGATCTCGGTGGTGATCGGCCCGTAGCCGCGCGCCGCCAGCGCCTCCTGATAGGCGGCCCTGGACCGCTCGGCCGCCTGCTTCTGCTCGGCGTCGAAGACATAGATGCCGGAGCGGTACTGCGTGCCGGCGTCATTGCCCTGGCGCATGCCCTGGGTCGGGTCGTGGCTCTCCCAGAAGGTTTTGAGCAGCGCCTCATAGGAGAGCCGGGCCGGATCGAACACCACGAGCACGACCTCGTTATGCCCGGTCAGGCCGGAGCAGACCTCCTCATAGGTCGGGTTGGGTGTCAGGCCGCCGGCATAGCCCACCGCCGTGACGAAGACGCCATCCTCGATCTGCCAGAACTTGCGCTCGGCGCCCCAGAAGCAGCCGAGCCCGAACAGCGCCTTCCGGGTTCCGGCAGGGTAGGGTCCCTGCAGCGGGTGCCCGTTCAGGAAATGCCGCTCGGCGGTCGGGATCGGCTCCGGGCGGCCAGGCAGCGCCTCGTCGCGCGTCGGCAGCGTCGTCTTCTTGCGCAGGGAGAACATCGCGGGCTCCATCCTTGGTGATGGCCTAATATAGGCACGCCTCGGCCGGTCCGACAGTCAGGTCCGGCGCGCGCGGGTTCACCGTCGCGTGACGATGCCGACCTGCGGTTTCGGCCGCGCGCCGAGCCAGAGCAGCAGGAAGCCGAGCACCAGCGCGACCAGCGCGGTCGGCGCCAGCGTCAGGTAGAGCATGACGGGATCCCAGAGCAACGGGTGGATATGGCGCTCGATCGTGGGCTGCAGCAGGAGGTAGCGCTCGCCCAGCAACCCGAACAGCGTTTCGCCGAGCGGCGTGGCCTGGATCGCCGAATTGGCGATCGAGCGCGCGCCGTCGATGATGAGCGCGACGAAACCGGCGGCGATGCAGACATAACCCAGCAATCGGACGAGGAATCTCAGCGTCCCGCTCCCTTCCCGTCATCTCCCCCTCTTCGATGTGACCTCTGGGCCGCCGCTTTGCAACCTCGCGCCGCGCCATTGCGCGGTGAATGCGAAAACCCCGTTTCGGGTCTTGAAACTAGCCGGCTCGGCGGTCATAAGCAGCGCGCCGGACAGGTGGCCGAGTGGTTGAAGGCGCACGCCTGGAAAGTGTGTATACGGGAAACCGTATCGCGGGTTCGAATCCCGCCCTGTCCGCCAGCTGGTTTTCAACCTCCTACTTTTGCAGCAGGCCGCCGCAAATTCGTCGGGATGTCCGGGTGTTAGGGCTTTCGCCGGTCTCTTGTCTCAAGCCAGAATTCAGATGAATAGGCTCTTTCCGGGCGCCATTCTGAGCACAGGGCCGTCGGCTTCGGTTGCCCGGAAGAACCGAAGTTGGCTGCAGTTGCGGCGGGGCAACGTCGCAAGTTGGCCCATTCCCGACGCCCAGACTGTCTGCTTCTGGCGGCGCGATCAAGTTTTGAATCTCGCGAGCCAGGGCCGCATCGGCGCATGGCTTACGGGGTCAGGTTCGGCCAATTGGCGTCGGCCCGAGTGATATAGGCCTGTGTTTTTGCCAGCCAGGTCTTCCGCACGCCGAGGTCGTAGTTCAGGTAGAGCTTGCCGTCGATGATCGACCAGGCCTCGGGCTCGATCTTGACAAGATAGCCGCGCGAAGTGCCGTAGGCGCAGAAGCCGCCATAGGCCGGCAGGTAGCGCTGCGGGTCGGCCTCGAACAACGCCTTGTGCTCGGCGCTGGCGAAGCGCCAGGTGGCGCCGCCATGGCTCACCGCGAATTCCGGCTTGCCGAGCCTTGGTCCGCCATCGCGAAAATAGGCGACCGGGTCGTAGCCGCGGATCGCGAGCCTGTCCGGTGAGCCGAGCGTGTTGACCGGGCGGGGCATGTCGGCCCGGACGGTGGGCGCAGCGAGGGCCGCGGCGGCGAGCATGATGAAGTCGCGCCTGTCGAGCATGGCGTTTCTCCTTTCCATGGCTGTGCTCAGGTGTTGCGCGCTTCCAGCGCCTCGAAGACATAGGCCGCGAGGTAACCGTAGATCGCGTGGCCGACGAGGCTCATGAAGGACAGTCGCGGCACGTCGTTCAGCAGGAAGTGCTGCCCGGCCAGCGGGGCGAAGAAGGCGAGCGCGATGAAATAGGTGATCACGCCCCAGATCCAGCCATCGGCCGGCATGCCAAAACTCTTCACCCAGCGCGTCACGATCCAGTAGCCGAGAGGATAGAACAGGAAGCCGGTGATGAAGTGCAGCAGCTTGGCGATCGGCGTCGAGATCGTCAGGCCGAGCTGATGCGCGAAGAGCGATTTCACCAGCTCCGGCGGCTCCAAAGCGTATTCGGCGAACCAGGCGGTCGGCACGGCCGAGAACAGCTCCCAGAAGCCGAGCCCGGCGAAACCGCCGAGCGCGAGATTGATCACCGTGCGGGTGGAGGGCAGGGCGAAGCTGCTGGTCATCGTGGTGGTGGTCATGGGTCTTCTCCGTATTGGCGCCGGGTGTCAGTGGGCGATGGCGAGCGGGGTCGAGGCGACGGCGAGCGCCGCGAGGCGGCCTGCGGGACGGCCGCGCAATTGCGCCAGGCGCCCCGCGGCGAAGAGGTTCGCACCGCCGCGCCGGGCGAGCCGGTCGCTCAGCGTGTCGGCGGCGCGGTCGAGACTGCCGGCGCGGATCAGGCTCTCGGCATAGGCCTGCTCGAACAGGTCGCGCTGGGCATGGCTGCCGCCGATCGCGACGAGCCCGCTACGGGCGGCGCCGAGCAGGCGGGCGGCCTCGGCGTAGTCGCCCTCGCTGAAGGCGATCAGCCCGAAGGCCGCGAGCGCGCCATTGCGGGCGGCCTCGCGCCGCTCGGAGCTCGGATGGCCATGCGCGTCCTCGGCCAGGCTGCGGGCAATGGTCTCGGCCCCGTCATGATGGCCGGCGCCGAGCAGGGAGAGGGTGTAGTGCAGGTCGGCGAAGACGAGGCGGCCGTCATGGACGCGCCCCTCCGCCTTTGCGGCGAGCTCCTCCCAGCGGCTGCCGACATCGACGCCGGCATAGTCGAGCCGCGCCAGCAGCGAGGCCCCGTTGGCGATGTCGCGGTAGTCGTCGGTCGGCTCGGCGCGGATCTCCTCGTCATAGAGGCGCAGCACCTCGGCGGTCTCGCCGCGCTCGAGCCGGAACAGGGCGAGATGCCAGGTGATGTGGAAGCGCAGGTTGTTGGCATGGGAGAGGGTGCGGCCATCGCCGAGCCAGGCGACACCCTCGTCGGCCCGGCCGGTCATCTCCAGCACGTGAGCGACGGCATGGCGGCCCCAGGCGTCGCGCGGGCTGAGCTCGACGGCGCGGCGGCCGATGCGCTCGGCCTCGGCATAGTGGCCCTGTTCCTCCAGTGCGAAGGCGTAGCAGCCGTTGACATAGCCGGCGAGCGGATGGTTCTCGCCGAAGCCCGGAGCCACCCGCCGCAGGCTCGCCAGCATCTCGGCCTGGTCGCCGAGCATGAAGCGCAGGCCGTGCGAGAGCTTCAGCGCCAGCACGTCGAAGGGATGGGCGAGCAGGATCGCCTCCAGCCGCTGCGCCGCCCGGCGCGGCGCGTCATCGAGCCAGAGCGCCAGCGCCTCGATCACCATCGACTCGCGCCGGGTGACGGGCCGTAGCGCTGCGGCGGCGCGCGCCCTCGTCAGACAGTCGCGCGCCGGGCCGGACACTTCGCTGCGTGCCAGCGAGAGCAGCATCAGGCCCTTGGCGGCATGGGCCAGCGCGAAACCGGGATCGGCTTCGAGCGTGCGTGCGAGATGCTCGGGCGTCGCGGCGGCATGGGCCAGCAGGGCCTCGAGCGTGTCGTTCCAGGCGATCCGGGCCTTGTCGTTCGCGGTGCTGACATGGTCGCCGGAGAGGTCGTGATGCATAAGTCTGCTCCATTGCGGCGCTCGTGCGGAGCGCTCATCGGGGAGTTCGCAGCGAGCCGATCAAACGGCGTTCAACTCGCTTCACGGACCCGTGTTCGCAGGGCGATGGCGGCCGGCGCGGGCTCCGCCTGTGCCTGGGCCTCGGGCCTGGGAGCCGGCTTCGTCCAGGGCGCGCTCTTGAACCAGCCGACCACGACCGCGACACCGAGGATCAGAGCGAAGCCGGTGAGGTTCAGCAGCGCGATGACGGGCTCGCTGTGCCCGGCCATGTCGGCGGCGGTCCCGGCGAGCCGCGCCAGCACGACGCTGGCGAGGAAGGTCGCGAGCGATTGCCGGCCGATCAGGATGAGCAGATGGCCCGCCCCGCGGCCCAGCCGCTGGCGCCAGGGCTCGATCAGGCTCAGCACCAGATAGGCCAGCGCCAGGAAATGCAGCACGCGCAGGATGTGCAGGTTGCTCTTCTCGGCCTCGGGGATGATGAGGTCGCGCAGCGCCTGCGCCGCAGGCCAGTGCTCGAGGATGCCCCAGAAGGAGAGCGGCACGCAGAGGATGACGAAGGCGGTGGCGGCCGGCACGAAGCGCCGGTCGCCGAGCCGCGGCACCGGCAGCCATGTCATGGCGATGAAGAAGCCGATGAAGAAGATTAGCTGCCAGGCAAACGGATTGAGAAACCAGCCGGCACCGTTCCAGGGATTTCCGGGCAGGTTGAGGCCGCTCGTCCAGACCAGGGCGTAGAGCAGTCCGGACAGCGCGAAGGGCAGCGCCGGATGCAGGCGCCTGAGCGCCATCATGACCGGCACCAGCGCCAGGATGACGAGATACATCGGCAGAATGTCGAGATAGTCGGGCTGCCAGGTCAGCGTGGCGAGGCCGAGCAGGGCGCTCTCCGGGGCGCTGAGCAGCGGCGGAAACTGCTTTGCAAGCTCGCTGAGGCCGAAGGCCCTGTCGAGCAGCGCGGCGAGTGCGATCAGCGCCAGGACGAGGCCGAGCTGCGCCCAATAGACCTGCCAGATCCGGTAGGCGATGCGCGCCGTGCCGAGCGCAACCCCGCGCCGGACGAAGACGCTGCCGAAGGCGAGGGCGCTGGCGACGCCGGAGCAGAAGACGAAGAGCTCCGCGCCGGACGAGAAACCGAAGCGCGCCGGAATGAAGGCGTTCCAGCTGTTAGCCGGCAGATGCGCGACGAAGATGATCAGCATGGTCAGGCCGCGGAAGAGGTCGAGCCGCTCGTCGCGCGGCCGTTTCGCGCCCTGCTGGGACAGGCTCATCAGAAGGCTCCCTCGTAGCTCTCGGCGTCGATATGGCAGGCGAGGAGGGTGAATCCCTCGCGCTGGAACGCGGCCTGCGCCTCGCGCTTCAGGCTGCGGCGATCGTCGAGATCGACGCCGTGGCCGCCCATGGCGCGGGCGACCGCGGCGAAGTCCGTGGCGCCGAAATCGACGCCGGCGCGCCTCAGCCCGAGCTGGCGTTGCTTCAGCGCGATCAGCCCGAGGCTCTCGTCGACGAGCACGGCGATGACGATGGGAAGCCTGAGGTCGCGCAGGGTCGCGAGCTCGCCGAGCACCATTTCAAGTCCGGCGTCGCCGACGAAGCATAGCGTCGGCCGGCCGGAGCCGAGCGCAGCGCCGATGGCGAGCGGCAGGGCGCAGCCCATGGTGCAGAGCCCGGTCGATTGCAGCAGGCCGCGCGGCCCGTCGCAGGCCCAAGCCTGGCTGAGCAGGATGCGGTGCGCGCCGGAATCGGCTGTCGCGACGGTGCCGGCCGGCGCGGCCTCGCGCAGGGTTTCGAACACGGCGTGCGGCCCCCAGGCCGGCGCGGCGGCGAAGGCTGCGCGGAAGCTTCTGCGGATCGCGGCCGGCTCGCGATCCGGCCAGGTGTTGTTTGACCAAAAACCCTCGGCGAGCCGCGTCAGGATTACGCCGACATCGCCTTCGAGCAGCACGCTCGATGCGTGCATGCCGTGCTGCACAGGCTCGGCGACGATGTCGATGACGCGCTTGTCGGCCGGCCAGGGATTGCGCCAGCCCTGGCGCATCTCGATCGGGTCGTAGCCGGCGAGCACGATCAGGTCGGCGGCCGCGATCAGCGGATGCACGATCGCGTCGGCCTTCGGCGAGAGGCCGATGCCGCCGATCACGCGCGGGTCGCTCTCGGGTACCAGCCCCTTGGCCTTGTAGGTGGTGAGGAGCGGCGCTCCGGTCTGCGCCAGGAAGCGGTCGAGCGCCGTCGCGCCACCCTGGTTGACGAGGTCGAGCCCGGCGATGACCAGCGGCGTCCGCGCGCTCGCGATCAGCTCGCGGGCAAAAGCGAGGTCGGCTGGAGCCGATTGTGGCGACATCGGCATGGCCGGCGGCGTGCGCCGTGCCGTGCGTGCTTCTGCGACGGAGATCGGCAGGTCGATATGCACAGGGCCGGGCCGGCCGCGCGTGGCGATGGCGATCGCCTTCTCGACGACGTGGTCCTCGGTACCCGGCGCGGCGCGGAAGCTCGCCTTGACCAGCGGGCGCAACACCGCCTGATGGTCGAAGACCTGATGCGTGTAGCTTTCGGCCAGGGCCTGATCGACGCAGCCGGTGATGAAGATCAGCGGCACGCGGTCCTGCTGGGCGTTGGCGACGACGTTGACCGCGTTGGCGACGCCCGGCCCGAGCGTCGCGACCAGCACGGGCAGCGCGCCGGTGGCGTGCCAGAGCCCTTCGGCCATGAAGCCGGCGGCGTTCTCGTGCTTGGCGAGCAGGAAGCGGATTCCGGCGCGCTCCAGCGCGTCGACCAGCGCCAGCACCTCGCCGCCGGGAATGCCGAAGGCATGGGTCGCGCCCGCTGCCGCGAGCCGGCCGGCCAGCAGGTCGGCGCCCGTGACGAGATCGCTGGGGACAGCCGTCGCGCGGCGTGTCGGGATCGTATCGTGGCGCATGCTGTCTCTCCGGCGCGCCGCAAAGGCGGCTTGCCGGAGAAATCGCACGGCGAGGAGCTTTGGTTACATCTTCACGGAGACGTGAGCCTGGCGCCCACCGGCCATTCCGTACGCACCGTCTCGCCGCTACGTTGAAGGTTCCTCCGGCGGGCGGCCCGCAGGACGCTCCTCGCATGCGCGAGCATAACGGGGCGCGGACGGGCTTCATCGCCGGGTCCGGGCTTGTGAGCCTTGTGTCGGCATGCAACGGAATAAGCCGGATTCCGTCTCGCCATCCGGAAAAAAGCGCTTCAGCACTGTGTCGCTCGCCGAACTCGAAACGCAGCTGCGACCGGTCTTCCTCGCCGCGCTGGCCGGCGACGCCGCGGCCTACCGGCTCTTCCTCGACACGATCAGCGCCCGGCTGCGCGGCTATTTGCGCCAGATGCTGGCGCGCGCCGGCCGCAGCGAGCCGAGCGAGGCCGAGGACGTGCTGCAGGAGACGCTGCTGGCGCTGCACCTCTCGCGTCACACCTATGATCGGTCGAGCCCGGTGACGGCCTGGGCCCATGCCATCGCCCGCTACAAGCTCGTCGACCATTTGCGTCGCAGCGGGCGGCATGCCGGAAACCTGCCGATCGACGACGAGGTCTATCAGCTCGCCGCGCCTGGCGGCGACGACCCGGACGCCAGGCTCGATCTGGAACGCGCCATGCAGGCCCTGCCGGAGCGGACCCGCACGTTGATAGACCGGGTCAAGATCCAGGGCGCGAGCGTTGCCGAGGCCGCGGGTGCTGCGGGAATGACCGAGACCGCGGCCAAGGTCGCGATCCATCGCGGCTTGCAGGCCATGGCCAGGCTCCTGTCGAAGCGCGGCGTGAGGTCAGGGTGACCGCATGTGACGCTACACCAACGTAACCTTTTGCCGGCGCGCCGCGAATTTTGTCCCGAACCGAACTCAGTCGCAAGATTCAGACATGCAAACCGATGACCTGATCTCCGTCATGACCGCGAGCCACCAGCCGGTGGACACTGGTTGGCTGAGGCGCGCTACGGGGATCGCCGCGCTTGGAGCGCTCGTGGTCACCGTCACGCTCGTCCTCGCCACGCTCGGGGCGCGGCCCGATCTCGCGAGCACCTGGATGACGCTCCCGGTCGTCGCCAAGGCCCTGCTCGGCGCCAGCGTCGCGACGATCGCCCTCATGCTGTTCCAGAGGAGCCTGCGTCCCGGACTGAAGACGGCGCGGCTTGTGCCATTGGTCGCGGTTCCGCTGCTGGCGGCGGCGGCCTGGGCGCTGTTGACCCTGGCCCAGGCACCGGTCGAGCATTGGAGCGCGCTGGTCTTCGGGCGTTACTGGCGCGCCTGTCTCATCGCGGTGCCGCTCTATGCGCTTTGCCCTCTCGTCATCCTGCTGATCCTGGCACGCCGGGGGGCGCCGATAGACGGGCGTCTCACGGGAGCTTGCGCCGGCCTGGCCTCGGCGGGCCTGGCCACGGTGGCCTATAGCGTGCATTGCCCCGACGACGCGGCGCCGTTCCTGGCCGTCTGGTACACCCTCGCCATCATGATCGTGACTGGCCTCGGCGCGCTCGCCTTCCCGCGCCTGGTCCGTTGGTGAGGTAACCCAGCCGGCGGCATCGACCGACGTCACCGAGCGATCGAACGTCCGTTTCCGAGCGACGAGCGAATGTCCGCAAATGGCGCGGGGCTGACGGATCACGATCCACGGCAGAGACTTCTGGCTTGGGGAGCCGTCGTAGCCGGCCTTACCACGGAATGGCGGCTTTGCGGGGTTTGCAGAAGTTCGTTGGGCAACGCTCGGATGTCCGGATCGCGCCCTAAAGTGGAAGCTGTGAGCGAAATGCGGCATCTGCTGCAGTTGACCCGTTGACGACATCAAGTCGACCTTCCAAGCGCTTCAACTCATTCGCAAATGACGAAACGCCCGCCCTGGCAGTGGCGACCTATCGCTGGGCCCGATAACGGCGGCGGACGCCGGTCTCTTCGGTCGGTCAGACAACGATGGCGCCGCTCAGGTCATTGGAGCATTGTCTTTCCGCGTAATCTGAATCTGACGAGTAGCAGAGCCGGTCCCGGCAGCAGCAGATAGCAGGCCGCCCCGACCCGAAGCGTCGTGTCGATGCCGAACTCGATGCTCGTCAGTACCGCGATGCTCGCCGCAAGCACGCCCGCCGCGCCATTGATGCCCCAGAACCACGGCGTCGGTCGCGCGTCGATCATCGCGACCAGCCGCATCCCTGTGGGAAAACCGAAGCCCATAAGAAAGCCGGCTGGGGCGAGAACCAGAACGGCCAACCCGGCCCTCACCAGCAGGCTTGCGCTCTCCAGTTGGAGCAGGAGCTCGGGAAGCCACAAAGGTAAGGCGAGGAGATACAGGCTGGTGAGGGCCGACCAGCCGACCAATTGCGGGCCGCTGCCCAGCTTGGCACGTTCGGATGCCAAGCTGCCGAGGCCGGTCGACAGGATCAGGCTGAAGAGGACGACGCTGAGAGCATAGACCGGATGGCCCAGGAAGACGCTGATGCGCTGGAGCAGCGCGATTTCGACCATCATGAAGCCGATGCCGATCAGCGCGAAATAAGCTGTTCCGGCGATGGCCAGGGTCGACGATGCTGCGAGCACGGTGGAGCGAAGCGGAACGATGATCGTCGCCGCGACGAGGACCGCGGAGATCAGGATCAGCATGGCGAGCGTCAGGGTGGCGCTCAGGTTACCCCCATAGACGCCCGGCCTGGAGGCCATCGCCAGGATGTTCTGATCAAGCAGGCGATCGAGCCGCAATTGGTTGAAGAAGAAGGGGCGGGCGTCGGTCGGCGCGCTCAGGTCGAGATAGGAGGCGCGCGTGGCGCGCTCGAGGGCCTCATGGTCAGGCGCCGAGGCGATGCTCTCGAGCAGCGGCGAGGCGGCCGGTGCCTGCGGATCGAGCAGAACGGAAAAGGCATAAGTCTCCGCGGCTTTCCGGGCGGCGTGCAGGCCCTGGTCCGACAAGGGCGAACGCGACATCACAAGGCTCGCAACATGGCCTGACGAGGCCATGAACAGATGCCGTTTCGGGTCGGTTACTCCGAGGGCTTGAAGTGCCGCAACCGCGAGGCTCACCATGCGGCCGGTCTCATTGACCTCGCCGGGAGCATACCAGCGGCTCACGGTGAATACGCCCCCGGGGGTCAGGCGCTCGAGGAAGATCCGCCAGGCCTCAACGGTGTAGAGACCATTCTCCGATAAGGTGAAGGCGCCCGCTCCTGTCGCGGCCCAGGTGTCGATCAGGCTCATCTGGATGATGTCGAAGGCGCGATCGGTGCGGGCGAACCAACTTCGGGCCTCGTCGACCTCGAAGGTGATGCCGGGTTGACGGCTGATGGCCGTGTAATTCGAGAACCGTCCCTTCAACAGATCGATGAAAATCGGGTTGATCTCGACTCCGACCACTTCGGGGAGGCCGAATAGGCGCGCGGCCAGCAAGTCCCTGCCGCCGCCGACGCCGATCACGGCCCCAGTCTGAAGTCCCGGGAGCGCATAGGCGAGATTCGTCACGTCGTAGCGGAGGAACGCAAGCTCCTCGAGGTCGCGAGAGAAGCGATAGACCGCCGTTCCGGCGCCGCCATCGATGTTCATCGAACGCTGTTCGATCGGTTCCGGAGCAAACCGGCTGGACGGTCCCCAGAGCATCGGGGACGATTTCTCAGACTGGCCGACCGTGATGCGCGAGAACGAGTTCCATTTCTCGTAGGCTATCGTCTCCGGATGCTCGATCCCGTCCTTCACGATGGTCGGGCGGATGCTTTCGGTTGCGCTGTTGGCTGCCGCGAGGGCCGCCAGGCAGCCGAGCACGACCCAGCGATGCCGGAACAGCTTGGCCGCAACAGGTTGGCCGGGCGGCATGCCCTCGAAGCCTGCCCCGGCAAAGAACAGACCCGCCGCCGCGCCGAGGACGGCGATCCAGAGCACGGCCGACGGGCCGCTGATCAGGTTGAGCAGCGCCAGGGCGCCGAGGCAGCCCAGAGCTGCGCCGAGCAGATCCACGCCGTAGACGATGCCGATCGGATACGGACTGCGGGTCAGCGCCAGGCTGACGACGATGCCGGAGAAGAAGAACGGCAGCGAAAGCGCGACGGCGAACTCGGCCCAGACGACGAACGACATGACCGATGCAGGCAAGCTCGTGACGATGGTCAGTTGCACCAGGACCGCGAAGACGGTCGCCACGGCGAAGCCGAGCGAAGCGACGCTCAGGTGATAGGATAACTGTGCGGGACGATAGGCTTCGGAGCGAAGATAGACCCAGACGGCTCCGGCGGTGAGGCCGAACATCGCGATGCTGATGACGAAGAACGCGAGATGATACCAGGACGTGACGGAAATGATCCGGGTCTCGACAATCTGCAGCATCAGCGTCGCTGCAGTGATCAGACCAAGGCCCACATAGAATGGCAGCCGCTGCGCGACCTTCTGCAATCGCGCCTCCATCTCACGGCACACCGATCGCTCCTCCTGCCGCTCAGCCCGCCAGATCCACGGCGTCTAGCTCAGCAGTCTCATCGGCAAGAGATCCGATGAAGAACTGTCCCATAATTCGAGAGCGATGTCAGCTTGACGGGGGGAGCCGACTTGGGTTCGCGAACTCGGGTCACATTGCGATCGAGGTCGGTGCACCGAATTGCGCTGGGGAAATGGCCCGGCGGAAGGTTCGGTAATGGCGCGACGGCGACGAACGGTGCCCCCATACCGACTTCTGCTTCCGGCCAACAGCGGTCACAGGCTGGCGCACGCTTGAATGTCTCGGATAGGTCGTTCCAGTCATGAGGCGGCCGCGCCGCGAAGGTCCGCTTCCGGGCAATGAACCAGAGTCTGCTAATGGCGCCGGGCCGACGGTTAGCTGAAGCGCGCGCACAACGACGGGCTGCGGACCTAGCGGCCGCGTGCTGATCCAGGATCTGGAAGCCCCGCGCAGCCTCGCCAAGACCCAAATCGCCTGAGACAGTGCCGCTCAGGCGGCGAAGACCTTGACGGGCTGGTCGAAGCCCTTCAGCTCGCGCATGCCAAGTTCGACAAGCGGGCGACGGCCATTGACGGCCAGCGCCGCGACTTGATCGACCAGAATCTCGGCATCGCCGGCGCTGGCACAAAGGCGCGAGGCGATGTTTACCACCGGTCCGGTCGCCGTGTATTCGAGCCGGCTGCCGGAGCCGATCCGCCCCACGGTCGAAGGTCCCATTGCCAGCCCGAGTCCGAAGCCGAGCTGGTGATCCAACGCCTGACGCTCGCGCAAGAGGGTTTGCACGCTCGCTTGCATGTCGCGCGCCATGTCGATGGCCCGCAGCGCCGGGTCCGGGCACGGAACTGGGGCATTGACCAGAACCATCAGGCCGTCGCCGGAGAATTGCGTCAGCGTCGCCCCATGTGCGATCACCACCTGGTCCAGCGCGTCGTAATATTCGCTGAGGACAGTCATGACTGTCTCGGGCTCGGCGCGGCCCGAAAAGGCGGTGAAGCCGCGCAGGTCACCGAAGATGACCACGACCTCGAGCCGCCGGCCGTCAAGCACTCCGTCGTCGCCCGACCGGTCGATCAGCTCGGCGACCTGAGGGGCGAGAAAGCGTTTCAGCCGGGAGATCCGCTCGGAGCGCTCCTGCGATAGTGCCAGGTCGCCAGCCATTTCATTGAAACGCTGTGCCAGATGCTCGAACTCGTCGCCGGTGGCGATATCGATACGGTGGTCGAACTGGCCGGCGCCAATCCGGGCGACACCGTGCTCCAGGATACGGATCGGCTGGACCATGCGCTGGGTCAGCCAATAGGCCAGCAGGGCCGCGAGGCCCGCGCCGCCGATCAGCAGCGCTACCGTGCGCCAGAGCGCCGCGTAGATCGGCGCGAGAGCCTCCGACATAGGCTGTTTGACGACGACGCTCCAGTCGATGCCGGATATCTGCGCCATGGCGGCGAGGACCGTCTTGCCGCCTATGTCGCGTCCCGATGAAGCCTGGCCGTTGCGCGCAATGATGCGCGCCCGCAGGTCCTGAAGTGGGCCGATGATCCCCGGGTCAGCCCGCAGGACGAGGCTGATATCGGGATGGGCGACCAGCCGCCCCGGCTGGTCGAGGACGAACGCCGCGCCGGTCCGCCCGACGCGGATCGCCGAGATCACATCCCAGATCAGCTTGAGATTGACCTCGGCGACGGCGGCGCCGACCGCCCTACGGGGGCCGGCGACGGCGATAGTCAGGAAGGGTTCTGAACCGGCATGCAGCGTAACCGGGCCGTACCAGGCGCCGCCAGGATGGACGCCCCCGAAGGCCGGGCTCTTCGAATGATCCGCGCCGGACTCGATCTTGTTGAGCCCGATACGCGAAACGAAGAGGCGCTCGCGGCCGCGGGCATCAAGCAGCGTCAGGCTGACGATGGCGGGCACCTGGCGCAGCAGGCGCGCGGCGTCGAGCCTGCGCCTCTCATCGACGCTCTCGGTCCATGGCAGTTGCACTGTCCAGGCGAGCTGGTCGCGGATGCCGTCCAGGAAATCCTGGATCTTCGCTGCGGCCGCACGGGCCTCGGCGTCGAGAAGCTCGTTCAGCCTGGCCCTCTGATCGTGATGGCCGAACCAGGCCTCGCTGCCTCCGGCGACGAGCAGCGGCACCACGACCGCAGCGAACAACGCGATGAAATATTTCTTGAAGAGCGAACTGCGTGACTGCGGCTGCGTCACCGCGACAGCCCGGGCGCGGCCGACACGCCGATCATTCTATCACCATATCGGCGCTGCTCAGGAGCGAGGGCGGCACGGTCAGGCCGAGCCGAACGGCTGCCTTGAGATTGACGAACAGCTCGACCTTGGTGACGCGCTGGACCGGCAGATCGGAGGGCTTCTCGCCCTTGATGATACGGCCGGCATAAAGGCCCGTATGCCGGTGCGACTGCTGGAAGTCGCCGCCATAGCTCATCAGCCCACCGGCGACCGGGAAATCCCTGGCCTGGGTTATCGCGGGAATCCTGTAGCGGGTCGCCAGCTCGGCGAGGCGCCGGCTGCGATAGGCGAAATAGGGATCGGAGGTGAAGACCAGCCCGGCAAGTTGCATCTGCACCACGGCGCGGAACAGGGCGTCGAGCTCAGGCTCGCTGCTGGCCTCGAGGAGTTTGAGGTCGACCCCGAGGCTGCTGGCGGCCGTCTGCAGGTTGCGCGATTGCGAACCAGCCGTCGGGCTCGTCGGGTTCACCGCCACGGCGAAGGTCCTGGCGGCCGGAAAAAGTTCGCTCATGAACTCCAGCCGCTTGCGCGAGACTTCGACGCTCAGGCTGGTCACTCCGGTGAGATTGCCGCCCGGCCGGGACAGGCTGGCGACCAAGCCCAGTGCCACCGGATCGCCGCCCATCTCGAAGACGATCGGGATAGTTCTCGTCGCCGAGCGCGCCGCGAGCGCGACCTCCGCCCCGCCCGGCGCGACCATGACGGTAACCTGGCGCTTGGCCAGCTCCGCCGCGAGCGCGGGCAGGTGGCCGTATCGGCCCTCAGCCCAGCGGAAATCGATCGCGACATTGCGACCTTGGACATAGTCGGCTTCGGCCAGCCCCTCGGCGAAGGCCGCAAGACGGCTGGCATAAGGCTCGGGCGATTCAGAGCCGAGATAGCCGATGAGCGGAAGTGCGTTCTGCTGCGCGCGAACGGGGATCGGCACCGCCGCCAGGGCGCCGAACGCAATGATCTCGCGCCGGGACGGTCGAGCTGCCCGACGCGAGCTGCAGAGTCTGGAATGCACGGCCTTATCCCCTTCAGACCGACATCGCCACAGGTTGCGGAGCCCCCAACCTGCCAAGCGCTCTTATAGCACGCGGACGAGGGCTCTGGAATGAAGGGAACCGAGCCGGCCAATTCAGCCTGAGGGTCGAGTCACGACGATCTCAAGATAGCTGCTTGGCACCGCCATGGTCGAATCGCTCAAGCGGTTGAACTGCTCGACCAACGCCACGAGGTCGTGCGTCAGCTTCGCCCGCGCGGTCAACTCAAGAGCCGCGAAGGCCTTGAGCACCGGCCCATAATAGCCGCCGAAGACCTGGAGCCAGTAACCGGGAGAGCGGTAGCGCATCGAAACTCCTGCACGGCCGAACAGCTCGATCAGGCGCTCCTCGGTTCCCCATTGGGCGGGCGAGCTCAGGCCGGGCGGCGGCGGGACATGCCTGCCGATCGTCTTGAAGAGCTGGCCGATGAATCCATCCAGCGTCCAGTTGGCCATGCCGATCTTCCCGCCCGGCCGGCAGACGCGCAGCAGCTCCGCGGCGGCGCGCTACTGGTCCGGAGTGAACATCACCCCGAAGGTCGACATCACGGCGTCGAACTCACCATCGCCGTAGGGCAGCGCCTCGGCATCGGCTTCGCGGAAAGTAATGTCGAGGCGCTCGGCGGCGGCGCGCTCTCGGCCGCGGTCGAGCAGCGCCGATGGACGTTCACGACTGCTGAATCCCGGTTGTCCCCTCATTGATGCCTGACATCGGGGTAGAAGCGTTCGTAGCGACATCCTCGACTTAGCCGGCGCGGCCATCGATCTGCCGTCTCACAATTGCACCTGTAAACAGCTGAATGTCCGCTGCCGGCAGTGAGCGAAGTTCCGTTCTTGGCGCCGAGCGGTCTGATGGTCTGGCACCCATCTATACGTGCGGTCAAATTCGTCGCCATCACTGCTATAGATCGCGCGAGTGCCGGGTGGTGTCCCGGCAGAGCAGGAGCAGATTGTGACCGAGCGATTTCAACGGCATCGCCAACCCTGGACGCATGAGGAAATCGAGAAGCTAAAGTTACTCGCCAAGAAGGGCATGGCATTGAAGGCGATCTCGAAAGCGATGACGCGCAGCGAGGAATCCATCAAAGACCGCGCTAAACTTGATGGCATCGGGATCGCCAAGCTCCGTTAGGATGGTATTGTTACGCGTTAGCTCGTCGCTCCGGACAGACACACTGCGCTCCGGCCCAATGGGCTGAGGGCATCGGGGGGCGTACGGGACGTTGCGCAGGCTGAACCGCGTTGACAGGGCGAATCGACGGGAGCAGCTTTCCTTGGGGCAAGCGAGGGGGCCAATCGATCGGCGCATCCATCCGGTTCATACAAAAGGGCCCGGTCGGAGGACGCCGAAGGGAGGGCACCATGAGGACACTATTGGTTGCCGCCACGGCCGTGGCGGCGCTCTACGGCGACCCGGCAATCTCGGCCAGCGGCGGCAAGCTCGGAAAGGTCAATTTCGAAACGTCCTGCACACCCGCCGCGCAGAAGCTTTTCAACCAGGGAATGCTATATCAGCACTCGTTCTGGTATCGCGCCGCGAATAGGTCATTCGAGGACGCCATCAAAGCTGATCCGCAATGTGCGATCGCGCACTGGGGCATCGCGCTGAGCCTCCTTTACAATCCGCACGCCCCACCGCCGCCGGCTAATCTTCCGCTTGGGCTTGTGGCGATCCAGAAAGCGAAGGCGCTGAACGCAAAAACCGAGCGAGAGCGCGATTACATCGACGCGCTGGGCGCGATGTATGTCGATTACGAAAAGCTCGACCACCGCACCCGCGTACAGAACTATCTCAAGGCGCAAGAGCAGGTCGCGCAGAAATACCCGAAGGACATCGAGGCACAGATCGCCTACGCGATCACGCTCAACGTAGCGGCTTTGCCGACCGACAAGACCTACGCAAACCAGCTCAAGGGCGCTGCGCTCCTCGAACCGATTTACAAGCGGCAGCCCCAGCATCCGGGGGTCGCCCATTATTTGATCCATCTCTATGACTATCCGGCTATCGCCGAAAAGGGGCTGGCAGCCGCGAAGCGCTACGCCAAGATCGCGCCGGCTGCACCACATGCCCAGCACATGCCGTCGCACATATTCACGCGTGTCGGCCACTGGAAGGACTCGATCACCGCCAATACCGAATCCGCGCGCGTCGCCAAACTCGACGGCGAGCAGCACGATCAGGCCCATGGCATGGACTATCTGGTCTATGCCCATCTCCAACTGGCGCAGGACAAGAAGGCTGCGGCCATTGTCGATGAGATGAATGCGATCGACTTCAAAACCGAGCGCTTTGCCGGGCCGTATGGCGTGGCTGCGAGCAACGCGCGCTACGCGGTCGAACGCGGCGACTGGCAGGCGGCGGCCACGCTCCAGCCACGGCAAACCAAGTTCCTTTACGCCGATGCGGTCACGCATTTTGCCCGTGCGCTCGGCGCGGCCCGCTCCGGCAATCCCGCCGCCGCGAAAGCGGACGTCGAGAAGCTCGGCGAGCTCAGCGCCAAGCTCAAGGACGCAAAGGACGCCTACTGGTCGGAAATCGTTGGCATCCAGCAGCAGGTTGCGAGCGCCTGGGTGCTTTACGCCGAAGGCCGGCATGACGAGGCGCTGAAGGCGATGAGCGCTGCCGCCGATGCCGAAGACAAAACCGAAAAGCATCCCGTCACGCCGGGCCCGCTCGCTCCCGCGCGGGAACTCTACGGCGCAATGCTGCTCGATCGCGCCATGGCAAAAGAAGCCCTCGCTGGCTACGAAGCCGTGCTCGCAAAGGAACCGAACCGGCTCGCGGCCTACCTTGGTGCGGCGAAGGCCGCGACCAAGCTCGGCAATACCGAAAAGGCAAAGCGATACACCGGCAAGGTGACGGCGCTGACCAAGGAAGCCGACTCGCAAAGGCCCGAGCTGATGGAACTTCGAGCGGGCAAGTCCGCGTCAGCAGCGCCTGCGCGCTAGTCGGATCACGCAGGAACTCCGAATGGCCGGAATGATCCGGCCATTCCCTATTTTATCCAGAGCCGAAGAGGCGCATCGCGCCGGTCGCGGCAGCTCATCATGCCGACATAAGCGTCGGATTTCGTCGCCCTAAACGTGCAGGGATTGCCGTCGATAGTGAGCGTTGCCCTAACACGCGAAGCACTCAGCATTTGAAGCTGTATCTCGCCAGTGCGTGTTTCCGGTCCATCCGCCGAGCAGATTCCGGTATGCTTTAGAACAATGGGACCGCCGAATTCCTGCTTGCCACCAGTTGCGGTGAGATTGGCGGTCAACTCCCATTCGCCAAGCACGCCGGCTTGGCCGATCAACTCCAATGCATCGGCAGATGTGAGTTCGGCCGAAACAGTAACGAAAGCGGCAACAACAAGTGCGCGCATTTGCGGGGCCCAGCAATAGCCGACCGACCAAATCGAATGCAGCTTAACGACACTAGGCTCCCTTACGTGGCAGACGCAAGCCGTCAGGGAACGGCGCACCATCCAGCTTCAAGCTAAACGACCCACCTTCGCGATGGCGGCTACGGGCTGCGATCGCGCCTCGGATAGGCGTTGAGCGGCGCAGCCGATATAGTCGCGACGACGGTCTGCCAAGCCGCCCAGCCCTCCGCGTCGAAGCGCGCGATTCAGGCGGGCGCTTGGTGCTGCCGGCGGCCGCGGTTACGGCCGGCACGATCCCGCCGGCGCCAGGCGCAAGATCTGCTTCCGAAGCAGCGGCGTCAGAAGCGCGAACTTATTGGTGTTCATCCGATCCTCCGAAGGCTCAGAACAGGATCGGATGAACAGCATATTGAAAGCTCCCATCTACGCGGCTTTGGACTTCGCACACGCAACGGTTCGACAATCGCCGCATTCCTGGGGTCCGGCACGCCGGGCGAAGAGCTTTGCAAGAGGACTTTCGTGCTTCGCCGCAACCCGCTCTGCGGCGAGCGCTCTTGCCAGCGGCCGGTCGCCCGCTCGGAACGCCGCCTCGATTAGCGTCAGGTCGATGATGTCGCGCTGGGCGTTGCTGCCGCCGAAGCGTGCGGCGATGCCTCTGACCGGCCGGATCAGACGGACGGCCTCGCTATACCCGCCCTCGCCGAAGGCCGCGAATGCTTTCATCAGCGGATAGCCGACATCCTGCGCGAAGCCGGCATTGTCGCTGGCGGAGAGCATCGCGAAGGCTTGCGTCTGCAGCGTATTCTCCACCAGGTCGCGGCGGCCGGCGCCGATGAACGCCATGATCGCATGGAGGTCATTGAACGCGTAGCCGCCAGCGATCCAGATCGCCTCAAAACGCCGAGCCAGGACGTGCCAGTGCTGGCCCAGCTCGACCCCGCGTAGATGCAGGCGCCACAGCATCGCAGAAGCGTCGATCAGGTCGAGCATCTGCGGCTGGGCGATACTCGTGATCGGCCCGTCGACCAGTTCGAGAACCTCGTCGATCTGGCCGAGCTCGAGGTGATAGAGCGCGAGATGCCACCAGTTATGGACGGCCAGGAAGCTGTTTGTCGTCCAGCTTGGCAGGTCCTCGCGCATGAAGGCGATCCCCTCGTCATGCCGCCCTTCCATCTCCAAGACATGGGCGACGGCGTGGCGTGCCCAGCCGTCGCGCGGCTCGTCGCTGATTGCAATACGGCCGTTCTGTTCCGCGAGCGCATACTGGCCATTCTCCTCCAGTCCGAAGGCATACATCGCGAGCGCCGAATGCCGGCCCGGAACCCCCTTCGACCAGGCCGGCAATGCCCGCGCGATCCGGTCCCTGAGCATGCGGGCATTGCCGGTGAAGAAGTCGAGCTGATGCCCCGCAATGAGGGCCAGCAGATCGAGAGGCTGCTCGATCGCGACATCTTCGATCACGCGTGAGGCGTCATGCAGGCGCCCCAAGGCGAGGTGCCCGAGCGCGGCAAGATGGCCGCGTTCCTGAAGGGTCGCCGGCAGAACCTTGGCGCTCTCGATCGCGGCATGGGCGGCCGGTAGGCCTGCCGGCTCTCCGCCCAAAAGGTAGAGCCAAGCCTTCAAGGCATGCGCCATGACGAGGCCGGGCTCGCGCTCGATCAAGCGATCGGCGGCGGCGACGGGATCTCCGGAGAACATGGCGAACTGGCTGACGGCGTCGGAATAGCCGATGGCGGCCTCCGGCGTGGCGCCCGAGAGAATCTGACCGCGGATATCGGTGATGGACATGCTGTGGTTTCCTCGTGCAGGAATAAGGGTTGGGACGATCCGGCCGACGCGCTGCGGCGGCCGGTTCACACTCATGCTCAGTCGCAAAGGCTGAAGGTCAGCGCTCCGGAGACGGCGGCCTCGATTTCGGTCCGCGTGATGCCGATATCCTTCAGCATCCTGTCGTCGAGCCGAGACATATCCAGCGCGGCGCGGCGCAACTGGTTCCGATGCGCCATGTCGCTTGCCAGCGCTTTCAGCCGGTCGGCCAGGCGTCCGAGAACAGGACGACGCACCGGAGCGGCGGCATCGGCGTCGAAGGGCCCGTGAACTTCGTAGAGAAACTGGCCGCTCAGAATTTGCCCGGAGGCGTAGCGCCCGACCAAGCGGTCAAGCAGTGTCTTCTTGCGCGGCCTGATCACGTCGGTCAGGCCGTCAATGTCGTAGAAGAAGTCGTTATTGAGAGCGTACATCTAATCCTCCTGGGGTGGACGCCGCTTCGCTCGTTCGAGAGCGCCGCGGCGTTGGAGGTGGGTTTAGAGACGCTGCGTCAGGCGCACGTAGAAGCGGCGTGAAATCTGCGTTAAATCATCGGGAATTCGCGCGAGAGGGCGTCTGCGTGGCACGGACCGGCCAAGATCCCGCAACGGAAAGTCCGGCCTTCGCGCTGGACCTGCTCGGCGGCTTCGAGCTGCGATTCCGCAGCGGCACCCCGGTGAGCCTGCCGACGCGCAAGGCGCAACTGCTCCTCGCCTATCTCGCCCTGCCAGCCGGGCGCTCGCATGCCCGCGACAAACTTGGCCTGTTGCTCTGGGGCGACAGGCTCGACGAACAGGCACGCGGGAGCCTGCGCAACACGCTCGCGGCGATCCGGAAAGCCCTTGGGGCCGACGCATTGAAGGGCGAGCGGGATATGCTGGCGCTGGCAGCGGGACTGGTCTCCGTCGATGTCGATCGCCTTGCAGAGGCGGCCGCCGGCGTGGCCGAGCTTTCCGAGGAAGCGCTGGAAACCATTCTGAGTTCGCACTTGCTGGAAGGCGCGATCTCACCGTCCGAGGCGTTCGATGAATGGCTGGCCTTCGAGCGGACGCGCTGCCTTGGCCTGGCGCAGACCGCGGCCCAGAAGGCGATAGCGGCGCACGAGGGGGCCGGGCGCACTGGCAAGGCGCTCGATCTCGCGCAGAGACTGGTCGTGCTCGATCCCTTGCGCGAGCAGAGCCATCGCCTGGCGATGCGCCTCTTTGCGGCGGCCGGGGAACGCTCCCGGTCGATGGCGCAGTTCCAGGCGTGTCGCGACGTCCTGAAGCGGGAACTCGGGGTCGAGCCTTCGGCGGAGACCGCGGACCTCGCACGGCGGATCGTCGCCGCCGACGGTGAAGCCCAGCCGATGCCGGCCACTGCCGGAGAGAAATCGCGCCCGGACGCCGCCGCCCGGCGCATGCCCCGCAATTTCGCCATTGCCGTGCTGCCTTTCGTCAATCTGAACGGCCAGCCGGAACAGGATTTCATGGCCGAGGGCTTCTCCGAGGACCTCATCACCGAACTGTCCAGGCGCCGGGATTTCTCCGTCATCGCGCGGCAGTCGAGCTCACTGTTCTCCGGCCGGCCCGAGACCGCCGCGGCCGCGGCCGCGGAACTCTCGGTGCGCTACGCCCTGGCAGGCAGCCTTCGTGGCATCGGAGGGCGCTTGCGCGTCACTGCGCAATTGATCGACGCTCTCGGGAACCGATGCATCTGGGCGGAGCGCTACGACCGCGACCTCGCCGACATCTTCGCGGTGCAGGATGAGATTGTCGCGAGCATCATTGGCAGCCTCGATGCCGAGGTCCGGCAGGAGGAACGGGAGCGCGCCGCGCGCAAGCTGCCGAGCGAGTTGGACGCCTGGGAGCAATTCCATCGCGGTCTTTGGCATGTCTACCGCTTCACGCGGGAGGATACCGCCAAAGCCGAGGCGCTGTTTCGGCAAGCCCTCGAGCGCGCCCCGGATTTTGCCCTCCCGCATGCCGGGCTCGGCTACGCTGCCTTTGTCAAGGCGGTCTGGTATTTCGTGCCCGATCCCCGCGTTGCGCTGACTGAGGGATTGAAACATGCGCAGGCCGCCATCTCGCTCGATGGCAGCAATGTCTTTTGCCATGTGGTGCTTGGGCGATTGCTGACGCTCGTCGGCGATATCGAGGGCGCCCTGCATCATCTGCAGCTGGCGACCGAGATGAACCCGGGCTTTGCCCAGGCGCGCTTCGGCTTGGCGCAAGCCTTCGTCTACGCAGACAAGCCCAAGGAAGCCTTGTCGGAAATCGACCTGGCGCTCAGGCTGAGCCCCAAGGATCCGCTCCGCTGCATGTTCCTGACATTGCGGTCCTTCTGCCATTTCAGTCTGGGCGACTACGTCTCGGCCGAGATGGCGGCGCGCAGCGCGACGCAATTGCAGTGGGGGGATACCTGGTCGCGGCTTGCCCTCTGTTGTGCGTTGATCGAGCTCGGCCAAGCTGACGAGGCGAAGCAGGTTGCGCGCGAGACGCTGCGCATCGAGGCGGGCTTTTCCCTCGAGGGGTTTAAGCGGCTCGTTGCGCACGCCCCTGAACCAATGCGCAACCGCGTTTGGGTTAATCTTCGGGCCGCGGGCATCGAAATCGACGGAGACATGATTGCGTCCTGAGCCAGTTGAGCGCTCGGCCAACCAGTGACTTCGGTCAAGTCAATCAGGACGAGAAGGAGGCGGTACTTCTGCCATTCCTTTGATGTTGGCGCGAGCCGGCGCTTGATGCACCAATCGCTAAAGTGCGGAGCGTCACCTTGAGCGACGTGAGGCGGATGTCTTCAGTTCCCAGTGAACCGGGTCGATTGCTGCCGCCACTCGCACGGGATCGGTAAGCCCCTGGCCAGATCGCTGCCTCTGATCGGCAGGTCGATCGCTCCATCAAGGCACCCCTCGACCAGCTCTGGCTTGAGAAATGCCAGCGGCAAGAGTTGTGCGACATAGCGTTCGCTGACACCTTCTGTGGTCGCGATCTCCCGCATCGAGCTGGCACGGCCTGCGACCAGATCGTCATACCAGGTGACGGCGCGGGCGATGGCCTTGACCAGCGACTTCTCGGATCGCGAGCTGCTGTCGGCTCCGTCTGTCGGTGGGACCACAAGGTGCAAATCCTGTCCCTTTCGGACGAAGCGCGTTTCGACGTCGATCATCACGCATGTGGGGCTCTCAGCTTGGCGATCGTCTTTATCGAAGAACACAACGCACCCCAGCGGATCGGATTTCAACGCGATGCGAAGACCATCGCGGCGGATTGTGATCCGTTCGACAAGGCGATGAAGCGCCTCTCGCTGTCGCGAGGCGATCGGGTGCCGCAGTTCCGCTGCGAGCGTCGCGCCCGTGCCCAAAGGGGTGGGTTAGATCCGGAGGCCGCGCGGCCCGGCTGAGGCCGTAAAGCAGCAGCGCTCCATTGCCCGTGTCCACGAGCGAGTGCACGCCTTCCGACATCATTGCAGAGCTGCCGGTCCATGCTGCCGCGGCAAACTTCGTTGCCGCGATCAACAAATTTCCGACGATCGCGGCATAGATTACCGTCTTGGACCCAGATCGCGCCGCCATCAGACCCCTCTCAGCTATGTCGAGAAACACCGTGTTGGACGGCGAGTTCCGCGCGCGGCTGATGTACCTAGCGACGGCTTGCTCCGATCAGCGCCGACCCGTCGTTGACGACGCGGAGGCGATTGAGGCCTACGTGCCCGAGGGAACCTGCGTGTCTCGCCTATCTGAAGGCGTGCTTGTCCATCGAAGCGGCATGCTGCATCCTCCGGCTCGGCTAGCGATGGAGGCGCCCATGGCGGCAAATCCGGCCAAGGAAAGCTTGCGAACCGAACAACGCGAACAGCATCGCGCCGAGCGGCGCGAGGGCAAGGATGCGGAATTGACGCACGCGCTGGAGAACACGTTTCCGGCCAGCGATCCCATTGCATCTCAGGCTGCCACCACGAACGGCTCTGCGCTACGCTTAGCGGTCGGCCGGGGTGCTTCAACAGGTGCGGGACGTCGCAAGATCATGCGGTGACGTGGTCAACGCGCCAGATGTTCAAGTAATACAAGTCATCCTGCGCGGGATAAAAAGTACACGCGCGCCCTGGGGAAAAGCGCTATTATCTTTCACGGGAGTTTTCTCTTCCTGTTGAGAAAGACAAATCCCATGAAAATCCCAGCAGAACTGAAGCCGGCCGCCTGGGGCGCCGTCGGCGGAGCCGTCGCGCTTGCGATCATCGGGTTCAGCTGGGGTGGCTGGGTCACCCGCGGCACGGCCGAACGCGACGCCAAGACGCGCTCCGACGCTGCCGTTGTCGCGGTCCTCTCGCCGATCTGCGTGGTCAGGTTCCAGCAGCAGGCCAACGCGACCGAGCAACTCGCCGAGCTCAAGAAAATCGGCTCCTGGCAACAGGGTGATTTCATAGCGAAAGGCGGATGGGCGACGATGCCGGGCAGTTCCTCGCCCGACTCTGACGTGGCCAAGGCCTGCGCCGTCGCCCTCGGTCTCAACAAGACCTAGAGCAGGATGCGAAAAAGTGGGAACCGGTTTTTCGCATGGATCCTGCTCTAACTCTTTGATGAGAGACGGATTCAGCTTTCAGATGGAATCGCGAAGCGATTCCATCTGAAAGCATCCGGCTCTAGGACGATCCAAGCCTGTATCGTTCGCGCCATGCCAGCCCGGGCGGGCCGCTTGGCTGAACTCCAGGTCTCGAGCAGACGCTGCCAGAAGGCCAACGACATGACCGACGACACCGTCGATCTCGACCAGCACCGGGGGATCGCAGCGCAGAAGGCGACGCTGCTTCGTCGCCTTCTCTCGGAGGTCGAAGACGACGCCCGGGCGCTGCGTCTGCGCCAGGAGGAGCTGGAGGCGCAGCTCGGGGCCGCACCGGCCACGACATGGATGGACGCCGCTGAGAAGGCGCGCTATCTGCTCGATCTCTTCGCGACGACGCCAGCCGCGCAGGACCCGCGGCGGCAGGCCTTGATCGCCAATGTCCTGAAGGATTTCGAGCGGCTCTCGAAAAAACGAGGATAACGCCAATGGGCCTCCATTTTCCCAATCAGATCCGCCGCTATGACGCGGCGCGGGACTGCGTTTGTTTCTGGGGCTCCGATTCCGCCTTCGAGGTCGCATTCCAGGTCGACACGGCCGCATTGCGGCACATGGATCTCTCCGCCGGGCAGGACGAGGTCTCGATGCTGCGGGCTTTTGACGGAAATCTCGCCAAGATACTGAAGGCCGCCAGCACAGCCTATTCCCGCAAGCGCCAGAGCTATTACCGCCTGCTGACGACGGATTTCTAGCCGCGTTCGGCCTGTCCGCGCCCGACGGTTTCGCGCCAATGGCGGGCCGATCGAAGGCTTGTTCCCGGATGCGGCGATGCCGCGATCGCCTCAGCCATCCAAGGCCTTCAGCAGCGCGGCAATCTTGATCGTCGCAAAATTGCAGAAGGTGTCGGAGACCGCATAGGGCAGGACGATCTGGTCCTTATGCCGGATCGCACCGCAGGTGTAGACGACATTGGGAACGTAACCTTCCCGCTCGGACGGGTCTGGCCGGACCAAAGGCTCGCGCGAGCGCGCCAACACCCTCGAGGGGTCGGCCTTGTCGAGCAGAACCGCCCCGATCGCATATTTGCGGACAGGGCCGACGCCATGGGTCAACAGCAACCAGCCTTCATCGAGCTCGATCGGGGAGCCGCAATTGCCGATCTGCACGAATTCCCATGGAAATTTCGGCTTCAGGATCGCGACGCCGCCATCCCACGTATAAAGGTCGTCGGAATAGATCAGGTAGAGGTTCTCGTTGTCCTGCCGGCCGATCATCGCATATTTGCCGTCGATCCTGCGGGGGAACAGCGCCATGCCCTTGTTCTGCGCGGCGCTTCCTTTCAGGGGCGACATCCGGAAGGATATGAAGTCGCTTGTCTCGATCAGCTCGGACCTGATCGCCTTGCCACTATAGGCCGTATAGGTCGCGTAGAAGACTTTTCGCCCACCGTCGTCGAATTCGACGAAGCGCGCGTCCTCGATGCCGTTCGACTGCGAGGGCGTGATGGGAAAGATCACCCGCTCGCTGATATCCTCGTCCGGCCTGAAGGCGACCTCGACCGTCTCGCCATCGGGGCCGGATATCCGATTCCGCACCTTCGGAACCGATGCGAGGCGAGCCGTTGGGTCGATGGCCACACTGCCATCGGCGGCGATGAAGCCGGAGCGAAAGGTCAGCGACGACACATGCCCCTCGCCCACGCCACGCAGGCTCAGGATGAAGCGGTGTCCGCCCTCTGGGGCGCCCGACTGGTCGGGATGCGAGACGATGCTCGGATTGAAGAGGGCGGCAGCCTCGAAAGAGTATTCGTGCAGGAAGTAAGCCCCGATCAGCTGCCGCTGTCCGGCGGTGAAATCGACATGGGCTGCGAAGGCGTCTTCCATTTCGCCGGCGCGCGCCTCGAACGTCTCCAGCAGGTTGCGGTGGCGCCCCTGGAAATTTTCGAGGACGTCACGCAATTGGGCCGCCGCCGTCTCAGGGTCGAGGGCCAGGACCCGGTCGACGATATGGTTCGCCCGCGACTTGTCCGTCGCATTGAGATCACGCGGCTCGATGGCCGGTTTGAACGGGCGGACGACCACCCTTGCCGGATCGGGGCACAGAAAAAGCGCCTGCCGGTTCAGGAATGTGGCTTGTGACAAGGCGCCCTCGGCTGTTCGAGCAGGATTGCGAGCATCGGCAAGGCCCTGCAGGGCCCGCATCGGAGCATGCTCTCGAAGTATGAATTAATGGGCGCTCAACAGCTGGAGCGGCGCCGGCCTGGTGCGGCCGGAGCTAAGGTGGGCGAGCTGACGGATCTCGGCAAGACTGAGGAGATAGGACACGACAGACTCGCCGCCCCTGTTCTCATTGGCGCGGTCGCGGTGGAGCCCATCGCGGCAGCTCCCGGTTTCCAGGTCGACCAGGGGCACCGAAAGGTCGTTCTCGCCCAGGAACCAGCCGAAAGCGCGCGACGCCTCGGTCTTCCATGCGCCGTTGCCGTCAGCCCGCCAGGCCGCAAGGCAGGCCGAGATCGTCGCTGTAGCCTCCAGCGGTTGCTGATCGAACGGCAGTGGCGGGCGCCGCTGGTCGCCGAAGCTCTCGGTGCCGACTGGCCTGAAGAAGCCGACCGGAGTCGTCTGCAGCGTCGTCAGCCAGCGCAAGGATCTCAAGCCGGCCTCGACATAGCGGGACGTTCCGGTCGAGATGCCGGTCACCAGCAGCGCCTGGGGCAAGCGCGCATTGTCATAGGCGAGCCCGTGTTCGAACCAGGCCCAATCCTTCGTCCCGGTCGTCGCGAGCATGGTCGTCAATCTGTCGGCCAGGAGACGCCGGATGCGCAGGACAGCACCATCCGCCTCGGTCACGGCGCAATAGGCGTCGAGACCGAGCAGCGCGAAGCCCCAGGCTCGTGGCGAGCGAAAGCCTTCGATCGTCGGCAGCGCTTCTGCGAACAAGGCGGCGGCCCAGCGCCGCCGCGACGGGCTGACATCGCTGCGGGCGCATTCGCCCAGGGCCCAGAGTGTTCGCCCATGGCTGTCCTCCGAGCCTTTGTCCTCGAGCCAGCGCCGGTCGAAGCTCATGAAATTGCGGAACTGGCGCAGGTCGGGATTCCAGGCGTGCTGAATGAAGGCGGCGAAGCGGGAGGTCAGGGCTTCGGAGAGCAGCTGCTCGCCGGAATTGTTGAGCGCGCAGGCCAGCAGCAAGGCGCGGGCATTGTCGTCGACGCAATAGCCGTGGGACCGATCCGGCACCGAATGAACCGCATGCTGAAAAAGCCCGGTATCGTCGCACATCGACAGAAAATACCCGATCTGCATCTCCGGTGGCTTGCGGATGTCGCGTGAGAGATCGCCCTTGTCGATGACGGGGACCACCTTCAGTCGATCGGCGCGCGTGGCCGCTTCGAAGACGGCGAGATAGCGCTCGGCAATGCGTTCCCAGATCATCGATCGGCTGTCGGCATAGGCACGCTCGCGTATGGCCTGCCGACCGAGGTCATCGGTCAGCAATCCGGCGATCGCGCCGCCTATGGCCGAGGAATCGCCGAAGGGAACGAGGATGCCGCGGCCGCCGGCCAAGAGCTCCTGCGCGTGCCAATAGGGCGTCGAGACCACTGCCTTGCCCAGACCGAAGCTGTAAGACAGGGTGCCCGAGGTCATTTGCGCTTCGTTGAGATAGGGCGTGACGTAGACGTCGCACATCGAGATGAAGCCGAGCAGCGTCGGCTGGTCGACGAACTGATCGAGGAACACGACATGGTCCTCGATGCCGAGGCCGCGGACCCGCGCGACGAGGCTTTCGCGATAGGCCTCGCCCTGTTCCCGAACGAGATTGGGATGGGTTGCGCCGAGCACGACATAGACGGCATCGGGCCGGCTCTTCAGGATCGACAGCATGGCGTCGATCATCACCTCGATGCCTTTGTTCGGCGAGAGAAGGCCGAATGTCAGGATCACGGGCCTGTCGCTGAAACCGAATCTCGCCTTTGCCTCGTCAGGCGCGGCGAAGGCGACGTCCGGAATGCCATGCGGAATGACGTCGATGTTGTCCGCCGGAACCCGGTAGACGCTTCGCAGGAGAACCCGGCCCTTCTCGGTCATGACCACGATCCGTGAGGACGCGTCGACGATTCCGTCCATGACGCGACGCTGCGCCGGCGTCGGCTCTGCTAGGACAGTATGAAGCGTCGTGACGACGGGCATGGTCAGCCGCGACAGCAGCATCATGAGATGGCTGCCCGCCTCTCCGCCGAAAATCCCGAACTCGTGCTGAAGCGACACCGCGTCGAACCGGCCGGCATTCAGGAACTCCGCGGCATCGACATAGTCGCCGATGCGGTCGTCGCCGACCTGAAAATGGACGGTGGGCGGATAGACATAGGCGTGCCCGTGATCGTTCATCGCGACGATCGAGGTTTCGATGCCTGTATCTGTCGCCGAGACCGCCTGCTGCAAATCGGTCGTGAAGGTCGCGATCCCGCAGCGGCGCGGGAGCGAGTTTCCGATGAATGCCACACGGTTGAGTCGGGTCATGGTCGCGCCTCCATTGAGCGAGGTCGCGAACCCGCCATTGCTGTTTGAGAATCGGGTTGCAGCAAGGGCCGTGAGAGCGGCGGCTGCAGATCCTGCGCGTCGCGCTGATGCAGGATGTTGCGGCTCGGTTCGGCCGCGGGATAGGCGACGAGCCCCTTGAGCCCGTGGGATCCGGCGCTGAGGGTGGCATGCTCGGCATCGAGATAGACCGCTTCGCCGAGGCGGGCGTTGACCGGCCCGATCCGCGCATCGCCTTCGATGACCAGGAGCCAGGTTTCATGCTCGGCCTGGAGCTGCCAATGCGATTGCGGCGGCAGCTCGATCCGCTCGAGGATGAAATAGGGGTTGGCGACGAGCAGGGTTCTGGCGTCGGTAAGGGGTTTCACAGCGGGTTGCGGCTGGGCAGGCCCGGCCTCGGCGACCGCTACGGCATGGTCGATATGGAGCTCGCGCTGCCGGCCATAGTCGAAGAGCCGGAAGGTCGTGTCGCTGCTCTGCTGGATTTCCGCGATCACGAGCCCTGGGCCAATGGCGTGGATCGTGCCGGCGGGCACGAAGATGACGTCATCCTTCTGGACGGGGCGCCACTGGACCAGCTCGGCGATCGAGCCGTCCGCGATGGCGCCGCGCAACTCGGCCGCATCGAGCTGCCGCTTCAGTCCGAGGGCGACCTCGGCGCCGGGCGCCGCGGAGAGGACGTACCACGCCTCGGTCTTGCCATGCGCCAGCCCGATCGAGCGCGCGAAGGCATCGTCCGGGTGGACCTGGATCGACAGGGCTTGCGTCGTGAACAGGAGCTTGAGCAGGAGGGCCGTGTCGGGCGCCTCCGCGCCTCCACGCTGGAACCAGAGTTCGCCGATTGCGCCGCCACCATCGGCAGCGGCGCTCCAGGGAGCGAGATCGGTGCTTCCCCAGGGCTTCCGCAAGGCCAGCATCGAGGCATGTTCGAGCGCCATGGGGTTCTCCTGGTTCGCGCCGCTCGGGTCAGGGCGACCCGAGGCGGGCGATAATGCCGTCGCATGGTGTTCGCCGCCGGAGACGGTCAATGACGCCAGCTCTGCGGCGTGATCGGCAGTTCGCCGGTCACGTCCACATGGGCGACGTCGCTCGAGGGAGGCAGTTTCTTTTCCGAGAATGTGAGATCGAGGCGGCGCCCGTCATCGGTCAGGAGCTGAAGGTCCCTGCGGCCAAAGACCTCCCTGAGAACGGGACTGGCGAGCTGAATCTCGCCGCAGCTCGTGACGCCGACCGGCTGCCTGAAGAACCCGTCGAAGTCATAGAAGGCGCGGCCGATCTTTCTGCCCTTGCAGGTCAGCGTGCCGCTCCCCGAGATTCCGCCGAGATAGTGCAAGTGCCGTATCCTTTGCTCGTGAGAACGCGCCCAGAGTCGTCGCCGGTCTTCAGCGCAGCCGCCAGTTCGCCGGGTCGACGCGGAAGACCTGGACGCAGGCACCGGACATCGGCCGGCGAACCCATCCGTGGTCAGCGCGGATAAGACAATGATCCACGGCGGCAGAGCCGGCAGGCCCGGAGCCACGGAAAATCCCTAAAAACATAAGTCTTGCTTGCTCGCAAAGCAGCGAGTCGTCGAAATCGCATTTTCGGGCGAGGAATTTGTCGGGCAATGCGCAGAAATTGCGCAGTTACCAGATCACAAAACCATCTATCGACTTTGTGAATATGAGGGCCTTGGAGGTATAATACAAGAATTATTTGCCGTTTTATTTTTAAAAGGGACCTGCCGCGGCCGCGAATAGAATCATCCGAGGATGGAGCGGTAAAGCTGCCAATATCGATCCGCCATGCGCTCCACGGTGAAGCGCGCGGCCACCGCCGCCCTGCAGGCCGCGCGATCGATGTCGCCGATATGACCGATCGCCACGACAGCCTCGTCGATGCTGTCGACCAGGAATCCGGTCACGCCGTGGTCGATCAGTTCGGGCATCGAGCCGCGCCTGGAGGCGATGACCGGCGTGCCGCAGGCCAGCGCCTCCACGACCGACAATCCGAACGGCTCCTCGAAATTGACGAGATGGAGCAGAGCGCGGGCGCCGCCCAGGGTCCTCATGCGGGCCTCGCCGCCGACCGGGCCATGATAGATCACGGACCTCCCGTCGAGCGCGGGTGCGACCTGCACGTCGTAATAACTCCGATCCTGCACGATGCCGGCCATGACCAGGCGCCGACGCACCCGGCGGGCCGCCGCAATCGCCTCGGCCGCGCCCTTGTCGGGATGGATGCGGCCGAAGAAAAGCAGGTCCTCGCCGCCTTCCGGATCGAAGGGAAAATCCTCCAGCCGGATGCCGTGGTGGATCGTCGCCGCATAGCGCAGGTCCGGATGCCGGTCGGCATCGCTGATTGCGACATAATGCACGCGATCCTCATAGGTCTTGAAGACGGGCAGGATGCGATCCGACGAGAAGCCGTGGATCGTCGTCACCACTGGCGTCGTGACCAGCCGCGAGAAGGCGAGCGGCACGAAATCGGCCTGGTTGTGGATGAGGTCGAACTCGTCCGCACGCTCGAAGACATGGGCGACATGCAGCATCTCCCAGACCTTGGCGTCGATCGTGGGATCCTCTGAGTAAGCGGCCGGACAAACCCCGGCGAGCCTACCCGCCGTCAGGCTGTCCTTGGTCGCGAACAAGGTGACGTCGACGCCGCGCGCGACAAGCGCTTCGGTCAGCAGACTCGTCACCAGTTCCCAGGGGCCGTAATGCCGCGGCGGCGTGCGCCACGAAATCGGCGCCAGCATGGCGATACGCAAGCGATCATCCTTCCCTTGTTCTCATTAGCCGACGGTCAGGATCACGCCCTCGTCGGGCCGCAGCAGCAGGACGCCGCCTTCGATCCGCGGGGGGCCGGCAGTGGTGGACAGAAGCAGCCGGCAATCCCCGGCCCAGCCCGGCAGCGCCAGAGATTGAGCATGCGCGCCGAGATTGAGCGCCACGAGGAGCCGCTGCGCCTCATGCCGCCGCTCATAAGCGAGTACATCGCCCTCGGCGTCCAGCATCGCCAGGCTGCCGATCGTCAGCGCGGGATGCTCGCGCCTGACCGCCAGCAACTGGCGATACAGCTCCAGGATCGAACCGGGATTCTGTGCCATCCGCTCGACATTGCGGGTCGGCCAGTCCTGATGAAGCGGCAGCCAGGGACGGGCCGTGCTGAAGTCGGCATTTTTGCTCGCGGCCCATGACATCGGCGTGCGGACCGGATCACGGCCCAGGCCGAGTCCGGGCTCGCGCAACTCGCGAGGGTCCCGGACCTGCTCAGGCGGAATCGCGACGTCGCTCAAGCCGAGCTCGTCGCCGTAATAGAGGGTGGGTGTGCCCCGCAACGTCAACAGGAGCACCGCCGCGATGCGAGCCTGGGCCTGCCCACGCTTGGCAGCGACCCGCGGCCGGTCATGATTGCCGAGCACCCAGTTCGGCCAGCCGCCCGGCGGCAGCGCAGCCTCGTATTCCGCGATGAGGTTGGCCAACGCGCGTGCGTTCCATGGCGCATCGATCAGCTGGAAATTGAAGGGCAGATGCACCCCTGGCCGCTCGCCGCCGTAGTAGTGCATCAACCGCTCGACCGGCAGATAGATCTCGCCGATCAGCACCCGTGCGCTCTGTGCCCCGGCGCCGTAGCTGTCGGCAATGTCGCGCATCGCGGCGGCGAGCATGTGCACCTCCGGCTGGTCGGTGGAATTGACCTGAAGGACGCGGTGCATCTCGCCCATTGCCGGCTGCCAGGCAGGGTTCGACGGATTGTCCGGGAAGCCGGCCGCCTTGACCATGTGCCAGAGCACGTCGATGCGGAAGCCGTCCACGCCGCGGTCGAACCAGAAGCGCAATACGTCATGCATCGCCGCCTGAACGGCCGGATTGCGCCAGTTGAGGTCCGGCTGCTCCTTCAGGAAGGCGTGATAATAATATTGGCCGGTCGCCTCGTCCCATTCCCAGGCGGAGCCGCCGAAATCGCTGATCCAGTTGCTGGGCGGGCCGCCCCCGGGAGCGGGGTCGTGCCAGAGGTACCAGTCCCGCTTCGGGCTGCTGCGGGACGCCCGGCTTTCGAGGAACCAGTGGTGTCGGTCGGAGGTGTGATTGGGCACGAAGTCGAGCAGGACCTTGAGCCCCCGCGCATGGGCCTGCGCCAGCAGCGCGTCGAAATCGGCAAGCGTGCCGAAACGTCCGTCGACATCGCAATATTCGCTGACGTCATAGCCGAAATCGCTCATCGGCGAGGGGAAGATCGGTGAAATCCAGATGGCGTCAATGCCGAGGTCGACCAGATAGTCGAGGCGCTGCGTAATGCCGTTGAGGTCACCAATTCCGTCGCCGTTCGTATCCTGAAAGGAGCGCGGATAGACCTGATAGATCGTGCCCGTCTGCCACCAGGGCGCGCTCACGCGCGTGGATCCGCGGGAATGCCGGTGCTCACACCGCCGCCGCCTGGAGACGGAACCCGCAATGCGAGAGACCACGAGTGACCGGGATCGATATGGCGCGGCTTCACGCTGGCCTGCGCCGGGCTCGGATCACACCGACGGCGCAGAGGCTGCAGTCGTGATCCGGAACACAGATACCGTGGGGATCCTTGGCTCTCCATGACCAGTCCCTTCGCTCGTCTCCACAAAAACAAGGCACGATTGCCACGTATTGCACCGACGCGCGCGAACAAAGCGCAGCCGCGCATCAGACACGGGCTGAACGTTAAGGCTGGTCCATCTGGTAGGAAATGCAGAACGCAGCGTAGCCGGTCGGTCCGCGCTCAAGTCCGGTGGCCGAAACCCTGCGTCCATGGCTCGAAATGCACGCCGACCGGGTCAGGCGCGGCATCACCCGCAAGCGTTCAGCGAACGCCTGCTGAGTTCAAATCGACGCGGAGGAGAGCGGTTCGGCAGGACCTGCATCCACCGCGAGCAATCCGCAATGTCTCATGTTTTGGCCGCGCTGCGTTCGAGCCATTCAGCCTGTCGATGCCGGCGAGTGCCTCTCCAGGCCCCCGATCCCATGGCCGGTTCAGGTTCTGCCCCCTTGTGACCCGCCAGACATTTGATCGATAAGGCTCGTCGCAGATTGCCGGACCTCCATCGGCGTCCGGCCATAGCGCATCCTGAATTGCCGATAGAATGTCGAAGGCTCGGTGAAGCCGACATCGAAGGCGATATCGGCTATTCGCCTCGCATCCTGGCTTCGATCGGACAGACAGTCATGGACATGGGCCAGGCGCTGGCCGGCGACGTAATCCGAGAAGCTCGTGCCATCCTCGGCAAAGAGCTGGCGAATATAGCGGCCGCTGATCCCGAATCTCCGGGAAAGCTGATCGGTCGACAGGGCCGGATCGGCGAGGTGTCGTCTGACATGCTGCTTGATCGCGAGCAGCCGCGCCGCGCGGATGCCGGATGCGGGAGGCCCGCTGCCTGCCCCGCCGAACGACGCTGCCAGAAGGTCGGCGATGTGGCGCGACGCCAGCGGCGCGAGCGCAGCGGGGGAGTCCATCGCGTGCAGCGATGAGAGGTAGTCGAAGAGGAGCTGATGCGCCGGCTGAGCCCGGCCGATATGGTGCGGCGCGACATCGTCGAGATTTGTCACGAGAGGCGCCAGCAGCGAGCGCTTGAACTGGAGCGCCATCGTCCATTGCGAATCCTCGGTATGGGCCGACCAGCGGCGGTCGAGCGGCAGGATCGCGGCGGTGCCCGGCCGGGTCTCGAAATCGCCGCGCCCGGGCATGGCGAGCCGGTAGCCGCCCCGGTTCCAGGAGAGGATGATGTCGTCATTGTCGTCCGACATCAGCTCCCGGGAGCGGCTCCAGCTCATCGGCGAGACCGAGCCTTTGGTGCACATCAGCTCCGGCAGGATCAGCGTTCTCGCGTCGAATTTCAGCTGATGGCCGGGGTCGGGCGTGACCTGCAGGCGCATCTGGATGCGGCCGTAGAAATCCCGGATGAACTCGTCCCGACGATGCTCCGGAATATCGCTGGCTGAGAACAAGGCCGTCTGTGCGGCGACGTCGACAGGCATGGTCGGTGGCACCCCACGAGACTATGCGGACGGTGAGCGAATTTTCGGGCCATTTCAAGCGGTGCGGCCGCTCACGCCTGTTCCGCCAGTGCAAGCGCGAGTGCCGCCGATGCCATACGCCGCCCGCCCGTCTCTGCTAGCGGAGATGGTTCGGGGAGCCGGAACACCGACGGGGCAGCATGGCGGAGCGCATCGACTTCGAGCCATCGGTGGCCGCGACCGCGGCGCCGCGGGTTCGCCATGTCGCGATGAACACGGAGGGGCTTGCCCCGAAGGAGGCGATCGCCGCGTGGCAGGAGAGCATCGGCCTGCTTTACGATGTCCGCCTGCGCAACAATGTCGAACCCTTCCATTTCCACGCCGATGCCTTTCATCTCGGCGAGATCGTCCTGACCGGATACCAATGTGCGGCGCATAGCTTCGATCGCTCGCGGGCCCGTATCGGTCGCGACGGGCTCGACCATATCACGCTGCAGGTCTGCACCAGGGGCAGCCATGGCAGGCGCGACGGCGGATCGGCCGATCAGGCCCGCCCGGGCGATCTGCTGATCGCCGACCTGGCCCAGCCGCAGGCGACGGCCGCCAGCGATTTCGACAGCCTCAACCTGACCATACCGCGACGATTGCTGGCGCCGCTCCTCAAGGCGCCGGACGAGCAGAACCTGCGCCTCATTCCGGGCAAGGCTCCGCTGGCCGCCCTGCTCCGTAACCATATGCGGGGCCTGTATCTCGGTGCAGCCGGGATGAGCTGCGACGAGGCGGATGCGATCGTCCGTCCCACCATCGAGCTGGCCGCTGCCGCGCTCAACGCCGCGGTCTCCGAGGAGAGCGTCGCGTCGGTTCGGCAGGCGCTGACCCGGCAGATCAGCCGCTACATCGACAATCAGATCGCCGATCCGGCCCTGACCATCGAAGCGATCGCCGCTGCGTTCGGGATTTCGACGCGCAAGCTCCACTATCTTTTCGAGGCGCATGGCGGCGTGTCGTCCTATGTCACGCGGGCAAGGCTGCACCATGCGCGCGCGCTGCTGGCCGACCCGGTCCAGCAGGGCAGGAGCATCGCCGAGATCGCAGAGAGCTGCGGCTTCGCCTATCGCACGAATTTCGTCCGCGCCTTCCGCAAGCGTTTCGGCGTGACGCCGCGCGAGGTCCGGGCTCATGCGGCGGAGGGCCGCCGCCTGCACGGCAAGCCCAGCGGCGAGACGACGATGTGGCATTGGATCCGCCAGCTCAGATGAGGCGGGGTCGCGCATTGCGCCGCGGCTGAGCGATTCCCCGCTGGCGAAACCGCTCGAAAATCACGACCGGGATCGGCTTTATTCCCTGGCTGGTCTGCAGAATCTGCAGGGCCGGATACGGATTCGGCAGCCTCGGATACATTTGAATCCGAGCCGCCGCATTTCCTTGCAAGCCGGCTGACGCTCGCTCCAAAAACCGCCCGCAAGGCTGGGAAGCAAGTTCCCGACACCGGCGTCGTGCGCTTCGCGTCAGCGAAACGCAGGCGCTCTTCGGATTGCCCCGGCGCGAGCAGACGGCGTTTCAAGGGGCGATTTCATGGCGCGGGCGAATTTCGGTGTCCGGTTCGGTCGGGCGGCAGCAGCAAGGCGCGGCCCCGGGCTTCGCACCATGCTGCTGGCGACGACCGCCTTCGTCGCGCTGGCGCCGGTGCCGCCCGTCGTGGCGCAGACGGCCTGGACCGGCACCAACTCGAACAACTGGTTCGATGCCGGCAACTGGAGCGCCGGCACGCCGACCATCGCCACCGACGCCGAGGTCGACAATATCGCGCTCAACGTGCCGACGGTCTTCGCCATCGGCGCCAATGCGCTCTCGCTCACCATCGGCAACACCGCCCATGGCGCCCTGGTCGTCCAGGGCGGCGGCGTGCTGCTCAACACGACCGGCTATCTCGGTCGCGGGCTCGGCTCGCTCGGCACGGCCACCGTGGTCGGCGTCGATTCGGTCTGGGCGAATACCGGCAATTTCTATGTCGGCGACCAGGGCACCGGCATGCTGACGATCGCCAATGGCGGCAAGGTCAGCAGCCATGATTCCTTCGTCGGCAATACCGGCTCGGGCTTCGTCACGGTCACGGGGTCGGGCTCGAACTGGACGGTCACGGACCCGCTGATCATCGGGAATTTCGGCAGCGGCACGGTCACGATCGACAATGGCGGGACCCTGATCGCCGAGCGGGTGACGCTCGGCGCCGGCAATGGCTCGGATGGCTCCCTGACCGTCAGCGGGCCCGGATCGAGCTTGATCGGCGACAGCGATTTCATGATCGGCGACAAAGGCAGCGGCACGGTGACCGTGGCGGGCGGCGCCAAGGTCGAATCGCAGACCCTGGTCCTCGGCTTCGGCCAGACCGGGTTCGGCAGCCTCACCATCAGCGGCGCGGGCTCGTCCTGGACGACCTCGGCCAGCGGCAGTGTTGGCAGCGAGGGCGTCGGACATCTGCGCATCGAGGCGGGAGGCTCGCTCGGCATCGTCGGCCTGTCCTTCGCCAGCGACGCGCAGGCATCGGGAACCGGGACGGTCACCGGCGCCGGCTCGAGCCTCACCGCCAGCGGCAAGATCTTCGTCGGCGCCGGCGGCAAGGGAGCGCTGACCGTCTCCGACGGCGGCGCCGTGACCAGCGAGAATGCGAGCATCGCACTCGGCGGAACCGGCGTCGTCACCGTCACGGGCGCCGGCTCGCGTTGGACGAACAACGCGCTCTTCCAGGTCGGAAATAATAACGGCTTCGGCACCCTGAACGTCGAGGCCGGCGGCAAGGTCGAGACGCTGGAATCGATCATTGGCGACAACGGCCAGGGCCTGCTCAATGTCAGCGGCGCCGGCTCGAGCTTCACCAATACGGCGAACATGCTGATCGGCGACGAGCGCGACGGGGCGGTGTCGATCAGCGCCGGCGGCCAGGTCGGCGCGCAGAGCGTCATCGTCGCCGACGAGACGGGCGCGACCGGCGCCATCTCGGTCAGCGGCGCCGGCTCGTCTCTGGTCGCGACCGAAAATCTCTTCATCGGCCGCCGGGGCAACGGCGTCATGTTCGTGCAGGATGGCGGCACGGTGAGTTCCGGGATTTCGGCCCTCGGGGCGGGACCGGGCAGCATTGGTGAGGCGACCGTCACCGGCTCCGGCTCGGCCTGGCTCAACAGTGCCGATCTTTACATTGGCGGCGAAGGCAGCGGCGTTCTCACCGTCGCCAAGGGCGGCCGGGTCGAGGTCGCCGGCACGACGCATATCGCCGCCGGTGCCGGCTCCTCGGGCACGCTCGTCATCGGCGCGGCCAAGGGCCTGCCTGCCGCCGCTCCAGGCGCATTCACGGCTGGCCCGATTGTCTTCGGCCCGGGCAACGGCAAGCTCGTCTTCAACCACCTCTCGAACGGCTATCAGTTCGCGGCGGGCATGTCGGGCTCGGGCACGATCGAGGCCGTCTCCGGCACGACCGTGCTGAGCGGCAATTCGAGCGGCTTCACCGGCGCGACGACCGTCGACGGCGCTACGTTCGTCGTGAATGGCAGCCTCGGCGGCACGCTCGACGTCCTGGCAGGCGGGCGGCTGCAGGGGGCCGGCACGGTCGGCTCCGTCGCGGTCGCGGCCGGCGGAACCATCGCCCCCGGCAATTCGCTCGGCACGCTCAACGTCGCCGGCAACATGACATTCGGCGCCGGCAGCAGGTATGAGGTCGAGGTCGACCCGGCCAGCAATGCCAGCGACCGCGTCCATGCCAGCGGCACGGTCACCATCAATGGCGGCGCGGTCAGGCATATCGGCCTCGACGGCACCTACCGCCCCTTGCAGCGCTACACGATCGTCACCGGCGATGGCGGCGTGAGCGGGGCCTTCGCGAACGTGATCTCCGACTACGCCTTCCTCGATCCGACACTGAGCTACGACCCGAACAACGTCTTCCTCAGGCTCGTGCGCAACGATGTCTCCTTCTGCGCGATCGGACAGACGCAGAACCAATGTGCGGCAGGCAATGGCGTGCAGAGCCTCGGCCTCGGCAACCAGCTGCATGACGCCATCCTGATGCTCGACGAGGGCGGCGCGCGCGGCGCCTTCGACCAGCTCTCCGGCGAGATCCATGCGTCCGCCAAGGGCGTGTTGGTCGAGGAAAGCGCAATGGTGCGCGCCGCCACGCTCGACCGTCTGCGCCAGGCCTTCGGCGGTGTCGGCGCAGCGCCGATGGCGACGCTGAACTATGGCTACACCGCCGACCTCGCCCCGGCCGTCAAGGGACCGATGCCGAGGCTCGGCCAGGCCGAGCGCTTCGCGGTCTGGGGGCAGGGCTACGGCTCCTGGGGACGCAGCGACAGCGACCGCAACGCCGCCAGGCTGACGCGCTCGACCGGCGGCATGATCGTCGGCGCCGATATCGCGGCGTTCGACACCCTGCGCTTCGGTGCGCTCGCCGGCTACAGCCGCACCAGCTTCGAGGTCAAGGACAGGCTCTCCTCGGGCGACAGCGACAACTATCATTTCGGCCTCTATGGCGGTGGCCAATGGGGCGCCTTCGGCCTGCGCACCGGCGCGAGCTATAGCTGGCACGACATCGAGACCGCGCGCAGCGTCGCCTTCGCCGGCTTCGGGGACAGCCTGAAGAGCAGCTACACCGCCGGCACCGCGCAGGTCTTCGGCGAGCTCGGCTACCGGATCGACCTCGGCCGCGCCGCGCTCGAGCCTTTCGCCGGCCTGGCCTATGTCAACCTGCGCGCGGACGGTTTCACTGAACGCGGCGGCGCGGCCGCGCTCCGCCGGCAGGGCTCGGATACCGGCCTCGGCTATTCGACGCTCGGCCTGCGCGCCTCGACCAGCGTCACGCTCCAGGGCATGGATTTGACGCTGCGCGGCGCACTCGCCTGGCGCCACGCCTTCGGTGACACCACGCCGCTGGCGACGCTGGCCTTCGCCGGCGGCAGCCCCTTCACGGTCGCGGGCCTGCCGATCGCCAGGAATGCCGCCCTGGTCGAGGCCGGGCTCGACCTCGCGATCACCCCGCGCGCCACGCTCGGCCTGTCCTATACCGGACAGCTCGCCAGCGACGCCCAGGACCACGCCTTCAAGGGCAACCTGGCGATCAGGTTCTGACGTCGCCGCTCTGTCCAGAGCGACGTCCGACGAGCCCCTCCATCAGATCGAAGTAGGTCGGTTCAACCTATCGCCAGCAATGCGAGGAGCATCTCGCGATCCTCGACAGCCTGGCCGCGGGACGCCAGGCGGAGGCCGCGGAGCGCCTGCGTCTTCACCTGACGCACACCATCGACAACCTCGGCGGCATCCGCTCGCTGCTGAGCCGCTGATCGCGCAGCCCTGTCCTCCTGCAAATCGCGCCGGAAACTCCGCAGCTACGAAAAGGCGGCTACAGGACGGAGGGTTTGCGCTCCCAGCGTGCGACTGCCTGCTTCAGGGCTTCGAGCTCGCGCTCGGCATCCTCGTCGCGGGTGCTTCCCTGCAGGGCCTGGATGCGCTCTTTCGCCAGGTGGTGGTCTTCCGGCGTATCGAGCGAGTAGGCCGGCGCGCCGTCGTTGCCATCATCTGGCCCATGCTCGACTTTCGTTTTCATCGCTTTGGCTCTTTCGCGGTTGGCCGCCGCCGCTTCGCAGGGCGCGTGCCCGGCTCGTCAATCGTCCGACGCGAATTCGCTCGTCTGGTGCGGGTCGTCCCGGACCTTGCGCAGCACGCGCATCGCGTCCGTGTAGACTTTGATCGCGTCGGAGATCGTCTCGAGCTCGCGCTCCTCCTCACGGCCGCCCGTGCGGCCCATCAGCGCGTCCGCGCGAGCGAGGGCGGCGGTGAGTTCGGCGTCGTTCCTGATGGTGACTGGCTTGCTGGTCATGGTCGTCAACCGCGGCCGCTAGCTTTCGTTCCATCCCGGTCCCGAAGCCTTTTCGGTTTCCTGCACCGGGCCTGCGAAGGCGTCAGGTGACGTCGGCGCGTTCGCGCGCCAGGCCCGGCACGGCCGCCAGCAGCTCGCTTGTATAGGCCGCCTCCGGCTCCTGGAAGACGCGCTTTGCGGTCCCCAGCTCGACGATCCTTCCGTGCTGCATCACCGCGATCCGGTCGCAGATATTGGAAGCGACGCGCAGGTCATGCGTCACGAAGATCATGGCGAAGCCGATGCGGCGCTGCAGGTCCTCGAACAATTGCAGCACCTGCGCCTGCACCGAGACGTCGAGCGCCGAGACCGCCTCGTCCGCGACGATGATCGCCGGCTCCATGGCGAGTGCGCGGGCGATGCAGATCCGCTGGCGCTGCCCGCCCGAGAACTCGTGCGGAAAGCGCTCGAGCGCGTCGCGCCTCAGGCCCACCAGCTCCATCAGGTCTTCGGCGCGCGCGATGGCCTGGCTGCGCGAGAGCCCGTGCTGGACAGGTCCCTCGATCAGGGACTGCCCGACGCGTCGGCGCGGGTTGAGGGACTTGTAGGGGTCCTGGAAGATCATCTGGATATGGCGGCGCATCTCGCGCAAAGCTGGGCCGGCAAGCCCCGAGATATCCTGGCCCTTGAACAGGATGCGGCCCGAATCCGGTGTCTCGAAGCGCAGCAGCGCCTTGGCGAGGCTGGTCTTGCCCGAGCCGGATTCGCCGACGACGCCGAGCGTTTCGCCGGCGGCAAGTCCGAAGGAGACGGCGTCGAGCGCCCGCGTCTCGCGCTTGCCGCTGAAGAAGCCCGAGCTGCGATAGGTCAGCGAGAGAGCCTCGAGGGCGAGCACCGGCACGTTTTCGGTTTCCGGCTGGGGCCGGTAGCGGAAACGAGGCACGGCCTCGATGAGCGCGCGGGTATAGGGATGCTCCGGCGCCTCGAGCACCTGGCCCGGTTCACCGTGCTCGACGACCTTGCCGTGCTGCATCACCACGACATGATCGGCGACCTCGGCCACGACGCCGCACTCATGGGTGATCATCAGCACGCCGCTGTCGTGCTTGGTCAAAAGCTCGCGGAAGAGGCGCAGGATCTGGGCCTGGGTGGTGACATCGAGCGCGGTCGTCGGCTCGTCGGCGATGATCAGCGCCGGCTCCAGCGCCAGCGCCATGGCGATCATGACGCGCTGGCGCTGGCCGCCGGACAGCTGGCGGGGATAGGCGCGGGCCAGTCTCTCCGGCTCCGGCAGATGGACGTCCGCCATGAGCTCGCGCACGCGCGCCTGCCGCTGCTCGCCGGTCGTCTCCGGGCGGTGGATCTGCAGCACCTCGGCGATCTGGTCGCCGACGCGCATGACCGGGTTGAGCGCCGTCAGGGGCTCCTGGAAGATCATCGCCATGCGGTTGCCGCGCAGCTCGCACAAACGCGCCGGCGAGGCCGCGGCGATATCCTCGCCCTCGAGCCGGATCGTGCCGCCGGTGATGCGCAGCACCTTCTCGGGCAGCAGCCGCATCACCGCCGCCGCCGTCACCGACTTGCCGGAACCGGATTCGCCGACCACGCAGACGATCTGCCGGCGATGGACGTCGAGCGAGACATCCTGGACCGCGTGGCTGCGATCGAGGCCTTCCGGCAGCGCGACGCTGAGCTTCTCGATGCGCAGGATCGGCTCGGACGCGCTCATGACGCCACCTTGGTGGCGCGCGAAAGCCTAGGGTCGAGCCGGTCGCGCAGCCCGTCTCCGAGCAGGTTGACCGCCATCACCGTCACGGCCAGGAACAGGCCGGGCGCGATGATCGTCCAGGGCGCGCGCTGGAAGACGGCGCGACCCTCGGCCAGCACATTGCCCCAGCTCGGGATGTCGGGCGGGAAGCCGACGCCGAGGAATCCGAGCACCGCCTCGGAGAGGATAGCGGCGGCGAACATATAGGTCGTCTGCACGATCAGCGGCGCGATGCAGCTCGGCAGGATATGGCGCAGCAGCACCAGTATGGGCGGAATGCCGAGGCCTTCGGCGGCGCGGACATAGGCTTCCTCGCGCACGCTGAGCACCACGCTGCGCACCAGCCGCGTCACGCGCGGGATCTCGGAGAAGGTGATCGCCGCGACGATGGTGAGAAGGCTCGGACCGACGAGCGAGACCAGCGCCACGGCGAAGAGGATCCCCGGGATCGCCATGATCCCGTCCATGATCCGCATCGCGATCGGGTCGAGCCAGCGCAGATAGCCGGTCAGGAGGCCGATCGCGGTGCCGATCGCCGCGCCCGCCAGCGCCGCCAGCAGGCCGACGAGCAGCGAGATCCGCCCGCCATGCAGGACGAGCGCGAAGACGTCGCGTCCGAGCGCATCCGTGCCGAACCAGAACTCCTCGCCCGGTGGACGCAGCCGCAGGCGCGGGCGGATCAGGAAGGGATCGTCGCCGGTGATCGGTCCGGCGAACATTGCCGAAAGGGCGATGGCGAGCAGCAGCACGGCGCTGAGCAGCGCGATGCGGTTTGCGAGAAGCGCTTCGAGAAGATCGTAGCGTCGCGGGAGAACGCTGCCCTGTCCGGGTGTCGACATGGGCGCGCTCAGTAGCGGATGCGCGGATCGACGATCACATAGGCGATGTCGATCAACAGGTTCACGCCGATATAGATCAGCGCGAAGAACAGCATCAGCCCCTGCACCACGGGATAGTCGCGGGCGAGGATCGCGTCGATCGTCAGCCGCCCGACGCCGGGCAGGTTGAAGACGCTCTCGGTGACGACCGCGCCGCTGATCAGCAGCGCGATGCCGAGCCCGATGACGGTGATGATCGGCACCGCGGCGTTCGGCAGCGCATGGCGCCAGAGCACGCGGCGCTCGACATTGCCCTTGGCCCGGGCCGTGCGCACGAAGTCCTCGCCCAGCACTTCGAGCAGGCTGGAGCGCGTCACGCGCGAGATCAGCGCCATGAAGACCAGCGCCAGCGTCAGCGAGGGCAGGGCGAGGTGACGCAGCGCCGCGACTGGATCGTCGAACGGGCTGACATAGCCCTGGACGGGGAAGAGATCGGCCTTCACCGAGAGCATCAGGATCAGGATATAGCCGATCACGAAGGCCGGTACCGAGAAGCCCACGACCGAGAGCATCATCACGGCCCGGTCGATCCAGGAATTGTGCCGCCAGGCGGCGATCGCGCCGAGCGGCACGGCGACCAGGACGGTGATCAGGATCGCGCTCAGAGCCAGGACCAGCGTCGGCTCCAGCCGGTCGAAGATCAGGCTCAGCACCGGGATCTTGGACAGGATCGAGATGCCGAGATCGCCGCGGGCGATCTCGGCGAGCCAGGCGAAATATTGCACGATAAGAGGCCGGTCGAGCCCCATCTCGGCCCGGATGCGCGCGAGCGCCTCCGGACCGGCGGTCTCGCCGGCGATGATCAGGGCCGGATCGCCCGGGCTCAGGCGCAGCAGCAGGAAGACGATGGTGGCGACGACGAGCATCACCGGCACCGCCATCGCGATCCTGAGGGCGATCAGCCTGAGCATCAGGCCTTGCTCACGCCCCAGACGGCCATGACGGCGGAGGGGACATAGTCCGACACATTGGCGCGGAAGGCCTCGTAGTCGAAATAGGTGCCGAGCGGGATGTAGAAGACCAGCTCATAGGCGCGCTTCTGCATCTCCTCGACGATCGCCTTCTGCTTGGCCGGGTCGGTCTCGCGCTGGTAGCGCCCCTTCAGCGCCTCGGTCTCGGGGTCGTCGACGAAGCCGGTATAGGCTCCCTTGCCGCGGGCATCGAAATTGAGATTGCCGAGCGGCGAGATCAGGTCGATCCGGTCGAAGACCGCGTGCGCCAGGTTCCAGCCGCCTTCCGCGACGGGCTCGGGCTTGGCGCGGCGTGCCAGGAAAGCGCTCCATTCCATCGTCTGGATCTCGGAGGGAATGCCGATCTGGCGGAGCAGCTGCTGGGTCAGCGGGGCGAGCGGCGCGAAGGAGGCGACGTCGCCGGGCGTGATGATGACGATCTTCTCGCCCTTGTAGCCGGCTTCCTGGAGCAGGGCCTTGGCCTTGGCGATATTCGGCTTGCCGGTGTCGGGAAAGCCGACATCGGTCTCGAGCGGCGTGCCGCAGCCGAAGAAGGCCGGGCAGATCTGATAGGATTCCGGATCGCCGATGGCGGTGTCCATGTAGTCCTGCTGGGTGGCGACCGCCTGCATGGCCTGCCGGACCTTGACGTTGTCGAAGGGCGGCTGGGCCCAGTTGAAGCGGATGGTCGAGGCGCTCGGCCCCGCCTTGCGCCGGAGCACTACCTCCTTGTTGCCCTGGAGCAGGGAGCGCTGGTCGGCATTCATGCTCTCCAGCAGGTCGATCTCGCCCTTGGCGAGCGCGTTGATCGCGGTCTGCCGGCTCGGGAACCAGACCACTTCGACACGATCGACCTTGACCACCTTGCCGCCGGCGAGCCCGCTGGGCGGCTCGCTGCGTGGGACGTATTTCTCGTTGCGCTCATAGGCCCAGCTCACGCCGGGGCGGAACTCGGACGGAAGGAAGCGGAACGGGCCGGAACCGACGACCTCTTCCAGCACCTTGTCGGCCGGCAGGTCGGCGATGCGCTTGGGCATGATGAAGAGGGGAATCGAGCTCGGACGCGCGAACCCCTCGAATATCGGGCCGAACGGTTCTTTCAGGCTGATGCGGAAGGTCTTGGCATCGAGCGCCTGCATGCCGCTGGTCACCGCGGCGAGGCGCAGGCCGATGACGTCCTTCTTCACCCAGCGCGCGATCGAGGCGATGCAGTCCTCGGCGGTGACGGGCTGGCCGTCATGGAAGGCGAGCCCGTCGCGCAGCGTGAAGCTGTAGACCAGCTTGTCGTCGCTGACCGACCATTCCTGCACCATTTGCGGTTGCGGCCGGTACTGCGCATCGACCGCGAACAGCGTGTCATAGACCATGAAGGCGTGGTTGCGGGTGATGTAGGCGTTGGTCACCACCGGGTCGAGCACGCGCAGCGCCGCATGCGGGGCCATGCGCAGCGTCTTTTTTCCTTGCGCCCGTGCCGGGTTCATCGTGGCAAAGAGTGCTCCGGCAGACATGGCCAGGGCTTCACGTCGGTTGATCAGCATCGGCTCCGTTCCCTTTTGTCAGGCGGGCTTGCTGCCCGCTTCGCCAGTGAAAGCGCTTGGCTCAGTAGCTGCGGCCTCGTCTCGGGTCCGGCCAGAAGGACGTGCCCTCCCGTGCCGCGCCGCCGCCGACGCCCATCGGCACGCCGTCGGCGCGCCAGCAGGCTGCGCCGGTCATGGCGCCGTCCGCCTCGAACCCGATGATCCCCATGCCGCCGGCGACATGGTCGACGGCCGAGACACGGTGCCCGAGCCCTGAGAGCCTGGCGCGCACCGCGTCCGGCACGCCGCGCTCGATCTCGGCCTCCTGTCCCCAGGTGAAGACGCGGGGCGCCTCGGCCGCCTCCTGCGGGCTCATGCCGTGGTCGATCATGTTGAGCACGGCTTGCATGGCGGAGGCGGGAATGCGGTGCGCGCCCGGCAGGCCGAGCGCGAACAGTGGCCGCCCGTCGCGCTTCCCGATCAGGGCGGTGATGCCGCTGGTGATCCGCTTGCCCGGCTGCAGCGAGAGCGCCTTTCCGGGATGCGGATCGAACAGGTACATGTAGTTGTTGGGGATGATCCCGGTGCCCGGGATCATGATGCGCGCGCCGAACAGGCTGTTGATCGTCTGGGTCGAGGTGACGATGTTGCCGTCGCCGTCGGCGATGGTGACATGGGTGGTGTTGGCGGATTCGTTCGAAAGGATGCGGGCCTCGAACGCCCCGGCCCGGCTGGCCTCGATCTCCGGCCGGCGCAACGCCGCATAATCCTTCGAGATCAGCCGCGCCGTCGGTACGTCGACGAAATCGGGATCGGCGGTGACGGCGCGCCGGTCGGCGGCGGCGATCTTCAGCGCCTCCAGCACCAGGTGCAGCGTCTCGGGCGTGCCGAAGCCGAGCTGCCCGATGTCATAGGCCTCGAGCAGGTTGAGGATCTGCAGCGTCTGCACGCCGCCGGAGCAGGGCGGCGGCGGGCCGACGATCTCGACGCCGCGATAGGTCCCACGCACCGGCTCGCGCTCGATCGTCCGGTAGGAGGCGAGGTCCTCAAAGCGCAGGAACGAGCCGACGCTTTCCAGATAGGACGCGATGCGCTGGCCGAGCGCGCCGCCATAGACGATGCCAGGTCCCTTTTCCGCGATCAGCCGCAGCGTCTCGGCATAGTCCTTCTGGACCAGGAGATCGCCCGCCGCCAGCGGTTGGCCGCCGGGCAGGAAGACGGAGGCGATGGCGGCGTCGAGCGCGAGATCGGGCGCGCTCTCGCGGATGCAGGTCGCGAGATAGGGCGAGAGCCGGAAGCCGCGCTCGGCATGCCGGATCGCCGGCTCGATCAGCTCGCGCAGCGACAGCCGGCCGAAACGCTCCGCCGCCTCGCACCAGCCCTTGAGCGTGCGGGGAACCGCGATCGCCTTCGGCCCGACCCGATTGGCGCGGCCCTTCGCCTCCATATAATCCGGCCACTCGTCGGAGATCGGCGTGAAGCTGTCGGGGCGCGCGGCTGCCGGAGCCGTCGACAGGCTGTCCAGGACCAGTTCGCGGCCATCGGCCAGCCGGATCAGCGCCACGCCGCCGCCGAGGATGCCGACCATCATCGGCTCGACCACGGTCAGGGCGAACAGGGCCGACACCGTGGCGTCGATCGCATTGCCCCCGGCCGCCAGCATTTCGACTGCCGCCGCGGAGGCGAGAGGGTGATTGGTCACGGCCATGCCGCGATGCGCCCTGACCGGCGTCTTCTCAGAGGTGAATGGGCTTCCCGCCCGGGCGCGCCAGTTCATCGCCACCTGTCCGATCGATGAACGGCATTATCGGCGCGGAATTTCAGATCGGTCCAATACGCAGTGGGTGGATTTTCAAGAACTGGTGCTTATGAGACGGCTGGCGATGCTGCAGCGCCGCGGCGGGCATGCGCCGCGAAGGCCCGGGCCACCGGCGAGGGCTCGTTGCGGCGGCAGGCGACGGCGAGTTCGCCCAGCACGGGTTCGCCCGCGATCGGCCTGTAGCGCAGGCCCGGAACCTGGATGCTCTTCAGCGAGCGTGGCACCAGCGCGACGCCGAGCCCGACCGCGACCATGCTGGCGATGGTGACGAAGTCGCGCCCCTGCGGCCCGAGCCGGGGAAAGAACCCGGCGTTCCGGCAGGCTGCGGTCGTGTGCTCATGAAAGCTCACGCCCGGCGGGTGCCGCGGGGTGATGAAGATGTCGCCGTGGAGAGCCGAGAGCGGCACGGCCTCGCGCCCGGCGAGCGGATGGCTGTCGGGCAGGGCCAGGATAATCTCCTCGAGCAGGACCGGGATCGTCACGATGCCCAGCGGCAGCGGCACCGGTGGGCGCACGAAGCAGATGTCGAGCTTGCCCTGGTCGAGCTGGTCGAGCTGCTGCAGCATCTCCATCTCGGAAATGTCGAGCTCGACTTCGGGATAGGCGCTCCGGAATTCGCCGATCATCGTCGTCAGCGCTCCGCTATAGGCGGCGGAGCCGACATAGCCGATCGCGATCCGTCCGATTTCGCCGCGCCCGGCCCGGCGGGCCACGAGCAGCGCCGTCTCGGTCTGCCGAAGCGCCTTGCGCGCCTCTTCCGCGAAAAGCTCGCCGGCCAGCGTCAGCTTCACCGAACGGCGGGTCCGGTCGAAGAGCGGCGTCCCGACGATCTCCTCCAGGTTCTTGATCTGCTGGCTGAGTCCCGGCTGGGCGATGTGCAGGCGCTCCGCCGCGCGGCCATAGTTCAGCTCTTCGGCGGTCGCGAGGAAATAGCGCAGATGCCGCAATTCGAGCGTCGCGCTGCTGGGGCGGCGGCCGGGCGCCATGGTCTCTCCTGAGAAGTCGGAATTCTTGAAAAGCTCAACTCCGCATATTGGACTGATATGACCAGTGCCCGCAATATTCGCGGATTCTGGCTGGCTGGCGCCCGGCGGCGCGGCTACGTCCTGGAGATCTGGGCATGGACGATCCGGCTCTGCTGTTGCGCGGCATTCCCCACCGGGGCGGCTTCCTCGCGCGCCGCGCTGGGCCTTCGCGCGTCGCAGAGGGCCCGCGATGACCGGGCCGCTCGCCGGAGTGCGCATCCTGGACATGACCTCGGTGCTGATGGGGCCCTATGCCACCTCGATCTTGGGTGACATGGGCGCGGACGTCATCAAGCTGGAAGCGCCGGACGGCGACCTCATTCGCCAGATCGGGCCCAGCCGCAGCGGCGCGATGGGCGGCATGTTCATGCACGCCAACCGCTCGAAGCGCAGCATCGCGGTCGATCTCAAGACGCCGGCCGGACGCGAGATCGCCTTGAGGCTCACCCAGACGGCGGATGTCCTCGTCTACAACCTGCGGCCGCAGGCGATGGAGCGGCTCGGGCTGGGTTACGAGGCCGCGGCCGCCGCTCGCGCCGACATCATCTATGTCGGCACCTTCGGCTTCGGGCAGGATGGTCCCTATGCGGCCAGGCCCGCCTATGACGATCTCGTCCAGGGGCTTTGCGCCGTGCCTGCGCTCGTGGCGGAGGCCGGCGACGGCACGCCGCGCTACGCGCCGATCAACATCGCCGATCGTGTGGTCGGGCTGCACGCTCTCGCCGCCATCCTCGCGGCGTTGCGCCACCGCGACCGCACCGGCGAGGGCCAGCGCATCGACGTGCCGATGTTCGAGACGATGGCGAGCTTCGTGCTCGGCGACCACCTTGGCGGGCTCAGCTACGACCCGCCGCTGGACCAGGGCGGCTATCCGCGCCTGCTGGCGCCGGAGCGCCGCCCGTTCCGTACCGCGGACGGTTATCTCTGCGCCGTGATCTACACAGACCGGCACTGGCAGCGCTTCATGGAGATCGCCGGGCGCCAGGACTGGCGCGGCGATCCGCGCTTCGCCAGTCATGCGATCCGCACCCGCCACATGGCCGGGATCATGAAGGACGTGGCCGAGGTCTTTGCGGCGCGCACGACAGTCGAATGGGAGGAGCTTCTCTCGCGCGCGGACATTCCGCATGCGCGCATGAACACGCTGGAATCGCTGCTGGACGACCCGCATCTCACCGAGGTCGGCTTCTTTCCGGTATCGGAGCATCCATCGGAAGGGGCGGTCAGAACGATGCGCGTCCCATCGCGCTGGAGCGCCACCCAGCCGCAACCGTCAAGGCCCGCGCCAGGGCTCGGCGAGCACAGCCGCGAGGTGCTGGGCGAGATCGGCTATGCGGCAGACGAGATCGACCGTCTGATCACGGCGGGCGCCGTGGCCGGCCCCGCCTGTCGCGACTGACCGACGACAGCCGGAACGATCGATGCATTACGACGTCATCGTCATCGGCATGGGCGCCATGGGTGCGGCGACGCTCTATCAGCTGGCCCGGCGCGGTGTGCGGGTGGCTGGCCTCGATCGCTTTGCGCCGCCGCATGATCAGGGCTCCAGCCATGGCGACACGCGCATCACCCGTCAGGCGGCGGGCGAGGGGGCGGCCTATGTGCCGCTGGCGCTGAATTCCCAGCGCATCTGGCGTGAGCTGGAGGCGCTGAGCGGGGAGGCGCTGTTCGAGGCCTGCGGCATGCTCATGCTCAGTGACAGCCGGATGCCCAGCCGGGCCCCGGGCACGGCGGATTACGCCGGCGACACCGCCGCCCTGGCCCGAGCCTTCGGCATCGAGCACAGCCTGCTCAATGCCGCTCGAATCCGCGAACGCTTCCCGCAATTCGCCGGGTTCGGCGAGCAGGCCGTCGGCTATTACGAGCCCGGTGCCGGCTATGTGCGGCCCGAACGCGCCATCGACGTGCAATTGCGGCTGGCCCGGCAGCTGGGCGCGGACCTGTACCCGGATACGGCGGTCACCGCTATCGAGTCCCGCGGCCAGGGCGTGCGGGTGCACACGCGCAACGGCTCGCTCACTGCCGATCGGGCGATCGTCAGCGCCGGCATGTGGGCCGGAGACCTGCTGGGCGAGCCGTTCGATCGGCTGCTCAGGGTCTGCCGTCAGCAATTGTTCTGGTTCGCGCTGGACGAGCCCGAGCGTTTTGCGCCGGGCTCTCCGGTCTATATCCTCCTGCACGGCGTCGCCGACACCGAGAGTTGCTACGGCTTCCCGCCGCTGCCGGGGGAGAACGCCATCAAGATCGCCACCGAGCAATATGCGGATGCCGGCGATCCCGACGCGATCGATCGCACTATCAGCCAGGCCGAGATCGACGCCATGTATGAGACCCATGTGGCCGGCCGCCTGCTGGGCGTGTCGCGGCGGGCCGTGAAGACCAGGGTGTGCACCTACACCGTCACCCCGGATTTCGGGTTCATCATCGACGCTCATCCGAGGCTCGCCGGCGTTACGGTGGTGTCGGCCTGCTCGGGCCATGGCTTCAAGCACTCCGCCGGCATCGGCGAGGCACTGGCCATGCAGCAGTGCGGCGAAACGGGCGCGGCTGATGTGTCGGCTTTCTCACTGGCGCGCCTGGCCGGTGGAGGACACTGAGCCATTCCAACCGAGGACGGCTCGGACGCTACGGCGCGACATCCTGCGGGCGGGCCGCCGTCGCGGCGGACGGTGTCTCTCCTCCCAGCACGTCGAAGAGCCAGGACAGGCCGAGATCCATCATCGCGGCCTTCGACGCGACGGCATTGAGCCGGAAGGAGCGTAGCGGCAGCGGCGCGTCCAGGCCGATGACCCCGAAGCGTGGCGCGTGCATGGTGGCAAACCGCCTCGGCAGCGCGCAGACCAGTTCGGTCTCGGCAACGACGGCAAGCGCGAACATGAAGTTCGGGACGGTCAGCGCGATCCGCCGCGAATGGCCTTGCCGCGCCAGGATCTCGTCGACGAAGCCATGAGGATCGCCGGTGAGCGAGACCACGAGATGCTGCATCTCGCAATAGCGCTGCAGGGTCGGCTCATCCGCAAAGGGATGTCCGGCGCGCATCGCGACGATGAAGTCCTCTTCATAGAGCGTGCGCTGGTGAAAGCGCCGGGGGATGTGGTCCGAGGGCATGATCGCGATGTCCATCTCGCGCGCCTCCAGCTCCGAGAAGGTGGATTGCCAGGCACGTTCCGGCGAGGTTTCCCCCCGCAGCGGCAAAAGCTGACGCACGCAGATGTCGATATTGGGCGCCTGTTCGCGCAGCTCGGCGAGAAGCTCCGGCAGGAACACCGCTGAGACGCCGTCAGGCGCGCCGATCGTGAAGCGGCGCGTCGATCTGGCCGGGTCGAACGGCTCGGCGGTGGAAATGACGTTCCTTACTTGCGCCAGCACCGCCGTGATCGGCGCGGCGAGTTCGGTCGCGCGCGCCGTCGGCACGACGCCGCGCGGCGTCTTGAGGAACAACGGATCGTTGAGCAGGCGGCGCAACCGTCCAAGCCCATGACTGATTGCCGAAGGCGTGAGGTTCAGGCGGGCGGCGGCCCGGCCGACATGTCGCTCTTCGAGCACGGCCTCGAAGAGGACGAGAAGGTTGAGGTCGGCACGAGAGAGGTCAATTTCATTCAGCATATTGCTGAAATCGTATCATTGGATTCAGCAAGGAGATAGTGCGATCTCAAGCCCAGGCAAGGCGCTGTCGCGCTTTGCAACGATGAAAATCCGAATGGGAGAGATCCAGATGGCAGCCTCACGGCGTTCGATTCTCAAAGCGGCCGGCTTCGGCCTCGCAGTGCTCCGAAGCGCAGGAGTGGAACTGGTCTCGGCAATCGCGCAGCCAGGCCCCGCCGACGGCGATGTCGCCCGCCTTATCGAGCGCTCCGCCGCATCGAACGCTGCGCTTATGCGCGGTGACGTCGCCCGCTATCGCGCCCTGACCACGCTCACGCATGATTTCACGCTGATGTCACCGTTCGGCGGAAAGCCCACCCGCGGCTGGGAAATGACGAATGAACGTTGGGACGCGATGGGGCGCTTCTTCCGCAACGGCACCCTGGTGCAGGAAGTGGTCCAATCATACGCGTCGGCCGACATGGTCGTGCTTGCGCTCATCGAGAAGGCCCATGTCGAGGTCGGAGGCTTGCCGGCGCAGGATTGGCCGCTGCGCGTCACCCTGGTCTATCGCCGCGAAGGTTCCGAATGGCGGTTGGCGCATCGCCATGCCGACCCTCTCGTCAAGGGCATCAGCTTGGAACAGGCGGCCGCTCTGGCCCGTTGAGCCGCTGCCAAAGCCTCGTCGGCGGCGTGGCCCTGAAACGGCCGCAACCTGTTTTCACCACAGGACCACTTCCCTTGCATGAGAGAGCGTGGTTCTGCATTGAGCGCGGGGTCGGCTCGGCGAATGCATCGGTCCCGGCCTCGACGGAACCTGCCCGTTCGCCCCGCGCGAACGCTCATGCTCAAGAAGGTAGCGCCATGGATGTCCTCGACCACATGACCCAGCCGCAGGAGAAATGGCGCGACGGCGTGATGACGCTGATGCGCGTCTCCGCCACGGTCGGCAGCCGCCAGCTCTGCATTTTCGAGCAGTTCTGCGACCCGGGCCTAGGCGCGCCGATGCATCTCCATGCGGTCGAGGAGGTGCTCGAAGTCATCGAGGGCGAGGCCGAGATCACCTTGCGCGACAAGACCATGATCGTGAGCGCCGACCAGTCGGTGCTCATCCCGGCCGGCGCCCGGCACGGTTTCAAGAATGTCGGCACCGGCATCCTGCGCGTGCGCGCCACCCTGGCGGCCGCGATCTTCGAGGCCTCCTATGACGATCGCAATGAGCTCTCGCGGCGCTATGTCCCCGAGAATGCCTGACGATCGTCATTGCGAGGAGCGCAGCGACGAAGCAATCCAGGGGACTGCGCGAGACCTCTGGACCGCGTCGCTGCGCTCGCGACGACGGGTCGGGCCGGGGCCGGTCAGATCCCTCTGATCAGCCCGCCATCGACGCGGATCTTGGCGCCGGTGACATAGGACGCCCGCTCGCTCGCGAGGAAGGTCACGACATCGGCGAATTCCTGCGGCTGACCATAGCGGCCGGCGGGGATCGTCGCGATCGAGGCCTTGCTGACCGCCTCGCGCGACGATCCCGTCCGGTTCGCCGCGGCGTCGTCGAGCTGGTCGACGCGCTCGGTATGGATCCGCCCGGGCAGGACGACATTCACCGTCACGCCCTGGCTCGCGACCTCGGCCGCCAGCGTCTTCGACCAGCCGACCACGGCGGCGCGGATGCCGTTGGAGAGCGCGAGGCGCGGGATCGGCTGCTCGATGCCGGACGAGACGATGCTGACGATCCGGCCCCAGCCGCGCTCGGTCATGCCGGGCACGAGCTGCTGGACGAGGTGGAACAGGTTGGCGGCCATCGCCTCGAAATGCGTCAGCCAGTCGGCGCGCTTGGCCTCGCGCGCCTCGCCGGGCGGCGGGCCGCCGGAATTGCCGATCAGGATGTCGACGCCGCCCTCAGTGATCAGTTGCTTGGCCAGCGCATCGACCGAGGCGATATCGGCGAGGTCCAGCTTCGCGGCGCTGACCCGGCCGCGCTGTTCTGTCGGCAGCGCGGCGATCCAGGCGGCGAGCGCCTCCTGGTTGCGGGCGGCGGCGATCACTGTCGCGCCCTCCGCCGCAAGGCTCTGCGCGATCGTCGCGCCGAGGCCGCGGCTGGCGCCGAGCACCAAGGCGCGCTTTCCGGAAAGGCCTAGATCCATCAGTTGATCTCCTGCAGTCGCCGCGTCTGCCGTGCGACGAGGCGTTCGATATCGGCGATGTCGGCGCCCGAAAGGGTCGAGCCGGGTTTGCGAAGCGCACCAGACGCGATCGCGCCGCGCTTGGCGAGCAGATATTTGCGGATGGCGAGCCCATGACCGGGCTGCTGCTCGTAGCGAGCCAGCGGCAGATAGGCGTCGAACAGGTCATGCGCCCGCTCGACCTGGCCGGCCGCATGCGCCTTCCAGACGTCGACCATCATCTCCGGATAGGCGAAGCCGGTCATCGCGCCATCGGCGCCGCGCGAGAGCTCCTCCGGCAGGAACAGCCCGCCATTGCCGGCGAGGATCGAAATCCGCCGTGCGCCCTTGTCGCTGGCCGCGCGCAGCGCCGCGATCTTGGCGAGGCCCGGCCAGTCCTCGTGCTTCAGCATCACGCAGCTCGGCTGCGCCTCGACGATGCGCAGGATCACCGAAGGCGCGATCTGCACGTTGGTCGCGAGCGGAAAATCCTGCAGCACGAAGGGCGTCTTCGGCCCCAGCGTCCTGGCGACCATGTCGTAATAGGAGACGATCTGATCATCGGTCCGCAATGTTGCCGGCGGCGCCACCATGACGCCGGCTGCGCCGTCGCCCATCACGCTCTCGCTCAGCTCGGCCATCGCTGCGAAACCGGCCGCCGAGACACCGGCGACGACCGGCACGCGGCCGTTCACGCGCGCCAGCACGCGCCGCACGAAGCTGCGCGATTCGTCCGCGGTCAGCTTCGGCGCCTCGCCCATCATGCCGAGCACGGTCAGCCCGGTCGCGCCCTTCTCCAGATAGAAATCGACCATCCGGTCGGCGCTCGGCAGGTCGAGCGCGCCATCCTCGGTGAACGGCGTGACCGCGATCACATAGACGCCCTTCGCGCCTTCATCCAGCAGGGTCATGATATCCTCAGGTCTCGGTGGGGTGGGGCAGGAGTTTGCCGGGGTTCAGCCGGCCGTCCGGATCGAACAGCCGCTTGAGTGACGCCATCAGCTCGAGCTCGATCGGCGCCTTGCAGCGCGGCATCTCCGAGACGCGCAGCTGGCCGATGCCGTGCTCGGCGCTGATCGAGCCACGCCGCTTGCGCGTCTCGTCATGGACGATGCGGGTCAGGCCCGGCGCCTGTGCCGCGAATTCGTCCTCGTCGAGATAGGCAGGCGGCAGCAGGTTGTAGTGCAGGTTGCCGTCGCCGAGATGGCCGAAGACGATCGGCCGGATGCCCGGCAGGACGGCGCTCACGGCCGCATTCGCCGCCGCGACGAAATCGGCCATGGCGGCGACCGGCACCGAGACGTCGTGCTTTGCCGCCTTGCCGGCCCGCACCAGCGTTTCCGAGACGCCCTCGCGGATGCGCCAGAAGGCTTTCGCTTGCGTCCCGTCCTGGGCGATGGCGGCGTCGAGCGCGCCCCCCGCCTCCAGGGCCTCGGTCAGCGCGCCCTCCAGCCGCCGCGTCAGCGCCGGTTCGTCATCGGCGTCCGAGAGCTCGATCAGCACGGCGGCGGGTGGCATCGCGCCAAGCGGCAGCCGCGCATCCGCGATGTGGTGCAGGATCAGGGCGAGGCAATCGCCGGTCATGAACTCAAAGGCCGTCAGCCGGTCGCCGCAGCGCGCCCGCACCGAAGAGAGCAGGGCGAGCGCCGCGCTCGCATCGTCGATGGCGACGAAGGCCGTCGCTCGCGCCGTCGGCCGCGGGAAGAGTTTCAGCACGGCGCCGGTGATGATTCCGAGCGTCCCTTCCGAGCCGATGAAGAGGTCGCGCAGCGCGTAGCCAGTATTGTCCTTGCGCAGCGCGGTCAGCCCGTCCCAGATCCGTCCGTCCGGCAGCACGACTTCGAGCCCGAGCGTCAGCTCGCGCATCGTGCCGTAGCGTAGCACCGCGACGCCGCCGGCATTGGCCGCGAGATTGCCGCCAATCGTGCAGCTTCCCTCCGCGCCGAGGCTGAGCGGAAAGAAGCGCTCGGCCGCCTGCGCCGCCTCCTGGACTTTGGCGAGGACGACGCCGGCCTCGACGGTCATCGTGTTGCCGATGCTGTCGATCGCCCTGATCCGGTTCATCCGGGTCAGCGACAGCACGATGGCCTGCCCAGACGCGTCGGGGGTCGCGCCGCCGGACATGCTGGTATTGCCGCCTTGCGGCACCACCGGGACCTTGCGCTCGGCGCAGAGCGCCATCACGGCGGCGACCTCCTCGGTCGAGCCAGGCCGGACGATCGCCGCGGCGGCGCCGCGATATTTACCGAGCCAGTCCGTGAGATAGGGCGCCTGTGTGTCTGCGTCGGTCAGGACATGCGCCTCGCCGACGATCGCGGCGAGGGAAACGATCAGCTCGCTCACGCCGCCGTCCCCCGCAGCGTTCGCCCGCCCCAGCCGAGCCGGGCCCGGCCGATCGCCATGGTCACGGCCGCCTGGGTCGGCTCGACCACCGGCACGCCGAGCTCCTTCTCGAGCGGCTCGCGGAAGCGCGCCATGCCGGCGCAGCCCATGACCAGCACATCGGCATGATGGGTGTCGCGCAGCGTGCGCCCGACATCGGTCATGCGGCCCATGGTGCGCCCGTCATCGGCGAGTTCGGCGACGGTCAGGCCGACCGGGAGATCGCCGGCGCAACGGTCCATCACGCCCATCGCGCCGAAATAGCGCAGATGGCGCGGCACCGAGGCGGGCAGGATGGCGATCACGCCGAAGCGCTGGCCGAGCGTCATCGCGGTCAGGACGCCGCATTCGGCGATGCCGAGCACCGGCCGCTCGCTCTGCTCGCGCAGGGAATGCATGCCGGGATCGGAGAAACAGGCGATGACGAAGGCGGCCGCATCGTTCTCCAGCGCCGCCGCCCGCTTCAGCAGGGGCGAGACCAGCCCGTCGACATCGCGTTGCGACTGGATGCCGGGAGGCCCCTCGGCCAGGGTCAGGCATTCGATCGCCGGGCCATCGGTGGAGCGCAAGGGCGCCACGGCAGCGTCGATGCCTGCCGTCACCCCCTGGTTCGAGTTCGGGTTGATGACATAGATCGTGCCGCTCATCGGGTCTCTCCTTCGGGCTTGGCGGAGGCGGCGGCCTGCCGCGCGCGCCAGCTCTCCAGCGTCTGGCGCGGCGCCTGGAAGCGGTCGCGCAGGGTGACGTACCAGTCGGCGCCATGCAGGCGGCCGACCAGGTCGAGCTTGTCGATATCGACATGCAGCCGCTCGTCGACGATGCCGTCGCGGATATGCAGATGCTGGATCTCGCCGACCACGAGGTTGCGGTCGCGCGTGCCGAGCGAGAGCGAGACGGTCTCGCGGCATTCGAGCTGGACGGGCGACTGCGTAAGACGCGGCGCGATGACCTGGCGGCTCGGCGCGGTCTCGAGACCGGCGGCGGCGATCTCGTCGACATCGCCCGGAAAATCGATGGCGCAGACCTGCATCGCCTCGACCAGCGCCCGGTCGACGAGATTGACGACGAAGCTGCCGGTCGCCCGGATGTTGCGCATCGTGTCTTTCAGCACGGCCTCGCCGCCGGCGCGCCCCTCGATGCCGAGCACGACGAGCGGCGGCGCATGGCTGAAGACGTTGAAGAAGCTGAACGGCGCGGCATTGGCGCGCCCCTGCGCGTTCACCGTGGTGACGAGCGCGATCGGGCGCGGCAGCACGGTGTTGACGAGGAGCTTATAGAGGTCGCGCTCGGCGAGGTCGTTGACGGCCCATTCCATCGCGTCAACCGAGCGTCGCGTCGAGCAGGCGCACGGTCTCCGCCAGCACGCGCGCCCCGTCCGCCGCCTGATGCGGCTCGATCGCCTCTTCGGGCGCGTGGCTGCGGCCGTCGCGGCAGGGCACGAAGATCATGCCGATCGGGCCGGCGGCCGCGACGAACATGCCGTCATGGCCGGCGCCGCTCGGCATTTCGCGCGAGGACAGTCCGAGCGAGGCGGCCGCCTGGGCGATCGCCGCGCGCACTGCCGGTGCGCAGGCGGTGGGCGAGACGCTGCTGATAGGCTCCGAGGCGACATGCAGGCGCAGCTTCGCGAGCTCCGGTGTCAGGTCGCGCACCAGGGTTTCGCCGAAGAGCTTCACGGCAGCCTCGTCGCCGGAACGTGCCTCCAGGATCAGCACCGCCTCGCCCGGCACGGCATTGGCGGCGTTGGGGCTGACCTCGATGCGGCCGACGGTGGCGACCAGCGGCTGCGCATCCCGCGAGCGCGCGCTGGCGCGTTGATAGGCGGCCTCGATCAGCTTCGCGGCGCCGACCAGCGCATCGGCGCGCAGCGGCATCGGCGTCGCACCGGCATGGTCGGCCCGACCGGTGATGGTGATGCGCTCGCGCCTGATGCCGACGATGTCGGTGACGACGCCGATCGCGACGCCCTCGTTCTCGAGCACGCGGCCCTGCTCGATATGAACCTCGACATAGGCCGCGACGCTGTCGGGGCCGCGGCGCACCGAGCCGAGCTCGTCCGGCCGCCCGCCGACATAGGCGATGCCCTCGCGGAGCGTCATCCCGTCCGGCCGGGTCATCGCCAGCTGCGCCCCGGTGAGCGCGCCTGCAAGCGCGCGGCTGCCGATGCAGGACAAGCCGAACTCGCTCGGCTCCTCGGCGAGGAAGTCGTAGATCTCCAGCGAATGCCGCAGCCGGTCGCCGCGCTCGATGAAGCTCTGCGCCACTTCGAGCCCGGCGAGCACGCCGAGGATGCCGTCATAGCGGCCGCCCGAGGGCACGGTGTCCGAATGCGAGCCGAGGATGATCGGCTTCAGCGACGGGTCGGCTCCGGCGAGCCGGCCGACCAGGTTGCCGCCGGCATCGATGCCGGTCGCCAGCCCCGCGGTGCGGAACTCCGCCGCCAGCCATTCACGCCCTTCGAGGAAGCGCGGCCTGAAGGAGCGCCGCGTCCAGGGCCGGTCGGGATCGGTGAGCTTCGACAGCGCCTCGATGCGCCGCCACAGCCGGTCTGCGTCGATCGACATCGCCGCCGCTTACGCTGCGGGGCGCAGGAAATGGCCGTCGCCGGCCTTGTTGCGGATCTGCGAGCCGTCCCAGGCGAGGGCGCCGCGGACATAGGTCGCCGCCACCCGCACGCGGAACTCGCGGCCCTCGAAGGAACTCCATTTCACCGCGGCGAGGCTCTTGCTCGGGTCGTGGATGAAGCGGCCGGGCTCGAGCACGACGATGTCGGCGTCGGCACCGGGGGCGAGGCGGCCCTTGTCGGCGAGCAGGAAAGCCTTGGCCGGGCCCTCGCAGAGCTGCTTCACCGCCATGGTCGGCGAGATGCCGCGCTCCTCGCAGCCGGTCCACAATGCCGGCAAGAGGGTTTCGATGCCCGGCCCGCCCGAGGTGTTCTTGAAGATGTTGGGATCGCCCTTCTTTTCCAGCCCCCAGGAGACGTGGTCGGAGGAGATGAAGTCGCAATGGCCGGCGGCGAGATGGCTCCAGAGCAGCTCGCTCTCGGCCTTCGGCCGGATCGGCGGGTAGTGCTTGATCTTGGCGCCGAAGCGCGGCCCGTGCTCCTCGGCATTGAGCATGAAATACTGCACGCAGCTCTCGATCGTCGCCTTGTGGCCGGCGCGCTTGTAGAGGTTGCAGATCTCGAAGCCGCGCGAGGTCGAGACATGCACGGCATGCGCCCGCGCGCCGGTCTCGGCGCCGATCTCGTAGACGCGCGCGGTGGCGAGGTTCTCGACCAGCGGCGTATGGGCGCGCAGGAAGGCGTCCTGCCCGGTATCGCCGGCCTCGATCAGGCGCGCGATGTTCCGGCGCGTCATCTCCTGGTCCTGGTTGTGCACGCCGCAGAGCAGGCCGGTCGGCTCGATCAGCCTGAAGGCCTCGTAGATCGTGTCGTCGCCGATGCGCGGGAAGCGGGTTGGGTTGGCCTCGAAGGTCGAGAACTTGAAGGCGCAGGCGCCGGCTTCGACCAGGCCCGGAATTGCATGCAGCCCGTTCTCGATGGTGATCGTGGCATAGAGCGCGACATCGACATGGGCGTCGCGCTCGACGACCGCGACCTTCTCGTTGAAGAGCTTGGCATTGGTGACCGGCTCGGGCTCGTCATAGGGCATGTCGACCATCACGGTGACGCCGCCGGCCGCCGCCGCCCGCGAGCACATCCCGATGCCCTCGTGATTGGCCTGGCTGCCGGAATGGACCTGGCCGTCGATCACGCCGGGGATGATCCACTGGCCGCGGAAATCCTGGGTCTCGCGCGCCGAAGGCGGCGTGCCGGAGCCGACCTTGCCGACCTTGTCGCCGCTGACGGCGACATAGCCGTCCTCGATGATCCGGTCGGACAGGACGACGTTGCCGCGAAGGACGAGATCGAAATCACTCATGGTCTGATATCCGCTTGAGATGGCTTGCCTGTCGGCGCGGCGTCACGATAGCGGCTCGGCTCCAAAGCCAAACATACCAATTCTGCCGTCGCCCATAACGGGCTGTTATTTGACGAAACGGCAGGCGACTAGACCGCCTTGCCGAGCGCATAGCCCGTCAGGTCGATGCCGAGCGCCCTCTCGACTACGGGATAGACGCTTGGATCGGTGACGCTCGAGCTGAGCGGGATCTTGTCCTTGGCGATGCGCAGGATCGAAAGCTCCATGCCCTCGCTGATATGGCCGACGCTGACCGGCTTGCCGTCACTGTCGAGCGTGGTGATCACGTCGGGGTAGCTGGCGAGCCGCGCGCCGTCGGGATCGGTCACCGCCATATATTCGTTCATGACATGGAGGATGCGCGCCGTCGGGCCGGAGCCGACCTGGATGGTGCCGATGTCGAAGGCCTCGGTCGTGTATTGCACGGCCTTGCGCGCCACCGGCCCGCGTCCGATGATCGAGCCGCCGGTCTGGTCGCAGATCGCGTCGATGACGGCCGAGCCGCCCTTGCCCGTCGCGGCGAGGATGCGCTCGCCCAGCGCCAGCGCCATCGAGATGCCGCCCAGCGCCGCGTGCTTGCGGACATAGGAGGCCGGAACCGGGTTGCGGCAGGAGGCGATGAAGCCGCCGGACATGTCGGAGGCGGTGCGCAGGATCGGCGAGACCTTGGCGGTCGCGCCGCGCGTCACCAGCTCGATATAGGAGTTCTTGGCGCGGTTGCCGCCGACCGCGACCTGGATCGTTTGCTCGGGACTGTTGGCGAGGCCGATCGAGCCCATGTCGCCGGTCGGATGGGCCCGGATGTCGCCGACGGCATCGATCACCTTGACGCCGAGCAGGGCGCTCGGCAGCCAGGCGTTGAGCGTGCTCGACATGCCGTTCTGGCCGATGATCAGGCCGTAGACCGGCTTGCCGAGCGCCTCCTGCAGCAGCTGGACGGCGCGGACATAGTCGACGCCGAGCATCTCCCATTCGGTCGTGCCCGCCGGCGCGCCGATGGCTGCCGCGGTGGCGATGATCGCGTCGTCGGGCGCATCCTCGATCGAGACCAACTCGGGCCGGCCGGACAGCACCGCGGCCGTGCCGAGCATGCGGCCGTGATCGGCCCAGCCGCCGCCGCCGGCCGCGAAGATCGATCCGCCGGCGATCGCCGCCTCGACATCCTTGATCGTCAGAAAGCGTCCCATCGCCCAGCCTCGCTCGCACGCGTTCGCCGGCCGGCTGGCCGGTTTCCAGCGAGACTAGAGGACTGCGCGCCCAAGAAAATATGCTAATTCAGCCAGCAGCCATAACCGGACGTTATTCGCATGCGATTGAACCTGCGCCAGCTCGAAGTCTTCCGCGCCATCATGATCACCGGCTCGATCAGCGGCGCCGCGCGGCTGCTCTCCGTCTCTCAGCCGGCGATCAGCCGGCTCCTGGCCTATACCGAGGACAGGCTGGAGCTGCGCCTGTTCGAGCGCGTGCGCGGCCGCATCCAGCCGACGCCGGAGGCGCGCCGGCTCTTCACCGAGGTCGACCAGGTCCATCAGGGCGTGCTGCGCGTCAACGAGCTCGCCGAGGAACTGCGCGAGCGCGGCACCGGCTCGGTCCGCATCGTCGCCAGCCCGAGCGTCGGCCAGACCATGGTGCCGGACGCGATCGCGCGGCTGCGCCAGCGCTTCCCGGATCTGCGCGTCGAGTTCGAGATCCTGACCCTGCTCGAGGTCATCGCCAAGATCACTAGCGCCCGCGCCGATCTCGGCGTCTCCGTCCTGCCGGTCGACGAGCCGACCATCCAGTCGCAGGTGATGACCGAGGGGCGGCTGATGGCGATCATGCCGCGCGACCATCCGCTGGCGCGCTTGCGGGTCGTCAGGCCGGCCGATATCGCGCCCTACCCGCTGATCGGCTTCGGCCCGCAGACGCCCTATGGCTACATCGTGGAGCAGGCTTTGGCCTCGAGCCCCGAGCCGATCAAGGTCAGCACCGTCGTCCGCTTCACGCCGGTCGCCTGCGCCATGGTCCGGGCTGGCGCAGGCGTCGCCGTCGTCGATGAGTTCGTGCTGCGCGGGCGGACCTGGCCCGAGCTGGTCTCGCGCCCGCTCGCGCCGATCACGCGGGTGCGCGCTCATTTGCTGACCCTGCGCTACGAGCCGCTGTCGCGCACCGCCCGCGCCTTCGTCGACATCCTGCGCGATCTCGTGCCGCCGCCCCCTCCGGAGGGCGGCGAGCCGGCCGATTCCATCCCGACCGACTTAACATGAGATTATGGACCCCCGACAATATGTGATTGGTAAGGCATGAATTGCCGCTGATAGAGTTCGGCTTCGGGTTGGCCGGATTGTTGCAAGCGAAGGGCGCGGCAATCCCGGTGCGCCATTCGCTGCGTGGGATCGCGGCGTCGAACGGGAGCAGGATCATGAGATTTTTGTCGGTCAACGCAGCGCGCGCCGCTGTCCGGGGCTTTGCGGTCGCGGCTCTTCTCGCCACGCCGGTGCTCGCCCAGGACGCCGATCATCCGGCTAATGAAAAGCTCAAGGTCGCCTGCGATCTCGGCTTCGCGCCGTTCTGCTTCAAGACCGCGACCGGCGAGACCACCGGCTTCACCTACGACATGTCGGCGGCGCTGGCGAAGCAGCTTGGCCGCCCCGGCGTCGAGGTCACCGATTCCAACTTCTCGGCGATCTTCGCCGGCCTGTTCTCGAAGCGCTACGAGATGATCCCGGCGCCGACCAACATCACGCCGGAGCGCGCCCAGCAGATGCTGTTCAGCGAGCCCTATATGCCGACCGGCCTCGGCTTCCTCGTCAAGAAGGGCGGCAAGATCGCCAATCTGGAGGAGCTGAAGGGCAAGGCCGTGACCGTCAATAACGGCTCGATCTCGGACAAGTGGCTGACCGACAACGAGGCCAAATACGGCTACACCATCCAGCGCTACAACAAGAACGCCGACGCCGTGCAGGCGGTGATGATCGGCCGCGCCTTCGCCAATGTCGCCGACGTGCCGGTCTCACGCTATGTCGCGACCCAGACCCCGACCGCCGAGGTCGCCTTCGTGCTCGATAGCGGCCGCAATTTCGGCATCGCCTTCCGCAAGGAGGATGCGGCTTTCCGCGCCAAGGTCGAGGCGGCGCTCGAATGCATCAAGACCGACGGCACGCTCGCCAAGATCCACGAGAAATGGTTCGGCGTGAAGCCGGATGCCGGCTCGTCCATAGACAAGGTCTATCCGGGCGTCGGTGCGCCGGATTTCGAGGGCTATGACGCCACGCCGCACAAGGCCACCTGCCAGTGAGCGCAGCGGCTGAAGCGGCGCCCGCGCCCGGACAGGCGATCGTCGAGATCGCCGGCCTGCGCAAGAGCTTCGGCGATGTCGAGGTTCTGCGCGGCGTCGACCTCCGGGTCAACAAGGGCGAGGCCGTCGTCATCGTCGGCTCGTCCGGTTCGGGCAAGAGCACCTGCCTGCGCTGCATCAACCGTCTGGAAGAGCCGACTGCGGGCACGATCCGCGTCGGCGGCGAGGAAGTGACCGGCTCCAAGGTCGATCTCAACCTGCTGCGCCGGCGCATCGGCATGGTCTTCCAGGGCATCAACCTCTACCCGCACAAGACGGCGCTGGGGAACGTCACGCTCGCGCTGCGCAAGGTCGTCGGGCTGGGCAAGGCCGAGGCCGAGGAAAAGGCTCGTCATCATCTCGAACTGGTCGGACTCTCGCACAAGGCCGACTCCCATCCGGCGGAGCTCTCGGGCGGCCAGCAGCAGCGCGTCGGCATCGCCCGCGCCATGGCGTTGGAGCCGCAGGTCATGCTTTTCGACGAGCCGACCTCGGCGCTCGATCCGGAGCTCGTCGGCGAGGTGCTCAACGTCATGGTCCGCACCAAGGAGATGGGCATGACCATGATCGTCGTGACCCATGAGATGCATTTCGCGCGCGATGTCGCCGATCGCGTCGTGTTCATGGACCATGGCGCCGTCCTGGCGGAAGGCACGCCGCAGGAGATCCTGGTCTCGCCGCAGCACCAGCGCATCCGCGACTTCGTCACCCGTTCGAGGGCCTGACGGGCGCATGGATCAGATCATCCGCTATTTCTTCGATTTCTCGCTGATGGCGGCCTATTGGCCGGATATCCTGCGCGGTTTCTTCATCACCATCCAGATGTCGGTGCTGACCGTGCTGATCGGCATCCCGCTCGGCCTGGTGATCGCCATCCTGCGCCTCTACGGCTTCAAGCCGCTCAACGCGCTGATCATCCTCTATATCGATTTCTTCCGCTCGATCCCGCAGCTCGTGCTGATCGTGCTGGCCTATTTCGCGCTGCCCTATTTCGGGCTGGTGCTGGAGCCCTTCACCGCGACGGTCGTCGCGCTCGCGATCGTGCTCTCGGCCTTTTGCGAGGAGATCTTCTGGGCCGGCATCAACGCGGTCTCGAAGGGGCAGTGGGAGGCCGGGCGCTCGACCGGCCTCGGCTTCAACCAGACGCTCGCCTATATCATCCTGCCGCAGGTCGTGCGCATCTCGATCCCGCCTTTGACCAACCGCGCCATCGGGATCAGCAAGGGCACGACGCTCGGCTCGGTCGTGGCGGTGCCCGAATTGCTCAACGTCACCTCGAGCATCCAGTCCAACGTCGCCAACCCGACCGCGCTGACCGTCGGCGCGCTGCTCTTCCTGCTGCTGTTCCTGCCCTTCGTGCGTTTCACGCGCTGGCTCGAGCGCGCCTATGCCCATCCGAGGTCGTGATGGACGATCTCGTCACGACATTCTTCAATATCGACGTCCTGAAGCAGGTCTGGCCGCTGCTGTTGCAGGGCCTGTGGATGACGCTCGGGCTCGCCGCGGTCGCCGTGCCGCTCTCGGTCGCCTGCGGCGTTGCCATCGCCATGGCCCAGGATTCGCAGAGCAAGCTGCTGCGCATGCTGCTCGTCGCCTATGTCGACGTGCTGCGGGCGATCCCGCCGCTGGTGCTGCTGATCTTCATCTTCTTCGGTCTGCCCTTCCTCGGGCTGAAGCTGCATGAATTCACGGCCGCGGTGCTGGCGCTGACGCTCAACGGCTCGAGCTATTTCGCCGAGATCTTCCGGGCCGGCATCGAATCCGTGCCGAAGGGCCAGCGCGAGGCGGCGCGTTCGACCGGTCTGACCTGGCGCCAGAGCATGACCTATGTCGTGGTGCCGCAGGGCACGCGGAACGTCCTGCCCGACCTGATCAGCAACACGGTCGAGCTGGTCAAGCAGACCTCGATCGCCTCGGCCGTCGCCTTGCAGGAGCTGCTGCGCTCGGCCCAATTGGCGCAGGGCCTGCTCTACAATCCGACGCCGCTGGTTGCGGTCGCGATCGTCTATTTCCTGATGTTCTGGCCCTTCGTGCGCATGGTGTCGCGGCTGCAGAACAAGGCGGTCGCCCAAGCGGGATGAGCACTGTCCGGATGAGCGCCGGCCGACCCGGAGATCCGTCATGAGCGAGTATGATCTGGTCATTCGCGGCGGAACGGCGGTGACCGCGACCGAGATCGCAATGTGCGACATCGGCGTCAGGGACGGGCTGATCGCCGGGATCGGGACGAATCTGCGCGGCCGCGAGAGTGTCGACGCCAAGGGGCTGCTCGTGCTTCCCGGCGGCGTCGACAGCCATGTCCATCTCGATCAGCCCTTCTCCTCCGGCGCCGATATCGCCGACGGTTTCGCCAGCGGCACCGCCTCGGCCGCAGCCGGCGGCACGACCACGGTCGTCTGCCACGCACCGCAGATCCGCGGCGGCTCGCTGGCGCAGGCCGTCGCGTCCTATGCCGAGAAGGCGAAACAGGCCCGGATCGACCATGGCTTCCATCTCCTGGTCAACGACCCGACGCCTGACGTGCTGGAGCGCGAATTGCCGGCGCTGGTCGAGGCCGGGCACCGCTCGGTGAAGGTCTTCATGACCTATGAGAGCAACCGGCTCGGCGACGCGCAGATCCTGCAGGTGCTCGCCGCCGCAAGGCGAGCCGGCGCGCTGGTCTGCGTCCATGCCGAGCATCACGAGCTGATCGGCTGGCTGACGCAGGCGCTGCTGGCGGCGGGGCTGACCGCGCCGCGCCATCTCGCCTGGGCCAAGCCGATGGTGGTCGAGCGCGAGGCGACGCACCGCATCCTGGCATTGGCCGAGGCGCTCGACGCGCCGCTCCAGATCTTTCACGTCTCCGGCGCGCAATCGGGCGAGGAGGTGGCGCGCGCCCAGGCGCGTGGCCAGAAGGCCTGGGCCGAGACCTGCACGCAATATCTCGTGCTCGGCGAGGCCGACATGGACAGGCCCGGCTTCGAGGGCGCCAAGTTCATGATCTCGCCGGCTCTGCGCCAGCCGGCCGATCGCGAGGCGTTGTGGCAGTTCATCCGCGACGGCGTGATCGACATCGTCTCTTCCGACCACTCGCCGCTGCGTTTCGACGATCCGCGCGGCAAGAAGCAGCATGGCGAGGCGGCGCCGTTCAACAAGATCCCCAATGGCGTGCCCGGTCTCGCCGCGCGCCTGCCGATCCTCTATTCGGAAGGGGTCGCCAAGGGTCGCATCGACCTGCGGACCTTCGTCTCCATCGTCTCGACCAATCCGGCGCGCCGCTTCGGGTTGGCGCCGCGCAAGGGCGCGATCGCGCTCGGCGCGGACGCCGATATCGTGCTGCTCGATCCCAAGAAGCGCGTCTGCCTGACCAATGCCCTGCAGCATCACGGCAGCGACTACACGCCCTATGAAGGGCTCGAGCTGCAGGGCTATCCCGTCGCCACCTATCAGCGCGGCCGCCTGATCTTCGACGGGACGCAGGTGCTCGCCGAGCCGGGCGACGGCCGGCTGCTGATGCGGTCGGCCTATCCGGAGATCGCCCCGACCGGCCGCTTCCCGACGCCGTTCGATCCGTTCTCATAGACCGCATCGGCGTCATCCCGGCCAAGCTGCGTCAGCGGCACAGAGCCGGGGTCTATCCGGAACGCATTCCGTTCAGGCATGGATCCCGGGTCTCCCTTCGGTCGCCCAGGATGACCTCAGCGTTTTACAGATATGCCGGCACGCCCCGCGGATAGATCAGGCTCTTCACCATGCCGCTTTCGTTTTCGGCATGCCGGCGGAAGGCGTCGGGCGTCTCTTCCAGCGTGAAGCGGTGGCTGACCACGGCCTCGACATCGACCTTGCCGCGCGCGACGAGTTCGATCGCGCGCGGATAGACATGGCCCATGCGCCGCGAGAACTTGATCGAGAGGCCGCGCCGCCGCGCCTCCGAGGCGGGCAGCGTATAGGTATCGCCATCAGGGATGCCGACGAGCACGATGCGCCCGCCGATCCGCGCGGCGCGCACCGCATCGCGAAATCCTTCCGGCGCGTTCGTCGCCTCGATCACCAGCGGCATGCCTTCACCGCGCGTCCATTCAGCGATGTCCTCGACGCTGGCGCCGGCTTTTGCCGCGCCGAGCTTCAGGGCGAGCGCCCGGCGATGGGGCAGGGGATCGCAGGCCAGGACCTCGCCGGCGCCGACCGCCTTCAGGACCTGGAGGATGAGCAGCCCGATCGGCCCGCAGCCGACCAGCGCCACGCGTTCCAGCAGCTTCGGCCTGGCGAGATCGACGGCATGGATCGCGACGCCCAGCGGCTCCAGCATCACTGCGTCGAGCGGCGTGAAATCCTGCGGCACCGGCACGATCAGCGAGCGCGGCACCCAGATCCGCTCGGTCATCGCGCCATGATGGGGCGGTGCGCCGATGAAGGCGACATTCGGGCAAAGATTGGGATGGCCGGCATGGCAATGGTCGCAATGGCCGCAGGCATGGTTGGGATCGACCGCGACGAGGGCGCCGCGCGCCAGCCCGAGCTCCGGCAGATCCTCTGTCAGCCAGCCGCCGAACTCGTGGCCGGGCACGAAGGGCTCGCTGATCGCCGCCGCGCCGATGCCGCCATCCTTGTAGTAGTGCAGGTCGCTGCCGCAGAGCCCGACGGCCGCCACGTCGAGCAGCGTCTCGCCCGGCGCGCCCTCGCGCAGGTTGAAGGGCGCGACGCGCGCATCGCCGGGAGCGTGGAGAAAGACGGCTCGGGACATGTCGGGGTCGAGACTCCAGGCGGTGAGAAACGCCTTCTACAAATGTATTCTGTATCTTACATTAGTTTTGGTCAACCCGACTCATCAGGTGCCGGGACATGCGTGGAGCGGGGTTCGGGCGCGGCGCGCGATTGCATTGTGGTCGGCCTCCCGACTGATGTATTCCGGTCAAGGCAAATGTAATCCGGCCGCCGCCGCGCGGTCCCGATGCGACGATCGCCCACGGAGCTGCGATGCCGGACGATGCACAGACCCAGGTCCGAGCCGCATGGCTCTATTACATGGAGGGGCTGACCCAGGCGGAGATCGCCGACCGCCTCAAGATGACGCGCCTCAGGGTCAATCGCCTGCTGGTCGAGGCGCGCAGCAGCGGCCTCGTCAACATCACCATCAATTCCCGCCTCGAGAGCTGCGTGCGCCTGGAGCGCGCGCTGGTCGAGGAGGGCGGCCTGCGCGAGGCGGTGGTGGTGCCCACGCCGGCCAAGGCCGAGCAGGTGCCGGCGCTGATCGGCCGCGCCGCGGGCGAGCTGATCTCGCGGATGGTCGAGGAGCGGCCGCATGGCGGCTTCGGCGTCGGCTGGGGCGGCACCTTGCGGGAGACGATCCGCCATGTCCGTTCCGGCCAGTACCCGCAGATGCAGGTCACCTCGATGATGGGCGGCCTGACCTACGGCATCGAGCTCAACACCTTCGAGATCGCCAGCGGGCTGGCCCGGCGCTGGCAGGCCGAATGCCATTACCTCGCCGCGCCGATCTATGCCGGCACGCCGCAGTCGCGCGACACCATCCTGGCCCAGGATGTCTTCGAGGAGGCTTTCGCCCGCATCCGGGCGGTCGATATCGCCGTGCTCAGCGCCGGCGATTTGACCGAGCGCTCGCTGCTCGTCCGCTACGGGCTGCCGAAGGACGTGCGGCCGGAGGAACTGGCGGCGCGGGGCGCCGTCGGCGACATGCTCGGCCAGTTCATCGACGCCGAAGGCAATCCGATCGACCACCCGATCAACCGCCGTGCCATCGCCCTGCCGCATGATGCCATGCGCCGCATCCCGACCGTGATCCTCGCCTCGGGCGGGCTCAACAAGGCCGCCATCATCGCGGCCGCAATACGGGCTCGGCTCGCCTCGGTGCTGGTCACTGACGAGCGGACCGCTTCTGCCGCGCTGAAGCTGCTGCGCGGCTGAGCCCCGATGGCCCTGGTCCTCGGCATCGATCTCGGCACTTCCGGCGTCAAATCGGTGCTCGTCGACGAGCGGGACAGGATCGTGGCGGAGGCGACCGCTCCGCTCACCGTCTCGCGCCCGCGGCCGCTCTGGTGCGAGCAGGAGCCGGAGGATTGGTGGCAGGCCGTCGCGACGACGCTCGACGCCTTGGCGGCGACCGAGCCGAAGCGCATGGCCGCCGTGGCGGCGGCGGGCCTCTCCGGACAGATGCTCGGCGTCGCCTGCCTCGACGCGGCGGATCGACCGCTGCGCCCGGCCCTGCTCTGGAACGATGGCCGCGCCACCCGTGAATGCGCCGAGATCGAAGCTGCCGTCCCCGATTTCGCCGGCTTGGTCGGTTGCCGGGCGATGCCGGGTTTTCCGGCGCCGAAACTGCTCTGGCTCGCCCGGCATGAGCCGGAAACCCTGGCACGGACCCGGCGCATCCTCCTGCCCAAGGACTATATCCGGCTGAAGCTGACGGGCGTCGCCGCCAGCGACCATGCCGATGCCAGCGCCACGCTGCTCATGGACACGCGGGCGCGGTGCTGGAGTCCGGAGCTGCTCGCCGCCTGCGGGCTCGACGAGGACAGGATGCCGGCTCTTCTCGCCTGTCACGAGATTGGCGGGACGCTGCTGCCCGGCCTCACCCGCCGCTGGGGCCTGCGCGCCGGCCTGCCGATTGTCGGTGGCGCCGGCGACAACATGTGCGGCGCGGTCGGCGCCGGCGTCGTCGCTGCTGGTTCCGCCTCGATCAGCCTCGGCACCTCGGGCGTCTATTTCCTCGCCAATGATCGCTTTCTTCCGGCGCGCGACCAGGGCATGCACACCCACCGCCACGCCGTCGGCGGGCTTTTTGGGCAGAATGGCTGCGTGCTCAGCGCCGGCGCGGCGCTCGCCTGGGTGGCTTCGCTGGTCGGGGCGAGCGACATTCCGCGGCTCATGCGCGAGGTCGAGGCGGCTGGGCTCACTATTGCGGATACGCCGGTCTTCACGCCCTATCTCGCCGGCGAACGCACGCCCCATGACGATGCGGCGCTGACCGGCGCCTTCTCGGGTCTCACCATGGCGACGACCCCGCTGCATCTGGTGCAGGCGGTGTTGGAAGGCGTGGCGCTGGCGCTGGGAGAATGTCACGCCGCGCTCGCTTCCTCCGGTGCCCCGGTCCGGCAGCTCGCGCTCGTTGGCGGCGGAGCCCGCAGCCGGCTCTGGGCGCGCCTCGTCGCCAGTGCGATCGGCATGCCGCTGGCGGTCTCGGACAGCGCAGCGATCGGCCCCGCTTTGGGCGCCGCCCGCCTCGCCCGTCTCGGCATCGGCGGCCCGTTGCTGGCGGACGGGATAGGCGGCGAACGCGGCGTCGAGATCGCCCCGGAGGCGGCGCTGGCCGAGGCGCTCGCGCATAAGCGTCGCGGCTACGAGCGCCACCTCATGCTGCGCTGAAGCATTCAAGCGCCGCGGATCGCCTCCAGCAACTCGTCATGGATCAGACCGTTCGAGGCGATCTTCTCGAGGTCGTCGTCGCCGGCCTCGCGTCCGTCGAGGGTCGTGACCCGTCCGCCCGCGGCGCGCACCAGCGGCATCGCCGCGGCATGCGAGACGATGTCGGCCTTGAGGCCGATGAAGGCGTCGAGCCGTCCGGCCGCGACCAGCGACATTTCGAGCCCGCCCGAGACGACGATGCGCACGCCCCGCGTGATCCCGGCGAGCCGGCGGATGACGTCGCTGGTCCGTGCCACCTCCTCGGTGGTGTAATGCGAGGTCAGCACGACCGAGACGACGGCATCAGCGAGCGAGGCGGTGCCGGAGACATGGGCCGGGCGGTCGTTGACGGTCGCGACGCCGCCCTCCGCGTAGCGCGCCACGATCCCGGCGAGCGGCGCATGGGTGAGGCCGAGCACGGTCCGGCCCGCAACCTGATAGGCCATCGTCACCGAGAACCAAGGCAGGCCGCTGGCATAGTTCACCGTGCCGTCGAGCGGATCGATGATCCAGCGCGCGGCATCCTTGGAGCCGCTGAAACCGGCCTCCTCCGACAGGATCGCTGCATCCGGCGTGAGCCGGCGCAAGCCATTGATGACCAGCTTCTCCGAGGCGAGGTCGGCGGCGGTGACGACGTCGCGCAATTCCTTGCGGGCGACTGCGAGCTGCTCGCCCTGCATGCGCACCAGCAGTTCGCCGGCCTCGCGGGCCAGCGCATCGGCCGGGCCGAGCAGCGAGGATATTTGCGGATCAGGCATGAGCGGCCACCGGCTGGGCCTGGCCGGGATAGTCCGGGTCGGCGATGAAATCACGGATCGGGCCGAAATCGCCGATTGGCTGCAAATGGCTGACGAGCCCGGCCTCGGCATCCCAGACATGCAGCGCGAAGGCCGGCGGCTCCATGATCAGGCGGTTCTCGCGGCCGGGCCGCAGGTCGAGCGCCACCTGATGCGCGGTGCCCGGCGCGACATAGCCGATCGTGCCCGCGAAACGCCGCTGGATCGGGCGGTGGTAATGGCCGCAAATTACCCGCTCGATCTCGGAATGGCGCGCGATCAGCGCGGCAAAACCCGGCGAGACCCGGCAGGGCATGACGTCCATGCCGTCGACGGCGACGCGGAAGGGCGGGTGATGCATGAAGATGACGGTCGGCCGCCCGTTCCCTTCAGCCAGGCGCCCGGCCAGCCAGGCCTCGCGCTCGGCGCAGATCTCGCCCCCATCCTGGCCGGCGATGACGGTGTCGAGCCCGATCAGGCGAACCGGAAAATCCTCGACCGTGTAGTGCAGGAAGCCCGCCTTCGGCAGATAGCCATGGCTGGCGCCGAGCACCTGCGCGAAACTCTCGCGCCGGTCGTGATTGCCCGGCACGGCATAGACCGGCATCGGCAGCGCCGCGAGCGCCTCGCGCACGATCTCGTATTCCTCGGGCAGGCCGCAATCGGTGAGGTCCCCGGTGACCAGCACGCAGTCGGGACGCGGCTCCATCGCCAGGACGGCGTCGACCGCCCGCCGGATCGCGGCATTGGTGTCGATATCGCCATAGGCGGGGCGGCCGACGGGGCGGGCATGGAAATCGCTGAGCTGGGCGATGATCATTGAAGGACCTTCGAGAGAAAGTGGCTGCCTGTAACCTCAGCCCTCATCCTGAGGAGCCGCGTAAGCGGCGTCTCGAAGGATGCAGCCAGTGCGCTCTGGATCATCCTTCGAGACGCGGACTTCGTCCGCTCCTCAGGATGAGGGCTCGAAAGATATACCACCCGGCAGCGAGGCCGGGTGGCGATGGCGTTCGGCCTTAAGAAGCCTCGTTCACTTCATCAGCGCTTCGGTCTCGGAGACGATGCGCTCGATGCCCGCCTTGGGCGCGATCTCGCCGCGCATCACGCCGGAGACGACCTCGCGCTGCTGGCGCCAGATCCGGACCGAGTTGCCGCCCGGATAGCCCTGCCACGGCGCGGCGCGCGAGACCTGGCCGTTGATCGTGCGGAAATTCGCGTTCTCCTTGTAGAACGGGCCGAGGAAAGCGTCCTCGCCAGCGCGCAGGTTCGTCGGCATGTAGCCGGCGGTCTCGACCACGATCTTCTGGGCCTCGGGGCCGGTGACGAACTTGATGAACTCCCAGGCCGCCTTCTGCTTGGCCGGGTCCTTGGCGGTGATCAGGGCCGCGTTGCCGCCGGTCGGCAGCGTGCCCTTCTCCTTGTTGTCGACGGGGAAGAGCGCGGTCTTCAGCGTGAAGCGCTCGCCGACGAGATCCGTGACCTGGCGCAGCCGCGCCGGCGTGTCGAAGAAGATGCCGATCTTGCCGGCGATGAACTGCTGGCGCGACTGGTCCCAGTCGATCAGCGGCATGCCGCCATCGCTGACGAAGCTGCGCAGCGTCGCGAGGATCGTCTCGCCGGTCTCGCCGCCGAAGGCGACCTTCTTTCCGTCCGCGCTGAGCAGAGGCGTGCCGCCCTGCAGGACCATGCCGCGCCACAGCCAGTCATCCGGCCAGTCATGGATGTTGTAGGCGAGGCCGGCCGTGTCGCCGCTGCGGATCTTTTTGGCCAGCGCCAGCAGGTCGGTCCAGGTGTCGGGCATCTTCTCGGGATCGCCACCGGCCTTCTTCACCAGGTCGGCGTTGAAATACATCAGCGGGGTCGAGGCGTTGAAGGCGAGGCCCGACTGCTTGCCGTTGACCTGGCCGAGCGAGAGCAGCGCGTCCGAATAATTCGCCTTGCGCCAGGCCTCCGGCTCGGCTGCGAGCATCGGCCCGAGATCGACGATCTGCTTGCGCTTGTCGAGCGACTCGACCAGCTCGGTCAGCAGGTGGAAGCCGGAATAATACACGTCCGGCAGCTGGTTGGTGACGGACTGACGCAGCATCGTCTGATGCCCCTCGTCATAGCTCGCCGCCGGGGCGCGGAAATTGATCTTGATCTTGGGATTCTGCTTCATGAATTCCGCGGCGATCGGCTCGTGGAACTTGGCGAAGGCGGGGAAGGCGTAGAGCACGTCGAGGGTGACGTCCTGGGCCCGCGCCGCCGTCGAGGCGACGAGGGCGAGCGTCGCCGCAGCGAGCGCCCTGCCGAAACGTTTCATGGGTCTTCTCCGTGGTGGCTGGTCTTGGATGGATGGTCTTGCGTCAGGCTTGGGCTACTTCACTCCGGTCATCGTGATGCCGTCGATGAACCTTCGTCTTGCGATCAGGAATGCGATGACGAGCGGCGCGGTCAGGATCGTCGCCGCCGCCGTCAGCGCGCCGTAATTCGAGCCGGTCTCCGCATCGGCGAAGAACATCATCCCCAGCGGCGGCGGCGCCAGCTTCGCGTCGGAGATGACGATGAGCGGCCAGTACAGGTCGTTCCAGTGTGCCACGGCCGAGAACACCGAGAAGGCGGCGATGGCCGGCCAGGCGCTCGGGGTCACGATCCGCCAGACGATCTCGAACTCGCTCATGCCGTCGAGCCGGGCCGCCTGGATGATGTCGTCGGGAAAGCCGCGGAAGAACTGGCGGAACAGGAAGATGGCGAAGACCGAGAGGAAGAACGGCACCATCATCGAGAAATAGGTGTTGAGCAGCCCGAGCTCGGCCAGCGCGATATAGAGCGGCATGGCAGGCACCTGTACCGGGATGCACAGGCCGAGCAGCACCAGCACGAAGAGCAGGTTGCGGCCGGGGAAGCGCAGCTTGGCGAGCGCATAGGCGCAAGGGATCGCGACCAGGAGCTGCACCACCAGGATGCCGACGCAGAGGATGACGCCGTTCAGCGCAAAGCGCAGCAGCGGCGCCTTCTCCAGCGCGAAACGGTAGTTCTCGACCCCGTAGAACTGCTTCGGCCAGAGCGAGATCTCGGCGTTGAAGATCTCGGCCGGCGGCTTGATCGAGGTGATCAGCATCCAGACGAAGGGCAGCAGCATGAAGATGGCGCCGCAGAGCAGCAGCCCATGCGTGAACGCGAGCGACAGCAGGCGCCGGGCCACCGCGCCGGCGGGCGTGATCGCGATCGCGGCCCGGTCGGGGGCTGGGAGGTCGATCGTCGCCATCAGTAATGCACCTTCTTGTCGAGCGTGAAGGTCTGCGCCACCGAGAAGACGAGGATGAAGGCGAGGAAGACGAAGGTCAGCGCTGCCGCATAGCCGGTGTGGAAATACTGAAAGCCTTCCAGGTAGATGTTATAGAGCAGCACCTCGGTCGAGCCGATCGGCCCGCCCCGCGTCATCACCGCCACCGTGTCGAAGACCTTGAAGCCGGTGATCATCGTGGTGACGATGACGAACATCGTGGTTGGCCCCAGCAACGGCCAGGTGATGGTCAGGAAGCGGTCGATCGGGCTGGTGCAGCCGTCGATCTCGGCTGCCTCGTAGAGATCGCGCGGGATCGCGGTCAGCCCGGCCAGGAACAGGATCATGTTGAAGCCGATGAGCTGCCAGATGCCGATCACGGCAAGCGTGGCGAGCGCCGTCGAAGGTTCGCTCAGGAAGGCGACCGGGCCGAAGCCGAGCCATTTCAGCACGGCGTTGACCGGGCCGAGCGCCGGGTGGAGCAGGAACTGCCAGACCGTCGCCATCGCGATCAGGGTCGAGGTCACCGGCAGGAAATAGATCACCTCGTAGAAGGAGCGCGTCTTGCGCCGGCCATGCACCAGGATGGCGATGAGCAGCGCGCCGAAGACCGCGCCCGGCACGACGATCGCCACATAGAGCAGCGTGTTGCCCACTGCGCGGCGGATGATCGGGTCGGCCAGCGCCTTCTTGAAATTGGCGAAACCGACCCAGTCCATGGCGATCGCGCCGAACTCGTAATTGGTCAGGCTCAGGATGCAGAGCACGACCAGCGGCAGCAGCATGGTGAGCACGAGCAGCACCAGCGCCGGCAGAACGAAGCCGAGCCCGGTCAGCCGTTCGAGCCAGAGCCGGCGCTGCGGCCGGGCGAATGTCCCGCTGGCGGAGACGGCGCTCATCCTCAGGCCCTCAGCGGGATGACGGAGCGCGTCGCACCAGTGCCGCTTCGGGTCTCCAGGCGCTGGCCGGCCGCGTCGAAGACATGGCAGGCGGCTTCGTCGAAGGTCAGCGCGACCTCGCTCGACTCGCCGATCGTTGCGGCCGTCGCCGGCGCCGCGCGCATCGTCACGCCGGGCGCGTCGCGGCCGGCGAGGTCGAAATGCAGGATATATTCGGAGCCGAGATTCTCCTTGCGGCGCAGGCGCGCCGAGAACCATGCGCGTCCGCCATGGCCGGGCTCGCCCTGGGCGAGCGACAGCGCTTCCGCCCGGATGCCGAGCGTCACGGCGGCACCCGGCGCCCCGGCGACGCCGAGCGACAGCGGCCGGCCGAACAGCTCGACCCTGCCGGAGGCTGCAACCGTCGCCGGCAAAAGATTGATCGCCGGGCTGCCGATGAACTGCGCCACCTTCAGCGAGGCCGGGGCTTCGTAGAGCTCGGACGGCGTGCCGAGCTGCAGCACCTGCCCGCTATCCATCATGGCGACGCGGTCCGACATGGTCATCGCCTCGACCTGGTCATGCGTCACATAGATGAAGGTCGCGCCCAGGCGCTTGTGCAGCTCGGCCAGCTCCGTGCGCATGTGCACGCGCAGCTTGGCGTCGAGATTGGAGAGCGGCTCGTCCATCAGGAACACGGCGGGGCTGCGCACCATCGCGCGGCCGAGCGCGACGCGCTGGCGCTGGCCGCCGGAGAGCTGGGCCGGGCGGCGCTCGAGCAGATGTTCGAGCTGGAGCTGGCCGGCGACCGCGGCGACATCGGCCTCGATGCCGCGCAGGACCTCGCGCCGCTGCCGCGACAGCAGCCGCAGCAACGGCAGGCGCTGGCGCAGCTTCAGCCGCGCCATGGTCAAAGGCAGGGCGATGTTGTCGCGCACCGTCATATGCGGATAGAGCGCGTAGCTCTGGAACACCATTG